>NZ_JBHZAC010000034.1:0-1034 GCF_042753865.1 Nocardia sp. NPDC059240 | reverse complement strand
ACGGTTGTCGCATTATCCGGTACGGAATCAGCCGGAACAATTTCAGGATAGTCGAAGATGAAATCCGAATCATATACGAATACTTGTATCATTTCCATTGCTCCAACCCTCCTAGTAAGGCACTGCCGCGTCTAATGACCAACTGGACACGGCGGACTGATTGTTTCCTGAAAAGCCGACAAACGCCAGTTTACCGTCAGTGTTGATATAAAATTTTGTGAAGCCTGTCGTTCCGTATGCTGTTGCCATGACCGCCTTTTTGTCTGACGGTGAATATGACGCGGGCAATTGTGCAAAGTCAACGCCGAGGTCACACGCCACGTCACCTTTTAGCATGAGGATGTTTCCCCAGCGGGTATACTGCGGTGTTCTTCCTGACGCCTTTGCTCCATTCAATAACGGAAGGTTATACCATGTGAGCGCCATAAAATCATTTTGTGTAAACAGCTGTCGCCAACCCCTGAATACATTGTCAGTGTGTATAACACCAATCCATGACGTATTATCATAGGAACGTGTCAGAACCAATTTCCGCAGACCGTTTGGCGCTGGTAGAATGTCGAGATAGTACCAAGAAGCGTCACCCGGTAACGGTAGTTGATTCCATCCTGTCCCATAATAAAAACCGGGTGGTGCGGTGAATATGCTGTCAGCTGAAGCCAACCGTTTCCGCATTCCTTCAGCATCCGTTAATGCATATTTCTGTGAGAAGTTTTGAACCCCGATAACATCCTGAAGCGATAGATTCGTTGTCTGTAAATCCTTTTGCAGCTGTGTCGCATCCGTAGCAGCTTGATTCCATTTCAAACGTTCAGAATCCGAGACGTGAGGTTTAGCATTTGCGATATGGTTCTTCAGGTTTGTTTCTGATGTCGTCACCCTGTCACTCATACCGTCCCACTTGGTACGGTCTTCAGACGATACGTGTTTGGTCGTGTCCTTTACATGAGCGTCCAAGACTCGGCCGAATGAATCAACGTCAGCCTTCATACTTTGAATTTGTTGGTCAGTTGCACCAGTTGACCCACCGTCCG
>NZ_JBHZAC010000033.1:0-1261 GCF_042753865.1 Nocardia sp. NPDC059240 | reverse complement strand
CCTAAATGCATTTCGGGGAGAACCAGCTATCACGGAGTTTGATTGGCCTTTCACCCCTAACCACAGGTCATCCCCCAGGTTTTCAACCCTGGTGGGTTCGGTCCTCCACGAAGTCTTACCTCCGCTTCAACCTGCCCATGGCTAGATCACTCCGCTTCGGGTCTAGAGCGTGCAACTCAAACGCCCTGTTCGGACTCGCTTTCGCTACGGCTTCCCCACACGGGTTAACCTCGCTACACACCGCTAACTCGCAGGCTCATTCTTCAAAAGGCACGCAGTCACGACTGCATGTGCAAGCACATACAGCGACGCTCCCACGGCTTGTAGGCACACGGTTTCAGGTACTATTTCACTCCGCTCCCGCGGTACTTTTCACCATTCCCTCACGGTACTATCCGCTATCGGTCACCAGGGAATATTTAGGCTTAGCGGGTGGTCCCGCCAGATTCACACGGGATTTCTCGGGCCCCGTGCTACTTGGGTGTCTCTCAAACGAGCCGCTGATGTTTCAGCTACGGGGGTCTTACCCTCTACGCCGGACCTTTCGCATGTCCTTCGCCTACATCAACGGTTTCTGACTCGTCTCACAGCCGGCAGACTATGAAAGAGAGATCCCACAACCCCGCATGCGCAACCCCTGCCGGGTATCACACGCATACGGTTTGGCCTCATCCAGTTTCGCTCGCCACTACTCCCGGAATCACGGTTGTTTTCTCTTCCTGAGGGTACTGAGATGTTTCACTTCCCCTCGTTCCCTCCACACTGCCTATGTGTTCAGCAGCGGGTGACAGCCCATGACGACTGCCGGGTTTCCCCATTCGGACACCCCCGGATCACAGCTCGGTTGACAGCTCCCCGGGGCCTATCGCGGCCTCCCACGTCCTTCATCGGTTCCTGGTGCCAAGGCATCCACCGTGCGCCCTTTCTAACTTAACCGTTAAAAAGAATCACTATGTGATATCTTGTATTACTAATTGAATGTGATGTCTACTGTTATCTAGTTTTCAAAGAACACGTTTCGAAGGAATGATCCTTCAAAACTAAACAAGACAGGGAACGTTCTGTTTATAAGACCCAAGGTCTTATATTCCGTATAATATCCTTAGAAAGGAGGTGATCCAGCCGCACCTTCCGATACGGCTACCTTGTTACGACTTCACCCCAATCATCTGTCCCACCTTCGGCGGCTGGCTCCTAAAAGGTTACCTCACCGACTTCGGGTGTTACAAACTCTCGTGGTGTGACGGGCGGTGTGTACAAG
>NZ_JBHZAC010000032.1:0-1337 GCF_042753865.1 Nocardia sp. NPDC059240 | reverse complement strand
CGGTTGGACTGTGTGGCATTATATGAAATTGTTACAATGCTTATTGAAATATCCGGCTTGCCGATTCATGAATTTTTAAAATGTCCTACTACCGCAAGTCTTGCAATGAAAGTATATCAAATGAATTATCCTGAAGATTATGAAAAGGCTATTTCCACGAATTACGGTTATAGCAAATGGGGCGAGTTTACAGAGGATTTTATACGCAAGGCATATTATGGTGGACGTACAGAAGTATTTCAAAGTGAATTAAATGGCGGCTTTCATTATGATGTAAATTCATTATATCCGTACGTTATGAAAGTGAACCCAATACCTATAGGGAAACCGCGTCACCATAAAGGAGACAAAGCCCGAAACGTATTTAAATATTGGTACAGCTATAGACAGGGCGGCGGTTTTTTAGAATGTGATATTCACATACCGACTACTTTACATATACCGCCTCTACCTCACAGAATGTACAAAAAATTATGTTTCCCGGTCGGTAACCTTTCAGGGATATGGACGTTTGAAGAAATTGAATTGGCGTTAGAAATGGGTGCTAAAATAAAAGAAATTCATCAATGTATTTATTTTGAAAAGACCGATTATATATTTAAAGATTTTGTCTCCTATTTTGAAGAGATTAAAAATACAAGTGATGGAGCAAAAAAGACGTTTGCAAAATTAATGCAAAATGCACTGTACGGAAAATTCGGTATGCAAAGGGTTCGGCAAACGATTTTACCTGTCACAGAAATTGAGACATGCGAAGAAAAAGGCTATCCTTATGTTGAATTATTTAACCCTGTATATGGACAAGAATTTATTGAAGCAGCCGTCCCCAGCAAAGCGCCGTATATTCAGCCGCATATAGCCGCCTACGTTACGTCATACGCGCGTATTTTATTATATAGAGGTTTAATTAAACAATTAGAAAAAGGCGATGTGGCATATTGTGATACCGATTCAATAGCATGTGAAGCTATTTTTGATGATGACATGGTTGACGATAGAGAGTACGGTAAATGGAAACTGGAAGGTATTCTTGAAGAAGGTTTATTCATTCAACCAAAAACGTATTATGAAAAATATGCTGATGAAATAAAACCAGAAGAAATAGAAAAAGAAATATCCTCTTTTTCTCGGAATGTATTTAATTATCCCGAAAAAAGCAAAGTAAAACAATATCGTTTGGTCAAAGGTTCGGAGACAATGAAATTTAAAGGCATTCCCGGCGCGTATATCAAGAAATTAAATAGAGGGGTATATTATGATATCCTAGAGAAATTAAAAAGCTTACAGGCGCGTCAGGAGCGCGGAGAAATGATAACGAAAAAAGAAGCCTATTATTC
>NZ_JBHZAC010000031.1:0-1485 GCF_042753865.1 Nocardia sp. NPDC059240 | reverse complement strand
TGACTTCTATTACAACATCCCCATGCATGAATACAGCCGTTATTGGTTTGAACACTTGGACATTATCGAACAGGGCGAGGAATTTTTAGTTGTGGAGAAAATCCCTTACGACAAAATCCCGAAACCGTCCATCATGGCTGCTATGAAAAGAGGTAAAGGCGTGAAGCGTGTTGTGAAAGCTTACAGCACGAAAGGAAGTGGAAAACATGCGAATGACAATTGGCGATGACGAACACGTTTTTATCTGTGGTCAAACCGGTACAGGTAAATCGGTTGTCGCTGAGGTATATCTCGCTGGGAAAGACCATGTGGTAAAGCTTGATACGAAAGGCGAAGTACACGAGCGCCGCAAGAAACGGCAGGAATTGTGGCATGGCTTGCAGGAAGGTAAGGACTTTACTGTGGTTCACCGATTGGAAGACGTGTCCGAGGTCGAGACGCCGAAAATTATCTATTGCCCGGTCGCTGAAGAATTAGAGCCGGAATATTACAACGCGCTCATGAGCTGGGTGTACAAGCGTGAAAATACGATTCTATGGATAGACGAATTAATGGAAGTCGCGCCAAGCGCCCATAACTACCCGAAAGAATTGAAAGCCTTATACACGCGCGGGCGTTCGAAAGAAGCAGTCGTTTGGGCTTGTACCCAGCGCCCAACAGACATTCCGGTCATTGCTATGGCCAACAGTTCACACTATTTCATTTTCACCATGCAAAACCCGGATGACCGTAAAAAGATTGTGAAAGCAACAGGGATGCCGCAATTTATGGAGCAACCCGGCGGGCACAATTTTTGGTATTGGAAAGTGGGTATGCAAAACCCGGTACTAGCAAAATTGAAGCTTTAAAGGAGGTGATGACTTGGAGACACGAAAATTTGCAGGTGTCGGGCTGAAGAACATGATTGTCATTGCGCTATTCACAATGATGGTCATTGTCGTAACAAAGGTTATTGTCACGAAGCATCCGGTTAACGGTGTGACGCAATTAGTAAACGCAGTATAAGGAGGAAAAAAGCATGAAGGTTAAATGGTTAGTTCATACGTTCATTACTGTATTTATCACGATGGTTTTCATGTGGATTATTAAGAAAGCTTCAGCAAAATATCATATCCCGGTTGTATCTACAATCGCGGCAGAAGTCTAAGGAGGAATTTTAATTTATGGCAACTCAACAGCAACTATCAGCACAGGCAAAGGCTCAACTATTCTCGCAGGCTACCCGCCAAACATGGCAGATGATGGGTACACAGACAGTGACAGAGGACGCACAAACGGTATCATTCAACCTACCGAAAGTACGCCTGCTATCACAAATTTTAGTTGAATTTGACGCGACTGTCTCTCTCAAATCGCAGAACGCGGCAATTCCAACTAAACCATTTTCACCATACCAGATTATCAGAAATATTGCACTGGAATTAAACAGTGGATTCCGTCCTTTTGTTGTGTCAGGCGAAGCCCTTCACCTATACAGCTTAAACC
>NZ_JBHZAC010000030.1:0-1549 GCF_042753865.1 Nocardia sp. NPDC059240 | reverse complement strand
ATCTTTTGATACTTTTTATACGTGTCGTATCCTGTCGCTTTTTCAACTGCCTTTTTCGCTGTCTTTCCGGCTTCGTCGACGGTTTCTTTTGTAGATTCCCAACCATCTTTTACAACGTCCATCGGTGTAGAAATGTCAGGCGTCATTTTCTGTGCCATCTTTGACAGGTGTTTGCCGCCATAAAAGTCATCAAGAATAATCCATATGGCTGTGAGCGCCAGCGTGAAAAACAAAAGACCTTTTTCCATGTGTTATCCCTTCTTTTTGCGGCGGATAAAGAAGAACCAAAACACGATGATAATAACGGTGAGAACAAGAATTTTAGTCATTGCTTGACGCACCCCCGATTTTTGAAATAACCATTTTCAGATCGGTTAGAATTTCCCGTGTCTGTTCGTTATCCTTTGATTGTTTGAACATGAACCACGCGAGCATTACGCCCATGGCTCCGTTATTTAATAGGATTGAATAGATTTGCTCCACAAGTCACACCCCCTACACCCTTGCCGAGAATAGGAATACGACAAGGAACACAATGCCGAACCCCAGCAAGATTTGTTTTGATGTAATAGGGTCTTGCTTTACGTCATGCTCTTTTGCTGTGTCCTCATCATCGACAAGAGACATTTGATCTTCAGCTTCGGGAACTGTAGACGTTCGGGTACTCATAAACCCCATGTTTGGATATAAGTCTGCGGCATGGTAGAACATTTCACCTAGACCCATTTGTGATGGTGCGTTCATATAAATCCTCCTTCGTAGTAGTCAAATAAGAAAAGGAGGGAAAAGCCCTCCCGCGTGTATTAATGCAAGCTTTTCAGCAACGATTTTCACGCGCCCGCCTTTTTGAGTATTGAAGCGAATCCAAAACTCTGTAAGACGTTCGGTGTCAATATAGTCACGAGAGCCGCCGAGGTTTGGCAAGCCTTGGTTAGAGAAGTCAAACACATAAACCCCATCCGGTAAGACATAACCCAAGTCCGAATGATTTCGGGCTGCAAGTGCTGACGGCTTAATGCTGTAAGGGATGTCGGCTTGGTTAAATACCAATTCCAAGTTGCCCGCAAAGTCGCTGTCCTTCAGCGGGTTGCCTGACTCATCCGTAAAGTAAAACATGAGTTTACGGTAGATCGTCCCTGTCTGAAGCTTCACGATATTTTGACCGTTCCCGGTGAACTGTTCGCCTTTTTCGTTTACAAGCTTCAGGACAGAAATATCCGGCATAGCTTGTGGTACAGAAGGGACGGAGAACGTTTCAATTGTCGGCGTGATTTTCAATTGCTTCAGTGTAACGGTGTCTCCAGTAGCCAACTGATACGCGTCTTGCGCGCGTGCTGTATCAATCTGAAGGGAAACGGTTGTCTCGTCGTTTTGTAGCAAGATAAGACCGACCGGGTCACGTTGGTTTAAAGTTAATGGCAGCGCGACTTGGAATTTAATACGCGCGTCTTTACCTGACGTGCTCGCGGCTGTTTCAATGTAAGATAACGCCCGCGGACTTGATGCAGGTAATAGAACGTCTGGATTCAATCGGTTTAAGCTGTATAGG
>NZ_JBHZAC010000029.1:0-1806 GCF_042753865.1 Nocardia sp. NPDC059240 | reverse complement strand
AAATTAAACCGGGTCAGAAAATCAAAATCCTGACAAAGTAGGTGGAAGTATGGGCGTAAATATAAAGCCGTTTATCAAAGACGCGCAAGCCATACAGAAAGAAACTGGCATCCCTGCATCCATCATACTGGGTCAAATCATGTTAGAATCAGGCGGTTCAAACCCGGGCGGATTGTCCGGGCTTGCCTACTACTCTAAGAACCTATTTGGAATAAAGGGAAGAGGTACAGCAGGAAGTGCCACGATGGGTACGACCGAAGTATATAACGGTAAGACCTATCACGTGAAGGATGGCTTTGCAAAGTACAACAGCTATCAAGATTCCATACGCGCCCACGCGGAACTATTATCCAAGCCGCGTTATGCGTCAAAGCTGAAGAACGCAAAAAGCGTTGAGGACTATGCGAAGGGAATCAAAGCTGGAGGGTATGCAACAGACCCTAACTATGTAAATAAGCTTCTCGGCATTATCAGCAGTAACAACCTTCACCAGTACGATGATAAGGACATTACATTCAAAGGAACGTCAGGAGCCGGGGCGACAGGTGGGGATTCTTCATCTTCAGGCACTGACGACAAATCATATTTATCAAATATCATGTTCGGCGTGTTCAGATGGTCTCTTATTCTCGGGCTTGCTATCATTGCAATCGTGTTCTTTATGAAAGCCTTCCCAGCAGTCGGAGACGTTGCGAAAGGTACAGCATCCACCGCAATGGATTTTGTTCCGGGTGGTCGTGCTGTCAAATCTGTTTCTAAGGGAGCCAAAGCCATTAAGAAAGGACGCAGCGCGTCAAACCACATCAAGAAAGCCGCTACAATAGCAAAAGGAGTGAACAAGAATGCCGGAACTAGTCAAACAGCCGGGGGATGACCATAAAAAGAGTACATGGCGTGAACAGACCGTCACCATGCTACCGGGCGACATTACAACGGTTTATTTTGACGACACAAAGCCGAACCATTCAGCCATAACAAATAACACAAGTCAGATCGTGTACGTACACGAGCGCCCGAGCGTGTCGCCTAACAATTATCTTTTAGCCGTAGCGCCGGGGTCAACAAAGCTTTTGGCGCGACCGCTCGGCTATCACACAATCTACCTTGACGCCGCGATCGTGCAGCCCGAAAAAGTCCGGGTCGAATCTTGGATTGAGAAATTTACAGCGTCATCTATACCACAGTCCATTGACACCGTTCAGCTTGGGCAGATGACAGGAACCGTAGATATATCAGCGTTACCGCCGCTTGCGGCAGGCGACAAGCATATTGGGAGTGTTGAGATAGATAAGCCTGTCACACTCGGCGGGTCTTCTATCCCGGCGACACAACCTGTACCAACTCGGGAAGCCGGAATGAATGACTTTAGGGTTGGTGGGGTGAGTGTAGGCGTCACGCCTGTAATGGCAAAGTCTGGTTCTAGCAAACTGACAAACCGCCGAGAGTTGACGATCTACCCGCCTAACTCGGGTGTCATTTATTGGGGTAAGCAGGGTGTCGAGACGACTACAGGTGCGCCGCTCACGTCTAACGACAGCCCGCTAACATTTAAGGTTCATAGCCAAAGCCCTGACGTGTACCTAGTCGCTGATACTGAGACAGTCGTCACAATCGTGGAGGTGTCCTAATTGATTGAACTCGGGTCAAGGCGGACGCCGCCCTATGATGATACAGGCGTCAAAACAAGTATTTCAGATTTAAAAGACAAGATGGCAAAGCTTCAGGACACCGTTGACCATATGGACGTGTCAGATGAGATAAAGAACGATATTCTGACGCTTCAGCAAAAAGTCCAAGCGTTAGAGG
>NZ_JBHZAC010000028.1:0-1952 GCF_042753865.1 Nocardia sp. NPDC059240 | reverse complement strand
TAGAGATACGGGTATCTATGCTATATCTCTCTACAAGATTCCTCCACACGCTTGACGGAAATGCTTCAGCATTTTAGCACTCACTCGACAGAGTGTATAAGTGCGCCATTCGGAATTTCAAAGCTTCAAATTTCACAGAGAGTGCCCATTTATACACACCCCCTAAATCGTGGTGTGACAATGGGTTCTCGCCGGCTCGAAATCGGTTTGTCATTCTGACAAATAACCCTTCGGGAAATAAAAAAAACGGCTCCATAAAGAGGAACCGTTTTGCTTCAAAAATCACGTTTTGTGTTATACTGGAGAAACGAAATTGTGTTTTCAAAATTGTCATTTTCGACATGATAACTTTTCTCGTAGTGTGGTTTTGCCGAACCCACTACTTTTTTTATGTCTCCGAACTTCATTTCTTCCCGTTCCGGCTTAACAATCCCTTTTGATTTTCGATACATATTCATTCCGGAAGGATACATGTGCAGCCGTCCGCCTTTTAAAAATTTCTTTTCCCGACCTTCTACGATCTTTGTTTGCACCTCACAGCCCTCTGAAGCCACTTTTAAGGCTGTTTCCCTGTCTTGGACATCTTCTAGGTCTATATCAGTCAAATAAGCGCTCAAATAGGCTCCTATGTTGTCTATATCCTTTAATGACTTGATTGTTACAAATCCTAAACCCCATAGACTCCTTAATTCAGCATTTTTAATATAAATCTTATCCAAATCATTAAAGCGCATTAAAACATGACAATGCCAGGCTCCACGTCCTTGTGGCTCTACCACCGATAAATAATCTATCGAACTTTCTTTCTTGTATTTATAACGCAACCTGTCGATAAAATTTTGAAAATCACTATAAAGTTTTTTCGTGTCCGTCATATTTTTCTTGTATGTCAAAGTTATATGTAATTCATTTGGCCGTCCTATAAAATTGTTATTTATCAAATAACGCAGCTTCTTAAAGGTTTGTCTCAAAGAATTATAATTTTCCTGCCGATTTTCCGAATGCTCGAACTCCCGGATCTCCCCAGTAGAGAGGTCTACAAACCTATCCTTGTCCAATTTTTTGATATTATTTTTCCGGTTCATCTTCTCCATATGCTGAACTTCAATGACGTGATTCATAGTGGTCACTTTTACAACATCATTTGGAGCTATGAAAACCGCGTCACCATTGCGTTTATCCATCCATTTCCCCTCAATTTTTCCTGTAATGTTTAATTAAAATCAAGTTAATAATAAAGAACCCCAAATCCGAAGTCAGTTTTTCAACAAAAATTAGCGTCCTTTTCCCAAATAGTCCCTATACAATTCCTTAATAGCAAACTCAATTACAGCATCTTTTGAAACTCTTCCAAATTCATTGTGTTTTGTAAAATGTTCGGCTAATAACTCTAGCTTTTTAAATGTTTCAACAGTAATTCGAGGTCCAATTTGTTTTTTCTCTTCCATCCAAACACACTCCTAACAAGTTGTTAACATAATTCTAACATTGGAAATAATAGAATTCAAGAACAGAAAAAAGAAGCACACTCGGAATGATATTTCGTTTCCTTTTGATTCCGAGCCTCCACCCCTTACAATCCCCAAAGGCAACCGACAAGGGAAAATTCGTCCCTTATCGGCACCTCCGGAAATTGTACAGCAAGGGGTCACTCCCAATAAAAAGACTACGACATATAAAACAGGTTTAGCTTCAGAGAAAAAGAGCATAAGGAAACTCGGTGCCACCCTAAAAAAAAGGGTGTCAAACAGGCTGTGCCTGTTGAGTTTCTATGCTCTTAGAACAGGTGCCGTTTTTGAAGCCAAAGATATAGCATAGATACCCCATAGATATAGCAGGGATATACCAAAATATCTCTAGAGATACGGGTATCTATGCTATATCTCTCTACAAGATTCCTCCACACGCTTGACGGAAATGCTTCAGCATTTTAGCACTCACTCGACAGAGTG
>NZ_JBHZAC010000027.1:0-2034 GCF_042753865.1 Nocardia sp. NPDC059240 | reverse complement strand
TAAGATAATCAACGCTCACATGTCTGTAAGACCGTTTTAAGTCCTCTATCACATTTGCATCCATCATTGTGTCGGTTTTTTCTTTCCAGTAAATCATTAAATAGGGTTCAGTAGCTTGTCGGGCTTTTCTTTCAGCCGCTTTTCTTTTTCTTTCTTCAGCCTTCGCCCGCTTATTTAATTCTTTGTTATACCATTCATTAAATCGTGATTCGCTCCAATACCTTTTTGCGGAATGTTCGGAGACTTTAAATCCTAACCGTTTAATTAATTCAGATCGTTCATTTGCAATTAAACTACGACTCTTTTTCTTAACAATTTTATTTACTGTGGCAGGTTTATTTTTTAATTCCTTTATAACCTTTTTGTCAGTAATTCCGACTTTTTTCAAGGCAGCTATATTTTGTTTTTTCTGCTGTTTCTTCTTCAGCCGCTTTTTCTTCCCAATCAGTGACACCCCCTTTAAACACAAAAGTCACAGGGAAACGAATTTCCCTGTCAATTTAATATTTAAATGGCTTCTGCTTTTTGTGTCGGAATATAGCGAACAGAACCGCGTGACAGTTCGTCTTGTGCTTCAGCATGAAAATAGGAGACTATTGCAAGCATTTCTGAACGAGTGAAACTAATAATCTGTTGTGTATCGTCATCAAGCTTTTGAGCGAAACAATACATATTCTCCACTCTATCCTCTTTAATCTCTGTGCGGCGTTCTCCGTTGTCGAAAATCATTACGTTTTTATCCAAGTCTAGCAACCTCCGTATATAGTAATTTAATATAAGAAAAGCCGCCCCGATCGGAGCGACTATTTAATTAGTCCACAAGCGCAAGTGTCAATGTTTTAAAGCCGCGGCGGGTTTTAACTTCTTTTGGAACAACTTTTAATGGCTCGTCCGTCCAAGGACCTTGCCCTACAATCCCAATGATACGTTGTAGGGAGCTTGCTACGCCCTGAGATACACTGTGATAGCCTTGTCCGTCTGCTGTTAAAAGAACAACGCGCATTGCCTGAATTGTCTCTTTCGTGACTTCATCCTCTAATTCAACCGCATGGGCGACCATGTCTGTAATTTCAATTACTTCTCCGATATGGTCTGATAGAGAGTGTTCAGCGTTGCTTACCGCGTTGTAAAGTTTGATGCTGCTCTTTCTGTCCGTTGCCTGGATAGTTGAAAACATTTGTTGTGTACCTTGTTCAAAAATACTTGGTGATGCTGTTGCAATGTCCTCAGTTGCCAATACGTCAGTAGTGTTTTCAGTGTTTTTAATAGTGTTTGTCATTTTAAAATTCCCCCAAAGAATTAATTTTGTTTTAAGTATTCATTGAATTTTTCAGCTGACACGCGCCATTCTCGACCGACTTTGAAACCTTTAATTTCTCCGTTGTTCAGCATTTTGCGAGCCGTTTTTTCAGATATTTTTAATATCTCGGCTACCTGTTTAACTGTTAAAACCTCTTCACTAGACAAAAAGCGTACCTCCCTCTACATATGTATCACTTCCTTTAAAGGGCTTCAGATTCCTTTATGTTCCCTTTGATGACCTTATCTTACCATCAAGGGATATATCATGTCTACCCCTTTTTACAAATTTCTTCAGAATTTTTTCAGGAAGGATTCGACATTATGCGACATATTGGTAGGAGAAGAAAATATTTCTGTACCAATAATAGAACACATGTTCCTGAATGTAAAGTCCTATTATATATGAAATAACTGGGTATCAGGGATAGAAATGTCCTATCTCTTATGTTCGCACTGAGTATAAATGTTTATAACAGGTTATTATTGACAAACTAAAATAAGTGTGTATATACTCTCTCCATTAAAGGAGATGAATAATTTATGCCAAATCTAGAAATATTAGATATTATTAATATGAAATTAGATACGAAATACAAGCATATTGAACACTTTTTAAAGGATTGGATAGATAAGAAGTACAACAATATGGATGTTTACGAAATTCTTGTATATTTAAAACACTTTAATATATCGCCTAAAGAATAGTCCTCCCTTTTCCGGGAGGATATTTTA
>NZ_JBHZAC010000026.1:0-3203 GCF_042753865.1 Nocardia sp. NPDC059240 | reverse complement strand
CTTGTGTGTTGTTTGAGAACTGCACAGTGGACGCGAGCATCTTTGTTAGTAAGTGAAAAAGAGCGTACGGTGGATGCCTTGGCACCAGGAGCCGATGAAGGACGTAGTAGGCTGCGATAAGCCTCGGGGAGCTGTCAAACGAGCTGAGATCCGAGGATTTCCGAATGGGGAAACCCAGCACGAGTGATGTCGTGTTACCCGCGCCTGAATATATAGGGCGTGTGGAGGGAACGTGGGGAAGTGAAACATCTCAGTACCCACAGGAAGAGAAAACAACATGTGATTCCGTGAGTAGTGGCGAGCGAAAGCGGAAGAGGCTAAACCGTGTGGATGTGATAGCCGGCAGGCGTTGTCCATGCGGGGTAGTGGGACTTATTTTCTTCATTCTGCCGAATGGAGCGAGAGTAAGAAACCAAGAGGTTAGTCGAAGTGGTCTGGGACGGCCTATCGTAGAGGGTGAGAATCCCGTAGACGAAAACTTCTTGGCTCTCGTAATAAGCACCCGAGTAGCAGCGGGCCCGTGAAATCTGCTGTGAATCTGTCGGGACCACCCGATAAGCCTGAATACTCCCTGGTGACCGATAGCGGACTAGTACCGTGAGGGAAAGGTGAAAAGTACCCCGGGAGGGGAGTGAAATAGTACCTGAAACCGTGCGCTTACAAACCGTCAGAGCCTCCTTTATTGTGGGGTGATGGCGTGCCTTTTGAAGAATGAGCCTGCGAGTCATCGGTGTGTGGCGAGGTTAACCCGTGTGGGGGAGCCGTAGCGAAAGCGAGTCCGAATAGGGCGAACGAGTCGCACACTATGGACCCGAAGCGGAGTGATCTACCCATGGCCAGGGTGAAGCGACGGTAAGACGTCGTGGAGGCCCGAACCCACTTAGGTTGAAAACTGAGGGGATGAGCTGTGGGTAGGGGTGAAAGGCCAATCAAACTCCGTGATAGCTGGTTCTCCCCGAAATGCATTTAGGTGCAGCGTCGCGTGTTTCTCACCGGAGGTAGAGCTACTGGATGGCCTAGGGGGCCTACAAGCTTACCGAAGTCAGCCAAACTCCGAATGCCGGTGAGTGAGAGCGCGGCAGTGAGACTGTGGGGGATAAGCTTCATAGTCGAGAGGGAAACAGCCCAGATCGCCGGCTAAGGCCCCTAAGCGTGTACTAAGTGGAAAAGGATGTGGAGTCGCGAAGACAACCAGGAGGTTGGCTTAGAAGCAGCCACCCTTGAAAGAGTGCGTAATAGCTCACTGGTCAAGTGATTCTGCGCCGACAATGTAGCGGGGCTCAAGTACACCGCCGAAGCCGCGGCATTCAGACATTATCCCGCCTTCGGGCCAGGAGTCTGGATGGGTAGGGGAGCGTCGTATGGCCAGGGAAGCGGCGGAGTGATCCAGCCGTGGAGGCCATGCGAGTGAGAATGCAGGCATGAGTAGCGAAAGACGAGTGAGAAACTCGTCCGCCGAATGACCAAGGGTTCCTGGGCCAGGTTAATCCGCCCAGGGTGAGTCGGGACCTAAGGCGAGGCCGACAGGCGTAGTCGATGGACAACGGGTTGATATTCCCGTACCCGTGTATCCGCGCCAAATATCGAATCAGTTGTGCTAAGTGCCCAAAAGTTCCTTAATCTGCCTTCGGGTGGAAGGGGAACGGCTGCGCATGACCCTGGCTGTAGTAGGTAAGCGATGGGGTGACGCAGGAAGGTAGCTGGGCCAGGTGATGGAATACCTGGTGTAAGCCTGTAGGGCGTGGTGTAGGCAAATCCGCACCGCATATAGCCTGAGAGGTGATGCGTAGCCGATTGAGGCGAATTCAGTGATCCTATGCTGCCGAGAAAAGCCTCTAGTGAGTTGGTACACGGCCCGTACCCCAAACCGACACAGGTGGTCAGGTAGAGAATACTAAGGCGATCGAGATAACTGTGGTTAAGGAACTCGGCAAAATACCTCCGTAACTTCGGGAGAAGGAGGGCCCGGTCTGGTGAACACCCTTGCGGTGGGAGCTGGGTTGGGTCGCAGAGACCAGTGAGAAGCGACTGTTTACTAAAAACACAGGTCCGTGCGAAGTCGTAAGACGATGTATACGGACTGACGCCTGCCCGGTGCCGGAAGGTTAAGAGGACCGGTTAGCTACTTCGGTGGCGAAGCTGAGAATTTAAGCCCCGGTAAACGGCGGTGGTAACTATAACCATCCTAAGGTAGCGAAATTCCTTGTCGGGTAAGTTCCGACCTGCACGAATGGCGTAACGACTTCTCAGCTGTCTCAACCACAGACTCGGCGAAATTGCAGTACGAGTAAAGATGCTCGTTACGCGCGGCAGGACGAAAAGACCCCGGGACCTTCACTATAGCTTGGTATTGGTGTTCGGTACGGTTTGTGTAGGATAGGTGGGAGACTGTGAAGCGGGCACGCCAGTGTTCGTGGAGTCATCGTTGAAATACCACTCTGATCGTATTGGACCTCTAACCTCGGACCCTGATCGGGTTCAGGGACAGTGCCTGGTGGGTAGTTTAACTGGGGCGGTTGCCTCCCAAAATGTAACGGAGGCGCCCAAAGGTTCCCTCAGCCTGGTTGGCAATCAGGTGTCGAGTGCAAGTGCACAAGGGAGCTTGACTGTGAGACCGACAGGTCGAGCAGGGACGAAAGTCGGGACTAGTGATCCGGCACCGGCAAGTGGAAGCGGTGTCGCTCAACGGATAAAAGGTACCCCGGGGATAACAGGCTGATCTTCCCCAAGAGTCCATATCGACGGGATGGTTTGGCACCTCGATGTCGGCTCGTCGCATCCTGGGGCTGGAGTAGGTCCCAAGGGTTGGGCTGTTCGCCCATTAAAGCGGCACGCGAGCTGGGTTTAGAACGTCGTGAGACAGTTCGGTCTCTATCCGCCGCGCGCGTCAGAAACTTGAGGAAGGCTGTCCCTAGTACGAGAGGACCGGGACGGACGAACCTCTGGTGTGCCAGTTGTTCCGCCAGGAGCACGGCTGGTTTGCTACGTTCGGAAGGGATAACCGCTGAAAGCATCTAAGCGGGAAGCCTGTTCCAAGATGAGGTTTCTCACCACTTCGAGTGGGTAAGGCCCCCAACAGACCATTGGGTTGATAGGCCAGAACTGGAAGCCTGGTAACAGGTGTAGGTGACTGGTACTAATAGGCCGAGGACTTACCAACAAAGAAGCTACGCGTCCACTGTGCAGTATCTGAAACAACACAC
>NZ_JBHZAC010000025.1:0-9243 GCF_042753865.1 Nocardia sp. NPDC059240 | reverse complement strand
CGGGGACAGGATTTGAACCTGCGACCTCTGGGTTATGAGCCCAGCGAGCTACCGAGCTGCTCCACCCCGCGTCGGTGAACACAACATTACACACACGCCGGGTTGGGCGCCTAATCGTGTGGTCAGGGCTGGTTTTGGTGGTCTTGGGGTCAAGGCAGGCGGTGGGCGTCGACGATGAGGGCAGTGGTGTTGTCGGTGCCGCCGGTGGCGAGGGCGGCTTGTACCAAGGCTTCCGCGGTGGTCTTGGGCGACGTGCCGTCGGCGAGAATCGATTTGATGGTGGGCATGTTGAGGCGTTTGCCTACGCCGTCGGTGCACAGCAGGAGGCGGCCGGTGCTGGAGCCGGTGGTGGTGTGGCCGATGTCCTCGGGGCGGGCGGTGCGGGCGGAAGACGTGACCAGGTGGGCCAAACCGGGGAGGGGGTCGTGGCCGCGGGCCCGGAAGTATTCGGCGACAGTGTGATCGGTGGTGACGCGGTGCAGGACGCGGCCGTTGTAGCGGTAGACGCGGCAGTCGCCGACCCAGGCGATATCGCAGGGGGCGTCGAGGTTGCCGGCGGACGGGAGGACCGCGACCACCAGGACGCTGTCGGCGCTCTTCTCGGGCAGCTCGCGCAGCAACTCCTGTTGCGCCGCAAGGATTCCGGCGCGTGCACCGTCGCGCACTGCCACCCGAGCCGCGACCCGGGCCACCAGTCGTGCCGCCCGCGCGGCCGCGAGATGATCACCGATGCCATCGGCGACGACGAAGGCGCTGCGGCCGACCTCGTGATCGGTGAAGGTGGCGACCGCGTCGGCATTGATCCGGCGCTTGCCGGGCAGGCTCACGGCCGATCCCGCCACCTGCCCGAGCCGGATTTCCGCGTCCACGTCCGGCTCGACTGCGCCGATGTCGATGGCTTGGGTATGCAATGGCCGACCTCCTGGGTCTCGCCCTCACGGGGTGCTGCCAACCAGCACTACCGAGTCAACGGCCCGAACCCGAGCAGCACTCCCAAATTGCCTGTGCGATTGCTGTGGAGTCGGCACCGGTTGTGTCACGACGAATTTCCTCGGCACCCTCAGACAGTGCCCGAAATGGGTGAATTGTCCGGCCTGTAGGGTCTGAGGCAATCGAGGGGCGGGAGGGAATCACGCGATGGTGCACGGAATTGCGCAGGACCTGGCGGTCAGCGAACCGGTACGGCGGGGTCGCCGATGGTGGCGGGTGCTGGGCGCGATGGCGGGATGGCTGTTGCTGGTGGCGGGGGCGATCGGGGTTGGGCTGCACTACAACACGTGGGTGTGGGAGCCGGCCGTACTGGCGGCGTCGTTCGCGTCCTATCTGATGGTGGGCGGGCTGGTCGCGATCGTGGTGCTGGGGCTGGCCCGGCAATGGGTGAGCGCGGGGCTGGCCGTCGTGGTGTCCGCCGGGGCGCTGTGGTCGCAGCTGCCCATGCTGTGGCCGGACGGCAGCGCGCCGCCGGGCACGGATCTCGTTGTGATGCAGTCGAATCTGGAGCTGGGCCGCGGTAATGCGGAGGCGGTGGTGCGGGCCGCGCGGGAGAACTCGGCCGAGGTGCTGACCATCGAGGAACTCACGCCCGAACTGCTGAACCGGCTCGACGCGGCCGGGCTCGCGGAGCTGCTGCCGCATCGCTACACCGCGCCCTCCGGCGGCGGGCAAGGCACCGGCATCTTCAGCCGGTACCCCCTCCAGGACGGCGTCAAATTCGAAGGATTCTGGCTGAACAACCTGCGCGCCACCATGATTCACCCCACTCTCGGATCGATCACGGTGTTCGCGTTCCACCCGATCCCACCGCTGTCGAACGCCGGAGTGTGGTCGCACGAACTGACCCGCATCCACGAGCTGCTCACCGAGCAGACCGGCAAGGTGGTCGTCGGCGGCGACTTCAACTCCACCTACGATCACGCCGCCTTCCGCGCCCTGACCACCGGCCGCTACGCCGACTCCGCCGAACTGCTCGGCGTCGGCGCGCTACCCACCTGGCCCACCGACCGGTCGTGGGGTCCGATCATCGGCATCGACCGCGTCCTGCTGGCCGAGGGCAGCGCCACCGCCATCCACTCCCACGACATCCCCGACACCGACCACCGCGCCGTCGTCGCCCGCCTCCGCTTCTGACGGCCGGCCATTCTGGCAGATGCCCAAACGGAGCCCACCCATTTCTGTGAAATCTTGGGTAGACCACTCGGTCTCCCAAAAGAAGACTTCGTCACATGAACAGTGTGGTTCGGGCGGCACTCCGCCGGTACGGTTCCGGGGCCTGGGCGGCCTCGCTCTTGCTGGCCTCCATCTCCATCCAAATCGGCACCGCGGCAGCCGATTCCGAGCCGGTCAGCGCAGCCGGCGACCGGCAGGAACAGCCACTGTCGACCCGGGACGGCGTCGCCGTTTCCTATGTCAGCTTCGCGCTGCCGCTCCCGGCGTCCGCCCCGCCGCATCCGGCGGCCTGTGATCGCGTCGGCTACGTACGCTACCGGTCGGTCGACGGCCCGGCCACCCCCGCCGACGCCGACCACATCATCGTGCAGCAGCAGGGCATGTTCGGCGGCACCGCGAATTCCGACAGCGTCGCCTTCAACACCGTGCACTCGGCCCGCACGATGGGACAGCACATCGAATTCTGGGCGCTGGCCCGCCGCAGCTCGTGCCTGGACGAGAACACCGGATTCGACTACGCGGCCCGCACCGGCAACTATCTCGACGCGGCCGACTACTACTTCAACGGCGCACCGATCGACGGTGCGCGCTTCCCCGGCTTCAAGTCCTCCGCGGACCTGCCGGTGCTGGACCAGATGGGCCTCGAACGGATCGTCCGCGACCAGTACGAGGTGATGGCCGCCGAGGTGCCCACCCTCGCACAACGGCAGCACAAGTACGTGTGCACCGGAATCTCATTGGGCGGCTTGATCACCGGCTTCTTCGCCGACTGGGACTTCGATGGCCACTCCGGCGCGGACCAGTGCGCGGCGTTCGCCTCGCAGGACTCGATGATCAACTCGGATCCCGTGGCCATCCAGAACACCCCGCTGCTGCACGATCTCACCGATGCCATTGTCGGACCGACGGATTCGGTGGTGCAGGCCGGATTCCGCGCCGACGTCATGCCGCGCGTCATGGGCAATCTGCCGGTGCTGGGCACCAAGGCGCTGATGATCATGCGCCTGGCGGGCCTGGCCGCCCACCTCGATCCCGACGGTGAGAGCCAACTGCTCGCCCATCTCCCCCACGACCCGGACATCGACGCGACCCTCGACTTCCTGTTCGCGCCCACCTACGCCGACTTCGTCACCAAGGGCGCAGCGGGCGGCGGCATCCGCGACTTCCGCTTCACCAACACCGCGCTGCTGGGCGTGCTCATCGACAACAACTCCACGAACTTCGCACTGTTCCAACAGGGTGTGGGTGCGTTGAGCGGCGGGCCGGTGCAGGAGAAAACCTTCCCGACTCCGGGTGCAGTCGCCCAATTGCCGTTGCTCGGCAACTACCTTCGGCTGAGCGCCGGCCCGCAGCAGCGGGTCGCCCCGACCGATCCCTCCGTGCTCTACACCTGGCGCAACTACAACGACGTCACCGGCGTGCCGTTCACCACCCCGGGCCATGAGGTGGCCGATATCCGCGACACCGCAAGGCAATTGGCGACCGGACAACCTGGCGCGTACTGGGAGACCTACTTCCCGTTGCGCGTGATCATCGACCTCGGGGCCGGATACGGCGGCGCCCGCAGCGGTGAGATGGCCGGGCTGCGCTACCACGGTGCCAACCGCGTCAAACCCAACTATGTCGCCTGGGCCGCCGACAGTGTCGTGCAGTTCGGGGTCGGCACCCTGTTCCCCGTCCCCGCCACGGCGCAGGTCGTCACCCTGCCCGGCTACAACCACATCGACACCATCGGTGCCGCGGCCGTGCAGAACGACGGCAACCCCGACTACAGCGGCGAAACCCTCGCCCGCTTCGTGAGGAGCCTCGGATGATCCGCCTTGCCCCACTGATCCTCTGTGCCGCACTGGGTTTGGCCGCCGCACCGATCGCGGCGCACGCCGATCCCGCGCCGCTGCCGGTCCCCGACCGCGAGATCGTCACCCCGATCACCGGCGACCCCGGGCTCGGCGACGACGTCGAGGCGACCTATGTGCGACTGCACTATCCGAGCCCGTACTCGACGACGGCGCATCCGGAAGCCTGCGACTGGATCGGCTATGTCCGCTACCGCAGCAAGACCGGCCCCGCCGAAACCGCCGCCGCCGACGCGGTACTCACCATGCAACCCGGAACCTTCTCCGGCCCGGGAAATCTCGACATCCAGGCCCCGCAGGTGGTGCGCAAGGCCGCCGCGACTGGCAAACACGTCGAATACATTTCGCTGCAACGCCGTTCGAGCTGCATGGAAGACCGCACCGGCTGGGAGGCGGCCCAGCAGGCCGGGGACTATCACGTGGCCGCCGACTACTACTTCCGCGGCGCGACCGTCAACGGGCAGACCTACCACTATCAGACACCCCAGGATCTGGCCTTCCTCGGCGACTACGGCCTCGCCCTGACCCTCGACGACTGGCGCGCGGTCATCGAGCACGTCCTGCCCGATCCCGCCCAGCGCACCAAGAGTTTCTGCGGCGGGCACTCCCTCGGCGCTTTCCTGACCGGGCCCATGATGGCGTGGAACTTCGCCGGTGATCCCGCCGCGGCCGACTACGCCGGATTCAACCTGTGCGGCGGCGGCACCATCCCCGAGGACGGGCTGGCCATGACCGACCCGGCGGGGTTCTCGGGCACCGGGCTGCTCGATCAGTTGATGTCGGCCGCCGGTGGCGCGGTCAAGAACGCCGTCGACTATCTCGCCCACAACGGGCTCAGCGTCGCCCAGCTACCGGTCATCTCCGCCTCGGAGCTCCTGCACACCTACAACCTCGCCGCCATGGCCGCCGACCAGAACCCGGACGCGGAAAGCGATCTGAAGAATCTGGTGCCGCGCGATCTGCGCACCGAACCGTGGATGCGCGCCATGTACGACAAGGACTATTTGGACTTCTTCACCGGAGCCAACCTGCCCACCGACTACCGGGTCACCAACACCGCACTGCTGGGCATGTACTTCGACCAGAACTCCGCCGAATACGTGATGCAGGCCGGACTCGGGTTCTACGACTGCCCGGTCGAGGGCAAGACCTACCCGATCCCCAACGGCCTGGCCTCGGTACCGATCCTCGGCCCGACCCTGTTCGTGATCCCGCTGCGGGTCGGCTACGGCCAGAACTACACCCCCGCCTCCCACGATCAACTCTGCGGCTGGCGCAACTACGACCAGGTCACACCCTCGAGCATCGACGGTCCCGTCCTCGGCCACGGCCCCGCCACCGACCAGGACCACGAGCCCACCGATATCCGCCAGTTCGCGCACAGCATGAACCCTGGTTGGCAGCCGGTGAACTACTTCGAGGAGTACACCCCGATCCGGCTGGTCACCGATACCGCCTTCGCCCTGGGCCTGGGCCGCGACGGCGACCTCGCCAAGCTGCAGTACCGCTCCGGCGGCATCCTCAACTTCCTGCTGCACGGCGACCGCTGGCAGAGCACCCCGGCGGGCAAACGCAACCTCACCCTCTTCGCGGGCGACTCCCCGGTCCAGAACGCCGCCCTCGCGGGCCTCGCCCCCTACAACGCGAAGTACCTCCCGGGGTACCGCCACTACGACGTCGTGACCGCGGCGGAGAAGCAGAACAACGGCCTCCCCGAACCCGCCAGCAGCTACATCGCGGCCTTCCTCACCCAAGGCTGAACGGCAACAACGGCGCACGAGAACAATTCGATCGCGCGGTACGGTGGCCGATATGGTCGATTCGGGGATCGAATTGCTGGAGCGAGTCGCGTCGATGTCGGTACCCGCGCGGCAGGCCACCGTGGCACGGGAAGCGCTACGGCTGGCCGGGACACCGGAGTTGGAGCGGGCGCTGCACGAACTGTCCGGGCATGGACGGTTCGCGCGGCGCACCGCGATCTTCATGGCTGTGGTCGGCAGTGAGCGGAATTATCTGCTGGCACAGCTGGATTCGACGGATCCCGATGACGCGGGACGTGCGCTCGCCGCTTTGATCCGGGTGGGCGCGGAACCCGGGGACGTGCTGGAACGACTGCCGAAACTGTCTCGGCGGGCCCGGCAGCGCGTGTATCGGGCTCTCGCACAAGGGAATCGGGAGCGGCTCGCGGATGCGATGCTGCCGCGAGTGCGGGCGCTCTACGGTGACGGCGAGGCCGCGCGGATCCTGTCGTACTGCTCGGCGAAGGCGGTGACGGAGTTGCTGCCGGAACTGGCCTACGCGGCGACACACCGGTCGGCGCTGGGGCATCGGCATATCGGCGTGCTCGTCGACTACGTGAGCACGCGGGCGGCGGACGCGGGTAAGAACGAGTGGCGCGAGCTCTGGCAGTGGCTCACCGCCGATGTGGGCGCGACCGCGCGACACGACCCGGCCCAGTTGCTCTCACTCGCCGCGCGAGCGGTCACGCTGATCTCGATCTCGTCGCTGAAACCCATTGCGGGCCTGTTGGCCCGCCACGATCCGGACGCGCTGTGCGAGCTGATCCTGCATCCGAGCGGACGCGGCCGTGAACTGATGGGTCCCGCGGTCTGGCAGGCCCTGCTCACACTGTCCGACGATCGGGTCGAGCAGCTCTACGCGGCATGCACACCACACGAGCGACACCGATTCCTGCGCGTCCTGCCACCCGCGCGGCGGACCACGATCGCCCGTCCGCTGCTGACCCGCCCCGGCATCGCCCCCGGCGCGACCGACCTGATAGCGCTCGACACCCTGCCCGGCCCCGAACGCACCGCCATCGCACGGGAATTGCTCGCCCGCCCGGGCGGCGCGGACATCCCGGAGGTCGCCGAGTCCCTCACCGCCCGGCTGCCCTGGCCCGAGGCGAAACCCGTACTGGTCGAAGCGATCCGGCGACCCGAAGCCGAGGACCGGGCACGCGCCTACCCCGAACTGGTGAGCGCGGCCGTCGGCACCCGCGATCCGGCGATCATCGGCGAGCTCCTGGACCTGATGCAGCGCCTGCGCAATGAGCAGGACCCGGTGCGCCGCACCGCATTACAGGCGGTGGCGACGATTCCACCCACCCTGATCGACGCCGACCACCTCACCGCGCTCGAACGATTGGGCGACGACGCACTGCACGCCCGTGACCGCTCGTATCAGACCGTCGCGATCGTCGGGACCCTCTCCCGCACCCTGCTGCTGCGCGGTGCGCAGACCGGCGACACCGCCTTCACCGACACCGCACTGCGACTCACCACCCGACTGGCCGAACTTTCCGCACCCCTGAATCTGTCCGGGCTGCACCACAATCTGCCGCCCGGTATGGAGCATCGTCTCTTCGCCGCACTCCGCCCACGCCTGCTCGACGACGCCGCCCGCGACCGTTGGGCACTGACCTTGGAATTGGCAGACGGACTATGGCGGCGCGCCTACGGCGTCACCGAACTCCAGGACCTGGTGCTGAACGCCTGCACCGCGCACGACGATTCGACCGTGCGCCGCGCCGTGCGGTCGGCGCTCGCGGCACCCGCCACTCGCGACGCCCACCTCGACGACCTGTTGCGCCGCGACCGCTCGCTCATCGCGCTGCCCGAGGTGCGGGCGATCATCGCCACGCGGCGCACGGATCTGCTCGACACGGTCATCAGCGGGGCGACCTCGGGACGCTTCCTGTCCAAGAAGATCCGATTCGTCCCCACCTTCGACACCGGATTCGACCGCTGGACACCGCGCCAGGTGGACCGGTACGCGGCGCTGCTGGACACCTACGCGCACTCGCCGAAAGCCTCGATCGCGGAACGCAACGACGCGGTCCGTCGACTCGGCCTGCTGCCCGGAACATTCGATCGCCTACTTCCCTATATAGAGGCGGACGATCTCACCGTCGCCGAGGCCGCGCTCACCGCCCTCGGCCGCAGCGACGAACCCGAGCGCGCCATCCCGGTACTGGCCGCCCACACCGGGCACGACCGGGCGCGAGTCGCGGTCAGCAGCATCGCTGCCTGCGCCTACGCGATACCGCCGGACCGTCTGGGCGCCACCCTCACGCCATTGCTGGATTCGCCGAAGATCACCGCGGTCAAGGAGGGCGTGCGACTGCTCGCCGTCCTGCACGCCCCCGACGCGATGGCCATCATCCGGGCCCGCTGGGATCGTCCGGGGACGCACCGCGACATCCGTCGCGCGGCCGTCTTCGCCACCCGCTGGCTCCTCGATCATGAGGAGGCATGGCAACTCATCGCCGAGGCCGCCACCGATTCCGAGGTAGCCGGGGCCATTCTCGACCTGCCGCCGCAACAGTTGCCGGTGCCGCAGCGGGAACGCTTCGCCGCGTTCCTGCGCGATCTGGCGGCCGGACCGGATCGCCGCGTGGCGGGTGCCGCGATGAACGCGCTGGTCCTCTGGTTCCGATGGTCCCCGCCGAACACGAGCGCGGTCCTCGTCGATCGCTTCACCGATTTGTCCGAGCTGGGCCTGTGGAAGACCGCGACGCGGGCGATCCTCGCCCGGGTGGCCGAGGAGGGCGATCCGGGCGTCCTGCTCGCTGTCATCGACGGCCTCCCGGACACGACGCTGCCCGGCCGCGATCTGCCGGCCCGACAACGGCTCTCCCTCTTGCTGCAATGGCTCACCTCCACCGTGCGCAACAATGACGCCGCCCGCCCGGTCGTCGCGCCGGTCCTCGAGCGGCTGCGCGCGGATCCCCTCTGGCACGGGCAGCTCATCGAACTCGCCATCGCGGCCGTGCGCTGGACCGAGATCGAGCCGACCGTCGCCGCGGTGGAAGGCTTGTCGGCCATGGCGTCCGGCGCACTCGCCGGCCTTCCCGCCGAGCAGTTCACGGCCCGGCTCCCCCGCAATCTCCATGGTGGTCCGGCCGATCTCCTGGCCCCGATCGCCACGGCGCTGGCCACGAGTCGCACCGCGTCCAGCGCCCTGGTGGCCGCTGCGCTGACCGCCCGGTGCGGTTCCGCGCTCGGCTGGCCCGCGCCCTGGTCCGAACTGCTGACGAGGCTGCGTGCCCACCCGGATCTCGACGTCCGCCGCAGCGCGAACGCGGTCTACATGGCGGCGGAGTAGCGGGAGCGCTACCCGGATATAGAAGAAGGCCCGGAACCTGGTGGTTCCGGGCCTTCTTCGGTAGTAGCGGGGACAGGATTTGAACCTGCGACCTCTGGGTTATGAGCCCAGCGAG
>NZ_JBHZAC010000024.1:0-36983 GCF_042753865.1 Nocardia sp. NPDC059240 | reverse complement strand
TATTTTTACGGCGACCACGTTTATCTACTCTGCTGTTGTGGTGGGCTGCGTCTGTTGTTTATAAGAGACAGACCCCGGGGGGCGCGCCCCCGGGCGCGCCCCACCCGACTCCACCAAACCCACACCGGCACAACCGAATCGAGGCAACCGACATGACGACACCACCGGCACCGGGCAACCGCGCCGCCCCCACCGATCACGACAGCGCGCTCGCGGCGCGGGTGTTCACGCTGGCAGCGGCGGCCCCGCCGCGCGATTGGCACGACTGCGACGGCGGGGCGCGGATTGTCGTGAACACGGCCGAGCACCGGTACGTGGTGATCGTGCCCACCGGGCGCGACGACACCGGCCAGCCCCGGCCCGCCTACATCGAGAACCGCCTGCTGCCCCGCCCCGGCGGGCACGTGGCCCCGTTCGGACGCGTGCACGCCGACGCGCCCACCACCGCCGCCCTGGCCGCCGCCCACCGCCACGCGCGCGACCTTCGCGACCGCGCCGCCGACACCCGCCCCACACACCCCTGACCGCCACCGGTGCGGGTGCACACGACGTAGGCACCCACGCCCCGACACCACCTGCCCGTCCGGGCGGGTGACCGTAAACCGATTGGGAGGCAAGCGAAATGACTGACATCGAGACACCCGGCACGGCCCCGGGCACCTCCGTCCGCCTCGAATTCGACGCCCCCGATTTCGGTGTGGCGTGCCCGATCCGGGCCGGGGACGCGGTGACCTATTGCACGAACCCGGCGTTGGCCGGGCGGGTGGTGTGCGTCTACAGCGAGGACGGGATCGCGGCGTGTGTCGTGGAATGGGCCGGGCGGTTCACCCGCTGGCTGGTGCCGCCCTGGTACCTCACCCCCGCCACCCCCAGCGACGACTACGACGCACGCATGGCGGCCTTCGTTGTCGCGCAACGCGATACGGCCACCCGGACCTTGCGCGACCGCCGCCGCGCTGCCCGCCAGCACGCGCTCACGCTGGCCGCGCACTTGCAGGAGGTCGCCACCGAGATCGGGTTCGGACGTATCCCCGCCGACAGCCCGCGCCCGGTCGAGTTGCGCGACCTCGACACCGGGGTCCGGTCGCTGGCCGATTTCGGCGAGCTCGTGGTCGCGGTGGGCCTGCTGCCCGACACCGCCACCGAACCCGAATAGCCACACCGCCTTTCGATCACACCCATCCGAATACCCAGGAGGTTCACGTCATGACTCGATACGAGATCGGCACCCGGGTGGCCGCCGACGCGTTGCGGGTCGGAGACCTGTTCGGCGAAGAGCTCATCACCGCCATCCGCCCGCACTACGACTCCGACCGAGCCGACTATCTCGAGGGCTTCACCGTCGTGTTCGCCGACCGCACCCGCCTCTACGCCGACCCCGGCGAGTTCGTCTGCGCGCCAAACCATCACGCGGTCGAGGTCACCGTCGACGAGGCAGGGCTGGCGGTGTCGTTCACCTGCCTGGCCCAGGGTGCCAGCCAGTGCCGCCGCGTGTGCGGCCGGTGTGGCAGCGCCCGCGCCTGTCAGTGCCAGGCCAGCCCCGCCGACGGCGGGTGTTGCCGGGCCGCCGACCGGTTCAACGCCATGCCCGCCGACGCGGTGCTGCGCGCCTACGACGGCCCCGCCGTGCCCCTGTGTAGCGGCCCGGTCACTGTGCGCGCCACCGCCGACGGCTACCGCTGGCGCTACCCCACCACCGGCGACCGGCCGGTGCCCGCGCCGACGATCTAGCGGCACCCCGGGCCGATGATCTCGCCCCGGGCCGCCGAGTTGTGTTCTCGCCGTTTCGATTCCATCAAATCCCAGGAGGCTCCGATGATGAACCCGCCCGCGATCTACGAGGCCCGCAACCTCGTCACCCGCAACCACTACGCCATCTATCAACGCAACACCGAGGGCTTGTACCCGGTGGTGCACGTGTTCGGCAGCATGCGCACCCCCACCCTGGCTTTGCTGACCGAGGACGAGCTGGCCGCCTACAGTTTCGGTGCGGTCCGCACCGTGGTCGGCGGGGCCGCCGAAGGCTTGGAAATCCGCAACGGCGGCGTGAGTGGTGCACTCCTCGACGCCCTGCCTGCCGGACACGAACCCGAGATCGGCATGTAAGCGCCGGCACGGTCCCTACCGGATCACCCCGGCCCCCAACCGAGTACGGTGTTGCGGGCGTGACAGCGAATGTCATGCCCGCAGCACCGTATTCGCGTCTGTCCACCGTCGCCCGGCGGTGCGGGGCGGTCGACATCACCCTGGCCGTTCGTTGCCGGTCGCGCCGCCGCCAGGGGCCTTCCCGGGGCCGCACGCCGCCGGTGAACCGGGCCGCCGCCCCGTACGGTCCGCCCGGTACCAGCCGGGTGCGTCGTGTACCCCCAGACGGGCAGGCGTGGGCGCTGCGGCCCCCGCGCTACGCGATCGGGCCGGGCACGGCCTGGGACTGACGGTGCCGGCAACACTGGATGTCCTCTGACCTCGGTATTCGACTCGTATCATCGAGTGTCGAATACCGGATCAGATGCAATTCCGCCTACTTGTTGTGGTCGATTTGTTGTGGTCGATATGGTTGGTGAGCAAATCGAGCACGGTGGGCGGGTAGATGTCATAGCCGGTCTGTGGATAACGGAGGTATAGGGGCGATGCGAGGTGAGCTGGATTGTTTGTTGAACTGACGGAAGCGCCTAATGCCGATTCGCTACCTGAGTGCATGTAGGGTGCCCAGATCGAAGGCAGGGCGGGGAGTTTGTCCCGAACAGCGCGAATTGTGTGATGCAGTGCGTAGGCGGCCTTGTCTAATTCGAGCGAGCCGTCTTTGTTACGAAGGCGATGGTAGAAGTCTTCCGCGATGTCGACAGATAGATTGTCGCTGATCGGCCAAAAGGTGCCAATCACGTGTGGAAATCCGGCCATTTGGAATGCTGAAGCGAGGTGAATCGACTCGTCGAGTAGGATTCGGGTCCCGGTAAAGGCTGTCTCACATGCCGACAGGTATGCGAGTCGGGCTCGGTCTAACCTGATCGGTGCCATGCGGGCAACGGTGAACGGGTTCACCTCATGGTCGTGGAACAGAAGGCGATTGTGTGAAGGATCAGCTGGATCACTGGTTCCATGACAGGCAAAGTGTACTATCGCGTACTTGGGTAACTTGGCTAGAATTGTGGTCGTAGTTGTAAGTCCGTCGTCGTAGACTCTGGCCCCGGGGAGTTGGGCAGCAACCTTTGCGGCTTCGGTGGTGACTTGGTCGAGATCGTTTGCACCAGGTGTTCGCGGCATTGCCACGACCAGGGCACTGACAGTGGTGTCCGATGTCGTACGTTCGCGAGCATGGCGTAGGGCTCGCACCGTCGGAGTATACGAACAAATGGCGCGATCTAGTACTGTCCGATGTTCCCCGAAACCGAGTTGGTCGGTGCGGTGATAACCAGCGGCGTGGATGGGCAGAAGTCCAAGTAGTCCTCCTGGCGACCACCACATGCGCGGCCATAGGTTGTCAGTTGCCGGGGTTGTGACAAATCCGAGCTCGGACAGAACTGGTTCAGCTGTAGTATCCCACAGCCATTCGAGCACTTCGTGCAATTCGGTCTGGGCGGCTTTGCGTTCCGGCGACGTTGCGGAGTGGCTGATTGTAATTGCCAGGAAGCGGTAGAAGATTTCAATCTTGTCTTTGAGTAGTGTCAATTCAAGACGGGGTAGTGGTAGCGATTTGACACCGTCAAGTCGCAGGATGAGAGCATCGCTTCGAGTTTCGCTAACATTTACGATGACGATCGGCCCTTGGGAGGCTTGTGCTTTCATCTCGTCAATTGAAGGCGGCTGCAAGAAGGAGTTGAAACCTTTGAGTAGGCGAATCTTTGATAGGAGAGAATTGAATTCGGAGGCAAGACTGTGCCGGTCACCTAGTTCGAACTCTATCGGGGCGCCGCCGGTCGCATCTGGTGCGGTAAGGGAGTGTGGGGCCTGAGTGGTCCAAGGTTCGTCAAGCCGGTCTCGTAAGTCAGTGAATCGCTTAGCGAGGCGCGGGTGTCGAGAGCTCAGATCAGTTAGGTCGGTACGGGTTTCCAGAGTCTGGCTGAGCAGTACGGCCCGACCTTGTTCCAAAAGCTGCAGTGCTGAGATGGCCACATCATCGGGGATGGCACCTTGGTTCTCATGAGCAGCTAGAGTCGCGGCGACCGCGCTACTCGCCAGTCCAGCAAACCGGCGAAGCGCATATTGCTGGTCTGGGCGGGTCAACTCGCGGGATGCAGTCTCGGGAAGCAGACGTACCGCTTCCGCAAGAATGCTTGCTACCCAACCCTTGTCGGCGCCAAGCAGTTTCGCTGCGTGTTCGGCTGTCATGATTCTGGCGGAAGGTGCTGCCGTGTCGGTGTTGAATGCTCTGGTGTAAACGGCAACGGCCTCGTCGAGATCCGCGGTGGATCCGAATCGTTCGAGTCGAGATGCGAGCGTGTCTCCGAGGTTGGACAGGTATCGCAGAAGATCTGGATGTCGATCAGGGGTCCCTGCAACCGCCTCCCGGCCGGCCTCGATCGCTTCGTCCAGGTCCGCAACGGCTCCGCCATGGTTGAATCTTGCCGTTAGCGGAGTCACTAGATTGTTTAGGTAGTGGGCTCTCCCAGGATGATTGGTCGTAGTCACGGCAACCGCTTCCCGAGCTACTATGATCGCCTCATCCAGATCATCCGATGATCCATCTCGTCTGAACCTCGTCCATAGAGCAGTGCCGAGACTGGTTAGAACAACATTTCGACAGGGTGAATCTGTTCGAGTATCCGCAACTGCTTCTCTTGCGACGCTGATTGCTTCGTCCAGGTCGACGTCGGATTGTATACGTACGAAGCGGTTACGTAGTGCCGATGCAAGGTGGGCCAGCAAGACTCCTTCATGCGGGTGGCTATCATGGGCAGCGGCGATCGCGTGTCGATACAACTCGATGGCTTCATCTAAGTCGGGAACGGAACCGGTTTGATTGAAGCGAGCTTGCATCGCATGTGCCAGCTGCGTTAGGGGCACCTCCCGCTCTGGGTAGCTATCAGAAGTAGCGGCGAGGGCCTGCCGGAACAAGCCGATGGACTTAGCGAGGTCCGAGGTCGAGCCATTGCGTTGGAATAGGAAATAGACGGCGGTACCGAAGGTGCATAAGCATTTTACGCGGTCCTTGGAGTCCGCCGTCATGGTGGCGACTGCCTGTCGCGCTACCATGATCGCTGCAGTCAGATCGGCCGTCTTCCCCAGGCGAGAATAGCGAGATCGCAGCAACACTGAGTGGTCGGCCAACCGTGCTGCTCTGCCGGAATAGTTTTTAGGGGTGGCCTCGAACGCCTGCACATTTGCGTCAATAGCGATGTTCAGATCAGCGATCGAACCGGCATGCGTGAATCGTGTTGACAGTGCAGCGGATACGGTGAAGAGGTATTGACTACGGTACGGATCCTCGATCCACGCTTCGGCTACCGATTGGCGGGTCAGCGTGATTGCTTGATCCAGGTCGGCGATAGATTGGGTTGATCGGAAACGTGTCAGCAGAGCTTGCCCGAACCTGTGCAGGTACAAGGCCCGTGTGAATTGCCCGACGGCCGTCGCTTCAACCGCGCTGCTGCAGGCGATGATTGCATCGTCCAGGTCGGCACGGGTCTGAGTGGAGCTGAATCGAGCAAGCAGTGCTTCGCTCAATGTGTGAAAGTGCTCGCCAGTCTCGGAGTTCACGCCCGAGGGCAATTCTTGTTGGCAGACCGCGATTGCTTCATTCAGATCGGCGATTGACCCGGCAAGTTGGAATCGGGACAGGAGAGCTTCCCCGAGACTGTGTAGATAGGGGGCTCGCACGAGCTGTCCAGTACGGATCGCCTCGACGGCACGTCGGCATGTTGTGATTGCTTCGTCGAGGTCGGCGGAGGAATGACTGGATCGAAATCGGGCGTGCAGAGCTTGCCCGAGCTGGTTAAGGTGCTTTGCCCGGCTGGGGTGGTCGTCAGCCGTCGCTGCGACGATACGACCCCACGCTTGCGCCTTGAGATCGGTCCAACTGCTGTGGTCAACCGACTGCGGTTGTGCTGCCAGGGTTGCAACATCTGCGGCGCAGTCAGCGAGTAGTGGTAGCAAGGGCTTTGGGAGGGGCATCGATGGCCCAAAGAAGAGGCAGAGAGTGAATCGCTTCACTGCCTTGATCTTGTCGTCCTGTGCTGTGGTGGTCTGGTCCTCGCTGCCGACATAGCGGTACCAATGGAACCAGCCCAGTACGTGCAAGGCGGCGACATCTACTCCGCCTGGCGGGTCAATCTTGAGTTCCCATAACTGATTGGCATCTTCGACTGCGCCGGACTCGGTAACGGCGTCAGCCGCCTGTGTCTCCGCGACCCGCTTCAATCGCGCCTTAACCAAAGCAAGCGCTCGGTTCCGCTCTCTTACTCCTTCGCCCGAGGGGGGCGTAGCTGAGGGAATGTCGGGATCCATCGAGGGATTGAGGCCAGGTGGACCAGTCATCGGCGTCTACTTCCTTCGCTAGCCAGATCCAGAGTTCTTCATGGCGACGGATGCCGTTCCCTCGCGGAAACGTCTGTCCCCGTAGTCTCCTCGCTGTCCGACGTCAGTAGAAGCCTTCTCCCTAAGGACCCTGGTGTTCGGGCGGACTGGATGGATTGTTCAGTTACAAGCGATTCGGCCGTGCGATGACGGATCGGCGATTGAGGGCGGCCCCGCAAAGGCGGGCAAGCGTTACGCCACAGCTCAAGCCAGAGCTAGCTGCCTGAGTCGTGTCGGGCCTGCCCAGCGCGGGAAGTGTGGCCGACTTCAGAAATCGCTGGGTCACAGCGTGGCGGGCGGTGGCGGTTGTGAAGCATTGAGATGGTAGGTGAGGGCGTGGCCAAGGGTCGTGTCGAGCGGGCCGGCATGAACGATGTCGAGTTGCTCGGCGAGTGTGGTTGCATGCAGGCGCATTGTGGCTTCGAGGAGTTGTGCGTAGGTGTCTGTCGACGTGTGGAAGCGACGGCTGGCGGTGATGGCGAGGACAAAAGAGAGTGGTCCGGCTGGCCACCACCAGATCGACAAGGGGAGGTACATCAGTGCCCAGGCTTCGAGTGTTGCAGACCGGGACATGGCAGCCCGCGCTTGATTGACCTGGTCGCGAACTGGATCTGGCAGGGCCAGCCAGAGATGCGGCCAGACTGTGTTGAGGTCGATCTGGTAGTCGCGATCGAGGCGTAAAACAGCGGCTTGGATCCGATCGCCGCTCCATGTGGGACGTTCAGGACGCTCAAGTGAGATTCGCACGCGCGTGCGAGCCGCTTTGTGTATCGGTTTTGGGCTCGGTTCGGCGGCTAGGTTGGCCGCAGCTGCGGCGTCGAACCGTCGACGTTCGAGATGGTAGGTCCGATGCGCCGTGTCCCAACGTTTTTGGCGCCACGAGACCCATCCTGCGACCGCGTGACGGAATGGTGGTGGCAACTGCTGCCATCGAGCGGCCAGCGTAATTCGTTCGATGAATGTGCCGATAGCCTCAGCGCCGAGCCCGACTGCCGCAGCGCAGATGAGCAGGGAGGTCAGCACCAGGACCTGCCCGCTGGTGCTGGTCACGGCGGGGTTGGAGGCAGCCGCGGCAATTTGCTCCCGCAGTTCGCCAATGTCGAGGGCGTGGGAGTGCTTGAGGGTGATCCCGACGGCGACGACCGCCAGATATAGGACACCGGGCAGTACCAGAAGCGAAAGCCACCGCTCGGCCAGTTTTTTGCCGAGTTCACTCCATAGGCCGTTCATGTCAAGGCCGCCGGTCGCGCTCAAGTTTTCGGTCAGCCAAGACGCAGTGGGGGGAGGATTCGCTGACTTCGTTTCGCTCTCGACCGGAGCAACGTTTGATCGGGCAGCGGTAGGTGATCTCCAGCGGGCCACCGCTGCCGGCCACGTCCAGGCCAGTCGGGCCGCGGGAATGGTAACCGTGATGTCCGTATACGCCCAGTGCATCGCCTGCAAATTGCAGCGCCGTGTGCACGGTGTCGAGCAGAGGCAAGATTTCGTTGTCGCGCTGTCCGTGAATCGCAGACCGCAGTCGTTCGAGGGGTGTTGAGGGATTGGTTCCGTCGTCATCGAGAGTCTGTCGGATCTCGGCGAGGTTCCCGCAGAGATATGCCAGGCCGTCTCTTGTCCGGATGTCGGGGTTGGGTGACGACATCGCTACCACTGCTCCTCGAATGTGCCGATGGCTGACATCCACGGCGACAAGGTTATTGGACTTGTTGAAGGTGACCGTAGCTGGAATCGGTCGTCGCCACGCCGACAACGTCGCACAAAACGAAGTATTACCACTGGATTTGCATACAGAATCAACGGTAGTTCTTGTCGCACTTGGTCATTGACGAGAGCGCCCGTGCGGTCGCTCCACGATCCGCGCCAGAGTGTAGGTCGACGGACTAGTCTGGCCACGACCCCGCACGCAGCGGCGGGCGGTCCCGACCTACCGTACTGGCGCAGGAACGACATACCGGCCGTGTGTTATTCCCTGTGAGCTTGTCGCCACCAAAGGTTCTGGGCTACGCAGTGTCCCGGTCGCTGCGATCCGCGATGGAAGAGCGGCGGTGCCCACCAAGTCCGGGCAGTGCGATGACACAAGGCTTGATCTGATCTAGGGGCCGTAGTCACGCTCCCGAAGGCCCTTTAACTCTCGGCTCATTCGCCGTGCGCTCGGGGTGGCCTCGAATGCTTCATTGAGGGACGTTAGGAACATGATGCCCGCCGTTACGGCTACTGCCACTGGGGGCACTGATCTTAACTCTCCGGCTGGCCATAAGCCCCAGGTGAAGAGGTCGATGCCCCCGATGATCAGCGCGCCTGCGAAGATCAGTGCCGCTTGACGAATCTTGCGTATTTCCCTGTGAAGATTGCGCTCCAGATACTCAATTCGGCCCACGTCGAGTGCCGACTGCACCTCCCAAGCCTGAACGTTGCTCTTCAGAAGCTGATGAGCAAGATAAGGGTCGACTCGTTTCGGTCGCGCCGCACGGTTGGCCGCTCGCGCAAGTGCACCGCAGCTCTCGTAGCGAGCGTGCGGGCTTTTTGCAAGCGCGTTGACGATCACATCATCGAATGCCTTCGGCAAGCTCGGGTTCGCGCTGGTCGGTATTGGGATCGAGGCGTTGAGATGTGCAAGCCCCAGTTGGACAGCGTCTCCTCCGGGAAATGGTGGGTGGCCAGTCAAAAGGTGGTAGAGGGTGCACCCAAGCGAGTAGACGTCGGCGCGTTGGTCGACATTCGCACCTGGATCGAGCCGTTCAGGCGCGATGTACTGGAAGGTCGCAACGGTTCCGATGGTGGCTGTTGTTTCGCTCGCCATGTTCCTCGCAATGCCGAAGTCGCTGAGCATCGTGCGGTAGGGGCGGACGCTCTCGAGCAGGATGTTGGAAGGCTTCACATCCCGATGCAGGACCATGATGTCGTGGGCGTGATCTAGCGCCGATCCTATGGCGGTGATGATCCGCGCAGCTTCGTTGGGAGGGATCGCTGCCGTCGTTTTGAGAGCCTTGGTTGCATCGGAACCGACGATGTACTCCATGGCAATCCATAGTCGGCCACCTTCGTCACCCGAGTCGAAGATTCTTACGATGTTCGGGTGGTTCAGGTCCGCCAAGATTTTGGCCTCGCGGGTGAAGCGGCGGCGTAGTTCGGGGTCCTTGCTGGCTGCCTCGTTCAGTACCTTCAGCGCGACGAACGCGGGCTTGTACTCGCGATTTCGTGCACGGTAGACGACGCCGTGGCCGCCACTTCCGATCTCTTCGACCACTCGGTAGCCGGCGAAGATCTCGCCCGGCCGTAACGTCTGGTCCACCCCATCCCCCTCCGAAGTCTCCCTAGCCGCCCAGTCCTAATCGGATAAGTACCATGAGAAACTCGACAGAATCATGGCGTTTGCTTGCAAGGTGCCATGGGTGCCCGTTCGTGCTTCGGGGCAGTGGGAGGGTGCCCGCGACCATGGTGGCGCGGACGGTCAAGCCGCGGGTGCTGCGGCTTGAATGTGATGTCCGAGTTCAGGAATCGTGTGCGCTGCTGGCACGCCCAGCGCTTCAACATGCCCTCGAATACCGCCGTAGCAGGGTCGAGATGCAGGACACCCTGCGCCAGTCGCGCCGCGCCGGGCAGACCCGCTTCTCGCCCCATCGTCGCCTCCGTTGCGTTTAATGCAACATTGTTGAACCGGAGGCCGGAGAAGGCAAGAGCTGCAGCGGGATTCACTCACGAACCTCGGCGCGGCGTGACCTGACGCCATCTGACGTCGGCATTCGTCTCGTACTACCGAGTATCGAATACCGAATCCGATGAAATTCCGCTCATTTCATTGCCCCGATCTCGGTGGCGATCCAATCCACGACGCCCGGCAGTTCGGTGTTGTAGCCGGTCTGGTGCACGCCGGAGGTGTAGAAGCGGGCCGCGTCGCTGCCCTGGCGGGCTAGATCACCGAGCGTGCTGGCGGTGGCGGGGTCATTGGTCAATGCTCCCGCCAACGAGCCGCCGCCGGAGCCGGTGGTGGTGCCAGTGAGTGCTGTTGCGGCGACCGCGGCGAGGTCGGCGGCCACCGGGACCCCGCCCACCAATGCCAGGCCCGCGCCGAGCACGTCGCCGGAGGCGAGTTTCTCGGCGGCCTGCCAGGCGATCTCCTGGGCGGTGCCGAGGTCGGTGGCGACTCGATGAAGGTCGGTGCGTGCCAGGATCCTGACGATTTGCGCTGCGATGGCGGTGGTGCCGGAGGTGTCCATCGGCGAGGCCAGCTCCAGCGCGCGAGCCACCAGGTCGAGGTCGGCCTGGTCGGCCAGGCCGACCAGCGGACTGAACGCGGTGTTGATCTCCCCGGCGAGGCGATGCGACTCGGGGATATTGCCGGCCAGGACAGCTCCGGGCAGCGCCGCGAGATCGTCCAGCAAGGTCGGCAGACCGGCCGCGAACTGTGCGAGTCCGCCTGCCACGGCCACGACCTGATGGGCGATGGTCGCGGCATCGATGTTCGAGCCGTCCGAGGTGGTGCTCACCGCGGGCGTGCCACTGTCGGTGTTGGTGCCGGTGAACGCTTTCCCGAGGGCGGTCCAGGCCGGGGAAGTCTGTTCCGAGGTCGAGCAATACAAGTCCCCGGAGGCGCAGACGGTGCGCACACGGTCGGTGACGGCCCCGAACCCCTGCGTGCGCGGCCCGGCGATGCCTTGCCCACCGACGCCGGTGTCCCCGAGTGGCGTGGTGGCCGGGTCGCGGTGGGGGTCGGAGATCAGCGCCACCGCCGCCACCCTCGCGGCGGCGATACTGCCCGAGCCGGTGCCGATCGTGGAGGCGACATCGCCTGCGACATCGGCACCTTGGGAATAGCCGGCCAGCACGACCCTCGTCTGGGAGCACAAGCCACCCAGCACGCCCGAGAGCGCTTGCACGCCCGCGGATTCGGAGTCGGCGTAGGGGGCGGTGGCGGCGGGATAGGGCAGGTAGCGCACGTCGATGTCGGTGCCGTAGCGGGCGAGCAGCGGGTTGCCGACCGCGCTCAGCAGCCCGGCCGGTGCGCCGGGATCGGCGGCGGTGGTGGTTTCGCCGGTACCGGGCACCAGCACCGCCGTGACCGGTGCGCACCCGGCGGCGGGTGGCGCGGCGGCGGCCACGGTGACGGTTGCCGCCGTGATGGTGGCGGCCACGATGGCCGTGGCGGTGATGGTGGCGGTCAGGCGGGCCGGTGCCCGCCGTGGGCGGCGCGGGGCGGTGGGGCGGCGGTGCGGGGGGACGCAGTGGCTGGGCATGGTTTCCTCCGGGGATCGAAGCAGGTTCCGTGTTGCGGGGCGGATTTGTCCCACGCGCGGAAAGGGCTTGTTCCGGAGGTGTTTTCGACATCGCGACTTTCACCGAGAAGCAAGTCGGGGTCCCGACCCGCGCGGACCGAGTGCGGGTCGGGCGTGCGACCGGGTCGCGGCATGCGTGTGCCCCGGTGGCCCGGAATCGGTTCCGGGCCACCGGGGCACACGGCCGTGCGCTGTTAGTTCTGCTGTTCCTGCTCTTGCTGGCGGGCTTGGTCGGGGTGGAGCTGGAAACGGTGGGGGCTCTCGCAGGTTTCCTGGGCGACGAACTTGCCGACGAGGGAGAACAGGGCGTTGTAGACCGCGCCGGAGGACCGCTGCAGGGCCTTGGCGATCTGGCCGGGGGTGAACTCCTGGCCGGGGTGATCGCGCAGGTAGTCCTCGACCAGCCCGCGGAGCACCCCCGATTGCGAGCCAGGCGATTTGGGCATCTTGCGCCCGCAGGTCGGGCACAACCCCGTCGCGGGCGCGGCCTCCGTCGCTGCGGGCTCGGCACCGGTCACCGGTTGCGTCGGGGTCGGCTCGGGCTCGGCCTCGCCCGCAGCGGCGTCCTCCTCGATCTCGGTGTCGGTTTCGGGATCGCTGGCGGGTGGCGGGGTGTCGGCGACCGGCGCGGCATCGGTCGCCGCAGCGCCGTCGGTGTCGGTGTCGGGGGTGTCGGATTCGGTAGCCGGGGAGTCGGTTTCGGGCTCGGGGGCGGTGGTCTCGGGGATGGTCCATCGGTGGCCGGAGCGGGGGTCCTCGTTGGCGGTGTCGCGGGTGATGAGGCCCTGCCCCGCCCAGGTGCCGAGGATCTTGCGGGCGCGGGAGGCGCTGACCGACGGTGTGGCGTCGGCCAGCTCGGTGGCGTTGGAGCCGGGATTGGCGGCCAGCGCGGCCCACAGGGCGTCTTCGACGCCGCTGCGGGCGGTGTCGGTCGCGGGCGTGGCGGCGGTGTTCGTGGACATGACAAACCCCTTTTCGAGAATTGTTGGGGACAAGCGAAATTGCGGGTGTCATGTCCCGGCCGGGACGCATCACCCCGCCCGGTGCGCTGCCGGGGTGCGCGGGGTGACACATCCATGGACGCTCCGTACCGGCGGTGATGTCAAGCGGAATTCGAAACAAGACGGTTGTACGGCATTGCGGAATACCGTGACCGGGGAATTCCCGCTGCCATTTCCCCGGCGGCGGGGGTGCGGCTATCGGGGAAACGGTGGGGGAAATTCCGGCCGTGTGGCCGAATTCGGGTCAGTGGCGGGGTTTTACGGGGTGGTCATCGCGCTGACGGCGGCCGACGGGTTATCGAAGATGCGTTTGTCGGCAGCATGATGTCGCCGGTGGAGATGATCGCCACGGTGAGGTCGGTGCGGGAATTCCAGTCATGTTCGGGCGGTGAGCTTTCCGGCGGCGAGAAGGTCGCGATGCTCACATGGGAGGGTCACTCGCGGTGGCGGTGTTCCCAGGGCAGCCGTTCGCAGAACAGGTGATCGAGCCGCCATTGGTCGGCGCAGTCGGCGCAGATCGTGTCCTCGTGGGTGCAGGAATCCGCTGCGGCTAAGGGGATCTCGACTTCTTCGAAGCGCGGGGCGAACATTCGAGCGCCCGGTGCCAGGTAACTGGAGTCCGCGAGCGCGCTGACCGTTTTCGGGTTCTTCTTCGTCATCGGGGTGCACCTCTCGGAAATAGTTTTGGTGGTGAGAAGGATCGAGAATCGAACTCGACGCGCGTAGTGCGCGGGGTGAGTGGATTCTCCGGGGCGGATGCAACTTCGCTGCTGTGATTGCCGGTCCGCGACTACGTGCTCATTGCGCCAAGTCCTGGTTGACCGGAGAGGGGCGGGTTGCGCCGAAGTAGTCGTCTCCGGGATAGCGATAGTCTTGAATCCGTACCGGCACATCGAATGTCGGGGCGTTGAGCATTTTCTGGTTGCCGAGGTAGAGGCCGACGTGGTGGATGTTGTCGGCGGTGCCGTAGAACACGAGGTCGCCGGGCCGTAGTTGGTCTTCGCTGACGGGTGGTCCGGCCTCGTATTGAGCTTGGGCGGTGCGGGGCAGGGTGATTGCGGCAGCGGCGTAGGCGGCTTTGGTGAGCCCCGAGCAGTCCCAGCCGCCGTTGACCTGCGGTCCGTCACCGCCCCACACATAGGGTTGCCCGAGCTGCGCGCACGCGAACGCGAGAATCACCGAAGCACGGTCGCGGCCGGTGATCGGGCCGCAATCGCCTCCACCGGTGGGGGTTTGGGCGCGGTAGCGGCTGGCCTGGTCCAGGACTTCTGCGACGTACCAGTCGGCGTGGTTGTAGGTGAAGATCGCGGCGTGCAGGTCGGCGGGTGCGCCGGAGTCACACAGGTAGTAAGCCGCGGCATAGACCGCGTCGGCGGGGTCGTAGCGCGAGGGCGGGCTCGCCCCGTCGGCCGGCATGCGATGCCGTGAGGCGACCGAGTCGAAGGTCGGGGCCAGGAACTGCATGGGTCCGGCGGCTCCGGCGAAGTTCTCCCCGGAACCGACTCCGGGCAAGGTGGAGCGGCCGTGGTCGGTCTCGACCTTGCCGATCCCGGCGAGCACACTCCAGTCCAGCCCGGGACACACCGTCGAGGCGCGCTGGTAGAGCGCGAGCATCGCGGGCGGAATGTCGCTCACCGCGTCCGGGCTCGGTGCCGCACCACCGGACGCCGGACCGCTACCGGGGGCGGACTGGTCGACGACCGCGACGGTGGTCACCACGGCGGCGATGACGACCGAGGTGAACACGACCGCCACGCTGCCCGCGCCCACCGCCTTGCCCCACATCAGCGGCCTCCCGGCGCGGGCGGGACCGGCGGCGGTGGGGCCAGGACCGCATGGCGACTCGCGGGTGGGACCGGCACGGTCGCAGGCACCGGCGACCGGCGTGGCCAGGCGGCACACAGTTGGTGCATCCCGAGACGGCCGGTCCCGGTGGCCTGCAGCGGTAGCCACACACGGTCGGCGGGGCCGGGGTGGGCGGCGGTGGTGTCGAGTAGGTCGGCGGCGGCGGTCGCGACCGGCACCGCAGTCGGGTCGGGCAACCGGGTCCAGGTGTCGTGCAACGCTTTTCGTGCGGCCGCTTCCCGCGCGCCGGTGGGCACCCACAACAGGACAGGCGTAATGACGGCGGTGGTGCGGGCCAGCTCGCCGTAGCCGAGCAGTTTCGCCGCGACCGTCGCCAGGGCCATGGTGCCCAGGTCGTATTCGAGGAAGAAGTCGAGGCCGGTGCCGGTGTGGGTGTAGCGGCCGTAAGCGTCGGGGCGGGCCAGATCACCCCAGAGCGCCTGGCAGCGGGTCTGCGACCACCACGCCACCACCCGGGCGTCGGGTTCGGTGAGGGCGGCGGCGGTCAGGGTGGTGAACCATTCGCTGACGCCGACGGCGTGGGCCAAGTGCAGGCTGTGGGCGATCGCGAGAGCGCGATCGGCGCGGAAGCGCAGGTCGGTGACGTCGAGCCCGGCCTCGGCGGCCAGCACCGCGGCCCCGGCTGCGGCCAGCACCCAATGGGTCGGGGCACTGCCGCGCGAGCGCAGCGGCCGGAACCGGTCGAGCACCCCGTAGCGGTGCAGCTTGGCCAAGCGATGCCGCGCCAGGTCAATATGGCCGGTGAAGGCGAGCGCGGCGAGCTGCGGTGAGGTCAGGACCCGGTGCTCGTGGCACATGCGCAGGATCCAGCGGTCACGCATCGTCAGGCACACCGCCAGGCGGGCGGGCTCACGCCCGGTCTTGGTGTGGCGGGCGGGCCGCAACGCGGTCTGTCTGGTGGGGCGGATGATCATCGCAGGGACTCCCTACATTCATTCGAGAACGACTGCGGCACAAGCGTTTTCCCCAACGGGATGCGCCAGTGCGAGGTGAACGTGGATGGTCAGGACAGGCGCGGGTCGATGCCGGAGGCGGCGTCGGACTCGTGTGCCGCCGTATCGGGCGGTGCCGTGGTGCCCGTTGCGGTTGCGGTGGGATCGGGCACGGTGGCCCGGCGGGGTGTGTGCCCGGCGGCGCGGATCGCCGCGCGGATCTCGGCGGCGCGGCCGGGGATGGGGTCGGGGAGCGGGCGGGTGGTGAGGGTGAACGGCGGGGTTTGTTGCCCGCGCACGAGCAGGCGGGCGGCGGCGTGGTGGACGTCGAGGTGGGTCAGGTCGTGCTCGCTCAGCCAGGGCGCGGTGTGCCGCGCGAGGTCGCGGGCGTCTTCGGGGGAGGCGGAGAAGATGATTTTGTTGCGGGCGTTTGCGGAGATGCCCTCGCGCAGCTCGCGGGGGAGCTGGCCGAGGTTCTGGTGCGCCAGCACCAGCGACAGGCACAGGCCGCGAGCCTCGGCGGCCATGTCTTCCACCGGTGTGGACAAGTTGAGGAAGTTCTGGGCCTCGTCGAGCACGAGACTGGCATCGGGCCGCTCGCTGGCGGGGACGGCGGCGCGGGCGGTGACGGTCTGCCAGGTCCGCGCGACCAGCAGCGACCCCATCAGCTTTGTGGTGTCCTCCCCGAGGGAGCCCTTCGGTAGCCGCGCTAGGCAGATCCCGCCGCCGTCGAGGACCTCGCGCAGATCGACGGTGGAGGGCCCGGCCGCGATCGCGTCGCGTACGAACGGACGCAACAGAAACGTGCGCAACTTGTTGAGCAGTGGGGCGACGACCTGCGCGGCGGCGGCGGGCGAGAGGTCGGTGTGGGCGGCCCAGAACCCGCGCACGACCGGATCGTTGATCTCGCGAGTGAGGCGTTCGATGTTGGCTTCCCCGGTCAGCATCCGCACCAGATCCACCAGCGTCGCGGTGCCCGACTGCGCACACAGCGTCCGCAGGCTCACCCGCAGCACGTCATCGGTGCGGGGCCCCCACCAGCGCGAATAGATGCGCGAAAGGATGGTGGCTAGGTTGTCGATCGCCAGATCCATGCCCTCGGGAGTGGTGTCGAGCGGATTCACACACGGCGGACGCTGACGAGAGTCGGCATCGAAGAGCACCACCTTGCCGACGACCCTGCGCGGCAGGCGGTCCAGGACGTCGGTGACCAGGTCGCCCTTGGGATCGACCACCATCACGCCGCGCCCGGCCTCGACGTCGTCGAGGATCAGATTGCCCAGCAGGGTCGACTTTCCGACACCGGTCGCGCCGAACACGTGCAGGTGGTGTCGCGCATCGGCGACGCGCAGCGCGACCGGCCGCTGCCCGGTCCCGGCATCGGCTGTGCCGAGCGGTTTGGTGTGCGCGCCACCGACCGGGATCTCGGTGGCCGGGGCGAGCGCGCGTGCCCCGGCTCTCGCCAGCCCCGGCACCGACGGATCGGTCGGCAGGTGCGCGATCGCGGCGAGTTCGGGAATCGAGAGCAGATCCCCGCGCCCGAGCCAGCGCCCTTGCAGGGCCGCGGCCAGGCGCAGACTGCGGTGGCGGCGATAGAAGTTGTGGTCGGCACATGCCCCGAACACCGTGGCCAGCGCGTGTGCTCGCCCGCGTGCCAGGGCTCGAGCCGCCGTCACCGTCGAGCGGTCCGCGTCGGCGGCGACGGGGACGGCGACCGTGGCAGAGTAACGGATCAGCGTTTCGTAGTGCCCGCCCCGAGCCTTGGTGACCGCCGCCCGGGTGCGGGTGCCCTCCTCCATCTGGAGGTACCGGTCGGCGGAGACCGCGCGGACCTGCGGTGACCGGTGCAGGCCGGGTTCGACGAGGTCGAGCACCTCCCTCGCGAGGCCCCGCAGGGTCCGGCCGAGGGTGGCGGCCGTGCCGCCGCGTCGGCCGGTCACCGCGTGCCGTACGCGGTGACCGGTGACCGGGCGCGCCAGGATCTGCACGCACACCGCTTGGCCGGGTTCGAGGTCGGCGGCGGCGGTGAGCAGGTCGCGGGCGATCTCGCCGGTGCCGTGCTCGCTGCGGATCGGGAACCCTTCGGCACGTCCGAGCCGCAGCTCACCCCCGGCCAGGACCAGGCGCTCGCCGGTGCCGGGGGCGGGCAGGGGTGGGTCGGCGGGGTCGAGTTCGCGGGTGCGGGCTCCCGGCCACGCCGAGCGCACGGCGCGTTCGATCAGGCCGGGCGGGATGGTGGCGGGCACCCATACCGCGAGGGTGACGCCGTCGGCGGCGGTGACGCGGTATTCGAAGCCCAGATGCGGTTGCCCACACCAGAATCGCCGCCATGGCGGGCGGAGCAGCCCGTAGAGGTGCGCCCACAACGCCGCAGCCGCGCCGGGATCGACCGAGGGCGGGCACAGGATCGTGACCTGCCGGGCCCCGGCCGCCAGCCGGGTTTGCCGTGCTCGCCGCAGCACGGCGACCGCGGCGAGTACGCCGGCCACGACGATGCCGACGCCGACGAGGTGTCCGCCGGTGAGCGGCCATCCGGCCAGCTCACCGGCCCGCCGCAGGGCGTGCCCCGGATTGCTCAGCAGTCGGCCCAGCCAGCCGTGCTCCGGACTCCGGTCGGGAACGGGAACCGGTGTCGGTGTGGGCATTACGCCGCCTCCGGTTCGTCGAGCAGCACGTCGCCGCCCTCGCCTTCGTCGCCGATGTCGTCGATGCCGTTGTGTACCAACGCAACCGGGTCATCGGCCGCAGGTAGGTCGATGCCGTCGAGGTCCGGGTCGGCCGCCGCCGCGGCCAGCTGCTGGGGGCTTGTCGTGATGAGGGCGTCCTCGAAATCCGAGGCGAGGGAACCGAACACGGCGCGGTGCGCGCCCAGGGCGAGGAGTCCCTGGCCGCGTGCGGCGGTGAGCAGGAACCCGCGTTCGCCGTCGGAGAGTGCGAAGGCGGTGGAGACTTCGTCGATGGCTTGCGGGGCTTGGCGCAGCAGGATCTGGGTGGCGGCGTTGGCGACGATCGCGCGGCCCAGCTCGGTGGACAACACGTCGGCGCAGTCCTGGGTCGCGACCGTCAAGCCTGCCCAGTGTTTGCGGAAACTCTTGGCGGCCTTGAACAAGAACTCCGCGCCCGCGGTTTGGCGCATCAGCAGCCACGCTTCGTCGACCACCACCAATCGGGGTCGCCGCAGGCCGGGGTTGGCGACGCGCCGCCAGGTCACATCCAGCGCGAGGAGGGTGCCGAGGGTTTTCAGCTCGTCGGGCAGCTCCCGCAGCGAGAACACCACCAGCCCGCCCTCGGGCTTCGTGGTTGTCTCCCCGTCAATGAGCCCGGCGAACGCACCGCCGGTCACGAACGGTCCCAGCGCCGCCGCCAACTCGGCACCGACCGAGCTGCCGCACGCGGTTAGCTGTTGGACCAGGGTGCTCAGGCTGGGGGCCGGGCGAGTCCAGGTGGTGGGGTCGTCGGTGATGTCGTTGGCGGCGTAGGTGGCGGTCAGCGCGGTGTCGAGCACCGCCCGCTGCGCCGGGGACTGTTCACCGAGCAGCACCCGGATCACGGTGTGTAGAAACAGCTTCCGGCGTGTGAGTGTGTCCGGCGGGGCGGAGCGACGGCCATCGGGGCGGGTGTGGATTTCCAGGTCGAAGGGGTTGAGGCGCACTCCGGGCGCGCCCAGGGCGAGGTAGGTTCCGGCGACGGCGTCGGCCAGGGCCCGGTATTCGTCTTCGGGGTCGATGACGATGGTTTCGGTGCCGCGATACAGCGAGCGCAGTACCTCGGACTTGACCAGGTAGGACTTGCCGGAACCGGACCGGCCGAGCACGACCGCGTTGTGGTTGTGGGCTTCTTGCGCGAAGCGGTCGAAGAACAGCAGGCCCCCGGCGGCGTCGCGGCCGTAGAGCACCCCGTCGGGTTGGTGGGCGGTGACCGGGTCGGTGGTGGGTAGCTGCGGGGAGGTGAACGGGAACGCCGCCGCCAGCGCGGCGGTATCGAAGGTGCGCTCCAACCGCACCAGATCCAGCCCGAGGGGCAGGGTGGTGGTCCAGGCGGGCACGGCCCGATAGGTGAGAGGGCAGGTGTCGATGAGCAGGCTCGCGGCCAGGGTGCGCACGGCGGCGACTTCCTCGGCGAGTTCGGCTTCGCTGTCGGCGTGCACGCTCAAATACACCCCGACCCGGAACAGGCGGCCTTCGCCGCGCGCTATGCGGGCGGAGAGGTCGGTGGCGTCTTCGACGGCGACGTCGATCTGGGGGTTGGGCAGGCGCCCGTGGCTGGCGTCGGCGAGCCGCGAGGATTCCAAGCGGGCGAGCTGGCGTCGCAGCCGGGCGGCGGCGGTGACCGGGTCGACCGGATCGATGTGGACGGCGAGATCGACGCGTCCGGGATGGGCGAGCAGCGGGGCCAGCCAGCCCGGCGCGACTTCGCGCGGATAGCCGGTGACCGCCAGCGTCGCCACCCAATCCGACCCGACCTCGAGGTGGCGGACACCGATCGTCAGCGACTGCGGCGCGAACATCGACCCCGGCCCGCCCCGGCCACGCCGCGACCGGATACGGCCCCGCCCGGCGGGTGCCTCGGTGAGCTCGTCGCTGTCCTCGGCATGGTCGGCGTCGGTGTCGTCGGCTCCGGTGTAGTCGGTGTGGGCGGTGGTGATGACGGCGCTGGGGGTGGCGATGTCGGCCGTGTACGGGACCAGGGCACCGGGATTGGTGGCGCTGGTCAAGATCGCGGTGGCCTGGGCGTCGTCGAGCGCGGTGATCGTGATCCCCATCGGGGCCAGCAGCTCGCTCGCTTCCGACAGCCGCCGCAACAGCCGGGCCTCGGCGGCACGGCGGGCAGCAGCGGTCGCGGCACGGCGGGCCCGGCGGCGACTCGGTAGCAGTCCGCTCGCGATGGCGCGCGCCGACGGTCCGGCCAGGGTGCCGGTGGCGGCGGTGGCCGCGTCGAGGGGTTCGCGCCAGATCAGCAGTACTTGGCGGTGCAGCAGGTCCTCGTTCGCGGCGAGCTCGGCGAGATGGCCGGCGTGCCCGAGCGCGGCCTGCGCCAGATCCTCCGACATCTCCGCCGCCTTGGCGCGCAGGTCGGCGATGCGGCCGGTCAGGTCCAGACGGGTGGAGCGCAACAGGATCTGCACCGGCTGACGCAGCGTATGCAACCAGCCACCGAGCTGAGCGACCAAGCTTTCCTGCTCGAGCGGGGTGCGCAGCGCGAGGTTGACGGTGCCTGCGAGCGCGACCACCGCCAAGCCGTCGGCACCGAGGTCGAGGACCCCGACCTCTCCGGCAGCCGCGACCTGTTCGGGTAGCCGGAGGCTGGTTGTCGAGAGTGGTTGCGCGAGCGCTGGTTTCGGGCGACGGGCGGCGCGAGCGGTGACCCAGCGCGGCGCGGGTGTGAGCCCGTGCGGGGCGTGGACGAGCCGGTGCGGACGCAACCGGTGGCGGATTGCGGCGGCCAGTAGCTGGTCGCCGGACAGACCGTCGCGGGTGGTGAGCACGAGCGCGGTGACCAGCGCGCCGAGCGGGACCGCGCACGCCACGAAGACCGGCGGCGACACCACAGTGCGCGTCAGGGTCCAGGCCAGATACAAGCTCAGGCCGGTGGCGGCCAGGATCGCCAACTGGCGGGCGGTGAACGGGCCGATCAACCGATCGGCGCGCTCGACATCGGCGGGAATACGGGCGTGTGTCATCACAACTCCTCGGACGTGGGGCGCGGGGAACGGCTGGTGGATTCGATGGGAGCGGCGGGGTTCGCCGTAGGCGCGGGGGCCAGCGCGATGAGCGGCTGTGGTGTCGTGTCTGTGCCGGTGCGCCAGATCGGCGCGGCCGGGCCGTGTTCGTGGATGTCGCCGGTGGCGGCGGTCGCGACGAGCAGCCCCGCCGCGAGTTCGGGGCGGTTCGCCAGGCCCTGGCCGAAGGCATGGCGGCGGGCCGGATCGGTGAACACGAACAGCACCGGTAGGCCCCGGCCGATATGGGCGAGGTATCGGTAACCGCGCAGCTTGCTGAGGGTCACCGCGAGCGCGTTGGTGGCGTCGTCGTATTCGAGGAAGAACTCCGTCCCGCGGCCGCGCTCGCGCCACTGGCCGTAGCCGTCGGGGCGGGCGTGGTTGCCGCACATCAGGGCGGCGGCTCGGCTGTCGCGCCATGCCGACAACGCGCAACCGGAGCTCGTGCGTGCGGTGCGTGCCAGGCGGGCGAAGAAGTCGTTGACCCCCAACAGATGATCGAGGCCGCCGGAGTGCGCGAGCCGCTGTGCCCGCGCTCGGGTGTCGGATGCGGTGGGGATGGCCGTCTCGGTGCTGGCCGCGGTGATCATCGCGCCTAGCGGGCCGAGGGTGTAATGCCAGGGCAGCTGGCCGCGGCCGTGACCGGGGCTGCGGCCGTGGTGGAACCGTTCGAGGATCCCGAGCTCGGTCAGGACGCGCAGCCGCTTGCTCGCCTCCCTGTCATCGGCGAACAACAGGTTCGCGATGTGCTGTGTGGTCAGGACACGATGGCGGGCCAGCAGGCCGATGAGCTCGTGGTCGCGGGCGGTCAGCCGCTCCTGCACGTCGATGGCGTCGGCGAGGGTGAACGATCGACTGCGGTGTTCGTCGGTCTCGGGCGCGGCCGACTGGTCGCGGGGGACGCGGGCTGGCGAGGTCGGCGTCCAGGCTGGGGCTGCTGCAGGCTCGGCGTAGCCGAGGCTGCCGGCGTGGGTGTTGCGGCCGCTCAGCCAGGCGAGGATGGAGTGGGCGACGAGCTGGCGCAGCGCGTGCACGTTGCGGCGTGGGGTGCGGGGTGAGGTGTTCATCGGGTTCCTCCGGGGTGGCGGCGGTGACGGCGGCGCACAGGCAGATCGGGCATGGGCAGGTGCAGCTGGCGGCCCACCGATATCGAGGCCGGTTTCTCCACCGACGGCGGGGTCGCGGGGCGGGGCTGGGCCGGAACCCGGCGCACGTTCAACGGCAGCGCGTATTGCCCGCCGCGTCCGGGCCGCAGCCCGGCATACGGGTCGGGGTCGGTAGCGGTGTAGTCGAAGGCCAGCTGCTTGGGACGCGAACCTCGTTGTCCGGGAGTCGGTTTCGGGACCGGCGGTGGTGGCGTCGGTGCGGGGGGTGTGGGTTTGGGGACTCGCGTGACGGGGATCGGCAGTTGGTATTGCCCGCCGCTGCCCAGCTGCGGTGTGGGTCCCAGCGCGACACCGCCGTGGAATTGAGGCAGCGGCAACATCAGCTGCTGACCTTGAGGTGGCGCGAGGGGGATCGACGCGGCATGCGGGATGCGCGCGGCAGGTGCCGGTGCGGGTCGCACGCGCTTGATCCCGGGTAGCGGCAGAATCAACTGCCCGCTGCGGGTGGCAGCCACGTTGGCGTACGGATTGGCGGCTGCGCCACCGGCTGCCGGTGGGTTGGTGGGCGGGCTGGGGCTGCGTCGAGGGGCGGTTTTGCCGGTGCCTTTGAGCAGCCCGAGGGTCTTGTACATGACGAACCCGCGCACCATCGAGGTCGCCATGCCGCGGCCGTGGCCGAGTTTGAGTGCTGAGAGCAGCCAGAACGGGATCTTGATCAGCAGGATGCCCATCGCCAAGGCGACAGTCACGGTGACCAGGCCGGTCTTGTTGGGGCCGAGCAGCCAGAACGCGTTCGGCGTCAGGAACACCCGCAAACCGACGATCAGCACCAGCGACTGCGCGATCTGGATTGCCAGGCACGCACCGAACGAGCGCAACCACCAGCGGGCGATGGATTCGGTGCCGGGCAGGGCGTAGCACATCATCGCCAGCGGGGCGGCGACGATCAGCACGATGGTGATCGCCACGCGCACCACGTAGGTGATGCCGAGGACTTCCAGCACCACCATCAACGCGCAGTACATCAAGGTGAGAAACAGCGGGGTTCCGGTGCTGGCACCCACATGCATCATCGACTTGAACGCCGCCGACGCGGAGGTCGGGTCCACCCCGTCTCCGGCCAGCGCGCCCGCCAGGGCGTTGGCGAACTGGATGGCCTTGGTCGCCAGGATCAGGCTCATCGCCCCGCCCACGAACCCGGCCACCAAACGAGGCAGCAGTTCGCGCCATCCCCACCGGGTTTGCAGAGTTTCGTGGACCATGAGCACGATCCCGGCCGCGAGCACGACCAGCGCGTACATCCCCACCATCAGCTGCCACGACGAGTCCCACAGCTGCCCGATCGCGGGCAGATCAGACGGCTCCGGCGTGGTCAGCAGGGTGCGGGAGAACAACTCCAACAGCGGGTTGAGCGCAGAGTCCACCACCCGGTGGAAGAACCCGTCGATCGCATCCGCCACACAGGTCGGAATGTGGGTCACACCGCACTCGGTCTGATCCCCGCCACCGCCCTGCTCCGACGTGCCGGGCACCTCACCAGGCCGAGCCGGGGCGGGCACCCCCGACGTTCGCGGCGCTCCCGGCGGCACCGACGTCGGCGCGGTCGGAGTCGGAGTGGGGGTCACCAACGTCGGTGGCGGCGAGGTCGGATCGCCGCCAGGTTGCGCGGCGCCGATCCCCGCACCACACACCGCGAGCGCCACGACCGCGGCGAGCACGAGCAGCGCCCGGCACAGGAGTGCGAGTCTCGGTGGCGGGCTGCTGGGCGGGTGGGCCGTCATGTCAGCCGCCCACGATCGATTTGAGGACCGCGACCACGACCGGGGCCAGCATCGCGAGCACGTACCCGAGGCAGGCGGCCTTCAGGGCGGTCTTGGCGCGTTCGACCTCGCCGGGATCCCCGGACGAGATCAGGTAGCGGGTACCGCCGATGGTCAGACACACCGTGGCGATCGCGGCGAGTAAGCCGATGAGCCAGTTACGGATATTGGTCAGGACCTGGTCGAAGTTGTCGGCGACCGCGAGCACCACGATCGGGTGCGCGCTCGCGGTGGCCGACGTGCAGGCCAGCATGCACCCGAGGGCGGTACTGCACACGAGCGTGCGGGCCAGTCGTCGACCGCGTCGCTGGGTACGAGGGCGGTCCGGTGCGGGGACAGGAGCGGGGTTCATGCGCATCGTCGGTTCACCTCCGTGGAAGCCGGGAACGGGAGAGCCTGGGTGGCCCTCATGCCCGCGGAAGATGCCGACCGGCGGCCCGGCTTCGACACCGCCCTCAACCCCGCCCGTGACGTCGCTTCCACACGGCACTGGGTGCGAGTCGCGGCGTCGAGCGCGTCGCATTCCACGGCGCTGGCGAAGGATTGGGCGTGCTCGCCGATCCGCTGCGCCAGCCAGGCGGCCAGGGCGCGTTCGGCGCGGGCGCGACGTTTGTGCAGGCGGGGGTAGGGCTGGCCGAGTTGGGCGGCGAGGGCGGTCAGTGAGGTGCGTGGCTGCAATCGGGTGGTCGCGATCAGGTCGGCGGTGTGCTGGGTGAGAACGCCCTCGGCGACCGCCTGGCACAGCAGCAGTTCCGGATGCCCGTCGCGGGCGCGCACCACCTGCCGCGTGCCCCTGACCTGGCCCGTCTCCTCGGTCGGAGAGGGCGCGGCACCCACCGGAATCGGAGCCCGGTCCTCAGCACTCGCCCAGGCCCGCGCGGCGGTGTAGGCCGCCCACCGCAACCGCGGCCATACCCCCGGACGCACCAGATCGACCGTGCCCAGCTTGGCCAGGAACCCCGTCAGGATCGCGGCCTCGGCCTCGCGGCGATCGCGGCCGTGGGACTCGCTGAACCGCAGCGCCATCGCGCCCAACATCGGCAACGCCATCCCCGCGCACGCCAGCATCGCGTTCGGGCCATGACGGCGTGCGCGCCGCACCAGCCACACCCACACCTCGTCCTGCACCTCGAAGCCCAGTGCGGGACCCAGCAGCACCTGCCGCAGCCGGCCCCAGCTCGGCCTCTCACCCAGCCGCGCGGCGACCTCGGTGGGCAGCGGCACCGGCTCATGGGCGATCCGACGAAACGCATTCCGCACCGGGATCAACGGCGAAACAGCACTGCCGAATGGCTGCGAGCGCACCTCGTGCCGCCGCGAACCAAAAGCATCGCGTGAATTCATGACCATCAACTCCTGCCTGGGATCTGGAAAGGTAAATTCAGACCAGGCCAGGACACATGGCGCTTGTCACTCAGCAGTCACCAGAAATCCACGAAACAACCTCCACGCTGTCACCAAACAACCTCCGGAAAGTGCGCACCACCCGAGCAGCAGAGCAGGCCAAGCGAACAACTCGGCCGGACTAAGAGCGGCTCGAGCTGGGGTTGTGTGTGGCTGGTGACAGCTGGGTGACAGGTCACTCGGAAATGCGGGATATCCGAATTCATGCAGCCGGAAGGCTCGAAGAAACAATTTCTTGAGTCACCCCGGGCTGGCGATCGTGATCACGGGTTCGGGTTGATCGGAACTCCGGTCCAGGAATGGGGAGAATGCGTTTTATTTGCCAGGGCGGGTCGAAAAGTGGGGCGGCTACGCAAATGCCGGTGATGTAAGCGAATTCTCTGCCCGAATCGAAGGAGCGCTCTCATGACCGCGTCCCGCCCCGCCCGTTCACCACGCCGCCGCCCCACCACGACCGGCTGCGCACCCGTCCCGTCGACCCTGTGGGCCGACGGGACCCGCCCCCACGACGCCACCGGGTACGGGCCGATCCCGGTGCTGTCGCGCGCGGTCCGTGAATTCATACCCCCGCACGGCGTGTTCACCCTGGCCGCGCTCTCCCCGCAACAGTCCGAGACAGCCCCCGAGACCCTGCGGTCGATGACCGCGCACCTGCGACGTCATCTGTCCGCCTCGGCCATGCCCGCGGGCCGCATCACCAGCCTCGCCGACACCCCGACCCCCGCCGACCTGATCATCGCGTCCCTGCTGCCGCCGCTCCCGGACCCGTGTGACCCCCAGCTGCTGGCCCGGCTCACCCTCGACGCCGCCGGGCAACTGAACCCGGGCGGAATCCTGGCGGTGCTCACCTGCCACAGCCACGACCACACCGGGCGACTGCTCGACCCGACCGGGCCCGTCGTGGCCGCCGCCCAAGCCTCCGACCTGCTCTACCTCTCCCATATCGTCGCCGCCCCGGTCACCGGCGACACCATCGCCACCAGCGCAAGCCACGAAGGCGAACCCACGCCAGCCGCCCGCCACGCCACAGCGCATGTCGACGTGGCCGTGTTCACGCTCCCACAGACGCAGCCACACGACGCCGCCATCGAGCACCGCGCCGCGTGACCCTGCGCCCGGCCCCCCAACCACCACGGAACAGAGGTATCCGATGAACCCCAACCCCGATCCCACCCACGACCAGGGCCAGGACTGCGAGCCGATTCCGGTGTCGGTCTGGGCGACAGGCCAACAGTCGGCCGCCGCGCAACGCGCAGGCCGCTACCACCGCGACAGCACCGCCCACCCCGCGAAAATGCTGCCCTCGATCGCCGCGCATGCCATCGCCCACTACACCCGCCCCGGCGATCTGGTCCTCGACCCCATGTGCGGTATCGGCACCACCCTCGTCGAAGCGCTCCACCTCGGCCGCCGCGCGCTCGGCAACGAATACGAAACCCGGTGGGCCGACATCGCCCACACCAACATCACCCTCGCCCGCGCGGCCGGATACGACCAGGAAGCGACCGTGTTCACCGGCGACGCCCGCACCCTCACCCGAGTGCTGCCCCAGGCGTATCTCGGTGCCGTCGATCTGATCGTCACCTCGCCGCCCTACGGCGACTCCACCCACGGTCAAGTCACCGTCGTACCCGGTGGAGGCGTCCACAAAACCGACCACCGCTACGGCTCGACCCTGGACCGCGGCAACCTCGCCAACATCGGACTCGGCCGGCTGCTGAGTGGATTCACCCGCATCCTCGCCGCCAGCGCCGCCTACCTGCGCCCCGGCGGCCACATCGTCATCACCGCCCGCCCCTGGCGGCAACACACCGAACTCGTCGACCTACCCTCGCTCATCCTCACCTGCGCAGACCAGGCCGGACTCGTGCCCGTCGAACGCTGCGTCGCGCTGCTCGGACGCCTCGCTGACGGCGACATCATCGCTCACTCCAGCTTCTTCCAACGCGACTGCATCACCAAAAAACGTGCAGCCGGACTACCGGTCCACCTCATCGCCCACGAGGATGTGATCATCCTGAAAAAGGCTGCCGCACAGGAAACCTCGGGAATTCGGTCCGAAAGATGGGCCGCCTAACGCATAACCCGCGCAGCGCGCGCGCTGCCCCGCGTCGCCTGGTCCGCCGGACTCGGCGACGCGGGGCCGGTGAGCGAACGCCATCCACAAGCGGCAATGTCGTAGCCACAGGGCCCGCCATCGCGGGGATGCGCCCGTCGGAAATCCACAGGCCCGCGACCGCCGACCGACACCTAGGCGGACCGATTCATACTGTCCAGCAAGGATTCTCGCGGAGCAACGAAACGGCATCGGCGTGGATACCGCCACCGCCGATAATCACCTGTCGCCCGCGCGAAAACTGGAGGCATAGAGAGCTTTCCGCGCCGACGAGGCTCCCTGGGACGGCATGATCCTCGGGATGTTCCGTCATTGATCGGCCGCCGCTCCTTGGCAGACAATGACCACCTGGACGCACCGCTCCCCGGCCAGTACCACGCACTGATCGGCCGGGAAGTGGCTTGCGTCGGGCACCACCACGAGCGCGACCCCCGAGTCGGCCCCGACGCGACGGGTCAACGCGGCGACAGTCTCCTCGTCGGCCGACTGAGCGAGATATGTTCCACCCCAGGCGTATCCGAGCTCGGATGCAAAGGACCGAAGCGGCCAGTTCAACGCTTCCAGCGTGAGACCGTCGGGGATCCGGTGACGATTGATGTAGCCGACAGCGATCGGCAGTGTCGGGGTCGAGGGCTTACGGTGAGGCAACATGCGGTAACCGATCTTTCGAGCGGGGTGTTCATCGGTTCGGGTGGATTGGCTCGGTGGTCAAGGCAAGTAGAGCTCGGTTGCCGTCACGACCAGGCAGTCGTCGCGTGGGTGGTCGTCGTGGAGGGCGTGCAAGAACTCAGCCCGCACGGCGGTCAGACCGAATAGCTCGACGTGACACAGGAACTCGGCCATCGGACCGTCGGCGGGCACGAACATGTGTGAAAACCTGGGCGTGGGAGCGGACATCGCGGGCTCCGTTGGCGAGACGCGGGGAAGGGCTACACGGTGGTCGCGCGGATGATGGCGGCTGCGACTTCGCGGATCGGTGGCCGAGTAGGGCCGTATGGGACCGACATCCAGCACCGTCGGCGAACGCCAGGCGTCGGCAACACCAGCACCGACGGCGACAGCACCGGCACGACACCGCACCAGAACAAGGAGATCGACAACCGGCGTGGGGAGAAGCCATCGGGCACGCCCCCAGTCACGAACACCCACACCGCGCGTCCCACGCAGTACACCGGCACGCTCCCCGGCTCCAGCAAGGTCGCAGCCTTCACCGCCAGCTCACGCGGAACGATAAGCCCCGCCGTGGTCGGTCCCGTCGCGACCCGGATATCGCCACGCGCGGGATCGCGGAACGCCTCCAGCTCGAAATACGACTGATACAGCTGACAGCGCTGCTCGACCATCCGGTCCGCCAACACACGCCCTTGCCTGGAAACAAGCAGATCAGACATGGGAAGACCGTCCGTTCGCCCAGGACGATGCGGCCGGTGGCTGGGTCAGCGCGGGGCGCGGCCTACCTGCGACGTGCCGCCGCCCGGCGGCCACCGCTACCGGTGAGCCCGCGGTGGTGACGCCCTCGCGTTCGAGCCGGGCCAGGATGCGCTGCACCGGCACCGCATCCTCCGGCAGTGCCGTCGATGCGGGGGCCAGCGCCGTGTAGGACACCAGCGCGAACACAGAACACCCGCCCACACCCAACCCGGTCAGGAACATTACGAGCGTAAACATCACAATCCTCCTCTTCATGGAGCTACCTCTGAACGACGAACGGACCGGCCCTGATCAGGGCCGGTCCGCACGGTCTGCGACATCGAAGCGCGGTCTATCTCGCTGAGCGGTCCGGAACCGGTGCGCCTCCGGTCGGGCTGGTCCCACAGCCAGGAGCAGGGCAAATGCGGCATGTCCTGCGCGACTCGGTCATCAACGGTCACCGTCACCGCCAGGCCGGTGGTCGACAACTCGGCGGCAACCTCCGCGACCTGCTCCTGGCCGCCCTGAAAATCCGCGATCAACTGGCCGAACTCCAGGTGCAGATGCACCATCGTGCGCGGTGTCATCGGTCGCCGCCCAGGCCGGGGAGAAACGCGGTCGTGACTCCCGGGGTGGAGTGCCGTTGCCACCGCCCTGGCGGGTCCAGGGTCCAGACATCGACATGACGTCGAACGACATCCATCCAGCCCGTCATGTGCAGGACCGAAGGCACCAGCAGCGCGGTGATTCCCGACAGCTCGAAGCTGGCGAACAACGCAGCAAAGTTGGCATCGGAGTCGGCGACCAGGATTCCGCGCAGCTCGAATCCGAGGCGCTCAGCAAGATCGCCGATGCGCTCGGTTTCGACGGACTCAGGTTGGTCGGACTTGTCCCGGCGAAGCAGCGCGTACACGCACGGTCGTCGCTCACTTCCAGCGCCGGTCATCACATGCCCCCGACCTGCGCCCGGGACTTGGGCACCGGCAGCCTCCGGGTATCGACCGGACGGAATTCGAGCATCGCCTTGCCGACTGCTTCGCACGGCGGGAGTCCCAGGATCGCAGCCCAGGCCGTCAATACGCCGACAGCCTCGGCCAACTGCATGGCCGCCACCGCCTGTTCTGTAGTGATGGTGCGGCCGGGCAGCCACGACACCACCCATCCGCCCAGCCCAACCGAACGGGCGCGGTGTTCCGTCTGATCGCTCGTGATGAGTGATTCGCTCACCTGAATGGTCATTTCTCGCCGCTCCCTTCAGAAGCCGAGAAGCACTTGCTCGTTTGGCGGCCGGGCGCACCAGCCGCCGGTCGTGATGCCGAATGGGAAATATGATGTCGGTCACAGCAGAATACGACAGTTGACTAAACCTATCAATACGCACACGGCTACCGTTCCGTGTTCGTGCGGTACCGTGTAGACGACTCATCCATAGGAAGGATCGAGGCCCAATGACGCAGGCATCCCCGACCGTTGCCCGCTGGGAACTGATGCTCAGAATTCGCGAGCGTGCTGATGAACGCGGGGAGAAGGCGCACACGATCGCCCGCGCGGTCGACGTCAGCCCCCAGTACTGGTCGACCCTTGTCAAGGGCCGCGGCGTCCTCGCCGAGGACAGGCTGGCGCGGCTGATGACGCTCCTCGAATTCGGCAGCGACGAGCAGGCCGAGTTGCGGGCGCTTCGCGAGGTGGCCAAAGAGCGCACCCCGTTCTCCGAATACGGCGTCCTGTTCAACGACGAACTAATGCGCTTCTTTGGCTTGGAGGCGGGTGCGCAAGCCATCCGGAGCTTCGAGAACTGCGTCATCCCGGGTCTGGTCCAGACCGAGGACTACATCCGTGCGTTGATGAAATCGGCCGTAGCGAACGGCAGGCCCACCGAGGTCGAGCAGCGGGTCCGCGCACGATTGCAACGGCAGCAGCACCTTGACGGCCCAGACGGGCTACACCTGTCGATTGTGATGGGACAAGCAGCGCTCATGTACGAGGTTGGTGGCCCGGACGTTCACCGAGACCAGTTGCGGCAGTTGCTGATTCTTGCGGATAAGCATCCGGAAACCCTTGGCATTCAAGTCATCCCGTTTGCTGCCGGTACGGCGTTGGCTTCACTCAACGCCTCCACCTTCAATCTGCTGTCCTTCGAGTCGCCACGTCTGCCTGTCATCGCATGGTTGGAGACCGCCATCTACGGGGAAATCTCCGAGGACACAAGGCGCGTCGACGCGCTGCAATATCTCTACGATCAGGTGCAGGCCATCGCCCTCAGCAAAGATGATTCGCTGCGGCTGATCGACCGGATCGCAAGCCAGATAGGGTAATCGCCGTGAGTGAGCGCTTCTACAAATCCACCTACAGCGGATCGAACCAGGCATGCGTCGAGATTTCACATCGGCGCGACGAGGTGCTCATTCGCGACAGCAAGTACACAGGGCCGGCCGACCTCGAACCGATCCTCACAGTCCCCGCAGACGCCTGGTCCGCCGTCCTCGACTTAGCGATGAGCATGACCTCCGGCGAAATCGATGGAGAGTTGACCATCACGGTGCACCCCGACGGTGGCGCGACAATAGCCGGTCAGGACGGCGTCACGCTGGACTACCGCGCTGACGAATGGGACGCGTTCGCAAAGGGCGTAGCGGCCGGGCAGTTCGACCGGTAGGAATCCACCTACTCAACGCCTGGCGTAGATCTTGTGTGAGTCAGTGCTCGCCTGCTGTCCATCGCGTCCGCGCGGTCGCTAGGCCCGTACGTGGTCAGCCGACCGCTGGCTGCCATTCCGGCAGCCTGGAGTGGAGCAGCAACACAGTGTCGATGTCGTTCGCATTGCCCTTCTCCGCGGTGAAGCCAGCAGTTCCCGCCACCTCCACGAACACGCCTTAAAGTAAGGCCACGCGGAACGCGCTGGACTGATCGGCTATCGTCGCGCGCTGTGTCGTTGCTGATGCTGCTACGCCGCCGCCGGATCCTGGCGATTTGGTCGGCGCAGCTGCTTTCTATTCTCGGTGACCGGTTCTATGCGCTGGCGATCATGTGGCTGGCGCTGCAGCGGTCCGGTCCGGTCGCTATGGGCGCGGTTGCTATCGCCGAGTCGGTGCCGTTCATCCTGATCGGTGCCTTCGGTGCGCGACTTTTGCATCGCTGCGCCACCTTCCGCACCCTCGCCACGGTCGACGGCGTGCGTGCTGTCTTGGTGGTCGCCATGCCGGTGTTGTGGAATCTCGGCGGCACACCGGCGATGCTGGCGGTCGCGGCGACCCTGGGTGCGCTGGCCGCGATCTTCGATCCGTCGCTGGCCGCGCTGGTGCCGGATCTGGTCGACGCCGACGAACGAACCGCGCTGGTGGCCGCGATGGACCTCAACGGTCGTATCGCGCGGATCGCGGGTCCGGCGCTGGCCGGTGTCGCATTGTTCGCTGTGCCGGTGTCGGCGCTGTTCGTCGCTGACACAGCAACATTCGCGGTGTCGGTGCTGGCGCTGCTGTATCTCGCCAGCGTAAGAGCAACCTCCTCGGCAGCTACGTCCGTCGCTGAGTCGACACCGCCGGGACGTGCTGCTTCGGCGCGGCTGTTGCTGCGCGAGCACCCGGCCCTCAGTGCGGCGTTCATTGTGCAGGCTGCGGGATTGTTCTTCACCGCCTTACCGGCGATCGGGCTGCCGCTGCTGCTGGCCCATCAGATCGGGGCGGGTCCCTCAGCGTATGGTTCGGTGCTCACCGTGACCGGGATCGCCGGGCTCGTGGGCAATCTCACCGCCGGCCGGATACCGCCTGCCTCGGCGTTCCTGCAGAGGTTCTGCCTGGCGTGGGCTCTCAGCGGCGCGCTGATGGTGGCGACTGGCGCCGCCGGGCATCTGGTGCTGGTGCTGGTGTTTGCGGCCCTGTCGGGTTTCGTGACGCCGTTCATCTCGATCACCCTCGGTGCCCAGCTGGCCGCGCATCCGCAGCCCGCGCGGCTGCGGTTGATCACGGTCAACCACACGGTGATGCGGACCGCGGGCACTGCGGGCATGGCGGTCATTCCCGCGCTGATCGCGTCGGCACCGGCGCGCGGGTTCATCGACGGGGGCCTGGTGCTGGCAACGGTGGCGATGACCGCGTGGGCGATTACCGTTGCGCTGGAGCACAATCCCCGGACACGCAGCGTGCGGGTGGGAACCAGCGATATCAACCTGCAGACGAAGCTATCCGTGATCGGATTGCCGTTCGTCGAGCCGCCCTCCCTATAGACCCGCCGCGCAACGCCTCTGAGCGCTGTTTCGCCAGCGGGGGATGGGCGCTGGTGGGGCGTGATGCCCGGAGGGGTTCGAGATGTTCTGGCCGGCAATGGTGCTGGCGCTCCCCTCCGGGCAACAACACCTAGTTCTTCGAAGACCTCCTTGAGAGCTTGTCTCGCAACGTGCGGCACGCCTTGCACACATTGCGGTAGGCCGTAGGGCCGTTCGCGATCAATCCGACACATCCAGCGCTGATGCCGAACACAGCAGCGACCGTCGGCAGAATCATGAGAGTCTCCGTATTCAGTTGTTATTCGATTATTGGATTCAGTTGTGGGATTAAGTTTTTTGCCCATCTCGGTGGTCCCCGAGAGCGACAGCAACATCGTTCAGTCATAGCCCAATTGTCGATGGTTACGAAACGCCACGCAAGATGATCTGCCCGCGACACGCGGCGACCTAGAGCCCCGCGGCTCCTAGATCAGACTTGTGCCCCAATTATGTTGGAACGGGGAATGATTCAGCCCTCACATAAGGGCACCTTGTTGATTTGAGCCCATGCCCTCACACGCTCCGCCGTCTCGCGCTTGACCATCCGCGCGTTGATCTCACCATCCTCGGTGAGCCACGCCGGCTCCGGTTGCCCGAACGCTTGCACGATCATCAGAGCGGCCACATAGGCGACCCGCAACACCGCTTGCATGTCCACGAGTTCACCGAGGTCTGCCGAGGTGGTTGTGACCGGCCCCGGGTAGTCCAGCACACGGAGCCCGTGGACGTTGGTACCACCGGCATCTGACAACTTCATATTGGTGCCCCGCTGGGTCACCAGCGCCGCCCGCACCGTCGCTACACCGCGACCACCGGAGCGTTCACCCGCCCAGGTCAGGGTGTGAATGATGCACGCGCACAGGTCATCGACGAGGTCGTCGGGATCCAGTACTACCGGTGGGGGTGAATCCTGCGCGAACTTGATTGCCGCGAATGCGGTGCCGTCGGCGTGGATTTCCCGATAAGTGGACTTGGCCGCAGGACGCGAGTCCTTGTTCGTCCCATCGCAATTGGTGAACACCATCCGCCCGGGTGCGGGGAACGGGTAATCCATGGCGGTGACCGGATACGTTATTCGGTATGGGAAGAGTTTGGCATCGTTCCAGTCTTTGATTTCCTTGCGGGCGTGCGCGGTCAGCAGGTTCTGGGCGGGCATGTCGGGCACGACCGCGACGGCCACCCACACGTGTGAGCCTTCGCGCAGGAGCTCGGTGCACCCGCCCGCCCACACCTGCTCAAGCTGTTCCGCCCGTTCGGCCCGGGTACGCAGGCGACCTTGGTAGCGTTCGAAGACCTCATGCTCGTACAGGTCCCGGATTCCGGCCGCACCGGGAATTCGCACGCTGTAGCGCAACACTTTGCGGCCCTGCCCGCTGGGGACGGTGACCGCGTGGGGGGCGTTCGGGCTCGCAGGGACGACCACCACCAGATAGAAGTGGCCGGTCTGGGTGTTGCTGTCGATAGCGAATATGTCGAATACCGGTGTGGGCGCGCTGTAGTCGCGAATGTCTTGGTGGAGCGTTTCCATGGTCTTGTGGCTGTCGGCGCTGGGGTCGAACGGGACCATCCGGGCTGTTGGTAGCGGTATTTTCGCGATGTCCTCGACCCCGTAGACAAGAAGTCCACCGCGCCCGTTCGCGAGCCCGCACACGTCTTTGGCGTGCTCTTGCTGCGGGATCCACGCAGTCCCCTGATTGCGGCTCTTTTTGAACTCGTCGCGGCTCTTGTAGTCCACGAACTCCGATTCGGCAGGTTTCGCGTGCACGAGTTTGAGGATTCCGGCTTCAGTGAGCCCGCCGGCATCGAGCAAGCCACCGACGATGTCCTCGAGGTCTTTGTTCCGCCAGATTGCCACGCCCAGGATTGTTGCAGGTCTGGACCGCTGTGGCGGCCGATCCGGGGGGGTAACAGCCCTGGGGTCATCGGCCGCTGGCGGTGTACGGGCTGCACACGATCGGGTTTCTGAGAGAAATGGGGCGGGCATAGTGCGACGAACCGCTCGGACCGGTGTCGTCGTTGCCCAGCAAGGTCGTCGCCCGCGCAGCGAATCTGACTGGAACACAAGGGAATAATTCCATCGAGAGAAGGCGATATGACGACCTCCCAGCGTACAAACCTTGGCTGGCTGCTCGACGAGTTGGTCAATGAACTGAAGGATGCACAAACCGCGGTGCTGCTGTCCACCGATGGGCTGTTGCTCGCCCATTCCGGTGGACAGGATCGTTCGGACGCCGAGCGATTCGGCGCGATGGCCTCGGCCCTGCACAGTCTGGCGCGCAGTGCCGGACACCATTTCAAGGCCGGTGGCGTCTGCCAGACTGTCGTCGAATTGGACTATGCGGTGCTGTTCATCACGACGGCGGGCACGAACGCCTGCCTGGCGCTACTGGCCTCCGATACCGCCGATTTGGGCTTGGTGGCCTACAAGATGAACCAGACCGTACAGCGTGTCGGTGCGCACCTATCAGTCGATCAGCGGGGCCGTACGGGCAATATCGCACAGCCATGAACGACGCGATCGAGCATTGGTATGAGGAGGACTCGGGACCGCTGGTTCGACTTTTCGCAGTGACCCGCGGCCGCGGGCGAGTCGCCCGACCGGACCTGGATGTAGCCACTCTGGTGGTCGACAGCGCGCGCGGAATTCCCTTGCGTTACAGCGAACCCGAGTACACCACCATCGTCTGGCTGTGCCGGACTCCGCTGTCGGTTGCGGAGATATCCGCACATCTGCGGTTGCCAATGACCATGACCAAGGTGCTTATCGGTGACCTGATCGACGATGGACGACTGATCGTCCGTTCCTCGCCTACCTCGACAGGCAACATCGCCGACATAGGACTGCTCCGTACCGTTCTGGCCGGCATCCGGGCGCTGTGAAGCGAGGACCGACTCAGATGAAATCCGGTGCTCACCAGCCGACCCCAGTTCGAGGACGTGGGCGGCTGATGAGCTGACGAGGATTTGCCTGGGGTTATCGCCCGAAGAGGGCAGTCCACAGAGTATCGGTCAAACCGTGAACTGCGGCACCCAACGTGTCGAATAGGCCGTGGACTGCCGCGCTGCCGGTGTCGATGATAACGGGGATCATTGCGTTCCTTTCATTTAATTGCTCGGACGAATCCGAATGACGATATTGATATCGACTCGAAACCTGTTGCGTTAGCGCATAGTTCGGGATGTGATCGCCTTCTCATGGCCTGGTCGGGGCGCATGATTCTGCTCGTTGCCCGATCGCATTCATCGCTGTTTCATCGAGTGTCGGAATGTCGCATCAGGGGAGGGGCCTGAATGATTTGCGAGGGCGTCGAGATGCCGGAACTCGCTGAATAAGCTGCGCCGCAGAAGATTTTGGTATCGACTTCCATATCGGAGTTCTGCATGTCGTCGAGCGCTGCTCTATACGGGCTGGAGGGGTGGGGCGGGGTTTTAGGCGCGGCCCCCCCGAAAGTTGGTGTTTTTGGGGGGGGGGCCCCCCCCCCCGGGCGGGGGAGTAAAAACCAAATACGCGTGCCACCACAACAACACGGTGAATATAGCTGGTGGACGGATAAATAAAAAA
>NZ_JBHZAC010000023.1:0-96459 GCF_042753865.1 Nocardia sp. NPDC059240 | reverse complement strand
AGTTCCATCCGTCTTCGTGAACTCAAATCAGCTTTTGCGCAGGTCGGAGTGTTTTCGGCGGCGGTGGCAGGGGGTTCAAATCCCTCCGCTTCCGCTGAAAACGGGCAGGTCAGACCCTGTTTTTTCTAGGGTCGGACCTGCCCGTCAACACTTGCGGTCAACATGGCAGACATTGAGGGATGTCGACGGACCTAACCGACACCGCGACCATGGGGTATCCGTCATGTCTTCGATCCGCGTCCGCACGCGTGCCGACAAGTCCACGTACACGCAAGTTTGCTTCCGCCACAACGGGACACAGACCTCCGAGTCCTTCGACGATCACGAGGCCGGCCTCCGCTGGCAAACGCTTCTCGACAAGGTCGGGCCCGAGGCCGCCCTCACGGTTCTACGAGCACAGGTAGGCGTCAAGGCCGAAGACATTCCGACGCTTGAAGAATGGTTGCTCACCTACATCAGTTCTCGGACGAAGGCCGACCTCGGCACCCTCGACAGGTACCGCGCGATGGTGCGAAACGACTTCGAGGCCGACTTGCTCGCGCTGCCGCTGACCGCGCTGACCGATACGCGAGTCGGCGAGTGGGTACAGGCGCAGAAGGCCAGAGGGTCGGCCGGTAAGACGATTGCGAACAAGCATGGATTTCTTTCCGGCGCACTGAAAGTCGCCGCTAGAAAGAAGCTGATTCTCGCGAACCCCTGCGAGGAAACCCAGCTACCTCGGTCGAATCAGCGCCGCGCGGTGTTTCTACGCCCGCCGGAGTTTCAGGCGATCCTGGTCGAGATGCCCGAGCGCTGGCACGCGATCACGCTGTTTCTCGTGTCGTCCGGCGCACGATTCAGCGAGGCGTCCGCGCTGACCGTCGCCGATATCGACCATTGGGCGCAGACGTGCAGCATCACGAAGGCCTGGAAGGACACCCGGGCAAAGGGCAAGGCGCGTTGGCAGATCGGCTATCCGAAAACCGAAAAGAGCACTCGCACAATCAACCTCGCACCGCAGATCTTCGAGTACCTCGACCTTGCCCGCGACCCATCGGAGTTCCTGTTCCTCAACACTCGGGGTCGCAATGTGGCAGTGGGGAGCTACTACCACAACGTGTGGAAACCGGCGGTTGCCCGCGCCGGCGCGAAGCTACACGGCAAACAGCCTCGCGTGCACGACCTCCGGCACACCTGCGCATCGTGGCTGATCGCCGCGCGAGTGCCGCTGCCCGTAATCCAAGAACACCTTGGGCATGAGTCGATCACGACGACGATTCACACGTACGGCCACCTCGACCGAAGCGCGCACCTAGGCGCAGCCGCCGCAATCTCGAATGCGTTGGCAGGTACCACCGGTCAGCTGGGACCGATTGGCGGGCCTTCGATGACTCCTCAGGACGCGTTCGCCGGCATCGGGGACGGGAACCCTCGATTCGAATACGCGGGCCTCGACACAGCAACGGCGCTTGCTCAGTGGCTCACCGATGAAGCTGGCGTGCCAGTCGAACTTGAGGGCGTCGCCACCGGCAACCTGGGCCGGTGGAGTGGTGTAGCGCTTGCATGGCAGGACGGGCCCACCGTCGACGCCATGCGAGAACTTGCGGCCCAGGTCATCGGTCCCTCGGCTGCGTGCGGGTCTGCTGCCGACATCGTGTTCTATCGCTTGCGGACACCGCTGCGACTTGTTCGATAAGACTCGCAGGTATGGACGTACCGCGTCGGGAACCTGCCTCCGGCGCGGTGCGTCCGTTCTCGTATGTTCCCCGATTTCGACCCCGACCTGGTTGGCGCGGATCTGCGCATCTTCGACGAGATGGCCGAGCTTCTCGGCCTCGTCGAGGAGGACGAATACTACGCGTGGCGTGATTTTGTAGCGTGCCGACCGTCACGCGTTCGTCGTGCCCGTAAACATGGCGGATGTTGGCGCGGCTAGTGCGTCACTGCGGTGTTGACGGGGTGGAGCCGACCGGCCACTGTGTCCCCGGACCGTTAAGGATGCCCGTCAGGTTCGCGCCGGTCAGGTCTGCGCCGGTTAGATCTGCGCCGGTTAGGTCTGCATTGGTTAGGTCAGCGCGAGTCAGGTTCGCGCGAGTAAGGTCTGCGTGCATCAGTTGTGCGCGAGTCAGTTTCGCCTCGGTGAGGTCTGCGTCGGTCAGGTTCGCAGCGCGCAGGTGCGCGCTACTCAGGTCCACACTGTTCAGGTTCGCGTCGGTCAGGTTCGCACTGGTCAGATTGGCGCGGGTCAGGACGGCTCGGGTCAGGTCTGCGCTGGCTAGGTCCGCACCGGCCAGGTATGCGTCGGTTAGGTGCGCGTCGATCAGTTTTGAGTCGCTCAGATATGCGCCGGTCAAGTTCGCGATATTCAGTCTCGCGCGGGTCAGGTTTGCGTCGGTTATGTTCGCCTGGAGCAGTCTTGCGCTGGTAAGGTTCGCGTCGGTTAGGTCGGTGCTGGTCATGTATGCGCTGTTTAGCGTTGCGTTGGTGAGGTCTGCACCAGTCAGTTTCGCGTGGGGCAATTGCGCATTGGTCAGGTTCGCGTCGGTTAGGATCGCGCGGGTCAGGTCTGCCTCGGAGAGGTCTGCGTCGGTCAGGTTCGTGACGTGCAGAGTCGCGCCAACTAGGATCGCGCCGATTAGGTCCGCCTCGGAGAGGTTCGCGCCGGTCAGGCCCGCGCCGGTCAGGTTCGCGTCGATCAGCTTGGCGCTGGTCAGGTTCGCGCCGGTCAGGATCGCGTTGATTAAATTTGCCCGGGTCAGGTCGAGATGGCTGAGGTCGTATCGAAAGAGGTCGCATCCTGGCAGCGATGCCTGTCGCATGCTTATTGAGGTACCAGCCCAGGATCGAGGGTGATCGGGTGCGCGATGACGACGTTCGATAAGGATGGTGACGATCGTCTGGCGAATTTCATATTCGGGAAGATCTGGCCGCGTGTGGCTGGTTTCTGTTGGGAATGGGACACGCAGGTACCACTGCAGCAAGTTGATGCAAACCTGGCGTTCCTCGGCCTCTCCGAACCTGTACCAGTCATCTGCAAGCGCAGTGAGCGCATAGACGCCAGCTTGCCGGATCGCAGCGGAGCTGTCAGCGATCTGGGCGGCGATCGCGGTGTATCGGTTGCGCAGGTCAGTTTCCTGCGCGCGGTGGGTGTCTTCGCGATGACGTTCCCGTTCACGATCCATGTCGGCCTGGTGGTGGTTCTCGCTTTGGGTGCGGGAACGTTGACCATTGAGGTAGGCCAGCGAACCCGCGCCGAGCGCGCCGGTGCCAGCGAGAAATGTCGCGAGCGGTTGAGAGAAACTGGCCGGCACGCCGAACAACAGAGCGGCGCTGAATCCTGCCCCTGCAGAACCTCCGACAGTGAGCCCGAGGTCCAACCAGAGCGGTCGACGTCGCAACGAGAATCGGTTGTACGCCGAAACAGGCGGGTTCTTCTCGCCAGTTACCGCCTCAGACACAGATTGCCCCCCAATGCTTTTGGGGAACGATATCGCCGTTCGAGCCCGTGTGCATCGTTGTATCGATCCGGCAACCCGGACGAGTACACATTGACGCGATAGATTGGCGTGGGGGCTAGTCCTCGCGCAGCACCACCAGCGGGTACGGGTCGGTAGCGTTCTGGGTCTCGATCCGTGTCCGGCACTCTGGGCACATCATCGACATGTAGCTGTCCGTGACAGGACGTTCGCCGCAGATCTCGCATAGTTTCTGTTCGTCCGACACACGCAGATCATAAGCGGTCGGTTATCTGATATTCGCACATCGGTTCGACGAGCGTGGCGCGTCGGTTGTTGGCGTGGCACGCTAGCGGCTCGAGCTATTATCCGAACTGATGTTCGATCAATGGCCCATCACCGATCCTCCGCTGTGGAAAGTCGAGGATCCGCCGAAACGCGTTCTGGTCGAAATCGGCCTCGCCATGCCGACCCACCCAGCCACTTTCGGCGCGAACTCTGTACCGCTACGGGTCCGCGCGGGCGGCCTCAATCGCGCGCGCACCGTTCCGGGCCTGCTGTATGCCTGGCTGCGCTGTACTGACGGTGGATGGCTCGCCTACGTCGAGTTCACGGCGGAGACCGCCAACGGGCGGGGGCAACTCGAGGTGCGCCAATGGTGTTCGGCGCGCGCAGTCCGGCCGTGGACGGATGAGTCGGGGCCCGCACGTGGGGGCTGATCATCTGCTCGTCGCCGCCCTCGACGTAATTGCCGAGGCCGATCCCGGTGCGGTGTTCGGGGCGGCCGAGGTGCTGCGCGGTATCCGGCCGGCCTTCGATCCGGTGCCGAGCCTCGACGAGGTCGAGCAGGTGCTCGGGGTTCTGGCCCTGCCGACGCTCGGGGGCCTCATCTCGGTCGGGGAGAAGACGTACCGCGCCGGGGCTGCTGCTGACGACGTCCTCACGCGGCTGTCACGGTTGGCCGAGGCCGTGCGCCAGGTGGACGACGACGACCTCGACGACCGGTACTGATCAGGAGCGTTCCGCTCCCGTCGGCCAAACAATGGTGACCGGCACGCCCTTCTTCTGAGCCAGCTCGACGACGGTACCCGTGCCGCCCTGCTCGCTGGGCTTGCTGTCCCAAACCGCGACGAGTCGATCGCTCGAGCCGACAAGCAGTTCGTTGGCCGCCTCGTACGCTTCGCGGCCCGCAACGTCGAACTCGAGAACATGCACGGTGGTGGCGCGGCTCAGTAGTTCGTCGAACTGCTCGACATGGTCGGGCTTGACCTTCTGCTCGCGGTAGTTGCGGCAAGGCAAGACGACCTCGAGGCGGCCGCCGGCGTCGAGAACGGCCTGAGCGAACACGCTGTCTGCGCCGCGCGCGATGCAGCTGATCCCGGTCAGTTCGCCGTTCTGCGCTGCCTCGGTGAGCAATTGAGCGATTTCGTCATAGACCAGGGTGGCCGTGTCGGCGGTGATGTTCATATGGCCGGTGACACCGATACGAGTCATGCTCACTTCATACCGTGGACCCGACCAGCGGGCACATTCTGTCTCGAAGTTCGGCGACGGCGCTGACGTTGACGAGTTGCTCTGTCCGCTCGTAGATCTCACGCACTTTCACCAGCACTCGATCCGAGGTCGTTTTCTCGACGGTCGAGAGGGCTTCCTCGCCGAGTCGGCATGCCTCCTCGACCTCGCCCTCGATCAGGCGCGCTTCGGCGATCCCTAACTGGTCCAGGGCTGAACTCCGCAGCCGTTCCGGTCGTCGCAGAGTGATTGCTTGAGCGATCTGGCCGGCGGCCTCGCTGGCGAATTCCGGTGCGTGCTTGGCCATCTCGAGCAGGCGACCGCCGATGGTTCCCGCGAACTCGGCTCGGTCGAAGTATCCGATCCAGTGTGGGTCGTCGTCGGGTGTCGAGGCTGCCATGTCGTCACCGGCTCGGTCCCAGGTTCGGTGAAATGCTGACGGGCGGCCGAGATTTGCGTACGCCCACGCCTCGCGAGTGCGAAGCATGGCGTGAACAGTCGGCGTCGCTCCGCGGGCCGCGTGGTCTTGCGCCAGGCGGACCAGCTCGAGTGCATCACTGGCGCGGCCTAGGCACAGCAGTTGGCGGGCCATACCTGCTAGCGCGTTCGCGGCAAAGGCGGAATCGCTCGCTGCATGCGCGGCCCTGACCGCGAGCACGTAATACCGCTGGGCCAGCGCCTGATAGCCGGAATCCCATGACATCGTCGCAGCGGTTTCGGCGAGATGTGCTTGCACGCCGCGGAGGCGTCGGCGGAGCTCGCCCGGTTGGGATTGCTTGATCAGATCGTTGACTTCGTTGAGCTGTCCGACGACCGCCATTCGTCGCAAGCCGCCGCCGTGCTGGTCGTCCCATTCGCGGAATATGCGGGCGGCGTTCTCCAAGTCGTCGATCTCTTGCAGTCCAGCGCCAGGGACGCTGGCGGTGGTGGTGTCTGGTGTTGCGTGGCCAGCCCGCAATAGCCAGCGTTCCAGGGGTTCGAGCAGGTTCGCGCCGACCACGACCCCCAATAGGGCGCGCCCCACTTGACGCCGATCTAGCATGAGGTCCTTTCGGGTGAGTTCAGTGGCGACGGCGTTGCAATCCGCGGTCCAGATTCCCGGATCCCAGTGGGGCGCGGCGGGATCGATGGAGAGCTCGGGACCATCGGGTACGAGGATCGCGGTCCGGGACTGTCGGTGCGCGAAGTAGGCAGCGCGCTGTTCCGGTGTTGCCCGGACATCGAGATGCGTGTTCATCATCTCGCCGAATTCCGGTGGCAGGATGACTGTTTCGCCGCGGCTCGCCCACTTCTTGACCACGCTGAGGGAGATATCTGTTCTCTCGGCGAACTCGCGTTGCGACATGCCCAGCGCGAGCCTTAGCGCTGTCGCGTCTGCACCGGTCCATGCCTCGTGCATACCCATTTGTTCACCCCTGCGGGAGATGCGTGTACCGAGCGTATACCGGCGTGTACCGGCGTCTACTTCATTCGGAGCAAACGCAGCGAGAGGGTGGAATTGCACTCGGTGCCCGGCCAATTCGGGCGTCGGGTGCACTCCAGAGCCGTTCCAGGGACCAGGAGAACACCCGACATGGAAATGATCCTCGCAATCACGCTCACTTCGCTACTGCTGTTTGTCGCTGCTGTAGTCGCCCGCGTTGTCGACATTGCGCGGTCCTCACAGCCGACGCTGACCGTGGCCGACATCAAGACAAGACTCGCCGCCGAACCACCGCGCACTTATGTTCCGATCAGCCGGGGGTGGTGACCGTGGGTCTCTTGCCGTCTGCCGTGGGCTACCTGCGGAGCGATGTGTCGGGATTGAATCAGGTTCGCGATGAAGAGCGAATCCAATCGGCCGCCAAGCGAACTGGCTATGACCTGCGCAAAACCGTCGTGTTCGGCGAACGTACCAACGACCGACTGCACCGCCTGCGCGTCGTGGTGGACCGTCTGGGCGTCGCCGCCGTAATCGTGCCGAGCACATCGCATTTCGACGACCGGGCAGTTCCTTCCGAGCTGCTCGAGGTGGCGGCCGTGATCACCGCCGCTGGGGCCACCTACGCCCGAACCCATCGCGCTACGAGCTAGGCCGTGCGATGTCTGCCGAAGGAGTCCTAGCGCTGCTGAGCGGCGACCGCCCCGCGGGTTGGTTGCAATACCTCGATGGGTCCTGGGCACCGGTCGCCGAAGACGGCCGGGTCGGGCCACCGATCACCGCTGAAGATCTCATCGAGGTAGCGCAGCGCGACCTGAGTGAGCTCGTAGAGGCCGGATTCATCACCGAAATTATCGACATCGAACCACTCGAGGTCGTTGACGTCGAGTACGGCAATCAGGCGGAAGGCCGGCCACAGCTCGCACTCGAATGCGAGTCAACAGACCGCCCCAAGCGGCGGAATACTTAGCTGTCACAGCGGTAGGATCTACCGCTGTGACCCTGACAAGGGATCCCCACCATGAGTGATGACTTACTGAACCCCGGCCATTTCGACGCTGCCGCCCAGCAGTTACCTGCCTGGGTCGCCTGGTCGAGGCCGGAACGGATCGCGGCACAGGTCGACCGGTTGTTCACCGAAACCCTGCCGATGGTGTCGGTGGACGGTGAGCCACGGCCCGACGGTGAGCGCTTTACTCACGACATGGTCGGCTGGGTATGCAATGAGTTCGACGATTTCTTTCCAGATGTCGATGCTCTCTATGCGGCGTACGAGGGCGAACGCCAGCAGCGCGCGGATCAGTTCGTGTGCTACTTCGGGGAAGCTCTGCGCCTGCTGGCGGGCGGTGAGTGGTTCAACGAGCGTTACCAGGATGCTCCCGGATCGGTGCTGTACGGGGAGGCGTTCACCCCCGCGATCGGTTACCGGTGGGGAAACAGCCCCGACGACCTGACCGACATGCTGTTCGAGGCAGCCGAGGCAGACGGCAGCACCGAGGCATTCATGATGATCGGCACCGAGATCTATTCGCGCTCGGCCGATTACGCTGAAAAGCACGGCCTGCCACACCCTCACGACGAGACGAGGCGTAAGCACGGTCTCGTGTAGCCGTCGTGAGTACTCCCGAGGACGCGGAAAAGCGTCGCCGGGCAGAGGACACGGCGCGGCGGCGAGCGGAAGAATCTGCACGACGGCGAGCCGAGGACTCGGCGCGGCAGCGGGCCGAAGAGTCCGCACGGATGCGCGAGACCGAGCGACGAGCGAGTGAACGCGGACGCAAGTCCAACGAGAAGGGGCGCGCGTTCCACGAGGGCCAGGCCCGCGAGCGTGGCGAGACCGAAGCCGCCGGGTGGCAGCACGAGAAGACAACGAACACCTCCCTGGGCGGCCGCCGACACGACACTGTCCGGCGCGACAAGGACGGGCGTGTCCGCGATTTCACCGAGTACAAGAATCGCCACCGGCTGGAAAGTGATGCGTTCTTCCAGCTGCAGAAGGACCGGGAGATTCTCGAACGCGATGAGCGCGCGCGTGGCACCTGGGTCATTCGTGACGACGCCCGGATGGACGAACGCACCCGTACCGCGATGGAGCGGATGCGTCGCGACTTCCCCGACCGGTTCAAGGTGGAGCGTGTGAACCGGGAACAGGTTCGCGATGCTGTCAGGGCCGGCGAAAAGATCGAACGGGAACGCGGTCGTGAGCAGCTCGAACTGCACGACGTCGAACGGCTGCGGCAGGCGGATCGCGAACGGAAACGGCAGCGTACGCAAGAGCGCGCCGACCGTGTCCGGGCACAGGCGCAGGCCCGTGAGACAGCGGAACGGGAACGCAAAGAAGCCGAGCAGGCGGAGCGGACACGGGTCCTGCGAGCGCGTACCGACGCGATCCACGACAGGGAACGAGAGTTCCGTGCTGCGATGCCCGGTGCACCCGACGACGTGATCAGCACCCTCGCCCGCTCTGGTCAGCTGCCAGGTGACGCGGCGCGCGCGTCACGCGAGGCCGCCGAACGTGCTACCCGCGCTGGCCGGGACGCAGAGCGGCAGCGTGAACGCGACGACCGGGGCAGGGGAAGGGATCGGTAACGAGCGATTGCGCGGGTTAATCGAGTACAAGGATCAGCGGCATGTCCGCGTCGAAGCGCACGAGAAATGGGGTAGCTGTTCGTATTCGGGGCCTGCGGGCCGCACCTCCACGGGTCTCCTCATCGACGGCCGACACCCTGCCGGTTTCGGCGTTGCGCACACGAGGCCAAAACCTGACAAATCGTGCAAATCACCCAGAAAACTCTGGTCCGGCTGTTCGCTAGTCGGTAGCGTCACGGCCACGCAAACCGAGGGGAAATCATGAGAACTGCTGTGGTGCTTCCGATTATCGGCGCTACCGCCCTGCTCGCCGGCTGCGGATCCAGCGGCGATGACGACAAGGTCCAGCCCACCACTACACGACCGGCAATGACGAGCGTGCAGACCTCTGCGCCCGTGGCTGCGGAACCGGCGGCGTGCTACCCGTCGCATCCGATCGACGATCCAGAACTGTCGGCATTCGCGGATGGTCTACAGCTACCGGCCGGCGTGAGCGTCGTTCACGCGCTCACCAGCACCGAATCCAGCAAACCGGGCAAGGTCGCTGTGCACGTCTACCTCTGTGTGCCGACCTCGCGAACTGCGGACGCATTGCGGCCGATCGCCACCGATATCGCTAAGGCGCTCAAGGGAACCGACATCGGTGGCCGGACCTTCGCACTGTACGTCGCCGACAAGGATGCGGCGTTCAAGGATGAGGCGAAGGTCAAAGACCCTGATTTTCAGCTGCACTTGTGGAACGGCAAGCCCTCGGCGAAGGCAGAGCTGTCGACCTGGCAGGTTGTCACGGGCTGAAACAGCGAAAACAGCGCCCCGGCAACGGATTGCCGGGGCGCGTTCTCGTTTGTGTTGTCGCTCAGACGACTTGGACGAATCCCGCCGAGATACTGGGTTGAAACGCACTGGCCGCTTTGGCTTCCATCCGGATCAGGTCACCTTGCGCGACCGCACCGGTCCAGTTCGTGCTGGTCGTGCCCGAGGACGCGGTCGCGCTGTCGATCGTGGCGACGATCCCGCCGTTCACAGTGATATTCAGGCTGACGACGGTTGATCCGATACCGACGGACCATGTCGCGGATACCGTGATCTTGACCGATGCCCCGGTGTTTTGGACGACGAGTGCGTCGGGACTGCTGACCGTGCTCCCCGGATATGAGCCGGTGTCAGCGGTCCAGCCCTGAACGGGTGCGTAGCTCGTGGTGAGGTTCGCTGTGCCGTTCTTGTTCATCTTCGAGGGCAGGAACGCCGACGCGCGCGGGCCCACAACGATGATTCCCATTCGCCGCCCCTACGCCTGGCCGAGAATGTCGGCGATCAGGCCCTTGCCGGGCGTGGTGCCGACGCCGGTTATCGCGACGGTGAGGATGTCCCCGGCGGCGAATGACCAACTGCCAGTGACCGTTGCGCCCGCGACCTGGCTGGCGGCGGCAACCGTGATCGTGCTCGTCGGCGAGACCGCGGTCCCGTTCTTGCGGATCTCGACGACCAGGTTTCCCGACGCGTCGGCACCCCCGGCGCGGATCGTCCACGACGTGAACGTCGCCGCGCGTTGGAGCTTGACGCCGAACGGGAAATCGCCGACGCCCACCGCACGCACGGTGTCTTTGCCGCACACCACGATCGACAGGTCGTAGGGCACGGTGCCGGGTGAGGGCGTGCGCGTGTTGGTGAGGCGTGCGTCGTTGCCTTCGCAGGCGGTACCGGCGGCGGTGCCGATGGCGAGGCTCGAGGTACCGGCGCCGATCGCTGTGCGGGCGGCGGCGGCCGAGGCGGCGGTCAGGACCGAGCGGCCGGTCGTGGTCGAGTCCGAGATGTCGGTCGACGGGTGGGTGTGCACGACGGGGGCCTTGCCCGCGAGGGCGGGCACGGTCGGCGCGGCGGCGGTGCCGCCGAGGTCGCCGGCGAGCTGAATGATTCCCTTGCCGCTGGCGGTGGCGTCGGGTGCGGCCGGGCCGGTTGGGCCGGGCGGCAATGTGAGGTCCAGCGTCCAGCCGGGCGGGCCGCCGTGGACGGCGGCGGCGGCCGGTCCCGTTGTGACGGTGCCTATTCCGAGCGTGAACGAGTTGACGGCGTTCTGCGCGTTGGTGGCGGCGGTGCCTGCGGTGCTCGCGCTGGCTGCGGCGGCTGCGGCGGCGGCCGAGGCGGCGGGGATGGCCGGCACGGTGACCGGCGGCAGGTCGTCGCCGTTGTCCAGCTCGAAAACGAGTGCGTCGCCGACGATTCGCACAGCGACCACGCTCAGTCCGCGGACGACGGCCTCGCCGTTGCTGGCGGGGACCGGCGAGACGAGGGTGAGGTCGACCAGGCCGGTTGCGTCGACATCGGGGTGTTCGGGATTCGGGCCGGGCACATAGGGCGGGACAAGGAACGCGAACGAGTCTAGGCGTACCGGTTTGCCCTGATAGGTGAGGTTGAACGAGGCCCGCCAAGTCCAGTTGGTCGGGTTGGTGTCGCCGTTGGGTGCGACCAGCCGGATTCCGCGGCCGCCGCGCCAGGTGAGGTAACCGAATTCGTCGAGCTGGCACTCGTAGTACTCGGGCAACTGCACGTAGGTCGCCGGGTCCGGTTGCGCCGAGGCGACGAGCACTTTCGGCGCGCCGGCGGTGAACGTCACGGTTCCGGCGAGCGGCACGAAATCCGGGGTGTCGTTGACGTCGGGGCCGTCGGCGATGTTGGCCAGAAAACGACCGACGACGCGCCCGTATTTCAACGGGGGTAGATCGGACACGGGTCAGACCTCCTCTCGCAGTCGTTCGGGAATCTCGGGCACCGGTGGCCGGTCGCTGCCGGTGCGGTGGGCGATGCCGAGATCGGCAATATGGGCAAGCAGTACGCGAATGAACCGGACCGCTTCGCGAAAAAGGGATTTCGATTCGGCGAGCTCGGTCTCGAGGTGCTCGACGCGCTGCTCGAGCTCGGCGAACCGCTTGGCTTGCCGGGCATTGAGCCAACCGAATACCGCGGTCATGATCGCGACCACGCCACCGCCTAGCGCGGTGATCTGCTCGGGATTCATAGGCCATCACCTGCTCGCGGCTCGGCCGCCAGCCAGGGCGCCCACAGTGTGAGCGCGGAATTGACCGCAGGCACGGCCATGATCCGGGTCAGCGTCGCCGAGATCGCCAGCGCCACACCGATACCGGCGGCGGTAGCCGGTAGGCCGGTCGAGGCGACGATCGCGGGCAGGGCGGCGGCCAGGCCGACGACGAGCTGAAAGGCAGTGCGGGCCACCGCGCGCCAAGGGTGGCGAACCTGACTGGGACCGCCCTCGGCGAGGTCGTGGCGCCCCATCACTTGCCCTTGACGGTGGCGCGGATCTCGGCGAGGGCATCGACAGGGGTCATGTTCTTGCCCTCGGCGTTGGTGCCCAGCTGCGGCCAGCCCTCGGCGTTGGGGCCGCGCAGCTGTTCCCAGATCTCGCGGAGCATGCGGCGGTCGTCGTCGGTGAATGCCATGTCGTCGTCTCCTGTGAGTAGGTCGCGAAGTTCGCTGGGGGTGCCGCGGAAAGCGTCGACGTCGATTTCTCGGCCGGCGACGAGGCCGCGGTCGCTGAATTGGAAGATCCGAGGGTCGCCGCCGCCGTATGCCTGCCATCCGATGTCGTCGTGTCCGGGGTAGATCGCCGCGGCGAATCCGGCGCGACGCGGCCCGTAATGCGAGGTCATCAGAGGCGGAATGCCGGACAGGTCCGGGCGGCCGATGCGGTCCCAATACCACTGCGGCAGGTAGGAAAGCGCGACCCGCACGCCGCGCCGCTCGATCGCCTCACGCACTGCGAGGAACGCGCCGAGGTCGCCCGAGCCGTCCTCGTGATCGAGCATCGCAGGAATGCTCGGGTCCCCGAGGTGCTCGACGAACGCCGCGGCCTGCGCCTCGGCGTCGCCGTCGGCACGCACGTAGTGATAGCCAGCCAGGACCTTGCCCGCGCCGAGGGTGGCATCGCGGAATCCGGGCCAGGTCGGGTCTCGGTAGTACTCGCCCTCAGTGCATTTGGCGATCACGAACTCGAATCCCTCGGCGAACACCCGGTCGAGGTCGAGGCCGGCCTGATGGTTGCTGATGTCGACACCGAACGTCACGGCCGCAGACGGCGGCGGGACGGGTGCGCCGGCCGGGACCGCGGCATAGCCTTTCGGGGCGATCAGCGAGGCGAGCTGATCGAGCGAGAGCCAATAGTGTTCGTATCCGCCGAATCTGGCGGGGTCCGCGACATAGACATCGCCCCCGTCGCGGTATCCGACGAGGGCGATGTAGTGGTAGATCGTCTGTCCCGGCGGGTAGCCGGGTGGCTGGTTGCCGGGCGGGGCGACGATGTTGGCGATCAGCCCGTTGCCGCTGTCGATCGAGGCGCGAATATCAGCCCAGAGTTGTTCGCGCTGGCCGGGTGTCGGTGGATCGTTGGGGATTTCACGCGTGACGTACGGGCGCCCGCTGCGGCGGGCTAGTACCTCGGTGATCTGCCCTATCCAGTCGGTTCCGTCGGTGTCGGTACCGATCTCGGCGGCGAGCTGCTGCTCGGGCACATCGATTCCGCAGATCGTCAGCACGATCTGTGTCGACGCCGGGCCGCACCAATAGCCGGTTTCCTGTGGCGAGTACTGGTGAGCGAGCACATGCTCAGCCATGCTGTTGCGCCTCCTCGATCTTGGCGCGCAGCCGCTCGACGAGGCCGGCATAGGCTGCGCTCTTGCTGAGTGCGGTGAACTGGATTCCACGCGGGTGCACGGCTATCCATGAGCCGTCGCGTTCCTGGCGGACGGCGATATCGGCGACGTCCCAGAACGTTTCGGGGTCCGGGTCGGGCCATTGCCCGTGTTCGTCGGGCGTGACGTGGAGACCGTCGTCGTAGGCGCGGGGCGGGCCGTTCGGGGTCGGTATCCAACGGATCTGCTCGAGCTCGGGGTGTACGCGCACCCCGCGGCGGACGAGGTACTCGGCGATGCGGACCGCGGCCGGAATCTGGGTGGTCGCGGGTCCGGCGAGCACGCGACCGGCCGGGTTGCGCCACTCGGGCAGATGGACGATTTGCAGCTCGGCGGCCAGGGCGAGGACTTGCGGATCCTGCTCGGGAACCTCGCCGGGGTCGGGCAACTGTCCGTTGGTGAGCTGTTCGACGAATGCCCGCATGCGCGGCGGGATCTCGGCCTCGCCTGCTCGTGGTGGGCGGTCTGTGGCGCTGGTTTGGTTGCGTCCGGCGGGGGTGATGATTTGCTCGACGATTTCGGGTTGTTCGCTCATCGTTTCAGAGGGGTTGGGCCATGATCACTAGCTGAGCATTGGCGGTCTGGACGGAATAGTTCGCGTTGCCGGTGGCGCGTTTGGCGAGCACGTAGATTGCGGCGGTGACGTTGGCGGCGACGGTCGCGTGTGTGGATCCGTCGGCGATCGCGTAGTCCCAACGCGGATAGAACTGCACGACAGAGTTATTCGCCAGCGCGGTCGATACGCCGTAGCCGATGAGTGGGCCGTCGATGGCGCCGAGCCGGATCTCGACGTTGACGCGGCCGGCGTCGTAGGCGCTGACGTGGTTCTGAATGCCGATGTTTCCGGCGATCACGATCGGCCGCCAGGGGTAGGGCTGGGCCGGAATGTTCATCGTCGCCAGGGTTCTCGGAGACGCCGAGAGGTTGGATCCACCGCCGGTGAACTGCGAGGCAGCGATCGCCCACGGTCCGCCGATGCGTGGGGCCGGTCTCGGCTGCCATTCGCCGGCGGCCGCATTCCAGGCGAGTACCGCGTCCTGCCGCGCGCCCGACAGGTCGCCGACGTCCTCGGCGGCGCGGATCGGGCCGGGGACGCCGGGGTCGCCGACGTCGCCGGTCACGCCGCGCGGGAACGTGATCGCGAGTTGCTGATCGGGGGCGGTGCCGGTGATCGCCACCGCCGCCGCCGATCCGGTCGGGCCCGCGGTTGCGGATCCGGCCAGGGTGGTCGGTGGGGCCTGGTGGCCGACGGCTTGGAACGTGCCGAGCATGCGCACGAATTCCATGCCCGACCACAGATACAGGGCTTGTTCGTCGACGACGCGCCAGGCCTTGCGGGCATCGGCGGTGCCGAGGTGTAGGGCTTGCAGCGCGGCAAAGCTCGCGATGTCGCCCGCCCATGTCCACGGCCACGACGGATCGCCCTGTGGGCCTAGGGTTCCGGGTGGGCCCTCGCGCAGTTCGACGAGGACCTGACGGTCGACGACCTCGATCGGGTTGACGGTATGCGGCAGGCCGGTCGCGTCAGTGACCGAGCGCATGGTGACCGTGACGTCGGAGTCGTAGACAGTGGTCATGCGGGAGCTCCTGTCACAGGTACCGCCCACACCGCCAGGTGCGAATAGGCGCGGCCGTAGGTGATCGGGGGTGCGTTGGTGGTCGCGTCGATTCGGACGATGATGCTCGTTGCCTGCCCAGCGGGCACCACACCAACCGTGCTGGTCGGGTTCTGCGCCGTGGTGCGGATGTGCGGGACCAAAGTCAGGTGCCGCAGGACCGCCCACCCGTGCCCGTCGCCGTACGCGACGATCGTGTTGTCGGGCAGGGCCGCATGCAACACGACACGCTCGCCGGACTTGTCGCTGGTCGTGCACGCGATCACGCCGCCGGTCACGAACGGCCGCCAGGCAACGTCTTGCGCCGGAATCGGCAGGGACGCAATCTGATACGGCACGGCCGTGATGTTGGGGTTGTCGGCCACAAATCCGGGGCCGCCGTCGTAGCGCAACGCGTCGTTGATCGTCCACGGGCCACGCCAGTTCGGGTTACGGCTCGGCGTCCATTTGCTGGTGGCGGCGTTCCACATCGGGATCATGCCGTCGGCACGGGTGATCGTGCTGTCGAAATCCGCGGCGGCGCTGATCGGTCCTGGCGGTCCGATCGGACCCTTGCGGCCCTTGACACCGCGCGGCACAACGAAATTCACGGTCTGGTTCGGCGGCGTGCCGGTCACGGTGATCTGCATTTGGGTGCCGGCCGCACCGGTGGTGACGGTGCCGAGGGTCAGCTGATTCGGTTGGCCGGTCGGGCCGTGCGCGCCGAACGCGTCGGCGAAGGTATCGAATGTCGTTCCGTTCCAATAGGCCAGGCTGTTTGTCGACTTGACGTGCCAGGCCTTACCGGCGTGGATCGGGCCGAGCCCGGTTGCGATGGCGGCCAGGGCGCGTTGATCGGCGATATCGCCCTCCCACCGGAACGGGTAGGACTGCGGGCCTTTGGGTCCGGTGTTGCCGGGCGGCCCGATGGGGAGCTCGAGGGAGCTGTCGGCGGGGGTGGCTTGCAAGGATTGCGTGACGCCGTCGTCCGCGATGCCCTCGTCGACGCCGCCGATGCGAACGCTGCTGAAGTACTCGCCGATGCTGGGCAACTCATCCTCCGATCGGTAGGGCCCACACAACCGCGCTGGCGAGCGTGCGGTCCCAGGACAGGTTTCCGGCGGCGGTGCCGATCTTTTCGACGGTTACGAGGATCGAGGCCTTTTCGCCTGCCGGGACGCTCGCGTACGTGCTGGCCGGGGACAGGGGTTTGGGGCCGTCATCGCCGAAGGTCGGAAACGACGTGATGTGGTACCACCATTTGCCGGAACGGATTCCGGCGCCGTACGAGACCATGACCCCGGTCGGCGAGCCGAGTCGGGCGGCAAGGATCGGATAGGTTCCGGCATCGGTGTCCGACAGGACCCAACCGGCGAGCCACACCATGGGCCGCCACGCGAACGGCAGAGCAGGCAGGGCGAGCGAGGCGACAGTCAGCGACGGATTCGCGGTGCTGGTGCTGGCGAGGAAATCCTCTTGGAACCATGACCACTGGCTGAATCCGTTGGGTGGTGCCGCGACCTTCCAGCGGCGGGCCGCGGGCTGATAGGCGAACAAACCTCGGTGCGTGGGCCCGACGGTGTTGTCGAAATCGGTGGCGGCGCTGATTGTTCCGCTGCTGCCGGTCGGTCCGGGCGGGCCTTGCAGTCCCGCGGGCGCGGTCGCGGCCAGGGTCAACGCGCGCCCGTTGGCGGTGACGGTCAGCGCCGCCTCGGTCAACGTCTCAGCGTGGTTGGTGGTGGCGGTCACGGTCAGCGCGTCGGCGGTCAGGCCTTGCGCACCAACGGCGTTCGGTGAATGGAACCAGCCGTCGCCGACCCATACGTCCATGCCGTTGCTGTCGAGGCGGTGCCACCATTTGCCGCGGTCGTCCGGGCCGAGGCCGGTCGGGCGAGCGACGGCGCTGGCCAGCGTGCCGACCTTGCGGAACGTCGTGCGGGGCCCGCCGCGTGGCCCGGCCGGGCCTAGTTGGCCCTTGGGTAGTTCCTGAGTGGCGGCCTCGGCCGAGGGCGTGACGGTGGCCGACAGGATCGGCAGACCGTCGAGGTCGGGATCCGAGGTCACGGTCAGCCGCGCGGGGAATGTCACGTCGGACATGCGTTAAGTCACCTCCGTACAGGGGATTTCGGTCAGAAGATGATCAGGTCGAGGTCAGCGCCGACATCGGTCGAGAGGGTTTTCACCATCTGCGCGAGCGCGCTTAGCCGGGTCCAGGCCTTGACCGTCGAGTCGTCCTCGTCCGAGCCGTCGCCGATGGTCAGTTCCCATTTCGCCGCGGTGGTGCGGTCGTCGGTGAACGTGGCTTCGGTGACGTAGTCGACGAACAGCTGATCGCCGACCTCGAACCATGCGCCATCGCCGACCCACAGGTCGCCCTTCGGGCCCAGGGTGTGAGGGCTGCCGTCTCCCACGGAAACGCGGTTGCTCGTATAGCCGCGCGTCAGGTGCAGACCCTTGCGGCCACTCATCACACCGTCCAACGTGAACGCCTTGTCGGATCCGGTGACAAATAGCTCTCGGAACGCAAAGGGGCCTGCCCTGTTTGCGCGTCCTTGGTCGCGGTAGACCATGAACGCGAGGAACACGTCGTCGAGTTGGCCCTGATACAGCGAGTCGAGGCCCGGAACGCCGATCAGCAGACCGAGCCACGAGAGCAGATTCTTGATCGCAATCTCGATGCCGGCATTGACCCATCCGGGACTCTTGCCGCCGACGATCACATCGATTGCCGTGGGTTTGTGCATCGCGGTTTCGGACTTGCCGAGACCGGAGTACTCGCCCTCGCGGTAGCCGACCCACGGCAGGCCGCGGACGCTGCCGAGCGGGCCCATGTTGGCGTAGACGGATTCGTATTCGCTCTGGGCGTCGAGGACCGGGTACCGGACTGGGGTCACGCCGTCGGGGAGGAAATCCTCGACGAACAACAGCAGGCCGTCGATCAGCGTGCCCGTGGGCCCGGTGATCAGCGAGAGATTCTCGGTCTCGAGCACGACCGTCGGCCGGTCGAGGGTGTAATACGCGGGCGCGGGTTGTTCGTCCTCGCCGGGCAGGAAAAACCGTGCGGTGATGACGCATCCGGCGTCGTCGAGCGGCGGGACGATGACCGTGTCGGCCATGTCGAACCGGGCAGTGCCGAACGCGAATTTGCTGTCGTCGGTCCACGCGTCGACCGGCACCACGGTGATCGGCCACATCGCGCCCGACGGATCCAGCGACCCATATTGCGATTGCAACCGAATGAGATTGGGCACGAGGTAGGACAGCGCGAACGTGCGTGCCGGGGCGACCACGTAGTGATGCCGCGGCCATTGCGCGATGATCGGCGCGAACGGCGAGGCCCAACAGCAGATGGCGGCAATGTGGTTCCAGGCGTGAATAGCCTCGATATCAACGGTTTTCAGGCCGTTGTCGTCGCGGAGAATCGAGGCCTTGGTGACGTAGCCGTCCCACCGGAACGCACGCGTGTTGACCGTGATCGGGATCGTCGCGTCCTCGCCGTACTCGTTGGCGAAAAAGTGGTCGTAGTACAGGAAATCATCGAACGGCACCGTAAGTTTCAGCCCGCCCGCAGCGTTGCGCGCGTAGCTGAATTGCAAGTGGCTGTAGTTATGCTCCTCCCCCACCTCGACCATGTCGCCGTCCCAATAGCGGACCACGACGGTCTGATCAGCGAGGTAGGCCTCGTCCGCCCGCTGCAGGGCGTCCATCTGCCGCGCGGCGGCGGCCGAATCCCACGTCATCGGCTCACCAGGGCCTCGAGGCGCGTGGAGTGAGATCGACGCGCACACTCGCCGCCGAGGTCGCGCCGTCCGAGCAGCGGACGACGAGATCGGTTGTGCTCCACGGTGGTACCGGTGAAATCCAGCGGCGCCCGCCCAACTGTCCCCACACGTTGCGACCGGCGGGATTGGCAGCCGAGGTGACCCGCGCGGTCCGGTGCCGCGGGTGGGTGTCGATGCGCAAGGTCTCGCCGGCGAGGATTTTCGGGGTGTCGACGACACGCGGAAGAGTCGCCCCGCTCGGGTCCTCGAGGCTGTAGCGGCCGGGGCCGGGCATGGTGTAGCGCGGCCAGCCCGGTTGATCGGCGGCGTTGCGAACACGGACGCGGCCCTCGTTGGCGCCGTCGCTGTTGGTCCACACGTCCCACTCGCCGAGGTGGCGGGCGAGCGGATCGAGTGCCACCAGGCCCATGCTGTAGGCCTCGTGGAGATTGCGGGCCGGGTCCATGCCGGTGGTCGGCTCGGGCGCGGCATCCAAACGGACGCTGTGGAATCGCCATCCCTGGTGACGGGTGAAAAACCCGAGTGTGCCGGGGGCGTCGGTCGACCAGTCCCGCCACCACGCGTCGTTGACGGCGTGGAAATCCCGAGGTGACTGAAGCGGCGTCGGGAGCATGTCGCCGCCGACGTGGACGACCCAGTCGATTTCCTTTTTCGACCGCACCGACCGCAGAAAGGTCGCCCCGTCCTGGCGCGCGCCCTCGCTCACGAGCAGCGAAACCGGCGCGAACAGATAGCCTTTCGGGTCGCTACCGAGGACGACACCCTCGCGTCCGGCCCCCACGCCGGACAAGTGCCAGGCTCGTTGCGAGATTGCGCCCCAGTAAACGACTTTCGTCGTGTCGACGGCGAATGCGGGGTGTGTCATCGGCCCATACCTCCTGACCGTTGTTGCGCCAACGTCTTTCGCCGTAGCACGCGTTCGACCGCCGAGGCCGCGCTCATCGGGTCGGCCTGTGTGACGTTGATGTTGATCGTGTCGCCGCTATTGGCGGCGCTGGTCGCGCCCATCCCGAGGACTGCGGCGCCGGTGGACAGCATTTCCTTCCATGAGTCCTGCGCCCAGGTCTGGAAGTCGGATTGCGTTTTGCTCCACTGGTTTTGCGCCTGGCCCTGGAGGTTGGCCAGCGCCTCCTGTGGGCTCTTGACGTCGTACCACCACGGCGCGTCGCCGGTGAACAGGTCACCGGTCATCCACGCGCCTTGCAACGGGTGCTGGCGGGCGGTGTAGGTGTCCTGGGTGGTGGTCGCCTGATCGGTGGGGGTGGTGGTGTCGGCCGGTGTCGTCCCGCCGTCGGCCGGGGTCGTCCCGCTGGTGGGCGTGGTGGCGCCCCCGCTGGTGTTGTAGTTGCTGGGCCAGTTGTCGACCCATACCGGCGTCGCGGTCCCTGTCGGTCGGGTGGCCGTCGCGCCTCCGTTGCTGGTCCCGCTGCCCGCGCCGCCGCCGGTTCCGCTGCCGCTGCCGCCGCTGGTGAGTCCGCCGTCGCTGCCGCCGACCCCGTTGCCGTTCGCGCCGCCGCTGCCGAGGCCTGCGCCGCGTTCGCTGGTCGGGTCGTCGGATTCCGGTGGGGCCCATAGCTCGCGCGGCAAGTGCCACACCTTCGGGAAGTTCGCCGCGCCGTCGGCGTTGCCGCCGACCTGAACGCCGTTGGTGCCGTCGGATTCGACGTTGGTCCCCAGCAGGGTTCCGCTCATGTGGCCGGCGGTGCCCTCGCCGCCGTTGGTGCCGATCGAAAATCCGTTGGCGTCGAGACCTGGCACGAAACCGAACTGTGCGAAATCGCTGGCGGTGGTGAACCGCACGGACTTGCCCGTCAGGCTGTTGTAGATACCGGACATGAATCCCGAGCAGTCGAGATCCGACCCGTACACATACGGAGCGCCGGCTTTGCTGCTCGCATAGACCTTCGCGCGGTTACCGGCGACACCGCCGTCGGCGAAGGCCTGCGGCCCTGCGACCATGGCGCGCACGAAATCGGCCGACGGGGTCCAGCCCGCGTTGATCGCATCCAACAGCGGCAGATTCGCCGCAGTTGCGCGCGCGTTGACGATGTACTCGGTATCGGAGATCGCCACGAGGTTCGCGTCCTCGCGTGGGCCCCCGGCACCACGGAACAAGCCGCCACCGGCACGGCCCGGAACCTCGCCGGGAATCGGGCGATTCCAACGGGATTCGATATTGGCTATGTCGGTATTCAGCTTCGCCTGAACCTCGGCAGTCATCGGGATTTGACGGCCGCTGTTCGCGGTCACGAACGCGTCGAGGACCTTTTGCCCGTCGGCAGTATTGGCGGTGACGGTGACCGTCTTGTCGGGTAGGTGGTTGACCTTCAACCCGAGGGCCTCGAGGTTGGCCTCGGTCTCGGGTGTGTTGTCCTTCAACGTGATCGTGTGCCCGTCGGGCAGGGTGGTGACAGTGGTCCCCAGCGCCCGGAACATCTGTTCCGAGAGCTTGGTTTGTTCGATGTTGTCGCCGACGGTCTGGCCGAGCTGGGTCAGCTTGGGACGCAACGTGTTATCGATGCCGTCAGCGAGGGTGCGGGCCGTGTCGGCCGCACCGCTGAACTTGGTTTGGAGCCTGCCCAGGTCCTTGCCGAGGTTCTCGATATCGTCGTTTCCGGTCAGCTTGCCGAATACCTCGGTGACCTTGCCGAGCGGATTCAGTACCGAGCCCAGCGCGGAACCCGCGCCGTCGGCGAACGCCGCCAGCGCCCGCAGCGCGGTCGCGCTGAAGGCGAGGAAACCGTCGCCGGCCTTGAACGCGAATTCGACCACCTTGCCGAGAAATCCGATGATCTCGGGCTGATGCTGGGTTACCCAATCGGCGAGCTTGGCCAGTTCGGGGCCGAAGGCCTTGGCGAGTGCGTTCGATATCGCATCGGTCGAGGTCTCGATCGAGCGTTTCGCGTTCTCGATCGAGTTCGCCGCGCCGCCGCCCAACTTTTTCATCGCGGCGTCGGCGGCGCCGCCGACCGTGCCCAGTTCCTCGACCGCGGTGTCGAGGTTCATCTGATTGAGCGCGTCGCCGAGGTCCTCGAACTGGGTCCCGAACAGCGCGAGTGAGATCTCGTTTTTCTTGACCGGGTCCTCGATCTCGCGAATCTTCGCCAGCAGACCACCGACCGCGGCCCGCGCCGTCGTCCCACCGGCGGCGAACTTGGTGGCGAGGTCGTCGGACTTGAATCCGAGTTCCTCGAATGCGCCCGCGGTCGATTCCGAGCCATCGACGACGCGGATCGAGAATTCCTTGATCGCGTCGGCGGCGACGTCGGTGTCGCGCGCGCCCGCCTTGACAGCCTGATTGATCAGGCCGACGGCCTCGGGCCCGGACAAGCCCAGCTTGCGGAACTGGGTGCCGTACTCGGTGATGGTGTCGAGGAAATCCTCGGACACGTTGAGGCCGTTCTGTTCTGCGGCTGTGAACAGGTCGAATGCCTCGGTCGCTGTACCCGCGATGCCGGTCTTGATCGCCTGGCCGGCCGCGCGGGCGACGGCCGGGATTTCCTCGCCCATGAGGCTCGACACTGTGGACAGTTGCGCGACCACGGCCTGCGTTTCTTGCGCGCTGGCGCCCTCGTCGAGCAGGCCCGACTGTATGGCCTGGCGGACGGTGTCGAGGTTCTCGCCGACGGATTCGCCGAATCCGGAGGTGTAGGCGCGTCCGGCCGCGGTACCGATCTTGGCCATGGTGGCGTCGTCGACGCCGAGGCGGGCCTGGGTCATGTCGAGGGACTTTTGATTGTCCATGCCCTTTTGCAGGGCCGCGGCGAACAGGCCCGGCACGCTCAGACCTACGAGGCCAATCGCGCCGGCGACGGCGCCGCCGATGATTCCGGCCTTGCCGCCGAGCATGCCCGAGAGTTTCTCGCCCAGACCGGAGGCGATGTTGCCGCCGACGGCTTCGCCCGCGTCGCGGCCGGTGCCGCCGCTCGAGGCAGCCCGAGCGGCGTCGCGGGTAGCGTTCTCGAGTGCTTCGGCGGCGCGAGTGGTGTTGCGGCTGGCGGTCTCTCGCCCGCGCATTGCGGTGGCGAGTTGTTCCTCGGCGCGGGCGAGCTGGGTCGCGCTGGCCTTTCCGCTGTCGCGGAGTTCCTGGAGTCGGGTCTCGGCGACGCGGACCTTGCCAGCGACGTCGGCCTCTCTGTCGCGGGCCGCCGCCAGTGTGGCCGAGGCCTTCTCGACGTCGGCGCGCGAGTCCCGCAGGCCGGCCGCGACGCCCGCGCCCGCAGTGCGACCGGCGGTCCGGCCCGATGAGCCGAGAATGCTGGTGAATTCCCGCTCGAGGCCCGCGGTCGATCCGCGCATCGAGGGAATGACTTGCAATGTCGCGTAGGCGAACGCAGTTTCGGACATCGCTACACCTCCTGTCCCTCGCGTATGCGCTTTTCGCGAATACGGTTGAGCCGCAGTTGCTCTCGTCGCGCCGCCTCGTCATCGGCCGGTGCGGGCGTGGTCGCCGGGGCCGAGCGGGCCGGGTGAGCGCGGCCGGTAAGCGCGGTGAAAACGTCGGCGAGCAGGTAACTCTCATCCGACCAACGACGTCGCCCGAGACTGTGAATAACGAGGCGGGCGTCGTCGGGAAGTTGCCGCAGCCGGACCCAGATCTCGCGGACGGTGAGCATGCGGTATCCGTGGGCGTCGAATCGCCACCGGTCCGAATAGCGCAGGCCGAAGAATCGGGCGAGGTCGGCCTCGACGAGGTCGGGATAGAACCGCAGCAGCGACATCGCTGCCATGAGCGGCGGGACCGGCTCGCCGGCGAACTTGCGCAGCAGTCGCCGCCGCAGGCCCGCCGGGAGCCCGATCAGTTTCCCCAGGTGAACCCGAGGGTCTCGTTAATCTTGTTGAACAGTTCGCGGGCCTCGATGTTCGTCAGCCGCGGTTTGGCCTGCTGCAATCTCGCCATCTGCTCGGGCCCGAGCAGGCCGCGGAGACTCTGCGGGAGATTGTCAGAGGACAGGGGAAGGGTCACGGTCCAGAAATTCCACTGATCGGGATCAGCGTTGATTCGGAACGTGAGGCCCTGCCATTCGACTACGGCGGTCGCGGGGCCCTCGGCCTCGCGCTGCGCGGGCGACACCGGAACCGGCCGCGCCGAGGCGGCGGGCCGGTTCGGGCGGCGGCGATGGTTGGACATGTGCGGATTCCCTTCGGTGAGCGCGGGTTACAGGAGTGCTGGCGGCGCGGTCGAACCCGCACGGAAGTACCGGCCGCCAGCGTCTACGGGGTGGCGGGGGTGCCGATCTGGCGGTCGAACACGTTGCCGGTGCCGTCGGCGAACAGGGCGCACTGAACTTCCCACTTGGTGATGTCGGACTCGTTGCGCGCGTTCGCCGGTACCCAGAGACGGGCCCGCAGGATCGAGAACAGTCGCTCTTTGTCGCCGAGGTCGGACGCGGTTTCGAACGCGATCCACATGTTGACCGGCTTCGGCATCGCGAACTTGGTTGCGGTGCTGCCGGGGTTGACGATCGACTGCGTGATCGTGTTGTCCTCGAGCGGGGAGAACTTGCGAGCGAGCTCGAAATCCTTGCTACCAATCTTGATCAGGCCCAGGCCCCAGCCGAAATGCTTGCTTTCGGACTGCGAGCGGTCCTCGGCGAAACCGTCGTCGCCGTTGAGGATTCCGACCTCGTCCCAACCGGTCGTGATCGCGGCGTCGATGGTCGCGGGCATGGCCGGGCGGGTGGCGAGGGAGCTCACATAGACGTGAGCATCCTTCCAAATCTTGACGTTTCCGGGGTCACGTGCCATGGCAAATTACCTCCTGATCAGGGGCTATCGAGTGGTCCAGCCCGAATTAGGCTGGGAGCGTGCGGGATTGAGCGCGCACGGTGAACGACGCGAGAATTCCGGCGTTATTCGGGTCGCGGGCCTCGAGCAGGCCCGAGGCCTCGGTGATGTTCGCGACGCCGGGGACGTCGCCGGCGGCGAGCAGTCCCAGCGCGGCACCGGCGATCATGCGGGAGCGGTCGCGGCCGTCGGCCCATACCGTGACGCGGATCGTCGGCGACGTCGACACGGGCCACGCGCCCGCGCCGCCGTCGTCGAACACGACCACGGCCGGAACCGATTTCGTGGTCCATCCTGTGGGGAGCACGAGGCCGACGGTCGGGGCGGGCGTGGTGACCAGCGCAGGCAGGGTGGCGGCAAGGTATGTCTTGATCGCCTTGGCGGGGTCGCCCGGAACGCGTTGGGGTTTCACGCTTTAGCCCGAACCTCGAGCCCGACACTGGCCGCGGCGCGGGTGAGTGCTCCCTCGGCGGCCTGCCGCTCTGCGCCCACCTTGACGGCGGCGGCGTTGCGGTCGGTGGTGTATTCGTCGACCTCGGCGTCGTCGCCCGCGGCGGCGGCGATCCGGTGTGCGGCGGCGTTGATCTGGGCCGCTATTTCCGGGGATTTGAGCAGTTTCGCGACGGCCGCGCGGTTGAGACGAATGGTGTTGTCGGCCATACGGTCACCCCTTCCCCACGCTGCACAGTGCGAGCGTGCCGGCGCGACGAGCAGGCCCGCCGCGGCGCGGCGCCCACTGCTGCACGTCGATTTGATAGCGGATGCCGTCGACGGTGAGCTCGTCAGTGCTGAGCAGGTCGACCGCGGGCCGGAAGTAGACCGAGATCGACACCGATTGCCCGTTGCGGCCTCGGTCGAGGTAGGCCGGTGCCGCGCCGGGTGCGACGGCCAGGGCGACGAGCCCGGTATCGGTCGAGGGAATCGGGTTGCCCTCGTCGTCGAATCCGCCGCCGCGATGGCGAATCACGCTGGCACTCACGGCAGGACCGCGCCCGAGGGCGGGTACCGGTAGCCGCGAGGGTCGCCGAACTCGCCACGCGGCATCGGTTGCGACGAGATACCGAGTAGGCCCTCGTGTTGTGCGGTGAACATCAGCATGCCGGCGGGCGTGGGCACAGTGCCGGACTGTGCCCACGGACCCATCCCATCCGAGTAGCTGGTGTGGCCCACAAAATCGGCTGGCGGCGCGAGCGCGGCCCGAACGACCTCGATAACAACGCGTTTGGCGATCGGATCGCCCTCGGCGATGTCGGGGCGACGGTCCGGGTCACGGATCCACGCCTCGGCCGCGGCGATCAACAGCGCGGCGTCGGCGCGCTCGTCGGTGTCGAGTGGTCGCCAGCCGCGGGCGATCTCGTCGACGGTTGCCAGAGCCACAGCCACCACCTACGCGAACCGCTTGATCAAGTCGGTCTTGCTCATCGCCTCGGCCTCGGCCTCGGCGAGGCCCTGCGCGACCGCGTAGGCGACCCAATCCTCTTTCGGCGCGGCCTGTTTCGGCCGGTCTGGATCCGGTACGTCGACCGGACCCTCGTCCGTGTCGTGGTCGTCCTGGCCCTCGTCGACGGGGACGTCGGACAGGGGCGAGGCGACCGCGGCGACGAGGCCGTCGGCGAGTAGCCGCTCGGCGTCGGCGCGCGAGATTTCCGGAATGACCGTGCCCGCATAGTGATAGCGCAGCCGACCGGAGTTGTCGGCGACGACGACCAGCGGGGAAGTGACAACGATGTCCATGGTCAGACCCCGGTGATCTTCCAGCCGGCCTTCGGCTCGATCACGATGGGCACCGTGACGCGCCGCGAGCGCAGCCGGAACAGATCCTTGTTGTCGTCGCGGATGGTCTTGACCTCGACGCCGGGGATGCTGCCGCCCGCGGACACGTAGCCGGGTCCGGCGAGCTTTTCGTCGGCCATGCCGCCGAGCTGGGTCGAGTCCAAAACGAAGGCTGTGCCCGCAACCGGAATGTTCGGGGTGGGCAGGAACCGCAGGCCGGCGATCGACGGGAAATTGCCGGTGTAGATCGGTGCGAGGCCGTCCTCGCGTTTAAGCAGGTTCGCGATCTGCGGGTCGCTCATCACGTTGGCCCATGTGATGTCGTCGACGACGATCGTGTTGGGGTCGTAGCCCTCGTTCAGGGCGCGGATCTGGGCGACGACGCGCAGCACGTCACGCAGGATGGTCGCGGTGCCCGAGGACCAGGACGACGAGGCCGCCGAGGTCTGGGTGACCTGCGAGGTAATCGCGGCCAGCGCGACGCCGTCGACGGTCTTGACCATCTGGTTGACCTGCTTGGTCATGGCCCGGTTGACCGGATCCATCTTGCGGCGCGCGATCGATTCGTCGGTGATCTCGCTGTCGCGGCCCCACTTCACAGTGCGGGCGATCTGCTCGGTTCCCTCGCTGATCGAGGTCAGCGGGTATTCGGCGCCGGGCGCGACGGCCTCGGGCGCACGGTCGGAGTAGATCGACTCGCCCTGTTCGTAGGCGATCGCGCCGCCGGTCGCGTCGTAGCGTCCGGTGAGCAGCACGTCGGCGATGAATCGCTGTTCGGCGATCTCGCGTAGGCGCCGCGCGATGAGGTTCGGATCCTTCAGGAACCGGGAAATGGTGATGTTGTCGCCCGAAATGGTCGGTGCTGCGGGCGGGTAGGTGTACGGCATGTGGGTGTTCCTCTCCTGACGCCTCAGCGGGCGAGCTTGACGCGGACCTTGCCGCCGGACGCCGCCGCCAGGGCGATGCCGACGACTTGCGAATAGTCGGTGCCGGAACCGATGTCGGCGACCGCGCCGCCGGCGGCCGGGAGCACACGCGCGCCCGCGGCGATGGCACCGGAGGCGGCGAGCTCGTGCACGCCGCCGGTCAACACGGTCACGACGTCACCGAATGCGGCGTCGTTGGCGGCCACGCCCAGCCATGCGGAGCTGGCGGCCGAGGACGGCGCGATGGTGTCGTTGCCGGACACGATGACGAGCTGACCGCCCGTCACAGCGGCCGAGGTGATGCGGGAGAATGCCTCGGCCGGTTTGAAGATCGCAGCGTATTCGGGCATGTCAGGCGTCCTTTCCGAACAGCGTCGCGTAAACGTCGTCGCTGTTGTCGTCGTGAATGGTTGCGGCGTGCCCGATTTCGGGGCCGATGGGATGAACGGGGGTGAGCGCGTTGAGGACCACGAGCTCGGCCGGGTCGGTTTCGAGGCGGTTGGTCCACGCCTCACGCTGCGAGGGCGCGATCCGGCCCGTGCGGACCGCATTGTCGACCGCGGCAACGCGTTCGGCTCGTTCCTGTTCGGTGCGGGCGGTGTCGCCGCGGGCGGCGCGCGTCTGGAGCTCGGACAGGGTCGCGGCGTCGATCGCCAGCACACCGGCGGGCAGCGCAACCGCGGCGTTGCCGGGCGCGGCCGGTGCAGCAGCAGGCGCGGGCGGGGTATCGGCGGTCGCGGCCTGTCCCCACGCGTCAAGGGCCTCGTTCGCGGTGTCGATGGTGTCCTGAAAGCTGTCGGCGATCGGCTGCGCGAGCGCGGCGAGGTCGGTCGACTTGCCATCAGAGATCGCGGAGTTCGCCGCGTCGAGCAGCGTCGGCGCGTGCTCGACGATTGCGCGCGCGAACGCGATGTCGGCGTCGGTGAACGGCAATTCGACCGGCGCGATATTGCGGGGCGAGGCGAGCGCGGTGTCCAGCGCCGCGCGGATCGCGGTTTCGTCGGCGTCCTCGGCGAGGCCGAGGCGCGTTGCGATGTCGGCGGTAAACGACATGTGCATTCCTCTCTTTCGGTTGGCCTCGGCCGGGGTGGCAGAGGGAATCTCGGGCGCGGGCGCGGCTCGACGGCCCGCGAAATTGAAGATCGACAGGTCGAAACGTGCAGCAAGGCCGGGTGTTTGGGCGTCGGCGGGCTGGGCGTCCTCAATCCGGTCGGCCAGGCCCGCGGCGACGGCCTCCTCGGCCGAGTACCAGGTCTCGGCGTGCATGTGTGCGCGCCACTGCTCGGCCGTGCCACCGGCCCGCGCGGCGTACATGCTGGCGATGTTGTTGCTGACGCGGTCGAGTTGCTCGGCGAGGTCACGCATTTCGTTCGCGTCGCCCACGCACACCCCGAATGCGTCGTGGATCATCAGCTCGGCATGCGGGCGCATGACGATGTCGTCCGCGGCCATGGCGATAAAGCTCGCGGCGCTGGCGGCGAGGCCGTCGACGACCGCGGTTACGCGTGCGCGGTGCCCGCGTAGCGAGTTCATGATCGCTATGCCGTCGAATACCGACCCGCCGGGCGAGTTGATCCGCACCGTGAGGGCGTCGACGTCGAGGGCGGCGAGCTCACGGGCGAACGATTCCGCCGAAACGCCCCAGTACGGATCGATCTCGTCGTACAGGAATACCTCGGGCACTCCCGTAGCGGTGTTTTCGATGCGATACCAGTCGCGGCGTGCACTCGGCCCGTTCGCGCGCAGTGCGTGGATACGGCTATCGGTCACAGCAACTCTCCTCCGGTCACCACAGCGTCAGCGCGCCGTCGGTCTCGATGCGGACGCGGGCCCGCGGCGTCGCCTCGGCCATTCGGCGCGCGAAATCGAGCTGTGCGGTCTTGTCGGCGAATTCGTCGCGGCTAATGCGGGCCATGCGTGCGGCGACGGCCGCGGTCACCCGTTCCGGCTCGGCCGAGGCGGGGAGCCCGTAGTCCTGGCGGGCGGCCTGCTCTAGCGCGGGGTCCGGTGTGATCACGCCAGCGTCGATCAAGATTTTCAGGGCCTCGGCGGTCGCGGCCTGCCGCGTGCCGATCTCGTCGAAAACCAGTCGCGGCGCGGGTTCATTCGGCCCCCAGTTCGCATCGACCAAGTCCTCGATCACGTGCGCTTGGGCGGTGTCTCGGATGAGCTCGCCGACGGTCTGCAACGACATCACGAAGAAATCGGCGAACGTCGAACCGAGCGCCCACGATCCGGTTTGCGTTCCCAGGTTCAGAAAGTGCGCCAGGACCGCGCGGCCGATCTGCTCGTCGTGGTAGCGGATCGCCGGATCGGCGGGCATGAGGTTGCCCTCGACGCCCGCCAGGCGCAGCCGGGCCTGATACGGAGTCGCGGCACCGGAGGCGGATCCGGCCATGTAGGACTGGGCGATTCGTTTGCCCGCGTCCATTTGCGCCTGATCGTCGTTCGGGCCGGCCTCGTAGACCGGCACGCCCATACCGTTCCGCTCGATCGTCTGCGCCTGCACGCGCAACAGCCGATCTTTGATCAGCCAGTGCTTATAGGCCGGGCGAAGCAGCGAGGTACCGGTCCAATCGCCGCCCTCTTGCTCGTGCACATAGGCGACCAGCCGACCGACCGGGATGCGGGCGGCGGCGGTGCTGACGCCGAATCCGTACTGTTCGATCGAGACGAGTCCGCCGTCGCGCGCGACTTCGATATCCGAGATCGTCTCGGCCAGACGGGGACCCAGCTTGCGCAGGTGGTAGAGACCGTCCGCGCCGAGGCTGTAGACCTGCTCGAAATAGGCGTGTCCGTAGCGCAGGCACAGCAGCGCCTCGGCCAGGTGTTTCGACCATGAGAATCGGCCCTTGCGCCGTCCGGTCACCTCGGCCTTTCCCTTGATCGGTAGCCCGAGGTCACGGGCGATGTGCTCGACCACCTCGGGCCGCGCGCCTGCCGGATCGATGCGCCAGGCCGTACGACGCACGGGCAGCGACACCGCGCGCAGAACCGATGTGATCTGGGCGTCCTGGCGGGCCATGCGCCGATACACACGCACGTTCAGCGGCCAGCGCAGCTCGGGCGTGTCCTCGGCGTGCTGCCAGAACTTGCCGCCGTCGGTGTAACCGTCGGTGGCGTAACCGATTTCAGTGGTCGGAGTGCTCACTGTGACCCCCTCTCGTCAAAATCCCATGACCATCAGCTCGTCGACGAGCTCGACGTCGCGCCCGCCGGTGTGTGTCGGTGTCTGCGGCGGTCGGATATCGACGCCGAAGGTCAGCAGGCCCCAGCGGGCGAGCGAAACGGTCTGCACGGGCAGAACATTCGACGCTCGGTAGTCCCATCGGATGCCGCCGCCGGTGACGTCGACCGTTGGGGTCGTCTCGAGTGAGCGCGTGAGCCGGTCGTCGGCAGCGTGCGAGATTCGGCCCTCGGCCGCGTCGTCGACGAATCCGCCGGTTGCCTGCGCCGACTGCTGTGCGTTGGTCACTTCCGGTTCGATGCCGAACTCGCCGAGCTTGGCTACCAGCGCGCTCGCGGGTGAGGACGAATTGATCACGACCGCGCACGGATCCCACCGTTCGACCAAGTCCACGATGCGGGCGATCACCGGCGCGGGCGGCCCGTAGTAGCCGATCTCGACGCGGATGCGCTCGTTGCGGCCCTGCGTGCGTGTCGCCGCAGCGATCACACACAGTTGCCGGTCGGTCGACATTTCGATCGCCAGAGCGCGCGGCCCGTGGACACGTACCCCGTCGGTTTCGCCGAGTTGTTCCCACCAGTCCATATCGACTGCGGGCGTGACCTCGTCCTCGTCGACCGGCCAGTCGCCGCGGCCGAGGTACTCGACATCGAACGACTTGCGGCCGGCCTCGGTCGAGAACTTCCGGATCTCGGCCTCGAGTTTCTTGTCGGTCTGAATCACGCCGTAGGACGGATTCGCGGTGCGCCAGGTGGCCGGGTCGGTCCGGTCGAGGTGCTCGGGTGCCATCCATTCGGCGAACAGCAACCCGCACTCACCGGCCAGGCCGCGGCGGCGCACTGCGGCAAGCACTTTCCCGTTCGGGTGCTGCTCGGCGTTGACCGCGCTCGAGGTGTAGATCGTTTGAGGGTCGCCCGCGGCCATCTTGGTCGGCGACAACGCGGCCATATCGGCCTCTGTGAGGTCGTACGCCTCGTCGTAGATTTCGAGGTCGACGCGGTCGAGGCCGCGGCCGGCGTTCGCTGAGCGGGTCGTGAACACGACCTGAGCGCCGGACTCGAGAACGATCGTGCCGCGTCCCTGCGAGCAGGTGTGTGAGGCAACGTGTTTCAGCATCCACGGCGTCGTTTTCACGATCGCCCACGTGCGTTTCCACAGCGCCTTAGCGGTTTCCCACTGCTGCGCCGAAAACACGATGTTCTCGCCGAGCTTGAACATGCCGTAGAGCACGCGCAGTGACAGAACCAGGGACTTGCCGGACTGCCGGGGGACGATCAGACAGCACTCGGGGTGTGTCCAGGTCCCATCCGGGTTCTTGGACAGGATCCGCTCGAGCGACCAGCCTTGCCAAGGCATGACGCGGATCCGAGCGGCCGATCGGCGGCCCATTTCGGCGGCCTTGTGGCCGAGGTCGGGGTCGCCGTCGGTGTAGCAGACCGATTCCGGACTCTGGCGCCCAGTAAGTTTCGGCCATTCCGCGGCAATGATGTCCGCGAAACGGGCGTCGATATCGACGCTAGAGATCGTCGAGAGGGTCATACCCGCTCGCGCCGCCCTCGTGACCGCGGCGGCGGCCGATCTCGGCGAGCATCTGACGGAATACGGTGGCCTGCTGACGGGCCTCGGTCAGCGTCGAGTCGATCCGGACCTCGAGGACGGTGTCGTCGCCGCCCCGTGCGGTCACCAGGCGCGCCCAGAGTTCATCCTCGCCCGAGATCAGCCGGTCGAGCCTGTCGAGGCGGTCCTTGATTCGCGCCGCCTCGAGGATGAGCGCGGAGAGCTCGACCGAATCGGTTGGGTCGCTGAGTGATTCGAACAGCGCGAGGCCGGCGGGGGTGAGGTCGAGGTCGATGGCACACCCCCTCGACGCTGTAGCTCCGGGCCCTGTACAAAAAATCCTGACTACCGCTGCCGAAGTCAGGACCCGGGGGTCTGTATTTTCCGGCGGAGCGCCGATCGTCTCATGTGCGATGCTCGGTGTATGGCTCAGTGGCTTCCATTGTTCAGCTCGCTCGTCATCGCGTCCGTGACACTCCTAGGCATCCGTATCGCCAACCGCACCAACCGCGCTGCGATCTCTGCTGCGGACGGCCGCGAGCATCTCAAATGGCAACGCGAGCAGATCCTCAAGTTGTGCGGCGAATCAGTCGAGTGCGCGTACAACGGTCAAATTGCCTACGGCAGAATGATTTACAACCCGGAGGACTCGGAGCGACTTGCTGGTGCCCTGTCGATCCTCGAACGCGGTGGCAGCATCGAGGCGAACGCTGGGATGCTTCAAATGCTTAATGCGCCTTCGGTCAGCGCCGCGTGCCGCGAGCTAGCGGACGCGTTTAACGACGACGATCTCATCGCCGCAGTTCGCGAAATAGTCGAGGCCGATGAAGGCGAAGATCCTTTGCAGTCGCAAATGCCCGGAGCGCTGACTAAGGTCGAGAACGCGTTTGAGGCGATCGAAAAGGCAAGAGACAATCTCATCGAGGCCGCGGCTGCTGAGCTAGCAAGCCTCGGCCAGCCTGGGGTCCTCAACTCCACTCCAGGACGTTTCCTGCGTGGCCGCCGCATCGCCGGGTGAGCGCGGGTCGGCGGTCGTCGCGCGAGCCGTCGCCGCGGGATTTGTTGCACAGGCCATGGAGCAGCCGGTCGGCTCGGGTGCCGCCGTGAGCTCGGGCGTGGGAGTGGTCCGCGGCCAGGCTCTCGCCGTCGAGGTTGCGGACGGCGTCGCGGTACATCGGTTCGCCGCACCACCAGCAGCGCGCGCCGTCGCGGTGTCGAGCGAGTAGCGCCTCGCGCTGTTGCTGGTGGTGCCAGCCGAGGCCGCGCTGTGTGGTGGTGCGGCGGGTGACCATGGTCAGGCAGTCGGCCCGTAGGCGAGGGCGGCCAGGATGGTCGACCACCAGCACAACGGCATGACGAGGATCGGATACTTCAGGGTCATTTCAGAAGATGACGCGGAACAGGGCGGCGGCCACGTCGACGGCGGCGCGGCCGACGAGCGACCAGTCGACGGCGTGCGCCGCGGCGGACAGGGTTGACATCATGGTGTAACTCCTTGGGGTGTGGGGTGATTGGCTACGCGGGTCGGTCGTCGGGTACGGCGATGCCGCCCCAATCGACGATGTCGTAGCCCGCGCCGAACTGGGGAAGCTCCCAGACGAGCAGGCCCTTGATCGTGCGACCGCCCCAGAAAGAGCGGCCGATGCCTCGGAAGAACCGGCGTGCGCCGGTCGCTGAGATGCCGGTGACCTCGTAGTTGGTGGCGTAGTACGGGACGTCGTCGAACTTGATTTCGACCTGGGTGTATTCGATGCCGCTCACGATGTGCGGGATGTTCAGTGCGAACACGTACTTGCTGTAATTCGCTGCGGCGGTCTGCAATCGCGCGTAGCGAGCCGGTTCGGCCATCCACGTAACCAACAGGGATTCGTCCTTTTTGAGGGCGATTTCGCGCACGACGGGCACGGCTGTTCCTTTCGTCGATTCCGAGAGGGAAGGGGGTAGCGCGCAGCGGGCCCGCTGGACTGCTCGAGGGCGGGCCGTCCCCCGTCGCTAGTTCCGGGGTTGCGGAGCGACTGACGGATCAGTCGTGGTGCTCGTTGGACTGCTTGCCGGGTCGCCCGGTTTGACGCGCTACGGGCATGAAAAAACCGCGGCTGGAACGATTCCGGGGTCGGGTCGTCAGTCGCGGTTTGTAGTGCCACACGTTAGCGGCCGACGCGAACAGGTGCAATGTCGTGTCGGCCGCACGGTCGTCTATCTGCGGTTATGGATGCAAGTCGGTCCGGGCGCCCTGGCCGGGTCGCTTCCATTCGTTGATGGTCGTCTCGAGCCATCCGCGGACGGTGCCCTTGGGGAGCGAGCCGTCCTCGTTGACCGGGCCGACGATCACGTCGGGATCGGGCAGGACAGCGCGGCTCAGCGATGAGGCTGCGATGCCGAGCCGTTCGGCGACCTGGGCGCGGTTGAGATAGCGGACGGGGCCCTTACTGGGCACGGGACCTCCTGAGTGTGTAGATGGTGGTAGCGACCAGGATGGCCGCGGTGACCGCGTAGATCGCCACCTCAGCGCCGGAGCGACCGGCGATGAGCGCGATGACGGTCAGTACGACCATGGCGGCCGCGGTCAGGGCGGCGAGGCCGCGGAGCAGGTTCAACATTTGTGGTTCCTTTCCGGCGGTGTGAGACTGTTTCGGTGGGGAACCGGGGTGCCTCTTACACCCCGGTCCCTCACTTCTTACCGGCCTTTCCTACCTCTGTCCGGTTTCCTCCGGTGCTTGCCCTTGTAGGGGGGCTCGCGGTGGTTGATCCGGTAGATGTAGATGGTGGTCAGTCCGTTCGCTGTGCTGATGATCAGCCCTGCGATTGGAATCCAATCCACACCGCCTCCTCTGTGTAGTTGTTTGTGAGGATGTCTCCCTCACATCTCTAACTATACATCGTCACGATGCGAAGTACAAGAGGTTCGATGGACTGAATTGCCGAATAGTGCTGGCACACAGTCCATCTCGACATCAGACCCCGGGGTCGCTGTCGACGGCCGCGGTTTCAGCGAGCGCGAGCGCGTCGCCGCACCGGTAGACGGCGGCGTCGCTGTGATTGTGTTTCGTATCGGTGATTCGGCGGCCGCGGTCGGACCATCCGCACTCGGTCAGCTTGCGCGCCCGAATCCATCGGTACAGCGTGGATTTCGCGACCGGTGCGCCGAGCTCAGGCAGCACACGCAATAGCTCGCCTGCGGTGTAGAGCCGCTTGGCCGCGGATTCCCGTGCTGCGGCCTCGATCTCGGCGACGTCGTATTGCACCCAGCATCCTCGACAACGGACGTAGGACTCGCCGAGACCGGCGCGCAGCTCGGCCGAGCAGTGCGGGCACACGCCCCGATAGCGCCGCTCGGATCGGTCGATCACACGACGGATTCCCTCGGTCGCGCCGGTGATCTCGGCGAGCGCGTCGCCTGCGAGCGCGTGCACACGCAAGGTGTGTGCGTGGCAGGCCAGCCACACCGCCGTCTGTTCGACCGGTGTCGCCGGTGCGGTGAGAGTGTCGGCCCCGCGGCGTACGATCCGGGCCCGCGGGCGGGGCGGTCCGACCGGGGCGCCCTCGAGCCAGCGCACCACCTCGACGACCGGCGGCGCGTCGAGTCGACCGGCGCGGCCGTTGACGGCGAGCTGAGCCAGTCCGCGCGCCCCGATGGGGATTTCGACGCCGCGTTCCTCGGCCACCAAACGCGCCCACGTGCCGACGGCGTTGTCGAGGCGCTGGCGGGCACGGTCGCCGCGCAGCGTCGCACCGACGGCGTCCTGTTCTTCATACTCGGGCAGATCGCGGGCGATGGACTGAACCGGGAGCGCAGTCTCGGCCGACCGGCCTCCATAGCGCCCCGCGCTCATTCGGGCGAGGCCGGCACGCGTGGTCGTCCACTCGTCGACCAGTCCAGGCACGGCGAGCAACTCGGCGACGAGCCGGTCGGCGCATGTCGCGCACAGGAACCAGCCGGGCGGCGCGGGCCGCATGCATGCCGGGCACTCGATGTTCATCGGTGGCGTCTCTCCTGTCAGATGATGTGGTTGCGGCGGCCGGTCAGGATCGCGACGAGATCGCGCATCGTCAGCAGGACCCATTGATCGCCGAATTTCTTGGTGCCCATGCGTTTCGCGACGACGAGACCGACGAGGGCGTCGTCGTGTCCGCGCTCGGCCTCGGCCTCCGCGGTCCACTCGGCGGCGCGGATCTCGCCGCCGTAGTCCTTGCACTCGAGCACGAGGCGGCCGCCACCGGGCGCGCGGACGCCGGTCACGTCGCCGCGGTCGCGCACCCCGTTGCGGACGCGCCGCTCGATCCGGTCATCGTCGAGGGCGGCGGCCAGGCCGCGAACGATGAGCGTCTCGAATGCGCCGCCCGCGCTCTTGGCGCTCGCTCGGGTGCGCCGCCGCGGCGGCGCACAGATACGCGAGCCGAGAGCGTCCACGACGGCCTCGGCGTCGGTGTAGTGCCGCGCCTGCGGCGTCGAGTTGCTCTCGCCAGCGGCCAGGGCCTTCGCGGCAATCTCGATTGCGGCGGCGCGAATCCGAGTGCGGCTCATGAGTCGGCCTCGGGCATGACGGTCTCTAGCTCGGCGATGCGGGCGGCGAGTCGGTCGCGGTCGTCGAGCACGTGGGCGAGGTGGCGGCGAGCCCAGGTGCCGAGCAGGGCGACACCGTAGATCGGTTCGTCGGTGGATCGGTCGAGCTCGTCGCGACCGGCGGCGACGATGTCGTCGAGGTCAGGCATTGGTGTGTTCCTCCGTGGTGGTGGCGCGCTTTCGTGTGAGGTCAGCGCGGATTTCAGCGATTCGGCGGGCGGCGCGTGCGGGCCGGTCGGGGTCGTGGTCGCAAACGGTCGTGCCGTGGTACCCGGTCGCGTCGCACAGCCCGCATCGATCGATGGCGGCGCGACGGCGCTCGGCGGTGCGGTAGGCCTCGGCGGTGAGGCGGGCGGATTGGGCGCGGGCCCGCGTGATGTCGTAGGCATGGCGGGCGCGGCGCGCTTTGCCACACGGGGCACACGGGGCGTCGGTGCCGCCGGGGTGCTCATCGCAGTGCGGCGCTGGCGGTGCGGTGGCATCGACTTGTGCGGCCTGGAAGTCGATGCGGTTGTCGAGTAGTGCCGTGCACTGGGCGCAGTCCGGATCCCACTCGGGATGCTCGGCGTGATGCTTTGGGGGCGGGTTGTTTTCGCGCGAAACCGGTGCGCTACTTACGTACGTTTCTCCCCCAACGCGACCTATATCTATGTCTGAGTCTGAGTCTGGTTGTGTTTTGCTTCCGCTGTGCTTCAGCGTTTGATCAAGCAAAACCGAAGCAATTGCTTCACTGTTCTGGACCGTCTCCGCAGGTAATTCGGTTTGTACGGCGTCCGAACGTGCTTGATTTGCAACCGATTTCGAGAGGCCAGACTCGTGTCCCATGTCGGCGACGTTTTCGACGAAAGTTACCGTTTCGTGACCATCTGAGGGGGAAGCAAAACCGGAAGCAAATGCTTCGGCGTTTGCTTGTGCTGTGCTTCGGTCCTGACGGGCCTTGCCGGACTGTTTGCCGCCCTTGCGACCGGCTTCGGCGCGCACCGACCGCTTGTGCTCGAGGTCGGCGGCGCTGGGCTGGTGCTCGAGCCAGTCGTGAACTTCGACGCCGTCGGCATGTAGGTGCGCCAGGCCCGCGGCGATCAGTTCCTTGCGGGCCTTCAACTTCCAACGCTTGTTCCACGTGGCGAGTGGGATAAGGCCGTCGTTGCGGCTGCGCCGACACAGGCACCATGCCTCGATAAGCGCCCGGAACGCGTTGTCGCTGAGCGGTTCTACCTTCGGGTGCTCGGGCATGCCGGAATGCACGCGGATGAACTCGCGCGGGTCCAGGCTCATATCCGTGCCTTTCGTGGATCAGGGGCGCACCGGCGGCCCCGCGTGGGCAGGCCCGCCGGTGCTGGTGGTCATGCGAGAGCGAGAACCGGATCCGGGGTCGGCCCGTCGGCAGTGGAGGTCATCGGGGGTTCTCCTCTTTTGCTGCGGGCGTGACGATCTCGTTGACGAGGGCGGTGACGTGCGCGCGGGCGGCCCATCCGAGGCGCTCGGGTGCGTAGTCGGTTACCGAGGCGTGCAGCGCGAAACCAGCGCGGCCGGTCCGAGTCGCGTCGGCCAGGTGCTCGGCGATCTGGCCGAGGCGGGCCTCGACCGCGAGCAAGGCGCGGGCGGTTGCGATTCCGGCCAGGCCCGCCGCGGCGTGGGTATCGGCGCCTTCGGCCTGGCGGATCATGCGCTCGGCCTCGGCGCGGTGGTGGTCGCTCATTGGGCCGCAGCCTCGATCGGGGCGGCCTCGGCGGCGCGCAGCTCGGCGAGGTCGTCGACGAGCTTGGTCGCCTCGACTTCGGTGAGGTCGCCGGGTCCGGTCACCGGGCGGCCGAGGACCTCGGACACGAGCCGCAGTTGTTCGGCCTCGTCGACGATTTCGAGGGCCCGCAGGTGTTCGCCGATCGCCGCCGACTGCTCGGCCGTGATGCGCGGCTCGACGGGGTCCGCGGGTGAGGCCTTCGCCGCGGCCGGGGTTGAGCCCGGATCCGAGGCGGGCGCGGCGATGATCTCGGCCGCGGTCGGGGCGACGCGCTCGGACGCGACGCGGGTCGGCGAGGGCATGCCGTCGGGCTCGATCGACTGGACGGCGTCCTCGAGCAGCAGGCCCGAGAAATCATCTGGGAAGGCCTTTTGCCAGCCTTGCGCCTCGGCGCACTTCGCGAGTTGGTTCGCGGGCATCTTGGCCCACATGGAATTCGGGTCGCCGTTGTACTTGGTCTGGACGAACTCGTCGTAATGAGCGATGCCGACATTGGGCTCGCCGTCGACGAATACGACGAACTTGGCGACCGCCGGCGGTTTGCCCTTGCCGCCGAGCCACTCTCCCAGCCAGTCGCCGCCGTCCGGGCCTTTCCAGAACGGGCCTTCGGTCTGCACGCGGTGGCCCGCCCTCTGTGCGGCACGGCGGCCGTTCAGTCGGTACCCGTGGATACCGGTCTGGATCGTCCACGTCGTCTCGTACTTCGCAGGCTCGCCGTTGTAGCCGCCGGTCTTGGTTTTGCGGCCGATGAGGTAGATCTGTCGTGCGAACGGATCCAATCCGGTTGTGCGGCACCGGTGAAAGAACATCGCGAGCTGTGCGGGCGGCGCGTCTTTGACGCCGGCGAGCTGTAACAGTGCCGCGACCTGTGCGTCGTTGAACTCGCGCTGATCGGTGGTGATCGCTAGTGCGGATGTCGGTTCGCGGACAGCGATTTCATTCGTCATCTTCGGTTTCCTCGTGGGGGTGCCATCTGGGCAGGGACATTCGGTGCGGGCCGAGCGGGTACTCGGGCCAGTGATCGGCGGCCAGGCAGCGGCCGAATATGCGGCGGGCGCGGCGATTGAGGCGCGCACCCTCGGCGATCGCGTCGTCGTCGAAATAGAAGACGTTCACCATGTGCGGGGGCTTGACCGAGACGACGACGAACACGAACGAAACGCGTTCGGCGCCGGTAGTTTTCATGGCGCCTTCGACGTAGTGCGGGTCCTGCTGGTGGTAGCCGAACCGCACCGCGGACCGTTCGAACGCGGCCGGGTCGGCGTCCTGGGTCGTTTTGACGTCGACGAGGTAGAGAACCTCGCCACGCCAGGTCATCCAATCCGGCCGGAACCGGCACCAAATACCGGCGGCCTCGTCGAACCACCAACCGGACTGCTCGGCCAGACCCGAGGACAGCAGCGGGCCCGCGAGCTCGTGCCCGCGCACGCGCTCGGCCATGGTCTGAACCCGCGCGTGCTGCTCGGGCAGCAGCGGTACCCGACCGGCGGCGTACGCAGTGTCGCGGGCCTCGCGAGCGGGTTTCGTGTTGTAGTTGGCGGCGTCGATGATCTCGGTTTCCTCGCCCTCGCCGAGGATTTCGCGGTGGGTGGCGTGACCGAGGTCGAACTCGGGTTTGCGGGTCGGTGGGTTGTTCTGGGCGTACCAGAATTCGAACGGCGTGCGGGCGGCGAGCAACTTCGCACCGGACGCGGACAGCGAATCCGTGTCGGCGTGGTAGTCGGCTGCGCTGATACCTGCGAAGAGACCGGCCTCGCGGAGCGCGGCCGTCATGACACGAGCCTCGTTGCGACGGCACGGATCCGGCCCTCGACGATCGCCTCGGCGCGGTCGGCGAGCTTGCTCACCGGTGCCTCGTAATCGACCCACGTCGCCAGGCACATCAGCAGTTGCGCGCCGGATTCGGGATTGCGGGCGCACATGTGCGCCAAACGTCGATAGACCTCAAGTGGGGCGAGCTCCCGGACCGCCTCACAAACGAGCAGTGCCTCGGCGGCGATGTCGTCGTGATCGGTGTATCGCGCCATCACGCGACCCCGCAGTCGACGGCGAGCAGGCGCTCGGCAATGTCCGCGCTCACGAACTGCCGGTCGAGCTTGGATCCGATGCTTCGGACCGTCGCCGGCCGGACGCCCGCCTCGCGCCCGACCTGACACAAGGACTTGCTCGCCCGCAGGCGCGCGAGGTGGGCGCGGACCGGTTCGGCCGCGGTGTATCGATGGATGCATGCCGGGCATCGCACGGTGTTGGTGAATTGCGGGGTGAACTCGCGCCCGCACTCGCACCGGCGGACGACGACCGGGTCGAGGTCCGACTCGTCCCGCGCATCCCAGCTCATAGCGCCCCCGATTCGGCGGCGAGTTCGTAGTCGCGGACGACGTCGGGATCGAACGGCACATCTTCGCCGTCGTCCTCGGCGGGGTCCTCGAGGATGTCGAACTCGTAGCCGAGTACGGCAACGACCGCGCGGGCCCGCTCGGCGAAATCGCGATGGCCGGACCACCCGAGTTCTTTCGCGAGCTCGGCGGCGACCGCCGCGGCGACGAGGTCCGGCGGCGGACCTTGGACCGGCTCGGCGCTGGGGAAGGTCAGCAGTTTCATCGGCGGCCCTGCACGGCCAGGGACCGGCGACCGGCGACGCCGTCGAGCACGTGCTCGCGGATCGTCGCCGCGGTCTGCTCGGCGACCGGCCAGGGCGCGGCCCATCCGAGCACGCCGGCGGTGACGACCGGAAGTTCCTCGGTGATCGCATCGGCCTGCGGGTCGACGTAGACGGGAAGTACGACGGTGGGCGCGTCGGCGAGTGCGCGACGTGCGTCGAGGCCTTCGCGGGCGGCGATGGCGGGCGCAGTCTGGTGACGGCGCGTGAATCTGTGGAGCAATCCGGCGCGATGTTTGGACATGTAGAGTCCCTCACGATCTCTGGAGTGCGCCTCGCCGAGCGGTAACTCGGCGGGGCACAGGTGTTTCAGGGGTTAGGAGAGGTCGCCCGTCGCTGCGGTTGGCGCCTTGGCGGCGGGCGGCTTATAAGGGTTGATGTGCTGTACGACTGCGCGGGCGATGATCGCGATCACGCATGGCGCGAGCAGCAGACCGGCGAACCATGTGGCAGCCGAACTGATTTCGCAGTACGCGAGCCACTCGTCGTCGGTGGTGGTGGCTGGGGGTGGCCCGTAGGGTTGCGCCTGCGGTCGCCGTTCGTAGGCCTGCTCGTAGGCGGTGAACCAGCGGGTTTCGGTCAACGGTTGCCCCCGTGCACAAGGGCGACGACCAGGCCAGCGAATCCCAATGCGAGGCAAACGATTACGACGCATATCCAGCCGATCACAGCGAGGCCCAGCTCGTGAGCCACGCGCCGACCTGCCACATGACGACGGCCAGTAGCAGCAAGGCGAGCAGGTCGCCGACGAGGCCGAGGTCGTCGGGGTGGATCCGCGGCCGAATCATGCGGCACTGACCAGGTTTTGCCGCCGGGCGACGTCGGCGCGTGACTGCTCGTCGACTTGGCGGCGCTTGCGCTTGCGCTCGCCCTCAGCGATGAGTCGCTCGGTGGCGGGCGCCGACATGCCGAGCAAGGCATGGGTGATCATGTTCGCTACTTCTTCGGAGACGGGCGTGCCGTCCTTGAAACGGCAAGGGATGCCGGACATTCGGCGGTCCTCTCGGTGGGATGGGTGGTTGTGCGCACGTGGTGAGGCGAGGTGAGGGGCCTCGGCGGTCCCTCACCACGTGCGCGACCCCGACGGCGTCGACGGAGACCATCGGGGGAGTCGTCAGATGCGCGCGGTGAGGCGGCGCCGGCTGGTGGACGTGAGGCCGGCCGCGAGATCGGCGAGGCCAGTCGGCTCGGTCGTGATGGTGTGGTTGCTACTGCGCGCGGTCAATCCCGACATGTCTGTCGACCTCGCAGGTCGGGCGACGATCTCGATCGAGGCGAGAATGTCGGACTCAGTCATGCGCCAATCGCGGCCGACCTTGCGGCCCGGAAACCGGCCGGTGCGCAGCTGACGCATGACCCAGTCGCGCGACGCGCCGATCCGGTCAGCGGCGATCTCGAGCGCGAATGTGCGGTTGTCAGTCCTGGTTTCGGTCATCGCGTGCCGTCCTCGCTCGGGAGCGGCCGCATGATCGCGATCTGGGCGACGCCGAGTTCGCCCGCAGCCTTCGCGAGCAGAACGTTGGTCAATTTCTTCTGGCCGAGCTCGATCTTGACCAGGTGCGGCCGCGAGATGCCGATCGCGGTCGCGAATTGCTGGGGAGTGAATCCGCGAAGCTCGCGGATCGTCCGGACCGTTGCGCCTACGCGCTCCTGATCTGCCTCGAGGACGGGTGTGGTGGCCGGTTTCTTACCGGGACGTCCCGCTTGTTCCGATCTCACGAGGGCAACTGTAGGGAACTAAAGGGAACTCGTCAACGGAAACGGGGGGAACTAAAGGGAAGATGTTTCGGGAACTTGGGTCACCAGGGCACAGTTTGCCGGTAGTTACCCGGAAGTAGAGGTCTCTATGTCCTGTTAGGGCCAATAGTCAGAGGTGCTTGAAGTTCCCTACTGTTCCCTGAAACACTGGCACCACTGAAAGTTGACATACGACGGGATTGCGCATGACCGACGCGACATCGCTCGAGCGAGTGGGCCGGGAAGTCCAGCGCCGACGGCTCGGCCTGAGCATGGACCCAACGACGCTGGCACGAAACGCCGGTGTCGATACCAAGACGACACGGGCCCTCGAGGCTGGGGAGCGCTGGCCGCGCGACATGTCGCGGCTGAAGATCGAGAAAGCGCTCGGGTGGTCGGCCGGCTCTCTCGAGCAAATCCGTGCAGGAGGCAAACCAACGGAGCTTCAGGACGCGGCGGAAATCTCCGATGCCACTGAAGTGGGGGGCTCGCAGGTTGAGGCGGCGCGAGCAACACGCGATCAGTTCGTGACGCTGGCCAACGGAATTCGGCAGGCTGCCGGCCTACTGCTCGATGTACCCGATCCTCGGGCGAGGACCGTTGTGCAGATGCTCGACGAGCTTGAGCGGACCGCGCTACTTCAAGCGGCGAGTGCGCCGGGCATTCCACGTCTGTTGCACACGGCGGGAACGAAACTCGCTGCGCCGTCAGACGAGGCCCTAGAGCGCTATGCAGCAAATGAAGCTGCGGAGCGCGAGCATCATAACGGCTGAATTACCTCGGAGAACCAGCATGCCAAGCGCTCGTGATACCGCCAGCAGTCGGCGGGGTCGCACCCGTGTGTAAGCGCATGCTGGGCTTGAATTTCCAGGTCGGCGAACTGGTACAGCGTCAGACCTTGGCGGGGAACGATTTTCACTGTGTTCCGGTCGCGGTTGGGGATAAGCACGAGGACGCCGATCACGATCTCATCGCCACGCACCTCGATTTCGCCAACCGGCGGGGAGTAGATCACGCCTACCTCGGCCAGGGCGGCCAAGTGCGGCGCAACGGTGGCCATTCGATCGCGAAATCCTTGGAGTTCGTCGGGATCTCGAGGGCCGCCGGGCGTCGCTGCGAATAGGGGCTCAGAGTCGGACAAGTTCGGGTCCGATCGCGCGTCCTGCCCGAAGCATTCGTAAGCCCATACCCATCCCCACTGATATTCAAACTGAGAAAACCCTGAGTCCGAACACTAGTGCGGCGCAGAGTAAATGGGAAGTAATCCCGGTCAAATGATCTAGGAAACCCGGGCCTGTCTGCATCTACATCTGTGCGCACTCGGGCACGCTCGGCAAACGGTGTTCCGCAATGGAATGTGCTGCGAGACAATGTATCTCAGCATGTGTGCCAACATCTGACTGTAGGTACCAATTCGATGTCCGCTTGCGCCTCGACTTGGCTTTCGGCCTCGGCGACAGGGACGTGACGCCGAACCCGGTCACCCGGCCGTGCTCGCGGGCCGAATTCCCAGGACGGCGAACCTCCGGTGAGCTCGTCGGAATCGGATTCGCGCCATGTGGCCCGACCCTATTCAGGGTGGGTATGCCTGCTCGAAGGGCTTGTGACACCCCCCACCGGTGGCGTCCGGGGCGTGTTGACCACGTCAACACCTCTCCGTAAAGTCCCTGGTAGTTCCATCCGTCTTCGTGAACTCAAATCAGCTTTTGCGCAGGTCGGAGTGTTTTCGGCGGCGGTGGCAGGGGGTTCAAATCCCTCCGCTTCCGCCATTTCTTGTCGATGATGAGGTGTGTGCGTGCGCGGTTGGATCGGTATGGGTCTCGCCGTGCTCGCACTACACGTTCTCGGGTGGGGCACCCTGCTGCTGGTGGTGGTGCCCGCCCATCACGTGGTGCAGGGCTCCGTGTTCGGGGTCGGACTCGGGATCACCGCCTACACCCTGGGCATGCGGCACGCCTTCGACGCCGACCACATCGCCGCCATCGACAACACCACGCGAAAGCTGGTGGCCGAGAACGGTCGTGCGAAGTCGCAGACCGTCGGGTTCTGGTTCGCGCTCGGTCATTCCAGCATCGTGTTCGTGATGGTCGCGCTGCTCGCGTTCGGTGTGCGGGCGCTGGCCGGGTCCATCGAGGACGAGGGCTCCGGACTGCACCGCTGGACCGGCCTGTGGGGGACCGGTATCTCCGGCGCCTTCCTCATCGCCATCGGACTGCTGAATCTGGTGTCGCTGCTCGGCATTTGGCGGGTGTACCGCCGGATGCGCGGCGGCGACTTCGACGAGCCCGCACTGGAGCAGGCGCTCAACGATCGCGGTCTGCTCACGCGCGTGCTCGGCCCCGTGGTGAAGCTGGTGCGCAAGCCGTGGCAGATGTACCCGGTGGGCCTGCTGTTCGGCCTGGGCTTCGATACCGTCACCGAGGTCGGCCTGCTCGTCATCGCGGGCGGCGCGGCCGCCACCGGACTGCCCTGGTACGCGATTCTGGTGCTGCCCCTGCTGTTTTCGGCGGGTATGGCACTGTTCGACGCGCTCGACGGCGCGTTCATGAGCCACGCCTACGACTGGGCCTTCGCGCGCCCGGTCCGCAAGATCTACTACAACCTGGTGATCACCGGCTTGTCGGTCGCGGTGGCGCTGCTCATCGGCGTGCAGGAGATCATCTCGATCTTCGTCGAAAAGCTGGACATCACCTCGGGTTCGGTGGCCTGGATCGGCAATCTCGACCTGGGCAGCCTCGGCTACATCGTGGTCGGTTTGTTCGCGCTCACCTGGACGGTGGCGCTGGCGGTGTGGCGATTCACCGATATCGAGACGCGCTGGGAACGTGATCTCGCCGCCGATTGATCGTTTCTGGTAAATGTGGCTGAGTGGTCAGCCGCAGCGCACGTCGCCTTCTCGGTGCCTTCGCCGGTGCCGTCCTGCTGGCCGGAGCGGTGATCACGCAAGCACCGCCGGGCGTGGCCGATCCGCCCGTCGAGACCGGCTCCAACGAGGAATCCGCGCCCGGCACCGATCCGGTGCATCCCGCGCAGGCGCGCATCGAACGGGTCGAGTCCTTGTCCGGCAACCTCTTCGGCGTCTACGTGGCCTCCCCGGCCATGGGCCGCACCGTGCAGGTGCAGGTGCTGGTCCCCGCGCACGCCGACGGGCCCCGGCCCACCGTCTACCTGCTCGACGGCCGCAGCGCCGCCCCCGACGTCAACAATTGGACCGCCCGCGCGAACGCGCTGTCGTTCTTCGCCGACAAGAACGTGAACGCGGTCTTCACCCTCGGCGGTCCCGCCAGCTACTACACCGATTGGCGGCACAGCGATCCCAAGCTCGGCACCAACCGCTGGGAAACCTTCCTCACCCGCGAACTGCCGCCGCTCATCGACGCCCGGTTCGCCGGGGACGGCCGCAACGGCCTCGAGGGCGTCTCGATGGGCGCGGAGGCGGCCATGATGCTGGCGACCCGCAATCCGGGCCTGTATCGCGCCGTGGCGGCCCACAGCGGCTGCTACGCAATGAGTTCCGACTTCGGTCAGGCGCAGGCGCGGGCGGTGGTCGGCACCTTCGGCGGCGATCCGGACAATATGTTCGGCCCCACCGATGATCCGGAGTGGGCCGACCACGATGTGGTGTCGCACGCGGAAGCGTTGCGCGGCAAGGCCATCTACCTCTCCTCCGGTAGCGGCCTGCCCGGCGAGCACGACACCCCCGGCAATCCGGATCTGCGCAACGCGGTGCTCTTCGGCGGGCCGATCGAGGCGGGCGCGGACATGTGCACCCGCCAATTGGCCGACAAGCTCACGGAATTGGGCATCCCGGCCACGGTCAACCGCCGCCCGACCGGAACCCACTCCTGGCCCTACTGGGCCGACGAACTGCCGCGCTCCTGGCCGACGCTGGCCGCGGGTTTGGGCCTCGGGTAATCCGGGCTAGCCCAGGAACCGCGCGACGGTCTCCGGATCGGTGGCGAAGCGCAGGAAGGCGTCGTTCTCGTGCGGGTCGCCCGCGGTGACGCGCACGCCGTCGGTGCCGTAGGGCCGGATGATGACCCCGGCTTCGGTACTGGCCGCACCGTATTCGGCACTGCGGTCGCCCAGCGGCAGCCAGAGGAAGTTGGACTGGCTGACCGGCACCCGGTAGCCCGCCTCGATCAGCGCCGCGCGCATGCGATCCCGCTCGGCCACCACCGCGTCGGTGCGCTCCAGCAGTTCGTGCCGCGCCTCCAGCGAGGCGATGGCCGCCGCCTGTGCCACCCGGCTCACGCTGAACGGGATGTGCACCTTCATCAGCGCGGTGATCACCTCGGGCGCGCCGACCGCGTAACCGACCCGCAGCCCGGCCAGGCCGTACGCCTTCGAAAACGTCCGCAGCACCAGCACATTCGGGCGCGTGCGACCCAGTTCGACGCCATTGGGGAAGTCTTCGGCGGGCATCCGCAGGTATTCGAAGTACGCCTCGTCCAGCACCACCAGCACATCCGACGGCACCCGGTCGAGGAACTCGACGATCTCCGCCTTGCCGCGGGCCGTACCGGTCGGATTGTTCGGATTGCAGACGAAGACCACCCGGGTATTCGGTGTGATCGCCGCCGCCAAAGCGTCCAGATCGTGGGTGAATTCACCATCCAGCGGCACCTGCACGGCCTTCGCCCCCGCCACCTGCGTGACGATCGGGTAGGCCTCGAACGAGCGCCACGCGAACAGCACCTCGTCCTCGGGACGGCGGCAGCTGATCTGCACCAGCTCCTGGCACAGCGCCACACTGCCGCAGCCGGCCGCGACGTTCTCGAGCTCCACACCCAGGAAATCCGCGAGGGCGCCGCGCAATTCGACGGCGTGGTTGTCCGGATACCGGTTGGACAGCTCGACCGCCTCGGCGATGGCCTTGGTCACCGACGGCAGCGGCGGGAAGGTGGTCTCGTTGCTGGCCAGCTTCACCGCACCGGGGTGGGTCTTGCCGGCGACGTACGCCGGAATGGCATCGAGATCCGGGCGAATGTGCGCACTCACCCCTCTACCCTAAGTCCCGCGTGTCCGGGGTCGGCTCGCGGTGTCACCCCGTTTGCCCGAGCGGTGACCCGGTGGTGACCCGGCGCGCGCGAATGCGGCTCAGCCGGAATATCTCCGGAAGATCGGACCGCGCGAAAGATTTATCGCGTTTTTACCTAGCGCAACTACAGTGGCCCTATGTCGGGCATCTATCGAGAACACGCCCCTGTGCACGACACGACCGCGGTCCCGCTGACCGTGCTCGAACCCGAGGGTCACGCCCGCGGCGGCATCGTGGTGTTGCACGAATCACGGGAATTCACCGAGCCATTGCTCGAACTCATGCGCGCGCTCGCCGCCGACGGCTGGACCGTGCTCGCGCCCGATCTGTTCCATCGCCCCGCCAACGGCCACACCGCCGACCGCATCTTCGGGGAAGACCTCTTCGCCGATTTCGACGCCTGCTTCGACTGGCTCACCGCGCACGGCGTCTTCCGCGACTGCATCGGCGTGCTCGGCTTCGACTCCGCCGGCACCGCCGCCGCGCTGGTCGCCACCAACCGCCGCGTCGGCGCCGCCGTGAGCGTCGCCGCCCCCGGCATCGAAACCCCGCTCACCCCGCAGGCCGTCGCCCTGCTCGCCGCTGCCCCCGGCCTGAAAGCGCCCTGGCTCGGCCTCTTCGGCGAGGACGACCCCCTCACCCCGCCCGACCAGGTCGACCGCCTGCGCGACGCCGCCGCCAACGCCGATGTCGCGACCCTGGTCGTCACCTATCCGGGCCTGCACCACCGCCCCGACCACCCCGGCTTCGACGCCGCCGCCCTCGACGACGCCTTCGTCCTCGACGCCCAGACCCGAATCTACGACTGGTTCGACAGCCATCTCCGTTGATCCACCCCGCTGACCAGCCGATTTGGCCTATTGGTCACCCGCTGTGTAATCTTCTGTCCCGGCGGTTCGAAGAGAACCGGCGGCCTCGAAGAGGGCCACCAGGAGGCGTGCCAGAGCGGCCGAATGGGACTCACTGCTAATGAGTTGTCCCTTCACGGGGACCGGAGGTTCAAATCCTCTCGCCTCCGCCACCACCCGGTACGCCGGGTGAACAATTTAACTGAATAACCCTGCGCCCGTAGCTCAACGGATAGAGCATCTGACTACGGATCAGAAGGTTGGGAGTTCGAGTCTCTCCGGGCGCACGTAACAGGAGCCCCACACCGAATGGTGTGGGGCTCCTGGCTTTTGGCGTGCTATTTCCAGGCGGCGAGGTTGGGGAGGTCGCCGGTGAGGTCGGTGCCGGGGGAGCGGCCGATGAGCCAGGCGGCCAGGGCGGCGGCGGGGCCGGTGACGGTGGTGGCCGGGGTGCCGACGGTGTCGGTGAAGCCGGTGTCGGTGGCGGTCACCGTGAAGCCGGTGCCCTCGGCGGGCTTGACCTCGGTGATGGACTGGGCGAGCAGGCGGGTGGTGAAGTCGGCGGGCCAGTCGGCGGGGGTGTAGCCGAGATTCAGGTCCACGTGATGGATCTCGACCTCCAGCAGGCGCATCCAGACCACCCGGGTGGCGGGGATCTCGCCGCCCGCGCGATTGCGGACCGGGGTGGACCAGCGGTCGGCGGGCATGACCCGGGCCAGGGCGAGCCAGCGCTCGTGCGAGGCGGTCAGGTCCTCGAGTTGTTCCCGCAGCGGGCGGGGCGCACCCGCCTCGATATCGGCCTCACGCAGGAATTGGCTTGCGTACTGCGGGGTTTCGATGCCGGTGCGGGCCCACAGCAGCAGGTTGACCAGGCTGTCGGCATTGCGGGACAGGTGGGCCAGCACATGGCCGCGGGTCCAGCCGGGCAACAGGGAGGGCTCGGCCAGGTCGGCCTCGCCGAGCGCGGCGACCGCGGGGAGCAGTCGACCGGTCGCGGTGGCGACGATATCGAGCTGGGCGGTGGTGTCGGCGAGTTGCGATGCGTCGCTGGTCACGACTCCGACCCTAGTGGTTCGGCACCCCGGAATCCCGTTCGGCGACAACGATTTGCACCGCCAGCGCCACCAGCCACAGCGACATCGCCCCGACCTGGATGCGCTGCGCGATCCCGAGCCCGTAGTTGCCGGGCAGATTGTCGGCGATCAGCATCCACGCCGTCACGGCGGAGCCGACGATCAGAATCCACAGGCCGGTGTGCCGCAGGATCGGCCAGCGCCGGTATTTGAAGGCCGCCACCGTGAACGCGAACATGGCGATGTAGATGGAGAAGACCGCCAGGGTGCTGGTCAGCGCGTGAATCTGATGCAGCTGCGGGAAAAGTCCGGTGTCGACGTACCGTTTCGGCCCGTCCGGATCCTCCGGTTCGATGGGCCACTGGGCATCCGCGATGGTGGAGAGGCCGAAGCAGGTCAGGGCCGCCCAGCCGATATTCGTGTAGCGCCGCCGCGAGAACAGCAGCAGGCCACCGATTCCCGCCGCCACCAGCAGCGAACCGGACACGGTGTCGCCGGTGGAGAACACCCAGCGGAACGGTGCGCCCTTCTCGGCCAGCTGGCTGAGGAACGTATTGGTGGGGTTGCTGTCGATCGGCAGGATGAACTCCAGCACCCAGGACGAATATCCGAGTCCGGCGACCGCGATCAAGATCGCTATGAACCATCGGAGCGCCCGTCGCCAGCGCGGCTGCCGAGCCACTGTGCTCGGAGCCGCTTCGGCTAGTTTCTGCTCGGTTGGCGTCATCACCGCGCTCGCTTTCGCTGGCCTCGCTTACTCGTACTCCCTGCCCGGAGCTGCTTTGTTCGGACTGGTCGGCTGGTCCGGTTGTAGGTCCATTGTCGCCCATTCGGAAACATGGCCGTCACACGCCGCGCGTCAGTGCGGCCATCACCAGCTCGGCGGCCGATTCGGGGGACTCGTGCTCCCAGACCCGCACCACGGTCCACCCCGCCGCCGCCAGCTTGGTATCGGTGTCGCGATCGCGTGCCACGTTTCCGGCCAGCTTCTCGGCCCACCACCGGGCGTTGTTCTTCGGGCGTGTCGCATGCTCGGGGCAGCTGTGCCAGAAGCATCCGTCCACATAGACCGCCACCTTCCGCCGCGGGAACACCAGGTCGGCCCGCCGCCGCAGCCCGGGCAGCGGAGCCCGATCTACGAAGAACCGTTTTCCCCTGCGATGCAATTCCCGCCGCAGGTCGATTTCCGGTTTGGTGCCCGTCCGCCGCTGCTTGGCCATGCGCGCACTGGTCGCCGCGTCCGTCTTCGGGCGTGCGTCTGCCATCCCGCCATCCTGCTGACGCCGGGCAGCCCCGGCAAGATCCGGCGGGCCGTCAGGCGGCCTCGCGCGGGGCGCCCCCCATGCGCTCGAGATGGTTCGCGACATCCTCGAGGAAACCCTCGGGGAAACGCAGCGAACCCATGCCGGTGCGCTTCAGGAAGCCCGCGGTCGCCCGCGCCGACAGCAGCCGGGAATCATCGAGGAACCAGCGCAGATCCTCGTACGGCGCGTGAACGGGCCAGGTGGACACCGGAACCCGCTGCACCACACCGCCGTGCCCCCAGGCGGCGGTGGGCCAGCTGCGGCTGGGCAGCGGTTCGCCGTCGGGATAGGGATCGTCGGCCGGGTTGGTGACCCGCTCGGCGATCCAGGACGCCATCCGCACGCTCACCGCATTGCCGACCAGCTTCCAGCGGTGACCCTTGCGGACGCCGGGCACCTCCAAAGCCGGTGTGGTCCAATCCCGGTCGAAGCCCTGCAGCCGTTCCGCATCGGTGATCCCGGGGGTCACCAGCTCACCCGAGGGCAGCCGTACCGCCGGCGGACTCGCAATGCCCAGCGCCGAACCGCCTTTCAGCGTCGGCACCGCGTTGACGGCCCAGCCCAGACCGCGATTGCCCTCGGTCCAGTAGAAACCGCACGGATCGTGCGCCGGATCGCCCACATCCCGCGGCCCCGCGTCCGTCCCGAACAGCACCGGCCGCGGATCCTCCGTACGCGAGGCCAGCATCAGCACCCGCTCCCGCCGCTGCGGCAGCCCGAAGGCGCGCGCGTCCACCACCCGGTAGGCCCAGGTGTAGCCGAGTTCGGTGAGGGCATCGGTGATGTGGCGCATGGCCGCACCGCCACCGAGCTGCAGCATGAACGGCACATTCTCGATGAGCAGCCAGCGCGGGCCCTTCTGGCGCTTGACCAGCCGGAACACCTCGTCGACCAAACCCGAACGGGGGCCGGTGATTCCGGCCGTGCGCCCGGCCTGGGAGAGGTCCTGGCAGGGGAATCCGGCCGCCACCAGTTCGGTTCCCGACGGCAGCGAGCGCAGCTTGGTCACATCGGAATGCAGTGGCACATCGGGGAAGTGCGCGGCGAGCACGGCCTGCGCGCCGGAATCGATCTCGCAGAGCAGTTCACTGCGCCACCCGTGCGTCGCGAGCCCGAGTTCCAGCCCGCCGATGCCGGCGAACAGGCCGACCATCCGCGCGCTCGTCACAACAGTCCCTTTCACCCCGGTGTCCCCCGTGCCCAGAGCAGGTTACTCGAGTCCCCCAGCACGCATCGTGACCAACACCCATCACGACCCTCTCCCAGAGCTTCTCGCTATCACTCGGGCGGTTGATCAGCATGCGGTGGCGTGGGCAAACGCCGAGAAGCGGTCCGCACCATTGCATGTTGATCACGATGTTGCGCGGGGGGAGTGATACCGGCCGGGGAGCGTGGGCGGGTGGGCCGTGGCAACTACGGTGATAGGCGTGACGGATAACGGGAGTGCGGAAGCCGAGCCGGGTGCGCGGCGGTGGCCGGCCATTCTCACCTGGCGGGCGCACAACGCCTCCCGGATGGAGTCGGTGCGGGTGGTGCTGAGCGGCAATCGGATTCGCGCCGCGGGTCGCATCATCGCGGGCGACTGCGAGGACCACCCCGCCTTCAGTGCCTCGTACGACCTGGTCACCGACGAGTCCGGGGTGACCAAGCGGCTGTCGCTGCGCAGCACCCTCGCCACCGGTGAACGGCACGCCTCGATCGCCCGCGACGAGGAGAACTACTGGCTCATCGACGCCGGGAACACCCACGTCCGCTCCACTTTCGGGGGCGCGCTGGACGTGGACGTGGTGCTGAGCCCGTTCTTCAACACCCTGCCCATCCGCCGCTACGGACTGGCCCACACCAACGAGGACGTGCAGGTGCCCGTCGTCTACGTGCGCCTACCCGATCTGCTGGTGCAGGAAGCCGGCCTCACCTACAGCAGCGGCCCGGACGGCATCCACGTGCTGTCGCCGGTCTCCTCGGCCACCGTCACGGTCGACGAGGACGGCTTCCTGCTCGACTATCCGGGCCTGGCCGAGCGGATCTAATCCAGGGCGGTGAGGACGCCGCCGTCGCGTCCGGCATCGATCAGCTTGGTGAGCCAGTTGTGGTCGCCGGGGCGGATATCGGTGATCACCCAGCGCTCGTGATCGTCGTATTCGGTGCGGGCGTCGTGCCCGGCCTCGGCCAGTTCGGTGATGGTGCCGTCGGCGCGGAGGCTGTCGCGGGCCTGGGTCAGTACTTCCAGGGTGTCGTCCAGGACGTCCAGCAGGGCCGCCGCATTCGGTTCGCAGATGGCGCGGACCAGGTCGGGGGCGGTGGCCGCGACGCGGCTGCCGTCGCGGAACGAGCCCGCCGCGAGGCCCAGGGCCAGCGGGCCGCCGTTGGAACCCTCGATGGCCAGCGCCTCCGCCAGCAGGTGGGGTAGGTGGGAGATGCGGGCCACCGCGCGATCGTGTTCCACCGCCAGCACCGGCACCACCACCGCGCCGCAATCCAAGGCCAGTTGCGCGACACGCCGGAACTGGTCCGCGTGCACGCCCGGATCCACGCTGACCGCCCAGGCCGCGTTCTTGAACAGGTCCGGACTCGATGCCGCCCAACCGGATTCGCTGGTCCCGGCCATCGGGTGCCCGCCCACGTACTTGGCGCCCAGCTCGTGCCGTTGCACGGCCGCCGCCACCGGGGCCTTCACGCTCGCCACGTCGGTCAGGACGCACTCGGGGGCGTAGGTCTTCACGTCCGAGAGCACGGCGTCGAGGGCCGGAATGGGCACGCCGATCACGATCAGCGCGTCGCGTTCGGCCGCTCGGGTGAGCACCGCGGACACGTCGCTGATCACGTCGTAGCCGTCCAGTCGCGCGGCCTTCGCGCCGACCTCGGAACGGTTGTAGCCGAACGCCTCGTACCCGGCCGCGGCGGCGGCGCGCACCACCGAACCCCCGATCAAACCGGTACCCAGGACGCAGACAGCTGGTTTCGAAGTGCCCGTCATCGGATCAGATTCGCATACGACTTCAACATTTCCCCCGAAGCGGACTACCGTTGCGCCCATGGCAGCACAGCGCTCGAGCACGAACAGGGCGGCGTCGGACGAAAACGACGACGTAGAAGGGTTCGCAGTGGCGGTTGTCCGCGAAGAAGCCAATTGGAAAGTGACACCGCTGAGTGATGCGGCACTGACCAGTCTGTCCGCGGCCGAGGACGAATTGCGTGCGCTGCGAAGTTCCGGCGCGGTCTTCGGTCTGCTCGACATCGACGACGAGTTCTTCATCATCCTGCGCCCCGGCCCGACCGGCAGCCGCATCCTGCTCTCGGACGCCACGGCCGCCATCGACTACGACATCGCGGCCGATGTGCTGGAGGAACTCAATATCGAGATCCCCGACATCGATCCCGACGAGCTCGACGACATCGAGCCCTGGGAGGAGGGTGACCTCGGCGTGCTCGCCGATCTCGGCCTGCCCGAACCGGTGCTCGCCGTCATCCTCGCCGAGACCGACCTCTACCCCGACGAGCAGCTCGGCATGGTCGCCCAGCGCCTCGGCTTCGCCAACGAACTCTCCGCGGTCCTGGACAAGCTGCCGCGTTGATCGGCTCGCTCGCCGCCGACGAGGCGATGATGCGGGCCGCGATCGCCGCCGCGCGGGACGCCGACCCGCGCGACGTCCCCGTCGGTGCGGTCGTCTTCGACGCCCAGGGCCGGGAACTGGCGCGCGCCGCCAATGCCCGTGAGGCACTGGGCGATCCGACCGCCCACGCCGAAGTCCTCGCCCTGCGCGCGGCCGCCGCCGTGCTGGGCGACGGCTGGCGTCTCGAAGGCGCCACCCTCGCCGTCACCCTCGAACCCTGCACCATGTGCGCCGGCGCCCTCGTCCTCTCCCGCGTCTCCCGCCTCGTCTTCGGCGCCTGGGAACCGAAGACCGGCGCGGTCGGCTCCCTCTGGGACGTAGTACGTGACCGACGTCTCAACCACCGCCCTCAAGTCCGGGCAGGCATCCTCGAACCCGAATGCGCCGCCCTCCTCGACGATTTCTTCCGATCCCACCGCCCCTGACCCCTCTCTCCAGCCGATTTCGGAATCGGCATGGTCCTCAGGTAAAGTCACCACCGGTGGCGTGTCCGAGCGGCCTAAGGAGCACGCCTCGAAAGCGTGTGAGGGGTAACCCCCCTCCGAGGGTTCAAATCCCTCCGCCACCGCCAAGAAAGGCTCCGACCTGATTCCAGGTCGGAGCCTTTCTCATTCCCGCCACCGCTCTTATCCGGATGGCAAGGATTGATTAAGGGGACCTGACCAAGATCGGTTGTAGCGCGGCACTTTCCACGCGGCCGAAGGATCAGGAGCTCCGATGTCGTACCCGCACAATCAGTTCGGCCAGCAGCGGTATCCGGCACCCGCGCCCCCGCCGAACAACGCCACCGCGGTCCTGGCCGCCACCTTCGGGCTCTGCCTGGGCGTGTGGTTCACGATGGGGACCTTCGCGACTTATTCGATCTGGTCGGACGACGAGAAATTCCGCTCGTTGTTCGCCAGCGAACCTCAGCTGATCTTCCGGCCACTCGCGGCCATGCTGCTTGTCGCGGGCGGCATTCTGCTGCTGCGCCGTCTCACCGTCGGCCGTGTCTTTGTGATCGTCGGAGTGCTCGCCGTTTTCGGCGACGCCTTCGCGGACCCGACCTTACGCATCGTCCACGGCATCGCGGACCTCATCTTCCCCGTGGCCTTCTTTGCCTTCTACCTGGCCATCGTCGTGCTGGCCGCGCACCCTGCCACTGGTCGCTGGATCCGCACCCGTACCTACGCGTAATCCGCGGCGGTTCAGGTGTGCAGGCCGTCGAGGAGGAGGTCGAGGACTCGGTTGATGGCGGTGGGGTAGGGCTCGTCGGGGCGGGTGTAGATCTGGAGGGTCATCAGGCGGGCTAGGTCGGTGGGGGTTGCGTCGGGGCGGAGGGCGCCTTCGGTGTGGGCTCGGGTGGTGAGGGCGGCTAGGCGATCCGTGATGGTGGCGCGGACTTCGGTCAGGGCGGGGGTGGATTGGATGTCGGTGTGGAGGGCCGGCTCGATGGCGGCGGCTAGGGCGCCCAGGCGGAGTTCGGCGCAGTCGCGGAGGAAGCGGGAGAGGGCTTGCCAGGCGGTGGGGGATTCGCGGTCGGCGGTGGCGAGTAGGTCGGACAGGGCCGACAGGTAGGAGTGGGCGGCGGCGGTGATGAGGGAGCCGCGGTCGGGGAAGCGGCGGTAGAGGGTGCCTACGCCGACGCCTGCGGCGTCGGCGATGTCCTTCATCGAGACGTTGACGCCTTGTTCGCGGAAGACCAGTTGGGCGGCGGCCAGGATTTGGTCGCGATTGCTGCGGGCGTCGGCTCTGAGCTCGGCCGTTGTCCTCACCTCCGAAAAAAGTGGACGAATTTCTTCCGGTTACTGTACCTTCTTGGAAGCGGACGAAAATCGTCCACTTGGATCGAAGGTGATGGCGATGAACAAGACGGTGCTGATCTCCGGGGCTGGAATCGGCGGGTCGACCCTCGCGTACTGGCTGGGGCGCAACGGATTCGACGTGACCGTGGTGGAACGTGCCGGGGTGCAACGGTCCAGCGGGAATCCCATCGATGTGAAGGGGGCCGCGGTCGACGTGGTCGAGGCCATGGGAGTCATGCCGCGACTGCGGGCGGCGGGGTCGCGGGTGGATCGGATGAGCTTCGTGGACGCGGCCGGCCGGGAGCGGTCGGGGTTGCGGCTCAGCGCGTTTCAGGGTGGGGCCGGTGATCGCGAAGTGGAGATCGCTCGCGCGGATCTGGCGTCCATCCTGCTCGACGCGGCCCGCGATCAGGCCGAAATCCGCTGGGCCGATTCGATTTCCGGACTCGATAAGGATGTCGACGGGGTGGAGGTGACCTTCGAGAGCGGCACGACCGGCCACTACGACTACGTCATCGGCGTCGACGGCCTGCACTCGAACGTCCGGCGGCTGGTCTTCGGCGCGGAATCCGAATTCATCAAGCACATGGGTCTCTATGTCGCGACCCTGCCGGTGGACCGGGCCTACGGTGGCGAGCGCGAGGTGATCATGTTCAACCGCCCCGGCAGCGCCATCACCGTGCACCCTTCCAAGGGAAAGGCGGTGGCGGCGTTCATGTTCCGCCACGCCGCCGTACCCGGCTTCGACCACCGCGACCTCGCCCAGCACAAGCAGTTGGTCGCCGATGCCTTCACCGGCCCGCTCGGCATCTTCGCCGACCTGCTCGACCAGGTGAAGGCTGCGGAAGACCTCTACTTCGACTCGGTGAGCCGAGTCGACCTGCCGCACTGGTCCGACGGCCGCATCGCCCTACTCGGCGACGCCGCTTCCTGCCTATCCCTCTTCGGCGACGGCTCCACCCTCGCCATCGCGGGCGCGCACACCCTCTCCGAGGAACTCACCCGCACCCCCGACCAGCCCCGCACCGCCTTCGCGACCTACGAACAGCGCCACCGCAAACTGGTCGAACCCAAGCAGCGCGGCATGCGCGCCGCGGCCGCCATGATGGTCCCCGCCACCTCCCCGGGCATCGTCGTCCGCAATGCCGTCACCCGCTTCATGCGCTGAAACGGCCACGGCGACTTGGGAAGATGGAGATCGCCCGACACCGGCGACGAATTCAGCCGCCGAACATCATTCCGGCGAGCACGTCGAGGAATACCCAGTAGTTGCCGATCTCGTAGGTTCCGGGTTCTCCGGTGCCGCCGAGGAAAGGGTAGGGGACCGGGATATAGACCTCGTCGGGGCCCAGGGGGCCTAGTAGCTGTCTGATCTCCGCCACGTGGTGAGACAGGAAGATGACGCGGGTGACGTAGTCGTCTCTGATAATGGTGTCGACGAATTCTGTTGTGCTGGCAAAGTATCCGTAGTTCTTGCCCCCGTTGTCGTACGGGTACAGCAGGCCGTGCTCGCCGGTTGCCTGGTTGACAACGAATATGTGTCCGAGATCCGAATAGCCGAAGACGGTATCGAACTGAGGGAAGAGTGCCGCCCACTGGGGTGCGGCCGTCGCCATCGCGCGAGGTGGGATCAACCGGAAACATTCGTCGTTCATGGGCTCATCCAAGCACGGGCGGCAAGAAGATCGACGTGTAAATAAGCTCGGCCCCCTGCCGAGATGGCAAGGGGCCGAGCGGATTACCGGAGCGTCAGCCGACCGTGGCGGGCTGCTTGTCCTCGATCGGGGCGGAGGCCTGCTTCAGCTCGGTGAGCTTGGAGCCTTCGACGTCGATGTCGGGGAGGATGCGGTCGAGCCACTTGGGGATCCACCAGGCCTTGTCGCCCAGCAGGGCGAGCAGGGACGGGATGAGGACCATGCGGACGATGAAGGCGTCGAAGAAGACGCCCGCGGCCATGGCGAAGCCCATGGACTTGGCGACCACGTTGTCGTCGAGCATGAAGGCGGAGAAGACCGAGATCATGATGATGGCGGCGGAGGTCACGACGCGGGCGCCGTGGTGGTAGCCGCTGATCATGGCTTCCTTGGCCGACTTGCCGTGCACGTATTCCTCACGCATGCGGGTCACCAGGAAGACCTGGTAGTCCATGGCGAGACCGAATACCAAGCCGATCAACATGATCGGCAGGAAGCTGACCAGCGGATGCGGGTCGAACAGGCCGAAGGTGCCCTCCTGGAAGAGCAGGACCGTCGCGCCGAAGGTGGCCGCCATGGAGAGCAGGAAGCCGAGGGCGGCGGTCAGCGGGACCAGCACGGAACGGAAGACCAACAGCAGCAACAGGAATGCCGCGCCCGCCACGATGGACAGATACGGAATGATCTTGTGCAGCAGGGCCTGTGAGACATCGGTGAAGATCGCGGTGCTACCGGTGATGCCGTATTCCATGCCGTAATCGGCATTGAACTTGGCTTCCGCGTTGCGCGCGTTCTCGACGAGATCCTTGGTTTCCTTGTTGTTCGGCCCGGACTTGGGCACGCCCATGAACAGCGCGGCCTGTCCGTCCTGACTGCGCTGCGTGGCGGTCAGGTAGTCCATGCCGGGCGTCTTCAGCGAATTGCGCAGCTGCTCGAGCGCCTGATCGCGCACACCTTCCGGCGTCTTGCTGAGGTCCACGGCGATCATCAGCGTGCCGTTGGAGCCTTCGCCGAAGCCCTTGGTCTGCAGGTCGTACGCCTTGTAGAGGGTGGTGTCCTTCGGCATGGAGTCGCCGCCGGGCAGACCCAGCTGCAGATTCGCGGCCGGTGCGGCCAGCAGTCCGAGCAGCACCACCGACGCCGCGAGCGTCAGCCAGGGCGCCTTGCCGATGAAGCGCGCGAAGCGAATCCCGTTGGTGACCGAGTGCTCGTCCTCGGGATCGTGCTGGGCGACCAGCGGCAGCTTCGGCTTGAACAGCGTGCCGCCGAACGCGCCGAGCAGCGCGGGCATCAGGGTCACGGCGACCAGTACCGCCATGGTGGCGGTGATCGCGCCACCGATACCCATGTAGGTGAGGAAGTTGACGCCGACGAAGCTGAGCCCGGCCAGCGCGATGATGACGGTCAGACCGGCGAAGATGACCGCGGAACCGGCGGTGCCGACCGCGGTGCCCGCCGCCTCTTCCGGCGAATCCGATACGGCCAGTTCGTGTTTGTACCGCGACACGATGAACATGGCGTAGTCGATCGACAAGGCGATGCCGATCATGGACGCCAGGGTCGGGGTGAAGGCGGGCACGGTCAGCCAGTGGGTGCCGAACATGACGATGGCCATGGCGGTGCCGACACCGAAGATCGCGGTGATGATGGGCACGAAGGCGGCGACGATCGCACCGAACGCGATGATCATGACGACCAGCGCGACGCCGATGCCGATCATCTCCGACGCGCCACCGGCGGCCTGCTTCTGCGCGATATTGCCGGTGAGTTCCACCTGCAGCCCGGCGGCCCGGGCGTTCTTGCCGACGTCATAGGCCGCGTCCTGGTCGGCCGGCTTGATGTCGGCGAACTTGGGAATGGTGTACGTGGCCTTCACGACCGCGACCGAGTCCGGGCTGGTCGGGTTCAGGACGTTGAGCGGCGCGTTCGAGCAGTTGGCGGCGAAGTTCGTGGCGGATCGGTCGCCGTCGAGGCAGTTGACACCGGCCGGTTCACCGATCTTCTTGGTGAGATCGATGGGATTCATCGGAGCCTTCTTCGGGTCCGACTTGTCCACGATCGACAGCTTGTTCAGCTCATCCATGAACCCTTGCAGCGCAAGCGCGTTCTTGGTGTCGGTCAGCTTCTCGCCGTTGGGTGCGGCGATCACATAGGTGCCGGTGACGGCATTGGCGTCGAAATCCTTGGAGGCACCGGGGAAGTGCTTGTCGAGGATTTCGGTGGCCCGCTCCGACGGCAGGCCGGGCATGGAGAAGCTGTCCTGGAAGGGCTTGCTGAGGGCGGCGCCGGTGCCGCCGATGATGAGCAGCGCGGCGATCCACGCCGTGATGACGATCCATTTCCGGCGGAAGGCGAACTTTCCCCACCGATAGAGGTATACGGACACGAGGGGTTCTCCTGGCGAATGGGTATGCGGGCGAAACAGGGTGCTTGTGCGCAAGCGCGTAGACAGGCACTGCCGCCGGGAGCCTCGGCCCCCCGCCTCCACGAAAACTAATCTGCCTACCGTGCGGTAGGTAGACTACCGAGCCAGTAAGCGGAGGAACAACCTCAACTCTAGGTGGCGTACGTCGCATACCTGGCTGAGTGAATCGCGAACCCGGCGCGGGTGAGAGGATGAGAGTATGGGCGCCCCAGTCGTTTCCGGAACAGTTGTCGCAGGTAGAAGCACCAAGGATGCGATCCGTGAGGCCGCGCTCCAGCTCTTCTCGACCAAGGGCTTCGACCACAGCAGCTTGCGCGAGGTCGCCGATGCGGTGGGAATCACAAAAGCCTCGCTCTACTATCACTACGCCTCGAAGGTCGACCTGCTGGTCGCCATCATCGAGCCGATGTTCGACGAACTGCGCGATCAGGTGGACGGCCTCGACGAGATCGAGCACACCCCCGAGAACGTGCGCCGGGTTATCCGCGACCGCCTGCGTTCGACACTGGCCAATCGGAATGTGGGCGCACTGTGCATGCGCGACACCGTCGCCATCGTCAACGCGCTCGGCAATCGCTATCCCGACCTGATCGAATTGCACCACCGCACCTGCCGCTGGCTGGCCGGACCCGGGGCCGACGCCGAGACCCTGCTGCGCGCCACCGCCGCCATGCAGGTGCTCAGCACCGCCATGATGTCGCAGGAGATCGTGCCCGACACCGAGACCGATCACATCGAAGCGACGCTGTTGAATGCCGCACTCGGCGTGCTGAATCCGAACCGATAGGGTTTTCCTTCACCGTCCGGAAATCGCTCACCGCTAGCTCAGGAGTTCACGTGCACATCACCGCGAAGGTCGATTACGCGGTGCGTACGCTCGTGGAAATCGCGAAGGCGCAACCGGATTCGGTGAAGGCAGACGCCATTGTGGCCGCCCAGGACATTCCGCCCAAGGTGCTGGAATCGGTGGTGTCGGACCTGCGCAAGGGCGCACTGGTGACCAGCCGCCGCGGCCCGGACGGCGGTTACCGGCTGGCCCGCCCGGCCGCGCAGATCAGCGTGGCCGATGTGATCCGCGCGGTGGAGGGCCCGCTGGCCTCGGTTCGCGGGCAACGGCCGGAGGATGTCGGCTATCCCGGTGCGGCGGAACCTTTGCAGCGGGTGTGGATCGGATTGCGGGTGAATATCCGCTCGGTGCTCGAACGGGTCAGCATCGCCGATATCGCCCACGATCTGCTGCCGTCTTTCCTGGACGAACTGCTGCACGACCCGCACGCCTGGACTCGCCGTCCCCGCCCGAACGAGGCCCCGGCCGCGCCGGGCGAGCAGCCCGCGATCGAATGGCAGGACGCCGTCGAATGGCGAGACCTGGACCAGCCCGATATCTGAAGCATTGCCGGACCAGGCCGGATGGGTGTGATCCCGGCCACGCTGCGACCACACCTTAAAACGTCGCGGCAACGGTCACGTTCTGGCGGTAGCCTGCCAACATCATGTTGATCCGACTTCTACGCACCTTCCTCTGGCCCTATCGCAATCAACTGGCCGGGGTCGTCGTGCTCCAGCTGATCTCGGTCATCGCCATGCTGTATCTGCCCACGCTGAACGCCGACATCATCGACTACGGCGTCACCAAGGGCGATATCGGCTACATCTGGTCCACCGGCGGCTGGATGCTGCTGGTCACCGCCATCCAGATCGTGGCCCAGGCGGTTTCGGTCTACCTCGGCGCGCAGGCCGCCATGGGCGCGGGCCGCGATATGCGCGCCGCCCTGCTGCACCGGGTGGGCACCTTCTCCGCGCGGGAGGTCGGCGTGTTCGGTGCGCCGTCGCTCATCACGCGCAATACCAATGACGTCGGCCAGGTGCAGCTGCTCGTACTGATGAGCGCCACCATCCTGGTGATGGCCCCGATCATGTGCATCGGCGGCGTCTTCATGGCGCTGAAGGAGAGCCTGCAGCTGTCGTGGCTGCTGCTGATCGCGGTGCCGGCGCTGGGGCTGTCGATGGCCTTCATCATCAGCCGCATGGTGCCGGGTTTCCGGCGCATGCAGGAGCGCATCGACGCGGTGAACCGGGTGATGCGCGAGCAGATCACGGGCATTCGCGTGGTGCGTGCGTTCGTGCGGGAACGGCAGGAGACCCAGCGTTTCGGGGTCGCCAATACCGAGCTGACCGAGCAGTCGCTCTATGTCGGTAAGTACATGGCGCTGATGTTCCCGACGGTCATGCTCATCTCGAACGTGACCACGGTCGGCGTCATCTGGTTCGGCGGCCACAACATCGACAACGGTGAGATGCAGATCGGTTCGCTGACCGCGATGCTCGCCTACATCATGCAGATTCTGATGGCCGTCATGATGGCCTCGTTCCTGGCCATGATGGCCCCGCGCGCCACGGTGTCGGCCGAGCGTATCGGCGCGGTGCTCGACACCGAGTCGTCGGTCGCGGAACCGCCACTGCCGCAACCGTTCCAGGGCGATCCGGGCACGGTGGATGTGCGGTTCGCGGAGTTCAAGTTCCCGGGTGCGGAGAAGGCGGTGTTGCGGGCCATCCGTTTCCAGACCGCGCCGGGCACCACCACGGCCATCGTCGGCGCGACGGGTGCCGGTAAGACCACCCTGATCAATCTGATTCCGCGGCTCATCGATGTCACCGACGGCGCCGTGTACGTGGGCGGCACCGATGTGCGCCACCTCGAATTGGAGGCGCTGCGTTCGGAGATCGGCCTGGTGCCGCAGAAGGCGTACCTGTTCTCCGGCACGGTGGCTTCGAACCTGCGCTACGGCAAGCCGGAGGCCACCGACGAGGAGTTGTGGCACGCCCTGGAGATCGCGCAGGCCGCGGACTTCGTGCGGGAGATGCCGCAGGGCCTGGAAACGCCGGTGGCACAGGGCGGTACGACGGTTTCCGGTGGTCAGCGGCAGCGCTTGGCCATCGCCCGCGCGTTGGTGCGCAAGCCGCGCGTCTACCTGTTCGACGACTGCTTCTCCGCCCTCGACGTCTCCACCGATGTGCGGGTCCGCGACGCCCTGAAGCCGGAGACCTCGAACGCGTCGGTCATCATTGTGGCGCAACGGATCTCGACGATCCGCGACGCCGATCAGATCGTGGTGCTGGAGGACGGCGCGATGGCCGGGATCGGTACCCACGAGCAACTGATGCGGGACTGCAACGAGTACCGCGAGATCGTGGAGTCGCAGTTCAGCGCGGAGGAGGTGCGATGAGGCCCGGAGCGGTCAATCCCGGTGCGCCGGACGCCAAGGCGAAGTCCTTCGGCCCGTCGCTCAAGCGCCTGCTGCGCATGCTCGCGCCCGACAAGCCGTATCTGATCGTCGTGTTCCTGCTGGCCGTGGGTTCGGTGGTGCTCAATACCCTGGGCCCGCAGATCCTCGGCAATGCCACCAACCTCATCTTCGACGGTGTGGTCGGCAAGTCGCTGCCGGCGGGGCAGACCAAGGACGAGCTGGTCCAGGGTTTGCGGGCCAGCGGCAACACCACTTTCGCGGACATGCTGTCGAGCATGAACGTGATTCCCGGTACGGGAATCGATTTCACCGCGGTCGGCCATGTGCTGGCCTGGGTGCTGGCGCTCTACATCGGTTCGGCGGTGTTCGGCTGGCTGGAAGCGCAGCTGTTGATCATCGTGATCAACCGGACCGTGAAGCGGTTGCGCGCGCAGATCGAGGAGAAGCTGCACCGACTACCGTTGCGCTACTTCGACTCGATGCCGCGCGGCGATGTGCTCTCCCGCGTCACCAACGACGTCGACAATATGGCGCAGACGTTGCAGCAGACCATGTCTCAGCTGATCATCAATGTGCTGTCGGTGATCGGCATCCTGATCATGATGTTCTGGATCTCCTGGATCCTGGCCCTGATCGCCCTGCTGACAGTGCCTTTGGCGATCATCGTGACCGCGCAGATCGCCAAGCGCTCCAAGCCGCACTTCGTGGACCAGTGGAAGCTCACCGGTGAGGTGAACGCTCAGGTCGAAGAGGCGTTCACCGGCCACGAGGTGGTCAGCGCCTTCGGCCGGGTGCGCGAGGTCGGCGAGCGGTTCGACGAGACCAATGACAAGCTCTACAACTCGTCGTTCAAGTCGCAGTTCATCTCCGGGCTGATCATGCCCGCCATCATGTTCCTCGGGAACCTGAACTACGTGCTGATCGCCGTGGTCGGCGGTCTGCGGGTGGCGTCGGGCAACCTCTCGCTGGGTGAGGTGCAGGCGTTCATCCAATACTCGCGCGGATTCACCCAGCCGCTCACCCAGATCGGTTCGATGATGAACCTGCTGCAGTCGGGGGTGGCCTCGGCGGAGCGGATCTTCGAGATCCTGGATGCCGAGGAGCAGTCGCCGGATCCGGATCCGGAGGATTCGCGGCCGCTGGATCGCGGCCGGGTGGCGTTCGAGGACGTGTCGTTCCGCTACGAGCCGGAGACACCGATCATCGAGAACCTCTCGCTGGTGGCCGAGCCCGGGCACGTGGTGGCCATCGTCGGGCCGACCGGTGCGGGCAAGACCACGCTGGTCAACCTGCTCATGCGGTTCTACGAGGTGGATTCCGGCGCCATCACCATCGACGGCGTCGACATCACCCGCATCACCCGTGATCACCTGCGTACGCGCATGGGCATGGTGTTGCAGGACACCTGGCTGTTCGGCGGGACGATCAAGGAGAACATCGCCTACGGCAATCCGAACGCCTCGGACGAGGAGATCCTGGATGCCGCCCGGGCCGCCTACGTGGACCGGTTCGTGCACGCGCTGCCGATGGGCTACGACACCGTCATCGACGAGGAGGGCTCCGGCGTCAGCGCCGGTGAGAAGCAGCTCATCACCATCGCGCGGGCGTTCCTGGCCAAGCCGTCCATCCTGATCCTGGACGAGGCGACCAGCTCGGTCGACACCCGTACCGAGCTGCTGGTGCAGCACGCCATGGCGGCGCTGCGCCGGGATCGCACGAGTTTCGTGATCGCGCACCGGCTTTCGACGATCCGCGACGCCGACACCATCGTGGTGATGGAGAAGGGCCGCATCGTCGAGCAGGGCACCCACGAGAAACTGTTGCAGGCCCGGGGCGCGTACTCCCGGCTCTACAACGCTCAGTTCGCCGCCGCCATCACCGATGGCGAGGGCAACAATGTGGACGATCCGGAGCCGGACGCGGTCGCGCTCAGCAAGGGCTGAGAAGATAACTCGGTGTCTTCTCCCTCCGAGTTCTCGTTCAAGGTCGGTACCCGTCTGGAAGGACGGCATGGTCGGACGGGCGTGATCAGTACTCCCCACGGGGAGATTGCCACGCCCGCCTTCACACCGGTCGGCACGAAGGCCACGGTCAAGGCCGTGCTGCCGGAGACCATGAAGGAACTCGGTTCGCAGGCGCTGCTGGCCAACGCCTATCACCTCTACCTGCAGCCCGGCCCGGACATCGTGGACGAGGCCGGGGGACTGGCCCAGTTCATGAACTGGCACGGGCCCACCTTCACCGATTCCGGCGGCTTCCAGGTGATGTCGCTGGGTGTCGGGTTCAAGAAGGTGCTGGCGATGGAATCCGTCGGCGTGCAGAACGACGATGTGATCGCCAAGGGCAAGGAACGGCTGGCGCACGTCGACGACGACGGCGTCACCTTCCGCTCGCACCTCGACGGCTCCAAGCACCGGTTCACGCCCGAGGTGTCCATGGGCATCCAGCATCAGCTGGGCGCGGACGTCATGATGGCCTTCGACGAGCTCACCACGCTCATGAATACCCGTGGCTACCAGGAAGAATCACTGGAGCGCACGCGGCGCTGGGCCAAGCGCTGCCTGGACGAGCACGAGCGCCTCACCGCGGCCCGCTCACACAAGCCGTATCAGGCGTTGTTCGGAGTGATCCAGGGCGCGCAGTACGAAGACTTGCGCCGCAAGGCATGTCGCGATCTCGAAGCCCTGCGCGGCGAGGCCGGGACGGGTTTCGACGGGTACGGCATCGGCGGCGCGCTGGAGAAGCACAATCTGGGCACCATCGTCGGCTGGTGCTGCGACGAGCTGCCGGAGCACAAGCCGCGGCATCTGCTGGGCATCAGTGAGCCGGAGGACATCTTCACCGCGGTCGAGCACGGCGCGGACACCTTCGACTGCGTGAATCCCTCACGGGTGGCGCGCAATGCGGCGATGTACACCGACGAGGGCCGCTTCAATATCAATACCGCCCGGTTCAAGCGGGACTTCACGCCGATCGACGAGACCTGCGACTGCTACACCTGCGCCCATTACACCCGCGCCTACATCCATCACCTGTTCAAGGCGAAGGAGATGCTGGCGGCGACGCTGTGCACCATTCACAACGAGCGGTTCACGGTGCGGCTGGTCGATCGCGTGCGGGAAAGCCTGGACGGCGGCTACTTCGACGATTACAAGACCGATTTCCTGGGCCGCTGGCGCGGTCGCATCAAAGCCCCTGGGCTGCAGGCGGATTAGACACGACCGCGCCGAAACCCCTACTCGTAGATCGCGGAACGCTCACGCGGGCGGTACGAGGGTTCCTTCTTCTTGAGGAAGGCGATGCAGCGGTAGCTGATCGGCAGCACGCACATCTCGACGAGGGTCTTCCAGAGGAAGCCCACGATCGTGTAGTTGAGGTAGTCGCCCCAGGTGTTGATGCCGATGGCGGTAGCGGCGATGGAGCAGAACACCAGGGTGTCGCCGATCTCGCCCGCAACGGTGGAGCCGAGCAGCCGGGCCCACAGATGCTTCTCCTTGGTCTTCTCCTTGATGAGCACCAAGGTGACCGAGTTCAGGAACTGGCCCACGAAGTACCCGGCGATTCCGGCGAAGGCCAGCTGCGGGGTATGGCCGAGGACATCCGCGAACGACTGGGCGTTCTGATTGTCGTTGCCGGGCAGCTTGATGACGATCTGGAAGCAGGCGATCATCAGCAGGAGCGCGCCGAACCCGTAGTAGACCAGGCGGCGGGTCGCGCGGAAGCCGTAGACCTCGCTGAGGATATCGCCGATGACATAGGCGAGCGGGAAGAGGAAGAACGCACCGTCCAGCGTCAGCGGCAGCACGGTGACGGGACCGAAGGACAGATGGTGTCCGGAGAAGAACTGCACGCCCTTGGCGACGCACACATTGGAAATAAGCAGCACCGCCGTGAAGGCGACCGCCACCGGTGTGAAATAGCCCCCAGCCGCGTCCGCGAAGCTCGCGTGTTCCGGCGTGGGGTGTCCAGATCGGTCGTTGTCGACCGTTTTCGTATCACTCACGCGGAAAGTATCCCTGCCTGGACCGATACACACGGACCGGTGGGTGTGTTCCGGATTCACAGCCTAGGCTGAGCCAATGACGAGTCCCGGTGATTCCGACGAATGGTGGAAGCAGTACGGCGGTGAGGGCGTCGCGCCCGAAACCCCGCCCGCGGTGCCACCGCAACCGGCGCCCCAGCAGCCGACGCCGCCCCCGGCCGGCTACACCTCGGCTCCGCAGTACCAAAATCCGCCGATGACTCCGCCGCCGCAGCCGGTGTATCCGAGCTACCCGCCGCCGCAGACGAACTACACTCCGCCGCAGGCGAATCCGATGCCCGGATATCCGCCCGCCGGGCAGCAGCCCCCGGCCTACGGTTACCCGGGCTACCAGCCCTACGGATACGGGCAATCCGCTCAGCAGACCAATCCGCTGGCCATCGCCTCGCTGATCGTGTCGATCATCGGCCTGCCCGGCCTGTTCTTCTGCATCTTCATTCCGGTGGTCTCGATCGTCGGCCTGGTGCTGGGCATCGTCTCGCTCAACCAGGTCAAGAACAATCCGCAGCAGCAGGGCCGTGGCCTGGCGCTGGGCGGAATCTGGGTGGGTGCGATCGGCACCGTGCTCGGAGTGGGGCTCCTGCTGATCCTCGTCATCGCCGGAAACTGGCACTCGACCTACTAGCGGCACCCGGCCGAGAGCGGCTGTGCGGCAAAAAGAATGGGGCGCATCCTGCTGGATGCGCCCCATTCTTCGTGGTGACCGGGTGTCAGGCCTTGAGGACCTGGGTGCCGCCCGCGAACTTGTCGTGCCAACCCTGCTTGTTCGGGTCCTGCTCGATGCTGATCGCAGCCCAGATCATCAGGCCGAAGCTGGCCAGGTAACCGGGGCAGGAGAGAACATTGACCGCGAAGAAGATATTGCGCATCAACGACATCCGGGGATCGATGGGCGCGCCACCGGGGCCGACCACCCGCAGGCCGAGCAGCTTCTTGCCGAGGGTCTGGCCACCCATCTGGGTCTCCATCACCACGAAATAGCCGGTGATGGCGGCCCAGAGCAGGGCCCCGCCGATGATGTTGGCGAAAAAGCCGCGACCGAGCACGACCTCGATGATCCCGGCGACGATGGCGGCGGGGATACCGGCGATGAGGGTGTCGATGACGCGGGCGCCGAAACGGGTCCACAGGTCACCCGGCTGCGCGCCGCCCAATCCCGGTGCGCCGTAACCCTGCTGGCCGCCGGGGAACTGCTGGTAGGGCTGCTGACCGTAGGGCTGCTGCTGGCCGTAGGCGTCGGACTGACCGAACGACTGCTGGCCGTACGACGGCGGCTGCTGGCCGAACGCCGGGGGCTGCTGCTGGGCGTACGGATCGGACTGCTGTCCGTAGGACGGCGGCTGCTGCTGGGCGTACGGATCGGACGGCTGCCCGTAGGGCTGCTGCGGCTGCTGGCCGTAGGGGTCGGATTGTCCGTAGGGCTGCTGACCGTACGGCTGCTGGGGCTGCTGCCCGTACGGCTGGCCACCCTGCGGATATTGGTTGGGGTCGTACCCACCGCTCGTCATTGTTCGCCGTCCTCGTCGAATTCGTTCGGGATCTGGTCGATCTGGTCGAGTGCGTACGTTACGGACACGTACTGGGTAGCGACAAGCCGTTCGGGTCGAGTCGCCAGGGTTCCCGCGGCAGGTTATCCGGTCGGAATCGTTTCAGCAGGTCCGAGGGGGTGTTCGGGTCGGCGTAGCCCAGTGAGGCGGCGAGCGCGGCGAATACCTGGCCTGGGGTTTCGCCGAGCGCGGTCCGGTCGCGCAGCGTGACCGCGCCGTCGCGTTTGGCCAGGCGCTGCCCGGCCGGATTCAAAACCAGTGGCACATGGGCGTATTCGGGCACCGGCAGTCCCAGCAGGGTCGCCAGGTAGGCCTGGCGTGGGGTCGAGGGCAGCAGGTCGTCGCCGCGGACCACCTGGTCGATGCCCTGTTCGGCGTCGTCGACGACGACGGCGAGGTTGTAGGCGGGGGTGCCGTCACCGCGGCGCAGCACCAGATCGTCCACCGCGCCGCGGTATTCACCGAACAGCCGGTCGGTGATGGTGAACTCGGTGACGTCCGCGCGCAGGCGCAGCGCGGCGGGGCGGCCCTCGGCGCGACGCTGCTGTCGTTCCCGTTCCGTCAGATTCCGGCAGGTTCCCGGGTACGCGCCCATCGGGCCGTGCGGCGCGATCACCGCCTGCTGTATTTCCCTTCGTGTGCAGAAGCATTCGTAGGTCAGTCCGGCGGCGGTGAGGCGTTCGAGGGCGGTCTCGTACAACGGCAGGCGCTGCGACTGCCACACCACCGGCGGGTCCCAGTCCAGTCCGATGGCCGCGAGGTCCTCGAGTTGTCGTTGCGCGGCACCCGCTTTCACCCGGTCCAGATCCTCGACTCGGATCAGGAATCCGCGCCCGGTGGAGCGGGCGAACAGCCATGCGAGCAGTCCGGTGCGGAGATTGCCCACGTGCAGGTCGCCCGACGGGCTGGGCGCGAAGCGGCCGGATCCGGGCGCGGTTCCCCGGGCCTCGGACGTTGCTGTGGCGGGTTCGGCGGGCACGTCTGTCGATGGTAGTTCGCACGCTTCGCAGTGCCCCTGGTCCTTCGCATTCTTGCGGGCGCACACACCGAGTGTGGGTGGATAGCCGTGTTGCGAATTCAGTGCGAGATTGTGAGTTGCGGCCGAAGATCGTTCTCGGAGATGGGTTTTCCCTGCTCGAGCAGGGTGAGCAGGCTCTCGGCAAGGGTTATCAACCCGGGGGAGTCGATGTCGTAGGGCGCCGGACCGTAGCTGGAAAGGCGTTGGGTCGCGCGTTCCAGCAGGGTGCGGGCCCCCTTCGGATTTCCCCGTTGAATGTGGGTAAGTCCAACGGCAAACTGCGCGAGGGCCTGCCACAGCGACTTCTCCGCGAACGGACCGTTCTTCCAGGCGGCCTCGAGTACCTCGTGCGCGTTGAAAGCGAGGCCGGCATCGAGCAGCTGTTGGGCGTAGTCGAGGGTTTCCGCGGGCGGCAGGTCGAGATCGTCGGGTATGCGGGGGACGCCCGGACTGCCGAAGGGGAGTGGGCGCCCAAAACGGTCACGAGGTCGGGCATTCCGGGCGCGTCCGTTCTCGTCGCGGGCTCGTCCGGCATCGTCCGGGGGCAGGTCGGGCATGTCCTCCATGATTCACCATGGCGAGGGTTCGGGTCCGCGCGGAGTTTGCCCGGGGATGCGCGAATGTCAGGTAACGGAATTCGGTCTTCTGAAATTGAAAAGCCTCAAATTGCGGCTAATTTAGCGCAAATAATTAGCTGGCTAACCTTGCCGCAAATTTGCTGATTGAAAACGAAAGAATGCGATCTCCTTATGACGAACCCTGCTAGTGTTTAGCGCGGGAACGGCCATCGGGGGTGCATTCCCATCGCGAAGTGCAGAGAACTGGTTGTACGGAGCGTTTGCGTGCGGCCTGTGGCGCACCAGGGATTCGCCATTCTCGGTGGATCCCGAGGTCACCAAGATCGATGCCAGCAAGATCTCGAGCCTGACCGCAACTAAGGAGCTAGTACCGTGAAGGTGGATTACACAGGCGCCGTATGGCGCAAGAGCAAACACAGCGGCCCCAACGGCAACTGCGTTGAGGTTGCTTTTCTCGGTGACGGCAATGTGGCTGTCCGCGACAGCAAGGAATCCGGCCGCGGGCCGATCCTGGCCTTCACCCCCGGCGAGTGGGATGCCTTCGTAGCCGGCGTCTCCGACGGAGAGTTCAAGCGGGCCTGACCGGCCCTCTGCCAGACCCTCTGCACTGATCAGCCCCAACCTGATCAGCTGCTGCCGGGAGAAAACAGAAGCCCCGAGTCCCGGAGACTCGGGGCTTCGCTTTTGCGGTCGCTAGTCCGGCCGGTGCCCGTTGCTGGAGTGCCCGTTGCCCGCGGTGTTCTCCTGCACCTGCCGCAGCACCGCCAGCTGGGCGTGTTCGGCCTCGCGGTCGTTGGCGACGTTCGCTTCCTGTTCCTGCGCCGGGTCCGCGCGGAAGAACGCGCCGGTGCCCGGCCGCCCGGCGATGCCCAGTTCGTTCATCTTCCGGGGCACCTTCGCGCCCTGGTATTCGAGGGGGATCGGATGGCCGTGCTCGTCCACCGGCCCGAGCGGCTGATGGATCTCGATGTACTCACCGTGTGGAAGTCGCCGCACCACACCGGTTTCGATGCCGTGCTCGAGAATGGCGCGGTCACTGCGCTGCAGGCCCAGGCACAGCCGGTAGGCGACGGTGTAGGCCAGCGGCGGGATGGTCAGCAGCCCGATGCGGAAGGCCCAGGTGGTGGCATTGAGCGAGATGTCGAACTTGAAGGCGATGATGTCGTTGACGCAGGCCAGCGTGAGAATCACGTAGAAGCTCAGCGACATCGCCCCGATCGCGGTGCGTACCGGCACATCACGCGGCCGCTGCAGCAGATTGTGCCGGGCCCGATCGCCGGTCAGCCGCTTCTCGATCCACGGGTAGGCGATGATCAGCGTGAAGATCAGCGGCATGAACAGCGCCACCGAGAAGGCCCCGGGCACCGTATGCCCGAACGGGTACATCTCCCAGGCCGGGAACAGGCGCAGGAACCCGTCGGTCCACATCATGTAGAAGTCGGGCTGGGTGCCGGCGGAGACCTGAGAGGGGTTGTAGGGCCCCAGGTTCCAGATCGGATTGATCTGCAGCAGCCCGCCCATGAGCGCCAGCACGCCGAGCGTGAAGGCGAAGTACGCGCCCTGGTCCAGCGAGAACACCGGCACGATGCGGGTGCCGACCACATTCTTCTCGGTGCGGCCCGGCCCCGGGTACTGGGTGTGCTTCTGATACCAGACCAGCGCGACGTGAACCCCGATGAGCGCCAGCATGATTCCGGGCAGCAGCAGCACATGCGCGATATAGAGGCGCGGAATGATGATGGTGCCGGGGAAGTCGCCGCCGAACATGAGCCAGTGCAGCCAGGTGCCGATGACGGGGCTGCCCAGGGTGATCCCGGCGAAGGCGGCGCGCAGGCCGGTGCCCGAGAGCAGGTCGTCGGGCAGCGAGTACCCGAAGAAGCCCTCGAACATGGCCATGATGAACAGCAGCGCGCCGATCACCCAGTTGGCCTCGCGCGGTTTGCGGAACGCGCCGGTGAAGAAGACCCGGCACATATGGATGATCATGGACGCGGTGAAAAGCAGTGCGGCCCAATGATGTACCTGCCGCACGAACAATCCGCCGCGGACGTCGAAGGAGATATTCAGCGCGGTCTCGTAGGCGCGGGACATGGTGACCCCGCGCAGCGGCTGGTAAGACCCGTTATAGGTCACGTCCTGCATGGACGGGTCGAAATACAAGGTCAAATAGACGCCGGAGAGCAGCAGAATGATGAAGCTGTAGAGCGCTATTTCGCCGAGCAGGAACGACCAGTGGGTCGGAAAGACCTTGTTGATCGAGCGTTTCAGGAATGCGGCACCCCGGTACCGCTCATCCGCCTCATTGGCTTGCGTCGCCAGTCGAACGGCAGACTTGGATCGATGTGCCGTGGTTGCCATTGCGGTCACCCCGCCCCCGGGACAGTGATTAAGGCTTCTACTACAAACGGTAGCACCCAGCGCGGTTGTACCGTACGGAGTTTCGCTAGGGTCATCGGGTGAATTCCCTGGCTGCTCGCGACGCGACCATGTACTGGCTGTCCGCGCGCACCCGCAACGATCTGTTCCTGCTCTACTGCTTCGCCGACACCGGATGCGACGCCGAGCAGCTGCGGACGGCGGTGGCGAACCGGGTCGCGCATATTCCGGATTTGCTGATACACGTGCTGGACACTCCTGCAAACATTGCGTATCCGATTTGGGCGCCTTGCGAATTCACGAATGACCAGTTCGTCGATCATCCGCACGAGGCGGCGACGTGGGCGAATGTCACGGCCGCCGTGGGCGCGCTGCTGGGCACGGGTTTGCGTGCGAACGAACGCGCCTGGCGGCTGCACGTGTTCCGAAATGTCCGGGAAGCCCCAGGATTCGCTACCGGTGAGTCCGCGCTGGTAGCGGTGCTCCAGCTATCCCATGCCCTGGCAGACGGCCGGCGTGCTGCCGTCATCTCCCGGGCATTGTTCGGCCACAGCGAATTTCCGGCAGTGCGCGGCACCGGCTCATCGTCGCGGGTCGGCCGCGGACTAGTACCGAATACGGTTCGGGAAAAGATAATGGGCGCTCTCTCGGCTACCTTGGCCATACCGGAAATCCCAATCGGTATGGCACGCACCGTGGTTCGCGGTCTCGGTGCCGCCCGCGCCCAGCACCGGCTGGCCGAGCTCACGGCCGCCGGTCAGCTCCCGCCGCCGGCCTCCGATGTCGAACCGAACGTCCTGAACGGTGGCGGCACCATGCCACGGACGCACGGCGTGCGAATGCTGGTGTGCGACCGGGACCGACTGCGGGTACCGGGCCGTTCTGTGACGGTGGTGGCGCTCACCGCCGTATCGCTGGCACTCGAGCGCTACCTGCGCAGCCGCGGCGAGCCGCTGCCCGAACTCCGTGCCCAGGTGCCGATGGCCGTCGCCGGAGCTGCCCGCAACGGCTACCGCGACCTCTCGGTGGATCTGGCCGTGGCCGAACCGCTCCCGCAGTGCGCCGACCGGATCGCGGCCGACCTGTCCACCCGCCGCGAACGCGCCGCCCACCCGCTGCAGCAGGCCCAGGACGCCGTGACGGCCGTCCTTCCGGCCCCGCTGCTGTACCGGGACGTGGCGCACGCCCCTATCGACATACTCCCCGAACGGGTTTCGGGTCACACCGTGGTATCCAGCGTCGACCGCGGCCCGGCGGATCTCGAATTCGGGGGTGGCGCGGTGCGTTTCACCGCCGGGTTCCCGGCGCTCGGCGCGGTCATGCACCTGACCCATGGTGTGCACGGCCTGGGCGACACCGTCACCATCTCGGTGCACGCCGATCCCGCGGTGCTGACGGATCTCGACGGATATGCCGCATTGCTGGAGTCGGCGGTGGACGAGACCGTCCACGCGCTGCGACCGGTCTCGGGAACGAACACGGCCCCGGCCGGAAACTCGATGAGTTTCCAACCGGGGCCGTCCCAGCGGAGGATAGGGGATTTGAACCCCTGAGGGCGTTAACCCAACCCGCGTTCCAGGCGAGCGCCATAGGCCACTAGGCGAATCCTCCGTCGAGCAATATACCGGGTGTACCCCCGCACTAAGCAAATGCCGTGGTCGGCGGCTACTTCTTCTTCACATTCGTGAGTGCTTTGCGGGTCTGGTCCTTGCAGACCTGGGCCAGGTCGTCCTTGCTGACGTCCTTGCCCTTGTACATGGTCAGCCGGATGTTGATCTTGACCGAGGCGTTGTCGTCCTTGACCGCGCAGGTGTAGTCGGTGGTGGTGAAGTAGGTGTAGTCGTCGGACTTGGACGTCCAGTAGCCGGCTTCGCCGATGCCGGCGAGGTCACCCGAGGTACGGCCGCTGCCGGTGGTGCCGGTGTCGGAGGACTTCCACATGTCGTATTCGGCGCGGTTGTACGCGCTCGACGAACCGCTCAGGAAGGACACATTGAGGGTCAGGTCGGCGGTGTTGGTGTTGGTGGAGCCGTACTTGTCGGGCTTGGTGGTCTCCTCGTTGCCCGCGCGGCAATCGAAGCGGCCACCCGAGTAATCCGTGGGCTTGGTCTCGGAGTGCTCGGGGGTGCCCTTGGAATTGGCGGCGAACTTGCTCAGCACCGAGGTGTCGATCACGGTGCAGCCGTTGGTGACACCGTTCATCGTGTACTTGCCGGCGTCCTTCTTGGTGCCGCCCGGGCCGCTGTCACTGCCCGAGAACGCGACGATGCCGATGACCGCGCCGACCACCACCACGAGACCGATGACCGCGGCGATGATCAGCGGAGTCTTGTTGCCGCCCGAACGGGGCGGCTGCGCCGGATAGCCGTAACCGGGTCCGACCGGCGGAACCGGGGGCGGCGGGGTGAACTGCTGCGGCTGCTGCGGGAATCCACCCGACATCGGCTGCGCGTAACCGACCGGCGCGGCCTGCTGCGGGAATCCGCCGGACATCGGCTGCTGCGCGTAGGCGTCGGACACCGGCGGCTGGGGGTAACCGGGCATCGCCTGCTGGGGATAACCGCCGCCGGACTGGGCGGGCGGCATCGGCTGGGCGGGCGGGGTGTAGGCGCCGGGCATGCCCGATGTTCCGTAGTTCAGCATGGTCGGGTCCGCGCCCTGGACCGGCTGGCCGGGCTCGGTTCCGGTGGGCGTGGTGGCCCACCACTGCGCGGTTTCCTGCGCCTTCGCCGGGTCGTGCGCCCCACCCTGTCCTGGATCGGAACTCGTCATTGGATTCTTTCCCCTCCGGAATTGAGCGGGGCACCCCGCTTGTCGCTGGCATCGTATCGACCCCGGGCGGCGGGGGGCGCGGTGAGCCGCTACACTGGCCGACGGATCCAGCGCGGCGCGCATCCTGTGAACTCCCCCAGGGCCGGAAGGCAGCAAGGGTCAACGGGCTCTGCCGGGTGCGCTGGGTCCCCTTTCTTTTTGTGGCGCAGCACACTTGTGGGTGCAAGTGCACGGAGTCTCCGGTCGCAGTGCGCAGAGTCCGTATATCCCTGCGGATTCCCGGGGGCGTCCTAGTAACGTGGGCGGTTGGGTTCGCGCCTCCGTGTTCGAGTAACGGGGGGCGCGAACCCCGACAAGATCCCACGCCCTTGGAAAGGCTGTCAGATGCCTCGGCAGACGCAATTCGGTTTGATGAGCCATGCGGAACTCGTGACGGAACACGAGACGCAGACCGCGAACTACGCGAAGCTCAAGACCGAAAAGCTGACGCTGGATATTACGAGGGGTAAGCCCTCGCCCGAGCAGCTGGACCTCTCGCAGGAACTCCTCGAGCTGCCGGGCGCCGCCGACTACCGGGACGCGAACGGCACCGATGTGCGCAATTACGGTGGCCTGCACGGCCTGCCGGAGCTGCGCGCCATCTTCGGCGAGCTGCTGAACATTCCGGTGTCGAACCTGCTGGCCGGCAACAATGCCAGCCTGGAGATCATGAACGACCTGCTGGTCTTCTCCATGCTGCACGGCAACGCGGATTCGGTGCGCCGCTGGATCGACGAGCCGGTGCTCAAGTTCCTGTGCCCGGTACCGGGTTACGACCGTCACTTCGCCATCACCGAGGCGCTCGGCTTCGAGATGATCCCGATCCCGATGAAGGGTGACGGCCCCGACACGCATCTGATCGCGGAGTTGGTGGCCTCGGATCCCAGCATCAAGGGCATGTGGGCGGTGCCCAACTACTCCAACCCGACCGGCATCACCTTTTCCGAAGCCGTGACCCGCGAGCTGGTTTCGATGCCGACGGCCGCGCCGGACTTCCGCCTGATCTGGGACAACGCCTACGCGGTGCACCCGCTCACCGATACCGCCGAGCCGGTGCTGGACGTGCTGGGCATGGCCGAGGCGGCGGGGCACCCGAACCGGGTGTTCGTGCTGGCCTCCACCTCGAAGATCACCTTCGCGGGCGCGGGCGTGAGCTTCTTCGGCTCCTCCACCGCGAATGTGGAGTGGTACCTGAAGCACCTGGGCAAGAAGACGATCGGCCCGGACAAGGTGAACCAGCTGCGGCACCTGCGGTTCTTCAAGGATGCCGAGGGCGTGCGGGCGCACATGCAGCGCCACCGCGAGATCCTGGAGCCGAAATTCAAACTGGTACTGCGGATTCTGGAGGATCGCCTGGGCGCGTCGAAGGTGGCGTCCTGGACCGAGCCCAAGGGCGGCTACTTCATCAGCCTGGACGTGCTGGAGGGCACCGCGAGCAAGGTGGTCGCGCTGGCCAAGGACGCGGGTATCGCGCTGACCCCCGCGGGGGCCTCCTACCCGTACGGAAAAGAGCCGGAGGACAAGAACATTCGCATCGCCCCCAGCTTCCCGTCCGAGGCGGAACTGGAGAAGGCGATGGACGGTCTGGCCACCTGCGTGCTGCTGGCCGCCAGCGAGAAGCTGATGAGCCTGTAAGCGGCACAACGAAATAAGAGGCGCGCACCCCGAAACGGTGCGCGCCTCTTACGTTTCCGGGTCAGCTGGGCTTGTGCGCCAGTACCGCGAAGATGGTTACCGACAGGTGAATGTCACCGCTGGCCGCACCGGCCTCCAGATCGGCCAGCAACTCGTCGCGCTGGCGCTGGCTGATGGCGCCGCGTGCGACCGCGCGATCGGCGACGCGCGCCACCAGTGCGCCCGCACCGACACCGCCGTCCTGGATGAGTGCGTGCGAGGCGATGTCGTCGACGACCAGCCCGGCCGCGGTGAGCTGGCCGCTCAGGCGGCGGCCCGCGAACGGGTTGGTGGTTCCGGCGATCATGGTCTCGATGACCTCGTGCACGACGTGCCGGTCGCCGGGATGCACGATGGCCGTGCCCCAGTCGCTGTCCATGACCACCACGCGCCCGCCGGGTCGCAGTACGCGGGCGATCTCGCCGGCCGCGCGGGCCGGGGAGGTGAGGTGCTGGAAGACGCGCTCGCACAACGCCACATCGAAGCTCTCGCTGCCGACCGGCAGGCCGTAGGCGTCGCCGCTGATGAAGGTGGCGCTGGATCCGGCCTGGGTCGCGCGGCGTTCGGCGGCGAACAACAGGTCCGGGTCGGGTTCGACGCCGAGCGCGGTGCCGGTGGGGCCGACCCGGTCGGCCAGGGTCAGCACTTCGGAACCGGTGCCGGATCCGATATCGACGGCGCTCTCACCGGGCCGGGTGGCCAGGGCCTCATGGGCCCAGTTCCGCAGCCGCCGGATGCCCGGCAGGGCTGCCTGTAGGTCGTGCACGTCGACGAGTTGATCTTGTCCATCACGGTCGAAACGGTCCGGTCGCAGTCCGGACCCTGCGTCAGGTTGCGACGCGGCTCGTACTGAAGAATTAGCCATGGTGTCGGGCATGAGTTGAAGCCTAGCCGTGACCCGCGTCACCGCAACGCATGAACAATGGGATGATCGAGGCATGGTGAGCCGCACGCTGTGTATTGCGCAGGAATCCGATGCCGACGAGCTGCTTTCGACCGATGATTTCGCCCTGTTGGTCGGAATGATGCTGGATCAGCAGTTTCCCATGGAGCACGCATTCCGCGGCCCGTGGAAACTCGCCGATCGAATGGGCGGCTTCGATATCCACAAGATCGCCGCCGCCGATCCCGAGGAATTCGAGGAGCTGGCCTCGACGCCGCCGGCCATCCACCGTTACGGCCGTTCCATGGGGCGGCGGGTACAGGAACTGGCCCGCTACATCGAGGAGAACTACGACGGTAAGACCTCGGCGCTGTGGACCGACGGTGATCCGGACGGCAAGGAAGTGCTGAAGCGGATCAAGAAACTGCCCGGCTTCGGTGACCAGAAAGCCCGAATCTTCCTGGCGCTCTTGGGGAAACAGCGCGGCCTGACCGCGAAGGGCTGGCGCGAGGCCGCGGGCGCCTACGGCGAGGACGGTTCGCGCCGCTCGGTCGCCGACGTCACCGACGCCGAATCGCTCACGCAGGTAAGGGAATTCAAGAAGCAGGCGAAGGCCGCCGCCAAGGAGAAGTAACCGGCCCCCGCCCGGCCCGATCGAATCAAGCTGGTTTTTAACCTCCAGAATCCTGTGAGGTTGCTTAATGCTTGCCGCCGACAGTTCATTTCGGGCAGTGGAAGCAGTAAGCAAAATGCAGATGAGGAAATTCGCCGGGGTCGCGGCATTGTTGATCGCGGCTACCGGCGTGACGGCCGGTACCGCTTATGCCGCCCCGGCCGGGGCCGACAGCGGTCCCGGCGTCATCAATTTCACCAATCAGGCCACCGATACCGGTGCGGTGATTCGCACCGACGCGGGTTCGCTGGTGGTCGAGGACGGTGCGCTGAAGATCAAGGCGGCCGATGGCACCACGGTCGCGGGAACGGCATTGTCGTTCCGGGTCGATGATTTCGCGTTCCCGATCGCGGCGCAGGTCTCCGACCGCACCGCGACGCTGACGCCGCAATTCGACGAGGCGCACGCGGTCTATCAGCCGGTCGCGCTCCCGTACGAGGACCAGGCTCCGTGGAAGTCCCAGTACGACCGTGAGCAGGCCGCCTGGAACCGCTTGCGCGACACCATCAGCCTGGGCGCGACCATCGGCACGCTGGCCGGTGGCCTGGGTGGCGCGGCGCTCGGTTGCGTGCTGGGTGGCGTCGTCTTCGCGACGGCGACTGCTCCGCTGGCAACCCTGTTCGGTGTGGGTCCGGTGGCGGGCTGCTTGATCGGCGCCTCGACGGTCGGCTTCCTGGGCACCATCGCAGGTCAGGTATTCGTAACTGCGCCGGTCGCGATCGCCGCTGCGGTGCAGTACTTCACGACTATCAACCAGCCTTTCACGGCCGCGAAGTAGGCATTTCGGCAACCGATGAGCAAAAGTTCACTCGAGGTGAACCGGCCTGCCACTTGATGTTAGTCAAGGCGGGTTTCCATCACAGCGTCCCAGGGGACACACCTGACAATGTTCCCCTGGGACGCATCGATGCTCATCTGAAGAGAGATCTCCAAAACACATGCGCCTCAAGAAATTCACCGCGGTTTCCGCGCTCGTCGTCGCCGCTCTCGGCGTCACCGCCGGCACCGTGAATGCCGCTCCGGCCGCTGACAACGCGCCGATCAACTACACCGCCACCAACTCCGAGACCAACACCATCATCCACACGGATGCCGGTTCGATGGTCGTGGAGAACGGCAACTTCGAGATCAAGGCTGCCAACGGCAACACCGTCGCCGGCATGCCCCTGAAGTTCCGCGTGGACGACTTCGAGTTCCCGATCGCCGCGGACATCTCGGATCACACCGCGACCCTCACCCCGCAGTACGACATGGACCACGCGACCTACGCGCCGGCCGCCAAGGACGTCTCCCTCCCCTACGAGGACCAGGCTCCGTGGAAGTCGGACTACGACCGTGAGCAGGCGGCCTGGAACCGCATGAAGGACACCATCTCCATGGCCGCGACCATCGCGACCCTGGTCGGTGGCCTGGGTGCCGCGGCCGTCGGTTGTGTCCTCGGCTTCGGTGTCGCGGGCCTGGCCTCGGCCCCGCTCGCCGCGCTGTTCGGCGCGGGCCCGATCATCGGCTGCCTCGTCGGTGCGGCCACCGTCGGCTTCATCGGCACCATCGCCGGTCAGCTGCTGATCACCGCGCCGGTCTCCATCGCCGCCGCGATCCAGTACTTCACCACCATCAACCAGCCGCACGTCGTCGCGCCCAAGTAAGACGATCTGCACGGCGAACTGAAAGAGCAAGGGGCTCTATAGAATCAGCATTACCTCATCGGGACAGCCCGCTCGGCCTTTCGGCCGGGCGGGTTTCCTAATTCTCGAGAGTTCATCGAAGCAGCACCCCGTGGACACAATTCGTTAGCGTCGGCCAGTTTCGATCATCCGGTCCACACCTACGGACCTGCTCGATGAGGGAACAGAAGAGATGCGCTTCAAGAATTTCGCCGTGACCGCGGCACTGGTGGCGACTGCCATGGGCGTCACCGCCGGCACCGTCAACGCCGCTCCGGCTGACAATGGCGTCATCGATTACGCCGCCACCACCTCCGACACCAATGCCGTCATCCGCACGGACGCGGGTTCGATGGTGGTCGACAACAACACCTTCCAGATCAAGGCCGCCAACGGCAATGTGGTGGCGAGCCTGCCGTTGTCGTTCCGGGTCGACGACTTCACGTTCCCGATCGCCGCGGACATCGCCGATCACACCGCGACCCTGACCCCGCAGTACGACATGGACCACGCGACCTACGCGCCGGTCGCCAAGGACGTCAACCTGCCCTACGAGGACCAGGCGCCGTGGAAGTCGGACTACGACCGTGAGCAGGCGGCCTGGAACCGCATGAAGGACACCATCGCCACCGGCGCCACCATCGGCACCCTGGTCGGCGGCCTGGGTGGCGCGGCCGTCGGCTGTGTCCTGGGCATCGGTGTGGGTCTGGTCGCCACCGGCGCGCTGGCCACGCTGTTCGGCCTCGGCCCGCTGGGCGGCTGCCTGTTCGGCGCCGCGACCGTCGGCTTCCTGGGCACCATCGCCGGTCAGCTGTTCGTGACCGCGCCGATCGCCATCGCCGCGGCCTACAACTACTTCGTGACGATCAACCAGCCGCACATCGCCCCGCCGGCGAACTGATCACGCTGCGTTTCGAGACCCTCGAACCCCCGTCCGGATGCACCCGGACGGGGGTTCGTTTGTAATCGGGGTGAGCTCAAATCTGTCGCCGCACCCGCGCCGGTGCTGGAATGCTGTGATGGGCGAGCTGACTTCGATTCACGGCGCGGCTGCCGCGCTTTCACCGGTGGACGGCACCGACCTGCGACGCGCCTTCGCGCACTTCCCCAGTGGTGTGGTGGCGGTTTGCGCGCGGATCGGCGGGACCCCGTACGGGCTGGTGGCCAGCACCTTCGTGCCGGTCTCGCTGGATCCGCCGCTGGTGTCGGTGTGCATTCAGTACTCCTCGGAGACCTGGCCGCGACTGGAGCATGCCAGTCGGCTGGGGCTGAGCCTGCTCAGCAGTGCGCAGCAGCCTGCGGCGCGGAGCTTGAGTTCGCGGCGCGGGGATCGGTTCCGGAATGTGGAGCTACACACCGGCAATGGCAATGCGGCGTTCGTGGGCGGGGCCACCGCCTGGCTGGAAACCTCGGTGCACGAACAGGTTCCGGCGGGTGATCACGCGGTGGTGCTGCTGCGGGTACATCGGGTGAGCGTGCGCCCGGAGTCCGAGCCGCTGGTGTTCCACCGCAGCGGTTTCCGCGCCCTCTACGACGGTGCGCCGGAGATCGACGAAGCCGCGGTCTGAATTTCCTTATTCCCGCGTGAATTCGGGAAATTATCTGCCACACAATTGAATTCAGCCTGAGCGGGACCGGCGACAGCAAACCGCCGAATTCGTATCGTCGCATTCATGAGCACCGTAGCGGTATCCACGCAGTCGGTGGCGGCGGTCGAGCACCCCGACGGCGAACTGCCCGTGGTCCGCACCCGCCACCCGTGGCGCTGGGCCACGGCGGCGGTCGCGCTGGTGCTGGTCGCGCAGTTCGCGCACGGCCTGATCACCAATGCGGGCTGGGATTGGGGCACTTTCGCGCAGTACTTCACCGCGGCGTCGGTGCTGTCGGCGCTGAAGGTGACCCTGGAGCTGACCTTCTGGGGCACGCTGCTGGGCTTCTTCCTCGGCATCTGGCTGGCCATCGGCCGGTTGTCGAACAGCCCGGTGCTGCGGGCGATCTCGTGGACCTACATCTGGGCCTTCCGTTCGATCCCGCTGATCGTGCAGTTGCTGTTCTGGTTCAACCTGGCGTACCTGTACAAGACGCTGTCGCTGGGCATTCCGTTCGGGCCCGAGCTGGTCCGGTTCCAGACCAATGGCGTGATCAGCGGATTCACCGCGGCCGTCATCGGTTTGGCGCTGCATCAGGCCGCCTACTCGGCGGAAATCATTCGGGCCGGGATCATTTCGGTGGATCAGGGGCAGTGGGAGGCCGCCCGGTCGCTGGGCCTGCCGTGGCGCCGGCAGTTCTTCACCATCGTGGCCCCGCAGGCCATGCGCGGGATCCTGCCGAACGCCGCCAATGAGGTGATCAGCCTGTTCAAGGGCACCTCGATCGTGTCGGTGATGGCCATCGCCGAGCTGTTCTACCAGGTGCAGGTGATCTACGGGCGTAATGGCCGGGTGGTGCCGCTGCTCATGGTGGCGACGGTCTGGTACATCCTGCTCACCACCGTGCTGAGCGTCATCCAGTTCTATATCGAGCGGCACTTCGTGAAGGGTGATCGCCGATGAGCGAGTTCGCGATCGAATTGCGGGGCATCCGAAAGTCTTTCGGCCACCACGAGGTGCTGTCCGGCATCGATCTGACGGTGCGGCCCGGCGAGGTCGCGGTCATTCTGGGCCCGTCGGGGTCGGGGAAGTCGACGCTGCTGCGGACCATCAACCACCTCGAGCAGGTGGACGGCGGCACGGTCCGGGTGAGCGGGGAACTGGTCGGCTATCGCCGCAAGGGCGACAAGCTCTACGAGCTGCCCGAGCGCGCGGTGCTGCGCCAGCGGGCCCGCATCGGATTCGTCTTCCAGAGCTTCAATCTCTTTCCGCACCTGACGGTTCGGGAGAATGTGGCGCTCGCGCCGGTCGCCACCCAACGCCGCTCGAAGGCGGAGGTGAATGCCGAGGCGCTGGTACTGCTGGCGCGAGTCGGGTTGGCGGACAAGGCCGATGAGTATCCGCGCCACCTGTCCGGCGGCCAGCAGCAGCGGGTCGCCATCGCGCGGGCGCTGGCTCTGCGGCCGGAGGTGCTGCTGTTCGACGAGCCGACCTCCGCGCTGGACCCGGAGCTGGTCGGCGAGGTGCTGGATGTGATCAAGGATCTGGCGCGCGGCGGTTCGACGCTGGTGATCGTCACCCACGAGATCGGGTTCGCGCGTGAGGTCGCCGACACCGTGGTGTTGATGGACGCCGGCCGCATCGTCGAGCAGGGTCCGCCCGCCCAGGTCTTGGACAACCCCGCGCATCCGCGCACCAAAGCCTTTCTCGCCCACGTCCTCTGACGTCCCCACTAGGTAAGGAATCCGCCCATGTCCCTGGCGAGCCGTCGCAGACGGACCAGCGCCTTGATCGCCGTCACCCTGCTGAGCCTGCTGGTGGGTGCCTGTGGCAAGGGCGACGGCGGTACCTCCGACACCCGCAGCGTGAACGGCCTGACCTACGACCTGTCACCGGAACAGGCCGGACGGGTGCACGCGGAGAAGGTGGATTCGATTGCCGCGCAGGTGCCGCAGGCGATTCGCGATCGCGGGACGCTGGTGGTGACCGGCACCATCGGTGCGACGCCGCCGCTCGGCTTCTACGCCACCGACGACCGCACCATCGTCGGTTCCGAGGTGGACATCTCCATTCTGATCGCCGACATCCTCGGCTTGAAGGCGGAGCGCCGCAACGGCGACTGGGCGCAGAACTTCGTGAAGATCGATTCCGGTGAGGCGGACCTGTTCGTCAGCAATGCCACGGTCACCGAGGAGCGCAAGGAGAAGTACGACTTCGCCACCTACCGCCTGGACAATATCGCCCTCGAGGTGCCCAAGGACTCGACCTGGACCTACCAGGACCGGAAGTCGCTGGCGGGCAAGAAGATCGGCGTGACGTCCGGCACCAATCAGGAGCAATTGCTGGTCGGCTGGAACGACCAGAACGTGGCCGAGGGACTGCCGAAGCTGGATCTCGCCTACTACCAGCAGCCTTCGGATTACTACCTGGCGCTCTCGTCGGGCCGGATCGACGGCTATGTGGGCCCCAACCCGTCGGCGCAGTACCACTCCGCGACGACCGGTACCAAGATCCTGACCACCTGGTCGGGCGCGGGCGATGCGCTGCAGGCCGAGATCGCGGCGCTGACGCGTAAGGACAACGGGCTGATCGGCCCGGTGCGGCAGGCCATCCAGTACGCCATCGATCACGGCACGTATCAGAAGGTGCTCGACCGCTGGGGCCTCGGCGGCGAAGCGGTGAAGCAGTCGCAGATCAATCCCCCCGGACTACCCAAGAAGAAGGGATGAGCGTGGCGCGCGACTCGGAGGCGATTCCGGCATGAAATTCCTGCTCCTGACGCTGATCACGCACACCCCCGACCCGGTGACGGGCGATACCGAGACGCCCCGGCAGCGCCTGCGCCGGGTGGTCGACAACGCCCGGCTGGCCGAGGATCTCGGCTACGACGGCTTCGCGGTGGGGGAGCGGCACGAGGATCCGTTCATCTCCGCCGCCCCGCCGGTGGTGCTGAGCCATCTCGCGGCCGTCACCTCGCGGCTGGCCCTGTTCACCGGTGTCACCACGCTGAGCCTGCTGGATCCGGTGCGCGCCTTCGAGGACTACTCCACCCTCGACAATCTGTCGGACGGTCGCCTGGAACTGATCATCGGCAAGGGCAACGGTGCGGCGCAGGCCAAGCTGTTCCACGTCACCACCGATGACCAGTGGGACCGCAATCGCGAGGGCTACGAGCTGTTCCGCAAGCTCTGGGAGAGCGAGAGCGTCACCTGGTCGGGTCGTTTCCGTCCGGCGTTGACCGAGGCCAAGGCGCTGCCCCGGCCGTTGCAGCCGCGGTTGCGGGTCTGGCACGGCAGCGCCACCAGCCGTGAGTCCGCGGATTATGCTGCGCAGCACGGTGATCCGCTGTTCTCCGCGAACGTCACCTACTCGATCGAGCCATACGCGGAGCTGATCGACCACTACCGGGAGCGCTGGGCCGCCTACGGCCATGACCCGGCGCAGGCGCTGGTCGGGGCAGGCACCGCGGGCTTCCTGGTGACCCGCACCTCGCAGGAGGCGCTGGACCTCTATCGGCCGATCTTCGAGGCGCGGCAGGCGGTGGCGCGAAAGTTCGACGTGCCCATCGTCTTCGAGACGGTCGAGGATTTCGCCGCGCGCTCCTCGGCGCTGATCGGCAGCCCGCAGCAGGTGCTGGACAAGGTGAGCCGCTACCACGAGCGGTTCGGCCACGAGGTCATCCACCTGAGTGCCGACGCCGACGGCCGCACCGAGGCCCAGCACTACGACAGCCTCGAACTGTTCCAGGCCGAGGTCGCCCCCGAACTGCGTCGCCGCATTCCGAGCCGTCCGCTCGGCGCCGACCGCTACCCCTCCGGAGATCCCCGATGAGACGTGCTGTGGCACTTACCGGTGCGGTCGCCGCCGCATTCACCCTCGCCGCCTGCGGCAGCGGTGGTGACAATGGCGGCACCGGCGAGCCGTCGGGCCCGCCGCAGACCGGCGGCACCCTGCGCTATGGCCTGTCGCTCGCCCCGACCTGCTCGGATCCGGCGCAGTCGGCCACCAATCAGACCATTTACGTGACCCGGCAGATCGTGGACTCCCTGGTCGATCAGGATCCGGCCACCGGTGACCTGAAGCCGTGGCTGGCCGACAGCTGGACGGTCTCGCCGGACGCCAAGTCCTTCACCTTCCACCTGAAGGACGGCATCACCTTCAGCGACGGCACCCCGCTCACCGCGGATTCGGTGCGCAAGAATTTCGACTCGATCGTGGCGCTCGGTGGCGCGAAGGCTCCGCTCGGCGCGAGCTACCTGGCCGGATACAGCGGCAGCACGGTGGTGGATCCGCACACCGTGCGAGTCGACTTCACCGGCCCGAATGCGCAGTTCCTGCAGGCGACCTCGACCCCGCAGCTCGGCATCCAGTCCGATGCCACCGTCGCGAAGTCGGCCGACGACCGCTGCCTGGGCACGAATGTCGGCAGCGGCCCGTTCACCTACACCGAGTGGAAGCAGAACACCTCCGCGACGCTGGCCAAGCGCACCGGATATGCCTGGGGCTCCGCGGTGTTCGCCACGCAGGGCGAGGCATACCTCGACAAGATCGTGTTCACCGTGGTCCCGGAGTCCGGGGTGCGCACCGGCAGTCTCGCCTCCGGGCAGCTCGACGCCATCAGTGACGCACTGCCCCAGGATGTCTCGCAGATCGAGTCCGGCGGCGGCCGGGTGCAGTTCACCGCCAACCCGGGCGTGCCGTTCGGCTTGCAGGTCAATGTGACCCGGGGCCCGCTGCGCGATCCGGCGGTGCGGTCGGCCCTGGTGCCCGCCATCAACCGCAAGGAACTGGTGGACACCGTGCTGGGCCCGCAGTTCCAGCTCGCGACCAGCGTGCTGGCCGCCAAAACGCCCGGCTACGTGGACCTTTCGGCTCGGGTGAAGTACGACCCGGACGCGGCGAAGAAGCAGCTCGACCAGGCCGGGTGGGTGCCCGGCGCGGACGGCATCCGCGTCAAGGACGGTCAGCGACTGACCGCGAGCGTCATCTTCGCCCCGGTGTTCGCCGGCAACCAGGCCATTCTCGAACTCACCCAGCAGCAGCTGCGGGCCGTCGGCTTCGATCTGCGCCTGGAACCGCTGTCGGTGGCGGAATCCAATGTGCGCCAGAACAACAAGGACTTCGACTTCGACTACTACAACTCCACCCGCGCCGACGGCGACATCCTGCGCACCACCTTCGCCGTCGACCAGCGCAACCTGAACGCCCGCGGCCCCGCCGAACCCCTGGACACCCTGCTGTCGCAGCAACTCTCGGTCACCGACCCGGCCGCCCGCGCCAAGATCATCGCCGACGCCCAGTCCGCAGTCCTCGACCAGGGCCTGTGGATCCCCACCATCGAACTCTCCCAAGCCATCGGCGTCGGCAAGAACACCGCCGGAGTCAAGTTCGAAGCCTCGGCCCGCCTCCAGTTCCACGACACCTGGCTGAGGCGGTAATCCCATGGGCCGCTACGTGATCGGACGGGTACTGCAGGCGGTGGGCGTGCTGTGGGCGGCATTCACGCTGTCGTTCATCGTGTTGTACCTGCTCCCGGGCGATCCCGTGGACATGGCCGCCAACGCCGCCACCGGGACCCCGGTCGACGCCGCCGCGGTGGCCGAGATGCGGGCCAGATACGGCCTGGATCAACCGCTGTGGACGCAGTACTGGACGGCGCTCACGCATGCGGTGCGCGGCGATCTGGGACACTCGATCTTCAGCGGTCAGACCGTCACCGGCGCGCTGGCCGATGCCTTGCCTTCGACCCTGGCGCTGGCCGGGCTCGGCCTGCTGCTGGCGATCACGGGCGGGACGGCGCTCGCGCTTGCCGCCGCCTATACCCGGCGGCCGTGGTTGCGCGGTCTGCTGACCGCACTGCCGCCCGTCGGCGCGTCGCTGCCCGCGTTCTGGGTGGGATTGCTGTTGCTGCAACTGTTCTCATTCCGGCTGCGACTGGTACCCGCGTTCGGCGGCACCGGATTCGGCGGCACGATCCTGCCCGCCGTCACCCTCGCGCTGCCGGTCGGCGCGGTGATCGCGCAGGTGCTCTACGCGAGCCTGGTCGACACGTGGCGGCAGCCGTTCGTGGAGGTCGCGTTCGCCAAGGGCGCGTCCCGCTGGTGGGTGCAGCTGCGCCATGTCCTGCGGCCCGCCGCTGCGCCCGCGTTGACGGTCGCGGGTCTCTGGGTCGGGCAGGTGTTGGCGGGCTCCGTGGTCACCGAAACCGTGTTCTCCCGCCCCGGACTGGGCCGGTTGACCCAGGAATCGGTGCTGCACGAGGACATCCCGGTGGTGCAGGGCATCGTCGTGTTCGCCGCGCTGGCCTTCGTCACCGTCAACCTGCTCATCGACCTCGCCTATCCACTTCTGGATCCCCGTGTGGTGCAGCGCAACGCACCGAAGGAGCGCGCTCATGCCTGACCGCCCGACCAGCCACCTGATCCGCAACCTGCGCCGGCGCCTGCGCGTCCCGTCCGGCCCGCGCTCCCAACTACGCGTCATCACCTTGACCCATCCCCTCCTGGACCCGGGCATCGCCTATTGGGTGGAGGACGGGGAGGCGTCCGATGCCTGACGCCCTGACCTTGCGTGAGCGCGGTGACACGGTCGATGAGCGCGCCGAGCAGTCCGACCGGCCGCGCGGATTCGGCTCGGCTCGAGCCTTTTCCGGCCGTGCCGCACTGACGTGGGTGCGCGGCCATCTCGGACTGGCCGCCTCCGGTGTCGTCGTGTTGTTGGTGCTGGCCTGGGCCGTCCTGCCGTCGGCGTTCGCGAGTCGTGATCCGCTGAGGGGCATTCCGGCGCAGAAACTGCGCGCGCCCAGCGGCGAGCATTGGTTCGGTACCGACAATCTCGGCCGCGATCTGTATACGCGGGTGGTGCACGGTACCGGGCTCTCGTTGAGCGCCACCGTCTTCGCCGTGTTGCTGGGTCTGGTCGTGGGCTCGCTCGTCGGGCTGGTGTCGGGGGCCGCGGGTGGCAGGCTGGATTCGGCGCTCATGCGGGTCGTCGACGTCATGTTGTCCATCCCGGACCTGCTGGTGGCGCTCGCCATGATCACGGTGCTGGGGTTGGGCACCCGCAATGTCGCTATCGCGGTGGGTGTTTCGCTCATCGCCAGGTTCGCGCGAGTAATGCGCGGTGAGGTACTGCGGGTGCGGCGCGCACCGTACGTGGAGGCGGCCTTCGCCTCCGGGGTGCGGTGGCACACGGTGCTGTTTCGGCATGTACTGCGTAATGCCTACGGCCCCGTGGCAGCGCTGGCGGCGGTCGACTTCGGGGTCGCGGTCCTGTTCGTGGCCTCGTTGAGCTTCCTCGGTTACGGGGCGGTGCCACCCACTCCGGAGTGGGGCTCGCTCGTCTCGGACGGGCGCGCGTTCCTGGCCACCGCTTGGTGGCTGACCACGCTGCCGGGCCTGGTCATCGTCGTCCTGGTGTTGTCCACCCAGCGCATTGCGCGCGCATTGCAGAAGGACGGTGCGCGATGACCGATCACCTGTTGAGCATTGAGGGGCTACAGGTCGAATACCGGGGCAGCACCGGGACGACGGCCGCGGTGCGCGGGGTATCGCTCGAGGTGCGGCGCGGGGAGACCGTCGCGTTGGTGGGTGAGTCCGGTTCGGGGAAGTCCACTCTCGCGCACGCGGTGATCGGGCTGCTGAACGGTGGCCAGGTCACCGGGGGTGAGATCACCTTCGCCGGGGAGCGTATCGAGCAGGCCCCGGAGCGGACGCTGCGGCGGATTCGGGGCGCGCACATCGGGCTGGTGCCGCAGGATCCGGGCACCTCGTTGAATCCGGTGCTGCGCATCGGCGAACAGGTCGGGGAGGTGCTGCGCATCCACGGCCGGGCGGATCGCCGGACCGCTCGGCTGGAGGCGGTGCGGATTCTGGAGGAGGCCGGGCTGGATCGGCCGGAGCTGCGGGCGCGGCAGTATCCGCAGGACCTCTCGGGTGGTCAGCGCCAGCGGGTGCTGATCGGAATCGCGCTGGCGTGTGGGCCGGAACTGGTGATCGCGGACGAGCCGACCAGCGCACTGGACGTCACCGTGCAGCGCCGCATCCTCGACCATCTCGCCCGGCGCACCGAGGAAACGGGGGCGGCGGTACTACTGATCACCCATGACCTGGCGGTGGCCGCCGAACGCGCAGACCGGATCGCGGTCATGCGCGAGGGCCTGATCGTCGAAACCGGCACCGCCGCCGAGGTGCTCGGCAATCCGCGGCACGAGTACACCAGGCGTTTGATCGCCGCCGCGCCGAGCCTCGAGGCGGCCGACGCCGTGCCACCGCGCCCGGCCCGGGAACGGACGACGCCGCTGCTGACGGCGACCGGCCTGCGCAAATCCTTCCGCATCACCAAGGATTTCACGCTGGCCGCCGTCGACGACGTCTCCCTGGAGATCCATCGCGGTGAAACCCTGGCCGTGGTCGGCGAATCCGGTTCGGGCAAGTCGACCACCGCCCGTATCATCGCCCGGCTCGCCGAATCCGACGCGGGCACGGTCACTTTCGACGGCCAGGACATCACGGCTCTGCGCGGGTCCGGGTTGCGCGCGCTGCGCCGCCGCATCCAGGTCGTCTACCAGAACCCTTACGTCTCGCTGAACCCCAAGCTCAGTATCGGCAAGATCGTCGCGGAACCCTTGCAGGCGTTCGGCATCGGCGACCGGCGCTCGCGTCGCGATCAGGTCGCGGAGCTCCTGGACCAAGTCGCCCTGCCCGCCGCCTACCTGGATCGGCGTCCCGCCGAACTGTCCGGCGGGCAGCGGCAGCGCGTCGCCATCGCCCGCGCGCTGGCTCTGCGCCCGGAGCTGCTGGTGTTGGACGAACCGGTGTCCGCGCTGGACGTCTCGGTGCAGGCGCAGATTCTGGAGCTGCTCGAACGCCTGCAAGCCGAACTGGGTCTCGCCTACCTGTTCATCTCCCACGATCTGGCCGTGGTGCGCCGCCTGGCCGATCGCGTCGCCGTCATGCGCCAAGGCGTCGTCGTCGAGACGGCAGACACCGCACAGCTTTTCGACCATCCGGCCAATGACTACACCCGCGAGCTGCTCGCGGCCGTGCCCCGGGTCGCCGTGCCCGAGGTCCCCACCCCGCTCGAAAGGACAGCCTGATGCCGCACCCGTCACCGTTGCTGCTGGGCCTGGAACTGTCCGGGACCGGCGTACACCCCGCCTCCTGGCGGCGGGCCGACTCCCGCGCCGAGGACGTGTTCGGCGCGCCCTACTGGGTGGACGTGCTGCGGGCCGCCGAGGACGCCGGGATCGATCTCGCGTTCCTGCCGGACGCCTTCACGCTGCCGACGGCGGGTGTGCCGGGCCGCCTGGACGCGGTGGCCGTGGCAGCCCGCGCCGCCGCGGCGACCCGCCGCATCGGCCTGATCCCGCAGGCGTCGGTCACCCACACCGAGCCCTTCCACCTCTCCAAAGCCATTGCCAGCCTGGACTTCGCGACCAAGGGCCGGGCGGGCTGGGAGGTCACCGTGTCGGCGGGCGAGGCCGCGCTGTTCGGGCGCAAGCCGGAGCAGGACGAACGCTCGCGCTGGCAGGAAGCCGATGAGGCCGTCGAGGTGGTCACCCGATTGTGGGACAGCTGGGAGGACGACGCCGAGATCCGCGACGAACCCACCGGCCGCTTCATCGACCGCGCGAAACTGCACTACATCGACTTCACCGGTGCGCACTTCTCGGTGAAGGGGCCCTCCATCACCCCGCGCCCACCTCAGGGGCAACCGCTGGTCACCGTGCGCGCCGGCGACCCGCACAGCATCCGGCTCGCCGTGCACCGCGCCGACCTGATCCGTATTGCCGCACCGGATCTCGCGTCCGCCGCCGCCACCCGCACCGAACTGCGGACCGCGGTCGCCGCCGCGGGCCGCGACCCGAACCGGGTGCGCGTGCTGCTGGACCTCGACATTCATCTCGCCGACAGTGTGGACGCGGCGGCCGCCGAGGTCGCCCAGCTGGAGGACTGGATCGCCACCCCGGCTCCGCCGACGGTGTTCCACATCGGCACCACCGCCGAACTCCGCGACATCCTGCGCCGAATCGAAAACGACTGTGCCGCCGACGGTGTGGTGCTGCGACCGCTGGCGCTACCCGCCGCGCTGCCGCACCTGCCCGCCCTCACCCCGACCCTGCGTGGACGACTGGGCCTGGCGCGCCCCGCCTCCCGCTACGCGACCGCCTGAGGAGTCACCATGCCGGATCCGCGACTGCGCAAACAGATTCACCTGGCCGCTCACTTCCCGGGCGTCAATCACCACACCGTGTGGACCGATCCATCCTCGGGCAGCCAGATCGACTTCGACTCCTTCGTGCACCTGGCCCGCACCGCCGAACGTGGCCTGTTCGACTTCTTCTTCCTGGCCGAGGGCCTGCGCCTGCGTGAACACCGCGAGCGCATCCACGATCTGGACGTGGTCGGTCGCCCCGATACCTTCACGGTGCTCAACGCGCTGGCCGGGGTCACCACGCACCTCGGGCTCGCAGGAACCATCAACACGACCTTCAACGAACCCTTCGAACTGGCAAAGCAATTCGCGACCCTGGACCATCTCTCGGGTGGCCGTGCCGCCTGGAACGCGGTCACCTCCTCCGATGCGTTCACCGGCGAGAACTTCCGGCGCGGCGGCTACCTCGAACACGCCAAGCGCTACACCCGCGCTCGCGAAGTCGTGGACGCCACCCGGGCACTGTGGGACAGCCGCCCCGCGGGTGAGCTCGTGATCGATCGGGAGCGTGGCGTTTTCGCGCCGCCGGTTCCGGCCGTCCACTTCGTCAGCGAACAGTTCGAGATCGACGGGCAGTTCGTACTGCCGGGCAGTCCACAGGGCTATCCGGTGCAGATCCAGGCCGGGGACTCCGACGAGGGCCGCGAATTCGCCGCCGCCACCGCCGATGTCATCTTCAGCGCACACGGCGAACTCGAGGACGGGCAGCGGTTCTACCAGGATGTGAAGGGCCGGCTGGCCAAGTACGGCCGTGGCCGCGACGAGCTGAAGATTCTGCCCGCCGCCGGATTCGTGCTCGGCGAGACAACCGCCGACGCGCACGAGCGTGCCCACCACCTGCGCCGTCAGCAGGTGACGCCGCAGACCGCCCTCGCCTTCCTCGAACAGGTTTGGGGCCGTGACCTTTCCGCCTACGACCCGGACGGCCCGCTGCCGGACGTCGATCCGGCCGCCGACGTGAACATCACCCGCGGGCGGGTCCGGCACGCCAAGGATCCGCACGCCATCGCCGCGGCCTGGCGGGCCAAGGCCGCCGCCGAAAATCTCTCCATCCGCGAGTTGATCATCGCGACCACCGCCCGCCAGCAGTTCGTGGGCACGCCGCGTGAGGTGGCCGCGGAGATCGACCGCTACGTCCAGTCCGACGCCGCCGACGGTTTCGTCCTGGTCCCCTACCTGACCCCGGCCGGACTCGACGAATTCGTCGACCAGGTCGTCCCGGAACTGCAGTCCCTGGGCAGCTTCCGCACCGAGTACACCGGCCCGACCCTGCGTCACCACCTGGGGTTGCGTCACCCACACCACGGCACCGAAGGAGTACGCGCCTCATGACCGCTACGACCACCGAATTCGATCAGCAGTGGGCCACCTTCCGCACCGAACGCGCCGCCTGGGCGCGGCAACCGCTGGGCTGGCTGAGCCTGACCGCGCTGCACTGGCTCGACGCGAAGGACGAGATCGTCGAGGGACTGCCCGGCCGCTGGCGCGCCGAGGGTGAGAACGTCCATGTCACCGTCGAATCGGGGGAACTGTCCCTCGACGGTTCGGCACTCGCCGGATCCGTGGTGCTCACCCCGGGCGAGGGCGCGCCGGGCCTCGAGGTGCGCACCGGCGACCGCGTCATCGAGGTGATCCGCCGCAGCGGGCTGTTCGCCCTGCGCGTGCACGACCCCGCCTCACCGACCCTGGCCGCCTTCACCGAGATTCCGTCGTATCGGCCGGATCCGGCCTGGGTCGTCACCGGTACCTTCCAGCCATTCGAGGTGGCGCAGATCGTGACCACCGGCGCGGTGGTGGCCGGTCTCGAACACCACCACAATGCCACCGGCACAGTGACTTTCGAACTCGGCGGCGAGCAGCACGCCTTCGTCGTCTTCGGCAATCAGGCCCTCGGCTTGCACGTGCTGTTCACCGACGCGACCAGCGGCGTCACCACTTACGGCGGTGCCCGGCGACTCGATCTCACCAAGCCGGACGCCGACGGCACCCTGACCCTCGACTTCAATCGCGCGGTCAACCTGCCCTGCGCGTTCACCGACTACGCCACCTGCCCGCTCGCCCCGGCTGAGAACCGGCTGCCGCTGGCCGTCGAAGCGGGCGAACAGGATCCGCGGAAGGAGCACGCAGCATGACCATCCCACTCTCGGTCCTGGATCTGGCGCCCATCAGCGCCGGATCCACTCCGCAGCAGGCGATTCGTAATACCGTCGAGCTGGCCCGGCATGCCGAACATCTCGGCTACCACCGGTTCTGGGTCGCCGAGCACCATTTCGTCAAGGTCGCCAGCGCCGCGCCCACCACGCTGATCGGATTGATCGCCGCGGCAACCGAATCCATTCGCGTCGGATCGGCAGCCGTGCAACTCGGCCACCACACCTCGATCTCGGTGGTGGAGGCATTCGGCACCATCGACGCCCTGTATCCGGGCCGCCTGGACCTGGGCCTCGGCCGATCCGGACACCGTGGCGAACAGGTGCGCTCGGCGGGCGTGCCCCCGGTGCCCGCGCCGGATCGCCCCACCGAGGTGCGTGACGGCGTGGTGCTGCCGCCGCCGTTCTTCCCCGGCCAGCTGCTCGACTTCTCCAGGGTGAAGGCGGCTTTGGGTGCGCTGCACCTGCCCGGCGCGCAACCGTTGCCCTACACCGATCAGGTCGAGGACATCCTCGCGCTACTGGACGGCAGCTACGTCACCCCCGACGGTGTCGATCTGCACGCGATCCCCGGTGAGGGTGCGGACATCCAGCCGTGGCTGTTCGGCAGCAGCGGTGGCGAAAGCGCCCAGCTGGCAGGACGATTGGGGCTGCCGTTCGCCGCGAACTACCACGTCTCGCCGGGCACCATCGTGGAAACCGTGGAGGCGTATCGCGCGGCATTCCGCCCGTCGGCCCGCTTCCCACGCCCGTACCTGGTGGTGTCCGCCGATGTGGTGGTGGCCGAAACCGATGCCGCCGCACAGCGATTGGCCTCCAGCTACGGCCACTGGGTCTACAGCATCCGCAGTGGTGCCGGTGCCGCCGAATACCTGGATCCCGAGACCGCGCCGCCGCTCTCGGATCAGCAGCGCCGCCTGGTCGACGATCGGGTCACCACCCAGTTCGTCGGCTCTCCGGCCACCGTGGCCGCCCGCCTGCAGGCGCTGCACAAGCTCACCGGCGCGGACGAGATCGTGGTCACCAGTGTGGCTTTCGATCACGCCGACCGGCTGCGGTCGCACGAACTGCTGGCGCGCGAGTGGGGGCTGACCCCGCAGGTGCGCGCCGCCTGAGACCCCGCCGCCTGCCAGGAAGGGGACTCCGGGACAGGCGGCGGCACCCCGCACCGGGCGCAGGGCCTCGCGCTGGTGCGGGACCGGGGGGGGGGCCGGGGCGGGGGCGCCCCCCCGCGCCCCCCCC
>NZ_JBHZAC010000022.1:0-108177 GCF_042753865.1 Nocardia sp. NPDC059240 | reverse complement strand
CCCCTCGGGTGCGCGCCACTTTCGCGTCAGCCCTTGCGCGCGGATTTCAGCATGCCCGACAGTCGGTTGAACTTCTCGAAATACCGTGTGGCATCCAGACTCCCGGGCATCAAGTCGGTCGAGTCGAAGGATTCGCCGTTGCAGAGAGTGACTCTTCCGGCGGACGTGACGGCGGCGATGGTGCAATCGATCTCATTCCTGCCTGTCATCCGAAATCGGACGGGTGCGCCGATTTGCACCCAATCGGGCAGTCTGATCATGCGCACCGCCGTGAGAAGTAGGGGTTGGCCATCGCGCGGTGCCTACCGTGCACGCGGTGGCGGTTAGTTAGTGGCACGTGCGCGAATTGGCCCGCTACCAGCGTCAATTGGGCATTTTGCGGGGTGCGGTCATCGGGGAATCCCCACCGCGCGACGCCCGGGAGGGGCAGTCCGATAACGGCAAAAGGATCGAGGTCAGATGGCACCGGTGTCTCCGGCGGTCGCTCGCTGGGAACTGATGTTGCGCATCAGTTCACGTGCTGAGGAACGCGGTGAGCGGACGAGCGCGATCGCCCGCGCGATCGATGTCAGCCCGCAGTATTGGTCGAAGTTGGTGAAGGGGCGGGGCGTACTGACCGAGCAGAAGCTGACGGCCCTGGTTCAGCTGCTCGAGTTCGATCCTGATGAGCACCGGGAACTTTCCGAGCTGCGTGAGGTCGCCAAGGGGCATGGCCCGTTCGCGGAGTACTCCGCATTGTTCAATGAACAGCTCATGCGTTTCTACGGTCTGGAGGCCGGAGCTCAGAGTGTGCGCAGCTTCGAGAGCACCGTCATACCCGGCCTGCTTCAGACCGAGGACTACATCCGCGCCCTGATGAAGGCCCAGGTGACCACGGCCAGGCCGACCGAGGTCGAGCAGCGTGTCAGCGCGCGTCTGCAGCGGCAACTTCGACTCGAAGATCCTGAGCCACTGGAGCTTTCGGTCGTAATCGGACAAGCTGCGTTGATGTACCGGGTCGGTGACCATGGCATCCGGCGCAAACAGCTGGAACACCTGATCGCGATGGCCGAGGGGCATCCAGACACGCTCGACATTCGGATCGTCCCATTTGAGGCCGGTGCGGCAATCGCAAGTCTCAATTCGGCGACGTTCCACCTGTTGAATTTCGCAAGCGCGAGGCTTCCCCAACTTGGATGGGTAGAGGGTGCCGCATATTTCGAGGTCGCCGATGACCGCAAGTGGGTCACGACACTTGACTACCTCTTCAACCAGATCCAAGTAGACGCGTTGGACCGTGATCGCTCTCTCTCGCTGATCAAGGAGATTGCCTGCGAGAGTTAGGGTGAGACTGTGAGCGCTAGCTTCTTCAAATCTTCATTCAGCGGTGGAGACGGTACCTGCGTCGAGATCGCCCACAGCGCTGACGATGTCCTCATCCGAGACAGCAAATACGCGGGTCCTCCTGCCGACCAGCCGATGCTCACAGTCGCTCCCGACCTCTGGCCCGCCTTCTTGGACCTCGTGCTGACCGACAACTCCGGTCGCATCCGAGAATGCCTGTCCGTCTACATCTCTGCGGACGGAGACGCGAAGCTCAGTGACACCCGGGGTGTCACGCTGACCTACAACGCCGCCGAATGGACAGCATTCACCAAGGGCGTCGCCAACGGCGAATTCAACCGCTGAGACGCGCTTTTCGCTCAGGCCCATCGTCGCCCAACAGCCTGCGCCAGAATCCTCAGATCGGCGGTCGAGATGTGTTCGGGAAGTGCCGCGAGTGCCTGCGCGATCCGGCGATCAGCTTCGGCAGTGGCGATCTGACGCGCTTCGCTCGCCTCCAACAATGCTGTCGCGCGCGCGATCTGCCGGCAAGTCAGCTTCGGCCCGGGGCGATACAACGCTGCCAACTCCGCAGCCACGTCACCGCCGCCGGCCAAGGCCAACAGCACCGGCAGCGACCGCTTGCGCCGGGCCAGATCCGCGCCGACGGGCTTGCCGGTAACCGCTGGTTTTCCCCAGATCCCGAGCAGATCGTCAGCGATCTGGAACCCCACCCCGAGCGCGCGGCCGAACGTTTCCAACGCCACTACCACCGAGATTTCGGCACCGGCGGCGAGTGCGCCCAGCGCGCACGCGGCACCCATCAGTGCCCCCGTCTTTCCGGTCACCATCCGCACATAGTCGGCCATCCCGACTGTGGCCTGTGTTTCGAACGCCAGATCCTCGTACTGGCCCCGGCACAATTCCACCGCAGCGGCCTCGAGGCACGCGACCATCGCCACCGCCGTCGTCGACGGCAGCTGCCCCGCGAGTGTCTGGATCGCCAACGCATGCAACCCATCCCCGATCAGCACTGCGGTATCGACACCCCACAGGCTCCACACCGTGGCGCGCCCGCGTCGCAGACGATCGCGATCCATCAGATCGTCGTGCACCAGCGTGAAATTGTGCAGTAACTCCACCGCTGCGCCCGCCCGCGCGGCCTGGCCCGGACTTGCCCCGCACGCCACACCCGCACACACCGCGAGCCCACCCCGGAAGCCCTTTCCGCCAGGCTGCGCCGCCACCGCGGTGCCGTCGGCATCCCACCACCCGAAGTGATAGCCCGACATCCGGGCCAAAGGCTCCGGCGCGGTCGCTACCACGTGCCGTAACACCGGAAGCCACACGGTGGCGGCCGCTGCCAGAAGGGCCTCGGGCCGGTGATCCTCGATCGACAAAGTCGTCACGTCGACCATCGCAGCCCCTCACAAACGAAACGGTCACCTCAGTGTAGAAACCCGCCCCACCCGGCACCATCCCGATTTACCATCGAAATGACCGAGTATCTATGCAGGACAAACACATTCACCACATCAGCGCACCGCGCGGTCTGTTCACGCTCGAGGACATCCACACGCTTTCAACGAATCGGGGAGATGGGTCATCGTGGAGGTCGGGTCGAAGGTGGTAGCAGCTAGCGGAGCCTTGCCGCTGATCGGTCACCTGCTTCAGCTGCGCACGGGCCTCGGGTTCCTGGAATCGCTACCGGCGCAAGGCGATCTGGTGGAGGTCCGTATCGGGACCTGGAAGGCCATTGTCGTCTGCGATCCGGACCTGACCCACCAAGTGCTCATCGACAATCGTGCATACGATATGGGTGGGCGGGTCCACGCTGGATTTCGGAAAGTCCTCGGCAATGGTGTGGGAACCTGTTCGTACCACGATCACCGCAGGCAGCGGCTGCTTCTCCAACCCGCCTTTCACAGCGGCCGTTTCTCTGGATACTCGCGGATAATGACCGAGCAGATCGCGCGCCTCGTGGGGTCATGGCACGACGGTCAAACCATCGATGTCTATGCGGAGGCGAGCCGACTCACCAGTCGGATAACGGCGAAGGCCTTGTTCGTCGCCGATTCGGCCGGACCCGCTGCGGCTGCCGTCGAGGAGTCGCTTGCCGACATCAACCGCGGTGTCCTTCGGTACGCGATCGCCCCTCTGCCGGACAATTTTCCTGCCCCCTGGAATCGTCGTTTCCACGGCGCTCTCGCTCGCGTTCGTAGTGCCGTCGATGCTGTCATCGACAGCTACCGCCGCAGTGGAATCGATTACGGCGACGTGTTATCGGCACTCCTTGCGGCGCGCGACGAAGCCGGTGACCCCTTGAGCGATGCGGAGATCCAAGACCAAGTCCTGACTCTCCTGACAGCCGCGATCGGAACGGCGGCAACGTCGTTGACGTGGGCGCTGCACCTACTGGCGCATCACCCGCACATCTTGGAGAGGCTACTTTCGGAAGTCGACGTCGTGCTCGAGGGGCGGATCGCGACCTGGAACGACCTGCCGCAGCTTCGGTTGACACAGCAGATCCTCAATGAATCCTTGCGGCTGTATCCGCCCGGCTGGATCTTCACCCGGACCGTCATGGTGGACACGACGCTGGCGGGAGTTCCGCTTCCCGTCGGCAGCGCGATGATCTACAGCCCCTACCTCATCCACCATCGGGCCGACCTGTTCGTCGACCCCGACCGCTTCGATCCCGATCGGTGGGGCGCCGATCAATCGACGCAATGGCCACGCAACGCGTGGATCCCCTTCGGGGCGGGCGCCCGCAAGTGCATGGGCGAGACCTTCGCACTCGCCGAGGAAACCCTCGCTCTCGCAACGATTGCCGCGCGATGGACTGTCCAGCCGGTCACCTTCCCTCCCGCACCGCTCAAAGCTCGACTCGGCCCGACACTGATTCCGCGAGAACCGCGCTTACGTCTTCATCAACGACACGGCACACCAGATTCGGAATGAGTCGGACATGCATATCCCCGAGCTGTACTGTCCGATTCCCTCATCGGTGGTCGTGAAGGATCCCGAGGCCGGGGAGGAACTGATTCGCTGGGGCGCGGATCAAGGGTTCTTCTCTTTGGACAGCGATGCGGCCAATTTGGTGCGCGCCATCGACATTCCGTTGTGGACCGCGCTGGCCCACCCGATGTTGAAAAGTGCCGACGATCGCTCCTTCCTCAACCGGTGGTGGACGTGGGGTGCCGTTTTCGAGATGCGATTCGATACCAATGCCGGCCAGGAACTCGACGGGTTCTTCGAGAAGTTCATGGACTCTACAGCGCGGACGCAGATCCGCATACTCAGCAATAATCCGCCGTTGCGTGATGGTGAAGACTTTTCCGAACCGATGGATCGGACACTGGTAAGTCTGCTGCGCGAGACCGAGCAGCGGTTCGGAAACCCGTGGAGGTCGCGGATCTCGCGGTCACTGCTCGCATCGGCCGAAAGCGGCGTCTGGGAGGCGCGAGCGAACTACCTGAGTCAGACACCCGACTTCGACCTCTACCAAGGGCTGCGGCGACACAGCTATGGTCAGACCTATATCACCGACTGCGCGATGATGGCGATGGGGATCGATGCGGAAGCCAAGTTTCTCCGGCACCCGGTAATCGAGCACATCCAATATCTGGTTGCCTTGTACGGAGGTTTTGTCAACGACCTGAACTCGCTCGACCGGGACCTCTACGCAAACAATCGATGCAGCTCGGTCATAGCGTATCGCCATCAATACGGAGTGACTCTCGACGAAGCCATCCGCGCGGTGGTTGACATGTGCAATGGCTACCTGCGATCGGTCCTTGCCATAGAAGCGGCAATGCCCGACTACGGAAAATACTCTTTCGATGACCAGGAAGCCGATCAGATCGATAGCTTCTTTTACATCCTCAAAATGCTGATGCGCGGCAACATAGACTGGTATGAAGTGTCGCCTCGCTATAACGGCGGCTGGAAGCCGGGCGGGCCCATCGACCCAGCGCCGTGGGGTTAGGTCAGTGACGGAGGGTCGTGCGGCAATGACTTGGTCGATACCGCGAATCACCATCGGCGATGAACGTCGAATGCTCGAGAACATGCTCGACCGCAACCGGGCCGAGTTGGTCAACACGCTGCGCGACCTGTCCGAGTCGGATGCCCGCCGCCGCCTCGTCGCCTCGGTGACCACTCCGATCGGACTGGTCAAGCATGCCGCGACCGCACAGCGGATCTGGTTCCAGCAGGTCCTCGCGGGTCTAACCGAGAGCGAATGCGACGGCGGCACAACGCCGGGCGATGCGAGCTTCCTCGTGGACGACACCGAAACCGTTGCTGACGTAATCGCCGAATTCGACCGCGGAAGCGAACGCGCCCGCCTCATCGCCGCCGACTACACGCTCGACGAGACCCGCACCCACTCCCGTCTCGGCGAGGTATCCCTCCGCTTCATCTACCTGTTCTTGATCGAAGACTTCGCCCGCCACGCGGGCCACGCCGACATCCTCCGCGAGCAAATCGAACACCCTTGAGGGCGGCTCCACGTCGTTGTGTCACGGGTTCGGATCACGTGGAGTGAATCGGGGGTCAGGGGTGGGGGCGGCGGGTAGTTTGCCGAGGGTTGCCCACCTAGTGTTCGGAGCTTGCTGTGACTCGCTTTTCGGCGGCTTTGGCCGTGCCTGCGCTCGCTGTTGTGTTGTTGGCGTCCGGGTGCTCGCAGTCGTCGTCGAATTCCGGTGCGCCACAGGCGACTACCCCGGCGGTGGTGCAGGCGACGGGGAAGAAGCCCGCGCCGTTCGACCAGGGCGGGGTGAAGGTTGCACTGGTGCGGCAGAGTGGGGCGGGGGATTACTTCGAGCAGTGGGGGAATGGCGCCAAGGCGCAGGCCAAGGCCATCGGGATCGATCTGAATGTCTATGACGCGCAGGCGGATAACGCGAAGCAGGCCACCGATCTGTCCACGGCCATCAATTCGGGGGCCAAGGCGATCATCGTCGATCACGGGTTTCCGGCGACCATCGCGCCGCTGATCGATCAGGCGGTCGACAAGGGGATCACGGTGGTGACCTACGACGTCGAGTCGAACAATCCGAAGGTGATCGCCACTCGACAGAACGACGCCGATATCGCATCGGTCGCTATCGGTGCGCTGGCTGCGGCGATCGGCAAGAACGTGCCGGTCGGGTACGTGAACGTGGCCGGGTTCGCGCCGTTGGACAAGCGGGATGCGGTGTGGCAGCAGGCACTTGGCGCGAACGGGTGGAATCAGGCGTTCAAGGTCGGCAAGGTCACCGACTCGACGGCCACCGACACCGTGCCGTTGGTGAGTGCCGCGCTGACGCAGCACGGTGAGGTGAAGGGGATCTTCGCGCCGTACGACGAGTTGGCCAAGGGGACGGTGCTCGCGGTGCAGAACAAGCATCTGGAGAGCTCGGTCAAGGTGGTGGGCGCGGATATCTCGAACGCCGACATTCAGATCATCACGGCCGACAACAGCCCGTGGGTGGCGACGGCGGGTACCGATCCTTCCGCCGTCGGTGCGGCGGTGGTGCGCACCATCGCGCTGCAGGTCGCCGGGCAGCTCGGTAAGCAGACTGTCGAGTTCCCGGCCGTCGCGGTGAGCCGGGATCTGCTGGTGTCCAAGAAGATTCAGAATCTCGACCAGTTGCGCGCGGCATTGCCGGAGCTGAATCTCGGCCAGGTCAGCGCCGCCGACTGGATCACCGTTGTCGCTCACTGACGGTGATGCGGCGGCGGTTTCGCTGCACGACGTCGGAATGTCGTTCGGCGGCAAGACCGTCCTCGACGGCGTGAATCTCGATATCGCGCCCGGAAGCGTTGTCGCGCTGCTCGGCGCGAACGGCGCGGGGAAGTCCACGCTGATCAAGGTGCTGTCCGGCGTGCACCCCGGTCACCGCGGGCAGGTGTCGATCGCCGGTGCGCAAGCGCGCCTGCACAGTCCACTGGCCGCGCGACGGCTCGGTATTCGCACCGTGCACCAGCACATCGCGGCAGGCGTGGTGCCCGGTCTGTCGGTGGCCGAGAACCTCGTGTTCGAGGAAATGGCGACCGGTCGCGGCAATCCGCTGTTGAGCGGGCGGGGAATTCTGTTGCGGGCCAAAGAAATCCAGTCAACCCTCGAACTGGACTGGGACGACCGCACGCTCCGGCGCGATGTCGCCGAACTCGGTATATCCGACCAGCAGCTGCTGATCCTGGCCCGCGCCCTGTCCTCCCGGCCCCGGCTGTTGATTCTCGACGAGCCCACCTCGGCCCTGTCGGCGGCCGAGGCGAGCCGCCTGTTCACGATCGTCGAACGCCTGCGCGCGGACGGCATCGCGGTCCTGTACGTCTCGCATCGACTCGGCGAAATCGATTCCCTCGCGGACCGATTGGTGGTGCTGCGCGACGGCCGGGTGACCGCCGACCTGCCGCGGCCCTTTGACTGGGACACCGCACTGCGGGCGATGCTCGCGACCGCGCACACCGCGACAACGCTGCGTCCCGTCGATGCCGGTCCCGGTGGCGGCGATACCGTCCTCTCGGTGCGCGGAGTGGCGCTGCTGCCCGGCGGTCGCCCGCAGGACCTGGACGTGCGCGCGGGTGAGGTGACCGGCATTGTCGGGCTGCTCGGCGCGGGCAAGACCGAGCTGGCCGAAGGGCTGTTCGGGGCAGCGCCTTTCGCGAGCGGAGCGCTCGAGTTGGACGGCAAGGCCTACCGCCCGCGCCATCCTGCGGACGCGATCCGCGCGGGCGTGCACCTGGTCCCGGAGGATCGGCACGCCGACGCGTTGATTCCCGGATGGTCACTGGCGCAGAACCTTTCGCTGCCGTTCCTGCGCTCGATCTCCGGTGTCACCGGCCTGATCACCCGCAGCCGGGAGGTGGAAGCGGCCCGCCTGACCATCGAACGGCTCGGCGTGGTCACCCGCGACGAGAACAGCCTGATCGAGGAGTTGTCCGGCGGCAACCAGCAGAAGATCGTGGTCGGCCGCTGGCTGGCGCACCGGCCGCGAGTGCTGGTGCTGGACGAGCCTTTCCGTGGCGTCGATATCGGTGCTCGCCGCGATATCGGACGCCAGGCCCGCGCGCTCGCGGGCGACGACGCGGCCGTGCTGGTGCTGTCCGCCGATATCGACGAGGTGCTGGAAGTCGCCGACCGGGTGATCGTGCTCGTCGACGGCGACATCCGACTCGACACCTACGAACCCGAGCCCGAACGCATCCTGCACGCGCTCACAGGAGATGTGCGATGACCACCACCGATCGACCGACACCCGTCGTCTCCGCCGCACAGTCCGGGGTGCGCGTTCGCGAAGGCGTCGTGAGATACGGCTTCATCGTCGTCACGCTGGCGCTGTTCGCGTACTTCCTGGTGAGCGAGCCCACCTTCCGCAATTCGGCGACCCTGCTCGATATCCTGCGCTACGTCTCGGTGGCCGCGATCCTCGGTCTGGGCGTCACGTTGACCATGGCGGCCGGCGGACTGGACATGTCGGTCGGCGCGGTCGCGGGCCTCGCCGTCTCGGTCGCGGCGGAAACGATGGTGGTGCACAACCAGATCGGTGCCGTCGCGGTCGTGGTGGTGCTCGCCGTGGGCGCGCTGGCCGGGTTGGTGAACGCAGCGTTGGTGGTGCTGCTGCGAGTGCCGGACATGCTGGCGACCCTTGGCACCATGTTCGTTATTCAGGGCTTGAAGCTGATCATCGTTGACGGGCAATCGATCTCGCCGGGAATGACGTTGTCGGACGGGACGACCGCGCCCGGTAAATTCACCTCCGGGTTCCTGTCCATCGATCGCGGCAGCGTCCTCGGAATCCCTGCGTCCGTATTGATTTTTGGCGTACTGACCGTGCTCGCCTGGGTATTTCTGGCCCGAACCCGCTGGGGGAGAGTGCTGTACGCGATCGGGGCCAATCGGGAGGCGGCGCGCCTGGCAGGAATCCGGGTCGGGGCGTACCGAAGTCTGGCCTACGTGCTCTCGGGCGTGCTGGCGTCGATCGGCGGGCTGATCCTGGCCGCCCGCATCGGGCAGGGCGATGTGTCCGCAGGTAATTCGCAATTGCTCGAGGCGGTAGCGGTGGCTCTCGTCGGCACCTCGGTGCTCGGGCGCGGCAAGCCGAACGTGTGGGGCACGGCCCTGGGCGCGGTACTGATCGGCATCATCTCCTCCGGTCTTACCATCGCCGGATTGCCTTACTACACACAGGATGTCGTACAGGGCGGAGTGCTGGTCCTGGCGCTGATATTCAGTTTCACACTGTCGGGAGGCAAGCGGCCATGACCGCGGACTATCGAATTCTGGAACCCGGCGATATCCCCGGCTATCTCCGTGAGCGCGGGATGTTCGACGGAAACCCCTTCGCGGACAGCGATATCGAAGTGCACGAAGTGTCCGACGGAAATCTGAACCGGGTGTTCATCGCCACCCCTCGCGACGGCCGCAGTCTGGCCGTGAAGCAGGCCCTGCCCTGGGTACGGGTCGCCGGACCGTCGTGGCCCATGAGCCCAACCCGCGCGACCGCGGAGGCTCGTGCCTACCGCAGGGTCGCCGCCGTCGCACCGGAAACCATTCCGGTGGTGCACGATTACGACGCCGAGAACTACGCGCTCACCATGGAGAACCTGTCGGACCTGCGGGTGCTGCGCACGGTCCTCAACGAAGGCGGCGGATTCGGCGGCGCGTCCACCGCGGTCGGCATCTTCGTCGCCCGTCTGGCCTTCGCCACCAGCGATTTCGGAATGTCGTCGGCGGAACGCAAGGCGCTGATCGCGGAGTCTGTGAACCCTGAACTCTGCAAGATCACCGAGGACCTCATCCTCGCCGAGCCCTACGTCGGCCACGAGCACAACCACTGGCACGAATCGGTCGCCGACCTCGCCGCTGCCTACCGCGACGACCGGGAACTACGCACCGAAATCGCCGACTTGCGCCACACTTTCATGGCCGGTGCGCAATCCCTGGTCCACGGCGACCTGCACACCGGCAGCATCATGACCGGCGACCGCGACGGCACGGAAGTGGTCCGCATCTTCGACCCCGAATTCTCCTTCGTCGGTCCCGTCGGCTTCGATCTCGGCCTGTACTGGGGCAACGTGATCGTTGCGGAGACGCGCGCCCGCATCCTCGACGGCCCGGCCGACCACACGCACGAGATCGCCCGCACCTGGCAGGCTTTCGAATCCGAATTCCGTGCGCTCTGGCCCACCCGCCTCGACACCTTCTTCGACGACGCCTACCTCGATCGCTTCCTGACCCGTGTCTGGACCGACGCCCTCGGCTACGCAGGCGCCGAAATCATCCGTCGCATAGTAGGTTTCGCCCACCTCTCGGACCTGGACTCGCTCCCGGATCCAGGCCCCGCCACCCGCCGCGCACTACTGATCGGCCGCGAACTGGTCATCCACCGCGCCGATCTCCCCGACCCCCGCGCCGTCCGAAAGCTCATCGACCAGTACTAGCGCCCTACTTCAGGAACAGGCTGGTGGTCCACTGGCCTCGTTCCTGGGAGGGCGTGGTGACCTTGGTGAACAGGTGGGTGGCGGAGTCCGGGTCGGACAACACGATCCAGGCATGGCTGGTGTTGAAGGTCCCTGCGGCGCAGGAAGGCTCGCAATTGTTCACGTGATAGGTGCCTTCGCCCACCGCGACGTCGTTACCCCACACCTGCCAGGTGATATCGGTCAGATACTGGTGTGCGGTCGAGCATCCGTTATCCAGTTTGACCGGTTTGAATGCGGGTGCGCGGCCGGGGCAATCGATGACCTGGGTGTCGTTCGTGCCCTTCTCGGCCATGACCGGTGTCGCACCGGCGCTGGGCGCCAACATCATTGCCACCGCGCCGAGCCCGGCAGCCGCAACCGTGCTACGTGCCACAATCCGATTGATCATCACTGCGGATCCCTCCATCGAGATTTCGGCCACTCGGCCGGAATGTGTCTCGACGGTAGAAACCGGCGCTTGGCAGGGACTATCGGATTTCCAATGGCACGAAGAGGAATGCCAGTATTTATCACGGCTTGCTGGAGTCGGGGCCCCGCTGCAGGATCGCTGCAACATCTTTCGCCGCACGAAAGCCTTTGACTCCCAATGACTGTCCCCGCAAGACCGATTCTGTCCGTCGTGATCCCGGTATTGAACGAGGCGCAGAGCATCCGGGCCACGCTCGACCGGCTCACGACGCAGGACGCCATCGACGAAATCGTGGTGGTGGACAACGGCAGTACCGATGAAACCCCCGACATTCTCGCCGCCTACGCGCTCGACAATCCGAAGGTGACGGTGGTCGACGAACCCGAACGCGGGGTCGCGCGCGCCCGGAACTCCGGATTCGACAAGGCGCGTGGTGATTTCATCGCTCGCACCGACGCCGACACCATCGTCGCCCCCGACTGGGCCGAGGTGATCCGCAGCAACTTCACCGACCACCCGGAGTACGCCGCCCTCACCGGAATCACCACCTACTTCGATTCCCCGGTCGGCTTCTTCCTCGACCTCGGCTACTGGCTGCAAGCCAAGCGTGGCCAACTCGGCGGCCGCGTCGGCAATATGCACGGCCCGAACATGGCCATCCGCGCCACCGCCTGGGATCAGGTCCGCGCCGACACCGCCACCCGCCCCGATGTCATCGACGACCTCGACCTGGCCCTGTGCCTCACCAAGCGCGACCTGCACATCGAGCAACTGACGACGATGCGCGCCCAGACCTCGTCCCGCCGTCGCCGCACCAGCCCCGCCAAGTGGTGGCGTTTCCAGCTGACCGGCCTACGAATCATCGCCGATCACGGCTACAAAGTCCTGCCCTACCACCGCGTGATCATCACCGGCGCCTGGCTCTCACACACCATCCAATGGCCGATCTACCGCCTCTGGGATTTCGACCGCCGCCGCTACACCCTCCGCCCCGGCAAGGAACGCCTCTACCCCCTGACCCCGACCCCCTAACCCCGAATCCTCAAGCCTCGCCCACAAGCACGAACCCGTCCTCGTCCAAGTTCAAACTCGCCGTCCTGTCATACGCGGTTGTCGCCGGTTTCCACACCCCGCCGATCTCGACCGCGGCTCGTCGCACCTCGCGCAGAAACCCGTTGAGCCGCGAGCCATTGAGACGCGCGAGAAATGTGTTGTCCAACAACCCGTATCGCCGCAAGGGATGGTCGACCCCAGGCTGGACCCACGGGAAGAAGATATCCGTCGTAACGGTGAACTGAGCCCACGCCGAATGAGTCGATCCGGGGTACGCCTCGCTGTCGGCGGTAATGCTGAACGGAGTGTTGTCGTAGTACTCGGACAGTCCTGCTCGAGGCCCGACATCGGTCATGCGGTTCATCCAGTCCTTGGTGAGCCTGCCATCGGCACCGGCGAAACACAGCAAGGTCGACGTGTGAATGCCCGCGTACTCGCCGTCGATTCGATCGAGTGCGAAGCCGACGGGTATCCCGTCGTTGACCGGCTCGGTCCGCTGCGGATGTGCCCGGATGAACTCGGCAAAAGACCCGTCGCGTAGCCGCGAGTACCCGAACGCCTCGACCTCGTCCACGCGCAGCACCTCGTACCGCTCTCCCGCGGTGAGCACGACGTCCTGCCACACCAGCAGCGCCGCAGCCGTCGGCCAGACGGGGAACTCGACAGCCCAGTACTGGTATTCGAGCGTCTCGTAGCTGTTCCAGCTATTGGCAAGGTGCACCGAAACTCCCGAATTGATTGCTGGTCCGCCTCGTGGCCGCGTCAGCGCAACCAGGGTGGTCTGCGGATTATCCGGGGGCGGAAGCGGTTTCGGTGTGCGATATCGCGGTTCGGTGACCCCTCACAGAACTGTCTCGCCGTCGGACTCGGAGGCCTCGGTCCGGCGGCGGAGGACGTGTGGGATGCGAGCCGCGGGGGGGATGACGATGCCGGCGTCGGCGAGGCGGGCGGCGGCCTGCTCGGGGGCGGCGGGCTGGCCGACGGTGGGGCCGTGGCCGATGGGGACTACCGAGTGGACGATGGTGTCCGGGTAGATGTGGACGTAGTTGAAGGCTTGGGCGCCGTCGCGGCCGCGCTGGCCGCCTTCGGCGGCGGCCATGTCCTGGCTGTAGCAGGTGGCCGAGGCCACCGAGACGGGGATGCCCGCGAAGGTGGCGTTGCTCGAAAGATGTAGGTGCCCGGCCAGAATCGCGCGAACATCGCTGCCGTCGAGGACGTCGGCGAGGCGGCGCTGGTCGCGTAGCTCGACCAGGACGGCCAGATCCTGCACGCACGGGATGGGCGGGTGGTGCATGGCCAGCACGGTGCCGAAGGGGGCGGGTTCGGAGAGCACGTCACTGAGCCAGGCCAACTGGTTGTCGGTGATCTCGCCCCAGTGGTGGCCGGGGACGGTGGTGTCGAGGGCGATGACGCGCAGGCCGTCGAACATGTGCACGGCGTCGAACGGTGCGCTGGAAGGCTTTTCGCCGAGCAGGTGCTCACGCAGCGTGCCCCGCTCGTCGTGATTGCCCGCGACCCACACCACGGGCGCGCCGATCCGCTCGGCCCACGGCTCCACCAGATCGCGCAGCTTGCGGTACGCGTCCGCCTCGCCGCGGTCGGTGAGGTCGCCGGTGAAGACGATGGCGGTCGGCGCGATGCGGCTGGCCTCGGCCTGCCCCAGCAGGCTCTCGAGCCGCGCCTCGGCGTCGACCGCACCGTAGAGCTCGGTGTCGGCAGCGATCAGATGGGTGTCGCTGAAGTGGAAAAGCACGTGATCCGGCTTGGGATACTCGGCCACTCGCGTGATGTACACGGACATCCTCCCCGGCGTTGGTGTTGCGCCGTTGCTTGCCAACTTTGTCGTCACAGCTTTGCGATGCTGACGATTGCGCTTGCCGATATCGTCGCCAGAATAGCCAAACCCGTTTCTTTCAGGTTGCCCGCGGCCAGTGACGGCATGCTTGCGAGAAGGTGAGGTTTGGGTGTCGGGCTAATGCCCCGGGCTACCCGCCAGCACCGGAAGATGTTCCTGTTCACGCACATGCAACAGAGCGCGGAATCGACGCAGCATCAAGGTAGCGGTGGTGGCGAGACCGGCCGTCAACCCGAGCCAGACGCCTACGGCACCCAAATGCAAGGGGAAGGCGAACAGCAACGCAGTGGGCAATCCCACACCCCAGTAGCCGACCAGGGAGAGCCGGAACCCGGCCTTGGTGTCCTTGAGCCCCCGCAGCAGACCGACCGCAATGTTCTGCGCGGCGTCGAAGAACTGCAGCGCGATCGCCACCCACAACAGGGTGTGCGCCACGTGCTCGGTCGCGGAGTCACCGTCGGTCAGCAATGGCCGCAACACCCAGTTCGGGACCAGCACATAGACGACACCGGTGACGAGCGCGACCACCAGCGCGTACTTCAACGCCACCCGCGCCACCGCCCGCGCATGCGCGAACTCCTCACGCGCCACCGCCCGGCTCACCAGGATCGACGCCCCGTGCGAGAGCCCGATCGCCACCTGGAACACGATGTACACGATCTGATAGACGACATTGTGGGCGGCCAGCGCCGCCGCCCCGATACTGCCCATCACCAGCGCCAGCACCGAGAACATGCCCGCCTCGGACCCGTAGGTGAGCGCGATCGGCGTCCCCAGCCGCAGCTCCTCCCACACCGTCGCCCGATGCACCGGCCACATCCGGACCGGCAGTGTCGCACCGAGTTTCGGGTCGCGCCGCACCATCGCCCAGAACACCCCGAAGGTGATCAGGAAGACCAGCGAGGTCGCCACGCCGACCCCGGTCAAACCCAGCGCGGGCAGCCCCGCCCAGCCATGGATGAGCGCCAGCGCCAGCACCAGGTTCAGCGCCACCGACCCCACGGTCACCAGCAACAGCGCCTGCGGCCGCTGCATCCCGACCGTGTACTGCCGCAACACCTGAAACCACAGGCACGGCAGCAGCCCGGGCGCGAGCGCCACCATCATGGGCCGCGCCTCCGACAGCACCGCGGCGTCCTGCCCCAGCCATTGCAGCGCCCACCCGAGCCCGATGAGCAGGGCCCCGCCGAGCACTCCGGCCAGCGTCGCGATCAGGAAACTCGACCGCACCACCTCCCGCACCTGCGCCTCGGACCGCCGCCCCTGCTTCTCGGCGCGACTCACCACGGTCGCCACCTGATTGCCGGTCCCGGTGATCAATCCGACGCACATGGTCCGAATCTGGTTGAACAACACCAGCGCCAGCCCACCGGCGGCCACCTGCCGCACCCCGAGCGTCCCCATCAACGCGATATTGGTGGTGGACACCGCCACCTGGGCGAGCTGGGTCAATGCGATGGGCGTCGCCAGCGAAGTCAGCTGCCGCCCATCGGATTGCCGGTGCCGTCGATCGGATTCCCGCGGCGTCCCACTCATTTCGCGGGAGCTCCGTCCCGATCTGTCGCCGCGTCGGGCATCAGGATGGTGTGCGTGTTCTCGTCCCGGCGCAGGCTCGCGAGGAGCTGCGCCACCATGGCGGCCTGATCGGTCAGCCGCTGGCGATGCTTGCCCAACGCCAGGCAGAGCTGATCCTCGGTGCCGCCGAGCAGATCACCGATCTCGTTGGCGGACAGGCCGACCGCGGTCAGGGCATGGACCAGTCCGGACTGCCGCGCGAGCTCCGCGCCGTCGGCGCTGTCGTAGGACAGCGCGGTCTCGAGATGCCGCATCAGTTCGATCTCGTGCGGATCGACGCGGTGTGGCGGGCGATGCTGCCGCACCAACTCCACGATCTCGCTCTCCCGGGTCCGGTCGAGCAGGTGCCGGTCGTTCATCCACTGATCGTCGAACACCGTGTCCAGGTACTTCTCGCCGTCGTCGTTGATGATGACGACCACGTTCGAATGCGCCGGAAACTCCTCGAGCCGCTCCAGCGCCGCGAGCACCGAACTGCCCGACGAGCCGCCGATCAACAGTCCCAGCTGCGCGGCGAGCGCCCGGGCGGTGGCGAAGGCGTCGACATCGGACACCTTGATCCGATCCCGCTCCTCGATCAGCCGCAGATCCTGATCCACATGGAATCCGGGCGACGCCCCCTCCGGCGTCCCGGTACCGGACTGCCAATAGTCGTGTGCGGGCGGGCCGAACGCGATCGAGCCCTCGGGTTCGACCCCGACCAGCCGCGGATCGCAGCCGCGATCGCGCAGCCCGCGGGCTGTCCCGAACAGTGACCCGCCGGTCCCGACGGCCCCGATCAGGATGTCGACCTTCTCGAGGTTGTCGAGCAGCTCCTCGGCCAGCGCGTAATAGCCGACCCCATTGGCCGGATTGTCGTGCTGCGCCGGGAAATACGCGGTCGGACCTTCCTGCGCGGCCAGCTCGGCCGCGCGTTCCTCTCGGGCCGAGGTCGACAGCCCGTCGTCGCCTTCCTCGGACACGAACACCAGCTCGGCCCCCATGGCGCGCATGCCGTTCAACTTGGCCGCGGACGCGTGGTGATCCACCACCGCGGTGAACCGATACCCGCGTTCACGCGCCACCACGGCCAGACCCAGTCCGGTATTGCCCGAGGTCGATTCGATGATGTGCCCGCCCGCCGGCAGCGCCGCGCGCCGCTCGGCGTCCAGCACCATGGCGCGCGCCATCCGAATCTTCGCGGCTCCGGTCGGGTTCATGGTCTCGAGCTTGAGGAACAGCCGGGTCCCGGTGGCACGGCTGACGGCTAGCTCGAAAAGTGGTGTCCGTCCGATCAGCTCAGACACCCGCCTGGCGATAACCGGCATCGAAGGCTTCTCCTTAGGAGGATCGTGGAGCGCGGGTCGGGGATGTTATGCCGCGTCGGGCGTCGCGCGGATCGGGCTCGCGTACGCAATCGAATTGTGGTCCACCCGCCGAATAACTCAACACAACCTTAGGCGGTACGGGCAATTCGTGAAATTCCGACTCGTTGGAGTCCATCTGATATCCGGCCGTATTCGGATAGACGAGCAGATCGTCGACCACGGCGGCGCGGGGCAGTGGGATGCGCCGCCAACTGAGCATGTCGGATTCCAGGCAGGAGGCACCGCCGACACAGGTCGGGGTGGTGGATCCGTTCCGCTCGGGCCAAATGACCGGGTCCGGAAGGTATTCGGTGTTGAACCATTGTTCGGAGAGGCTGAGGCTGGTGCCGTCGACGGTCAGGATGTCGTACGGAATGCCTTCCGCCTCCCGGGTTTTGATGCCCTGAACCCGGAATACGGTGCTGCCCGCGCGATCCAGCAGGGCACGGCCGGGTTCGATCGCGAGGCGAATGTTCTCCGCCCGCAACCGATCTCCCAGCCCGTCGTACTCGAGAATGGCGGTCAGCATGGCCGGACCGGGCGACGGGGAGTGATAGGGGTAGTAGGAATCCCGGCTGAAGGCGTGCCCGCCGTGGAACCAGGACGGATTCGCACCGTCGAGAAAGGCTTCCCACTGTTCTGCGGCAAGGTAATTCACACTGAAGCCGCCCCCGATGGAGAGAAGATCGGCATCGTGCCCGTGTGCGCGGGCGTCGAGGCACCGGTCGATCAGGCTCGCCGCCAATTCCGCGCGCGGGGCCACCCCGTAGCCGCCGAGGTGGAAACTGAAGCCCCGCAACCGAACCGCCGCGGGGTCGAGCCGGTCCCAGACGCTGTCGAGCTCCGCGCCGGTCATCCCGAATCGGCTGGTGGAATCGGCGGGCAGCACCCGCAATACGATGCGCGCCGGAGCGCCGCTGCCGCGATGGTGCACGAGGTAGCCGAGCCGATCGAGTTCGCCCGGACCGTCGATGGCGATGGTGGCGTTCACATCGGTGGCCAGCAGCAGCAACTCATCCGACTTGGCCGGTCCGGTGACCATCACGTCGGTGCCCCGGATCCCCGTGCGAAGGGCCGATTCGAGCTCACCCGCGCTGGCGACGTCCACTCCCGCACCGGCCTTGGCGCAGGCGGCCGTCACGCACGCGGATTTGTTGGCCTTCTTCCCGTAGTAGATGAGGCCGTCCACCCCGCTACCGGCGAATGCGTTCTGGAACCCCCGGATGTTCTCGATGATCTGCTCGGGAAACATGACATGGAACGGGCCTTTGACCTCACGGGCGATCTTCCGCAGCGGGCCGTCGTCGGCCAAAAGCCTTTTCTCCCATTCGAGTCGATCCGCGCGCATCGGTGAAGCGGTAATTCGGGATATATCCGTCGAAACGGACGAGGCTTTCCCGGTGCTGGACAGGGGAGTTCCTTTCGTTGAAATGCTCCTGGCACACAGATCAGCCTGAGTCTTCCCTAGTTCCCGTTGACGAACGGGCCGAATGATCGAACGAGTTGTGCCTCAATCCCAGAGCGACACCTCGGTGCCGCGGCCCTCGGCGATGGCCCGATTGGCGAGGGCGTGCGCGACGGCGATATCGGTGAGAACCAGTCCGCTGTTGTAGACGAAAATGCGTTCGTCATCGGTGAGCCGGCCCACCGCACGATGATCGAGAATCTGCGGTAGCTCGGCATCCACCCGGCGTAATCGGCCGTCGGGACCGGCCATATCGGTGCCCGTCAGCGCCATCTGCTCGGCACTGGTCGCGACGACGCGATCGGCCTCGGTCAGCGTGGAGGGGGCCAGGCCGTAGCCGACCAGCACCACGGTCGCGCCCGGTGCGACATCCTTCGCGTCGATGGCCACCCGGGTACCCGGTCCGGCGGTGGCCAGAATGACATCGGCCTCGCGCGCGGCGACGTTCGGATCGCTCACGATCTCCAGCTCGGCCTGCGGATGATGCTGCAGCAGTTGCTGATACACCGCCTCCAGCCCCTCGGGGTGGGTGCCGTAGAGCATCAGCCGGTTGAGCTGCGGATTGGCGGCCAGCAGATGCGGCAGCGCATTGCGGCCCTGGGTGCCGGTACCGATCAACAGCACGCTGCGGGCGCCGGGGCGGGCGCATTCGCGCACCAGCAGCGCCGACACCGCGGGCGTGCGCAGCGCCCCGACCCGGGCGCAATCCATCAGGGCGATGGGCGTGCCGGTGGCATCGTCGTAGAGCGAGATGGTGGTGAAGTAGCGCTTGTTCGACCGATCGTGATGCGGGTCGAACTTGTAGCTGGTCTTCATGGCCACGACCCGGCGGCGGCCGTCGCGGCCCAGCATGGCGTAGGCCACCGACCAGCCGTCGGGATGGGCCACGCTGAGCTTGCGCGGGTTATCCGAATCCCCGCCCGCCAGCGCGAGATACGCGTCCTCGACGGCGCGCACCACCTCGGCGGGGGAGATCGGGACATCGGCCAGATCGCTGCGGGACAGCACCCGTAGCGGGGTTAGTCGAGCATTCACGTTCTGTTTCCTCGGCTCGTGCGGAACGGTGCCACCACCCGCTGGCCGTACCCGTCCTCGGCCGCTTCCGCCGTACGCGGGCGCTGCGGCAGCCGGATGTTCACCCGCTTGAGCCAGCGGTCGGTGCCGTCGTAGCGCGGGGTGAAGGGCACGCGTCCGTGCACCACCACGTCATTGTCCACCAGCAGCAGTTCTCCGGGGGCCAAAGCGGCGGTGATGCAGACCCTTTCGAGCTCGGCGGCCAGATGCCGGTAGGCCGAGCGGAATTCGGGGTCGGCGTCGTCGAGCGGGGTGTATGCGGGGTCGAAGCGCAGGGTGAGCTGCCCCTCGTCGCTGCCGAGCGTGGCGATCGGCGGTGCCGGGGCATCGTCGAAACCGGTGCCGTAGGAGACGTCCGGCAGGATGGGCAGCCGCGGTCGCAGCAGCGTTTCCCGTTGTGCCGCATCGAGTTCGGTATTGCGCACCGAGGACACCGTGGTCCCCACCCGGTCCGGGTTGCGCAGGCAGCCCAGCATGAGCAGGTTGGCGCGATCGGGGTGGAAGGCGTCCTCGGTGTGCGGGCTGAGCAGGGTGGTGCTGCTCGCCCCGGACTGCTCGTGCTCGTGTCCGGGCGTCGGCACGATGTTGTTGACCAGCCGCCCGCCCTGTTGACCTTCCCAGCCGAAAGGCTCGCCGGCACAGCGGGCCAGCAGCAGCATGGCGACGTCGAGTTCGAAGGAGGCTGAGCGGTGCGCGCGGTCCCCGGCCTGGGCGGCGGCGGTGCGCCAGTCGTAGGGGGTGTGCCCGAGTTCGTCGTCGCCGATGGCGAGTGGACGGATGATCGTGACGCCCGCGGCGGTGGCGGGCGGGCGCATGGCCTCGTGCACGACGTCGGGCAGGCGCCCGTACTTGGCGTCGATGTGGCGCAGCAGGACCGGATGCGAGAGCGTGGTGGCTATCTCCGGATGCGCGCCGATTGTGACCGCGATCTCAGCAGCCATGTGGCGGATGGCGCGTCCGGCCGATTCCGGCAGATCGCGTCGTTCGATGTCCGAGGGGTGAAGCGTGTGACGTTCGGAGAGAACGCTTTTCACCAAGGGAAGGGCCTTCCTGGCTCGGTGGTGACGTGGTGATCTAGCTCCGGCCAACGACCGTATTCGGCCCCGGTTAATTTGGCAAGGCTTACCTAAAGGCGTGTTGAAGAGATAGCTGATAGGTATCAGACGGTAGCCGGGAGATTAGCGGAACCGGATTGCTCGCCGCGACTCCCGGCGAGCCGCGTTCACGTTCCTCGCCGCATGAGCGATCCATCTGGATGATGAGAGGAGTGCGAAGACGAATGGCCGACCTCCGGGCCCCGATGACCCGCGCCGGCCTACTCGGCACGGTGGCCTTACTGGCGTTGCTGACCGGTTGCGGCGCAGTACATCTCACCCCCGTCCCCGACGACATGCCGCCACCCGTCGGTGCCCCGACACCCGCCATCAACCTGGATGCGCCGGGGCGCAGCGCGATTCAGCTCGAGAGCTGGGCGCAGGAACAGCACTCCGCGACGGGGATTCCGGTGGTCGCCTTGGAGGCATACGGATACGCCGCGGCCGTCATGGCACGGTCGAAGCCCGAATGCGGTATCGGCTGGACGACACTGGCGGGCATCGCGAGCGTCGAGAGTCATCACGGTTCGCACGGTGGGTCGCACCTCAACGACGACGGCACCGTGACACCACCGATTCGCGGACTGGCGCTCGACGGTTCGCCCGGGCGCGCACGGATCCTGGATACCGGTTCGACCGACGCGAATCCGATCTATGTCCGGGCGATGGGGCCGTTCCAGTTCATCCCCGAGACCTGGCAGCGCTGGGGTGTCGACGCCAACGGCGACGGCAAGATCGACCCGGACAATATCGACGACGCGGCGCTGACGGCCGCCCGCTACCTCTGCGCGATGGGCGGCAACCTGACCACCGTCGACGGTTGGCAGAAGGCCTTGCTGACCTACAACCAGTCCACGACCTACATGGACACCGTCCGCTACCGGGCCGCCGCTTACAGCGTGGGCCGCAAGGTCTGAGCCGGTCCGGGCCCGGAAGCTGGTTTATATGTTGTGGCCACGCCGATGGGGGGATGTGGCGGCCTGATCACGGCACAGTAGGCTCGTCAGCGCACGGGTTCGCCGTGCGACCTGCCGAGTCAGCAGCCGAAGGAGTGTCGTTTCGTGGCCATCATCGAACAGGTCGGAGCTCGCGAGATCCTGGATTCGCGTGGCAACCCCACCGTCGAGGTCGAGATCGCTCTCGACGACGGCACCCTCACCCGCGCGGCCGTGCCCTCCGGCGCGTCCACCGGTGAGCACGAGGCCGTCGAGCTGCGTGACGGCGGCGACCGCTACCAGGGCAAGGGTGTGCAGAAGGCCGTCGAGGGCGTCCTCGACGAGATCGCCCCGGCCGTGATCGGTCTCGACGCCGTCGAGCAGCGCACCGTCGACCAGACCCTGCTGGATCTGGACGGCACCCCGGACAAGTCGCGCCTGGGCGCGAACGCCCTGCTGGGTGTTTCGCTGGCGGTGGCCCGCGCGGCCGCCGAGTCCTCGGGCCTGGAGCTGTTCCGCTACGTCGGCGGCCCGAACGCCCACGTCCTGCCCGTCCCGATGATGAACATCCTCAACGGTGGCGCGCACGCCGATTCCGGCGTCGACGTGCAGGAATTCATGATCGCCCCGATCGGCGCGCCGACCTTCAAGGAGTCGCTGCGCTGGGGTGCGGAGGTCTACCACACGCTGAAGTCGGTGCTCAAGGCTCAGGGCCTGTCCACCGGTCTGGGCGACGAGGGCGGTTTCGCGCCGTCGGTCGCCAACACCCGCGCCGCGCTGGACCTGATCGCCTCGGCGATCGAGAAGGCCGGTTTCAAGCTGGGCAGCGAGATCGCGCTGGCGCTGGACGTGGCCGCCACCGAGTTCTACACCACCGGTGAGGGTTACAAGTTCGAGGGCAAGCTGCACACCGCGGCCGAGATGTCCGACTTCTACGCCGGGCTGCTCACCTCGTACCCGATCGTCTCGATCGAGGACCCGCTGTCGGAGGACGACTGGGACGGCTGGGTCTCCCTGACCGACTCGATCGGCGACAAGGTGCAGATCGTCGGCGACGACCTGTTCGTCACCAACCCGGAGCGCCTGGAAGAGGGCATCGCCAAGGGTGCCGCCAACGCACTCCTGGTGAAGGTCAACCAGATCGGCACCCTGACCGAGACCTTGGACGCGGTCGACCTGGCCCACCGCAACGGCTACAAGACGATGATGTCGCACCGGTCCGGCGAGACCGAGGACACCACCATCGCCGACCTGGCCGTGGCCGTCGGCTCCGGCCAGATCAAGACCGGCGCCCCGGCCCGCTCGGAGCGCGTCGCCAAGTACAACCAGCTGCTGCGCATCGAGGACGCCCTGGGCGACTCGGCTCGCTACGCCGGTGACGTGGCGTTCCCCCGTTTCGCGTTCGAAGGCTGACATAGTCGAAGGCTGAGAAGGCAACGGATCGGCTGAATTTCGAGGTGTGAGATGACAGAGCGACGGGCGCGCGGTACCAGTCCGGCAGGACGAGGGGACCGCCGCCCGTCGCGCTCGTCGCGTGCCACCCCGAAGAAGACGACGAAAACGGCCCGGTCGGAGTCGGGTTCCGGCACCGCCGGGCAGCGGGCGAGCACGCGCCGCACCGCCGCCAAGACCGGTCGCGGCGCGAATTCCGAACGGCACGAACGCAAGATCCTCGGCCTTTCCACCGGCCGGGCGGTGCTGCTGGCCGCGGTGCTGTGCGGGCTGGCGCTCACACTCGCGGTGCCACTGCGCACCTATTTCACCCAGCGTTCCGACGCCCACGAGCTGGCCCTGCAGCATCGCCAGCTGGAACAGGACGTCGCGGGACTGCGTGATCGCCGTGCCCAGCAACAGGATCCGAACTACATCCGGGCCGAGGCACGTGATCGGCTGCGCCTGGTGATGCCGGGTGAGACGCCCTATATCGTGCAGATCCCCGATATCGAGCAGCCCGCCATCCCGCCCCCGGCCACCAAGGCCAAGGCGCCCGACCCCTGGTACACCCAGGTGTGGCACAGCATTTCGTCGCCACAACCGGCCGCCGCCCCCAGTACCCCGGCGCCCCCGCCGCCCACTCCGGAAGGACAACCCAGGTGACCGCAGCCGAGAACGAACCCAGCGAGCGCGATCTCGCGATCGTCGCCGAACAACTGGGCCGGACTCCGCGCGGCGTACTGGCCGTGGCCTACCACACCCCCGACGGTCGGCCGGCGGTCGTGAAGACCGCACCCAAGCTGCCAGACGGCACCCCCTTCCCGACCCTCTACTACCTCACGGACCCGCGCCTGACCGCCGAGGCGAGCCGCCTCGAGACCACCGGCCTGATGCGCGATATGTCCGAACGCCTCACCCGCGACCCGGTATTGGCCGCCTCCTACCGCGCCGCGTACGACAGCTACCTGTCCGAACGCAACGCCATCGAGGACCTGGGCACCGATTTCGCGGGCGGCGGCATGCCCGACCGCGTGAAATGCCTGCACGTCCTGATCGCCCACTCCCTCGCGAAGGGCCCGGGCCTCAACCTGCTCGGTGACGAGGCCGTCGCCCTCGCCGCCGATCACGGTCTGCGCGGCACCGCGATCCCGGCCGACTGGCCGAAATCCGAGGAATACAACACCGATTCGCCCACCGACGGCGAATAACAATCTCACTAGTCGAATTCAGAGGTCAGGCATGAGCAACGCGGAATTCGCCCAGAGTGCGGCCGGTGCCGGGAGCGCGGCGGCCGAGGGACACGAGCGGATCGCCGCGGTCGATTGCGGGACCAACTCGATTCGACTGCTGATCGCCGATGTCACGCCTGACGCGGACGGCAAGCCGCATTTGATCGATGTGCATCGGGAGATGCGGATCGTGCGACTCGGGCAGGGCGTGGACGCGACGGGGGCGTTGAATCCCGAAGCGATCGAACGCACTCGGGTGGCGCTGCACGATTACGTGGAGCTCATGCTGAAGCACGGGGTCGCGCGGGTGCGGATGACCGCTACCTCCGCGACGCGGGATGCGTCCAATCGTGAGGACTTCTTCACCATGACCGCTGCCGAACTCGGCCGGGTGGTGACCGGGGCGCAGGCCGAGGTCATCACCGGTGACGAGGAGGCGCGGCTGTCGTTCGCGGGCGCGGTCGGCGAACTCTCCAGTGCCGATGGGCCTTTCGTGGTGGTGGATCTCGGCGGCGGGTCCACCGAGGTGGTGCTCGGCGACGCCAACGGCGTGCAGGCCGCGTACTCGGCCGATATCGGCTGCGTGCGGATCACCGAGCGCTGCCTGCACGGCAATCCGCCCACCCGCGAGGAGGTCGCCTCGGCGCGGTTCTTCGCCTCGGAGCGGCTGGCCCAGGCGTTCGGGGTGGTGCCGGTGGAGCGGGCGCACACCTGGGTGGGCGTGGCCGGGACCATGACCACGATCGCGGCGGTATCGCTGGATCTGCCCGAATACGATTCGGAGCGCGTGCATCTCACGCGCTTGCCGCTGTCGCAGCTGCGCAAGGTGTGTGATCGGCTGATCGGCATGAATCACGACGAGCGGGCCGCGCTCGGGCCTATGCATCCGGGCCGGGTCGATGTGATCGGCGGTGGCGCGGTAATAGCCGAAGTGCTTGCCGACGAGCTGGCCCGGCGGGCCGGGATCGGCGAGCTGATCGTCAGCGAACACGACATCCTGGATGGCATCGCGCTGTCCATTGCCTGATCAGGGCACTTATCAAGCAGATTGAGGGCTTTTGTCCTTCGCCCTGCTCGTCCTGGGCTTTCCCCGAGCAATTGTGACGTAGGTTAACACCTGAGGTTGCTGTCAGATTGCGCAATATGGGAAGGTCTCGGGTATGTCAGGAGTAGCTAACCCCGCGAAACCGGCCACCGAACGGACCTTGTTCGGCCACCCCATCGGTATCGCGAATCTGTTCGGTGTCGAGCTGTGGGAACGATTCTCGTTCTACGGCATGCTCACGATTCTCGGCTACTACCTGTACTACACGGCCGCCGACGGCGGCCTCGGCATCTCCAAGTCCACCGCCACCGGCATCGTCGGCGCGTACGGCGGCCTGGTCTACCTCTCGACCGTGCTGGGCGCGTGGATCGCCGACCGCATCCTCGGCTCCGAACGCACAGTCTTCTTCGGCGGCGTCATCGTCATGGCCGGCCACATCGCCCTCGCGATCCTGCCCGGCCTGACCGGTGTCGGTGTGGGTCTGGTGCTGGTCGCGCTCGGCTCGGGCGGGTTGAAGGCGAATGCCTCCTCGTTGCTGGGCACCCTCTACGACAAGGACGACCCGCGCGCGGACGGCGGCTTCACGCTGTTCTATCTGGGCATCAACCTGGGCGCGTTCGCCGGTCCGCTGATCACCGGACTGCTGCAGGACCACGTCGGCTTCCACTACGGCTTCGGCGCGGCCGCCGTCGGTATGGCCATCGGCCTGACCCAGTACGTGGTGTTCCGCCGCAATCTCGGCGAGCACGGCCGTGATGTGCCGAACCCGCTGCCGCGCACCGCGATTCCCAAGGTCGTTGCGGCCTTCGCCGCCATCCTGGTGGCCATCGCCGTCGCCTGGGCGGTCAAGCTGGTGACCCTGTCGAATCTGCCCGACGCCACCACCGTCGTGATCGTGGCCGCCTCCATCGCCTACTTCGCCATCATGCTGACCAGCGAGAAGGTGACCGCGATCGAACGCACCCGGGTGCGCGCGTACATGCCGTTGTTCGTCGCCAATGCCGTGTTCTGGTCGCTGTTCCAGCAGATCTTCACCGTGCTCGCGGTGTACTCCGATGAACGCATGAACTGGTCCATTTTCGGCTGGACCGCACCCTCGAACTGGATCGGTTCCATGGAGCCGGTGTGGATCATCGCGCTGTCGCCGCTGTTCGCGATCATGTGGACCCGCCTGGGCCGCCGGGCCCCCAGCACGCCGCGCAAGTTCTCGCTCGGCGTGATCGGCATGGGCGCGGCATTCCTGCTGTTCACCCTGTTCTCCGGCAGCCACGGCAAGTCGGTGTCGTTCGTGATCGTGTTCTTCATCCTGGGCGCGTTCGCGATCTCGGAGCTGATGCTCTCGCCGATCGGCCTGTCGGTCACGACCAAGCTGGCCCCCAAGGTCTTCCGCTCGCAGATGATGGCCCTCTACTTCTTCTCCGTCGGCATCGGCACCTCGATGTCGGGCGTCCTCTCGAAGTTCTACGACCCCTCCCACGAGCTCGCCTACTTCGGCATCACCGGCGTGGTGGCCATGGTCGTCGGCGCGTGCGTATGGGCCGTAGCCCCCTGGATCAGCCGCCACATGGAAGGCGTCCACTGAGCCCCGGCGCCACAACGGGTCCGGCTATTTCAGTAGGTGCAGGCACAGCATGGGAATCGGCAATCCCGAGGACTGACCTGGCATGAAATCCGTCCTGGTGTACACGATGTCGGAATCTGGAGATTGTCGGCAATCGATGATATCGGGCATGGGTGAGACCTCCCTGACCTCTGCCTGAGCCCGCGGATCGGTGCAGGGCACCACAGCGATGTGGGGGTTTTGCGCGTCAGGTGCAATGCGGCCGTTGACATTCCAGACGCAATCCCCCACCACGGGTTGAGGCTCGGCAGGCACCGGGAGAAACCCCAAGTCGTTGGAAAGGTCGTGGGGCTTGGTGGCGAACGAAGGGTACGTGTGTGCGGTGAGATTCCCGTCGGATCGGCTGCTACCTATCACCAGTTTCGCCACCACCGCCGTGACTGCGAGCAGGGATGCGCAAACCACGACGCCTATGCCGATACGCATGATGCGCGACTCTCTGCGGTACAACGATTCCCCCGTACGTAACTCCCAATCGCGTCCACTCTCTCACGGCAGAGTCAGACGGGTGCCGGACACCGGTCGTCAGTACTTAAGTACGACAGATTCCGGGGCGCTCGAATCTCCATAACGTTGTTCTCATCAAGTTCGAAACAACAAGGAGAACGGCAATGAGCGACATGAACGAGCTGGTCGAGCGCTACCTGACCGCCTGGAACACCACCGACGCCGCTGCCCGCGCGGCCCTGGTGGCCGAAATCTTCACCGCGGACGCGGAATACACCGACCCGCTGGTCTCGGTCCGCGGCCACGCCGGCCTCGACGCCACCATCGCCGCGGTCCAGGGCCAGTTCGCCGGCCTCGAATTCACCCTCGGCGCACCGGTCGACACCAACCACCACATCGCCCGCTTCACCTGGCACCTCGGCGCCCCCGGCGCCGACCCGCTGGTCATCGGCTTCGATGTGGCCGCCATCGCCGAGGACGGCCGCATCGAACGCGTCTACGGCTTCCTCGACCAGGTCCCCGCCGGCCTCTGAGGCCGGATGTCACCTCAGCTGCGCGGCAAGCTCTTTCAGCTCGCCGCGCGAGGTGACACCGAGCTTGGGATACGCCTTGTAGAGGTGATAGCCCACGGTGCGGTGACTGAGGAACATCTGAGCGGCGATATCCCGATTCGACAGCCCCTGGGCGGCCAGCCGGACGATCTGCAACTCCTGCGGAGTCAGTCCGGTGGCCGCGTTCGGGGCTGATTCGGCGTTCGGGGTGTCGGTGGATTCGGCCGCTCCGGCGGCCGTCAATTCGTTTCGGGTGCGGCGGGCCCAGGGGGCCAGTTCCAGTCGGTCGAAGACCTCGAGAGCCTCGTACAGCTGGGTGCGGGCCTCGGATTTGCGGCGCGCGCGGCGTAGCCATTCGCCGAACAGCAGAGCGGTGCGGGCGAATTCGATCGGGCGGGATTCGCGGTCGTGGGTTTCGAGCGCCTTCAGATAGAGCTCTTCGGCGCGATCGTCTTCCAGTAGCGCGCGGCAGCGCAGTGCGAGGGCCGCCGCCCAGGGCTCGCCTACCGATTGCGCCCAGCCTTCGAAGTTCGCGGCGGGGACGGCGGCGCGGTCGGGGGCACCGAGCCGGACGGCCGCCTCCACCAGGTCGGGAATCGAGCGGGTGGCGCAGATATGGTGGTTGAAAGGGGATTTCGTCAGGCGTTCGAAGCGGGACAGAGCCGCTTCGGCGCGTCCGGAGCCCAGTTCGAGCAGGCCCAGTGACCAGTGCGCCCACGGCGCGCCGGGGGCGGTCGCTCCCGGGGTGTCCCCGGTGAGCCCGAGTTCCGCATACGCCCGGCACTCGTCCTCGTCCCCACGCAGGGCCGCCAAATGTGCCAGGACACTGCTGAGTTGACGCACCCACTGCTGTTGCCCGGTGTCGCGCGCGAGATCACGGGCCTCGATCGTGGTGGCGCGCGCATCACGCAGCCGCCCGGTGAATATCTCGGCCTCGGCGGCGAAGAACAGCACGGTCGGCAGTCGACCGGCCGCACCGGCCGCGCGATACCCGGCCTCCAACGATCGGGCGAGTTCCGAGGCGGGCCCGTCCTGCCCGCGCGAGAGCGCGATCCCGCACAGGATCAGCAGGACTTGATCGGAGACCGTTCCCCGGGTGCGGATTTCGCCGAGAATGTCGTCCAGTGCCAGGGGAGTACCCGGGCCGCGACCGAAGAGCCCACCGATGAAACGCACCACCGGTGTCACCGGCAAATCGTCCGAGAGTTGCAGCTCGGCAAGCTGTTTCAAGACTTCCCGCAGCTCGGCCTCGCCCAGGTACCACCCGGTGTGCATGGCCTGCACCAGCATGTCCGCCGCCTGCTCGGGCGCGGTGGCCGCGATGCTCGCCGCCGCGTCGGTCAGCAGCCGATGCGCGTCGGGGAACTCGCCCTGCCAGAACCGGGCCAGCGCCTGCACCTGGGAGAGGCCGGCGCGCAACGCTTCCGAGTCGACCTCGCGGGCGGTCCTGCGGGCCAGCTCACCGGCGCGTTCCAGCTCACCCGACTCCAGGGCGGCCTGCGCGGCGAGCGCCTGCCGCCGGGTCCGATCCTCGGTGCGATCGCTGAGCCGGGCCGCGCGTTCGTAGGCGGCGGCCGCGGCCCGGAACCCGCCGCGTTCGCGGGCGCGAACGGCATTGCGCTCCAGGGCATCCGCCACCTCGCCGTCGGGTCCGACGGCGGCCGCCGCGCGATGCCAGGCCCGCCGGTCCGCCTGCTCGGGCGCGTCCAGGGCATCGGCCAGGGCGCGGTGCACCGCCATTCGCAATCCGAGCGGGGCCCGTTGGTACACGGCGGCCCGAATCAGCGGATGCCGGAAGGTGATCGGCGAATCGATCCCGACGCCCCGATGCAGCAGACCGGCGGCCTCGGCGGGTCCGAGGTCGTCCACCCCGGCTCCGAGGGTGGTGGCGGCGCGCAGGATGACGGCGGGTTCGCAGCTCTCGTCGACGGCCATCACCGTCAATAGGGTCCGGGTCGCCTCGGGCAGGCGGCTGATCCGGCCGTGGAAGGCCAGCCGCAGCCGATCGGTCAGCGGCAGTGCGCCGGCACTGAGATCGGCGGTCGGCTCCGCCGCCATGGCAATCGGCAACTCGCGCAGGGCCAGCGGATTGCCCTGCGCCTCGGCCAGCAGCCGATAGCGCACCGTGGGGGTGAGCGCGTGTTCGTCCAGCAGCGCCGCCGACGCCTCGGGTGACAATCCGGTCAGCCGGGTTTCCGGCAGACCGGTCGTTTCGAACGAGCCCTCGCCCTCGCGCACGCCGAACAGCAGCGCCACCCCTTCGGCATGCAGGCGGCGGGCCGCGAACAACAGTGCGTGCTGGGAGGCCCGGTCCAGCCATTGCGCATCGTCGACGACAACCAGCAGCCCGCTGCCGTCGGCGTACTCGGTGAGCAGCGACAACACGGCCAGGCCGGTGAGCATGGGCTCGCCGCCGCCGGGGCCGAGGCCCAGCGCGCCGGTCAATGCGACCCGTTGCGGTTCCGGCAAACTCGGCAACCGGTCCAGGGCGGGCCGCAGCAGCAATTGCAGCCCGGCGAACGGCAATTCGGCCTCGGCCTCGATGCCGGTGCCGCGCAACAGTCGCAGGTCACCGGCGTGCGCGGCGGCGTCGTCCAGCAATGCGGTCTTGCCGATGCCCGCCTCGCCGCGCAGCACCAGCACCGCGCTGTGCCCCTCGCGCGCGCCCGCGATCAAGGTCTCGAGTGTCTGCTGTTCGCGCTCGCGTCCCCGGAGCGGCGGAACCTGTTCGGCGACTGCTGTTCTTGGATCGGGCACGGTCGTTCTCACATCCTCCATCGGTCACCATCATGGCGGTTTCCGGTCGCGGCGGACGTGATCTGGCTCACCAAGCGATCTTGATGATAGTGATATCACCTGTTGGGGGCCGGTTTTCGTGGGGTGGGCTGGTTGTCGAGCCCCGATTAATCGGGTGAAATTTGTCGGACCCCGACGGAATACTGGGTCGCGACCGATGAGTTGTGCGTGCTGTCCCCGTCTGTATCGGTGTGGCACCGGACAGTGCAGCCGCCGACATCGGGCCACGTAACCCCTCGAACACGATCACCCGGAGGTTCTTCCGATGCCCGACATATCCGCTAGCTCGACCAAGCAGCGGACGCCAACCGTCATCCGGTTGTTGGTGCTCGCGACCTTCACGGTGATCTTGAACGAGACCATCATGATCAACGCGATCCCGCGTCTCATGAAGGATCTGCACGTTTCCAGCGAACTGACCGCCCAATGGGTTTCCACCGCGTTCATGCTCACCATGGCAGCGGTCATCCCGGTCACCGGTTGGTTCCTGCAGCGGGTCACCACCCGCCGCGCCTATGCCATCGCCATGGGCACCTTCCTGGTCGGCACCGCGCTGGCCGCGGTCGCGCCGACATTCGCGGTGCTGCTGGTCGGCCGCGTGATCCAGGCGGGCGGCACCGCGGTCATGATGCCGCTGCTGATGACCACGCTGATGACCGTCGTCCCCGAGAACGATCGCGGACGCGTCATGGGCAATGTCACCCTCGCCATCTCGGTGGCTCCGGCCATGGGCCCGGTCATCTCCGGCCTGGTACTCCAGATCGGCTCCTGGCGTTGGCTGTTCGTGCTGGTGCTACCCATCGCCGCGGCGGTGACGGCGTTCGGCCTGCGCAATCTGGAGAATGTCGGTGAGCCGCAGCCGGGTTCGATCGACTGGCTCAGCGTCCTGTTCGCGGCCTTCGGTTTCGGTGGGCTCGTGTACGGCCTGAGCAAGTTCGCCGGCGGCAGCACGGCCGTTCCGGCGCTGATCGTCGCCGGTGGCGCGGCCCTGATCGCCATCTTCGCGTTCCGGCAGATTTCCTTGCAGCGCAAGGGCACTCCGCTGCTGGACCTGCGGGTCCTGCTGGCCCCCACCTACACCAAGTCGCTCATCCTCATGGCGGTGGCCTTCCTGGCCATGATGGGTTCGATGATCCTGCTGCCGCTGTACCTGCAGAATCTGCGCGAGCTGACCCCGCTGAAGACCGGTCTGCTGGTCATGCCCGGTGGTTTGGCGATGGGTCTGCTCGGCCCCACCGTCGGCAAGGTCTTCGACCGGTTCGGCGGTCGCGTGCTGGTGATTCCGGGTGCGATCGGCATTACCGCGGCCCTCGCGGGCTTCACCCAGCTGTCGCTGACCTCGCCGTACATCCTGCTGGTGGCCATGCACGTGCTGCTCATGGTCTCGCTGGCCGCCACTTTCACCCCGGTCTTCACCCTCGGCCTGGGCGCGCTGCCGATGCACCTGTACTCGCACGGCAGTTCCATGCTGGCGACGCTGCAGCAGGTGGCGGCGGCGTTCGGTACCGCGCTGGTGGTGACGGTCATGACCTCGCGGGCCAAGGATGTGGCCCCGACCGTCGCCAACCCGCTGGAGGCGCATCTGTCCGGTATGCGGATGGCGTTCGCGGTCTCTGCGGCACTGTCCATCGTGGTGATCGTGATGGCCGTGCTGCTGCCCAGTCGTTCGGCGACGGGGCATCACGGCGCCGAGATCCCTGATGTCGTGGACGACGCCGAGCTCCCGGAGCTGGTCAAGGACTGACACGTCGGTCAGAGCGAAGCGCCCGCGGCCTCACGCCGCGGGCGCTTTCACGTTGCTAGACCGCGAATTTCACCGCGAGGGCGATACCGCATCCGGCCGCGATGACCCGCAGGCTGTTGCTCGGCAGTCGTCGCGCCACCACTGGGCCGACCCGCCCGCCCAGCAGGAAGCCCAGGGCCAGCGGCGCGACATAGGCCCAATGCACCGGACCGTAGAACGCGAAACCGATGGCCGCAGCGCCGTTCGCGCACATCGAGGTGATGCTCTTGACCGCATTCGCGCGCTGCGGAGACCACTGCGGGTACATGGCCGAGATGAGGGCGAGGATCAGAATCCCGCCCGCCGCACCGAAATACCCGGCATAGATGGCGGCGACGAACAGCAGCACCCCCAACAACCGGTTGCGCCAGACTCTTTCGGAGTCGCTCGTGTGCTGCCACCGGCGCGCCAGCTGCGGCTGCGCCAGCAGGAATACCGAAGCCCCGCCGATCAGGAACGGCACCACCACCTGGAAGGTCGACGCGGGCGCCACCAGCAGCAACACGGCCCCGATCGCCCCGCCGACCGCCGCGACCACCCCGAGTCGGACCACCGTGCGCCGCGTTCCCGCCAACTCCTCGCGCGACCCCGCCGCCGCACCGACACCGGTGAAGATCAGCGCCACCGTATTGGTGACATTGGCGGCCACCGGCATCAAGCCCATGCCCAGTAGGGCGGGATAGGAGACCAGCGAGGCCAGACTGACCAGCACACTGACCAATCCCGCCGCGAAACCCACCGCGATCAATTCGACCGCCTCGACCAGGGTCACTGCCGTTCACCGGGCCGGGACCAGCAACACCCAGCGCTCACCCGGACATCCTACGAATTCGTTCGGACCGTCCGGCGACCGCATCCCCGGCCGTCGGCGATAACCGTTCCTTATCGCTACGACCGTGAGCTGCCCATTGGTCCGCCCGTCGATCTCCGGTGAACTGAATGCCATGAGCAGCACAGCAGAAACCCGCACCGTGATCGAGAACTACATCACCGCCCTGCGCACCGGCGAAGCCGTGCCGCGCCGCGCCGAGTTCTTCGCACCCGACGCCACCTGGACCCTGATCGGCGACCTACCGACCTCCGGCACCTGGGTCGGCCCCGACCAGATCTTCCACGGCTTCCTCCCCGCCATGCTCGCCCGCTTCGACACGACCAAGCCGATGAGCCAGGAAGTGCGCGGCGTATTCGCCGACGGCGACCACGCCATCGCCGAATGGACCACCTGCGCAACCACACTGGCCGGCGAGGACTACGCCAACGACGTAATGATCAGCTTCCGCGTCACCGACGGCCGCATCGCGGAAGCCCGCGAATACTTCGACACCGCCTACGCCGCCCGACTTCTCTTTCCCGCGAGCTGATTTCGACGATCCGACCCGTGTCAGTAGTAGGTGGGTTCGTCGAAGTCGATGGAGGCGCGGTTCTTCGGGTCCGGCCCGTATTGGTTCGGGCCGTGGGTGCCGTCCATCATCAAGACGCAGAGCAGGGCGAGGGCACCGAGGTAAGGGATGACGACGATCAGCGACAACCAACCGCTGTAGCCGATGTCGTGCAGCCGGCGGACCTGCACGGCCAGGGAGGGGATGAGCAGACCGAAGAGAACGACCAGGAGCAACAACGACCCCGCCGTTCCGTTCAGCACCGCACTGACGATGATGAGCAGGTAGTAGAGCAGCGAGAACCACCAGAACTCACTACGCGTCGCCCGCCCACGGAACGTGGCGTACTGCGACAGCACACTCTTGACAGACGCCCCGAAACCCATGAACCCTCCCCGGAAAAGCAATCGAACCCGGGTATTTATTCACGCCCTGCCGGGTGCCGCAACTCGGGGCCGGTCGGTCAACCCAAGTGGGGGAAGTGCTTTCGGGCGGTGATCACCGGGGAATTCGGGGTCAGTTGGAGGACGGAGACGGTGACGTCGGTGGTGGAGCCGGATTGGAACTTGGTGGACTCGCCGAATAGTTGAAGCAGCTGAACGGGATTCACCGCGACCGTGGCCTGTTGGGGCTGGCCGATGCAGATCGCGGGGGCGAGCGCGGTGCCATTGACGCCGGGCCCGTTGATGCCCGGGGCCAGGAAGGGTGTTTCGCGCACCGTGACCGATAGTTCCGCACCCAGTCCGGGGGCGCATTGGTAGGAAATGCTCACCACGGCATCGCCATTGGACGCCGTGGCGGTATCGACGGTGAGGGGGGCGTCCGCAGTGGCCGTCCCACAGGTCAGGGCGGTGGCGGCGGCGAGTGCGCCGAGAGCTACGACGAGATTTGTTGCGCGCACGGGGGAGTCCTTCAATGCCATTGGCCTGCACGATTTTTCGAGATTCGGCGGTGGCTCGGGAGTGAGAATAGCGGATAGCGAACCAACCGTGACGATTTTTTGCGGGTTTCGCGGACCCGTTATTCCTCGACAGTGATTGTCAGCCGGGGCTTTCCGGTTTCGCCGGCTCCCGCGACCAGCTGCCACACCGAATCGATCATCGGGGCCAGCAGCAGTTCGCCGAACTGGCGCACCAGGACGGCGACGATCTGGGTGGATTCGCGACGGGTGGTCGACGCCAGACCCTCTTCGCGCAGTTGCAGTACCTCGCTGCGGGTCAGTTCGACCAGGCGCTCGAGGAACTTCATCTGGGTGGGCTCGGGTTCGAGGACGGCGCGGCGCAGGTAGTTCACCACCGCGGGATTCTCGCGCAGCATCTCGCGGACGGCTTCGTCGCGGGCGGCCGCGACCTCGGCGGCGGTTCCGGTGCTCGGCACGGAATGCACGGCTTGATAGAAGAACTGACTCACCAGCTCGTCGACCGCGTCGCGCAGGCCCGCTTTGGTCTTGAAGTGGTGCTGAACCAGGCCGAGGGTCACCCCGGCCTCGGCGGCCACCGCGCGCAGTGAGACCCGGGATTCGCCGAATTGGGCGAACAAGTCCATGGCGGCATTGCGAATGCGCGCCTTGGCGGTCAGGTCGTCATTGGTCGCCCGTGGATTCAGCATCGCCCCTCGACTGGTTGGTGATCGGGTCAGTCTACGTCGCGTAGTGATAGCTGGTCTTATGCACAGAGAAGCCTACTGTTGACCCGTCGACTATACAGCCGTATCGTTCGCTGTTATGGAGGTTTCAATGCCGCGCCCCCTGGACGGCGTCGAGGTGGTTTCCCTGGCCGTCAACCTGCCCGGCCCGCTGGCCGCCGCCCGGTTGGCCGAACTGGGTGCACACGTGACCAAGGTCGAGCCGCCCGCCGGCGACCCGCTCGCCGCCGCCGCGCCGGAGTGGTACAGCACGCTCATCGCCCCGCAGACCGTCGTCACCCTCGATCTCAAGCAGGAGGCGGACCGCGCCAAGCTCGACGAGCTGCTGGCCACCGCGGATCTGCTGATCACCTCGATGCGGCCCAGTGCGCTCGCCAAACTCGGTCTGGCGCAACCACAGGAGCGTTTCCCGCGACTCTCGCTCATCGAAATAGTCGGGCACGCAGAGGATCCCGAGGTGCCGGGCCACGATCTGAACTATCAGGCGGTACACGCCACTCTCACCCCGCCGCACATGCCGACCGTGCCGGTCGCTGACATGCTGGGTGCGGAGCGGGCCGTCTCCACCGCCCTGGCCGCACTGGTCGCGCGGGCGAACACCGGTGCGGGACAGCCCTATCGGGTCGCACTCGAGGAGGCCGCCGCCCGCGCCGGTGACGCCGTCCGGTTCCGGCTGATGGGTCCGAACGCCATCCTCGGCGGCGCGTTCCCCGGTTACGGGATCTACGAGTGCAAGGACGGGCACATCGCGCTCGGCGCCGTGGAACCGCATTTCTTCCTGGGCACCATCGCGCTCTTCGGTGCCACCGGCGACCACGAGAGCCTGCGAAACGCCTTCGCCGACAGAACCATTGCCGAACTCGAGGCCCTGGCCGCCGAACACGACCTACCGATCAACGGCCTGCACGCCCCCGTCACCGGAAAGTAGAGAACAACGATGTCCGAACTCTTCCCCGATTACGTTCCCGTCTGGGAGACCGATCAGCATCGCGAGCTGCGCAAGCACGCGCGGGAGTTCTTCCGCAAGGAGGCCGCGCCCAATCGCGAGCGCTGGACCAAGCAGCACATGGTCGACCGCGAGTTCTGGAACAAGGCCGGCGACGCGGGCCTGCTCGGACTGGATCTGCCCGAGGAATTCGGGGGCGCGGCAGGCGATTTCGGCCTGCAGGCGGTGGTTCAGGAAGAGCTGGTCTACGCGCACGACAACGGTTTCGGCTTCTCGGTGCACTCGCCGATCGTGTCGCACTACATGTACCACTACGGCAATGAAGAGCAGCGGGCGAAATGGCTGCCCGGCATCATCAGCGGTGAGCTGGTGCTGGCCATCGCTATGACCGAGCCGGGCACCGGGTCGGACCTGCAGTCGGTGCGCACCACCGCGATTCGCGAGGGCGACCACTACGTCGTCAACGGCTCGAAGACCTTCATCTCGAATGCGACCCACTGCGATCTGCTGGTGATCGTGGCCAAGACCGACCCGTCCAAGGGCGCGGCCGGCGTCTCGCTCATCGTGGCCGAGACGAAGGACCTGCCGGGCTTCGAGCGTGGCCGGGTGCTCGAGAAGATGGGCCAGCACGCACAGGACACTCGCGAGCTGTTCTTCTCCGATATGCGGGTGCCGGTCGCCAATCTCCTCGGCACGCAAGAGGGTTTGGGTTTCTACCAGCTCATGGAGCAGCTGGCGCGGGAGCGGCTGATCATCGCCAGCCTGTGCTCGGCGCTGGCCGAGGCGGCGGTGCTGGAGGCGCTGCGCTACTCCAAGGAGCGTGAGGCGTTCGGGCGGCCGATCGGCAAGTTCCAGCACAACGCGTTCACGCTGGCCGAGGTCAAGACCGAGGCGCTGGCCATCAAGACCCTGGTGGATTACGCGATCAAGCAATACATCGACGGCAAGAACGACCCGTCGACCGCCTCCATGGCCAAGCTGTTCGCCGCCGAGACCAGCGACAAGATCGTCGACCGCTGCCTGCAGCTCTTCGGCGGCTACGGCTACATGATGGAATACCCGATCGCCAACATGTACACGGGTTCGCGCGTGAACCGCATCTACGGCGGCACCAGCGAGATCATGAAGGAAATCATCTCCCGCTCGCTCTGAATCCCGGTCTGTCGCAGGCGGACCGGGCGTGCCCGGTCCGCCGCGCTCACAACGCCATGAACCCACCCACCACCACTGCGACACCGCCGCCCCACTCCAGCCATGTCTTGTGTTCGTGCGCGGTATGGTTCGCCTTGTCCTGCATCTGTGAATAGCTGAACGATCCGCTCACCCCGTGCTGCGTGGAGAAGATCTCGCAGGTGTCGGACGTCCCCATTTTCTTCCCGTCACACGTGGGGGCACCGTGGTCGACGCCAGGCAGCGAATGGCCCCACAGCCATGCGCCCACCCCCGCTGCGATCAACAGCCACCCGAGCCCCGATCCGCCCTTTTTGGTATCGGCCTGTCCAGTCACTGATTCCCCCCCGGTCTTGCGTTCGATCTCGTCTTCGGTGCCGGTCATCCGGCCGTCTCGACGGTAGGCGGCAGCGCCCGGCCGAATCATCACCGGCGCCGAGGGATCGACGAATCACCGCAGTTCAAAGTGTGTTTCCGTGCCTGCGCCGGTTTTCCGGTGCGGAAAACCTGGGCGGGGCATTGGCGTGGATTGTCCGGTATTGGCGTTCGGTGCGCCGCTCGTCCGCCGCCGCCGGTTATAGGTTCGGTTCATGTCGGACAAGCAGAACTCGGGTGTGACCGATCGGGCACTGGCTGCGCCTGCCCACGATGTGCCGGCCGTATTGGCCGAGATGCGGGATCGCATCGAAATCGCGGACGCCCTCTATCGTTTCGCGCTGGGGCAGGACCGCAAGGACAAGGAACTGTTCGCCTCGGCCTTCACCGTGGACGCCGAGCTGGATTTCCGGCCCGCCGCCGCTCGATGGGGTGCCCGCCCGCCCCTCATGACCGGGCGGAACGCCATCGTCGACACCATCCTCGCGATGTTCACGGGCCGGGTGAACACCACCCATCAGGTCACCAACCCGCGCATCACCATCCAGGGCGACACCGCCCACATGACCGCGCTGATCGAAGCCCAGCACCTGCTCATCGACGCCCCGGAAACCCATGCCCTGCTGAAGAATCCGTACATCCTCGAAGTGCACCGCGACGGCGACCGCTGGCTCATCCACCGCATGCGCATCGAAAACACCTGGTACACCGGCGATCCCACCGCCATCTTCGGCGGCTGACCCGCAGCTACTGACCGCCGAGTCGCTAGGAACGCAATTCGGTGAGATCCGGACGGCTGGGCGGCAGGCCGAGTGCTGTGATGGCGGCCCGCACCGACTCGCCCGGCCGCAATCCCCACGCGGTGAAGAAGCCGGTGAGATCCGCACCGGACGCCTTGCTCGACGCCCACATCAGATAGTCCTTGCCCGTGGGGATTTCGCTGTTCGGCGCGGTGGACCGGCGGCGGGCGAGGCGATGCAGGTTCGGATAGAAGTCGTCGCCGTAGCCCAGTCGGAGCTGCTCGAACATGACCAGCATGGTGAAGAAGCCGGCATTCGGGATCGGCGGGTGGTCCGCGGCCAGCGCGTCGTAGTCGCGCTGATCGTCGGGGAGGGCCAGAAACTGTGCGGCCGTGTCGAATTCGGTCTCCGCCGTCAGCCGCGAAGGCTCGCCGAAATGCCGTTGCACGGCTAGCGAGTAGATATTGACGGTGACCTCGGTGACGGCGTCCCATTCCCAGGCCGACTGCTGATGCATATGGCCGAGTTCGTGCCACATGCCCCAGGAGGTGTGCAGGCCGTCGACGGTGAGGATGCCGTCGAGCGAATCGGACGGGTACTGCACCCGATAGCTGGTGGCGTTCGGATTCTCGCCCGGATTGCCCTGGGACACGTAGTACAGCAGCGGGCTGCGGCGGTCGGGGGAGTCGTCGTCGGTCTCGCCGCTGATCGCATCCTCGACGCCGATGATCTCGTCGTAGGTGCGTAGCAGCTGATCGATATCGCCGTGCAGGTACTGGCGCGCCGCTGCGGCGCTGAGGGTGAATACCGCGCGCTCACTTGGCAATTGCACGGGCGCCGAGTCCTCGGCGGCGGCCAGAGCCTGCTCCCACACATCGAGCGGCTGCCCCAGCCGGTGGAACGGCAGCTCCCGGACGGACGGCCCGAAGCTGACCAGCACCGGCTCGTCCGATGCCTGGCCGGTATGGCGGATGTGCAGCGGACCGCCCTCGGCATCGGTGACGGTGAACCGCTTGTCGGTCAGCGGGTGCACCCGCGGATCGGTCGGGCCGAATCCGGGCGCACCGATCACCAACTCCACATGCGGACCCGGCCGGTCGACCTCCACGAAGAATTCGGTGCCCGCGGGAATGGCCCGGCCGGTCGGCTGGAATCCCGCGAGACTGAAGGTCCGCCCCAGGCGTTGCTGCTCGCTCTCCTCACTCGGCAACGCGGAGATCGAGATTCCGTTCGCGATGTCCACGGGCGGTGTGGACTTGTCGGTCGAACAGCCCGCCAGCGCCGCGGATCCCACGAGGGTGAGAAAGGTGCGGCGCTTCATCGAGTGTCGCTCGCCGGTCACCGTCCGACCGCTGCGGCCCAGACGGCGCTCAACCCGCCGTCCCACACCGCGTCGAGGCCGTGCACCACGGCGTAGAAGGCCGGGCTGTAGGCGAAGGCATTCATGACCGAATTCATTCCCTCACAGAAGGCTTGGCTCACGGCACTGTCCGCCTTTCACTCAATTCCAGTAGGTGGGTGGACGATTCGGGAAGCCGTACAGGGGCAGTCCGGTATTGAAGCCGGTGCCGACGTCGCGGGCGTGCTGGATGGTGGCCCGGGAGCCCGGAACGCTGCTGTGCCCCTGTGACATCGTGGTGGTGGAGAGCTGGATGTTGAGCGGGAACAGATGCGGCTGATCCACGTAGAAGGTGAACGATAGGTCATCGCAGTGCGCGGACACCGTACGCGGAAAGTCGAACGGGCCGATCTGTTCGGCGGGTTCGGAGATCGAATCCCAGTCCGCCTGTTCATAACTCCGCGGTTCGCACATGGTCAGTGCCCCGTCCGCGGCGGTGTGCGCGAGCAGGCCACGGGTCTTGCCGTCCGCCTCGGGGAACACGAACATCTGATCCGCCGATCCGTCCGGATTGCCGGCCTGGGCGTAGTCGTAGCCGACGTGTCCCGGGCCGAGCAAGAACCCGCCCGCCATCCGTTCCTGTTCTCCCACCCAGTGATTCACCTCGGTGAACTCGCTGTGCCCCGGAAACTTGACCCGCCCGTTGATATCGGCGGTCGCGATGGACGAGGCCCAGAACACCTTGGTGCCATCCCAATCCACCGGATCCATCGCCGCCCCCGGATGGGTGTTGGAGTACCAGAGGTCGGCGATCGTATCCATATTGTCGTAGGTCAGATGCCACGCCTGCTTCTCGTCGACCCACGCGAAATGCAGGATGGCGCTGTCGAGCGTCGGAGCCTCGGTGACATGCACCGGACTGGCCGGATACTCGACCAGGTTTCTGTAATTGCCCTGCGGATCATTGAGATTCAGATTGTTCATGTACCCCCACTTGACCCCGGCCATCCCGTGATTCAGATAGGTGAACTGAAACAACCCGAGACCGTGGGGATCCTGCGCGTGGAACCACCCGAAATCCAGAATGTATTGTCCCGCAGTCATATCCTGTGCCGTCGCGGGCCGCAGCGGCGTCGGCACATCGTCGATGGCACCCGCCAAGCCGCCCGAGCCGACGCTCGAGCCGATCGAAACCGCCACCACCGCAACGATTCCGGCCAACTGGCCGCCCAGGCGAGCCGCACTCACCCTTGGCCGCCGTTCATCCCGTCCGTGGGCTGCCCGCCACCCATGCCACCGCCGTCAGGCTGGGTAGTGGGTACGCCGCCCGGTTGCCCGCCGCCCATCCCGCCGCCATTGTCCGGCTGACCGCCACCCATGCCGCCGCCGTTATCGGGTTGCCCGCCACCCATTCCGCCACCGTTGCCGGGTTGTTCGCCACCTGGTGACGTGACGGGCACGCAGACCCACTTCACGCCGGTCCACTGCCATTGCCCGGTGACCATGGCGTCGTAGGGGCACGGATCTCCGGCCCTGTGGTCGGCCTCGCCCGCTGGTTTGGACGTCACCGGAGGCTGCACCGGACCGCTGGTGGAACTGGGCGACGGCCGGACAGCGGAGGTCGGGACGGTCCCGGCGGTCGTCGTGGTGCTCACGGCCGGAGCGCTCGAGGACGAGGTCGTTTTCTGATCGGACTTCCCGTCCGAGCTCCCACACGCGGTGACCGCGACGGCCGTCCCGGCCATTATCGCGGTCATGCCCGCACCGACAATAATTCGAGAAATATTTCCGCTCAGAGATATTCGGCTCTGCGATCGCACACTGAAACCTTTCATCGCGCGGCATCGTCGAGATGCCGGGAAAAGGTGATTCGCGGGATTTCCTCGCTACCGTAGTTTCTCGAATGAGCTGCGGTTCGGAAGAGCGCCCGTGTCGCGATCGAAACTTTTCCGGCCGCCACTCGGGCGGCCGGAATTGTCTGCGACTGAAGCGATATGCCTCAGTAGGTGTAGAAGCCGCGGCCGGTTTTGCGGCCGAGGTAGCCGGCGTCGACCATGCGGCGCAGCAGCACCGGCGGCGCGTACTGGGCCTCGCCGAATTCGGCGTAGAGGGATTCGGCGACGGCGAGGGTGACGTCGAGGCCGACGGTGTCGGTCAGGCGCAGCGGGCCCATGGGGTGGGCGCAGCCGCTGACCATGCCCTCGTCGATGTCCTCGGCGCTGGCGAAACCGGTCTCGTACATCCGGATCGCGCTGCACAGGTAGGGGATGAGCAGGGCGTTGACGATGAACCCGGCCTGATCCTTGGATTCGATGGTGCGCTTGCCGAGCACGTCGCGCGCGAACGCGGTCACCTTGTCGACGACCGCGCGGTCGGTCTTGAGGGTCACCACGATCTCGACCAGCGGCAGCACCGGCACCGGGTTGAAGAAGTGCACGCCCACCACGCGGCCCGGGTTGGCGGTGGCGTTGGCCAGCCGGATCACCGGGATCGAGGAGGTGTTGGTGGCCAGGATGGTCTCGGGGGAGACGATGGCGTCGAGCTTGGTGAAGAAATCGGCCTTGAGCGCCTCGATCTCCGGCGCGGCCTCGATGACCAGCTCACGGTCGGCGAAATCGTCGATCGACGTGGTGAGGGTGACCCGCCCGCGCGCCGCATCGGCGTCGGCCTGCTCGAGCCGGCCGGACTTGACCGCCCGCGCCAGGGACTTGTCGATCCGGGTCTCCGCGGCCGCGGCGGCCTCGGCGTCACGTTCCAGAATCAGCACCGAGCTGCCCGCGCGTGCGGCCACCTCCGCGATACCGGCACCCATGGTTCCGCCGCCGATCACACCAATACGTTCCACTGTCGACCTCTCCTCGTACTCGAGTTGTTCGACCCCATCTTTCCGGCCCGCCCGGACCCACTCTCACCTGGGCGGGCATTGTGAAGTTGGTAACCGGCCCGGGAACGCGGGGTGCTCAGCGGTGCAGCGGAGTCGCCTGCTCCAGACGAGTGAGTTTGTGTGGGTTGCGGACCGAGTAGAGCGCCGTGATCCGGCCGTTGTCGATGCGCAGGGCCAGCACGGTATCGATCCGGTCGTCGAGACTCAGGACGAGCGCGGGGTGGCCGTTGACGCTGGCCGCCCGCGGGGATCTGATGGCGAGGTTGCGCAGTCCCGCGGCCAGCAGAGCCGCGACCGCGCGGGCCCCGACAATGGGGACGAGCGCGGCCTGGGCGACCCCGCCGCCGTCACCCAGGAAGACGACATCGGGGGCCAGAATGTCCAGCAGGTGTTGCAGGTCACCGGTATCGACCGCGCGCTGGAACGCGTCCAGGGCCGCACGGGTGTCCGCGGCGGACACCACGCCGCGGGGGCGGCGGGCGGCGACGTGTGAGCGGGCTCGATAGGCGAGCTGCCGCACCGCGGTCGCGGATCGGCCGACGGCCTCGCCGATCTCCTCGTAGTCCAGGTCGAAGACCTCGCGCAGCACGAACACCGCGCGCTCGATGGGTGTCAGGGTTTCCAGCACCAGCAGCATGGCCATCGAAAGGTGTTCGGCCAGTTCGATATCGTCGGCGACATCGGGCGCGGTGAGCAGCGGTTCGGGTAGCCACGGGCCGACGTAGGACTCCTTGCGGCGGCCCAGGGCGCGCAGCCGGTCGAGCGAGCGGCGGGTGACGATCCGGACCAGATACGCGCGCCGGTCCTGCACGGTGTCGAGGTCGACGCCGGTCCAGCGCAGCCAGGTCTCCTGCAGCACATCCTCGGCGTCGGCGGCGGAGCCGAGCATCTCGTAGGCCACCGTGAACAGCAGATTGCGGTGTGTGACAAAGGCTTCGGTGGCGGGGTCCGGTGTCGTCGCTGTCATGGTGCCTGCTTTCTCTGGACGGTCTTGTCCACTCGACGCCGGACCGGGCCGGTTCGTAACACGGATTCCGGATGGTTCACCTCACACTCCGGCGGCGTTACGGCCGTCCATCGGCGGTCGTCTTGTGGTCATCCAATGCAGCACCGAGAGTGAGGATCACCCCATGGAACCCCGTTTCGACCTGAACGCCAACGAGCTCGGCGCCAAGATCGGCAAGCGTTTCGCCAATACCAGCATGGCCATCCTGCAGTCGCCACTGCCGAAGTCCCTGATCGAACTCGTCGAATTGCGCGTCAGCCAGATCAACGGCTGTGGATTCTGCGTCGACGCCCATGCCAAGGAGCTGGCCGCCGCGGGTGAGCCCGCCGTGCGCATCAACCTGGTCGCCGCCTGGCGCGAGTCCACCGTGTTCACCGACGCCGAGCGGGCCGCGCTGGCCTTCGCCGAGGAGGGCACCCGCATGGCCGACGCCGCCCACGGCGTCTGCGACGACACCTGGGCGTTGGCGCGCAAGCACTTCGACGACGACCAGCTCGCCGCGCTGGTCTATCTGGTCGCCATGATCAACGCGGCCAACCGGTTGGCGGTGATCACCCGCATCAAGGGCGGCAGCTATCAGGTCGGCGCGTTCGAGGCCGCGGGCATCAAGGAACCGGAAATTTCGGGTGCGGGCGGGCACTGAACCCGCAAGGAACCGGGTGCGGTCGGCGTCGCGATACCAGGATCGAGCTTCTGAGCCACAGATTCGGCAGAAGAGGCAAGGTCATGGGAAGCAACGGCGGAGAACTCTGCCTCTCGTCTTTCGACGTGCGTTGGTCGTTGGCGGATTCCGCGTTCATCGCTCGATCCGACCGGCACCCGGGTCTGGTCGCTCGTGACGAGTGGTCGTCGCTGGCGGCGCTCGAAGGTCTGATCGAGCTGCTCGAGCAGCAACGGCCGCACGATCATTCGGTCGATCGCACGGCCGCGTGAGGCTGGACGATTGATCCGATGACAGCCGGGTGACAGTGTGATCGCCGAGGGTCGTGGCCGCCGGAATCGTTCCGGCCTCGAATTCCAAGGAGCATCATGCGAATCGCCGTTGCCGGGGCATCCGGGCATATCGGGGCTTTGACCGTGGCAGCGCTCGGCAAGGCGGGCCACGAGGTGGTCGGCATCAGTCGTGCTGTCGGCGTGGATCTTTCGACGGGCATCGGCCTCGATGCGGCATTGACGGGCGTTGACGCGGTCATCGATGTCACCAATGTGACTGCGGCCGAGGAGGATCAGGTGGTGGCGTCCTTCGCTGCCGCCACCACCAATCTGCTCGCCGCCGAGCAGCGGGCCGGCGTCCGCCATCATGTGCTGCTGTCGATCGCCGGTGTCCATCGGGTCGAGGGCAATGCGCACTACGCGGGCAAGCGCGAGCAGGAGCGACTCGTCTCCGAGGGCGTGGTGCCGTGGACGATCGTGCCCGCCACCCAGTTCCACGACTTCGCCGCCATGGTCACCGGCTGGACCGAGACCGATGGCGTCGCGACGATCGCGCCCCTGCTCGTGCAGCCGATCGCCCCCGCCGACGTGGCCGACATCCTCGCCGAGATCGCGGTGGGAGCGGCACGCGGGCGATACCGCGAAATCGCAGGCCCGGACCCGCAGGACCTGGTCGACATGGCCCGCCGAACCAATCAGGCGCGCGGTCACACGGTCGAACTCGTGCCGACCTGGTCGGGCCTGTTCGGCCCGGAAATGGCGGGAACGGTACTGCTCCCCGGCGCCGACGCCCGGATCGCCCCGACCTCCTTCGACCGATGGCTGGCCGACCAACACTGAGCTGCCTTGCGGCGGCCCGCCCATTGCAGCAACGCCAGGCCGATCAACCCGATCAAGGCGGTGGCGATCCCGATCTTCCATCCCGGTGGACGCCACGACACCGTCAGTTCGGCATTGCGGGTGTTCGCCGGGATATCCACGGCGACAAAGGTTCCGCCGAGTCTGACCCGAGAAGTGCAGTCGGCACCGCAGACAGGTCGGCGCCGGCTCGTCGCTGATATCCGTCATCCACTGCGAGCAGCGGCGGCAGCGGGTGGCGACCGACGGGCTCGTACAAACGATCAGGCCGATCACGAGCATCGCGAAGGTGGCGACCAGATAGCAAGAACATGCACTAAGCAACAGTTGTCATCTGCTCCAATCTGGTACGGGAAGATCGGTCCGACGGCTGCCGTCGACCGTGCATGGCCGACGCCGCCCACGGCGTCTCCGGCGACACTTGGTCGTCGGCGTATTCCGCGTTCATCGCTCGATCGGACGGCCGCATGAGGTGTTTCCCGCCAGGGTAGATTTGCGTCCGCACGCTGTGTTCGGCGTGATGATCCTGGTTAGGGGAGTTGCTTTGGTAAGGAATGCTTTTCGCGTGGGGGTGCTGGCGGGTTCGCTGGTGTCGCTGGGGATGATCGGTTCGGGAACGGGATTCGCGGCCAATTCGGGTAGTGCCATGTCGCCCGCGCCGCAGCCGCCGAAGGTGACACTGATGCCCGGCGGAGTCGTGCACGTCGACGCTCCGGCCGACGGTTCGTCGTGGCACTGCAAGGGGATGAGCATCGTTCCGCTGGTTTCACTGACGGCCGATGTCAGCACCAAGGCTCCGGTCTCGACCGGCTCGGCAATGATCGACTCGGTGCACTATGTGCCGTCCGTCGACCTCCCGTTCCCGGCCAACACGATGGTGCTGTGGGAATGCGACAGCTCTGGCGATGCCGATACCACCTACAAATCCGAGGGCACGCTGCAGACCCTGCCCTGACGAGCATTGCTTGCGGCGGCCGGAGGTTCGACGAATCTCCGGCCGCCGCGGTGGTTTTCAGCCCTGGACCGTGGGCAGTACGACCAGGTCGGCGATGTTGAGGCGGCGGGGGAGGGCGACGGTGTGGGCGATGAGGTCGGCGATGTCGGAGGCGGGGAGGCTTTGATTCTGTTCGCGCCACTCTGCCAGTGCCTCGAACTGGTCGCGGTCTTCCATGCCGTCGCCGAGTTCGGTGGTCACCAGGCCGGGTTCGACATTGTGGACACGCAATCCGCGCGGGCCGAACTCGGCTCGCAGGATTCGGCTCAGGTGTGAGACGGCGGCCTTCGTCGCGCCGTAGACGCCGTAGTTGGGGAACACCACGTGGGCGCCGATCGAGCTGATGTGCACCAGGTCCGCCGGTTTGCCCTCGGCTGCGGCCGCGAGCAGGTCCTCGGTGAAGGCGCGGCTGGTGTAGAGCAGCCCGTTGACGTTGGTGGCGATCATCTGATCCCACTCCGCGGTGTCGGCGGCCTCGAAGGGCGCGGGCAGCATCACCCCGGCATTGGCCACCACCAGATCCGTGCGCCCGAGCTCCGTGCGGACGACCTGCGCCGCCGCCAGCACGGAATCCTGCTCGCGCACATCGGCTTCCACCGCGATGCCGGAGATCTCGGCGGCGAGCTCCTTGATGCGTTCGGCGCGGCGCGCGACCAGCGCGACGCGTGCGCCGTCGGCGGCCAGCCGGCGGGCCGTCGCCGCGCCGATCCCGCTGGAGGCGCCGGTGACGACCGCGACGCGGCCGGTGAGAGGGGCGTTCGAGACAGTCATGACTGCTGTGCTCCTGTGAGTCGGAAAGCCGGAACCATTCCGGCCGAACGACTCTCGGCGATCACACTGTCAACCGGCTGTCACCGCACAGCAGGGGTTCGGCCGCGGTTGCGGGGCCGCGGTCGAGCAGGTCGATGATCTGCGCGTCCCCGGTGGCCGTGCCGACCGCGCACTCGGCGGCGAAGCGCTCGGGAGTGAGCGCCGCGCGTGCCCCTTCCCGTGCGCGGCGCAGATCCGCGCCGACGAGCCGAATTCCCGTGCGCTGGTTGATGCGTTCGACCACGCCCACGATCCGGGCCGCCTGCTCGAAAGCCCCATGGGCCACCGCGAGCACGGCGTACCCGGCCGCTATTGCGGCCAGCAGCACGGGGAAGGCCGGTTGGGCCAGCGCCCGGGCGGGCGCCAGTTCGCGGGCGGCGTCGTCGAGCAGGCCCGCCTCGGTCAGGGCGGCGGCGTAGAGCAGCAGGTGCTCGACCGGGTCGATGAGGCGGATGGCATCGTGGGGGACCAGTGGTGCGGGTCCGGGCGGGAGCAATGGCCCGGGCAGTTGCCGGAACAGGGCGATCGCGCGCTGCGGATCACCACGCAGCGAGGCCAGCTGCGCCTGATTCGCCGCCAGTGATTGCCGGACGACCGGGGCGAGCCGCTCCGCGGGCAAACCTTGCGCACGGTCGAGATACTGTGCGCCACCGTCGATGTCGCCGGCGAACAAATGCATTCCGGCGGCCTGGCTCAGCACTCCGACCTGTTCGGAGACGCTCAACTCGTCGACGAGCAGGTCCACGGCCCGCGCGATGATCGGGGCGGCGGTGTCGAGGCCGGAAAACCTGAGGTGGAAGCGAGCGCAGGCGATCAGCGCCCGGGTGTGCGAGCGCGGATCTCCGTGTCTGCCCAGGCATTCCACCGCCGCCTCCAACATGGGCAGCCCGGATCGTGGTGTGTCACCGCCGAGCGCTTCGTAGCTTTCCAGCAGCAGGGCGTTGCCGCGCAGCCAGTTGTCCTCGGCCGCAGTGCATTCGGCCAAGAGCCTACTGTCTCCGTCGACCTTGCTGCGCAGCGCCAGTATCAGCACGAAGATCGGATGCGGCGGGTGGGCCTCGGCCATGGCGATACGCACCAGCCGTTCGAATTCGACTGCGTCACAGTCGATTCGCATCCACCAGATGCCGAGCACCTGGGGCGGCAGACCCGCCGCGTACCGGGAGGCCAGATAGGCTCCGGCGCAACCGTCCGGAGGACGATCGCCGACCAACGCCAGCACCTCGTCGCGGTAGGCGGTGAGGACTTCGTGATATCCGCACAGCATCCAGAACCATGCGAGGTTGCCGTGCAGGCGAAGTGCGCGTGCGCTGTCACCGGTGCGGATCGCCCAGCGCAGTGCCGCCTCCAGGTTGCCGTGGTCGGCGGACAATCGGCGCAGCCAGTCGTGTTGGGCCGGGCCGAGCAGCCCGACCGCGGCGGCATCGGTGAATTCGATGGCGTAGTCGGCGAACGTGCGGGCCATCAGGTCCGACCGGCCGGAGATCTCCAATTGCCCTGCGGCATAGGCTCGGATGGTTTCGGCCATGCGATAACGCTCACCGTCGAACTCGATCAGCGACTTCGCCACCAGGGAGGCGAGGACGTCGATCGGGTCCGCGCCGCAGGTCCGGATGATCGCGTCCAGCGTGGCGCCGCAGGCGAAAATCGAGAATCGCCGGGCCAATTCGGCTTCCGGCTCGGTGAGCAGCTCCCAGCTCCAGGCCACCGCCGCCAGCAGGGTCCGATGACGCGGCACGGCATACCGGGCAGAGCTGGTCAGCAGTCGGAATCGGTCGGTGAGGCGGGCGGTGATCTCTCGCAGCGGCAGGGCCTGCATACGCGCGGCGGCCAGCTCGATGGCCAGCGGCAGCCCGTCCAGGCCGCGCACCAAGGCGCACAGATCGGCGCAATTGTCCTCGGTCAGTGCGAAATCCGGGCGGACCGCCGCGGCGCGATCGGTGAACAGCCGCACGGCGGCCGAGCTGTCGGCCTCGGCGCGAGTCGCGTCGGCGGCGGGCAGCGGCAGGGTCCGTACCGGATACAGACGCTCGCCGTCGATACCGAGCGCCTCGCGGCTGGTGGCCAGCACCGTGAGCAGCGGAAGGCGTTGCAGCAGTGCGGCGGTCGCCTGCGCCGTGGATGCGGCCACGTGCTCGCAGTTGTCGAGCATCAGCAGCATCCGGCGGTCGCGCAGTGTGTGGCACAGGGTTTCGAGCCAATCATCGCCGGGGTCGGGCTGGTCGAGGTGGCCGAGCGCGGTCAGGATGGTGCGGCCGACCGTGGCAGGGTCGGCCCGGTCGGGTCGCTCGCGATCCAGCACCGCGAGTTCGACGAAGACGCGGCCGTCCGGCCAGTCATCCGCGTGCGCCTCGATCGTTTCGGTGGCCAGCCGCGTCTTCCCGACTCCGCCGGTGCCGACCAGGGTCACCACCCGACACGCGCCCAGCATGCGTGCGACCCCGTCCACATCGGCGCCACGCCCGACAAAACTCGTGAATCGCCGAGGCAGCGTCGCGGGTATGGGCCAGTTTGCCGAATTCACCTGTCCAGCAGTCGATTCGGTTCCCACACCGATCGTGTCGGAAGACGCGCGGGCGGCAGGGAAGATCGGCGTCACGGCTCCTGCGTCCGTCTGCGCCACCCCATCCTCCGACGGCGCGAACCGGACCTCGGCCATGGCCTCGCGCAGCACAGCGGCGGGCGCGGTGCCCAACTCGGTGTGCAGCAGTTCCTCGATACGCTCGAACATGCGGATTGCCTCGGATCTGCGGCCGACCGCGTTCAGTGCCGTGATCAGCCGGGCGGCGAGCGTCTCCCGGAAGGGGTGCGCGGCCGCCTCGGCGGCGAGTTCGTGCAGCACCTCGCCACTGCGGCCGAGCAGGCGATACGCGTCCGCCCGCAGCTCGATCGCGACGAGTCGTTGATCGGTCAACTCCAGTGCGAGAGTGTGTAATCCGGGTGATTCGGCGACATCGGCCAGCGGGGCGCCACGCCACTCGGCGAGGGCCGCGTCCAGCCGTTCGGCCGCCTGCCCGGCTTGCCCGGCGACCAGGAAGGCGCGGCCCGCGGCGAGCGCGGCGGTGAATCGGTGGACATCCGCCGCCTCCGGATCGAGGGTCAGTGAATAGCCGCTGTCGTGCCGGATCACCCTGTCCGGCAGGCTGCTTCGCAGCCGCTTGACCAGGGTTTGCAGGGCATTCACCGCATCCACCGGTAGCTGCTCGTCCCAGATGCGGTCGATCAGGCGCGCGACGGGTACCGGACGCCCGGCTTCCAAAGTCAGCAGGGCCAGCAGTGCGCGTACCCGAGGGCCGCCGATGGGTATCTCGACGCCATCGGTCGCCGTCACCGGCCCCAACAGCCTTACCTGCATGAACTCTCCCTTTCCCGACCAGCGCAATACTGCGTCCAGTGGACACTATTGTCAAATGGGTGCGCCGACAGCCCGTTGCCAGCACGTCGGGCAAGGCTGCGGCCCATGAGAATCTCCCCGCTGCTCGCACTCGCGGGCACCGTCCTGACCTCGGCATTGCTATTGACGACCGCCTGTTCGTCGCCGAAATCCGCTTCACCCACCCCTGTTTCCACCGTGGCGGCGGCACCCCTGCCCGGTTTCACCGAGGGCTCCGCCGACAATGGCGGCGTCGCAGTGCATTACGTGGTCGGCGGGCACGGCCCCGCGGTGGTGCTGTTGCACGGCTGGCCCGAAACCTGGCGCGCCTGGGGCAAAATCGCGCCCGACCTGGCCGCGGACCACACGGTGGTGGCGATCGATCTGCGCGGTTTCGGCGATTCCGGATTCGCGCCGAAGGACGACGGCGGCTATACCGCCCTGGCTGTCGCGTCGGATGTGCACGCCGTCGTGCAGCGGTTGCAGCTCGGCCGAATCGACCTGGCCGGGCACGACTGGGGCGGTCAGATCGCCCTCGCCTACGCGGCGCGCTACCGCGACGAGGTCAAGCACCTGGCGGTCTACGAGGCCCCGCCGTCGACCGACTATCTCGGCATCGTGCAGGCCAAACCCGGTGTGATGTGGTGGGATTGGTTCACCAAGGGCCCGGGCGGCGATCTGCCCGAGCGACTGGTCGCCGGCCACGAGCGCGACTTCTACGGGCACTTCTACGAGGAGTCGGCCGGAGCCATCGACGCCACCGAAGCCGATCAGCTGGTCGCCGCCTTCAGCCGCCCCGGCCGCACCCACGCGGGATTCGAATACTTCCGCCAGCAGGACGTCGGCTTGAAGGAAGTGGACGATCTCCTCGCCCACGACGGCAAACTCACCATCCCGGTTCTCGGCGTAGGCGGCGAGCGCAGCCTAGGCCCCGCCGTCGGTTCTTTCCTCCCGAGAGTTGCCGACCACCCCACCACCGACGTGGTCCCCGGTGCGAATCACTGGCTGCTGGAAGAGAACCCGGCCTATGTGCTGTCCGCCCTGCGCAAGTTCCTCACGACCTGAGTGCCGCAGGTCGCTGACAAGCGGTCCGAATCATCGCAGTCCGTCGAGGAATTCGTTGACCGCCTTGGCGAACCCGTCGGGGTCGTCGGTGTAGACGAAGTGGTCGGTGTCGAGTTCCACCAGGCGGGTGTGGGGGCGGCGGTCGACCATCGCCCGCGCCTGGTCGGCGGGAATCGTGCCGGGAGTGCCGCGACCGCCGCGAATGACCAGCGCCGGGCAGGAACTGGCGAGCCAGTCGGCCCAATGATCACCGTGCACCTGCTCCTCGGACTCGATGATGTCGAGCGGGTGGAACGGCAGGCCCCAGCTGCCGTCGGCGCGTTCGCGGATCAGCGGGCCGAAAAAGCTTGCGAACGGCCCCATCTCGTCGATGAGCTGTTGGTGGGAGGCGGCCTCGTAGGGCAGTGTGCGCAGGAATTCGAACGGGTTGCCGCCGCCGAGTCCGAGCGCAACGGCCGTGTCGGCGTTGATGATCGCCTCCACCCGTTGGGGCTGTTGTGCGGCGAGTTGGTAAGCGTTGACGCCGCCCAGGGAATGTCCGAGCAGCACCACGCTGTCGATTCCGAGGTGGTCCAGCAGTGCGACCACATCGGCGATGTAGCCCGCACGGGTGTAATCCGCCGGACGGTCGGAGTGGCCGTGCCCGCGCTGGTCGAGCGCGATCAGCCGCCACCCGCCGGTGAGGCGCTCGGCCAGCCCGGTGAAGCTCTCGGCGTCGGACATGTGGCCGTGCAGGGCCAGCAGCGGACGTCCGGTGCCGCCGAAGTCCAGGTAGGACAGGGTGCGACCGGCGATGTCGAGGGTGTTGCGAGTGGTCATTGTCAGCTCCGTTTCTGTTGTGCTGACACGACTCTAACAACGTCTTAGACAAATGTGCAAGACATTTGTGCAAGATGCTTGGACCTGCGCTTATGACCGCTGTCAGCCGTGGACAGGGCGCTGACAGTGGCCGGCGGCAGAGTCTGCGGTCGGTATCGGCACTATCCAGGAGACTCAATGCTCGGCCTTCTTCTGATCGCGCTCGTGGTCGTTGTCGGCGCACCCGTTCTCGGGGTGCTCGGCTATCGGCAGGTCAAGCGGGTGATCAATGCCAAACGGCTGCGGATCACCGATCCGCGGGGCGTGGACGAGTCCGGGTTCGTCCGTATCGGCGGTCTCGCCCAATGGATTTCGATTCGCGGCGACAATCGGGACAACCCGGTGATCGTCGAGATCCAGGGCGGTCCCGGCGCGTCCAATCTGGTGTTCATGACCCGGACCCGGGGCTGGGAACGGGATTTCACGATCGTGCGCTGGGATGTCCGCGGCTCCGGCAAGACCTTCGCCGCCGCGCCGGGGAACCAGGGCGAGATGAACTTGGACCAGATCTACCGAGACGCACTGGAAGTCATCGACAATGTGCGCCGGCGGATGGGTGTGGATCGAGTCCTGTTGGTGGCCAACTCTTTCGGCACCAATATCGGGCTGCGCTTGGCGCGCAATCACCCCGAACTGTTTCACGCCTACGTCGGCACCGACCAGAACATCAATGCCGGTGGTCGCGAGCGGTCGGCCTATGAGGCGATGGTTGCGCGACTGCGTGCGCAGGGAAAGAAGAAGGAGCTGGCCGAGGCCGAGGCCATGGGTCCGGACAAGTCCACCTGGACTCCGGAGCAGTGGTCGAAGTACAACAAGTTCGTCATCACCAGCGATCCGCTGTCCTTCGACACCATGAAAACTGTTGTGATCCGGTCACTCTGGTTCTCGCCGCTGCACAGCCTGCGTGGGCTGCGGCTGTACCTGAAGGGCATGACCTTCTCCGAGCAGATGGGCACGCAGGCCGTCATCATCGACGAATGGGCCGAGGGTCTGACCTTCCGTCTCCCGATGTTCGTCTTCCAGGGTGATAGCGACGCCCTCACCCCACCTTCCCCCGCCCGCGCCTACGTCGACGCGATCAACGCCCCGCTCAAGGATTTCGCCCTCATCCACGAGGCGAGTCACTTCGCCGGCTTCCGCCACCCCGACCAATTCCAGCACCTGCTGCTCACCAAAGTCCGGCCTCTCATCGCCGGAGAAACCGCTCATCCCTGAGACATGTATCCCGTTGTGCGAAACGCCCGCTCATGGCTTATGTGAATGGCTTCAGCGCCCCGTCAAGGCTGTGAACTGGCGTGATGTACCTCCAGTGGCGAGTCGATCGCCGATGAAGGTGGCCCGCTGGACTTTTCGTTGTACCAGGCGGCATTTTATGCCTTCTCCGGCGGGCCAATAACGTCGAATTCATGGAATCGAATCTTCAGTCGGCGGAAGAAATGTTGGCGGCACTGCGGGCCGGTGCAGTGACATCGGTGGAGCTGACCGAAGCGGCGATCGCTCGAATCGAGCGGGAAGACAAGGCGATCAACGCCATCTGCGTGCCGGATTTCGATAACGCGCGGGCGGCGGCACAGCGTACCGACGCGGCGCGTGCCCGCGGCGAGGACCGGCCGCTGCTCGGCATTCCGGTGACGGTCAAGGAGTCCTACGACATGGTCGGGCTGCCCACGACCTGGGGCATGCCCGAGTACGCGAACTATCGTCCGGCCGAGGACGCGGCACAGGTTTCGCGGTTGAAGGCGGCAGGCGCGGTGTTGCTCGGCAAGACCAATGTCCCGGCAACGCTGCGAGATATCCAGAGCTACAACGACATCTACGGCACCACCAACAATCCGTGGGATCACACCCGCACCGCGGGCGGATCCTCCGGCGGCTCGGCGGCGGCCCTGGCCGCAGGATTCGGCGCACTGTCCATCGGCTCCGACCTCGCCGGTTCGCTGCGCACGCCCGCCCACTTTTGCGGAATCTACGCGCACAAGCCAACACTCGGTCTGGCGCCGACCCGGGGCATGGTCGCGCCGCCCAGCCCGGCCCTACCGACCGACCTCGACCTCGCCGTCGTCGGCCCAATGGCACGCACCGCCCGCGACCTCACCCTGCTGCTCGATGTCATGGCCGGCCCGGACCCGCTGACCCACGGCATCGCCTACGACGTCGCGCTGCCGCCCGCACGTCACGAGCAGCTGTCGGACTTCCGCGTCTTGATCATCGAGGACCATCCCCTCATCCCGACCGGGTCGGCGGTGCGAGCGGGCGTGAACCGGGTCGCGGAGGCGCTCACCGACGGGGGTGCCCACGTCCGACGCCACAGTCCGCTGCTGCCCGATCCCATCGAAGCGGCGACGCTCTACATGCAGCTGATGCTGTCGAATGCCGCCGCAACACTTCCCATCGACGTCTACGAACGGCTGCGCACCGACGCCGCCGCTTTGCAGCCGGACGACCGGAGTCTCGACGCCGCCCGGCTGCGCGGCATGGTCCTCAGCCATCGCGACTGGGTCCACGCGAATGCTCGCCGCGAACTCCATCGCCAATCCTGGCGTCGGCTCTTCACCGAATTCGACGCCGTCGTCTGCCCCATCACCCCCACCCCCGCCTTCCCGCACAACCACAACGGCGGCTTGGAGGACCGCCACCTCACCATCGACGGCACCGACTACCCCTATTTCGACCAACTCGTCTGGGCCGGAGTGGCCACCATGCCCGGCCTCCCTTCCACGGCCATCCCCACGGGCCTGTCCCCGGAGGGCCTCCCGGTGGGAGTCCAGCTCATCGGCCCGATGTTCGAGGACCGCACCCCACTTCGGCTGGCCGAACTGCTCGAGCAGAAACTCGGCGGCTTTCGACCGGTGAACTCGGCGCGGCTGCACTCGCGCTGAGGAGTCGTTCTCGTATGGTCCTGACCATGACCCAGGTGCGGAGTGGCAACGGCAGCCGGGCGGTCCGGCTCGATTCGTTCGGCGGCCCTGAAGTTCTCGCCGTCCATGAGGTGCCCGTACCGGAGGCCGGGCCGGGTCAGCTGCGAGTCCGGGTCACCGCGGCCGGTCTGAACCCGATGGACTGGTTCATGACCGCTGACGCGGACACCGCCGGCCGGTTCGGCCTGACCCTGCCGGTCGGATTCGGCACCGATTACGCGGGAGTGGTCGACCAGGTCGGTGACGGGGTGACCGGCTTCGCACCTGGCGACCGGGTATTCGGTGGTGCCCTGTCGCGCGCGGTCGCCGACTTCGTGGTGGTCGATCCCATCCCGGGCACGGCGGCGAACGAAGCGCACCACACCCCCGACGGTGTCGACGACCGTACCGCCGCCACCCTCACCATCGCCGGGCGCACGGCATCCGCTGCCCTCGCCGTGGTCGCACCCGGACCGGAGGACACCGTGCTGATCGGCGGCGCGGGCGGGGGAGTCGGGGTGTTCGCCGTCCAACTGGCCCGGATCGCCGGGGCGCGGGTGATCGGAACCGGATCGGCGGCATCGGCCGACTACCTGCGCGATCTCGGTGCCGAGCCGGTCACCTACGGCGACGGCTTGGCGGATCGGGTCCGCACCCTCGCCCCCGGCGGTATCACCGCGGCCATCGATCTCTTCGGCACCGAAACAGTGCATGCCGCAAGGTCACTCGGCGTCCCCGACGCCCGCATTACCACCATCGCCACCCAGATCGACGGAATCACCCCGGCCAACGGCGCCAACGCCGCCCCCGGCGCGCTGGAGGAACTCGCCCGTCTGGTCGCGACCGGTCAACTCCGAGTCCCCATTGCCGCGGAGTTCCCGATCGATCAAATCCGCGCCGCGGTCGAACTCCAGGCCGGTCGACGAGTGAAGGGCAAAGTCGTTATCGACCTCTGAGAACCGGGTCGACCCCGGTCATGGTCGAACGCTATCGAATTCCTGATCGACGGAAGCGGAACGGGCCAGCAGTGCCAGGGAGTCCGACGCGCTGGATCCCGGGGGCGTGGTGACGACCACGATCGACTGTTCGGGTGAGCGGGCGGGGATGAGAATCTGCTGGGTGACGGTGAGCGGGCCGACCAGGGGGTGGCGTAGTTCGTAGGAGTCGGCCTCGCACGGTGTGACCCGATGATCGCTCCACATCTTCACGAATTCCGGGCTCTTCATGGACAATTCGCCGATCAGGGCGGCCAGCAGCGAGTCGTCCGGGTACCGGCCGGCGACGAGGCGGAGATTGCCGACAACGGCGCGGGCCTTGCGTGGCCAGTCCGCGTAGAGGTCACGAGTGTGCGTGTCCAGGAACAGCATTCGAGCATGATTGGGCCGGTCCGCGGGACGATCCGGGGCGGTGGGGTCGATGTGCCCGGCGAGGAGCGCGTGCCCCAGGCCGTTCCATGCGAGCACGTCGGTTCGGCGGCCGAGCACCATGGCGGGCGCGGTGTCGAAGGCGCGCAACAGATCTCGCGTCAGTGGATGCATTCGTTCCGAGGGTGGGAGTCCGGTTCGCGGGCGTCGCGTCGCGAGGTGGCGCAGATGCTCACGTTCGTGTTCATCGAGTCGCAGTGCGCCTGCGAGTGCGTCGAGGATGGCCGCGGAGGCATTGCCGGCCTGTCCCTGTTCCAGCCGGGTGTAGTACGACACGCTCACTCCGGCCAGCTGCGCCAGCTCTTCGCGACGCAAACCGGTCACTCGCCGTCGCCCAGGAAACTCGGGCAGGCCGACGTCCTCCGGGCGCAGGCGCGCACGACGTGCCCGCAGGAACTCTCCCAGCTGCATCGGGCCACCACTCATCAGCCCAGTCTGCACCCCGAGCCGGCCGCGAGCCTGACCCTGCCGGGGATACGCAGAACCGGGGCTGGCTCGCCGTCGCGCCCGGACCGCACGCTGAGGCGGAAGCACCGAAACCTCAGGAGCGCACTATGGACGAGATCGTGCTGGGTGATGTGACGATCACCCGGATCATGGAGTACCACGGCTCGGTCGAGATGACCCCGCAGACCTTCTTCCCCGACAGCCCCGAGGACGCCTGGCAACGCCACCGGTCCTGGCTCGCACCGGATTTCGTCGACACCGATGCCGACGACTGCGTCTCGGCCGTGCAGACCTGGCTGCTGCGCAGCGCGGGCGCGACGATCCTGGTCGATACCGGCGTCGGCAATCACAAGGAACGACCGTATGCACCCGTCTGGGGACACCTGAACACCGACTTCCTCGGCAATCTGGCTCGCGCCGGGGTGCGGCCGGAGGACGTCGATGTGGTGATCAACACCCATCTGCATATCGATCACGTCGGCTGGAACACCTACCTCGACGGCCGCGATTGGGTCCCCACCTTCCCCAACGCCACCTATCTCATGCCGCGACGCGACTTCGACTTCTGGAATCCGGCCAACGGCCACCCGACCGTCTTCGGGCGCGGCAACCAGAATGTGTTCGAGGACAGTGTCATCCCGGTGCACCAGGCCGGTCGGGCACTGCTCTGGGACGACAGCTACCGCATCGACTCGAATCTGACACTGGAGTCGGCGCCCGGGCACACGCCCGGATCATCCGTACTCACGCTGCAGTCCGGCACCGACCGCGCGGTGTTCGTCGGCGATCTACTGCACAACCCCGTGCAGTTCGTCGAACCCGACATCAACAGCTGCTTCTGCGAGGATCCCGCGCAGGCCCGCGCCACCCGTCGCCGGCTGCTCGGCCGGGCGGCCGATACGAACGCGCTCGTATTGCCCGCGCATCTCAGTGGGCACGGTGCCGCCGAAATCATCCGTGACGCAGACACATTCGCCATCAAGGAATGGGCTCCGTTCACGCGGCTGTGACCCGCGGCTGTTCCGAGACACCAGGAGGGACTCACATGTCCGACCCGATCGTCACCACCACCGAAGGCTCCGTCGCAGGCCGCCGCCGTGAGACAGCGCACGTTTTCCTCGATATCCCTTATGCCGCACCGCCGATCGGCTCCGCGCGCTTCGCCGCACCCGGATCGCATCAACCGTGGGCCGGAGTTCGTGACGCCGGCCGTCCCGGACCCACGGCACCGCAGCCACGCCGTGACGGCTTCGGAAAACTCGACATGTCACCGTATTTCGGTCCCGGCTGGATGGCCGGCGCGGACTACCTGACAGTGAACATCTGGACACCACCGCAGGCTCGCAACAGCCCGGTCATGGTGTTCGTGCACGGTGGCGGATTCGTCAGCGGGTCCACGCGCGCACCGCTGTACGACGGAACAGCTTTCGCCCGGGACGGGGTCGTCCTGGTGACCGTCAACTACCGCCTGGGGATCCCCGGATTTCTCGATCTGCCCGGCGCGCCGGCCAATCGCGGCATGCTCGACATCATCGCTGCCCTGCGGTGGGTGCGGCGCAATATCGCCGAGTTCGGCGGCGATCCCGGCAATGTCACCGTGTTCGGGCAGTCCGCCGGGGCCACGATCGTCGGTGGGCTACTCGCCGAGCCCGAGGCGACGGGGCTGTTTCATCGCGCTATCGTGCAGAGCGGCAACGGATTCGGTGCATTCAGTCCGGAACAGGCCGCGCGGGTTACCCACGCGGCAGCCGATGCGATCGGAATCAGCCCCACCGCAGCAGATTTCGCCGATATCCCGGATGAACGCCTCATCGCATTGCTGCCGGAGCTGACCGGCTTGGACCTGCGCACCGAAACCCGGTCCGACCCACTGGCGGGACTCAGCCCCTTCAGCCTGGTCCTCGACCGGCAACCGGCCGAGGCCCTGACCGCGGTCGGTGTGCCACTGATCATCGGAACGAACACCCGCGAAGCCAACCTCTACCTTGTGCCGCAGGCCAATTCGACAACCGAGGTGGAGTTGCACGCCACTGCCGCCCGGATCGATTCCGATCCCGAGGCGCGCATCGCGCGATACCGCGACCTGTCCCCACAGGCGACCCCGGAGGAACTGCAGTCGACACTGCTGAGCGATGCGCTGTTCGGAATCGGCAGCAGACACCTCGCCGCCGCCCATGCTGCCCACCGAACGGCCCTCACCTACACCTATGAATTCGACTGGCACTCAACGGCTGTGGACGGACGCCTCGGCGCGGCACACACCGTGGAACTCCCCTTCGTCTTCGACAACCTCACCCTCCCCGCCCTACACGGTCCCCGCGGCCTACTCGGCCCATCCACCGCCCCAGCCGCGCTCGCCGCACGCATGCACGCGGCATGGATCCAGTTCGCCCACACCGGTGACCCCGGCTGGGCGCCCGCACAAACCCACCGCTTCACAGATCCGTCGTGAGGCGTCCGATCGGGCACATTCGTTCAGATGACCCGTGCGGCCACCAGGGTTTCGAAGGTGTAGGGCCGCACGCCGTCGGTACGGTCGGCGAAGTACCGCTGCTGGAGTTCTGCGCGTGTGGGGTGGTCCACGACCTTCAGGCCGCACCGGCTGACCAGGCTCTCGATCTCGGATACCGGCCAGCCGGGCTGAAGCGGCTCGCCGACCGAAGCCGCGATCGGTGTGTAGATACGGGCGTATTCCGTCGACGCGTCGTCGAGCGCAGCGTCCTCGGCCAGGTAGGAGAACACCACCTCGGACCCGGGCGCAGCCGCCGCGATCGTGCGCAACGTCGACTCGATCGCCTGCGCCGTCAGATAGGGGGCGACGCCCGTCCAGCAGAACATCGCCGGCTGCGTCCAGTCGAACCCGGCCGCGCCCAACGCATCTCGAACCGGTTCGGCCTCGAAATCAACCGGTACGAATACCTGCGAGGGGTTGAGCGGCAGGCCGATCTCTTTGACCCGCTCGAGCTTCCAGACCTGGGAGGCAGGGTGATCAACCTCGAACACCGTCAGCGAGCCGAGCAGATCCGGCCGCCGCCACGCGAACGAGTCAAGTCCCGCACCGAGAATCACGTACTGCGTGAAAGCACCGGCAGCCAGCCGGTCCTCGGCGTACCGGCTGCGGGTGCAGACAGCCGCACGGGCCTCGAGCCGGACCGGGCCGGGAAACAGTGGATCGAACTGGTCTCGCAGCTGCTGCCATAGCGGGCCGACAAGCACCAGGGCCAGCACATCGTCCAGTACCCACGGCGACGCCGTCTCCAGGCGAAACAATCCACGCGATATGGCCGCGAATATCGCCGTCCTGCTCGGCGCGCTTTCCATGCATTCCTCCTTGCCGACCAGAACCCGGCACCCACTTCACAGGATGCGCCTGCAGCGGCCCGACAGCACGTACAGTTCTCGTATTCGCGGGTTTTCGACGCGATGACCTGAGCTTTTCGGCGAAGCGGTTCGGGGGACGGCGTGGAGTTGCGACCAGGTACCTACTTCGCCGGATACGTCATAGAGCGGTTGATCGGGACCGGCGGGATGGGTGCCGTGTACCTCGCGGGTCACCCACGCCTCGAGCGGCGCGTCGCCCTGAAGGTCATCAGCGCTGTCTTCGCGGGCAATCACGGGGCCCGAGCGGCGTTCGAGCGCGAAGCCACCCTCGCCGCCCGCCTGGAACATCCGAATATCGTTGCGGTGTATGACCGTAACGACCCCGGTGATGACGCATTGTGGTTGTCGATGCGTTTCATCGCCGGCGGCGACGCCACCGGCTTGCTGGCTGCCCGCCCCCATGGACTCGAACCGCAACGGGCGATCCAACTGATCACCGACGCGGCGGAGGCCCTCGACTACGCGCACAGTCGAAACGTGCTGCACCGGGACGTAAAACCCGCGAACCTACTGATCGAACATGACCCGCGTCGCGGCGAGCGCGCGATCCTCACCGATTTCGGAATCGCCCGGTCCTTCGACGACACCCTCACCGTCTCCCGCATCACGGCGACCTTCGCCTACGCCGCTCCCGAGCGGTTCGCCAACGACCCCACCGATCATCGTGCCGACATCTACTCCCTCGGTTGCACTCTCCACCAACTGCTTACCGGCCAGCCACCCTTCCCCCGGAAGGATCAGGCGGCCATGATCGCCGCACATCTACTCGACCCGCCACCGAGCCCGCGATCGATCCGGCCCCACCTGCCCGCAGCACTCGATCAGGTCATCGCGACCGCGATGGCCAAATACCCCGGCGACCGCTATCAGAGCTGCGCCGACCTCGCCGCTGCCGCAATGGCCGCCATGTCGGGCACCGCCCAGCCTCCCCCGGCGAGCACGACTGTCGTCCACCGACCGTCTCCGCCGAAACCCAGTGGTCTCCCGCTCTACCAGCCGCCCACACGATCGGCAGCTCACATCGTGCCGTGGATCGCGATCCTCGCGGTAGCGGTTGCCATCATCGCGGTAATCGCCTGGGCGCCATGGCATCACCAGTCGACAGCGACGCTGCCCCCACCAACATCGACCTCGATACCCGCCCAGCCATCCACCCAACCGGCCTCCACCACACCCCCGCCGACCACAACCGTCGCTGACGTACCCGGCCTGACCCCCTTCGTCGGCTCCTGGCACGCCCACGGCTCGGGACTCGAAATCGACCCGAACGGCTCCGGCAGCCTGACCTACGCCGACCTCTCAGCCTGCCCAACCGCCTGCTCCTACGGCGCCGCCCCCTCCGCAACAGTCCGCTTCACCGTGACATCGGTATCGAACGGACTAGCCGCCGGAACCGTCACCGCCTCAACCGATATCGAAAACGACAAAATAGGCGAACAAGTCCGGATCACCCTCGGCTCCGGCCTCCAGGGCAAAGGCGTAGTCCTCACAGTAACCATGGGCAAAATGAACGAGTTCCCCTTCTGCAACGAAACCTCAACCAACTACTGCGGCAGCTGATCCCGTCCACGGGCAGCCCACGCGTACCGCCCTCCATGCCGACCCGCCTGGCGGTTCAGACAACCTGTTAAGGGCGATGATGATCCCCGGCGACTCGGGCAGCTTGAAGTTATAGGTCCACGAGATCGGCATTTCCGGGCCGCAACGCGACCATCTGGACGTTGAATCGGTGCGCTGGAATTGCATTTCATTCTGACTGCGCGTCGAAATCAGCAGGGTATTGGTTTGGCGAGGCAGGGGTCGAGTCGGTTGGCCAGGCGGGTTCGGCGCTGGGCGGACCCGCGTAGGAATGCGGCGATGTGCTTGCGGAGGCGGGCCTCGCGCGGCTGCGGATCGGGTACGACTCGAGCGTCGGGTCGGGCTGAATTGGCTTGGGCCCGTGTCGCCTTGACGGCGATGTGTCCGGCAATGGGATGCATGTCGATCTCCTTGTGCGAGCGTTAACTGCGCACCGGACCGGTGCTGGAGCGGATAACCAGTTTGGTGGGTAGGGCGACGCGGTCTTCGGTGTAGGTCGGATCCAGGAGCATGCGTCCTAGGAGTCTCCCCTTGTCCCGAATCGGTTGGCGGACAGTCGTGAGCCCGACGGTCTCCGCGCCTGGGATGTCGTCGAATCCGGTGACGGAGATGTCGCGCCCCGCCTCCAGGCCACGGCGCCGCATCGCCTCGATGACGCCGAACGCGAGCACGTCGCCGCCGGCGGCGATCGCGGTCGGGCGGTCGCGGCGATCGAGGGCCAGTGCGGCGGCAGCGATACCGGACTCAACGGAGTTGTGACCGCCGGATACAAGCGTCAGCCGAGCGTTCGCCCCGAGCCCCTCCCGTAGGCCCTGCATCCGCAGCTGTGCGTTGTTGTACAGCGTTGTCGCGTCGGTGATCTCGTGCGGCGCGGTACTGGCTCGTCCGGAGTCGACCACCATCGCGACATGGGTATGGCCGAGTCGGGCCAGGTATTTGCCGAGACCACGCATGGCCTCGACCTCATCGATCACCACGCGCCGTCCGGCAGCGAGGTGGTCATCAGTGTGAGCGAACGGCAATCCGCGCTGCGAGATCACCTCGAGGGCAGGATGTCCGGCGTCGATGCAGTAGCCGACGACGCCGTCGACAACGGCATGCCGCACGGTCTCGACCGACTCGCGCATGGTCTCCTCGTCAGCGCCCGGCTCGTACCGGGGCAGCGGGATGAGCAGTAACCCCGTGCGCGTTCCCTCGGCAACCTCGCTCAACCCGGCGAGCAGACCGACCGCGAACGGATCGGAGAACGCAAAGGACAGCTGCTCGGTGAGGAGCAGCCCGATCGCGCCCGCGCGGCGGCTACGCAGCGTACGGGCCGCGGCGTGCGGACCGGAATAACCAAGCTCGCGCGCTGCCGCGAAGACCCTTTCACGCACGTCGGCAGAGAGCTGATCGGGCTTGTTATAGGCATTGGACACTGTCGAAGTCGATACGCCGACCGCAGCGGCGACGGACTTCATGGTCGCTCTCGAAGACACGTACAAACTCCTCCACAACGCCTTCTGTATCGTTCTACTAGAACGATACAGAAGGCTGCCGAGTAATCAATCCATCACGGCAATGAAGATCGTTGTGTAAGTGCGGAGTTGGAGGAAGGTTCGATGAGTCCTTCGTAGCCGTGCAGTGTTAGAACCGTGAGGCCGTTGCTGGGACCCGCGGGGCCCGGATTGGGAATACGCCGGTTGAAAGCTGGGGCGGCCGGGTCAGCCGTTGATTTCACGGATGATCTGTTCGCAGAGTTCGTGGGTGTGCAGGGCGTCTGTGGCGTCGAGTCGGTAGCCGGTGCGGATTGCGTTGAGGAAGTGGTTGACTGCTTGGGATATGCCGCGCTGTTGGCTGACCGGGGTCCAGTCGCCGCGGGGGTGGGTGGTTGTCACGCCGCCGTCGTAGGTGACGGTGTCGCCGAGGTTGGTCACCTTGTATTTGGTGTTGTCACCGGAGATTTCGAGGGTTTCCTCGGTGATTCCGCTGCATCGGTTCATGATTCCCACGGCGGTGAAACCGTCGCCGGACAGCTGCAGAACAATGTGATCGAGCTGCTCGTTGCCGGGAGTTCTGCGGCCGCGTACGTGGATGTCGGTGACCTTGTCAGGGGCCAGGAAGCGCAGGGTGTCCACGACGTGAATGAAGTCGTCGAAGACGAAGGTGCGCGCGGACTCCGGTTGATCGTGGCGGTTCTTCTGCAAGATGATCATCGACCTGCTGCGGCGGGCCGCCTCGACGTAGGCCGGGGCATACCGTCGATTGAAGCCGACCATGAGGCTGCGCTGCAGGCTCTCGGCCAGGTCGACCAGATGGCGTGCGCCCTCCAGGGTGTAATCGAGTGGCTTGTCTACGAATACATCGATCCCCGCTCGCAGCAGGGCATCGACCAACTCGACGTGTGCACTCGTGGCCGCGTGGACGAATGCCGCCCGGATGCCCGCGGCCAGCACGGAATCCAGGCTGGAATGCCGATTGGGCAGCCGGTAGCGATCCCCGATCTGATCCAGTTTCTCCGGATTGCGGGTCATGAGATGGATGTCCAACCCCGGCTCGGCCGCCAGTACCGGCAGGTAAGCCTTCTCAGCGATATCGCCCAATCCGATCACTGCCACCGGCAGCAGCCTGCTCTCCATGCCGATCAGCTTGTCACGTGGTTATAACCAGTCGCCACTGCACGCCGCGCTTCGAGGCGCGGACCACCCTCGAATCCCGCCGCCCGCCGACCCGATTGCTCACCACTCACGTTGTAGCGCAGCATTTTTGGTGCCCCCGCTGGGGTTCGAACCCAGACTGTGCGGATTTTAAGTCCGCTGCCTCTGCCAATTGGGCTACGGGGGCGTCTGGGTCAGACTACCGAGCCGTACGGTCGTGCTGGTAGCAGGTATTCAGGGGGGTGGGTTAGGGGGTGGGGGTGATCATGATGGGGGTTTGGACGGAGAGGAGGAGGGATTGGCTGGTGGAGCCGAAGACTTTCGAGGTGAAGCCGCTTCGGCCTCGGGTGCCTACTACCAGGAGTTGGGTGCTGCCCGAAAGGGTGAGGAGGGAGCGTTCGGGGGTGTCGTGGCTGGTTTCGCGGTCGATGCGGACATTGGGGTAGCGCTCTTGCCAGCCGGCGAGGCTTTCGGCGAGGACGTAGTCGTCGAGGGCGTCCATTTCGGGGTCGTCGGAGGAGCCTTCGGCGTGTAGGGCGATGACTGCCACGCCGCGGGCGGCGGCCTCGTCGAGGGCGGCGGCGATGGCGGATTCGCTGATTTTGGTGCCGTCGACGCCGACCAGGATGGGGCGGGTGGCGAGGTCGAGGGGGAGGGGGACGCCGTCTCGGACAACCACGAACGGGCAGTGGGAGCGGCGGGCCAGGACCGAGCTGACCGAGCCGAGCAGGGCGCGGCGCAGGGTGCCGCCGCCGCGGGCGCCGCCGACCAGCATGCGGGCGGTGCGGGTGCGTTCGAAGAGGGTGGGGATGATTGCGCCGGTGGCGAGTTCGGTGGTGACGGTGAGACCGGGCTCGGCCTTGGCGGCCTCGGTGGCGGCGGTCTCCAGCAGCCAGTTGGCGTGGTCCTCGAGCCGGTCGTAGTCCTCGGTGGTGAGGGTGGTGCCCAGGCCCAGCCCTTGATCGGGGGTGACCTCGAGGACGCGCAGCAGGTGCAGGGGTGCGTGGTGCAGGGCGGCGGTGTGGGCGGCCCAGGCCACCGCGGAACCGGCCGATTCGTCCACCGCGACGATGACGGTGTCCCCGTTCGACATGCTGTAGTCCTCTCCATCCGAATTGCGTGGCGCGGCTACGTGATAGCTGAGCGGTCGCTACCGACCCTACGCCGAGGTGTGCGCCGCGCCGCCGAGCGGCATGCGGCCACCGGTCGCGCGGATGTTGATTGCCCAGGTCCGGCGGGAAGAAACCCCGGGCCGCACCGAGGGGTGTACGGGACTCGGTGCGGACCCGGGCCGGGCTGTCGAAAGCCCATATCGGCATCCTGGTACCTCAACCGCCATTGAGGTCAAGTCGGGCGTAAGGCTCCCTCCGGCCAGCGGACCGTCACCGGCATGCCACGCTCCCGGGCGATGGCCACCACATCGGCGGTGCCGCCGAAACCACGGGCGGGCAGGCCGTCCCACACGGCCAGCAGCTCCGTGGCCTCGTCGAGCATGCGCAGGCTACCGGCCTGGTGCGCTTCGGAATTCGACTCCTCGCGGTCCAGCGCGATGACCCGGTCGGCGGCGTCGAGCAGCCGGTCGTAGTCGGCGTGATGGCTCGCGGGCAGACTCGACCGGTACCGCCGGGCGGGAATCACGGCGGTCAGCAGCCCGCCCGCGTCCAGGATCGCCTGTGCGAAAAGCGAATCCGGCCCGTCGGCCAGGCAGCTCACCCCGAGCAGCGGCGGCCCGCCCGGCCGGATGCGCAGCGCCACCTCCAGCCGCAGCGCCCGATCCACCAGTGCGAGGGTGGCTGCCGGCAGGCCACGGTGCCCGGTGATGGCGACGCTCGTCATTGATCGTCTCGTCCGTAGAGGGTGGCGAGGGCATCGTCGAGTGCCCTGGCCTCGACGGTACGCGCGGGCAGTCCGGCACGGAATGCCCTGGCCAGGCGGGTGATTCGCTCGCTGTGATAGGTGAGCCCGACCATCAGCGCCTCGGCGGCGAGCGCGCATCCGCCCTCCACGTCGCCGGAGCGCGCCAGCACCTGCGCATGCTCGACCTGGGCGAGAGCGCGCGGCTTCTCCGCGGTCAGCGAGGCGTCCGCGTTCTGGAAGGCGATGTGCGCCGCGCGATGATCGCCCAGCCGCGTCAACGCGCTGGCCTGGTAGCGGGCCGCCTTGGGGCCGTCGAAAACGAACACCCACGGCCACTGGGGTTCTCCGCGTTGCCGATCCACCAGCCGCTCGGCCCGCCGCAGTGCTCCGAGCGCGCCCGCGCGATCCCCGGTCGCCGCGTGCGCGACAGCCAGCAGCGACGACATCCATGCCCCGGCACTGTCGGGCACATCGGGACTCAATTGCGATGCGGCGGTGCGCAACAGCGTCAAACCCGCTCGGGCATCACCCATTTCGACCGCGTAGTGCCCGAGGCTGGCGGTCATGTACGACACCAGCAGCGGATGATGCGTCCGCTCGGCATGCCGGATGGCCTCCACGTAGCGCCGCCGGGCCGCCGCGTCATCCCCACGGTCGGCGGCCAACCACGCTGCCAGCCCGGCGATTTCGGATAGTGCCCGGAATCCTCCGGAGGTGCGCAGGCGATCTCGCACTACCCCGGCCACCAGATTCAAATGCGCGTCGACCACCGGCGCGAGCCGGTCCGAGGGGATGGAGGATTCCATTCGGCGGTAGTTGGCGGTGGGCCCGGCCATGGTGTCGATGAGCTCGGATTCCGTTGGCGCGGAATTCGACAGCACCGCATTGGTGGTAACCACCAGGGCGCTGGTGAGGAACTGCTTGCGGTTCACGCTCGGGTCATCCGCCGCGTGATGCGGCGTGCGGAAGCCGAGTTCGGCGTCCGTCGCCACATTCAGGACCGCCCGCATGGCGGCCCGGTAATGCTTTCTGGGCCATGTCGTTTCGCCTCGCTCCCACTTGCCGACGTGTCGTTCGTCGACGGCCCCCCGCTTGCTGGTGGCCCGGAAAACCTGGTCGTTGACGGCGTCCGCCAACTCCCGGCGAGTCATCGATTGTCCCGGCGCTCCGGGGGATTCCATGCGCTGGCGAGCCTCGATGAGCAGCTCGTTCCGTCCGGTCACGGCATGCGGCCTCTCTGCAGGACCTCTCCCGAGAATAGGTCTTCCAAGGATTTGCCGCGCCGCCGTGACCCCTATTTGCCCCGTACTTTCCCCATCGCACGCCATCGATCAATCGGGACACGCGGACCAACGTTGAAGTCGGCACAGTCACCGGCAGCGAAAACCCCTGAGGGATAGCCATGACATCGGAACCCAGCGCCATCGGATGGTTGCGAAGTGACATTTCCGGCGAACGTCAGCAATGGGATGAGGCGCGGATTCGCATCATGGCGCACCGGCTCGGCTACGACCTGCGCAAGACGGTGGTCTTCGGCCCTTGGACCGACCGACCGGTCCATCGACTGCGCGTGCTCGTCTCCCGGCTCACCCTGGATGCCGTCATCGTGCCCAGCATCGAGCACTTCGACGGCGGCTGCGTCCCCGCTGAATTGGTGGCCGTCACCGACATCATCACGGTGACGCCGGAGAACACCTACGCCCGCTACGCCGCCGGCAACCTGCCCGAACGCTTCGAGGCATAGCGGCGGATTCGCCACCCGCGACGAGGGGTGCGGGCGGCGAACCGCCGGGGCCGCGATCAGCGGCGGGTGAGCGGCGGGCGGAGCCCGAGGTGTTCACGCAGTGTGGTGCCGGTGTAAGCGGTCCGGTACGAACCTCGTTCCTGGAGTTCGGGAATCAGCAGATCCACGATCTCGTCCAGACCGGTCGGCACGCGGTAGGGGGTGATATTGAAGCCGTGGCTCGCGCCGTGCCGCACCCAGCGGGTCAGCTCGTCGGCCACCTGACCCGGCGTACCCGCGAAACCGAAACGGGCGGTGGTCTCCACGGCCACCTGCCGCAGCGTCAGACCCTTCGCCTCGGCGAGTCCCCGCCACTGCGCCACGATCGCCCCGCGATCCTGACCGTCCCGCTGCGCACCGCGCGTGGCCGAGATCGCCGACGACTCCGGATCCTCCACCGGCAGTGGACCATCCGGATCCAGATGCGACAGATCCCGCCCCCACACCTGACCCGCCAACGACAGCGCGGTCGCGCCGGTGATCTGCTGCTCCAGCACCCAGCGCTTCTTCTCCTCCACCTCGGACGCGTGCTCGGCCAGCACGATCTGGGTGCCCGGCAGAATCCGGATATCGTCGGCGGGACGACCGGCGGCGACCAGGCGGGCGCGAATATCGTTCGCGAACTCCAGAGCCGGATCGAAGTGAGTTCCGAAGGGGGAGAAGATGACCTCCGCCTGCGCGGCCGCGAAATCCCGTCCGGCGGGGGAGACCCCGGCCTGGAAGATCACCGGATGACCCTGTGCGCTGCGCGGAACGGTTGGGGTGAGACGCACTCGGAAGTGCGTGCTGTCGCGCTCGACCGTCCGCACCGCACCGGGATTCAGCGAGGCATCGTCATCCCGAGACGGCGTGACCTCGTGCTCGGACCAGGAATCCCAGATCTCGCGGGCCAGGCTCAGGAATTCGGCGGCCCGCTCGTAGCGGTGCGCATGATCCAGGTACCCGCCACGTCGGAAATTCTCACCGGTCCAGGCATTGTCGGTGGTCACCACATTCCAGCCCGCGCGGCCGCCGGACAGCACATCCAGGCTGGCCAGTCGACGCGCCAGATCGGCCGGTTCGTTGTAGGTGGTGTTCTGAGTGGCCACCAGGCCGATCCGCCGGGTGATCCCGGCCAGTGCCGCCAATTGTGTGATGGCGTCCGGTCTTCCGGCGATATCGGTGTCGAGCAGCTGCCCGTCCTGTTCGCGCAGCCGCAGGCCCTCACCCAGGAAGAAAGCGTCGAAGAGCCCGCGCTCGGCGGTGGTGGCCACGCGCCGGAAGGTCTCGAAGTCGATCTGCGACCCGCTGCTCGGATCCGACCAGATCGTATGGTGATTCACGCCCTGGAAGAAAACGCCGAAATGCACCTGGGCGTCGGGGAACGGGACCTCGGTCATCGAGCGAACTCCTTCGCGTAGCGGTTGACGGGACGGGCCAGGCCCAGGTTCTCGCGCAGCGTCGAACCGGGAACCGGGCGATGCGCGAGCCCGGTGCGCAGCAGCGCCGGCAGGACGTAGCGAGCCAGGATCGGGAGATCTTCGTCCAGCTGGGCGGGGTGCAGCCGCACGCCGTCGGCGACCGGCGCGAGCTCGGTGAGCAGGGCGACCAGATCCGACGGCGTACCCGAAAACGCCAGGCGACCAGTCGATTCGGGTTCGGCTGCCGTGACCGGCGAGGTTGGGCCGTTGCCGTATTCGAGATCGGTGGCCGCATCCGGGAGGAGCGGGGCGGGTTCGAGTCCGGTGGCCGCATCCGGCAGAAGCGCGGCGGGTTCGAGTCCGGTGGTCCCAGCGGTTCGGTGTCCGTGGCGCTGCCGTGCGGTCGTCGCCGTGTCGAGGGTGACGTCGATATCCACCAGCACACGGGGGATTCCGGCCGCACGCGCCGCGCTGGCCGCGGTGATGACGGCCGCCACGGTGGGGCCGCTGACCAGTGCCACGTCGATGCCCTCGGATTCGGCTGTGCCGTAACCGAAGACGACCACCTGGCCTTGCGGCGGGCGCGGCACGATGGCGGGGCCCTTCACCGAGAAGGTCTCGCCGATGAAATCGATGTGGTGCAGCTTGTCGCGGTCGAGGAACTTCCCGGCGGCGTAGTCGCGGATGACCGCGTCGTCCTCCCATGAATCCCACAGTCGCCGTGCGGCTTCGATGGCATCGACGCGCTCGCGGCGGAGCTCGGGCTCGGTGGTGCGCGGGGTGGCTCCCCAGGTCGAGGCGGCGGCGGGGTCGTTGGTGGCGAGCCAGCCTGCGCGTCCGCGCGAGGCGTAGTCCAGGGTCGCCAGCTGGGACGAAATGTGGAAGGGCTCGGCGTAAGTCGGCGCGATCACTGGGACCAGGCCGAGAGTGCTGGTAGTAGCTGCGACGAAACCGGCGCGGACCGAGGCGTCCAGTCGGGCCGATCCCGGACCCGGCGGCTGCAGGGAGTCGTCGATGGTCGCGAAGGTGAAGCCCGCGTTCTCGGCCGCGTGGACGCGGGATCGCCACGCGTCGGGGTGCAGATCCTGGCCGTCGAGTTCGATTCCCAACGCGAACAGGCCCGTTCGGTATTCGCTGTCACTCGCCATAAGTTTGACGATCGTCGAACTGCGCGCGGTGGGCCACGGTTGCCGTCAGCGTGATCCGAACCCGGCAGAGTCTGAGTGACCCAGCTCACTCCGAGTCATCTTGCGGATACCCCTAGGGGGTATTAACTTGATCATTCGTAAGGCACGAAAGCAGTTGAGAGGGACGAGAAAATGACCACCGAAGCCCACGCCGGACACCACAACCACGCAGCTCACGGCGATCACGCTGCCCATGCCGACCATGCCGAGCAGGCGGCGCACGCCGATCACGCCGCCCAGGTCGCGCACGCCGATCACGCCGCGCACGTGGGTCACGCGAATCACGCTGCGCACGAAGGCCATGACGCTCATGCTGGCCACGACGCGCACGCCGGACATGGCGCTCACACCGGAGATGACGCTCACGTCGGCCATGACGCCCACGCGGCGCATGCTGCGCACGGCGGACTCGATGCGCATGCCGGGCATGACGCCCACGCCGCGCACGGCGGACACGCCGCGCACGGCGGACACGACGCCCACGACGCCCACGCCGGACATGGCGGACATGGCGGACATGGCGGACATGGCGGACATGGCGGCCATGACGCGAGCGTGCCGGGCGGGCTGCAGGTCACCCAGGACGGCTACACACTCGACCTCGCCGAAAAGATCGTCGTCGCAGGCGAAACCGAGTTCCGCTTCCGCATCCTCGGCCCGGACGGCGCGGCCGTCACCGAGTTCGACGCCATCCATGACAAGGAACTGCACCTGATCGTCGTGCAGCGCGAGCTGACCGGCTTCTGGCACGTCCACCCGGTGCGGCAGGCAGACGGCACCTGGACCGTGCGGTTGAACCTCCCCGAGGCGGGCGCCTACCGCGCCTTCACCGATATCGCGCCGCGCGCCCTCGGCAAGACCATCACGCTCGGAGCGGATTTCGCGATCGCGGGCGACTACCGGCCGGGCACCGCGCCGCAGCCGGAGCGCACTTTCACCGTCGACGGCTACGAGGTCACCCTGGAAGGCAACCTGGTCGGGGGAGCGGGCGAACTGCTCACCCTCACCGTGCGCAAGGACGGCGCGCCAGTCACCGATCTGCAGCCCTACCTGGCCGCCTACGGTCACCTGGTGATCGTGCGCGCCGGCGACCTGGCCTACGTCCACGTCCACCCGAACGGCGAGCCCGGCGACGGCGTCACCGCCCCCGGCCCGGACGTCACCTTCCACACCGCCGTCCCCGGCCGTGGCACCTACCGCCTGTTCCTGGACTTCAAGCACGGCGACAAGGTCCGCACCGCCGCCTTCACCCTCCCCACCGCGAACTGAGCTCGGCCCACCGCGAACTGGGCTCGGCGAACTGGGCTCGGCCCGGCGCGAACTGAGCTCGGCCCACCGCGAACTGGGCTCGGCGAACTGGGCTCGGCCCGGCGCGAACTGGGCTCGCCTGGCGCGAGCTGAGCTCGGGCCAGCGGCCAGCTGAATCCCACACCGGTCGAATTGAATCCGCACCAACTGAAAGGAGTCGCCATGTGCGCCTGTCGATGTCACCGCAGCCGTGATCCACCTTCGACATCCAAAGGAAGTGTTCCACCATGCGCACCATGCCCCTGGCCGTCTGGGCCCTGGTCATCGCCGCCTTCGCCATGGGCGCCGACGAATTCGTCGTCGCCGGAGTGGTGCAGGAGATAGCGAACTCCCTGCACGTATCCCTCGGCGCGGTAGGCAGATTCGAGAGCGCCTACGCTCTCGGCGTTGCCATCGGCGCGCCGCTGTTCACCGCCATCGGCAGCCGTGTCAGCCGCCGGTTCATGCTGTTGGCCACCACCGGCGTCTTCCTCGTCGGCAATCTCGTCTCCTTGCTCGGCCCCACCTACGGCGTGATCCTCACCGGCCGCGTCATCGCAGCCCTGGCACACGGTGCCTTCTTCGGCATCGCGGCACTCTTCGCCGCCGAACTGGTCTCGAAGGCCAAGCAGGGCCGCGCCATCGCCACCGTCTTCGCGGGCTCCACGGCCGCAACGATTCTCGGCGCACCCATCGGCGCGGCGGTCGGCAAGGCCCTCGGCTGGCGAGCCACCTTCGGCACTCTCGTCCTGTTCGGCGTGATCGCGGCCATCGGCCTGATCCTGCTGATCCCCAAGACAATCGGCCGCGAACGAGCACGAGCCGTCCAATCCCACGACCACAACCACAGCCCCCACCCTGCCCACGCCCACGCCCACGCCCACGGCGACGCCCACGCCCACGCCCACGGCGACGCCCACGCCCACGGCGACGGTCACGCCCACGGTCCACATGAGCACGTGGCGGAGGCGGCGGATGGGGCTGAGCTGGATGCGCATGCTCGCATGCACATGGCGGGCGGCGGGAGTGCGCCGCTGCGGGATCAGCTGCGGGCGTTGCGGCGGCCCGCGGTGTGGATCGGACTGCTGACCACGCTGCTGGGTTACGGCGGGGTTTTCACCAGCTACGTGTATCTCGCACCGCAGTTGACCGAGGCCACCGGGCTCGGAAAGCAGTGGGTGACACCGATGTTCCTGCTCTTCGGCCTCGGCCTGTTCGCGGGCAATCAGCTCGGCGGGAAATTGGCGGACCGGAATCTGCGCCTGGCCCTGCCAGTTTCGATCGGCGGACTGGCGGTCAGCCTGTTCGTGATGACCCTGCTCATCCACCATCCGATCACCGCGGCACTGGGCCTGTTCGCCTACGGCGTGGCGGCCTTCTCGGTGGTGGCCCCGCTGCAACTGCGGGTCATGCAGCAGGCCGGTGACGCACCGGATATCGCCTCGGCCGCGAACATCTCGGCCTTCACCCTCGGCTCGGCCCTGGGCATCTGGCTCGGCGGCACGGCCATCGACAGCGGGCCGGGCGTCACCTCGGTCAACTGGGTGGGCGGCAGCATCGCGGCGGCCGGTCTGCTCCTGACCCTGGTGTCGCTGGGACTGGACCGGGTCGTGAATCCAGCGCTCGAGAGCGAGCCGTTCCACCAGGAACATCAACACCTGGACGCGGCCGAGTAGGCGGTGAACAGCCGGAGCTGGAATATGCAGGACATCAACGGTTTTCGAAGCCTGCCTCGGTGTCGGGTGGTGCGCGTCGGTTACCGTGAGCTCCACCACACTAGTTTGCTGAAAGATTGCTAACAAGGTTGGCGGTCTGTTCTGGTTGGGGGGTCGGAAGCTCGAAAGTTCTTGAACTGTGGGGTGGATTCGCGTTGTCAATGAGGGTGTTGATGTTCTCTGCAAGTTTGCTGTCTATTGTTTCGATGGGGTGCGGGGTGGCGTCGGCGGAGCTGGTTCGTAGTGCCGACCATGTGGTCACGAAACCGACTGTGGACGGGTGGATCGCGGAAGCGTCGCTGGTGAATGTGCTGGTGAACACGGTCCCGAATCTGGCCCGATCACCCTGGTCGCGTGAGGCTTTCATCGATGCCACCGCGGTCGGCGCTATCAGCGGCCAGGGCAGTACCGGGGTGAAGGCGGGCGTCTTGCGCACCGGTCTGCAGCTGGGGTGCAACACCGACGTCTCGTCCGGCCTGCAGACCGGGTCGTCGGGATCGGTCGGCCCCAATGCGTCGGTGACCGTTTCCGAGCGGCCGTCGCTCGATGTCGGCGGCAGTGCGACGGTGTCCCCGCAGATCCAGACCACGATCAAACCCGGTGCCATCACTACGATCCCGCTCGGTGAACGCATCCTCGAGGGCGCCGTCGGGGCGTCGGACCTGACCGGCATCCAGGTCCACGTCGACAACTGCCTGGGCCCGGTGAGCGTGCGCGTCTACACCCAGTTCTCCCTTTCCAGCCACATCGCCGACACCACGGTGACGGTCTACTCCGACCCGACCACCATCTGAGCGGCAGGATCAGCATGGGCACCGATCCGCACAACAAACCCGCACGACGAACCAGAAGCCTTCTTCCCCAGGCTCTTACGCTCGTTGCCGCCTCGGCAGCCGCCGTCGTCATGACCCTCAACGCGGGCAACGCCGCCGGTGAAACAGCCGCCGAGCGGTGCGCGCGCGAGACCGCGACCTACAACTCGACCTGGGAGTCCACGTGGCGGGCAGCCAATCCCGGCAATCCCGGGCCGCCTCCTGCGCCGCCGGTCCCGTACGTGTGTCACGACCCCGGCGACCAGTCGACGACCACTACGACCGCGCTCCCGTCGACCGCGCCCGGCCTCGCCCCGACCCAGCTGCCGGGTGTAGGTGTCGGGGGTCGGGCAGGTAACGCGCCCACCTCGCTGCCACAGGGAAACGGGACCGACATCGTCGCCGGTCCCCAAACATCGACCCGGATCCAGACCCCCGTGCCGGCCACGGCGAATGCGCCGACCTCGAGCCCGGTGCCGCTGCCGGCTACGACGGTGAGCCCGCCGGTGTCGGCGCAGCCCGTCAGCGGCTGCGGCGTCGACTGGCACGGCCCGCCCTGCGCGGATATCCAAGATTGCCCGCCCGGCTACGCCCTGGTCGACAACCCCGACTACGGGCAGGTGTGCTTCCAGGTCGAGATGCGCAACCCCAGCTACGGCGACCGCAGTGCGATCGCCGGCGGCGCCACCGCCGGTCCACTAGCCGGGCATTACTCCCAGGAAGTGACCGGCACGGCCACCGACACCGTCTCGGGCTCGATCACCAAGACCGACGGCACCACCCAAACACTCGGCACCAGCACCGAAGTCGGCGTCAAGGGCGAAGCCGGTATTCCGCTGCTGGCCAACGCCGAAGCCTCCGCCAAGATCACCGGCAGCTACCAATGGGCCGGAACCTCGCAAACGGCCGACACCAAAAGCACCAGCAACCAATACAGCACCAGCATCAAGCAGACGTTCAACATGGACATCCCGCCCTGCACGCAGCTCTCGATCGTGCCCGAGTACGCGCTGCTGCACTGGCGCATCGCCCAACGCTATTCCTGGCAGCCGATGGGCGAAGGGGACATGACCCACTCCACCGGCAGAATGAAAGCCGTCACCGACTCTGTCCCGCAGGAGTTCTGCAACTGATGATTCGGAGAACACTCAGCATGATCACGGTCCGCATCGCCGGCGTAATCCTGTCCACCGCAGCATTCGCCGCCACGGCCGCGTGCACATCCGGCAACGATGTCGCCGAACCCGCACCCACTTCCGCTGCGGCACCGAGCACGATCTTCGCCACTCCTGCATTCCCGACGCCCGTGACCCGCACCGCGCCCGCCGCGCCCGGTGACCGTCTCATCACTCAGGCCGACCTCTTCTGGAAAACCTACGGTGCGGCCGTGACCACGCTCGATTCCGGCGCCTGGCAGCCAACCACGCTGCCAGTCAAGGCAATGGTCGGCCCGGACTCGGCCGCCAGACACGTTGCCGATTCGGGCGACCAACTCAACGCCTGGATCGTCACGGGCGTGTGCTTCACCAGCGACTACCGTGTCGGCCTGGAAATCACCCCGCGGGAGGACATCCCGGGATTCGACCCCGCTGCCCCACCGGCGGAAGGCAACACCGACTCCGCGGGCCCCGGCGGGCGATGCACCAACGGATTCCTGAACCTGAACCTCACCGCGGATCCGCGCCGCTAGGCGAAGCGGATTCAACCAGCACTGAACAACCACTGAGCGGGTGGTGAACCGCAGTCCGCGCGACACCCTGAAGGGCACTTGAATCCGGTGCGCTTCAGGGTGTTTTCGCATTTCAGGCGGGCCTCGTCCAGGCTCACAGGTAACTCCCAGCCGCCTGGCAGCTCCCCGGCAAACCCGGCACATATGCTCCCCGCCGTCAGTGGGAATTGGCTGGGTAAACAAGGGAAGGCGGGTGGCATGTCGACCATCAGCGTCGCGGATGATGCGGCGTCGACCGGTGGGAGCGATGCAGGGCCCCTCGGTGACAACGAAACGTCGTCGAAAGACGAACGCACGTCCAGATGGTCGACGCTGCTCGTCCCACCCGGTCGGCCGGTCTGGGAACGACCGGCCACCCTGGCACTGCTGATCGCCACGGCGGTCATCAATCTGTGGGGATTGGGCGGCGCTGGCTGGGGCAACGGTTATTACGCCGCGGCCGTGCAGTCCGGCACTCAGAGCTGGAAGGCGCTGCTGTTCGCCTCGCTGGATTCGCAGAATGCCGTCACCGTCGACAAGCCGCCCGCCGCCATGTGGGTAATGAGCCTTTCCGGCCGGATCTTCGGCTTCAACTCGTGGTCCATGTTCGCCCCGCAGGCCCTGATGGGCGTCGCGGCGGTGACACTGCTCATCGCCGCGGTGCGGCGCTGGGCCGGACCGGCCGCCGGCCTGATCGCGGGCGTCGGCCTCGCGGTAACCCCGGTGGCGGCCTTGATGTTCCGCTTCAACAACCCCGACGCGCTCATGGTGCTGCTGCTGGTGGGTGCCGCGTACTGCACGGTCCGCGCCATCGATGCGGAAGGTGACCGTTTCCTCTCGGCCACCACCGGCTGGCTGGTCGGCGCGGGCGTGCTCATGGGCTTCGGCTTTCTCGCCAAGATGATGCAGGCATTCCTGGTGCTGCCCGGACTCGCACTGGTGGTGCTGGTGGCCGGGGCGGGCGGATGGCGCACGCGCATCGGGCAATTGGCGGCCGCGGGCGGAGCGGTGGTGGTATCGGCCGGCTGGTACGTGGCGCTGGTCGAACTGTGGCCCGCCGGATCCCGGCCCTACATCGGCGGTTCCACCGACAACAGCCTGTGGGATCTGGCCGTCGGCTACAACGGCCTGGGCCGCGTCCTGGGCAACAAGAACGGTGGCCATGGCCCGGCGGCCGCGACCACCACGACGGCGGTGCCCACCCCGACGGCGGTGCCGACTCCGACCGGAGCGGCCACGCCGACCTCGGCCCCGGACCCCAACCAGATGCACGGTTTCGGCGGATTCGGTTCGCAACCCGGTCTCACCCGCCTGTTCCACGGCGAGCTCGCCACCGAGTTCTCGTGGCTGCTGCCCGCGGCCCTGATCGCCTTGATCGCCGGACTGTGGCTGACCCGCAAGCTCGCGCGCACCGACCGCGTGCGCGCCGGTCTGCTGCTGTGGGGCGGCTGGCTGCTGATCACCGCGGCCATGCTCAGCTACATGAGCCGCAGCTTCCACTCCTATTACTCGATGGAGCTGGCTCCGGCGATGGCCGCGCTGATCGGTATCGGCGCGACCCAATTGTGGTCGCGTCGTGAGCATCTCGTGGCACGCGGCACGCTCGCGGTCATGTCGCTGCTGACCGGCGTCTGGGCCTTCGCCCTGCTCGGTCAGACTCCCGACTGGCTGCCGTGGCTGCGCTGGGCCGTACTGGCGTTGGCGGTGCTCGCCGCGGCGTTCCTGCTGGTCACTCCGCAGGTGCCTCGATTCGCCCTCGCCGTCGGCGTTTTCGCACTGCTGGCCGGGCTGCTCGCCCCGACCGTCTACACCCTCGAGACCATCACTCAGCCCCAGCTCGGTGGCAGCCCGATGGCGGGTCCGGCGCGCGAGAGCGACGACGGCCCGGGGCAGGGCGGCCCCGGCCAGCTCGGTGTCTCGGACCCGCGGATCATCGACCTGATCAATGGCAGTGACGCCCGCTGGGCCGCCGCCGCGCGCGGCGCACAGGACGTCGACGTCCTCGAATTGGCCACCGGCAAGGCCCTGCTCGCGGTGGGCGGCTTCAGCGGTCGCGATCCGTCCCCGACGCTGGACCGGTTCCAGCAGTACGTCGCCGACCATCAGATCGGCTACTACCTGATCCGCGAGCGGAAGCAGGACGGCGGCCGCCAATGGAACCAGGACGATGACTCCAACTCCACCCAAATCGCCGCCTGGGTCAAAGCCAACTACCAGCCCACCAAGATCGGCAACGTAGAGGTCTACACCTTCAACTGACCCGGCAATCGTGTCACCATGCACTGGTGCAGGCCCTACTCGGGAAACGCCTGCACCAGTGCATGTTCGTCCGCACGGCTGGGCGATGGAACGAAATGGCCGTCGGGACCGACCAGTTCGGTGGAGGAATTCGGCGGATGGGATGGGCGGGGCGGCCGTGGAAAGTTACAGTGGCGGGCGAGAACTGGGGCCGGGCGGGAGGTCGGCGATGGGTGAGCCGCGGGCTCAGGTGGGGATGCTCGGGCCGGTGCAGCTGACCATCGGCGGGGTCGAGCAGCAACTGGGTGGACCCAAGCAGCGCGCGGTACTCGCCTATCTGGCGATCAATGCCAACCGTCCGGTATCGGTCGATGCCCTGGCCAGTGCCGTCTGGGAGGACAATCCGCCGCCCGATGTCCGGGTCAGCCTGCACGCCATCATCTCCAACCTGCGCAAACCCCTGCGCGACGGCGGCATCGACGCGCGCACCGTGCTGCAGCACATGGGCACCGGCTACCGCATCGTCGTCGAGGACGCCGCCTGCGATGTCTTCCGCTTCCGGACCCGCCGCGAAAGCGGCCTGCGCGCCCTCGCCGCCGGACGCTTCGCCGCCGCCACCGACGCCCTCTCCGACGCCCTCGCCCAATGGCGCGGACCGGTGCTGTCGGATCTGCGCGGGCTGGGGTTCGCCGACGCCTACGCGGTGGCGCTGGACGACGAGCGCATCGGCGTGATCGAGGCCCGCGCCGAGGCCGACATCGCCCAGGGGCGCGCCGAGAAGGTCGTGCCCGAACTGAACCTGCTGGTGCGCGATCATCCACTGCGCGAATCGCTCTGGGAACAGCTGATCACCGCGCTCTATCTGACCGGACGGCAATCCGACGCGCTGGAGGCGGCCCGCCGCCTGCGCGGCATTCTCGCCGAGGAGCTCGGCATCGATCCGGGTCACCGCATCCGGGAGCTGGAATCACGCATCCTGCGCCAGGATCCGCTCAGCGTGCGCGCGGTCGGCGCGGCCTCGGCCACCCGGGCGACGACCATCGTCGACCGCAGCTGGCATGAACCGCAGGCCCTGCTGCGCGATCGTTTCGGCCACGTCTATCCGATCGTCGGCTCCACCACCCGCATCGGACGTCTCTCCGACAATGAGGTCGCGCTGGCCGACGGCCGGGTCAGCCGCCATCACGCGCTCATCATCGACAACGGGCACACCTGGGTGCTGAAGGATCTGCAATCCTCCAACGGCGTCTTCATCAACGGCGCGCGCGTGCTCGACAGCGGTCTGCTCTCCGACGGCGCGCTGTTGCGAATCGGCGACACCGAGCTGGTATTCGTTCTCGTACGTACCGACGACGACAACACCGGCTGAACAGGAGTGAACCCCACGTGACCGCAGTGCGACCTGCGGAGCCAATGATTAACTGACCCTTCATTGGTGATCCCCCTCACCGCCACGAACCCCCAAGCTCGGTCGGCGATCCTCGTGAGTAGCCGTTCCTATGCTCACAGGGGAGATCATGGATCGGAGGCGCTTTCTGAAGCACGCCGCGCAAGTGGGTGGTGCGGCCGGAGCCATGTCGATGCTCCCGCCGAGCCTGGCCCAGGCATGGGCCGAGCCGGCCCCGCCCGGCGGCTGGGATGCCATCGAGCACGTGGTCATCCTCATGCAGGAGAACCGGTCCTTCGACCACTACTTCGGCGGCATGCCGGGCGTGCGCGGCTACGCCGACCTCAACGCGCTGCAGCTGTCCACCGGACGCTCGGTCTTCCACCAGCCCGACGGCGGGCGCACCGTGCTGCCGTATCTCACCACGCTGCAGAACATCGACGGCACCGATCACGGAACCCGCACCGGCCATGACGCTTTCGCCTTCGGCAAGCACGACGGCTGGATCCCCGCCAAGGGTGAGGGCACCATGGTCGGCTACGACCGCGACACCCTCGGCTTCTACTATCAGCTCGCCGAGGCGTTCACCGTCTGCGACGCCTACCACTGCTCGGTGAACGGGCCTACCGACCCCAATCGCATGTACCTGTTCACCGGTACCGTGAAAAACCCACTGGCCCTGGACAATTACGCGGAATCGCTGCAGGTCTCGCTGTTCGCCGACGATATGAAGCTGCGCTGGATGCGCAGCCTGCCGGTGAGCGGGATCGTGGACTCCGTGCTCGGCCTGGTGCACGGAATGACCAGTGCGCTACCGCAATCCGTCACCGAGGCACTGACCGGACTGGTCGCGCCGCGCACCGGCAATCTGTTCCTCTACGACGCGCTGCTCTCACCCGACGCCGGGCGCTACGTCAACGATGTCATCTTCGGCCTGCCGTGGACCACCTACGCCGAACGGCTGCAGGAACGCGGCATCGGCTGGCGGGTCTACCAGGAATGGGACAACTACACCGACAACGCGCTGGACTTCTTCCTGCCGTTCCGGGAGGCGGCGCGCGCCGCGCTCAAGCACACCAATGGCGGGCGCGGTGTCGCCTTCGAGAACTTCTTCCGCTATTACAGTGACCTGCAACGGGATCCGAGTCTCGAACTGGCCTACGCCGCCGACCTGAAGCGGGGCATGGACGAGCTGTCGGCGGGACAGCGGGCGCTGGTGGAGAAGGGGTTGCTGCGGTCGCGCACGGGCACCCTGGTCGAATCCTTCCGCACCGATGTGGCGACCGGGCGGCTGCCCACGGTGTCCTGGATCGTCGCGCCCTACGTGGACTGCGAGCACCCGGTGATGGGCCCGCGCAACGGGCAGGCGCTGGTACACGGCGTGCTGGAGGCGCTGGCCGAACACCCCGAGGTGTGGAACAAGACCGTCTTCATCCTCAATTACGACGAGAACGACGGATATTTCGACCATGTCCCGGCGCCGACGCCACCGCCGGGCACGCCGGGCGAGTATTTCGGTAGCCATCACGTCGGTCTGGGTGCGCGGACGCCCGCGATCATCGTGTCGCCGTGGAGCAAACAGGCGGTGTGCTCCGAATTATTCGACCACACCTCGGTCCTGCGATTCCTCGAGCGGGTCACCGGTGTGGCCGAACCGAACATCAGCCCGTGGCGGCGGCAGCTGTGCGGCGATCTGTCCTCACTGTTCGACTTCGGCGCGCGCCGCACCCTGATCGTGCCCGGTACCGCGCCCCGCGCGGAGCAGTCCAGTTCCGGTGCCGCGCAGCCGCTTCCGTTCGTCCAGCGCATGCCCAAACAGCAGGGTGGCAGTCGAGCGCGGGTGCCGCTGCCGTATCGGCTGCAGACGCGGTGTGCACCGGGGGAGAAGGGCGGGGTGGCGCTCACCCTCGAGAATGCGGGTTCCGGCACCGCGCACTGCCTCGTGTATCCGAACGCCTTCGCCCTCGACTACACCCCGGCCCGATTCGATGTGCCCGGCGGCGGTGTCGTCTCCCGCGAATTCCCCTCCACGAATGGTTGTTACGACTACTCGATCTACGGTCCGGACGGATTCCAGCGCCGCTTCGCCGGTGATCTGCGTGGGCCGTGCGGCGACCTGCGGGTCAAGGTGACCGCCTCGGCCGCCGGACCGCGAAAGCTGGCCTTGGTGCTGGAAAATGCTGGCAAGCAGCGGGTTTCGGTGCAGGTGGCCGCCAATGCCTACCGTCACGACGGACCGTGGATCATCGATGCCGCCGCGGGTGGCACCGAACGCCGGGAGCTGACCTGTGCGAGTGACGCCGAGGGAGCGGGCTGGTACGACCTGTCCGTGAGCGCCGACATCGATGCCGGATTCCTCTGCCGGGCACGAGGATTCATCGACAACGGCGAGAGCGGGAATACGGCCGACGATGCCGCGCCCTTCGACCGGCTGCTGCTGGACCGGTCGCTGTACGAGCCCGGCAGGGACCTGGTCGTCACTTTCGGCCTCGCGCAGGCGGTGGCGGCACATCGGCTCGCGGTCTACCCGGATCCGGGTGGTTTCGCGGCCGGGGTGCCCACCGGTCCGGCGTTGCGGACCCTCGCGCTGGGGGATGGGGTGCTGCGCGATGAAGTCGTACTGCCGGTCGTCGCGGATCCCGGCATGTCGGCTGCGGCCGTCCCGGTCGCGGGCATCAGGCAGGTCGGCGCGATCGCCGATCCCACCCGTTCCGGACCGCTGCCCACCGGCTCCTACCTGCTGCATCACCTCGATGACGGGGATCGTGCGCTGGCCCGCCCGGTGCGTTTCCGGGTGCTGTAGTTCGATCCGGTCACCTGGTACAGGTCGGCTATTCTGCAACGGGTTCTAGACAGATCGCGCATTTTGTCTTACCGTCGGTTCATGAGTTCAACGGCGTCTCATGCGGTGCGATTCGAGCTGCGGTCCGGGGAGACCTGGCGCGACCCCTACCCCATGTATTCCCAACTGCGCGACCATGATCCGGTCCATCGGGCCGTCCCGGCGGATCGCGAATCCGACGACTTCTATGTCCTGACCCGGCACGCGGACGTGTACGCCGCCGCGCGGGACCCCGAGACCTTCTCCTCGGCCTCCGGGCTCACCGTCGACTACATCGACCTGGTGGCCGCCGGGTTCGGGGCCGCCAAGCCGTTCGTCTTCATGGATCCGCCCGACCACACCGACTTCCGCCGCCGGGTCTCCCCGGGATTCACACCGCGACAGGTGAATTCGGTGGAACCCGAGGTCCGGGCCTTCGTGATCGAACGCCTCGAGCGGCTGCGGGCCGCCGGATCCGGCGACATCGTCAAGGAGCTGTTCAAGCCGCTGCCGACCATGGTGGTGGCGCACTATCTCGGTGTGCCGGAACAGGATCGGGGCAAGTTCGACGCCTGGACCGAGAACATCGTCGGCGGCGCGGTGGCGGGCGCCGGATTGGCGGCGGGCGATCAGAACGCCTTCACCGCGGTCGGCGAGATGGTCGGCTACTTCAGCGAACTCATCGACCGGCGGCGCAAGGAACCCGGCGACGACACCATCTCGCACCTGCTGGCCTCCGGGCTGGGCGCGGAAGGCGACAACGAGGGCTTGCTCGCCATGCTCGGCTTCGCCTTCACCATGATCACCGGCGGCAACGACACCACCACCGGAAACCTCGGCGGTGCGGTGCAATTGCTGACCACCTTCCCCGAGCAGCGCCGCCTGCTGGTGGAGAACCCGGCGCTCATCTCCGACGCCGTCGAGGAATTCCTGCGCATGACCTCGCCGGTCCAGGGCCTGGCCCGCACCGCCACCCGCGATGTCGAACTGCACGGCGTCACCATCCCCGCCGGCCGCCGCGTGCTGCTCTGCTACGGGTCGGCCAACCGCGACGAACGCGAATTCGGCCCCACCGCCGCCGAACTCGACGTCCGCCGCAACCCCAAGCGCATCATGACCTTCAGCCACGGCCACCACCACTGCCTCGGTGCGGCCGCCGCCCGCATGGTCGCCCGCGTCGCCCTGGAAGAACTGCTCACCCGCTGCCCCGACTACACCGTCGACCTCGACAACGTCCAATGGGCGCACGGCAACTACGTCCGCTGGCCCATCGCGGTCCCGTTCCAGGCGACGGCCTAGCGACGCGAGTCGGCCCGGTGGCTCTGCCCGTCCGCCGCACGGGCAGAGTGTCAGCGAGTGAACCGAAGGGAGATCAGATGAGCCGGGACTGGCTGGCCGATGATCGTGCGGATCTGGCTGCCGAGCGCATTCTGGACGCGGCGGCGCGCTTGTTCGCCGAGCACGGCGTCACCGCCGTCGGCATGGGCGATATCGCCAAGGCCGCAGGCTGCTCTCGCGCCACCCTCTATCGGTATTTCGAGAACCGGCAGGCGGTTCGGCTGGCCTTCGTGCACCGGGAGACCCGGCACATCGCGGCGACGGTCTTCGCGCAGGTGGCCACGATCGAGGATCCGGGCGAGAAGGTGGTCACCGCCATGCTCGGTGCGGTGCGGGCCGTGCGCGCCGATCCGCTGCTGATCGCCTGGTTCCGGCCCGGGGAATCCGGTGCCGCGGGCCGGATCAGTCAGGACTCCGACGTCATCGAATCCATTGCGGCGGGGCTGTTCACACCCACCGCGCTGACCGATCCGGAACGCAGCCGCCTGGCCCGGTGGCTGACCCGCATCATCGTGTCCTTCCTCGCCGCACCCGGTCGTGACGACGAGGAGGAACGCGCCATGCTCGAGGAGTTCGTGGTCCCGGTCGTGGCGCGCGCCTTCGCCTGACAGTTTCGCCTGAGCGCCTTCGCTCGAGGGTCAGCGGCCCGCGCGGTATCCCGTGCGGTGACCGTAGACCCCGTCGGACAGCGCCGATGCGAGATCCGCGACCGCCTCGTGCGCCACCGCCATCGGCATGGCGTGGAAGACATGCCATAGGCCGCGATACTCGTGGTGGCGCAGGGGCGCACCGGATTTCGCCGCATGGTCGGCGAAGCGGCGCGCGTCCCCGGCCAGCAGATCGTCACCCGCCGAATGCATGACGATCGGTGGCAGTCCGGTGATGTCGCGGTAGAGCGGTGAGCGGGCACGCCGTTCGGCCTCGGGTGCATCGGGCAGATATGCGTCCATGAACTGGGTCATGAGCGGCGGATTCAGCAGCGGCTCCCGGCTCGGATCACAGTGGAACGCCGAGGAATCCGCCGACAGATCCAGTACCGGGCAGATCAGGCCCAGGATGGCGGGCTGCGGCCAATGCTTCTCGCGCAATCGCAAGGCCAGGTCCAGGGCGAGTCCGCCACCGGCCGAATCACCGACCACCGCAATGCGTTCGGCGGGAATGCCCTGGGCGAGCAGGGCACGATAGGCGGCCATGGTGTCGTCGATCGCGGCCGGGTAGGGGTCCTCGGGGGCCAGGCGGTAGTCCAGCGCGTGCACGGTGGTGCCCATGGCGGCGGCGAGTGCGCCGGTGAGCGTGCGCACCATGCGCGGCATGCCGATCACATAGCCGCTGCCGTGCAGGTAGAGCACCGCCGCATCGTCGGGAGCCGCAGGGGGCGTGAGGGTTTCGACCGGGATGCCGCCGAGCTGACCGGTCTCGACGGCGATCCCACGGGGTGCGCGGGCGAAAGTGGTGCCCGCGCCGACCCTTGCGCGGACCCGGGACCAGTCGGGGGCCGGGCCGAACCACCAGTGGCCGACGCCACGAGAGACGAAGCGCCACAATGCTGTTTCCATGATCGCGTCACTTCCCGATCGCGACGCGCTGCCGCAGGTCGTAGTCGATGGTGTCGGGGGTACTGCGGATCAGCTTCTCGTACGCGCCGGGCGTCCACGGCCACAACTCCGGCAGGCCGTCCTTGCCCAGGTACCAGCTCTGGCAGCCGGTGGTCCACACCGTGCTCGGCGCGGCCGCCCGCATGCGCGCGTTGTAGCGGTCGGTGGCGGCTCCCGTCGGCGCGATGGTCGCGAATTCCCCTGCCTGCCAACGCCGCAACCAGCCGACGATGCGCGCCGACTGGGCCTCGGCGACCGCGGTCAGCGGATGGTTGGCGAACGGGCTGTGCGGGCCGACGAGCATGAACAGATTCGGGAAGTCCGGCATCATGACGCCCTCGAAGGCGCGCGGTCCCGCCGCCCAGGCCTGGTCCAGGGTGCGGCCGCCGGCGCCGGTGATCGCCATCGGCCGCATGAAGGCGTGCGAGTCGAATCCCGTTGCGAGCACGATGATGTCGAGCTCGTGGCGCTGCCCGTCGGCGGTGACCACGGCGTCCTTGTCGATCCGGTCGATACCCTCGGTCACCAACTCGACGTCGGGACGCTGCACGACCCGGTAGAAGCGATCCGACACCACCAGCCGCTTGCACATGGCCTGATAGTCGGGGGTCAGCTTGCGGCGCAGCTCGGGATCCTTGACGGAGCGCAGATTCCGTTCCACCACCCACTGGATCAGGCGGCGCACCCGGCCCGGATGCACCAGACCCTGCGAGAACACCGCGAAGGCGGCGCGATTGAACAGGTAGGGGAGCTGCCCGAGGGCCGGGACGGCCTGGTACAGCCACTTCGACACCGGCGAGTAGGCCCGGTTGACGGTCGGCAGGATCCACTGCGGCGTGCGCTGGAACATGGTGACCCGCAGGACTTTCCCGGCCAGCGCACCGACCAGCTGGGTGCCGGTGGACCCGGTGCCGATCACGCCGACGCGCTTGCCGGTCAGGTCGATGTCGTGCTGCCAGCGCGCGGAATGCATGACGGTGCCGCCGAATTCGTCCAGGCCCGGAATATCGGGCCGGTTCGGGTGGTGCAGGAAGCCGGTCGCGCACAGTACGAAGTCGAACTCGCGGGTGGCGTCGTCGGAAGTGGTGACCTGCCAGGCGTTCCCGTCGAACACCGCGCCGGTGACCTCGGTGCCGAAGCGGGTATTGCGGTGCAGTCCGTGCTCGCGTGCCACCCCGACCAGGTATCGCTTGATCTCCGGCCCCTCCGAATACAGGTGCGTCCATTCGGGATTCATGGCGAAACGGAATTGGTAGTACCGCGACGGCACATCGCACACCAGGCCCGGATAGTTGTTGTCCCGCCACGTGCCGCCGTAGTCGGTGCCCTTCTCGTAGATGGTGAAGTCGGTGAATCCGGCCCGCTGCAGAGCCACGGCCATGCAGATCCCGGAGATTCCGGCCCCCACGATGGCAATCCGCGGTGAGTACATGGGACGGCAGCCTAGACAGCTGTCCTGGGTTCCGTCGACGGTTTCGGGAAATTCGGTAGACATTCCGTCAGTCGCTAGACTCGTTGTATAGCGAGTGCTACCGTGTGCCCCAGATCACAAGCTCGAGGCGAGGAAGCACGATGCGCGCACTGCAGTGGACCGGACCGGAAAAGGTGCAGATCAATGAGATCCCGGTGCCGGAGATCGGACCCACCGACCTGCTCGTCAAAGTGGGCGCGGCCGGGGTCTGCCACTCGGATCTGACGCTGGTCAACTTCCCGTACCAGCTGCGCGAGGACCCGCTCACCCTCGGCCACGAGATCGCCGGGACCATCGAGGCCATCGGCTCCGACGTGAACGGCCGCGAGATCGGTGAACGCGGTGTCGTGTACCTGTTCTGGACCTGCGGCGTCTGCCGCGAATGCGTCAGCGGCAATGAAAACGTCTGTCTCGCAGCGGGTCGCGTCGCCATGCCGCCCTGCCCCGGCCTCACCCTCGAGGGTGGCATGTCCGACTACGTGCGCATCCCGGCCAGTTCGTTCGTCCCCATCGGCGACCTCGACTTCCTGCAGGCCGCACCCGTCGCCGACGCCGCCCTCACCGCCTACCACGCCATCCGCGGCGCGCGAGAAGCCTTGCGCCCCGGCGGAACCGCCGTCGCCATCGGCATCGGCGGCCTCGGTCACGTGGCCCTGCAGATCCTGCACGCCATCTCCGGCGTCCGCGTGATCGCGGTCGACCAGGCCCAGGAGAAACTCGACCTGGCGGCCGACTGCGGAGCCGACATCGGCTTCCTCTCCGGCGACGACACCGCCAAGCACATTCTCGACCTCACCGACGGCCGCGGCGCAGACGCCGTCTTCGACTTCGTCGGCGTGAACGCCACCGCCAAACTCGCCTGCGAATCCGTCGCCCCCAACGGCGCCTACCGCATGGTCGGAATCGGCGACGGCGCACCGGAAATCACCGCCGGCCCCGCCGGCGGTCCGGGCTGGCCCTGGGGCGCAACCGTTCGAAAGTCTCTCGGCGGCACCCGCTCCGACCTCCACGCCTGCGTAGCCCTGGCCCAAGCCGGCAAACTCCACATGGAGGTGGAACGCTTCGACCTCACCGACGGCCCCGAAGCCCTCCGCCGCCTGGACGCGGGTCAAATCCGCGGCCGCGCAGTCCTCGTCCCCTGAACCCGTTCTCGCAGCAGAATTTCCGTTGCCATGCCAGCTAATCTCGTTGGCATGGGGAGGATCTGGCCGATTGTGGCCATCACAGCCTGTGTTCTGCTTGTCTCCGCCTGTGGGCATGACAGTCCCGCGGCATGTCCGTCGACCACGAAGGCGGCGGTCACGAGTCCCGTGCCGTCGGTAGCCGCCGGCAAGCCGACGGCCACGGCGGTGCCGACGGCGGAATTGCCGATGTGTGCCGATGCCAAAGGCTCTGGGGCGCCGCTGTACATGCCGGGTGATTGCAAGTTGATCTCGCACGACAGTGCGGGCTACACGTTCATCGTGCGCCACGAGACCGGGCTCGGGGCGAAGATCCAGACGATGATCGACGTGACGGGAAGAGACGGCGCGGTTCTCCAGACCTTCTACGCGACGTCCGCCGACCGTCCCCAAGAGCCGTTCCTGGCGGATCTCGTCGGCGACGGTCGGGACGAATTGATTCTGCAGTCGGACGCGGGGGCGGTCGGCAACGGCGGCTACGAGGTGTACCGGCCCAAGTCGAACAAGCCGGAATATGTCAGGGCCGGAACCATTTTCGGCAAGGAACTCGACCGCACGGCCGACGGCTACATCGTCGCCCAGATCCACGGCGACGCCGAGCACATGTACATCGACTTCGAAAAGTTCCAGGCCACCCAGCTGCAGTTCGTGGCCGAGATCATCACAACATCAGGCAAAACCGAAGCGCCGTGCGCTGTCGACAACGACAAGGGCTCCCGGCAATCCGAACTCACCGATGCCGAAGTGCTCCAGCGGTTCTGCGGCATGGAATATGCGAAGGCGGAACCGGCGCACTGACCGCTAGAGTCGCCGTCATGGGGAGGATCTGGCCGGTCTCGGCCATCATTGCTTGCGTACTGCTCACCACGGCCTGCGGCCACACCGATTCGGCCGCCAAGAACACGACGACGACAACGGGTCCGACATCCACCGTTGTGCCTGCGGAAGAGCCGAAGGTCGATATCGCGAAGCTGCCGCTGTGCGATGACCCCCGGCCCGGCTCGAGTGGAACCGACGACTGCAAGCTGGTTTCCCGAGATCGGGCCGGCTACCTGTTCGTCGTCCGGCATCTGACGCTCGAGGAGACGACTGCCATACGGACCGCCACCCGGGTGATGGTCGTCAATGTGGTTTCCAAGAACGGCAAGACGTCCTACGACGCGTTGACTGAAGCAGGCAGCGGCCTCATGTTGCTCGCGGAACCGATGCTGCACGATATCGACGCCGACGGCCGCGACGAATTGCTGGTTCCGCTTGCCGGCGGATCGGGCGGGACCACCTATGCCGTCTATCGCGACTCCATTGACGATCCCGGGCGGGATGCGGCCCATTTCGTGAAGATCGGAGAGGTCAACGGGTCCATTCCCGAGCACACCGACAGCGGCTACATCGCGGTCGTCGGGAAGGGCGGCCTGTACGAGAAGGAAGTCGCCTTCATGAAGATCGAGAATTCCCAACTGCGAAAAATAGTCCGCGTCGAGATCGACCTGAAGGAAGATTCATCAGGCCACCGTCACGGCACCTGCAAGCTCCTCGACGCCAGTGGCCTTGCCGGGTCCGGACTGACTGATGCCGAAGTGACACAACGGTTCTGCAATGAGTCGATAGTCCTGAAATACGAGTAGGGTCACGTCATGGGGAGGATTCGGCCGGTTCTGGCCGTGAGCGCATGTGTCCTGTTCACCGCGGCCTGCGGGCATGACGACTCGGCGGCGAAGAGCACGACGACAGCGGTTCCTACGACGAGCGCTGTGCCCGTGAAGGAACCCACGATCGATATCGCGAAGCTGCCGCTGTGCGGTGACGTCAAGGACGCGGGGATCGGGTTACCTACCGACTGCAAACTGATATCCCGGGATTCGGCCGGATACACCTTCGTGGTTCGGCACGCCGGGCTCGAACGTACGTCGGCCGGGGGCAATACCCGGGTGGTGCTGGTCGACGTGGTCACGAAGGACCTGGTCGACAATTCGGATTATGTGACAGACCGGACGATGGTGGAGACCGGCAGCGGAATGATGTTCGGCGAGCCGATGCTGAGGGACATCGACGCCGACGGTCGCGACGAGGTGCTGATTCCGGTCGGCAGCGGGACCGGCGGAGTCACCGACGCCATCTACCGCGACACCCCCCTCACCCCGGGCTCGAAATCAGCGCATTTCGTCAAGATCGGGGAAATCAACGGTATCGACCTCGAGCACACCGACAGCGGATACATCGCGACCGTCGGAAAGGGCGGCGCAGCCGAGAAGGAGGTCTCCTTCATGAAGATCGAGAATTCCCAACTGCGCGAAATGGTTCGGGTCGAGATCGACCTGTCGGAGAATTCATCAGGCCACGTACAGGGCACCTGCAAGGTCATCAACTCCAGCGGCCTCGCAGGGTCCGGACTGAGCGATAGCGAAGTGACACAACGGTTCTGCTCGGAACCGATAGTCCTGAAATACAAGTAGGGTCATCTCATGGGGAGGATTCGGCCAGTTGCGGCCGTGATTGCTTGCGTTCTGCTCACTGCCGCCTGTGGGCACGACGGTTCGGTGGCGGGTCCGACGACCACGGCACCGGCGGCGGGCACGACGTCGGTCGCACCGAAAACGACCGGTACGCCGCCGATTACAACCACGGTGGTGCCGGTGGCGGACCTGCCGATGTGCGGTGACGTCAAAGGATCCGGTTCCGCGGGTGCGGTGCCCGCCGACTGCAAGCTGATCTCGCACGACAGCGCGGGATTCTCGTTCATCGTGCGTCACGACGCCGGGTCCACGACCGGATTCCGGGCAGTGATCGACGTGACAGGCCACGACGGCGGTGTCCTGCAGACCATCCGTTCCGAGACTTCCGACGCTCCGGGCGAGCCGTTTCTGGCCGATCTGGTCGGCGACGGGCGGGATGAGCTGATCGTGCCGCTGTCCCTCGCGATCGTCGGCAACGGCACGTTCGAGGTCTTCCGGCCCAAGGCGGGCAAGCCGGAATTCGCCAGGTCCGGAAAGATTTTCGGGATCGGCGTGGATCGTGCTGCGGGTGGCTATATCGTCGGCCAGTCCAAAGGTGGTGCCGCGCACTGGTATATCGAGTTCGACAAGTTCCAGGGTTCGCAGCTGGTGTTCGTCGCCGAGATCATCAAGTCTGCCGCCGCCAGCGGATCACCGCCGTGCGCGGTCGACAACGAGCAGGGTTCTCTGCAATCCGAACTCGGTGACGCGGAGATACTTCGGCGGTTCTGCGATGCGGAGATCGTTCGCACCGCACCGGTGAGCTGACCTCAGCGTAGGTCGGTCATTTTGTGCTGGAGCCACTGGCGGTGGTCGGGGTCGTGGGTGTGCAGCAGGATCTTGCTACAGGCGGCGGGGGAGAGGGCGGACAGCAAGGGGGTCAGGTGATCCTCTGTTTCGTCGCTGAGCAGGTAGCGGACTGCGCCCGCGGTGGGGCGGTCATCGGCGATCTCGACCGCGCGGGCGAAATCCGCAGGGGTCTCGAGGTCCAGGAAGCGTTGCGGAATCTCTTCGTGCAGTGGATAACCCGAGTATTCGCCGGTACCCGAACCGAACCAGGTGCAGAGCCGTAGGACACGGTCGACCGGATCGGGATGCGCCGCGAGCAGCATCTCGCGCATCTCGCGGATCTGCGTCGCAGTCAGGTCCCGACCTGTGCGCGAGGTATCGCGGAACAGTTCGAGGTAGGGAGTAAGGGGCGCGGGGATGTCCGACTCCCACAGCCGGTCGATGCGGGCGCTCTCCACCCGTGCCTGCTCGGTCTCTCGATACTCGCGTAGCGGCTCCGAGACTCCGCGCACCGCAAGCCATTCCAGTGTGCGCATGCCGTCGGCCAGGAGCGCGTCCTCCCGCCAGCCCGTCCAGCGGACCGAATAGCCGTGGTGCAGGGTGACCGTCGCGAGCCGGGTGCCGGCTCGGCCGAGGAATTCCAGCGCCACATCGCCTTGGCATCGGCAGACGAAGCCGGGCATGTCGGCGATGCGCAGGGCCTCGCGCAGCGCCTGTACGGCAACCCGGTCGCGCTCGACCAGGAGCGGCACCGAATCACCCGGCATCTCGCGAACCCGGACCTCGTGCGCGTCGGCCAGGATCCGGTCCAGTGCATCCAGGTCCTTGTCTGCAGACCCGCCCCCGAAACCCATACCGGAAACATTAATCCGACCTTCCGGTCCTCGGCGTGGCGTCAACGCGGCACGCGGATGGGCCCTGTTGTCCAACCGGTTGCTGAACTGGTACGTACCAGCTGGTGATACGGTCTCCTGTGACGCCGATAACTCGGACTCCGATCAGTGTCCGAACGCAGTGACGGGGCTGGACCCAGCGAGTCTTTCTGCAGGCCACCAGCGAAAGTGCACCGACCGGGAGCTGAACTGTGGCTGACCGGTGAGAACTGCATAGTTGCCGAGATGTCAGATATGAAGCCAGATATAGGAGAGACAGTGGCGATTTCGGACTCCCCGCCCGACGCTGCCGGTCCCGCTGCCGGGCGCACCACCGGACTGTTCCGCACCAAGAGCGTCGAACAGTCGATCCGCGACACCGACGACCCCGACGCCAAACTCCGCAAGGACCTGACCTCCTGGGACCTCACGGTCTTCGGTGTCGCCGTCGTGGTCGGCGCGGGCATCTTCACCCTCACCGCGCGCACCGCCGGCAACATGGCCGGACCCGCGGTCTCGCTCGCCTTCGTATTCGCCGCCGTGGCCTGTGGCCTGGCCGCGCTCTGCTACGCCGAATTCGCCTCGACCGTCCCGGTCGCGGGCAGCGCGTACACCTTCTCGTACGCCACCTTCGGTGAGATCGTCGCCTGGATCATCGGCTGGGACCTGATCCTCGAATTCGCGCTCGGCACTTCGGTCGTCGCCAAGGGCTGGTCGCAGTACCTGGGCACGGTCATGGGCGGGCATCAGCCCATCTGGCACTTCGGGACGGTGAAATTCGACTGGGGCGCGGTGCTGCTGATCGCCATCCTCGGCGTGCTGCTGGCGGCGGGCACCAAGCTGTCCTCGCGGGTCTCGGCGGTGGCGGTGGCCATCAAGCTGGCCGTCATCGCGCTCGTCGTGGTGGTCGGCGCGACCTACTTCAAGGCCTCGAACCTGAAGCCGTTCGTGCCCGCGTCGGTGCCCAATGCCGACACCGGCGGCGGAAGCAAGGTGCATCAGACGCTGTTCCAGCTGGTCACCGGCGGTGGCAACAGCCACTTCGGCTGGTACGGCCTGCTGGCCGCGGCGTCGATCGTGTTCTTCGCCTTCATCGGCTTCGACGTGGTCGCCACCGCCGCCGAGGAGACCAAGGACCCGCAGCGCAATGTGCCGCGCGGCATCCTGGGCTCGCTGGCCATCGTGACCGTGCTGTACGTGGCGGTCTCGCTGGTGCTCACCGGCATGGTGTCCTACAAGGACCTGCAGGGCGACGATGCCACGCTCGCAACGGCTTTCGCCATCCACGGCGTCACCTGGGCCAAGAACATCATCTCCATCGGCGCGCTGGCCGGTCTGACCACCGTCGTCATGGTGCTGTTCCTGGGCCAGACCCGCGTGCTGTTCGCCATGGCCCGGGACGGCCTGATGCCGCGCAAGCTGGCCCACACCGGTCCCAAGGGCACGCCGGTGCGGATCACCGTCATCGTCGGCGTCATCTGTGCGGTGCTGGCCGGATTCGTGGACTTCGGCACGCTCGAGGAAATGGTCAATATCGGCACGCTGTTCGCGTTCGTGCTGGTGTCGATCGGCGTGGTGATCCTGCGCCGCACCCGCCCGGATCTGCCGCGCGGATTCCGGGTGCCGCTGGTGCCGTTCGTGCCGATCCTGTCGGTGATCGCCTGTGCGTGGCTGATGTTCAACCTGTCGGTGGAGACCTGGTTGCGGTTCGTCATCTGGATGGCGATCGGCATGGTCGTGTACTTCGCGTACGGCCGCCGGCATTCGCTGCTCAACAAAGGTGCTGCTGGAGACAAAATAGGTAGCTGATCGGGTGCTCGAGTTCGATGCTGGTGGTGTGTCGTCGCTATGACACCCCGGTGGATGCGGTTCAATTGCTCTGAATAGTGAGAGTTGTGCCACAAGTTCGGCCCCACCAGCACCGATTCAGCATCCCGAGAGGAACCGATCGTGAGCATGCTCCTCGCAGTGCATGACGCCTACCACACGGTTGTCGCGCAGATCGGCAACCCGACCCCGGAGACGCCGCCGGTGGCGGACAAGCTGATGAAGCTGGTCCGCTACTTCACCTGGTTCACCATGCTGTCCGGCGTCACCGCCATCACCTACGGCGGCGGCCGCTTCGCCTGGGAGAAGTGGAGTGGCGGCGGGCTCGAATCGCCGAAGATGGTGGCCGGAGCCATGATCGGCGGGGCCACCGCCACCAGCGCCGGCACGATCATGAACGCCGTTATCGGCAGCTGATACAACTCTCGTGACTCTCAGGGGCTTCGCCCCCGAACCCCCTCGAGATTCGCGCCCGCGGGTGCGCCGAAATCGGCGCACCCGTTTCGCGTCTCCTGACTAGCTCTGGCCGAGCATGGTGTTCATCTGACCGATCTCCTGCTGCTGCGCGGTCACGATGGACTGCGCCAGCGCCTTCGAATCGGCGTTGCTGCCCTGTGCCAGTTCGGTATTCGCCATGGTGATCGCACCCTGGTGGTGCTCGATCATCATCTGCATCCACATCTTGTCGAACTCCGGGCCGGAGGCGGCCTCGAGCTTGGTCATCTGATCCTTCGACATGATCCCGGGCATCTCGTGATTCATCTCGCCGCTCGGCACCGGCTTGCCGAAACTCCCCAGCAGCGTGGTGATCTGCTGCATCTCCGGCGACTGCGCCTGCTCCACCGCGTTGGCCAGGGTGATCAACTGCTGGTTCTGCGAGCGGGTCGGCACCAGCTTCGCCATCTCGACGGCCTGCGCGTGATGCGGATACATCATGGTCAGGAAGGTGAGGTCGGCATCGTTGAAATCGCTGCGGGTGGCGGCGGGCGCCGTGGTGGTGGTGCCGTGATCCATCCCGGGCATGCTGCCGTGATCCATCGCCGCGGTGGTGGAAGTGGTTGCGGCCTTGGGAGTGTCGCTGCTGCTACAACCGGCGGCCGACAGTGCGGCGGCCGAGGTGACGGCGATCAGGGCAAGCTTGGTACGGGTGCTGAACATGGTTGGGCTCCTCGGTAATTGCTGATCGGAAAGTGGGTACGCGAAAGGCGCGGCCCATCAGATCCGCAGAATTGCCAAGTCGGCCAAGGAGAGCACGGTCCACGGCGGCGGCCGGGCCGGGTGGGCGCGCGGCAGGCGCAGGTGTGCGGTGATCGCGTCGCGGCGGATGAGCCCGACCCAGGCCAGCAGGGCCAGGCCCAGACCGAGCAGGAGCGCGGACAGCACGAACAGGCAGCCGTGCATTCCGGCATGACCGTTGCCGCAGTCACCCCCGCAGCCGGGCATGGACATGCCGCGGTCCTGATTCATGACCATCGCGGCCGGTGCGGTCACGGCGGTCATGCTGTGCTCGGTGGTCATGGTGCGCCCGGCGTGCGCGTCGCTCATGCCGAGCACCAGTGCGTGCATGGCCACGATTCCGGCCATCAGTGCGAGCAGCCCGAACGCCCGGATGAACCGGGTGCTTCGCGTCGGCTGTTCGATCACGGCGACCATCCTACCGTCCCCTCCCGTATACCCCCTGTCGGTATCACTACGGGACGCGCCCGGTTCGCCACCGCGAGGATCGCGGACCTGGGCGGTAGCCTGGCGGCCGTGTCACAGCGCGAACTGGTCATCCTTGGAACGGCCAGCCAAGTACCGACCAAACAGCGCAACCACAATGGCTACCTGCTGCGATGGGACCGCGAGGGGCTGCTGTTCGACCCGGGGGAGGGCACCCAGCGACAGATGAGCTTCGCGGGCGTGGCCGCCAGCGGGATCACCCGCATCTGCATCACCCACTTCCACGGCGACCACTGCTTCGGACTGCCCGGCGTGCTCGGCCGCATCAGCCTCGACGGCGCACTGCATCCGGTGGACGTGTACTTCCCGGCCTCGGGGGAGGTCTTCTACGAACGCCTCATCGACTCCTCGGCGCACAATCGCCAGGTCGAATTGCAACCGCACCCGATCACCGGCAACGGCGACCTGCCGCCGCCCGGGGCCGGATTCACGCTGCGCGCCGCGCACCTCTCGCATCCCGTGGAGACCTTCGGCTACCGGCTCGACGAACCCGACAGCCGCCGCTTCGTGCCCGAACGCCTGCAGGAACTGGGCCTCTCCGGCCCGGTGGTCGGTGAGTTGCAGCGCCGCGGCGAGGTCCAGGTGGGCGGCCGCACCGTCACCCTCGACGAGGTAAGCGAGGACCGGCCCGGCCAGAGCTTCGCCTTCGTCATGGACACCCGCCTCTGCGACGGCGTGTACGACCTCGCCCAAGGCGTCGACATGCTGGTCATCGAGGCCACTTTCATCGACGCCGACGAACAACTCGCCGTCGAATACGGCCATCTCACCGCCGGTCAGGCCGCCCGGGTCGCCGCCCGGGCCGGAGTCCGAACCCTGGTGCTGACCCACTACTCCCAGCGTTACCGCACCCTGGATCAGCACCTCGCCGATGCCCGCGCCCACTTCGACGGCGAGATCGTGGTGGCCGAGGATTTGATGCGCATTCCCGTTCCGGCCCGACGCTGAGGGTGCGAAGTTCCCGCGCGCCCGCGAGACCGGGCCCCGCGCAGGCATGATGGGCGGCATGGACGCGCACGAGGAACTCATCGCACTCGCCGACCGGTACTGGGACGCCCTGCTCGAGGCCGCGCCGAGTGACGCGACCCTGTTGGGGGACAGGCGATTCGACGATCGGATCGAGGATCTGTCGGTCGCCGCCGAGGAACGACTGCTGGGCACCTGGCGGGGTCTGCTGTCCGAGGTGGATGCCCTGGATCCGGGCCGGCTGGGCGCGGAGGACCGCACCACGCGGAGCCTGCTGCGCACCGAATTGGCTTCCGCCGTCTCGCATCTGGAGTGGCGACCCATCGAAATGGCCTCCGACCAGATGACCGGCGTGCACGCGGGCATGCTGACCATGGCCCCGCTGGTGAACGCACCCGAACCCGAGCACGCCCGCAAGCTGCTCGACCGGTATCGGCAGTTCGGCACCCTGATGGGGCAGGCCGCGGAACGATTCCGGGCGGGACTGGCCGCCGGGCGCACACCCGCGCACATCACCATCGAGCGCTCGCTCAATCAGCTGGACAGTTACCTCGCCGCCGATCTCGCCGACGACCCGTTCGCCGCCCTGGCCGGCCCGTCGGACTGGGACGGCGAATCCGCTTGGCGCGCCGAGCTGACCGAGGTCACCCGCGACATCATCCGGCCCGCCTTCGCCGCCTACCGTGCGATGCTGGCGACCGAACTCCTCCCCGTCGCTCGCCCCGACGACCGGCCCGGACTGTGCTGGCTCGGCGACGACGGCGCGGACATCTACGACCGTCTGCTGCGCCACCACACCACCCTGCCCGACCTGGGCGCGGACGAGATCCACCAGCTCGGCCTCGACGAATTGGCCGGGCTGCGCGCCGAATACGAGGAAGTCGGCACCCGGCTGTTCGGCCTGTCCGACCAGACCACCATCTTCGCCCGATTGCGCGACGATACGGCCTTGCGCTACAACGCCGGCGAGGAAATCATGAGCGACGCTCGCGCGTATCTCGCTGCGGCCCAAGCGGAAATGGGCAACTGGTTCGGCCGACTCCCGCGCCAATCCTGCGACATCCTCCCGGTCCCCGATTTCCTGGCTGCCGACGCACCCGCCGCCTACTATTTCCCGCCCGCGGCCGACGGCTCGCGCCCCGGCGCGTACTACGTCAATCTGCGGGAACCCAAGTCCCGCAACCGCTACGAAACCGCTGCCGTCGCGTACCACGAGGCCATCCCCGGTCATCACCTCCAGCTCACCATCGCCAACGAGCTGGATCATCTGCCCCGCTTTCAGCGAATGTCTTTCTCCAACACCGCGTTCGTCGAAGGCTGGGCTCTGTATACCGAGCGGCTCGCCGACGAAATGGGTTTGTACACCGACGATCTCGCCCGGATCGGCATGCTGGCCGCCGACTCCTGGCGCTCCTGCCGCCTGGTCGTGGACACCGGCCTGCACGCCAAAGGCTGGACCCGGCAGCAGGCCATCGACTTCATGGTCGCCAACGCCCCCGTCGGCGTGGACGAGATCATCGTCGAAATCGACCGCTACATCGCCATGCCGGGGCAGGCCGTCGCCTACAAGGTCGGCCAGCTCGAGATCCGCCGCCAACGCGCCCAGGTCGCCGAACGTCACGGCGCCGCCTTCGATATCAAGGCTTTCCACGACCGGGTGCTCGGCTCGGGCTCGGTGAGCCTCCCCGTCCTACGCAACTTGGCCGGCTCACTCTGAATCCGTGGCAATTGGCCTATTCAGGGTTGATGTCCCATTGCGTCGGATTGTCGCGCGCCCAACGGGACATGGTCGACCGGAGCATGATTAAATGCCCGCACACGTAGCCGCCTGTGCCGGCCCCGACGGTAGGACGCCAAACGATGCCGAGTAGCGATCGAGCTGTAAGTATCGATGCGACGGATGAACCGGCGGACCATGACGCGGACTGCATCTTCTGTCGCCACGCGGATCGTACTGTCAACAGCGTCGTGCATCGGCTCGGCACGATGTACGCACGCTGGGACAACTTTCCGGCCAGTCGTGGCCATATGGAGATCGTCCCTTTCCGTCATGTGCTGTCATTTTTCGACATGACCAGCGAAGAGACGCGCGACATGCACGCTCTCGCAAAAGAAATGCGGCACCTGCTCGAATCGGAGTATCAACCGGACGGGTTCACGATCGGGGTCAACGACGGGTCCGCGGCGGGCCGTACGGTCCCGCATCTGCACCTGCACATAATCCCGCGATGGCACGGTGATGTCGCAGATCCACGTGGCGGAATACGGCGGGTATTCGGCGACTGCGATCCCGAAGCCTGGCTTCAGCCGGCTTCGGGTTTGACGGCGACGGCCAGCAGCCACTGATTTCTGGATGGCCCGTCGATCGTTATTCGGCAGTAGCCGATCTGCGAGAGCCAACCGCACAGTTCTGCCTTGTTCGTGTAGGTGAACAACCGACCGTCCGAGCGGCGCTCGCTCCCGCTGCCCTCTTTCATGCTCAATCCCATTGGCCCACCGGGGCGCAGCATTTCGTAGCACCGGGCCAGAACGTCGGGTATCTCCGAGTGCGGCAGATGCAGCAGGCTGCCGCAGGCCCAAATTCCATCTATCGATCCGGGCGCGAAGGGCAAGGCGACGAGATCGGCATTCACGCCGATGATCCGATGTTCGGGCGACGCCGAGACGAGACACCGCTCGAGCAATGGGCGGCTCCGGTCGACCGCGATCACGGTATGCCCCGCGGCGGATATCAGGCGTGCGTCCCGGCCGCTGCCGGATCCGAGGTCGACGACGACAGCACCGTCGCGCAAGCGTCCGACGAATTTCAGCAAGTCCTGTTCGAGCCCGCGAAATGCTTCGAACGAGTCGTTGCGGGCGATGTAGTTGGTCGCGAACTCCTCGTACCAGTAGATGGTCTGTCGGTCCATATCACATCTCTTCGAATTCGTGAGATTGCATGCGGAGTGCCAATTCGTTCAAGAGCTCCGGGACGTCGGAGGATGCGAGTGCGGAATAGCCGCTCTTGGCATCGAGGCTCATGCAACCACGAAAGTTGTTGTTGCGGTCCCGAATCGGTGAGGCGAATACGGCACCGCGGTGCCTGACGTTCTTGAATTCCTCCCACGTCAACCCCATGACCGCGGCGTCGCCGGCGGTGGCCCGCAGCGCCTCGAACGCGGCCTCGGTGTCCACGCGGGCAGACAGCTGTTCGACGTCGAACGCCTCTTCCGCGTTGTGTTGCCAGCACAGGCCGACGACACCCTGCCCGCGTCTGGGCTCGAATTTCCGGAGTACGCCCTTGCCGCCCAGGCGGTAGGTGGCAACCCGCCGCAGTCGGGCCTCGCCGGGATGCCGCCACGTTCGACGAACCTGCCAGACGTGTAGTCCGAGATCCTCGAGCTGAAATTTGTCGTCTACACGGTCCGATTCGTGGATTATCCGGCCGAATTGGATGAGCATCTCCTGGATGACCTGGGTGCGCCGGTCCACCAGGCCTTGCTGGGTGCGGGCGGCGAACGGGCCGAGGGTGAAGATCGCCGTGACGACCAGGAGAGTGGGTACGAGCCACGGCGCGTGCGTGTTGAGGTGCTCCCATAGCCGCTGATCTGGGAAGTTCTGGCTCCTCGCCGCGAGAGCGGCCAGGGTGGCCGTTGCGATGGACTTGTCCAATGCCGTCGCGGTTCTCGACTTCACTATCCCGTATCCCGCCTGTCTCAATGACTTTCGTTTCCGCATCGAGGTCGATCGTGGTAATCATAGACCTGCACGCAATCTTGCGAATGCAAAATCATTTGCGCACTGGGCATGTCGTGGTCATTTGTCCGAATAGTGCGTTCCGTAGGGAACTTTCGATCCTGCGGATGAGTGGCCGATGCTAGACTCGGCGAGTGGGGAAGTCCGGTTCGTGCGACCGATCGGACTTGTGCGCCGAATTCTCCGGAACAGCAAACACGGAGTTCACGCGGACCTATTCGGCATTGACTCGAAGATCTCTGGCCGGATCCGACGACAGTATTGCTGTCGTCGATCTTTCTCCGTTGACCACCGGTCATGTACTGGTGTGCCCCAGGCTGCACTACTTCAATGCCGCGCAGGCGATCGCTGATCCGGCATGCGGATTCGGGGTATTCCTGGAAGGGTTTCTCAGGAAGTACGTGGAAGTATTCGGTGAGTTCACGATCCTGGAACACGGCTCGACGCGGGTGATGCCCACCGCCTGTATCAGTCATGCGCATCTGCATGTCCTGCCGATGGCGTTGGAGCCGATAATCAGACGAATGTACCGAGATGGACTCTCGCTCAACATGCTGGACGGTTGGGGAGAAGTCTCCGATTTGGTTCTCGACGAGTCGCCGTACTACCTTGCCGCAGACAGCAGCCGCTTCTTTGTCGCCCAGCCGCTGCAGCGCATGGCGGGTCAGTATCTGAGAGTGGTAGCAGGGGAATGCATCTCGATCCCAGCGGAAGAATGCGACTGGGCGGTTGTCATCAGGCGTGAGATTTTCCATCGGACCGTACAACTCTGGGCGGCTCATCCCGCCAACGAAGGAGTGATGCTGTGACCATCCGCGGGCTGACTGCCGGCACTCCCCTGGACGAGCCCGGCAAGATTGCCCAGATCGTCGTGCCCGCGCTGGGCGATGCCACGATGCGGTCGTCCCTGTCGAACGGCGCTACCGCTGAATTGCTGCTCGGCGCGGGTGCGCAAGACGATTGTGCCGCGTTTCGGCTGCGCGGTGACCTGGTCCTGGTTGCGGGCACCGACTATGTGCGGGGCCCGAAATTCAGCCTCTACGAGAAGGGATTCCTCAGCAATTACGACATCGGCTGGTATCTCGCCGGAGCGAATATCAGCGATGTGGCAGCGATGGGTGCGGTCCCGGTGGGGCTTCTGTCGGTAGTCCGGTACCCGAAAAGTCTTCCGGACAGCGACTTTGCCGAATTGATCGAGGGAATTCGCGACGGTGCTCGAGCCGTTGGTGTGCTGAATGTCGGCGGTGATATCGGTAGCGCTGAGCGAATTATATTGTCGGCCAGTGCCTTCGGTGTCGTCGAGCCCTCGAACCTGCTTCCGCGCACCGGTGCTCGGCCGGGGCAGCTGCTCTGTCTGACCGGACCGACCGGCCTTGCCGGTAGCGCGATGAAACTCGCCAACCAAGGTGAAGACATCTCGGGTGACGATTACTCCGCGCTCCTCGCGCGATGGCAGCGGGTTTCACCCCGGGTCGAGCACGGCCGTATTTTCGCGAATCATCCGGGCGTCACCGCGTGTATCGATACCTCGGACGGTTTGAAGGGGGCCATCGAAACCTTGGCCCGGGCGAGCGGCATGGCCGTCGATGTCGACGAAGCTTGCTTGCCGGTCCACGACTCGGTCCGGCGGGCAGCCGCATCCTTGAATCACGATGCGCTGCAATTGGTATTCGGTGACTCGGTCGACTTCGAGCTGGTGGCTGCGATAGACGCGGAAGCGGTGACCGAGGTGGCTCGGGAGTGCGCAGAATCAGGGCTCGAGTTGCACGTGATCGGAAGCATTCGTGCCGGGTCCGGTGCAATGCTCTCCCGGCGTGGGGTGACGACGAATATCCCGGGGGACGTCTGGCGGCATGCGTGACGTGATCGGGGTGGGATGGAATAGCAGCCCCTCTGGTGTGTTCGACTCAGGTGGTGAGTTGGGCTAACGAGAGGGGTCGCCGGTGACTGCTACGGACCTGAAGTCATCGATCGGGTTGCGGTCGGAGCGGGGGCCGATCCTGGCGGCGATCATGTTGTCGACCTCGTTGGTTGCGTTGGACTCCACCATCATTGCCACGGCGGTGTTGACGATTACCGATCAGCTCGGTGGATTCGCGCAGTTCCCTTGGCTTTTCAGCATCTATCTGCTGGCGCAGGCGGTGACCGTGCCGATCTACGGGAAGCTGGCCGACATGGTGGGCCGGAAACCGGTGATGCTGTTCGGGATCGGGGTGTTCGCGCTCGGGTCGTTGTTGTGCGGGCTGGCCACCAGCATGATCGGGCTGATCGCCTTTCGGGCGGTGCAGGGGATCGGGGCCGGTGCGGTGAGCCCGATCTCGATGACCATCGCGGGCGATATCTACACCGTGCGGGAGCGGGCCAAGGTGCAGGCGTATCTGGCCAGTGTGTGGGCGGCGTCGTCGGTGCTGGGGCCGCTGCTGGGCGGCGTGTTCTCCGAGTACGTCAGTTGGCGTTGGATCTTCCTGATCAACCTGCCGTTGGCGGCGCTGGCCGCGTGGATGATCCTGCGGAAGTTCACCGAAAGCGCGCCGCGGCAAAGCCATCGGATCGACTATCTGGGTGCCGGACTGCTCACCGTCGGCGCGGGTGCGCTGATCCTCGCGCTGTTGGAGGGCGGGCAGGCGTGGGCCTGGACCGCGCCGCCGAGCGTGGCGCTGTTCGCGGGCGGGGCGGCGGTCCTGGTGGCCTTCGGCCTGGTGGAGCGACGGGCCGCGAATCCGATTCTGCCGCTGTGGGTTTTCACCCGCCGGATCGTGGTGGCCAGCAGTTTGGCCTCGCTGCTGGTCGGGGCGATCCTGCTGGGCCTCACCTCGTACGTGCCCACCTTCGCGCAGGGCGTGCTGGGCAGCGGTGCGCTGCTGGCCGGACTCACCGTCGGCGCGCTCACGCTGGGCTGGCCGGTGTCGGCGTCGCAGGCCGGAAAGGTGTACCTGCGCATCGGCTTCCGCGCCACCGCCGTGATCGGCAGCGTGCTCGCGGTCGCGGGTGCGGCGTCGCTGCTGCTGGTGGACGCGAACTCCGGTCTGCTACAGGTGGCTCTCGGTTGTTTCATCGTCGGTATGGGCATGGGTCTGGTGGCCAGCCCCACCCTGATCGCCGCGCAGGCCAGTGCGGAATGGTCCGAGCGCGGGGTGGTGACCGCCACCAACATGTTCGCCCGTTCGCTGGGCAGTGCGGTCGGGGTGGCGGTCTTCGGGGCGATCGTGAACGCGCGCCTCGGCAAGGTCGATCATCCGGCGGCGTCGGAGCTCGCGCCCGCCGTGCACCTGGTCTTCGTCGGGGTGGCGGCCATGACGGTGATCCTGATCGGCGCGGCCGCGGTCATGCCCGGGCGAAGTGACGGCAATCCGGAAAGTCATTCCGCGTGAACGGAATCGGCAACTCTTTTGTGGGGCCGCAGAATAGTGCCGGGCCTCATTCTATTCCGCCAAAATCCTCTCGGCGGTGCCGAATGGAATAGTGCGGCAATGATCTAGCACACTGTAGGTGTGGTTGAGGTCGAGGACGTGCTGCGCCGGTTGCGGCGGTATCCGGATGTGGAAGCGGTGAACCTGTACGCGGTGGACGCCGCGGACCGGTTCATGCTTGATGTCGCCGCGGATTCGCTGGCGAGTGCCGGTGATGGCCGGGTTGCGGTGATCGACGATGGGTACGGCGCGCTGACACTCGGCGCGATCGCCGCCCATGAACTCCGCGGTGTGCGCGTGCATCAGGATTTGCTGACCGGTGAATTGGCGCTCACCAATAATGCCCGAATTGTCGGACTATCCGATCGATTCAGCACCCGGGAATTGGGCCCGGAATTACTCGGCGACGTGCGCGTCGTGCTGTGGCGGCTGCCGCGCGCCCTCTCCGGTCTCGCCGAGACCGCCGAGGCCATCGCCCGCTACGCCGCCCCCGACGTCGAGGTCTTCGCCGGCGGTCGCGACAAATACCTGACCCCCGCCATGAACGAGGTGCTCGCCGAATCCTTCGGGTCGGTGCGCGCCAGCCGCGGCCGCCAGAAGTCGCGCATCCTGCTCGCCGCCGACCCCAAACCGCTTGGCGAGCCCCGCTTCCCGATCCGCAATCGGCTCGAGGACCTGGATCTCGAGGTGGTCGCGCACGGGGCCGCCTTCTCCGGCCCGCGCCTGGATATCGGCACCCGCTTCCTGCTGGACTACCTCAAGCGCATGAAGCCCGATGCCCGCGACGCCATCGATCTCGGTTGTGGCACCGGCATTCTCGCGGTCGCCCTGGCCAAGGCGCGGCCCGGCATCCGGGTCGCCGCGACCGATCAGTCCGCCGCCGCGGTGGCCTCCGCCCGCGCCACCGCCGACGTCAACGGCGTATCGGACCGGGTCACGGTGCTGCAGGACGATGCCATGTCCGCCACCCCGGACCACAGCGCCGACCTGGTGCTGTGCAATCCGCCCTTCCATGTGGGCGCGGCCGTGCACACCGGTTCGGCCATCAAGATGTTCCAGCAGACCGGCCGGGTGCTGCGCCCGGGCGGCGAACTCTGGACCGTCTACAACACGCATCTCAACTACCGGGGCGTGATGGAACGCATGGTCGGCAAGACCGATGTGATGGGCCGCAATCGCAAGTTCACGGTGACCCGCTCGGTCCGCGGTCTGCACGACGCCGAACAATAGGGCGCATGGGACGAATCGATCTTCGAGTCTTCACCGAACCCCAGCAGGGCGCGACCTACGACACGCTGCGCACCGTCGCCAAGACCGCCGAGGACCTCGGCTACGACGCCTTCTTCCGCTCCGACCACTACCTGAAGATGGGTGACGGCGACGGCCTGCCCGGCCCCACCGACGCCTGGATCACCCTTGCCGGCCTGGCTCGCGAGACCCGCCGCATCCGGCTGGGCACCCTGGTCACCTCGGCCACCTTCCGCCACCCGGGCGTGCTGGCCATCGAGGTGGCGCAGGTCGACGCCATGTCCGGCGGGCGCGTCGAATTCGGTTTCGGCGCGGGCTGGTTCGAATCCGAGCACGCCGCCTACGGCATCCCGTTCCCGGCCGAGAAGTTCCCGCGCTTCGAGGAGCAACTGGCCATTGTCACCGGGCTGTGGAAAACGCCGGTGGGGGAGACGTTCTGCTTCGACGGCGAGCACTACACGCTCAAGGACTCCCCGGCGCTGCCCAAGCCGGTGCAGTCGCGGATGCCGGTCATCATCGGCGGCATGGGCGCCAAGCGGACCCCGCGTCTGGCCGCCCAGTACGCCACCGAGTTCAATGCGCCGTTCCAGTCGCCCGAGGCCAGCGCCGAGCAGTTCGAGCGAGTCCGCAAGGCCGCCAAGGACGCCGGACGCGACCCGCACGACATCACCTTCTCCAATGCTTTGGTCGCCTGCGTCGGCGGATCCGATGCCGAGGTGGCGAAGCGGGCGGCCGTCATCGGCCGCGAGGTGGACGAGTTGAAGGCCAACGGTTTGGCGGGCAGCCCGGACGAGGTGGTCGACAAGATCGGCCGCTACGCGGAAATCGCTGGCACCAGCCGCATCTACCTGCAGATCTTGGATCTGTCGGATCTGGATCACCTGGAGTTGATCGCGCAGCGCGTGATGAGTCAGCTGGGCTGACGGGCGCTCGGCGAGCGGCAGGTTCGGTAAAGCTCAGGTAAAGTCCAGTTAGTCCGATCTATGGGGGTTCGGGAACTCCGGACCCCCGTAGCACGTTGGACGAGTAGCTTCACAGGCCACGACCTACGTGAGCCGCGACTCCAGAAAGGGACGCACAGTGCGCTCCACATCCAACCCGGTTTTCCGGAATATGCAGCCGCAGCAGGGTGGCTACGCCGGCTTCGGCCAGGCACCTGGAGCCGGACAGTACCCCACCGATCCCTACGCGCAGCAGCCCGGCTACGGCCAGCAGCCGCCGCAGTACCCGGGCTACGGCCAGCAGCCGTACCAGCCCGCCATCCCCACCACCCGCCCGATGACCATCGACGACGTGGTGCAGAAGACTGGCATCACGCTCGGCGTGGTCAGCCTGATGGCGATCGTGTCCTACGCACTCACCGCGGGTAATCACGCGCTGGCCCTGCCGTTCCTGCTGGTCGGCGGCCTCGGTGGCCTGGTGCTCGGCCTGGTCATCTCCTTCGGGCAGAAGTACAGCCCGGCACTGGTGCTGAGCTACGCGGCACTGGAAGGTCTGCTGCTCGGGTCGTTCTCGTTCCTGTTCACTGGTCAGATCGCTGGTGCCAGCGGTTCCGGCCTGATCGCGCAGGCGGTGCTGGGCACCTTCGGCGTGTTCTTCGGCATGCTGGTCGTTTACAAGACCGGCGCCATCCGCGTCACCCCGCGCCTGACCCGCATGATCGTGGGCGCGCTGATCGGTGTGGGTGTGCTGATGCTCGGCAACATCGTTGCCAGCTTCTTTACCTCGGGCGGTCTCGGACTGCGCTCCGGCGGCACCATGTCGATCATCTTCAGCCTCGTGGTCATCGGTGTCGCGGCGTTCAGCTTCCTGCTGGACTTCGACGCCGCCGACCAGCTCATCCGGGCCCAGGCTCCGGAGAAGGCGGCCTGGGGCGTGGCGTTCGGCCTGACCGTCACCCTGGTCTGGCTGTACCTCGAGATCCTGCGTCTGCTGAGCTACTTCCAGGGCGACCGCTAGTACCCGGAAGAGGCTGACGCACAGCCGAATATCTGACGTGGGGGGGGCCCCCGAAACCGGGGCCCCCCCCAGCGGGGTTGGCAGCCCGGGAGGCGTAAATGGTGGCGCACCACCACCGGAACGACAAAGGGGGGCACCTGTTTGTGGGCCCC
>NZ_JBHZAC010000021.1:97797-114051 GCF_042753865.1 Nocardia sp. NPDC059240 | reverse complement strand
GGACCCCACTCCCGGCAGCGTGCGGCGATGCTAGTGGCGACCAGCGGTCCGACGTGATGTTTCTCGTTGACGTGCGGCGTGCGCGACGGGTCGATGGTTTTCGGTGCGATCCAGCCGACGCGGCCCGGGTTCGGTGAATCCTTGCCGAGCATCACTGTTTTCCAGCCGTTCGGGCTGTCATTCACGAGCGCGTGGTGGTGATCGCACACCAAGGTCAGATTGGTGAGGTCGGTAGGTCCGTTGTTGGCCCAATCGTTCACGTGGTGTACCGCGCACATCGATGGTGGCGCATCGCAATCCGGATGCGTGCAGCCCTTGTCGCGGGCAACCAGTGCGATGCGCTGGCCGGAGGAAGCGAGGCGGGGGCCGCGCCCGAGGAACAGCGGGATCCCGTCGGAATCCAGGACCGCGACATACGGCTTGGTCCCGGCGGCCATCTTCAACGCTTCGCTGATGGAGACGTGGCCGCCGGTGGCGGTGGTGGCGATGCCGGTGCCGCGCTCCATGTCCGCGACATCGATGCTGAACAGCACACCGACGGGCAGGCCGCGGTGGGTGCCGAGCTTGCTGAAGTCGAGGCCGGGCTGCAGCATCGCGGCGAACGCGTCGTGCACCCGCTGACCCGCATCGCGGCGGTCACGACGCGCGGCAGCCTCGAGCGCATCGGTGTCGATGACCGGGGTGGTCGCGGTCGGGCTGTCGGCATCTTCGGGGTTGCACATGCCGGGGCGCGCGAACTTGGCCAGGAACCCGTCGAGCAGGGCACGCAGTTCCGGGGTGAGCCAGCCTTCGATCCAGCTCATGCCGTCCACGCCGGGACGGCCGAGGATGATGCCACGCCGGCGGCGACGGTCGGCGTCGTTGAAGACGGTGCCGTCGGGGTCGACGCGGGCCATGATCTCGCGGCCGATCTTGGGCAGGTCGTCGGGAAACAAACCCGCACAAGACTTCTCGACCAACAACGCCTCGGCCTCGGTGCGGGCTTCGGCCGGGATGTCGGCGGGCAGGTGCTTGACGATGTCGACGATGTTGCGGGCGTGATCACGCGAGATGGCACCGGCTTCGAACGCTTCCGCCGTCGCCGACAGCGCGGCAGGGCGCAGGTGCCCGGTCGGTTCGGTGAACTCGCCGCACTCGCGGGTAATCTTCACCCGCACCGACGCGTCGTGCGCGGACAGGCCGAGGGTGTGACGCAGGAACGGGATCAGCTTGCCCGCACCCGAGGTCTCGGGCAGTGAGCGATCGGATGCTTCCACGATCAGCTTCGAATCCAGCGCCGACAGCTTCCGCTTGCAGGTCTCCAACTGCTGCATCAATGCCACCACATCGGCATCGGCGAACTGGGTCAGGGAAGCGTGAGCGATAGCGTCCGTCAGGGTATCGACCGCGGCCGCCAGTTCGGCGATCCCGCAGTTGTCGAATGTCACCCCAATCGAACCCATGTGCTAATTCTACCCCCCGCATGATCGCTGCGGAACTCGAATTACGTTGTGATATAAGCACTTTCAGAATTTCTGGTGTTTCCGAAAGCCTCGCGGCCAGGCGTGAAGCAGAATGCCCGAGTGGAGTCTGTTGATGTGTCTCATACAACCCTGCGCAAGGTGACCGTCCGGTTGGTCCCCTTCCTCGGCCTGCTGTACTTCGTCAATTACTTGGACCGGGTGAATATCGGATTCGCCGGACCCAACGGAATGAAGTCCGCTCTCGGCTTGAGCGAAACGGCGTTCGGATTCGCCTCGGGCATCTTCTTTCTGGGCTACCTGGTCCTGGAAGTCCCGAGCAATCTCGCGCTGCACCGTTTCGGCGCGCGCCGGTGGATCGCGCGAATCCTGGTGACCTGGGGCGTGATCGCGTCGGCCATGGCGTTCGTGCCGAACGGCACCACGCTGATCGTGCTTCGATTCCTGCTCGGAGTCGCCGAGGCCGGGTTCTTCCCGGGCATTCTGCTCTACCTGACGTATTGGTTCCCGCAACGCCATCGCGCGCGGATCGTCGCACTTTTCATGACGGCCGTGCCGATCTCGACCGCCCTGGGTGCAACTCTGTCGAGTCTCCTATTGCAGTGGGGCGATGGTGTTTTCGGCCTCAGTGGCTGGCGTTTCATGTTTCTGGTCGAGGGTATCCCGTCGCTCGTGCTGGCGGTGGTCACCTGGTTCTATCTCACCGATAGCCCCGAGAAGGCGACCTGGTTGGAACCCGCCGAACGGCAGTGGCTGGCAGCTGAACTCGCCGCCGAGGACGAGCAGCGATCAGCCGAGGAGCATTGGACCCTGCGGAAGGCGTTGACGCATCCGCGGATTCTCGGCCTGGCCCTGGTCTACGGCGGGATTGTGTACGGCCTGTACGCGCTCGGCTTCTTCCTGCCCACCATCATCAACGGATTCCAGCAGCAGTACGGCACACACTATTCGGTGATCCAGCGCGGCCTGATCAATGCGGTGCCGTACGTGATCGGCGCGGTGGTGATGGTGTGGTGGAGCCGCCACGGTGACCGCACCGGGGAGCGGGTGTGGCATGTGGCTCTGCCGGCGCTGGTCGGCGGGCTGGCGATACCGGTGACTCTCTATCTGGGGAATCCGTTCAGCGCCATGGTCGCGGTGACCGTGTGTGCGGTCGGAGTGCTCGCAGCATTGCCGACGTTCTGGGCCTTGCCGAGCACCTTCCTGTCCGGTGCGGCCGCGGCGGGCGGTATCGCCCTGATCAATTCGATCGGCAATATCAGCGGGTTCGCCGCACCGTATGTGACGGGCTGGCTGAAGGACTGGACGGGGACGCAGAAGGCCGGGTTGTGGGTGGTCGGGGCGTGCATGGTGGGGTCGGCGATCGGTGCGCTGGCCATGCGGCGCGGGATTCGGGAGCGGGTGGGGTAAGAAAGGGGTATGTGGCATCCGGCTGACCCGATTCTGAATGCGCTGACCTATCAGCCGGGCGATCGGCAGATCGTGGCTACGCCCGAGATGTTCGGGCTCCCGTACGAGGATCTGTCGCTGCGCACCTCCGATGGGGAGACCGTCAACGCGTGGTTCGTGCGGGCTGCCGGGGAACCGTTGGGGCACATTCTGTTCGCGCACGGGAACGGCGGCAACATCGGTGATCGGTCACCGATGCTGGCCATGCTCGCGGCGGTCGGGTTCGATGTGCTGGTTTTCGACTATCGCGGATACGGGCGCAGCACCGGTCGGACCAGTGAGCAGGGCACCTACCGGGATGTGCGGGCCGCGCGGGACGCTCTGCTCGCCCAGCCGGGAGTGGATCCGAGCCGAGTGGTGTATCTGGGCAAGTCGCTCGGCGGCGGTGTGATGCTCGAGTTGGCGACCGCCTTCCCGCCGGCGGCACTGCTGCTCATGTCGACCTTCACCGGCCTGCGCGACGCGGCGGTCGCGGTGTATCCGATGCTGCCGAAGCTGTTCGTGCCCAACGCGTATCCGAGCCTGCGGCGGATTCGGCGGCTGCAATCCCCGGTGCTGCTCATGCACGGCGACAATGACGAACTGCTGCCGGTGCGGATGGGCCGGGAATTGTTCGCGGCCGCACCGGAACCCAAGGAGCTGGTGATCTATCCGGGTGGGATGCACAACGATCTCATCGGGTTCCCGGGCTGGGCGGAGACCGTGGCCAAATGGGCTGCGGGCGTATTGCCGCCCAAGCGGCTCACTTCCGGGTGATGTTGAGTAGGAACTCGGCATTGCTGCCGGTCTTGCGCAGACCGTCGAGGAGCAGGTCGAGGGCGCGCTGATCATCCAGATCGGCCAGTGTGCGGCGCAGCAGATTCACGGCCTGGCGCTCGGCCGGATCGAAAAGCAGGTCATCGCGGCGGGTACTGGATTTCGAGATATCCACGGCGGGGAAGATGTGGCGGCCCGCCAGGGTGCGGTCGAGCTTGAGTTCGGCATTGCCGGTGCCCTTGTACTCCTCGAAGATGACGGTGTCGGCGAGCGAACCGGTTTCGACGAGCGCGGTCGCGATCACGGTCAGCGAGCCGCCGTTCTCGAAGTTGCGGGCCGCGCCCAGGAAACGCTTCGGCGGCAGCAGCGCCTGGGAATCCATTCCGCCGGAAAGGATTCGGCCCGAGGCATGGCCGGTCATGTTGTAGGCGCGGGCGAGCCGGGTCAGCGAGTCGAGTAGGACGACGACGTCGCGACCCTCCTCGGCCAGGCGTTGCGCGCGTTCGATGGCCAGTTCCGCGAGCGCCGTCTGCTCGGCCGGGGAGTGGTCGAAGGTGGCGGCGACAACCTCGGCCGGCACGCCGCGCGACAGGTCGGTGACCTCCTCCGGGCGTTCGCCGACGAGCACCAGCATGAGGTGCACTTCGGGATGATTGGCTGCGATGCCGCGTGCGATCGCTTGCAGCACAGAGGTTTTGCCCGCCTTCGGCGGTGCCACGATGAGGGCGCGCTGGCCCTTGCCGATCGGCATGATGAGGTCGGTGACGCGGGCGGTGAGCTTGTTCGGCTCGGTTTCCAGGCGCAGCCGCTCATCGGGGTGGATGGGGGTCAGGTCGCCGAACTTCGGGCGCTTCGGCAGGTCGGTGGCCGGGTGGCCGTTGACGGTGTCGACGCGCACCAGCGGAGCATGCTTGCCGTTCTTGGCATTCGGCTCCGCCAGGCCGGTGACCAGGTCGCCGCGGCGCAGGTCGTGGGCGCGAATCAGGCGGGCGGGGACGTGGATGTCGCGGGGTCCGGGCAGGTAGCCGCTGGTGCGCAGCATCGCCGTCTGGCCGTGGATATCCAGGAGTCCCGTTGTGGGGGAGAGGGTTTCGATGTGTTCGAGTACTGGGGCCGGGTTCCGCTGTGCGGTACGCGGCCGGGGTTCGATGGTGGTCATGAGATGTTCTCCTGTTGCAGGATCCGGTGACTTGCGCACCGGGAGTGAATGTTTGGGAATGGCCGGATACGGCCGATGGCGGTATGGAACCGCCGGTGAATCCGAGTGGTCCGGAGCCGATATCGCCGGGTGGCGATCAATATGGCTCTGCCGGGTTGGAACTCGGGGAAGAGAGGAAATCGTGTGGGAGGGACTTGCTGTCTACCTACATCCACAGGATCGCGACGCCCTCACCGTACGCCGTCCTCGATCTCGGCGCAATGCGTAGCCTGGAACACATGAGCGATGCCAAGGAACTCGTGGCCCTGTTGGCACAGCTGCCGGACGCCGAATTGGCGGCCGTGGTGGAGGCCGCCACCGACGGCCGGGCGGGTCTGGCCGCCCTGCACGCGGTGGCGCAGTCGCTGGCGGCGACCCTGGGTCATGCCCCGGATGTAATCGATGTGACTCCTGACACGCTTCCGATGGACGGCTATTCGCAGTCTGAGACGGTCGGCGCATTGGAGCAGGTGGGAGCCGGTCCGGTGATCACGCCGATACCGGTACCGCCTGCGGGTATCCCCTCCGGACCGGAGATCGGCGGGTATACGAACACCGGTGTCCCTACTTTCGAGTCAGTTCGCGATAAGGTCGAGCAGCGCTACGGCACATCGCAGGGGATGGACGAGCTCGATCGTCAGACACCGGTGGGTCGCAGCGTCGACGAACAGTGGGAAGCGCGGGCCAAGGCCGCGCGGGAACGTCTGGATCAGATTCGAAAATCGATGCACGGCAACGATTCCGAGTGATTCCGGGCGGTCCGCCTCGAACTTGATTGGGTGGAACCTTGACCGAACCGCGCGAAATCGCCGAGAAGCTGCTGGACCTGCAGGTCGACTTCATTGTCGCCGAGGTCAGCGGTGACCGCTTCGCCGAAGTGATCGCCCGCGACGTGAAGGACGTGATCGGTGTCGCAGACACCATCATCTTCCGCGACGTGGTGGAGATCGATCAGGCCAAGCAGACCGTCGCCAATGTGATCAACCTGATCGGCGGCAGCCCCGTGCTGGGCGAGATGGTCCCCGCGCTGGCCGGTCACCTGTACCAGGACATCGCCGGGAACAATGACTACACCCTGGGCGACGTGGTCGACCGCGAACCGGTGGAGCAGCTGCTGGAGAAGATCTTCGGCATGCACCAGGCCCAGGAACGCATCCTGGAACGGCTCACCGAGAGCCCCCTGATCGCGACCGTGGCCGCCAAGTTCGTGGACAAGCTGGTCGACGATTTCATGGAGACCAACAAGCAGATCGCGGGAAAGATTCCCGGCGTCGGCTCGCTGGTCTCGATGGGCACCAATGCCGCCAAGTCCGCGCGCAAGGCCGCGGAGAAGGCGGGCGGCAGCTTCATCGGCGAAATGGCCGGTAAGGGTGCGCAATTCGCGCTCAAGCGGACCAACAACGCCATCCGCGAGATGCTGCGGGACGCGCCCGTGCACGACGCCGCCATGGAATTCTGGGACCTGCACGCCGGTGAGCCGGTCAGCGGCCTCAAGGAATACCTGTCCCAGCAGGATCTGATCGATCTCGCGGTGATCATCCACCGGATCGCGGTGACCACCCGCAACAAGGAATACGTCGGCGTGCTGGTGGACCAGGGCGTGGAGGTGTTCTTCGAGAAGTACGGCGACCATACCCTCGCCGGCCTGCTGCCCGAGCTCGGGCTGTCCGAAGACGTCATCGCTGAGGAGATTCTGCGCTACGGCCCGGCCGTGGTGGAGGCCGCCAAACGTAATGGCGTGCTGGCCAAGCTGATTCGCGAGCGGCTGGAGCCGTTCTTCCTGTCCGAGCCGGTGCTCGCGGTGCTCGCCGGGAAGTAGCCCGAACCTGAAACAGGGCCGCACGCTCAACCGCGTGCGGCCCTGTTTCATTCCCTGTGGGGAATCGCTCGGCGCATCGAATCCGCGCAGACTCGTTGCCATGACGAAAATCGACATCAACGAACTCGCCGGCCGCTACCTGGCCATGTGGAACGAATCCGATCCGGCATTGCGGCGCAAGCTGATTCACGATCTGTGGGCCGAGGATGGTGCGCAGATCCTGGTGGATCCGCCCGAAGATATGCGAAACGCCGCGACCCGCATCAGCTTTCCGATTCCGCCGCTGGAAGTGCGCGGACATCATGCTCTGGAGCGCCGCGTGGCGCGGGCCTACGAGATGTTCGTGGCATCGGGCGAAACCCGCTTCGTCCAGCGCGGGGAGGTGACGACGCTGCTGAAGCAGGTCATCGCCCTCACCTGGTCGATGGTGACCACCGACGGGACCGTGGTCGGCGGTGGGATGGATGTCCTCGCCCTGGACGAAGACGGTCGCATCCGCACCGACCATCAGCACATCGGCGTCGACTAATCGACGATGGCGATTCCGTCGATCTCCACCAGCATCTCCTCACGCGGCAGGCCGGTGAAAACCGTTGTGCGGCTGGGGAGTACCTCGCCGGTGGTGTGCTCGTTCACGAACTTGCCGTACGCCTCGTTCATGATGGCGAAGTCCTCGCGCTTCGTGAGGTAGACGCGCAGCATCACCACGTCGTCGAAGCTCGCCCCGCCCGCCTCGACGATCGCCTTCACGTTCTCCAGGGTCCGGATGGTCTGGGCCGCAACGTCTCCCGGATAGAGGTACTCGCTCGTCGCCGGGTCGACGGGGCCCTGACCGGACACCTGCAGGAACGGTCCCTTGCGCACGCCCTGGGAGAAGGTGTGCGCGGGGGCGGGGGCATTGTCGGTGCGGATGGCGATCTTCTGGCTCATGGTCGGCCTTTCACTTCTCGGGGCTCGGACTCCAGCCGAGCTCGGTGGATACGGCCTCGGCCGTGTCGCGCACGCGCGGCAGCAGTCCGAGGACCTGGTCGTGATCGAGCAGCATGTCCGGCACCGACACCGACAGTGCGGCGACGGTCGCGCCGGTGCCGTCGTGGATCGGGACGGCCACACAGTTGATGAAGCTCTCGTGCTCCTCGTGGTCCTCGGCAAAGCCTTGGGCCGCAACGAGTTCGAGTTCCGTGAGGTATTGCTCGGGGGTACGGATGGTCTTGTCGGTGTAGGCGCGGTAGTCGAGGCCCGCCGCGATGCCCGCCCACTGTGCTCGCGGCAGCGCCGACACCAGCACCTTGCCGACGGCCGTGCAGTGCAGCGCTGCCGGGCGGCCGATGCGCGAGTACATGCGCACGCTGTGGGTGGCGTCGAGCTTGTCGATGTAGACGGCCTCGCCGGATTCGTAGGTGGCCAGGTGCACGGTCTGCCCGGTGTCGGCGTTGAGCGCGGCCAGGTGTGGGCGCGCGATCGTGCGCACATCGCGGCCTTCCAGGGAGCGGTTGGCCAGTTCGAACAGTCGGGTGCCGAGCCGGTAGCGGTGCTCGCTGTCGTGGGTGACGAAGCGGTCGGCCTCCATGGTCTGCAGCAGCCGCAGCACGGTCGACTTGTGCACGCCGAGCCGAGTCGCCAACTGGTCCAGGGATTTCGGCTCCTCACCGAGTTCGACGAGGAGGGTGAGGGCGCGCTGGAGACTCTGACTCATGAGGCCACATTCTCGGGGAGAAGCAGGCCGGGGCGGTAATGGAGGGTCGACCACTCCGACGGGCTTGCCGCGGCCAGGGATTCGAGCGTGGACAGCGGCGGCAGTTCGGCGATGTCACCGGTACCGGTGAGCGCGGCGGCCGCGCACAGGTGGCCGAAGCGCAGCAACTGTTCGTGCGGACGGCCCTGCAGTAGTGCGGCGAGGTAGCCGCCCGCGAAAGCGTCACCGGCGCCGATGCGTTCGGTGACCTCCAGGGTGAGGGCCGGGACCTCCAGGCGGTCCGCGCCGAGGAACCCGGTGACAGAGTGCTTGTCGTTCTTGACGATCAGATGCCGGGGCTGCGGGAAGGCGGCGCGCAGCCGGTCGGCGTCACCGATTCCGAAGACCTCCTCGGCCTCGTCCGCGCCCAGGAACACCACGTCGCTGCCGGCGATGTGGCGGGCCAGGATGTCGGCGGCGGACTCGTCGCGCCGGGCCCACAGGGCCGGGCGGTAGTTGAGGTCGAAGCTGATCAGCCGACCGTGCCGGGGGAGGGCGAGCAGGGCATCGGTGAGCGCGGTCGCCGTGGGAGACAGCGCGGTGGTGATGCCGGTGAAGTGGACCAGTTCGGCTTGGTCGAGAAGTTCAGCTGCACTTGCCAGGTCGGCCGGTGACAGCGCGCTTGCGGCGGAACCGGTGCGGTAGTACAGCATTCGGCTGTCCCCGGCGGCGAGGTCGTTCGGGCGATCGGAGCCGCTGCCGCGTTCCTTCACGTAGACCGCGGTCGACCGGGTCTCGTCGACGGTGACGGCGGAGGTGTCCACGCCGCGTTCGGTGAGATGCCGGACCAGATAGCGCCCGAAGCCGTCGTCCCCGACCCGGGAGAGCCAACCGGTCGGCACGCCGAGCTGACTCAACACGCACGCGACATTCGCCTCCGCGCCGCCCGCGCCCCGATCGAATGCGGGGGAGTCCTCGAGCGGCCCGGGTGCCGCGATGAGCACCGCGAGGCCCTCGCCGACGGTGACAGCCCGGGCAGTCGGCTGGATCACACCAATCTCCTTCGAATGGTTGCGGCTTTCGGACATTACGTGCAGACTAACCATCAGAAACACGATGTGCAACAAGCGTTGCAAATTATGCAATTGCTTGGAGCTATGACCGGAAGGAGCGTCGTGGCCGCCGACAACGTCGTCGCAGCCCCCAGCGAGATCACCGGAGTGCCCGCGGGCAATCGGACTCTCGCCGACAACGGCAGGGCCGTTCAGGATCTGATCCTGGGCCCGCAGCACAAATCGCTGCCGCCCGCCGCATGGGGACTGACCGTGCGTGACTACCTGGCCACCGCCCCGCACTTGGACGACCTGCAGACCCCGGTCCTGACCATGGACCGCTCCGCGCTGGACGCCAACCGTGCCGTGATGGCCGACTGGGCCCGTACCGCCGGCGTACAGCTGGCTCCCCACGGCAAGACCTCCATGTCCCCGCAGCTCTGGAACGAGCAGCTGGAAGCCGGATCCTGGGGCATCACCCTCGCCACCGGCTGGCAGGTCCAGATCGGTCGCTCCCTCGGCCTGAACCGCATCATGCTCGCCAACGCACTCCTGGACCCGACCGGATTGCGCTGGGCCGCAGCCGAAATCGAATCCGACCCGAACTTCGAGCTCTACAGCTGGGTCGACGGCGTCGGCTCGGTCCGCGAAATGGAACGCCACCTGGAGTCCGCGCCGGACGGCGTGCAGCTCAACGTCATCGTGGAACTCGGTGGCCCGCACGGCCGCACCGGCGCGCGCGGCCTCGCCGCCGCCCACGAGGTGGCCGACGCGGTCGACAAGTCCCCGCGCCTACGCCTGGCCGGAGTCGGCGGCTACGAGGGCGCACTCGCCCACGACCGCACCCCGGAAGGTCTTGCCGCCGTTCGCCATTACCTCGATGAGGTTGCGATCCTGCACCAGGAACTCGCCGCCGCCGGGCGCTACGACGAGTTCGTCGGTGCGTCGGATGCGGGCGCTGAGCTCACGGGCGACGGATCCCCTCTCGGCGTGGACGGGGCCGCTGCCTCCCGGGCCGGGCTGTCACGTCGTGCGGCGATTGTGACCGCGGGTGGCAGCGCCTACCCGGATCTGGTCGTCGAGCGGCTGGCCGGGCTCGCGGATGAGGCTGGTGCGCACGGGGTTCCGACGGCCGTGGTGTTGCGGTCCGGGGCGTATCTGGTGCACGACGATGGCTTCTACTCGGGGATTTCGCCGTTGGCGGCGGGGCGCTCGGAGCGTCCGTTGCGGTCGGCCATGCACGGATGGGCACGGTGTGTGTCCCGCCCGGAAACGGAACTCGCGCTGCTCGATGCGGGTAAGCGTGATCTTCCGTTCGATGAGGGGTTGCCGGTCCCGCAGCGGATGGCGGGACCGGCAAGCACCTCGCTGCCGGCAGGCGCGAATGTGTCGGCGCTCAATGATCAGCACACCTTCCTGCGGTTGCCCGGTGGTTCGGGCATCGATGTGCCGGTGGGAAGTGTGGTGCGGCTGGGGCTTTCGCATCCGTGTACCGCGTTCGATAAATGGCGGCTGATTCCGGTGATCGATGACGCGGACGCCGAGCGGCCGCGGATCGTCGGTTTCCTGCCGACCTATTTCTGAGCGGGATGTCATGGCCGACCTATTGATTCGTGACATCGATGTCATCGACGGCACCGGCGGAGCGCGGTACCGGGCGGATGTGGTGGTCGACGGCGGACGGATCGCCGAGATCGCCGCACCCGGGACGATCACGGACGCTGACCGGATCCTCGACGAGGGCGAGAACCTGGTGCTGGCACCGGGATTCATCGATATGCACGCGCATTCCGACCTGCATCTGCTGACGCATCCGGGGCATTTCCCCAAGCTGAGTCAGGGCATCACCACCGAGGTGATCGGACAGGACGGGCTGTCCTACGCACCCATCGACGATGCCGCGCTCGCTATCGTGCGCCGCCAGATCGCCGGGTGGAACGGCAATCCCGCCGACCTCGACTTCGACTGGCGCACCGTCGCGCAATATCTCGACCGCCTCGATACCGCCGGGATCACCCCGAACGCCGCCTATCTGGTGCCGCAGGGCACCTTGCGGCTGATGGTCGTCGGCACCGAGAAGCGTGCCGCAACCTCGGCGGAGATCCAGCACATGCGGCTGATTCTGCGCCAGGCGCTGACCGAGGGCGCGGTGGGCATGTCCAGCGGGCTCACCTACACGCCCGGAATGTACGCCGACACTTCGGAACTCGCGTCGCTCTGCGAGGTGGTCGCGGAATTCGGCGGCTTCTACGCCCCGCACACCCGCTCTTACGGAGCCGGGGCGCTGGAGGCATACGCGGAGATGATCGAGTTGGCCCGCCGCACCGGCGTCGCCCTGCACCTGACCCACGCCACCATGAACTTCGGCGAGAACCGCGGCCGCGCACCAGAATTCCTGGCCCTGATCGACGCGGCACTGGCCGACGGCTGCGACATCACCCTCGACACCTACCCGTATCTGCCCGGTTCGACCACGCTCTCGGCATTGCTGCCGAGCTGGGCGATGAGCGGCGGCCCGGATGCCGCGCTGGAGCGACTCACCGATCCCGGCGCACGGACGCGAATCATCGAGGACGTCAACGTCAATGGTTCCGACGGCTGTCACGGCGTCACCGTGGAATGGGAGACCATCCAGATAAGCGGCGTCGCCAACCCCGACCTCGAGCAGTACGTCGGCCGCACCCTCGCCGAGATCGCGACCACCGAGGCCCGGCCCCCGGTCGAGGTGTTCTTCGACCTGCTGACCCGAGACCAGTTGGCCACCAGCATCCTTCAACACGTCGGCCACGAGGAGAACGTGCGCGCCATCATGCGCCACTCCCGCCACATGGGCGGCACCGACGGCCTCCTCGCCCCCCCCCCCCCCCCCCCCCGCGCCTGGGGCACCTTCCCCCGCTACCTCGGCCACTACACCCGCGAACTGGGTGTTCTCGACCTCGAGGACTGCGTCCACCACTGCACCGGCCGCCCCGCCGAACGCCTGCGCCTCCGCGACCGCGGCCTCATCCGCCCCGGCTACGCCGCCGACCTGGTTTTGTTCGACCCGGCCACGGTGATCGACACCGCCACCTTCGACGAGCCCAAGCAGCAGGCCCACGGCATCCCATACGTCCTCGTCAACGGCGAATTCGCCCTGGACGCCGGCAAACCCACCGGCCACCGCGCCGGACGCGCCCTCCGCATGGACCCGGCGACGGGGCAGACCCGATGACCACCGGCCACGCGAGATCGCCGATAGGCCCCGTGAGAGATCGCCGAGGTGCCGGGTCGGACGCCCTCGCCATCGAATCCCCTGCCACCTCCGGGGGGAGCGAGTGTGAGGGCGACGGGCAGCCACCCGACGCGCGACGCGTGCGCCGACGGTCTGGCGGCCGTGGGCGACGGGGCAGCCGCCGGTTTACGCACCCAGACCCAACGCCGCCTGCGCGGCCGTCGTGCTCGGCGTGGCCATGTCCTCAACGGACGATCGGGATGTCGAGGCAGGCCATCGGTAGGAGATCCCACCGACCGTCGGTGCGGCGCGGAGTGGCGGCCAGGTCCTGGCGCGGGAGCGGCGAATTCGGCTCGACCACAAGCACATCCATCGGCTCGCGCGCGATATCGATGCGCCTGCGGGCCGGGCGAAAGGAGAATCGATGAATTCCGCCGTGGAGGCCATTCTGGCCGATCGCGCGCTGACCGTGGTGCGGGCGCCGGAGATTCCCGATCCGGTGGCGTTGGCAGACAGTCTCGCCGGGGCGGGAATCCGCGCGGTGGAACTGACTTTCACCACGCCGGGTGTGCTGGAGTACATCGGCGATATCGCGAAGGCCGGGGTCGGAGTGATCGGTGCGGGCACCGTGCTCACTCGGGATCAGGCGCAATCGGCCATCGACGCGGGCGCGCAGTTCCTGGTCACGCCGGGTATCAGCGAGCAGGTCGCCGAGGTGGCGGCGCAGCGTGAAATCCCGGTCGTGATGGGCGCTTTCACGCCGTCCGAGGTGATGTGGGCGATGGAGCTCGGCGCTGCGGCGGTGAAGATCTTCCCGGCCAAGGCCCTGGGGCCCGGCTACCTGAAGGACCTGCACGGTCCCTTCCCGGATGTGCGGCTGATCCCCTCCGGCGGGGTCAATGCCGGTAATGCCGCGGACTTCCTCGCCCACGGGGCGGTCGCGGTGACCGCCGGAACCGATGTCGTACCGCCCGCCGCCGTCGCGGCGGGTGAATGGGCCGAAATCGCTTCGCGCGCGGCCACCTTCGTTCGAGCTCTGCACTGATTTCTAGTTGTGAACTGAGAGGTATCCCATGGGCACCACCGTGGACTGGCTGCGTACCAGCACGCCGGGACTGCTGCTGCTCTGCGGTGCGGCGATCGCCGTACTGCTGATCGCGATCATCCGGTTCAAGCTGGAACCGTTCATCGCCCTGCTGCTCACCGGGCTCGCGCTGGCGCTGGCCGCCGGGCTGCCTGTGTCGCAAATCGTCGGCACCGCACTGAAATCCGGTGATTCCTTGCTGGAGACCGGATTCGGGTCGATCCTCGGCCATATCGCGGTGATCATCGGACTGGGCACCGTGCTGGGCGCGATCCTGGAACGATCCGGCGGCGCGGACGTCTTGACCCGCAAACTGCTGGATCTGTTCGGCGAGAAGGGCGCTCCCGTCGCCATGGGCCTGCTCGGGCTCATCTTCGGTATCCCGGTGTTCTTCGATATCGGTATCTTCGTGCTCGCGCCGCTGGTGTACGTGGCGGCCAAGCAGGGCGGGCGCTCGCTGGTGCTGTACGCGCTGCCGATGCTGGCGGGCCTGTCGATGACGCACGCCTTCCTCCCGCCGCATCCGGGCCCGGTGTCGCTGGGCGGGTTGCTGGGTGTCAGCCTGGGCTGGCTCATCGTGATGGGATTCGTCTGCGGCATCCCGGGATTCGTCGCGGCGGGCATCGTGTGGGGCAGCTGGATCGGCAAGCGGGTACAGGTCGAGGTGCCTGCGGAGTTTCTGATCCGCAAGCAGGACAACGGTTCCGGCGAGGACGCTCCGGGCGCGGCCACCGGTGGTACCGCCACCGCGACCCTGGTCAAGCGGCCGCCTTCGGTCGGCCTGATCGGCGCGATCGTTGCGGTGCCGCTGATCCTGATCCTGGGTGCGACCTTCGGCAGCCAACTGCTCACCACCGGTTCGAAACCGTTGCAGGTCTTGACCTTCCTGGGCACCCCCGCCGTGGCACTGCTGATCACCGTCCTCATCGCCTTCTACGTGCTGGGCATCCGCCGCGGCTCGACGGTGCAGGAACTCAGCACGGTGACCGCCGAATCCCTGCGGCCGGTCGGCATGCTGTTGCTGGTCGTCGGTGCGGGCGCGTTCTTCGGAAAGGTCATCTCCGCCACCGGAATCGGCACCGCCCTGGCCCACACCATGGCCGCCGCCGGCCTCCCCGTGATCGTGCTGGCCTACGTGATCAGCTGCGGCCTGCGCATCGCCCAGGGCTCGGCCACCGTCGCCATCGTCACCACCGGCGGCATCGTCGCACCACTGGTGCACGAGCAGGGCTACTCGCAGGTCGCGCTGGCCTTGATCGCGATGGCCATCGCGGCCGGTTCCATCATCCTCAGCCACGTCAACGACGGCGGTTTCTGGATCATCTCGAAGTTCTTCAACCTCACCGTCAAACAGACCCTGCAAACCTGGACCGTGCTCGAAACGGTGCTCTCGGTGGTGAGTTTCGCGGTGGCAGGGCTGCTGTTCGCGATCTTCGCCTGAGACGCTGTGGGTGTGTGCCGCGGCGGTGCTCCCCCCGGATGCACCGCCGCGGCGTCGGATGCCACTCGGCACGCCCCGCGGATCGGCATCGGCACAAGACGATGCGGTCCGCGTTCATGCCCTCCCCTCGCGGACACCCGGTGTCGAGCATCTCGATCCGGAGCGGTTCGGGGCAAGGCGTGGTCCTGTCCCAGTTTGTCCCAGTGCCATCGCGGCCGGATACTTGTGCGGCAGCAACTGTGTTGTGCGGGTTGGGGGTATCGGTGACTGCGTCGCGGATGGAGATCGCGGACTTTGTGCGTACCCGGCGGGAGGCGGCGGGTCTTACCCGCGCGGAGCTCGCCCGCAAGGCCGACGTCTCCGAGGCGCTGATCCAGAAGATCGAGCAGGGCACCCGCAGGCCCACCGCGGTCGCCCTGGGCGCGCTGTTCTCCGCGCTGGGAGTACCGGCGCAGGTGCGCGAACACGTCGCCACCCTGCTGCAGCCCGAATTGTCCACCTTCGGTACGCAGGACACCCCGCCGGAGCCTTACGAGCTCGACTTCCTGGACGCGATCCCGTATCCCGCGTGCTACCAGACCATGCCGTCGGTGGAGCTGGTCGCCGCGAATGATGCGTATCTGCGGGCATTTCCGGGCCTCGCGCCGGGCGATGTCCTGCTCGAATGGATGCTGTTCGATCCACGGGCGCGTGAGGTCATCGAAGACTGGGAACGCGAGATACACCTCATGGTGTTCGGGTTCCGCTACATGGCTCCGGCCGTCCACCCGCCGGAGCGGATCCAGGCCATCATCGACCGGTGCAGTGCCGCGCCGGAATGGGATCGCTTCTGGTCCACCGAGGTTCACCCCGACAACATCCCCCGCCGGCCGATCCGGGTGCGCTCACCCGATACCGGTGACTGGATCGCCTACCACATGCAGCTGTTCAAATTCGAACTGCCGCAGCGTCCTTGGTGGATCTATTCCCTGGTCCCCGTCGACTGACCCGCGCTTTCCGTGCCGGTAGTCGGGCGTGGGGGGCGGGGGCCCCGGGGGGTCCCCCCCCCCCACCCCGGGCGTCAGTGGGGCACCCCGCCCCCGAAAACACGGGGGCAGCCGCATTTGTGC
>NZ_JBHZAC010000021.1:0-97787 GCF_042753865.1 Nocardia sp. NPDC059240 | reverse complement strand
ATATCTGCGTTTGTGTTTTTTTTTTTTTTATCCCGGGCCCCGGGTCCCCCCCCGGGGGGGGGGGGGGGGGGTTGGGGGGGGGGGGGGGGGGGGCCGGGGGGGCACCCCCCCCCCCCACGACGGGCTACCTTGCGGCACGCAGCGCCGAACATCTCGGCGACAGCCGATGTGGTCCGCGTTCGTGCCGTCCCCTCGCGGACACCCGGTGTCGCCGTGCAGGGCTTCCTGCCACTGTTCGTGCTCCGGCACGGCGAGGAAAGCATCCCGATCGGGTGGGCCTACGGTCAAGGCGGAGCCCTGTCCCAATTTGTCCCAGTGCCGTTGCGGTAGATTAGCCAGCTGAACTATCGCTCGTTGTGGGTTTCTGGAGGTACTGGTGACGACCGCTCGCTCTGAGATTGCGGTGTATTTGCGTGAGCGCCGTGAGTCGGCCGGGCTGACCCGGGCCGAGCTGTCGCGCAAGGCGGGTATCTCCGATGCGCTGATCCAGAAGATCGAGCAGGGCACCCGGCAGCCGACCGCGGTCGCTCTCGGCGCGCTGTTCCAGGCGCTGGACGTGCCGACCGTGTTCCGTGAGCACGCCGCCACCCTGCTGCAACCCGAGCTGGCGAGCTTCGGCGGCGAGATCACGCCTCCGCAACCGTATGAGCTCGAGTTCCTGCGCGACCTGCCGCACCCGGCGTGCTACCAGACCCTGCCCGCGGTCGACCTGGTCGCCGCCAATGACGCGTACCTGCGCGCGTTTCCCGGGCTGGAGGTCGGCGACGTCATCATCGAATGGATGCTGCTGGACCCGCGCGCCCGCGAGGTGATGGCCGACTGGGAACGCGACGCCCACTTCATGGTCTACGGATTCTGGTACATGGCCCCGGCCATCCATTCCCCCGAACGCATCGCGGCCATCATCGAGCGTTGCAGTGCCGCACCGGAATGGGAGCGGTTCTGGTCCGCCGAGGTCCCGCCGATCGCGACCGATCTCGAGCGCCGGCCCACGCGGGTGCGCTCGCCCGAAACCGGTGAGCTGATCAATTACCACATCCAGGTCTTCAAATTCGAAATGCCGCAACGACCTTGGTGGATCTACTCCCTGGTCCCCGTCAATTGAACTGTGCTGGTGGAGAAGTGCTGGCGGTAGCGTTCGGGGGTGGTGGCCATGCGGCGGGTGAAGACGCGGTGCAGGGTTTCGGCGTGGCGGTAGCCGATCTGGCGGGCGATCGCGCCGATGGTGAGGTCGGTGGATTCCAGCAGGCGGCGGGCGGCCTCGACGCGTAGGTCTTCGATGAAAGAGGCCGGGGTGCTGCCGGTTTCGAGCCGGAAGGCGCGGGCGAAGTGGCGTTCGCTCATGCCGGCGCGGTCGGCCAGGGTTGCCACCGCGAGATCGTCGTCGAGGTGCTCGGGCAGCCACTGCTGTACGGCGCGGATGGCGGGGGTGCGGGCAGGCTGGGTGCGCAACTGGGCACTGAATTGGGCCTGCCCGCCGGGTCGCCGCGCGAACACCACCAGCAGCCGGGCGACCAGTGCGGCGATTTCACGACCGTGATCGTCCTCCACCATTGCCAGCGCCAGATCCACGCCCGCGGACATGCCCGCTGAGGTCCAGCGATTGCGATCGCGCACGTAGATGCGGTCGGGTTCGACGCTCACCCGTGGAAAGTGTTGAGCCATCAGGTCGGTGGATCCCCAATGGGTGGTGGCCCGATATCCGTCGAGCAGTCCGGCGGCCGCCAGCAGCAGCGCACCCGCGCACACCGAGGAGATCCGGCGGGCCTTGCGGGCCAGGGCCGGGAGCTCCGGCACCACGGCGGCGGCCCCGGGGCCGTCGACCATGCCGCCGACGACGATCAAGGTGTCGATATCGTCGCCCGCGGCGATATCGGCCAGTGAATGCTCGACCGAGATGGTGAGGCCGCCGTCGGCGGTGATCGGCTGACCGCCCGGAGCGGCCACCACCAATCGATAGGGCGGGGGGTCGGTGACGGTGTTCCACAGCGCCAGGCTGTCCGGCCCGGCGGCAGGGCCGCCACGCGGCACCACCGGCGGCAGCAGCTCCGGTGGTGTCACGGCGACACCGTTGAGGACGGCGAACACATCCAGCGGCCCGGCCAGCTCGGACATCTGCATGCCTTGGAAGACAACGAAAACGATGGTGCGAGGTGCCGGCACCTCGCCATCATCGCAGTCGTCGCTGATGTCCGCCACGGTCAGTGGCCGACCGATCCGGTCGTGCGGCGGGCGGCATGCTGGTCCAGGAAGGGGATCAGCAGCGCGGCCACCCGGTCGGGGAACTGTGCGTGTGGGTAGTGGCCGCCCCGCTCGACCACCACGACCTTGCCCAGGCCCGGCGACATCGCCTCGACCACCGCGCGGCCCGCCTGCTCGGGGTGGGCATAGTCGGGATCTTCCGCGCCCATGACTATCATTGCGGGACAACGGACTTCGGCGACCCGGGCGTGCGCGTCGGCCGGGGTGGTCTTGCCGGTCTTCATGAACTCGGCCCAGCGTTCGGGCTGCCCCAGCAACTCGCGCAATCCGGCGAGGTAGGCGTCCTGATCGGCGGGCACGGTCGGGTAGGCCACGCCTTCCAGATACCGGAACCACAATCGCGGCGAGCTCAGCACCTGCGCGCCGATCAACTGCAGCATGCCGCGGCGGTAGCGGCCGATCGAGAACATCGCACCGAAATCGAGGTCGTACTTCAGCGTGAACGGGTTGATCTCGACGATCGCCGACACCAGATCCGGGGCCTCGGCCGCCGCGATGGTGGCCGAACCACCCGACAGCGAATGCCCGACGATCACGGCCGGACCTCCGAAATGCCGGATCACACCCAGCAGATCGAGGGCGACGTCGGTGCGGCTGATGGCGGCCTTCCCCGTCACCGACGGCCAATCCGGGCTGGATTCACCGTGCCCGCGCATGTCGGCGTTGACGACCCGATACCCGGCCGCGACCAGCGGCCCGACCAGGTGCCGGAAGTCCGCTCGCCAGGTCCCCATCCCGTGCGAGAGCACCACCAGCGGGCCGTCCCCGGCCACATCGCACGCGATCCGCCCGTGCTCCAGCGTCACGAATTCGGTCATTTGTCTTTCCTTCCAAGCGATTTCACTCCGGCCGCCGTTGCGGCATGCCGAAATTGAACGCCGGAATCCGGCCCGAGCCGAGAGCTCGGGCCGGACCGATCAGTGGTGTGGCCGATCGGGTCAGTGGCTGACTGTGTCGCCGGGTGGGATCACAGGCTCCCGTCGAGCGTGATCATCGTCGCGTTCGGTCGGTATTCGATGACTGCGGCTTCTTCGGTAAAGTACCGGGACCAGGCTGTTTCCGGCCTTGACGGGGAGTCGTCGGTCGAATGCTCGGCCAGAAATTACGAGGGGGATGCGATGCCGATCGCTGCTGCCGGACTGATCACGCTGGTGCTGTGGGTGTACTGCCTCATCGACATCATCACCTGCCCCGAGACCGGTGTCCGTCACCTGCCGAAGGGCCTCTGGCTGCTGATCGTCATCTTCATTCCGACCATCGGCGCACTGCTGTGGCTGCTGCTGGGCCGCCCGCTCAACGAGTCGCGCGGGCCGCGCTCGAATACCGGTTACGCCGAATACGATCGACCCGGCCGCTATGTCGCCCAGGATCCGGCGGCCGATGAAGCCTTCCTGCGCGGTCTGCGCGAGCGCGCCGAACAGCAACGCGCCGAAGCCCGCAGGCAGGAACAGGCCCGCCAGAGCGAGGTGGATCGCCGCCGCGAACAAGGCGAGCAGCTGTGACGGCGATCCGCTAGGCCCGTTCCTCAGATCCTCGACAGGCTGGATTCCGGCTCCCGCAGAGGTGCGCCGAACCAGGTGGTCAGGGCGTCCCGCAGGGCCGGTGCCGCGGTGTCGGGTGCTTCGCCGACCGTTGCGGCCCAGGCGATATGGGCGTCCGGGCGAATCAGCAAGGCGTCGGCGGGGCGATCGGCGGTGGTGGCGGTGCACAGGTCGACGCGGCCGGACCACTCCTCGGCGATCTCGCGCAACTCCGGGCGATCCGACAGGACGAGCAGGACCGGGCGAGCCGAGCACACGAGGTCGGCGACGCCCACCCTTCCTTGCTCGGTGGTCAGCGGCAGATCGGGGACGAGGGTTCCGGTCAGCGGGTGCCCGTTGCGGTTCGCGAGCGGATACCGCAGTTCGGTGGCCGCGATGAGCGAGGCCAGGCGGCGCAGTGCGGATTCGTCGGTGAGCAGTTCCTGGAACAACTCGCGCAAGGCGAGCGCCGCCGGATCATCACCCCGGCGCAGCGCCACCTGCGCCTGGGTCTGCATCATGATGCGGGTGCCCGCGAAGTGACGTTCGTCGTGATAGCTGTCCAGCAGTCCTTGCGGTGCCCCGCCCTTCAGGTCGGCGGCGAGTTTCCAGGCCAGGTTCACCGCATCCGACATGCCCGCGTTCAGGCCGACTCCCGTCATCGGGAACCCGTGCGCGGCATCACCGGCCACGAAAACCCTTCCGGCGCGGTAGCGTTCGGCCTGGCGGGCCTGGAACTGGTAGCGCGACAGGCGAATCGGATCGATCATGGGCAGCTCGACGCCCACGATGCGACGGATACTGTCCTGCAACTCGGTCAGCGTCAGCGGTTCGTTGTCGTCGGTTTCGGCGATGGTGTCCTCGGTGGTCTGGATCATCACCGTGCGGGTGGGGGAGACCCCGCCCATCGCGAAGACACCGTGCTCGGTGCGGGTGAAGCCCGGGTGCAGGACGCCCTGCCCGGCGACCTCGAGATCACCGTTGTCCAGCACGAGCACGGAATCGGGCAGGTGGATCTGGCCCAGCCGGTTGACCTCCGGATAGGTGAGGCCCGGGAACTCGATGCCGGCCAGTGTTCGGATGCGGCTGCGCGCACCGTCACAGGCCACCACATAGCTTGCGGTGAGCCGGTATTCGCCGTCCGGCCCGCAAACCTCCACGGTCACCGCGGCATCGGATTGCTCGAACCCGCTCACCTCGTGCCCGCGCCGCACCTCCGCGCCCAGCTCGCGTGCCCAATCATCCAGCAACTGTTCGAGTTTCGGCTGCGGGATGTGCATGGCCTCCAGCGGCGAATCCGCCAGCGGCGTGAAGTCCACCTGCATGCCGCCGAACGGAATCGCCACCATTGCGCCCGCGACCTGGCCGATCGCCTCGAGCCGCTCGGTGAGACCCCGATAACGCAGCATCTGGACGATCTGCCCACTGAGGCCGTTGGCCTTCGGCACGGTCCGCATCTGCGGCGACCGTTCCAGGACCAGCGGCCGCACCCCGGCCAGCCCCAGTTCGGCGGCCAGCATCAGGCCCGTCGGGCCCGCACCCACGATGATCACGTCGACATCGAATTCAAGCACTCGCACTTACCCCATTCGTGAATCTCGGCTCAGGTCAGCAATAGTGCGGGATGACGGGGGTCTTGCCGCAAGCCCCGGGGTGCGATATATGTTGAAGAGGGAAAGGATTCGAGATTCTTTCCCTCTTCTATGACTACCGGCCGAGATGCTGGCGCAGGAACCATGCGCCATAACCGGGCTGTGAACTGGCCATCTGATTGTGCCGACCCGGCCGCGCCAGCAGAATCTTGTCCTCCGACGCAAAAGCGTCGAAGAGCGCGAAGCTGGGTTGCCGGTCGATTTCCTCGTCGTGCCAGGCGACATCGAGGGTGAGCGGAATGCTGATCTGTTTCGCGATATCGAATAGTGCGTCGAAGACGAAGACGCTGCCGAAGTTCGCCGCCTTGATCCGCGGTTCGACCGCCACCAGGTGCATCCCGATCACGGTGCCCAGGGTGATGCCGCCGAACCCGACCGGTGCGTCCGGACCGATTTCGGGCAGCGCCTGCAGGGCGTCGAGGGTCGCCCGCCATTCCGGCACGGCCCGCTCGGCCAGCGACAGATTGAACTCGGCGATGATGGTGTCCATCGGCTGACCGGCGGCGCGCGCAGCGTGAAGCTGCTCGACCCACCGCTCGTCCTCGGCATTGCGGGGCCGATCCCCGTGCCCGGGAGCATCGATGGCGGCGACGAAATAGCCGGACTCGGTTGCCAGATGCCGGGCATTGGTCACCAGATTCGGTGCGCGCTTGTGCACGCCGCCGCTGTGGCCCACCAGAATCAGTGGTGCGCCCGGCTCGGGAGCTTCGGGCGACCACAGCACGCCGGTGATCTCACCGATCGTGAAATCGCGCTCTACGACGCCGTTTTCGGGCTTCTCGGAAATGAATTGCATGATGGTGCCTCTCGGAAAGTCTTGCTACCGAGGCGCTCCCAGCGACACGTCTTTACGTACGCCCAACCGCGACCACGATGGGGAGCACCCATACAGATCGATCGTTCATCGGGGCTCACCTCCTTCGCGGTGTCGTCACGGCCGGTGGAACCCTAGCATCCACCGGTCGTGACGTGTCAAGAGTTGTTTCAGGAGGCGGCCTGGTCACCGAGCTTGTGGCGCAGCACTTTTCCGCTCGGATTGCGGGGGAGTTCGCTCAGGCGGACGAACTGTTTGGGCACCTTGTAGCGCTCGAGCCGGGTCCGGATGTGCTGCCCGAACGCTTCGTCGCCCGGATCGGTGCCGGTGGTGACCAGGTAGGCGCGCAGCACCTGACCGTATTCGGGGTCGGGGACGCCGACCACGATGACGTCGGTGACGGCCGGGTGCTCGGCGAGCGCGTTCTCGACCTCGCGGGGATAGATGTTCTCGCCGCCGGAGACGATCATCTCGTCGTCGCGGCCGTCGATGTAGAGGCGGCCGTGGGCATCCAGGTGACCCATATCGCCGACATTGACGTAGCCGTCGCGGGTTTCCTTGGCCGGGGCGGAACCGCCACGGTCGGCGGTGTAGCCCTGGAAGCCCAGGCCGCCGCGCACGAAAATGGTGCCGGTCTCGCCGATGGCGGCGGGGGTGCGGTCCGCGCGCAGAATGCGTACGGAGATACCGAGAATGGGCCGTCCGACGGTCTTGGGGGAGTACTCCAGATCGGCGGGGGTGGCGATCGAGATGACGCCGGCCTCGGTGGAGCCGTAGCCGTTGACTAGGCGAGGGCCGAAGTCGCGCAAGAACTTTGCGATGGTGTTCGGGGAAATCGGGGCCGCACCGGTCAGCGCGAGCCGCAGTGATGTGAGGTCGTAGCGGCCGAGCACCTCCGGGGTGAGGGCGGTGAGGCGCTGGATCATGATGGGGACGCCGATGAATACCGTCGCGCGGTGGCGTTCGATATCGGCCAGTGCCAGTTCGGGATCGAAGCGGCGGCGGGTTATCGCGGTCGCGCCGAGAGCCAATTGACCGGCGAGCGCGCCCAGCCCGAAGCCGTGGAAGAACGGGGGCGCGACGATCGCGATATCGCGGTGGCCCAGGCGGGCGGCAGCCGCCAGCGAGGCGGCGGCCTCGAGCGCGGGGCGCAGCCCGATGTGCCGGGCCACACCCTTGGCCATGCCGGAGGTTCCGGAGGTCAGCAGAGTGATCCGGGCAGCTTGCCTTGCCGGAGGCGGAGATGGATGCCGTTGCCGCGCAAGCTCGTCCAGGGTGGGGAGGCCGGATTCGGTTTCGGGGTCACACCAGGCGCGCACCTGGATGCCGGGGTAGCCCGCTTCGGCGACGGCGGCGAGGTACTCGTCGTCGTGCACGAGTACGTCGGGTGCGTGGCGTTCCAGAATGCGCGCCAATTGCGCGGCCGGTAGCTCGGTATTGAGGAAGACCAGCTCGCAACCCAGCCGGCTGCCCGCGATCACCGCCTCGACGAAACCACGATGATTGCGGCACAGTACGGCGAGGGTGCGCAGCTGCGGCATGCGCGAATGCAGGCTCGCGGCAATGGATTCCGATCGGTGCATGAGTTCCCGATAGGTGACCGCGCCGGACTCGTCGATCAGGGCGATCCGGTCCGGGTAGCGCGCGGCGGAGATCGCGATGATCAGGCCCAGCGAGGGACCGTAGGCGCGATAGCCGTGTGCGATCGACACGGCGGTAGCAGGGCCCACCGGGCGCAGCGCGCCGGAGGCCACGACGGCGGAAAGGGCACTGCCCCAGTCGAGGACGGTTCTACTCCGCATCGTCAGACCCCGTGCCCGTGTTCCCCTGGACCGCGCGCAATGCCGCGTCGGTGTCGCCGAGGCGGCGGTAGACGGCGGTGAACGCGATCTCCAGCGGGACTCGCAGCACCGGCGTGAGCACCGAGGTCAGGTAGCCGTAGGCGGGAATCATGATGCGCGGCTTGGTGATCAGCGCCCGTGCCACGCCGGTGGCGGCCTCGGCCGGGGATTGCCCGGGCAGTGCCGACATCCAGCGGCTGGGTGCGCTCATGCGGGTGTGCATCAGGCCCGCGTAGATGGTGGTGAGGGTGACCCCGTCGGGTCGCGCTTCCATGCCTACTGCCCGCATCCACACGTCGAACGCGGCCTTGGATGACAGGTAGAAACCCCATTTCGGGGTTGCCGGAAACAGCACGCCGACCGTCGAGATGTTCACGATGTGGCCGCTGCGGCGTGCTCGCATGCTCGGCAGCAGGGCCAGGGTGAGTCGCATCGGGCCGAGATAGTTGGCGGTCGAGGTGGCGGTCAGATCCTTGGGGCGGTCGTAGGACAGGTGGATCGAACGCCGTAATGACTTGCCCGCGTTGTGAATCAGATAGTCGACGTGGTCGAAGCGCGCCAGGATCTCCTCGGCGAACGACGAAATCGATTCCGGCTCGGCCAGATCCAGGCGGATCGCGACCGCCTTGCCGCCGGCCGCGGTGATCTCGGCGGCCACCTTCTCCAGCTCGTCGATCGAGCGCGCACCCAGCACGACGGTCGCGCCCGCGGCGGCCAGCATGCGCGCCGTCTCCGCGCCCAGCCCGTGCGAAGCGCCGGTCACCACCGCGATCTTGCCCTCGACCGCACGGCGCAGCCGCACCGGATCGGAGATACCGCGCGGCCCGATCAGCCATGCCGCGGCGCGCCCGACGGGTCCCGCCGCCAGGGCGTTGTTGGGTCGGTGCAGGGTGCTCACTGGCTCGTCTCTTCTCGTGCGATGCGCGGTTCTCGTTCGGTGTGCTGTCCGCCGTGCAGATCCAGCAGTGCGGCGAGGGTGCGCGAGGTGAGGGTGATGGACGGATCGAGCGCCAACGTCGTTTGCACCGTGGCGAATCCGGCCGCGAGGATCAGGCTCTGCAGCGTGTTGCGATCCGGATCGGGTTCGCTGAGCCAGCGCGTGGTCGCACCCTCCACGAAGGCCAGCCAGCCGTCCATGGCGATGCGGATGGTGGAACCCTCACCGGCGGAGACGATTTCGGTCAGCAGGGCCGCGGCCAGCCGATCCCGATGCCGCTCGTGCTGGGCGAGCAGTCGTTCATCCGCGCCCGCTCGTGGCGTCATGATCAGCGCGGTCCCGTGCTGCTGCACGAAGTCCAGATAGATCCCGAATCCGTGCGAGAGCCGCTCCATCGCAGGCCCGCGCAGTTGCTGCAGCCGATCCCAGAAGTCGTCGAAGACCGCTTCGTGCACGGCCAGGTACAGCTCGTACTTGCCCCCGAAGTGGTAGCCGATGGATCCGGCCGCCGCTCCCGCCGCGGTGGCGATCTCCGCGATCGACACCTCCTCGTACCGCTTGGTGGAGAAGGCGGTACGCGCGGCGGCGAGCAGGGTCGCGCGGGACTGCTGCCCGCGCCGATTCACCTGGACATCACGCGAGCCACTTTTTGAATCGCGTTCAACTTTGGCCACGACGGCAGCATAGCCAACTTCTTGAATCAGATTCAAGAAGTGATTTTCCGGGCGCTGAACGGCCCGGACGTCGGGTTCGTCAGGCGATGCGGGTCAGTACGGCGATCGGGAAACGTCGCGGACTCAGCGCCCGGTAGGTATCGAAATGCGCGTACGCGGCGGTCAGCGTGCGCCAGTGGGCGTCGTACTCGGTGTCGTCGGTGACGATGCGAATCGCGACGGGGAAGGTGTCGCGGCCGACGCGGACCGTGGCGGTGTCGACGGCCGCGAGGTTCTTCCACCAGTTCGGGGTGCCGGGATTGCCGCCGTTGGAACCGCAGACCAGAATGTCGTCGCCGGACCAGATCTGCATCAGCATGACCGGGCGGGGCTCGCCGGATTTGCGGCCGGGCACGGTCAATTCGAGCACCGGGTCGCCGAAGAGCGTGGTGAAGCGGGTGCCGCCGAAGCGTTCGTAGAGGCGGCGGTGCAGGCGACCGTAGAAGCGGGTGACCGGTGCCAGGTAGGTGCTGGAGTAGTGGTTGAAGCGGCCCGCGAGGGTGAGCCGGGTGGAATCGGTGGCGGGCATGGGAATTCCCCTCGGGTGGGTGACCGTAACGGAGGTCACTGTACATGGTGTCCAGTGAGTGAACGGGAGGGCTTGTCGTCGTCGGCGACTGCCGCGACCGGTTCGTGGTTAGGCTTCGAAGATGACCGTAGGTGCTGAGACCGGTCCGATGGACGATGCGGACGCTTTCGACGAGCTGCGGCCGCTGCTGTTCACCATCGCCTACGAGCTGCTCGGCAGCGCCGCCGACGCCGAGGATGTGTTGCAGGACAGCTATCTTCGCTGGCAGGGCGTCGATCGAACGCAGGTGGAGCACCCTCGCGCCTACCTCACCCAGATCGTCACCCGGCAGGCGCTCAATCATCTGCGCACCGTGCGGCGTCGTCGCGAGGAGTACGTGGGCAGCTGGCTGCCCGAGCCCATCCGCACCGAATCCGATGCCAGTCACGATGTGCTGCTGGCGGAATCGGTGTCCATGGCCATGCTGCTGGTGCTGGAAACCCTCGGCCCGACCGAGCGCGCGGTGTTCGTGCTCTCGGAGGTATTCGGGCACAGCATGGTCGAGATCGCCGCGATGGTAGGCAAATCCGATGCGACGGTTCGACAGATCGCGCATCGTGCCCGCGCGCACGTGCGTGAGCGCCGCAAGCGTTTCGAACCCGACTCCGAGACCAGCCGCGCGGTGATCGGAACCTTCCTGCAGGCCGCGCAGACCGGCGATGTGCAGGCCCTGATGGATGTGCTCGCACCGGATGTCGTGCAGATCTCCGACGGCGGCGGCAAGGTCACCGCGGCCCGCCGCCCGATAATCGGCGCGCGGCAGGTCGCCGTGTTCCTGCTCGGCCTGGTCCGAAAGGGTGTGGCGGACATGAACATCGAGTTCGGCACGTACAACGCACTGCCCGCCCTGCTGCTGTCCGCCCCGGATGGGCAGCTCGATTCCGTGTTGATGATCGAGGTGAGCGGGGATCGCATCGCCGCCCTGTACGCGGTCCGCAATCCGGACAAGCTGCGCTCGGTCGAGCGGACGCGCGTACTGGTCCGCTGACTACGCTTCCAGCAGCCGTTGAATCGTTGCGTAACTGGGGATCTCGCCCACCAGTCGATGTCCGTGGGTGACGGATTCGGCGGTGCGCACTGCGGCCGCCAGCGCCGCGCGATACAGCAATGACCCGGTGCTGACCCGCCGCACCCCGAGCTCCGCCAGCTCGGCGACGGTCGGCCCGGTGGGGGAGAACAGCACGTTCAACGGCGCGGTCAAGGCACTCGTCAGGGCGCGAATTCCGGCGGGATCGGTGACGCCGGGCACGAAAATGCCGTCCGCACCGCACTTCTCGTAGTGCAGCACGCGCTCGAGGGTGGAATCCGGGTCGATGCCCAGCCAGTGGGTGTCGGTGCGCGCGTTGACGAAAAGCTCCGGCACCCGCGCCTTCACGGCCGCGATCAGCGCGCCGTGCGAGTCCGGATCGTCGAGCGCCGTGTTGGATCGGCTGTCCTCCAGGTTGATTCCCGCGATTCCGGCCTCGACCAGTTCGGCGCAGAACTCCGCGACCTCATTCGGATCGTCGCTGAACCCGCCCTCCACGTCCACGGTCACCGGGACCGCCAGTCGGCCGAGTCGCCGTGCCAGAGAAAGGGTTTCGTCGCGCGTGGCGGCCGCCCCGTCGGGCAGCCCCGCCGCGGCGGCCACCCCGAGGCTGGTCGTCCCGAGCGCCGGGAATCCCGCCTCGGCCAGCATGGCCGCCGACCCGAAATCCCAGGCGTTGGGCAGGACCAGCGGCTTGTCACCGTGGTGGAGACTGCGGAAGAGCTCGGTCTTCGTCATCTCGCCATTCTGCTACCGGGCCCGGAAGATCAGTTCACGCAGGGGATCTTCGAGCCGATGGTGGTGGTGACGGGCTTGCCGGAATCGGGTGCGTCCGAGGCGGCCGCGTCCGAGGTCGCCGCGCTCGTCGACGACCCGCCCGGGGTCGTGGTCGGGGTGGTGGTGGCCGTGGTCGGATCGAGGCTGGTGATGTCGAGTTCGCTGCCCACGACCAGCTTCACGTGCCCGGCGGACAGCTGCGTCGACGGGCTGACCGGAATGCCGCCGAACATCTCCGAGAGCTGCTTGGCGTCGGTGTCCGCGCCGGTGCCGTAGTAGATGGTCGAGGTGGTGCCGTCCGCGTAGGTGGCATTGCTGACGTCACCGGCCGGGAATCCCTTGGCGGTCAGCAACTTCGACACCTTGGCGGCCTGACCCGGGGTGCCGCTGGCGTTGGCCACGTCCAGCGTCGAGGTCGGCGTGGTGGCCGGGGCGGCGGGCGCGGCCGGGGTCGAGACCCCGAACGCGTCGCGGACCGTCTTCTTGATGGCCACCGGGTCGATGACGTTCACGTCCTGGCCGTCGACCGTGTCGTAGCGCAGTACCGGCAGCGTCCGGAACTCCACCGACGGCGACTCGGCGCGGCCCAGCGTGGTGGCGAAATCGGTGAGGTTCCAGCCGTCGGAGAGCACCACGTCCTTGTGCGCCGCGTCCATCAGCGCCTTGAGTCGGCCCGGATTGGCCAGCGTGCCGGAGCTCTTCATGGAATTGGCGACCGAGGTGAGGAACGCCTGCTGCCGGTGGGTGCGGTCGAGGTCGCCGTTCTCGAGCCCGTGCCGCTGCCGCACGAAGGCCAGCGCGTCGGAGCCGTCCAGATGCTGCGGCCCGGCGGGGAACTGTGCGCCGGAGTAGTAGCTGTCGTCCACGGCGTGATTGAGGCAGACATCGACGCCGCCGAGCGCGGTCGCCAGGTCGTAGAAGCCCGCCAGAGAGATCTCCGCAAATCGGTTGATCGGCACGCCTGTGAGGGCTTTCACAGTCTGAACGATGCTGGCGCGGCCCGCTTCCCGGCCCTGGCGCTCCAGTTCCGGTCCGTCGGCCATGCCCTTCGCCTTGAGCTTTTCCTCGACGTAGTACTTCTTGAGGCCGTAGGACTCCTTGATCTTGGCGTGGTCGTAACCGGGGATGCCCTGCACCGGCACGTAGTCGTCACGCGGGATCGAGAAGGCGATGATGTGTTTCAGATCCTTCGGAATGTGCACCAGGATCAGCGAATTGGCGTTGTAGCCGCCCTCGGTGCCGTCACCGGCGTGCAGCTGGTCGAGGATTTCCTTGGGTAGGTCGTTGCCGTTCAGGTCTTTTCGGGTGTCCAGACCGATCAGCAGCATATTGATGTCGCCGTCGAGGTTGACGTCCTCGGGCGCGATCGCGCCGGAGCGGACGAAGCCCGCGTCGAAATCCATGCGGCCGTACCAGACCAGGCCGGTGATGCCCATCACGGCGGTGGCCACGAGCGCGGTGATGCCGCGCCCGGCCAGGCGTAGCCGCTTGTCGCGCTCATGCTGGGCGGGGGTGCGCTCGGGCCGGCCCGCGTCGCGCTCGGGCTTGCCACCGGCGCGGCGTGTGCCCGCGCGCCGACGATTCGCGGTCGGCTCGGCAGCCCGCCGGGAACGGCGCGGAGTCGGGGTGGGCGTCTCCGGTGCCCGGCGTGCGCGGCCCGCTTCGGGGCCGACGACCGGCAGCGGTTGGGTGGCGTCGTCGTACATGGCGCTGTCGAGTGTGCCGTAAGCGGCGCTCGCTGTCAGATTTCCGCCCGGTTGTGAATGAGCTTGCACGGTCGTGCATAATCATCACATGGCGGATGTCTCCAACGGACCCCTGCGGGTCGCGGTAGCTGGTGCGAGCGGATACGCGGGCGGGGAAGTCCTGCGCCTGCTTCTCGGTCACCCAGCCTACCGAAGCGGGCGCCTCGAGATCGGGGCGCTGACCGCGGGCTCCAATGCCGGCACCACCCTGGGTGAGCTGCAGCCGCATCTGCTGCCGCTGGCCGACCGGGTGCTTCAGGCCACCACCGTCGAGGTGCTGGCCGGACACGACGTGGTGTTCCTGGGTCTGCCGCACGGGCAGTCCGCCGCGATCGCCACGGCATTGCCGGAGTCGACGATCATCATCGACTGCGGCGCGGACTTCCGGCTCACCGACGCGAACGTGTGGGAGAAGTATTACGGCACCCCGCACGCGGGCACCTGGCCCTACGGGCTGCCGGAGCTGCCGGGCGGCCGGGATCGGCTGCGCGGGGCGACCCGGATCGCGGTGCCCGGTTGCTACCCGACCGTGTCGAGCCTGGCGCTGGCCCCGGCCATCGCCGCCGGAATCATCGAGCCGCGCGTGAATGTGGTTGCGGTGAGCGGCACTTCGGGTGCGGGCCGCAAACTCGATGTGGGCCTGCTGGGTTCGGAAGTGATGGGCTCGCTGCGGGCCTACGGCATCGCGGGCGCGCACCGGCACACCCCGGAGATCTCCCAGAACCTCAAGGCCGCCAATCCTTCCGGCGCGGACGTGAGCGTCTCGTTCACCCCCGTGCTGGCCCCGCTGCCGCGCGGCATCCTCGCCACCTGCACGGCGGCGACCACCGTGGACGCCGCGACCGCGCGGGCCGTCTACGAGAAGGCTTACGCCGATGAGCCTTTCGTGCACCTGTTGCCCGAAGGCGTACTGCCGCAGACCGGTTCGGTGCTCGGCTCCAATGCCGTCACCCTCCAGGTGACCGTGGACACCGACGCCGGGCTGCTGGTGGTCATCGGCGCGATCGACAATCTGACCAAGGGCACCGCGGGCGCCGCGGTGCAATCGATGAATCTGGCGCTCGGAATCGACGAGACCGCAGGACTTTCCACCGTAGGAGTGGCACCGTGACAATCGACAACGGCAAGCTGGTGCGGACCCAGGGCGTCACCGCACCGTTGGGGTTCCGGGCCGCGGGCATCGCGGCGGGCATCAAGAAGTCCGGCAAGCCGGACCTGGCGCTGGTGTTCAACGAAGGGCCGGAGTACGCGGCGGCGGGCGTGTTCACCCGCAACAAGGTCAAGGCCGCGCCGGTGCTGTGGTCGCAGCAGGTGCTGACCGGTGGCCGGCTGCGCGCGGTCATCCTGAATTCCGGTGGCGCGAACGCGTGTACCGGTCCGGGCGGCTTTCAGGACACCCACACCACCGCCGAGGAGCTCGCGAAGGCGTTGAGCAACTGGGGCACCGAGACCGGCGCGGGCGAGATCGCGGTCTGCTCCACCGGTTTGATCGGTGACCGGCTGCCGATGGACAAGCTGATCCCGGCCGTCACCGAGATCGTGCACGAGATGGGCGGCGGGCTGCAGGGCGGCGCGGAGGCCGCGCGGGCCATCATGACCACCGACACGGTGCCGAAAGAGGCTGCGTTCCACCATCAGGACAAGTGGAACGTGGGCGGCATGGCCAAGGGGGCGGGCATGCTCGCGCCGTCGCTGGCCACCATGCTGGTCGTGCTGACCACCGACGTGATCGCCACCCCCGCCCAGCTGGACGAGGCGCTGCGCAACGCGACCGGCTACACCTTCGACCGGCTCGACGTGGACGGCTCCTGCTCCACCAATGACACCGTGCTGCTGCTGGCCAACGGCGCTTCGGGGGTCGCGCCGTCGCAGGCGGATCTCAATGCCGCCGTGCTCGCGGTCTGCGACGACCTCGCCGAACAGCTCATGGGCGATGCCGAGGGTGTCACCAAGCGCGTGCACATCACCGTGAAAGGTGCTGTCAGCGAAGAGGAAGCGCTCATCGGTGCGCGGGCGATCGCTCGCGACAGCCTGGTCAAGACCGCGTTCTTCGGCTCCGATCCGAACTGGGGCCGGGTGCTGGCGTCCATCGGTATCGCGCCCATCGAACTGGATCCGAACCGGGTTTCGGTGTCGTTCAACGGATCTCCGGTGTGCGTCGACGGTGCGGGTGCGCCCGGCGCGCGCGAGGTGGACCTGTCCGGGGCCGATATCGCGGTGCTGGTCGAACTCAACCTCGGCGACGGTGAGGCCACCGTGCGCACCACCGACCTCTCACACGGCTACGTCGAAGAGAATTCGGCCTACAGCTCATGAACGATGTGCTGAAACAGCTTTCGGCCCTCGACAAGGCGCACGTCCTCGCCGACGCGCTGCCGTGGCTGCAGAAGTTCCGCGACAAGATCGTGGTCGTGAAATACGGCGGCAACGCCATGATCGACGACGAGCTCAAGCGGGCGTTCGCGGCCGATATGGCGTTCCTGCGCACGGTCGGCGTGCACCCGGTGGTGGTGCACGGCGGCGGGCCGCAGATCAGCGCCATGTTGAAGAAGCTCGGCATGACCGGTGAGTTCCGCGGCGGCTTCCGGGTCACCACGCCCGAGGTCATGGATGTGGTGCGGATGGTTTTGTTCGGGCAGGTCGGCCGGGAACTGGTGGGGCTCATCAACGCGCACGGGCCCTATGCGGTCGGCATCTCCGGCGAGGACGCGCACCTGTTCACCGCGACGCGGCGCACCGTGCAGGTCGACGGCGAGCCCACCGATATCGGCCTGGTCGGCGACGTCACCTCCGTCGAACCGTCGGCCGTGCTGGATCTCATTGCGGCGGGCCGGATTCCGGTGGTCTCCACCATCGCCCCGGACGCCGACGGTGTGGTCCACAACATCAACGCCGATACCGCCGCGGCCGCGCTGGCCGAGGGCATCGGCGCGGAGAAGCTCGTCATCCTCACCGATGTCGAGGGCCTGTACACGGATTGGCCCGACCGGTCCTCGCTGACCACCCGCATCGACACCGATGCGCTCGCCAAGTTGCTGCCGTCGCTGGACGAGGGCATGGTGCCCAAGATGGAAGCCTGCCTGCGTGCTGTCGAAGGTGGTGTTCCGACCGCGCACGTCATCGATGGCCGCGTGGCCCATTCGGTTCTGCTGGAACTGTTCACCGGGGAGGGCATCGGCACGATGGTCACTCCCGCACAGGAGATCTCATGAGCACAGCCGACTTGCAGGTGCGGTGGAATTCCGCCCTGATGAACAACTACGGGACCCCGAAGGTCGCGCTGGTGCGCGGCGCGGGGGCGGTGGTCTACGACGCGGACGGCAAGCGCTACCTGGATTTCCTGGGCGGCATCGCGGTCAACAGCCTCGGGCACGCGCATCCCGCCATCCTGGCGGCCGTCACCGGACAGCTCGGGACGCTCGGGCACGTGTCGAATCTGTATGCGTCCGAACCGGTCATCCAGCTGGCGGAACAGCTGCTCGCGCACTTCGGTGACGGTGACGGCAAGGCGTTCTTCTGCAACTCCGGCACCGAGGCCAACGAGGCCGCGTTCAAGATGGCGCGGTTGACCGGGCGCACCAAGATCGTCGCCTGCGAGGAGGCGTTCCACGGCCGCACCATGGGTGCGCTCGCGCTCACCGGGCAGCCGTCCAAGCGGGAACCGTTCGCGCCCATGCCGCCCGGCGTCGTGCACGTGCCCTACGGTGACGCGGCGGCGCTGGCCGCCGCGGTCGACAAGGACACCGCCGCGGTGTTCCTCGAACCCATCATGGGGGAGAGCGGCGTCGTGGTGCCCCCGGCCGACTACCTGGCCAAGGCCCGCGCCATCACCAAAGAGCATGGCGCACTGCTGATCCTGGACGAGGTGCAGACCGGTATCGGCCGCACCGGCGCGTTCTACGCGCATCAGGCGGCGGGCATCGTGCCCGATGTCATCACCCTGGCCAAGGGCCTCGGCGGCGGCCTGCCGATCGGTGCGGTGCTGGCCCAGGGCGCGGCGGCCGAACTGCTGCAGCCGGGCATGCACGGCACCACCTTCGGCGGGAATCCGGTGTGCGCGGCGGCGGCGCTGGCCGTGTTGCGGACCATCGACGAAGAGGGTTTGCTCTCGCATGTGGAGAAGGTCGGCAAGATCCTCGCCGAAGGCATCGAGGATCTCGGCCATCCGCTCGTCGACCATGTGCGGGGCGCGGGGCTGCTGCTCGGAATCCAGCTCACCGCCGATGTTTCCGCGCAGGTCGAGCTGGCCGCGCGGGATGCCGGATATCTGCTGAACGCGCCCAAGCCCAATGTGATCCGGCTGGCCCCGCCACTGGTGCTCACCGAGACCCAGGCCGACAACTTCCTGTCCGACCTGCCCGGCATCCTGGATGCCGTGCGGGCCCCGAAGGAGACCAAGTGACCATCCGGCATTTCCTGCGTGACGACGACGTCACCCCCGCCGAACAGGCCGAGATCCTCGCCCTGGCAGCGGAATTGAAGGCAGATCCGCTGGCGCGCAAGCCGCTGGCGGGTCCGCGCGGCATCGCGGTCATGTTCGAGAAGAACTCCACCCGCACCCGGTTCTCCTTCGAGATGGGCATCGCCCAACTCGGCGGGCATGCCGTCGTGGTGGACGGGCGTGACACGCAGCTCGGGCGTGAGGAGACGCTCGCCGATACCGGGCGGGTGCTCTCGCGGTATGTGGACGCCATCGTGTGGCGCACCTTCGAGCAGGCTCGGTTGGACGAGATGGCCGGGGCTGCAACGGTTCCCGTGATCAATGCGCTGTCCAACGAGTTCCACCCGTGCCAGGTGCTGGCGGATCTGCAGACGCTGCGCGAGCGCAAGGGTGGCGACCTGCACGGGCGCAATCTCACCTTCCTCGGCGACGGTGCCAACAATATGGCGCACTCGCTCATGCTCGGCGGTGTCACCGCGGGCATGAACGTGACCATCGCCGCCCCCGAGGGTTTCGAGCCCTTCGGCTGGATCGTGGAGGCCGCGCAGAAGCGGGCCGCCGAGACCGGTGCCCGGATCTCGTTCACCAGTGATCCGCTGGCCGCGGTCGAAGGCGCGGACGCGCTGGTCACCGACACCTGGACCTCCATGGGGCAGGAGAACGACGGCCGCGACCGGGTCGCGCCGTTCCGTTCGTTCCAGGTCAATGCCGGGCTGCTGGCGCGGGCGGCCGCGGATGTGACCGTGCTGCACTGTCTTCCGGCGCATCGCGGTGAGGAGATCACCGACGAGGTCATCGACGGCCCGCACAGTGCGGTCTGGGACGAGGCCGAGAACCGGCTGCACGCGCAGAAGGCGCTACTCGTCTGGCTGCTCGAGCGTTTCGAGCGAGGTGAGGGGTGAGCAGCGGCGAACGTCGCTCACCCGCCCCGGCGTCCGGCAGAGCGGGTGCGGCCATCGCGCGCACCCGCGCCGGGCGGCAGGCCCGGATCGTCGCGATCCTGTCGCAGCACGAGGTCCGCAGCCAATCCGAACTGGCCGTGCTGCTTTCGTCCGAGGGCATCGAAACCACCCAGGCCACGCTGTCGCGTGACCTCGACGAGCTCGGCGCGGTGAAACTGCGCGCGGCCGACGGCGGTGCGGGCGTCTACGTGGTTCCCGAGGACGGTTCGCCGGTGCGTGGCGTCACCGGCGGCACCGAGCGCCTTTCCAAGCTCCTCGGCGATCTGTTGGTCTCCACCGACGCCAGCGGCAATATCGCGGTCCTGCGCACCCCGCCGGGCGCGGCCCATTTCCTCGCCAGTGCCCTGGACCGCGCCGCCCTGCCGGAGATCGTCGGCACCATCGCCGGCGACGACACCATCGCCGTCATCGCCCGCGAGCCCATGACCGGCGCGGAACTCGCCGCCAAGATCGAACTGCTGGCCTGAATCGGACTGTGCCGCAGGATAATTGCGGTAGCGGTGTGGGGGCGTGCGCGTACGCTCGTTGACAAGGACTCCCCGAGCGAGGAACGCGCATGTGCGAAGGCTATGGACTGATCGCATCCTTCGAGGCCGGGACGCGGGAGCGCCCCGAAGTCCCGGACCTGGTCCAGCCGAGCCTGAGCCGGACCGACGACGGGGTGTGGGTGGTCCTGGCGCACAAGGTGGCCCACCGCACCGCGGATGACAAGTTCATCCCCGCCACCGGCGGCACCCCCTACCCCCTCGACGCCCTCGCCGAATGCCGCCGCGGCGCCACCCACCCCGCCCCGGACCCCAACTGCACCTGCGGCTTCCACGCCGTCTCCGAATCCGCCCCCGAACCCTACGGCGGCCGCTTCACCCAACTCACCGTCGCCCTGTCCGGCCGCATCCTCGCCGCCCACTGGTCCGCCGGCGGCGTCCTCTTCCGAGCCGAACGCCAAACCGTCCTCACCTGGTTCGACGCCACCATCCCCCACCCCATCCGAGTCCCCGACTACCCACCTCAACCCCCCACCCCACCCACCGAACCCGGCGGCCGCACCGCCCGCCTCCGCCCGCCCTACCCCCGGGACCTCGACAGCGCCGCTCTACGCCTCCCCGTCAGCCCACCCCCCTTCGTCCGCCTCGCCGACGACGCAGGCTACTGCAGCCGCGCCCTCCCACCCACCCGCCGTCCTACACCCCACTCGCGTCGCGATAAGTCGTTGCCCGCGAGTCGATTCGGAAGCTACAGTCCGCGCTGATCTCGCCTGAGGCGCGTAGGCCACCGGATGACCACGCCCGCAATAGTGGAGAGGGCAGCCGCCCGTTCGAGCCGGGCCGAGTCCGAGGGGAGCCCGCAGTCGGATGCGGGCTCCCTTACGCCTCACTTGATCGATTCCGACCGACACGACGACGATCGCCGGTAGGTCGGCGGCACTACGGGTTCAGGCGGTCATATTGTGCCGGTGGGCTTCCGAGCGGGAATGGACGGCCCGCTCGTGGGGTTGTGGGGCGGGTGACTCTCACTGCTGTATCCACATTGCAGGCCCGGGCGGGCAAGGAAGATCTGGTGCGGGCGCAGGCGTTGGGCCTGATTGGCCCGACGCTCGCGGAGCCGGGGTGCCTGAGCTACCAGCCGTATCAGCACCCGACCGAGCCTGGGAAATGGGTTGTGGTGGAGGACTGGGAATCACGTGCGGCGTTCGAAGCGCACTTGACCAGCCCGCATCTGCTCGCGGCGTTCGAGGCCGGCGCGGACTTGTTGAGCGGTCCGCCGGTCGAGCGGATCTTCGAAGACTGACCCTTCGAAGGCGAAATCGCAAGCAGCGGGTATCGATTCGAGGTCACGGCGTGGGGTGGATTCGATCCGGTGTCGGGAACTGGGTGAGGGTGCCGTCGGTCAATGAGTAGTACTCGAGACCGATCAGCCTTCCGTTCCGAACGAACAGAATCATGCCCCCGCCTTCGGTCTCGGCCTCCCGGGCCGGGTTGGGGACGTCCGGTGCAGTCGGTGTGTTCGGGTCCACTGCAAGGTCGATTGTGGGACAGCCGCACCGGCATTCTCCGACAACCTTCGCCGTAAGCGCCTGAGCCCGTAGTTCGGTCGCGCCGGGGAAGCTTCCCGCAAGCATGGCATCCAGAGCACCCCACTCGTCGACAGTCAATTCGCGTTCCACCATTCGAGTGTGGTGGATGAAACTCACCCACCCTGCCCCTCTCGTGAACCGTTAGTCCCCGTCCGCGACAAGATCAGGGAGTTGTCAGCGAGGGGAAGCGGACAAAATTCCGCAGTGAGAGCTCCCTGATCTTCAATGGCGCACGCTCGGGCGCCGCTGGATGCCGCCGCGGTGACCGCTCGAACGCGAGATCAATGCCGAGAAGCTGTGTTCGGGGCGGAGAGTAGTTGGGTTACCAAGTGGCGGGCGAGGGTGGGGTCGAGGCCGTCGGGGCGGAAGAGGATGCGGTACATGATGGGGGCTACGACGTGGTCGAGGATCGTTTCCACGTCGGGGGCGTGGTCGCCGCGGGCGGCGGCGCGGTCGAGGATGAGGGTGATCTGTTCGGCCGCGTAGGCGGAGCATTGGCCGGCATTGCTGCTGTCGGGGGAGCCGAGCAGGGCGTCGCGAATGTAGGCGCGGCCCACGGGGGCTGCCATTTCCTCGAGGAATTGTTCGGCCCAGGCTGTGAGGTCGGATTCGAGGGTGCCGGTGTCCTGGGGGGCCGTGTCGGGGCGCAGGCGTTCGACGGCTACGTCCGACAGCAGTTCTTGCAGATCGCCCCAGCGACGGTAGACGGTCGAGGGGGTGACGCCCGCGCGGGCGGCCACGAGCGGGATGGTGAGGGCTTCGCGGCCCACCTCCGATTCGAGCTCGTGGACGGCGGCGTGTACCGATGCCTGCACCCGTGCGCTGCGGCCGCCGGGGCGCACCATTGCCTTTCGACTCACCGAACCAGCTTAAAGCAAAAGGTTTGCTTTTGTTCGGCAGCGGGAGCTACTGTGCCTTAAAGCTAATCGATTGCTTTAATGCGGAAGAGGCTCGATGTCCACTGTCACGCCAGCCTATACGGCCACGTCGATTCCTTCCTGGACCGTCGGCGAGGTGACCTTGCGACGCATCGACGAAGTGCCGCTGCCGTCCGCGACCGGAGCCTGGTTGCTGCCGCACGCCACCCCGGAAGTGGTGCGCGAGCAGCGCTGGCTGACGCCTGACTTCGCCGACCCTGAAGGCATCCTGCGTCTGGACAGCCACAGCTTCGCGTTCGTCCTGGGTGGACAGCGTGTTCTCGTCGACACCGGTGTCGGAAACGGCAAGCAGCGGGCCAATCCCGTCTGGCACATGTTGGAAACCGACTACCTGGAGCGCCTCACGGCCGCCGGATTCCCGCCCGACTCAGTGGATCTCGTCATCCTCACCCACCTGCACGCCGATCACGTCGGCTGGAACACCCGAGCGGTGAACGGCACGTGGCTCCCGACGTTCCCCCATGCGCGCTACCTCACGTCCCGCATCGAGCGCGAATTCTGGGCCACCTACGACATGGAAGAAGCACGCGCGCAGATGTTTCGAGATTCCGTGATCCCGGTCGAGCAGGCCGGGCAGCTCGATCTGGTCGACCTCCCTGCCGAGGGAGCCGAGATCATCCAGGGTCTGCGACTGCTTCCGGTGCCCGGTCACACCCCCGGACATCTGGCCGTCCACGTGACCAGCCAGGGAGAGTCGGCGCTGATCACCGGCGACTGTATCCACCACCCCATCCAACTCGCCCATCCCGCCATCGGTTCCTGCGTCGACATCGACCCGCACCGGTCCGAAAGCTCCCGCCGCACCCTGCTCGCATCCCTCGCAGACACCCGAACCTTGATGCTGGGCACCCATTTCCCGCCACCCACCGCCGGACACGTGATCAGCGACGGCACCGCCTACCGCCTCTCACCCGTCCCGGAAGATGGTGCGCACGACCGGGATTGACATCGGCGACCAGTTCGACGAACCGGCATCAGGCTTGCAGGGCACTGTCATGACGTCGAGGTGGCCGCATGCGAATGCACGCGTTATTGCTGAATATGTCGGCCGGTCGATTCGGTCGGTGAGGATGTCGGAGCCTGCGTCTATGTTCGTGGCGGGAGGGACATCATGAGCATGACCGAGATCGTTTATCGGGTCGGGGACGCGACTGGGCCCGATGGCAGCGGGTCGGTGATCATCGCGCATGTCTGCAACGATCTCGGGCGCTGGGGCAAGGGTTTCGTTGTCGCTGTGTCGGCGCGATGGCCGCAGCCCGAGCGTGCTTACCGGGAGTGGTACAAGCAGCGTGAGTCCAGCGACTTCGGTTTGGGTGCGGTGCAGTTCGTTCGAGTTGCGCCGGATGTCCACGTGGCCAACATGATCGGCCAGCACGGCATCCGATCGAGCGCCGCCGGACCACCGATCCGTTATGCGGCGGTCGATCAGGCCCTGGAGAAACTCGGCGACTTCGCGGCGGCGGAGAATGCTTCGGTGCACATGCCCCGGATCGGATGCGGTTTGGCGGGTGGAAGCTGGGCCCGGGTCGAACCGCTCATCCACGCCCGCTTGTGCAGTCGCGGCATCGGTGTCCTCGTGTACGACCTGGAATGATCCGGTCCTCGGTTGCGCGTTGAGCGGGGTGCGCGGATCGGATGTGTGAGGATGAGCGCGTGCCGGATTGGACCTATCAGCCTTTGCGGCCCTTGGCGAACGCGGTGCTCGGGGAGCGGCGGGCGCAGGTGGGGGCCTTGCGATTCTTGTCGTCGTTGATCGGGCTGCCCGGGGGTGGGGCGGCGATCAGGCGGGTGTTCGATCATGCGGAACCGCCGGGGGAGTGGGTGGGGCGGTTCGGGGCGGTGGTGCCGGTTTCGGTGGTGCGGGACGGGATTCGGGTGCTTGCCGTGCAGGGGGCGACGGTGGTCGAGGTGGGGCCGGTGGCGGCGGATCAGGTCGAGTTGGTGCGGGCGGCTGCGCGGGGGCGGGAATGCCGGGTGGTCGCGCGGGCCGTGGATGCGGCTGTGGCTGCCGAATTGGCGGATGCGGTTGACGAGGTGATTGTCGGGGAGGCTGTCGATCGGGTTTATCTGACCGAGCCGGATATCGCGAAAGCACTGGCCGCGCTGGAGGATCCGCGGGTGACCGTGCTGGCGGCTCCGGCGGTGCTGATCGAATCCGGGCCGAACTGGTTCAACCGGGTGATCGAGGCGGCGACGCCGACCTCGCCGCCCGCGCCGACATTGCGGGAGGTGCCGTGGGATCCACGCGGATGGCCCGCATGGTTCTGGGGGCTGCTAGTCGGCATCGGGATGATCGTCGCGGGCCTCGGGGCCGGGGTGATCACGCTGGGGCCGGTATTGCTCTGGTACGACCGGGACTATCTGGGGACCGATGTGCAGGGGCTGCACGAGATCAACCATCATCTGGTGCATTTTCTGCAGCATGATCGAATCACCATGGCGGGGAACATGATCGCCATCGGATGCCTGTACGTGGGGTTGTCCTGGGGCGGTATCCGCGTGGGACGGGCCTGGGCGCGAACGGCATATCTGCTGTCGGGACTCGTGGGATTTCCGACGCTGTTCTATTTCCTGGGCATCGGATTCGTCGAGCCGTTGCATGTGGCCGTGGCGGTGGTGCTGTTCCCGATGTTCGTGCTCGCCGTGCGGGAGCGGCCCGGCCCGCCACGGTGGTCGGCGCCGAGGTGGGACTGTCCCGAACCCGTCCGCCGCCGCGCGCTCATCGGTCAGTTGCTGATCGTCGGCACCGGCGCGGGCGTGATCGTCGGCGGCATCGTCATCTCCACGGTCGGCCTCACCGGCGTTTTCGTCCCGACGGATCTGACCTTCCTGGGCACCGACGCCGACAGCCTGCGGGCCGCGAATTCCCATCTGCTGCCGTTCATCGCGCACGATCGGGCTGGTTTCGGCGGCGCGTTGATCGCGACCGGCGTGGCCATCATGCTGCTGGGACTCTGGGGTTGGCGGCAAGGCGAAGCGTGGGTCTGGTGGACGCTCGCGGGCGCGGCCTTCGCGGGCTCGGCCGCCGCGTTGACCGTGCACCTGGCCATTCACTACACGGCCTTCATCCACCTACTGCCGGTGTACTTCGGAACCGCGCTGCTGGCGACCGCGCTGGCCTTGTCCCGCTCGTATCTGTTGTGGCCCGAGGCTGCCCGCGCACGGTGATCTTCCGTCGCGCGGTCACATTTCGGCCGGGTATTCGGTCGGGTAGATATGACTATCGCGCACACCTGGCCCGGCTGGGTCGCCACCGCTTTCCTATGGTTTGTCGCTCTCGAGTTCCTGGCGGGGGCGGTGACCAAATTCTGGCCCGGCCCAACGTTTTTCGGCCCCGCATACTCGGAGAAGTTCCCGGAGTGGGGTTGGCCCGCCTGGTTCCGCTTCGTGGTCGGCGGACTCGAGGGCGTCTGTGCCGTCCTGCTGATCCTCCCGTATCACGAGAGCCGATTTCTCGCCGCCGCCGTTCTGATCCTCGTGCTGACCGGCGCGGTGGTCACCCACATCATCAACCATCACGGGCCCAAGGAAAGCTCCGCCGCCCCGGTGCATTTGGTCGTCATGGTGATCATCGCTCTTGCCACCTGGCCCTCCGATTGGGTCCGCGTGCTCCAACCGGGACTGTGGTCCTAGGTCTTCGGACCCAACGGCAGCAGCGGTATGTGGGCCACGAGGCAGAACGGATGCCCGGCCGGATCGAGCAGCACCCGCCAGCGGTCCGGGCCGGGCTGCACGTCGGCTCGACGAGCGCCCAGCCGCACCGCCTCTCGCTCGCCGATATCGAGATCGGCGACCACGAGATCCAGATGAACGGACGCCGGGGCGACACCGTCGGGCCAGGTCGGCGGCCGGTACCCCGGCACCCGGATCATCGACAGCACACCCCGTTCGGCTTGGACCACCGCCATGGTGTCCTCGCGATAGACGATCTCGCCGCCGAGCAGTGCGGCCCAGAATTCCGCCAGCGCAACCTCGTCGGCGCAATTCAAGGAGATGAGTCCCAACTGAGCGATGGCCACCCGATCGATCGTACGGGGCCTCGCGATGGCGGCGGCCGGTTCGCGGATTCGGTTCGTGTGCCCCGGTTATTGCGGTCGACCGCCGTGTCGCCCGCATTGATAGGGTCGGGCGGACATGGCGGGTCGGGTTCTCCGTGAAGGTTGGTTGATGTCCTCCCTGGTACGAATCGCATGCTCGACCGCGATTACGCTGTGCGCGGCAACCGGAATTCTGCTGGGGCAGAACGGTATTGCCGCAGCTGATGGTCCGCCGCGTGACCCGGTTCTGGTGATCGGCGGGATCGCCGCGGACGAGGGTCGGCTGGAAAGCCTGCGCGCGTGGCTCACCGAGCAGGGGTACACCGCGTTTTCGATGGTGTTGAACGGGAATCCCAGTGGTACAGCGGCGATTTCGGATTCCGCGCAGGCGCTGGCGGACAAGGTGGCCGGGATTCGTCAGCAGACCGGCGCGGCGCGCGTGGACCTGGTCGGGCATTCGATGGGCGGGCTCGCGCAGCGGTATTACGTGAAATTCCTGGGCGGTCTCGACTCGGTCGGCATGTACGTCGACTTCGGCACCCCGGAGCAGGGTGACGATCTGGCCCGGGATTGCGCGCTGGTGTCACCGGGCTGTCGGGATATGGTCCCCGGCTCGGATTTCCTGTCCCGGCTGAACGCGGATCCCGCGCTGCCGCCCGGTCTCACCGCGTACCACTTCTGGTCCGAAAGCGCTGGCGCGGAGCGGAATCCGCTGCCGGGCGCGACCAATGTCAGTATTCAGTCCTTCTGTCCCGGACGTACCGTCTCCCACGGTCAGGAGCCGATCGACGGCGCGCTGCGACAGCTCATCGATTCCGCGCTGCGCAGCGCACCGCCGGCGACCGATTGTCCGGTCAGTTGAGCGGGTACTGGCCGGGCGGGTAAGTACCGCCGCCGCCCCCGCCGGTGCCGCCGGAGGTGATGAGGTCCTGCGCGAACTGCAGTGCGGCCGAGCCGAGGGACAGGATGTCGTGGCCGAGGGTGCCGACGTTCTGGGCGAGTGTCGAGAGCATGGCTGAATCCTCCGTGTGCGCGGGAGTGATGATCTTCAGCGTGACACAGCCCGGCCGGATGTGATCGGAAAACCCGGCTATGTGCGGCTTTTCGGACATTTGTCGGCTTTAGAGCCGACCGGTCGCCCCGTAGTTGGCTGCTCGCGAATCAGTCGTTCTTGTGCGCCACCGCGAATACCCGCCGGAACGGCAGCCAGGTGGTGCCGTCGGGCTGCTCGGGATAGGCGACCCGCAGGATCGGGGCCAGCTCGGCGCGGTAAGCCTGCCAGTCGGCGTCGTCCAAGGCATCGCGGACCGGACGCAGCGCCGTGCCCGTCACCCATTCGAGCACCGGATCGGGACCGCTCAACGGCTGCAGATACGTCGTCTCCCAGGCGTCGACCCGGCGGCCCGCACCGGTCAGCACCGCGGCGTACCCGGCCGGATCCGGTACCGCCTCACGGTTGAGAATCCCTGCCGCACCCAGTTTTTCGTTCCAGCGATCCGAGGAAGCCAGCTCTCGGATCGCGAGATGTGAAGGTGCGTCGAAGTTTCCGGGAACCTGCAGCGCGAACCACGCACCCGCCGGTAGCGCCTCGATCCAACCCGGCAGCAGCGCAAGGTGATCCGGTACCCACTGCAGCACGGCATTGGTCACCACCACGTCGGTGTCCGGCGCGGGCAGCCAATCCCGCACATCGGCGACGGTCGCGTCGATCCCGTGTTCCTTTGCCGCGGCGACCATTTCGGGTGACGAATCGAACGCCTCCAGCGCCGCTCCCGGCCACCACTGCCCCAGGGTGACGGTCAGATTCCCGGGTCCACACCCCAGATCCGCCACCCGCCGCGGCCGCGTCGCGCCCACTCGATTCACCAGGTCGAAGAACGGCCGCGCCCGCAGGTCGTCGAAGGCCAGGTACTTGTCCGGATCCCACACGGGTCGCTCCGATCATCTCGAATATCCCAAACCGTACGTCCGTACTGTATTCCCCGAAAGGTCCCGGTGCAAGGATGGGACCGGTTGGTCGGGACCCGGTTATGAATGGGATTGCATCGTCGTGCATAATCATTTGCAGGATGACGGAGCGCGCCATGCGGCGCAGCGCGCCGGCCCGAGACCCACACGCACAATCGAGGAGCACACGGACTATGACCAAGCGCGTCGTACTCGCCTACTCCGGCGGGCTGGACACCAGTGTCGCCATCAGCTGGATCGCCAAGGAGACGGGCGCGGAGGTTGTCGCCGTCGCCATCGACCTGGGCCAGGGTGGCGAGGACATGAACGACGTGCGCCAGCGCGCGTTGGACTGCGGTGCGGTCGAGTCCATCGTGGTGGACGCGCGCGACGAGTTCGCCAACGAGTACTGCCTGCCGACCATCCAGTCCAACGCCCTCTACATGGGCCGCTACCCGCTGGTGTCGGCCATCTCCCGGCCGCTGATCGTCAAGCACCTGGTCGAGGCCGCCGAATACCACGGCGCCGACACCGTTTCGCACGGTTGCACCGGTAAGGGCAACGACCAGGTCCGCTTCGAGGTCGGCATCGGCGCGCTCGCGCCCGACCTGAAGGTGATCGCGCCGGTCCGCGACTACGCCTGGACCCGTGAGAAGGCCATCGAGTTCGCCGGGCAGAACAACCTGCCGATCAACGTGAGCAAGAAGTCGCCGTTCTCCATCGACCAGAACCTGTGGGGCCGCGCGGTCGAGACCGGGTTCCTCGAGGACCTGTGGAACGCGCCGACCAAGGACGTCTACGACTACACCGTCGACCCGACCGTCAACTTCGAAGCCCCCGACGAGCTCATCGTCACCTTCGACAAGGGTGTCCCGGTCGCCATCGACGGCCGTCCGGTCAGCATGCTCGAGGCCATCACCGAGATGAACCAGCGGGCCGGCCGTCAGGGCGTGGGCCGTCTGGACATGGTCGAGGACCGTCTGGTCGGCATCAAGAGCCGCGAGATCTACGAGGCCCCGGGCGCGATCGCGCTGATCACCGCGCACCAGGAGATGGAAGCCGTCACCGTCGAGCGCGAGCTGGGCCGCTACAAGCGTCAGGTCGAGCAGCGCTGGGGCGAGCTGGTGTACGACGGCCTGTGGTTCTCGCCGCTCAAGCGCGCGCTGGACGCCTTCGTCGCCGAGACCCAGCAGCACGTGTCCGGTGAGGTCCGCATGGTCCTGCACGGCGGCAACGTCGTCGTCAACGGCCGTCGCTCCGACGAGTCGCTCTACGACTTCAACCTCGCCACCTACGACGCGGGCGACACCTTCGACCAGTCGCTGGCCAAGGGCTTCGTGCAGATCCACGGCCTGTCCTCGAAGGTCGCTGCGCGCCGGGATCTCAACAGCAAGTAGTAGCCTCGCGACCGAGACCTCGGCCGAAGGAGACACGCCCATGCGAACCGATGACGACAGTTGGGACATCACGGAGAGCGTGGGCGCGACCGCCCTCGGCGTGGCCGCGATCCGCGCCTACGAGACCAACCGCGAGGACGCCCTGTTCCGGGATCCGTACGCGGCGAAGCTGGTCGGCGCGGTGGCCTCACCGGGCTGGAACAATCTCATGGCCGGATCGCTGACCGGGCAGAGTCTCACCGACGGTGATCTGCGCGGCTGGTCGATGGGCAGTGTGCTGATCGCCCGCACGGTGTTCTTCGACGAGTACTTCGCCGCCGCCGTGCAGGCCGGGATCCGGCAGATCGTGATCCTGGCCGCCGGGCTCGACGCTCGCGCCTACCGGCTCGAATGGCCTTCCGGCACCCGGATTTTCGAGCTCGATCAGCCGAAGGTGCTGGCGTTCAAGGCGCGTGCGCTGGCCGACGACGAACCCGCCGCCGACCGCCGCGAGGTGGCCATCGACCTGCGGCAGAACTGGCCGAAGGCTCTGCTGGACAAGGGCTTCGAACCGGAGCAGCCGACCGCCTGGCTGGCGGAAGGACTGCTGCGGTATCTGCCGGGCGACGCCCAGAACCGGTTGCTCGAGCAGGTGCTCGAACTCAGCGCACCCGGGAGCCGGTTCGCGCTGAACCTGGGCCGGGGCAACGATATGGCCGACGAGTTCCGGGAGCGGCGGCAGAAGGTCATGGCGGAGGCCGGAATCCAGATCGACCTGGAGAACCTGTGGTACCCGTGGGAGGACCGCCACGACCCCCGCGACTGGTTCGCCATGCACCAGTGGCTGGTGACCGAGGGTGACCCGGTCGCCCTGCTCGAAGACCACGGCCGGTCCGTCCCCGAGGCGGCGAAGGCCGGTATGGGCGAACACATTCTGATGACCGCGACGAAACCGCGAGGAGACGACACGCTATGACCGAGGGCGGCAGCACGAACGAAGGCGCGCTGTGGGGTGGACGTTTCGCGTCCGGCCCGGCCGCGGCGATGGCGGCGCTGAGCAAGTCGACGCACTTCGACTGGGTGCTCGCACCGTACGACGTGCGCGCCTCGAAAGCTCATGCGCGCGTGCTGCACAAGGCCGGGCTGCTCTCGGAATCCGATCTGACGGGCATGCTCGCGGGCCTGGATTCCCTTGCCGCCGACGTGGAGTCGGGTGCCTTCGGGCCGCTGGAGTCCGATGAGGACGTGCACGGCGCGCTCGAGCGCGGGCTGATCGACCGGGTCGGCACCGAGCTCGGCGGCCGCCTGCGTGCGGGCCGCTCCCGCAACGACCAGGTGGCCACCCTGTTCCGGATGTGGCTGCGGGATGCGGTGCGGCGCATCGGTTCCGGCGTGCTGGACGTGGTGGATGCGCTGGTCGAGCAGGCCGCCGCCCACCCGGACGCGGTCATGCCGGGTAAGACCCACCTGCAGGCCGCGCAGCCGGTACTGCTCGCGCATCACCTGCTGGCGCACGCGCATCCGCTGCTTCGCGACATCGACCGGATCCGTGACTTCGACAAGCGGGCCGCGGTGTCCCCCTACGGTTCCGGCGCGCTCGCGGGTTCCTCGCTGGGCCTCGACCCGGAAGCCATTGCCGCCGAACTGAACTTCGACTCCTCGGCCGCGAACTCCATCGACGCCACGTCCTCGCGTGACTTCGCCGCCGAGGCCGCGTTCGTGCTGTCCATGATCGCCGTCGACCTCAGCCGCATGGCCGAAGAGGTCATCATCTGGAGCACACCGGAATTCGGCTACATCACCCTCGCCGACGCCTGGTCCACCGGCTCCTCGATCATGCCGCAGAAGAAGAACCCGGACGTCTCCGAACTCACCCGTGGCAAGGCCGGCCGCCTGATCGGCAACCTCACCGGCCTGCTCGCGACCCTGAAGGCCCAGCCCCTGGCCTACAACCGCGACCTGCAGGAAGACAAGGAACCGGTCTTCGACTCGGTCGCCCAGCTGGAGTTGCTGCTCCCCGCCATCGCGGGCCTGGTCTCCACCCTGACCTTCCACACCGACCGCATGGCCGAACTCGCCCCGGCGGGCTTCACCCTCGCCACCGACATCGCCGAATGGCTTGTCCGCCAGGGTGTCCCGTTCCGTGTCGCCCACGAGGCAGCGGGCGGCTGCGTCCGCGCCGCCGAGTCCCGCGGCGTCGGCCTGGACGAGCTCACCGACGAGGAATTCGCCGCCGTCGACCCGGCACTGACCCCGGGCGTGCGCGACGTGCTCACCGTCCAAGGCTCCATCGCCTCCCGCAACGCGCGCGGCGGCACCGCGGGCACCCAGGTCGTCAAGCAGCTCGAAGAGGTGCGTGGCACCGCCGCCACCCAACGCGCCTGGCTCAGCTGACCATTCGCGGTCGACGGCGTGTGAGGATTCCGGATCCGGAATCCTCACAGGCCATCCGCCTTCGGGTTCATCGGGGTTCGCTCGGCCGGAGTCCGCGTAATACAGTCGTGATAGGCCATCGTGGCCTGGGTCCGGAGGTTCTTGTCGGGATCCAGGCCGAGCTTCTTGTATATGGTGGTGAGAGTGTTCGCGACCCGGGTCTCGGAGAGTCCGACCTTCTTGCCGATCAGGTCATTACCCAGATGGTCGGCGAGCCCCTCGAGAATTTCCAGCTCCCGCTTGTTCAGCGCCCAGATCGTTTCGCAAATCGCCGCTGTGGCAATGGATTTCGGATTCGACTTCAGGTCGATTATCCGCAGCGCGTCAGCTGCGCTGCGCATGACCTGCTCGACCAGATCGTCGCGGCGTCCGAGGGGCCGCACTCCCAGCGCGACGGCAATCTTGTCGTCCCCGTAAGCGATGCTGAACTTCACGCGGTCGCGCGCCCAGGCGGGCCGGTCGGCGGGATCGCTCGGATCGGGCGGCAGCGGGGGTCCGTCGGCCTCGATGTTCACGTAGTGCCCTTGGCTGTTCCTGCGGTACAGCGCCAGACCTTCGTCGCGTAGGACCTTGCGAATATAGCTGCGGACCTCGATGTCGGTCTCGGGCGGGCGGTTGGGCGGTCGCGCATTCCTATGATCGGCGAGTCGCCGCCGGTCCGAAAGGAGGAATGCGAGCGGAACCACAGCCGCCGCGAAGGTCCCCACCAGATGTACTGCCAGCGGAGTGGACACGGGCGCAACGGAATAGCTTGTCAGCGCCCAGGCAGCCTGGCCCGCGATCTCCACGGTCGCTGCGAGGCCGACGATGAGGATGGGCAGCAGTTCGCGGCGCTGCAGGACGGGTTCGCGCCGCCATCGGCGCAATACCAGCACGGTGCCGATGAGGGCGAGGGACAGCGACACACTCCAGGTGAGGTAGTAAACGAACGCGCGGCCGTAACCCGGCAGCATGGGCCACCAGGCCCCCGGCGGCGGTGGGAAGGGCGACTTCAGAAACACCAGAACAGAATTCGTGACGACCACCCAGCCGCACGACGCCAGTACATACCAGCGTTCCCAGGTATCAGCGAGTCCGGTGCCCGGGTAAGCGAAGAACGCTGCCACAAGTAGAAGTGGACCGACCGGTCCGAACAGTGCCGCCAGCAGCGGGTACGGGCCGGACGTACGGGAGTGTAGTTCGGCTGCGATCCAGGCGAATCCGGCGGCGACCAGCAACAGGCCGTCCAGTTCGATGCCCTCGTTATGGCATACATACAAGCCGGTCCCCGCGATCAGAACGCCGATCCCCGCGGCCACGACCACCACGGATCGCTCGGCGGACGGTGCGGCAAATACGAACACCGCGAAGATCAGTGCGGCGGTGATGATCAAGACCCGTCGAACGGTCTTCCCCCGAAGAATCACATGCTCAGTCTGTCATGGCAGGTCACGGACACACGGTAGTTTTCTCTGCCGCTCCCGGGAGCTTCCTCCGCGCCAACGGTAGCTTCCTCCTCTGGTGGCCGGCGGGCCGAGCGCGTGCAGTGAGAGGCATGACAACTCCGCAAGTTCCGCACGGCCCGGCGGACGGTGGTCCCGGGCTCGGTGCGCTGCAATCCCTGTCCGGCGCGCTCACCGGTCTGCGCGAGGCGGTCGGCTCGATCCCGATCCCGCCGCGGCGACAGTTGCTGCTCACCTACGAGACGGTCATCGCCTGGCTCGCGGACCACCGCCCGTCCGGTGGGACCGCCGTCCGAGGCGCGGTGATGCGCGGACCGACTCCCCGCGGCCGGATCCGGGTCGATGTCGTCTTCCTCGACGCCTCGAACAGCATCGTGAACGGACCGGACGGCCGGCCCTGCGGTGGTCAGTTCGTCGTCGATGTCCTCGATGACGAACTGAGCGAAAGCTTCGGTACGCAACGGCTTTTCCTCGTCGACTGATTGGAGAACCCCCATGGAAATCGTCACGATGGTGCTGCTCGGTATCACCGTGCTGCTCAATATCGCCAACCTCGTCCTGGAGGTGGTGCTGCGGTACAGCCAGATTGCCGAATGGTTCCGAAGTCGGCGTGGGGTGCGCTCACGCGGGTACGGTGCGGCCGACCGGCGGCGGCTCGGATTCACGCTGCAGGATCTGCTGGCCAATGGTGAATATCGCACGGTCCAGGGCGTTTTCGATGCCGGGACCGGCGAGGTCGAGGCGGGGGTGCGGTCTATCAGGTCGCGCGCGGTCGACTCGACGATGCGATCCATCCACGCGGGCGACCGGCTCGCCATCTACCCCTGATCGGAAGGGAAGTTCACCAATGACGCTGCACTTCAGCGGGATTCCGGCGGATCTGCCTGCCGGCAAACGCGCCGTGGTCCAGTCCCGGCTCGCGAAGGCGCTGGAAGGGATCGCGGAGCGGGACACGCCGATGACGCTCGGAGTGTCGAATGTCGCGTTCGAGCAGAACGCCGGCCCGGAGCGGGCGGGCGAAGTGTCGATGAGCGAGCGGGCGCGGCAGTTCACCGCGGGCCCGCCGAGTTGGAGGCTCGATCAGGTGGTTCTCCCGCAGCAGGATCGGGAGGCACTGCTCGCGGCATCCAATGCGATCCGATACCGCTCGAAGATCCAGGACGAGTACGGATTCGGGAGGATCGAGCCGCGCCCGAGCGTCGCACTCAACTTTCACGGTGAGCCAGGGACCGGGAAAACCATGGCAGCGCACGGGTTCGCTCATCACCTCGGCCTGCCGATCCTGACCGCCGGATATGCCGAGATCGAGAGCATGTACCACGGTGAGGGGCCCAAGAACGTCAAGGCGTTGTTCCATGCGGCCGAGCAGGCGGGCGCACTGCTGTTCGTCGACGAGGCGGATTCGTTGCTTTCGCGGCGACTTTCGGCGGTCACCCAGGGGTCCGAGCAGGCCGTCAACGCGATGCGCAATCAGATCGTGCTATGCCTCGACGAGTTCGTCGGCGTGGTCGTCTTCGCCACGAACCTCGTCGAGAACTACGATCCCGCGTTCGTATCGCGAATCCTTCAGGTTCACTTCACGATGCCCGATCATGATGCCCGCACTGAGATTTGGCGAAACTGGTTGAACCTGTTGACGGTTCCCTGGGCGGTGGATGTCGACCCCGGCCGTTTGGCCACCGCGACCGATGGGTTGAGCGGGCGCGACATGAGAAACGTTCTGAGTGATGTGCTCGAGCGGGCGGCCCCCGAGGATCAGGAGGTGTATGCGGCCGACTTCGACGCCGCGGTCACCCGCTTCCGCGAGGCCACCCGGTCAGCGACGCCTTCGGCCCGGGTCGCGACGGTCGCGGAGCAGCAGGCCATCGAATCGAGTCTGCTACGTCGCGGCGTACTCGAATGCGATGGTGCACAGTCGAACTGACCGAGTGCTGGACGAGCTGACGCTCGAAAACGGTGACGGCCCGTTGGGTTTCCAATCCGGAGACCCAACGGGCCATTTCATCAACCGCGTCGATAGTTCATATGCTTGGCAGCGGGTACCGCGGCACGACCTGCGTCGTGCACCTTCCCGTTCGCGGTGGTCTGCTGCTTCTTGTCAGCCTTCCCCCGCCGCTCCCGCCGCGACAACGGGCGTTCGGCGGGGTCTTCGGCAGGGATTTCGGGCAGCGAAAAGCGCTCGGGCATCAGTCCTCCTATGGGTATGTGTGACCGACTAACCGGATTCGATCGCCGGTCGGAATCGGAAATGCCACAGGCACGGTCACTACGACGGACCGCCGGGCGTCACAAACGAAGAATGCTCAGGAGAAGAGCTGCAACCACATGCCGAGCACTGTAACCACGTGGCCGCAGCTCCCGCATCCCATTTATTCGTCGAGGTCCAGAGGTGCCCGCTCGAAGAGTTTCACGAGCTTGCCGCGAAGCTCATCGTCGGGTTCCGCGATGGCCGCCTCGCCGATCCAATCGCGGACATCCGCAGGCAGATCGGGACCGAAGATCCTGTCTGCGGCTTCCATCCCGATCCGACGCATACGCGTGCCCGCTGACCGAATCGCGGTTCGTATCAAGGGCCGTGCGGGTGCCGCCGCGGCGGGGCCGAGGCGTGACAACACGGATTCGAGGATGTGTTCCTCGGATCTGCCCAATGGCGCGCCACCGGGTTCCGGCCCGCAGGCCAGCTCTGCCAGCGGTAGTGACCGGCCTGCCAGCCACGCGAGGTCGGCGAGTTCGGGTTCCGGCGTGCGCTTGGACACCCACGCCCATGCGTACAGGCTGTGTGGTGGCCGTTGGATACGTGCCATCGCCTGCGAATACCCGTCGACGCCGACGTAGTCGGCGCATCCGAGGGCCCGGTTGAATTCCTGGTCGCTGTCGGGACCGGCCAGTATCGACCGGACATGGTCGGACCAGTCGGGTCGGGTGAGCAGGGCCGAGAAGCGGTCGAGCAGGCGCGACACGTCGGCTGGTGGCCATTCCAGTTCGGGCGGAAGCCTTTTGTGCAGCAGCCACTTCAGTCGGTGAGCCGTGCCGATTCGAGCGAGGGTCGGGGGAGCGGACTCGAGCAGCTCGCCGAAGCGATCGACGACCGCAAGGGCGTCGGGGTAGTGCCTGATATCCGCGGCCGGGCCACCCCATGACACCAAGGAGCTGATAATCTCCGCGGCACCGTCGAGAAGTTCGGCATCGATCTCGGATTCGAGGAGTGCCTCGTAAAGCCCGCCCGTGGTGGCTGCGATATGGGCGAGATACTCGTACATGACGCCGTTGCGGAAGCCTTCGCGCAGCAACCACGCTTTGATTTTGGGATTCTGAGTGCCGTCGAGCCGTTCGACGGCGTGGATGCGCCCCCATCCGTCGACACTTTGTGCCAGCTGATGAAGTGCCCTGTCCCGATCGGGCTGGGTGTTGGCCAGGGCGACAGCGGCATAGAGGGTCAGGTCGTCCAAATGGCCGAGGAGCAGGAGCAATTCGAGGTCCCGGTGGTCCCCGGCCACTCCCAGAATGATGATGCCGACGGCAACCGCGTTGCGGCGGGTGCCGTGTTCGACCAGAGCCCGAGCCAGACATCGCAACATTTCGGTCGGCAGGTCACTCTCACGGAGTTCCCGGACGAGGTCGTCTGCGATATCGAGCGCTCGACATTCGGCGAGCCGGTCGTGCAGCGCGGTCATCGCTTGGGAATTGGGTGCGGCGATAATCTGGACAATATCGCCGACTAGCGATGTGGCGGGCGGAGATTCGTTGTCGGATTTGAAGTGATGCGTGTAGACGCCGTCGCGAACCGTCGAGTTCAGAAACGTTCTGCTGGAAGAGGTTTCGTCAGGCAACGGATGGCCGTCGTTCGGCCAAGGGCCGGGGCCGTGCAATGCCGTGAGGCTGAGAGCGTGAGCGAGGTAAGTGGTTCGGTCGTCCGAGTTTTCGGGAGCCGGCCACTGGCCGGGGATCACCGGCAGGGGCGCGCGGCGCCCTTTCCATTGAAGAAGTTCACGGTAGAACCATAGAGCACGGCAGACGATGGGGAAAGGCGGGAATCGGGTGGGGCTCGAGGTCGATGCGGGGATGGTGCGGGAGTTGTTGCGGGAGCAGCATCCTGATTTGGCGGATCTGCCCGTGTCGTTCGGGGCTCGGGGGTGGGACAACCAGATGTGGCGGTTGGGGGAGGAGTTGGTGGTGCGGATGCCGTGGGCTACGGATTCGGCGGATCTGTTGTTGCGCAAGGAGTTTGCGTGGGTGCCCCGGGTGGCGGCGGAACTGCCGTTGCCGGTGCCGGTTCCGCAGCGGCTCGGGGAGCCGTCGGAGCGGTTTCCGCACCCGTGGATCGTGACGACCTGGGTGGCGGGAGTCGCGGCGGATCGTGCTCCGGTGACAAGGGTTGCGCAATCGGCCTGTGCGCTGGCGGATTTCGTGAGCGTGCTGCATCGCGTTGCGCCCGGGAACGCGCCGACCGGGCGGGGGCGTGGCGGGCCGCCGCGGGAGTACGCCGAGGGGTTCGCGCGGCAGCTCGACGAGGCCGTCGAGCGGGGGCTGATCGCTGATCCGGCTGCGGTTCAGGCGGTTTGGGATGACGCTGTCGCCGCGCCGGAGTGGGAGGGGCCGCCGGTGTGGCTGCATGGCGACCTGCACCCGGCGAACGTGCTGACGGACGCGGGCACGATCTGCGGCATCATCGACTTCGGTGATCTGTGCGCAGGCGATCCGGCCTGCGATCTCGCCGCCGCGTGGATCGTGTTGCCGGACGGTGGAGTCGACCTCTTCTACGACGCCTACCGGCAGGTTGCCGACTCTGCGACCCGGCGTCGTGCTCGTGGAAATGCTTTGGGCCGCGCCCTTGCCGGGATTCTCATCGGGGATGCCGGCGTGCACGGCCGTCCGGGCGGGAAGCCCACGTGGGGGCCGCCCGGACATGCCGCACTGCGTCGGTTGATCGAGACGATCGAGTGAGCGGTCAGCTCAGGGCCTTGGTCAGCAGGTCGGTGATGCGGGATTCGACCGCCGGGGTCATGGCCTGCAGGGCGTAGGTGACGGCCCACAGGTCGCCGTCGTCGAGGTTGGCGGGGTCGTTGAAGCCGAGGGTGGCGTAGCGGTACTTGAACTTGGCGGCGGGCTGGTAGAAGCAGACGATCTTGCCGTCGCGGCAGTAGGCGGGCATGCCGTACCAGGTTTTGCAGGTGAGCTCGGGGGCCACGGACTTGATGAGGGCGTGCAGGCGTTCGGCGATTTCGCGGTCGCTGCCGGTCATTTCGGCGATCTTGGCGAGGACGTCCTGCTCGCCGTCGGCCTTGGCGGTCTTGGCGGAGCGGCGGGCCGCGGTCTTGAGTTCGGCGGCGTGGGCCTTCATGGCGGCGCGCTCGGCGGCGCTGAAACCGACGGTGGTCTTCTGGGTGGTCATGACTGGAATCCTTTGTGAGAGTGGGGAAGTGGTGGAGGGAGTGGCTAGCGGTCCTGGATGAGGCCCAGCAGGTTGCCGTCGGCGTCGGTGACCGTGGCGACCAGGCGGCCCCCGCCCACCTCGCGGGCGGCCTGATCGACGGTGGCGCCGGCCGCGGTCAGTTCGGCGATCTTGGCCTCGATGTCGGTGACGTGCCAGTAGGAGACCGGGTAGGTCGCGGTCTGCGGGGTCGCGGGCATCAGGCCGATGTGCTGGCCCTCGACCTCGAAACCGACGTAGTAGGGGGAGTCGGTCTGGGGCTCGATGCCCAGCAGTGCGATGTAGACGGACTTCGCGGCGGCGAGGTCGGAGACGGGGTGCAGAACGGTGTTGAGTCCCAGCGTGGTCATGGCTTCTCCTGAGGTCGTGAGTCCGGATCTTCCCTGGTGATCGGGGTGGTTCCGGTGTGCATTCAGCATCGCGTCCGGGACCCCTCGCCCACATCCGTGCCCACCACGGAATCCACCACGGAGACAACTCGGTATCCGTCCGTACCGTGCGGAGGGCGATCTTGCGGCAGACTTGGGTCCATGGCTGTGACGGCGGAAATCTCCACTCGTGAAGCGGAAGTGCTGGCGCTGGTGGGCGAGCACCTCAGCAATGCCGAGATCGGGGCGCGACTGTTCATCTCGGTGCGCACGGTGGAGAGTCACGTGTCGTCGCTACTGCGGAAACTGGAGCTGCCGGACCGCCGGGCGCTGGCCCAGCACGCCGCCGCGACCCGCACCGCGAGCCCGCAACCCGCGTCCCCGCTGCCGAAACCCTTGACCTCGTTCATCGGCCGCACCACGGAACGGGGGGAGCTGGCCGAACTGATCAAGACGCAACGGCAGGTGACCGCGGTCGGACCGGGCGGTGTGGGGAAGACCCGGCTGGCGTTGGCTGTGGCGGCGGAGGTGGCCGCGGACTTCGCCGACGGCGTCTGGTTCGTCGATCTGGTGCCGGTCGCCAGCCCGGATATGTGCGTGGTCGCGGGGACCGTGGCCATGGCCCTCGGCCTCGGAGAGCAGCCGGGCCGCAGTTTCGACCGGGCCTTGCTGTCGGTCCTGGCCGACCGCAATGCCCTACTGGTGCTGGACAACTGCGAGCACGTGCGCGACGGCGTCGCGCCCTTCGTGGAGCAGCTGCTCGAGGCCTGCCCGGGCGTGAGCGTGCTGGCCACCAGCCGCGCCCGGCTCATGGTGCCGTTCGAGCGCGCGTATGCGGTGCCGCCCATGTCGCTTGCGGGAGAAGGCGCTTCGGACGCGGTCGACTTGTTCATGGATCGCGCGGCCGCCGGCGGCTGGCCGCCCAACAATGCCATGCGCGACCAGGTCGCGAGCTTCTGCGAACGCCTCGACGGGGTGGCACTGGCCATCGAACTCGCGGCCGCCCGCTGGACCAGCCTCGGATTGGACGGTCTCACCGCAGGATTGGACGACCAGCTGCGCATGCTCTCCGGCGGGGCCCGCGCCGACGACCGGCACCGGTCGGTGCGCGCCGCCCTGGACTGGAGCCACGCACTGCTCGACCCCGAGGACCGTGTGCTGCTGCGCCGCGTGTCGGTCTTCATGACCGCCTTCACCGTCGACGCGGCCGCCGAGGTGACAGGCATCGAGAAAGGCTCGGTCGCAGCGGGATTGGCACGCCTGGTCGAACAGAGTCTGCTGGTGGTGACGGAAACACCCACCGGCACGCAATTCCGGGCGCTCGAAACCATCCGCCAGTACGGTCAGGAACAACTCGAGGCGGCGGACGAGGTGACCGCCACCCGCACCGGCCATCTACGCTGGTGTGTCACCGAGGCCGGCGATCTGTCGGTGGTGCGCGGCGACTGGCGGCCCCGATTCGACACCGCCGCAGACGATTTCCGCGCCGCCCTGGGATGGGCGGGCGAACAGCCGGACCGCCGTGCCGACGCCTACCAGCTGGCCCGTCGATTCGCGCACCTGTTGTTCGCCCGGCACTTCACCGGCGAATCCCAGTGGCGTTTCACGCAGGCCGCCTACTTCTCCGACGATCCGGCCGCATCGGCGGAACTCCTGCGGCACGCCGCCGCAGCCGCCGGATGCCAGGGTAACGGCGATGACATGTACGGGATGTACCGTGCCGCCGCCGATTTCGCCCAGCGCGCCGGGGATTCCGCCGCCGCAGCCGCCGACCTGGCCGCCGCAGCCGCCGCCACCCACCGATTCGCTGGCAAGTTCGAGCACCTACCACCTCGCCGGGAAGTACTCACGCTCCTGTCCGAGGCGCAACACCTCACCGACCCCGGGGCCACCGACCCCGCAGCTGTCGGCCCCACTGTCGCCGACCCGACCGGGCAAGCGACAGTGGACGGATCCGGTATTGCGCAGGTGGAGTCGGCCCACCCCGATACTGTGCCGGGTGGTGTGGCCGCGCCCGGTACCGCTCGGGGGGAACAGATTTCGGTAGCACGGATCCGAGCCGACGATGCCGCGGCCGAGGCGGCGGGGGCGGTCGCCCGGGCCGCCGTCGCCTTGGCCGAGGCTGCGGTACTCGCCGGTAGCTTCGGCGCGTCGGGAGCGGGATCGGATCTGCCTGTCGCGGAGGCGATTTCGCTGGCCGAACGGGCGGTGGAGTTGGCGCGTGGGACGCGGGATCCGTTCGCGGAGTCCGCTGCGCTGGATGCCCTGGCGGCCGCGCAGAGTCGCGCCGGGGAGCCGGCAGCCGCGGCAGCCACCGCGCGGCGGCGGATTCGGTTGTTGTCGACCACGCCCGACAGCCCGATCGGCACCCACGAGCTGATCGACGCGCTCGAGCAGGCCGCTGAATTCGGGCTCGGCGCAGGGGATCTGCCCGGGGCGCGGCGCTGGGGGCGGCAGCTCGCCGAGCATCCGATGCTCGCCGAGGCCGGTCACACCGCCACCAGCCGACTACTGGTGGCGGATGCGCTGGCGGTGAATGTGGACGAAGTGCTCACCCACGGCGCGCGGTTCCTGGAGGCATGGCAGCGCGAAGACCGCCCGGCGCGTTCAGCGCTGGGTGCGGCAGCGGCCGGGGTGCGCATGGTCCACGGCTTGCGCGACGACTTCGACGCCGAGCGCGAATGGACCGGCGTCCTACAGCAACTCGGTACCGCGCCCGCCGATGCCAATAGCCACCAAGCGGTGTTCGATGCGCTCCTCATGCTGCACCATGGCCAGCCGACCGATGCCCTGGAACGCACCGACCTGACGCTCGAGCAGGCCCGTGCCGAGCTCGGTGGGGTCTGGCTGCCTTGGTATGTGGCCCTGCACGCGGAAGCCGCGGCCCTCACCGGATCGGCGGACGCCGCCGAGCTTGCCGAGGCGCGTGCGGCCGTCGACGGAAACCCGGTGGCCGCCGCCGTCATCGACCGGGCCGATGCCCTCCTTGCCAAGGATCGCGACCGATTGCTCTCCACCGCAACCACATTCGGTGCGGCCGGTTGGACGTACCAGTCCGCCCGCACCATGATCCTGGCCGGTGGCGAGGCGGCCGCCCAGGGCGCGGCCATGATCACCGCACTCGGGCTGGCTCCGATGACGACACTCGTACACCTCTAGGCCGGGCGGCGACGAAATCCCGATCGGCTCGTCCTAGCCCGTCCGAGGTGGATGGGGCGGCAACGGTGCACGCTGCCACCCCATCGTCATGCTCAACGAAAGCTGTTGTCCGCCTGGATCACCGACGACTGAAGACGTCGGTGCCGAAGGCGCGCAGGCCGGTCTGGCCGGCAAAGCCCAAGTGCCCCTTGCCATCGGATCCACCGGTGGTGATGCGGAGGATGTCCTCGTAGCTGCGCAGCGCGGAATAGTGGTTGTACGGGGTGTCGTTGACGCTGCCCGGTGCGATCAGCTTGGAGTTCAACAGCACCGCGCCGACCTTGCCGCCGCCCGGGTACTGGCCGGGGCCCGTCGGCGGCTTGCCGCCGAGCTTGGCGAGCAGCGGCGGGAATCCGGGGTTGGCGTTGTCGGGTCCCGGCTGTTCGTTGCAGCAGGCGGTCGCGTCGCTGGTGGAGGCCTCGTCGAAGGTGACGACGACGAGCATCTGCCCGTCCTTGTAGGCGGGCGAGTTCAGGATCGTGGGCATCCAATGCTTCAGCCACAGGTCGGCGGCGACCAGGCCGCCGGTGTGACCGCCCTCCACATTGGTCCCGACACAGGTGGCGTCGTGACCGTCGTTGCAGGTGTTCGGGGTGATCATGGCGAATTCCGGAGTGGTGTCCTTGCGTGCCAGGTCCGCGGCCAGATGTCCGCTGAACTTGTCGCCGCTCGAGCCGGTGGTGAGCGTGCCCATCGGCACGACATGCTGGGCGCAGTAGCCCGCATTGTCGGTCACGCCGTGGAAGAACAGCGGCGGCACGTGGCGGATGGCGTACTGATCGGTGACCGTGGCCTTGTTCGGGAAGGTGCCGTTCGCGGCCGGGTGGGCGCAATCGGTGCCGCCCAACGCATCCGGCGTGCCGAAGTCGCGGGCGGGGTCGTTGCCCATGTCTTCCGCGTACATCCGCCACGCGGTGCGCGCCTTGCGGTCATCGTCACGGTCGTCCTCGCCGTGCCGGGCATCGAGCTGGTTGCCGATCGTCTGCACCGCGGCCGGGTAGACGCATCCGCTGCCGTCGACCTGGCCCGGGAAGCGCTGCTGGTCGGCTACCGGTGTACCCGGGGTGACGTCGGTGTAGGTGGAGGCGAAAGTAGTGGTATCGGTGATGCAGTCGTTGCCGGACACGGTGTTCGGCGCCTGTCCGGAGATCTGTGCGAGGTAGTTGTCGGTGCTGAAATGCCCGATGCCGTAGTAGTGGCTGAGCAGCTGTCCCCGCGGCACCAGCGTCTTGTTCAGATACGTCGCCGGTGAGTTCGCGCCGAACGAGCTGTCGAAGTCCTCGTTCTCGAGATCGATGACGAGCACATGCTTGATCTCGCGCGCCTCGGAAGGCTCGGCGGCAGCCAGCGGCTGCCCGGCCAGACCTAGCAGAGCGGCCGAAACGGCAAGTGCGGCAGCTCTGCTCACGGCGGTAGAACGATGATTCACAATTCCTCCAGCTGGTGTGTCGCGGGGATGCTCCCAGCAGCAGGAGAAATACGGATGAACGGCCATCGACACCGATACGCCGAATGAACGACCGTCCCATGTGGACGAACTCACGCCCCGGTGGCGAGGAATGTGTGCAGGCGGTCGGCGAAACCCGGTGCGGCGGCGACGAAATGCCCGGCACCGGGGGCTGTGACGCGGTGGGCATCGAGGGCGATGGCGAGGGCGTCGCACAGCGTCTCCAGGGCGGGAGTGTGCGCGCCGGAGGCGACCAGGGCGGGAATTCCGGCACCCCGCAACGCATCCAGGTCGGGGCGGGCCTGACTGGGTAGCCGGCCGTGGTGGGCGCGGCGCACGGCGGCTGCCGCGGCGGCGGGCAGGGGACCCTCGGCGATGCCCGGAGATCCGGACAGGACCAGGAATTCGCGCAGGGCGGCCGGATCGGTGTCGAGACCCTCGGTGAGGACCAGATCTCCCAGGCGGCGCAGCCGGGCCACTGCGGGATCGTGGTCCGCGACGAAGTACAGCGGCGGTTCGATCAAGGTCAATGATCGTACGGCCCAAGGGTTTCGGACCGCTGCCAGCAGCGACCCCAGCACCCCGTAGGAATGCGCGACGACGTGCGGCCGGTACTCGTCGAATACCGAGGCGAGATCCTCGGCATCGATGAGGAAGTCCTGCCCGAGGCCCGCGACCGGGGGACTGGGCGGGAAGCCGCGGCGGTACACCAGCAGCAGTGACCATCGTTCGGCCAGTGAATCCAGCCCGGCCCATGTCGTTTTCGGTCCCGCCCCGCCGTGTACCAGCGCGACCTCGGGGCCGTCTCCCCACCGATGCACCGCGAGCGCGTCCACGATCTCAGTCTCTGCCCGGCACCCCGGTCGCGTCGAGCGAGACGCTGCTCACACGGTCCAAGTCAGCAGCCGGTACCGGAAGGCTCACCGTGCAGCGACTCGATCACGCAGTTCGCCTTGTCCCGGCTGTGTTTCGCATCGGTGTCCAGGGTGGCCACCAGCGCGTCGGCGCGGGCGCGGCCCAGCACCGGTCGCACCGTGAGGGTCGATCCCACGTGACTGCCCGGGCCCGCGGTGAACGCGCAGGACAGGGTGGTGGTGCCGTTGCCGGGCATCTGTACGACGCCGGAGCAGTCCGGGCGCTGGGTGGCGTCGCCGTTGACGGTGATGGTCGTCTGATACGACACGAAGATGTCGTCCACGGGGGCCGTGTATCCGGGAATCGTGATGGCCAGGAAGGGCTGTGGGCTGCTGGTCAGGGTGGAGACGGCCGTGCAGGACGGGCCGCACGGGTTGCTCCAGCCGCCCTCGGTGGTGACCTTCGTTTCGGTATTCGAGGCGTCGTCGAGGGCGGTCACCGTGGGCCGCAGGTCGCTGTAGAAGCGCGCGACCTCGTCGACGCTCATCATGTCGAGCAGCACGTCGAAATTCGGGTCGACGATCCGCTCGGGTCGTCCGGAGCTCACATAGGTGGTCACCGTATCGCTGACGATGCCCTGCGATCGATGCCCGCCGAGGGTGGTCGCGGCTCCGAGCGTGACCGGTATCCGCTTGTCCGCGTTGGGATCCAGTCGCCGGCCCAGGGTGACGGGCCGGAGCGCGTCCGCCAGTCGCAGGTCGTAGAAGCTGGCCGGTTCGAGGATCTGCTCGCCGTCGGCGTAGGTGGCCTCGTCCTGGTCGAATCCGTAGGCCAGCCAGGCGGCGCGGGTGCCGCGCAGGAACGTCTTCCCGTCGATGCTGAGGAAGTTCAGGAGGTTGCCGCCGCCGATGTCCACAGTGCCCGACACATCACCGACATTGGTGACGCGCAGATCCAATCCCGCACTCTTACCGCCGGTTCCGGTGAGCCGACCGGTGTAGTGCACTCCCGGCGCGTTGATCAGAGCGACCTGCGCCGACTGCAATTCGTCCCGGGCGGACGGCGATTTCGTCTCGGACCGGCTGATCAGCCAGCCGGTCACGGCCGCCACTGCCAGAGCAACCACGATCAGCCCGCTCAACCACGGCCACCAGCGGCGTCGGCCGGCCACCACGGTCACCGTTTCCGGTTCCGCGGCAATCGAGTCCTCTGTTGTCATCCCCGCCCCCATAACCGACTGCTTAGTCAGATGCCATGACCGCAGCACTATATGGTTCGGCATTGAGCCCGGCAAACCGAATCAGAGGTATTCGCGCAGGCTATGACCCGGCTCGCCCACGCGGCCGCAGGGGTCGCCGAGCATGACTGTGCGACGTGGCCTTCCGGCCGCGCCGCACAGGTGAATCGAACTCAGGCGCAGACCTTTACCGCGTCGGCCCGATTCTGCGCACTCACCGGCAACGTCCCCCGGCTGCCATCCGGCACCATGGCCAACTGCAGCCACTGGGTTCCGCTCCAGTCATAGATCCCGACCGTCTGTCCGGTCCGGTTCCAGTACGACTTCATCCGATCCCCGACCCCGCCATTGCCGATATCGTGCAGCACACAACTGTTGTCGACCTGCACGATCATGCTGCCGGTCCCGCCGACGCCATCCCACGCGCAGAACGTGCCCCCGGGACAGTCGTACGCCAACTGCGCCGACGCCGGCGCGGCCGTCACCATCGCCCCACCCGCGACCGTGCCGAACGCCAGCACCGCGGCAGCCATCGCCCCACGAATGCCCTTACCCCGCTGAATAATCGTCATGATCCTCCCCTTCATCGGATACTCGGTTTCCCGTCTTGCCCCTAGACCCTCGCCACGCCCACCAACGACCCGCCAACGACGGACTAACGAGCCAGGTGACATCCTTCGGCTATGACCTTGGTGCTGTTGGCGTTGGCGATTGCGTGTGAGGTGACGGCGACTGTTTCGCTGAAGATTTCCGAGGGGTTCAGCAAGCTGGTGCCGTCGATCATCGTGGTGATCGGGTATGGGGCGGCGTTCTATTTTCTGTCGCAGGCGTTGAAGCGGGGGATGGCCATCGGGGTGGCCTACGGGATCTGGTCGGCGGTGGGGGTGGTGGCGGTGGCGACCATCGGGGCGCTGTTTCTGGACGAGCACATCACGCCGGTGCAGATCGGCGGGATCGCGCTCGTCATCCTCGGGGTGCTGGCGCTGGAACTCGGTGGGGCGCATTGACCCACGCCGGGGTCAGTCCTCCACGCGGACCACGTATCCCGCGTCGGCGAGGGCGGTGAGGACCTCGTCGCGGTGGGCGGGGCCGCGGGTTTCGAGGGTGAGCAGGACCTCGACTTCGTAGATGGCGAGCCAGGATTCGGTGCGGGAGTGGACCACGTCCACGACGCTCGCACCGGTGCGGCCCAGTTCGGTGAGCAGGCGCGAGAGGCTGCCGGGGCGGTCGGAGATGGTGATGCGGGCGGCCAGGTAGCGGCCCGCGGCGGCGAGGCCGTGGCCGATGACGCGGGTCAGCAGCAGCGGGTCGATATTGCCGCCGGACAGCACGGCGCAGACCGGGCCCTCGAGGGCGAGTTCGGCTGCGTCGCACGCCATCAGGGCGGCGACGGCCGCCGCACCCGCGGGCTCGACGATCAGTTTCGACCGTTCCATGCACAGCAGCAACGCCTTGGACAGCGCCTCCTCATCGACGGTGACGATGGTCGGCGCACACTCGAGGATGTGTTCGAAGGGCACCTCGCCGGGCAGCCCGACCGCGATGCCGTCGGCCATGGTGGCCATCTGCTCGAGCGCCACCGGTTTACCGGCCGCCAGCGAGGCGGGCCAAGCCGCCGCCTCGGCCGCCTGCACGCCGATCACCCGGACCTCGGGCTTCAACCGTTGCAGGGCCGCGGCCACCCCGGCCAGCAGGCCGCCGCCACCCGTCGGCACCAGCACGGTGCCGACATCCGGTAACTGGTCCAGGATTTCGAGCCCGCAGGTCGCCTGCCCGGCCACGATATCGATGTGATCGAACGGGTGCACCAGGGTCGCGCCGGTGCGCTCAGCGAATTCCCGGGCAGCGGTGAGGGATTGGTCGATGGTGTCGCCGGTCTGATGCACGGTCGCCCCATAAGCCTTGGTGGCCACCAGTTTCGGCAGCGCCGCGCCCACCGGCATGAACACCGTGGACTCGATCCCCAGCGAGGTCGCCGACCAGGCCACCCCCTGCGCGTGATTGCCCGCGCTGGCCGCCACCACCCCGCGTGACCGCTCCGCCTCGGACAGGTTCGCGATGCGGTTGTAGGCCCCCCGCGGCTTGAATGAACCGGTGCGCTGCAGGTTCTCGCACTTGAGGAACACCTCGTGGCCGGTGCGCTCCGACAACACCCGCGACGCCACCACGGGAGTTCGCCGGATCACCGGTGCCAGAAGGGTCGCCGCCGCCTCGATCCGTGCCATGAGATCCATGGCGGCCATGTTGCCAGGGATTCACCTGGGTGTCGCCGAGCGGCGGGAATCAGACACGGCGGGTGACCGGCAATCCCGGGAAAAACAGACCATCGGGTTTATGTTCACAGCGATCACCGCAGTTCAGCACCTATTTCTTCGAGAGAGGGAAGCTGTGCCGACGATCGTGAAAGCACTGACCGCGCTCACCGTTTCGGCCGCGGTCGCCGGGCTCGCCCCACTGTCCGCCGCACCCGCGCACGCCGGATCCATCGGCAGCTGCAGCGGCGGCGACTTCCGCTGGACCGCCGTCAACGGCGCGATCACCATGACCCCGACCCTGCTCACCTTCACCTCGGTCGGCCGGCTGTGGGGTTGCACCGGCTACCCGGGCATCAGCGGCGCGACCTTCACGGGTGAGCACATCGCGTGGGCCGACTGTATGCATCCGGCCGACGGCCCGCTCACCGTCTGGATCAAGTGGGACAACGGCGATGCCAGTACGCTCTGGGGTCCCTGGCCGGTCGGCATGGCCCAGCCGACGGTCGGTCCCATGCAGGTGGTGGACGGTTTCGGGCTGGGCAACTGGGTCCGGGTCAGCGCGGAATACGAAATGATGACCCCGGAGATGGTGATGGGCTGCCTCGGTCCCGGATTGACCACCGGTCCCGGACGTCTCAACGCCACCATGATGTGAGCGGGAAAGCTGTCACGCGAAAGATATACGGCTCACGAAATGACCCGGAAACCGAAAAGCAATCCGTGGGGAACGGCTCGTTCCTACCTTGAGCCCACTCACTACATCGGCTTTTCGGATCGGAACCCCCATGACCGATATCGTCACTCCGGCCGCGGCAGCGTCCGCGGCGGAGAAATCCACTCCAGCGTACGACCCCAGGCTCACCAATGATGATCTCGCCCCGCTGAAGAAGCAGACCTGGGGCGCGTACCACATCTTCGCCTTCTGGATGTCGGATGTGCACAGCGTCGGCGGATACGTCACGGCGGGCAGCCTTTTCGCGCTCGGTCTGGCCGGCTGGCAGGTGCTGGCCGCGCTGCTCATCGGCATCACGATCGTATATTTCCTCTGTAACCTGGTTGCCGCGCCCAGCCAGCGGGCCGGGGTGCCGTATCCGGTCATGTGCCGCAGCGCCTTCGGGGTGAAGGGCGCGAATATTCCGGCCATCATTCGCGGACTGATCGCGGTGGCCTGGTACGGGATTCAGACCTATCTGGCCTCGGCGGCGCTGATCGTGGTGGCGGTCAAGCTGTTCCCGAGCCTCGCGCCCTACGCGGTGTCGAAGGATTACGGCTTCCTGGGGTTGTCGCTGCTCGGCTGGGGCGCGTACCTAGTGCTGTGGATCGTGCAGGCCGCCGTGTTCTGGCAGGGTATGGAATCGATCCGCAAGTTCATCGACTTCTGCGGTCCCGCCGTCTATGTCGTCATGTTCTTCCTGTGCGGCTACCTGATCTACAAGGCCGGGTGGGGTTCGATCAACCTGCAGCTGGGTTCGGTCAAGTACCACGGCTGGGACGCCCTGCCGGTGATCCTGGGCGCGATCGCGCTGGTCGTGTCCTACTTCTGCGGGCCCATGCTGAACTTCGGCGACTTCTCCCGCTACAGCAAGTCGATGGCCGCGGTGCGCCGCGGCAACCTGCTCGGGCTGCCGGTCAACTTCCTGGCCTTCTCGCTGCTGGTCGTCATCACCGCGTCGCTGACCATCCCGGTGTACGGCGAGCTCATCACCGATCCGGTCGAGACGGTCTCGCGCATCGACTCCACCTTCGCCATCGTGCTGGGCGCGCTCACCTTCACCATCGCGACCGTCGGCATCAATATCGTTGCCAACTTCATCTCCCCGGCCTTCGACTTCTCGCACGTGAGCCCGCAGAAGATCAGCTGGCGGATGGGCGGCATGATCGCGGCGGTCGGCTCGGTGCTGATCACGCCGTGGAACCTGTACAACAACCCGGACGTCATCCACTACACCCTCGAGGTGCTGGGCGCGTTCATCGGACCGCTGTTCGGGGTGCTGATCGCCGACTACTACCTGATCCGCAAGCGGGAGATCGCGGTGGACGACCTGTTCACCATGTCCGAGACCGGAAAGTACTGGTACACCAAGGGATTCAATCCGGTCGCGGTGATCGCCACCGTGGTCGGGGCGCTTGCGGCGGTGTTCCCGGTACTGGCCAAGGACGTCTACGGCATGCACACCGCGGCCCAGTACAGCTGGTTCATCGGCTGCGGCCTGGCCCTGGTCATCTACTACGGACTGGCCACCCGGACGAAACTCATGGCCACGGTCTGAGGCACAATCTCTGGCAGCGGCGGCGTCCGCTGCCAGAGATTTGCTGGCAAGTGATAAATGTCCTGACGCCAATGTGTTTCGAGCGACATAATCCCCACAGAATGACGTATTAAAGAGCACATCGCGAAAATATGCTTTTCGGAAACGTATTAAGTACCGTTGATCTCATGCAGCTTTCCCGGTTCACAGACCTCGGCCTGCGGGCGCTCATGCGCTTGACGGTCAGCAGTGGGGCCGAGGAACGAGTCACCGTCAAACTTATTGCGCGACAGGTAAACGCCTCCGAGAACTATGTCGCGAAGGCGGTCTCGCGCCTCGCCGAACTGGGCTACGTCGAGTCCCAGCGCGGGCGCACCGGCGGGATCTTCCTGACCGAGGCCGGTCGCACCACCACCATCGGCATCATTGTCCGCCAGCTCGAATGCGATAACGAAGTCATCGATTGCGTCGGCGACAATCCGTGCCCACTCGCGAATGCCTGTCGTTTGCGGGGCGTGCTCGCCACCGCGCAGAACGCCTTCTATGCCGAGCTGGACCGGTACGTGCTCGCCGATCTGGTGGATCAGCGCACCGTGGATCTGCTGCATATGCCGGTATTCCCGGTAGCCGCACTCATCGACACCTAGGAGACCTCATGAGGCCCGCGCCGGATTCTGCCCTCGACAATGCCGTTTCAACGCTGGAGCGGGCCGTCGAACTGGAACCGGAGCACGCCGAGGTGATCCGCGCGACCCTGCCCCTGGTGGGCGCGCACATCGATCAGATCACCCCGCTGTTCTACTCGAAGATGTTCGCCGCGCACCCGGACCTGTTGCGCGACCGCTTCAATCGCGGCAATCAGCGTCAGGGCGCCCAGCAGAAGGCCCTCGCCGCCTCTATCGCGACGTTCGCCACCCACCTGGTCGATCCGGCGCTCCCGCATCCCCGGGAACTGTTGTCCCGCATCGGGCACAAGCACGTCTCGCTCGGTGTCACCGAACCCGAGTACCGCATCGTGCACGAGCATCTGTTCGCCGCCATCGTCGAGGTGCTGGGCGCTGACACGGTGACGCCGGAGATCGCGGCGGCCTGGGATCGCGTGTATTGGCTGATGGCAACGACTCTCATCGATTTCGAGCGCGAACTCTACGATGAGGCCGGGGTCGAGCCCGGTGACGTGTTCCGCGAAGCCCGGGTGGTGCAACGCCTCGACGATCCGTCCGGGGTGGTGACCTTCGTGGTGGAATCCGCCGATCCGGCGCGTCCGCTGCCGGGATTCCTTCCGGGGCAATATATCTCGGTCGGCGCGCGCCTCAGCGACGGTGCCCGGCAGTTGCGCCAGTACAGCCTGGTCAACCGTGGCGGGGACGGTCGCCTGGCCTTCAGCGTGCGCAAGGTGCTCGCCGAGGAGAACACGCCCGACGGTGAGGTCTCGTCCTGGCTGCACGACACCGTGCATACCGGCGACAGCCTCGAAATCACGCTGCCCGCCGGTGATCTCACCATCGACACCGAGGCCGGGACGCCGCTCGTGCTGATCTCCGCGGGCATCGGTGTCACCCCGATGGCCGGCATCCTGGAATACCTGGCCGCCGAGACCCCGACGCGCCGCACGGTCATCCTGCACGCCGACCGTTCCAGCACCGCGCATCCGCTGCGCGACACCGTCGCCGATCTGGCGAAGCGGCTGAGCGACGTCTACCTGCGCGCCTGGTACCGCGCGGACGGCCACGGCCTGCTGGATGTGACCCGGGTCGAGCTGCCCGAGGACGCCGACTACTACCTCTGCGGCGGCACCGAATTCCTGCAGTACGTGCGGGCTCAGCTGATGTCCGCCGGAATCCCTTCGGACCGAGTCCATTTCGAACTCTTCGCCCCCAACGACTGGCTGCTGGACGCCGACCAGACCCCGGTCCCGGCCTAGATCTCGCGCAGGCGGGCCCAGCTCCCGCCTACGCGGTCGCGACCGCGATGGTCGCGAGCACTCCACCCAACCACGGGGTGTAGTGCGCGGGTTCGGCCGCGACATCCTCCGCGAGGGTGTCGGGCCGGACCCATGCGATATCGGCCACCTCGTCCGGATTCGGTTCCGGCGCGGCATGGTCGAGCGTCCCGATCAGCACGTGGTCGAACTCGAACTCGACGCGCCCGGTGTTCGGATCGGTGGCCTGATAGGTGAAGGCGCCGACCTCGGTGAGCTCCGCGGTGATCCCGAGCTCCTCCTGCAGCCGCTTGGCCGCCGCCTCGACGACCGCCTGCCCCGGCTCCGGATGCCCGCAGCAGGTATTGGTCCACAGCAGCGGGAACCGCGTCTTCACGCCGGCCCGCTGCTGCAACAGCGCCTGCCCGGCGGCGTCGAACAGCAGCACCGAGAACGCTCGATGCAGCCGCCCGGGCGCGGTGTGCGCCGCCGCCACCGACAGCGATCCCTGCGCCCGGCCCTGCTCGTCCACGAGCTCGACGAGCAGGGTCTCACGGTCTACCGCCGGTCCGGCGGCCGTAGCGTTGGAGGTGTCAGGTGAGCCGGTCACCGGCCCACCTTATCCGCGGTGATCATCAGGTACTGGAAGCTGCCCTCCTTGTACGAGGTCAGGAACGGCTTCTCGACGCCGGTCGCCAGTTCGGAATGGGTGCGCAGTTCCCAGTAGGGGATGGTCGCCGGGGTGAGGTCGGTGACCGCGACCGGGACCAGATTATTGGCGGCGAGGGCCTTGAAGTACTCGCTGCGCGGGTGGATATTGCAGCCGTAGTGGGCGTCGATCCAGCTCACCGAGGCCGAGCGCGCGCCGAACACGTCATTGGAGCAGCCGGTGATGCAGACGTAGCGGCCGCCCGGCTCGAGCAGCCGCGAGAACTCGGCGAACAGCTCGAAAAGGTCGACGTACATGGTGGTTTCATTGGTCCAGATGCCACGCCGCGAGCCGGTCTCGAAACCGGTGTCGAGCATGTTCTTGAAGTGGAAGCGGACCTTCTCGCTGACACCGCGCTCGCGGGCCTGCTCATTGGCGAAACCCACCTGGTATTCGGAGATGGTGACGCCGTCCATCTGGCAGCCGAAGCGCTGATTGGCCATGAAACTGGTGCCGCCACGCCCGGATCCGCCGTCCATCAGCCGGTCGCCGGGGCGGACGTCGCCGAGCTGGTCGAGCAGTAAGTCGGCCTGCGCGGTCTCGAGCCGGTGCAGTTCCTTGACCAGACGGTCCTGGCGGGTCTCCTCGGGACCCTCCAGCACCGACAGGTCGGGCTCGCCGATGCCGTAGTGGTGGTGGTACAGCCCGTCGACCTCGCCGAGTTTGGTGTTGACGCGGTCGTCGTTGGGATTGTTGTTCCAGTAGGACGCGACCGACTTCTGGTACTCGGTCTTCAGGACGGCGTCGGGCTGGGGGTGGAGCGCGGTCATGGCAGGTCATCCTCTCGAATGGGCGATATGACGCTGGAAGTACTGCGCACGGAACAGACGGTGTTTCAGGGGGTTTCGTTGTAGCGGCGGCTGTCGGCGTGCCAGGCGCGATTGCCGCCCATCCAGGCCCACAGGCCGGTCAGGAAGCGGTGCAACTCCGGGGAACCGGTGGCGGCGAGCAGGCCCGCCTCGGCTTCGAAGCGGTGTACCAGTTCGTCGTGGACCTCGGCGGTGCGTTGCACGGCCTCCTGGCGGGTGCAGTTCTCCTCGGCGGCCAGCACGGTCGGGAGATTGAATTCCCTTCCGCCGGAGAGATCTTCGCGCGCCATGGAGTAGAGATCGTTGACCATCTGGCTGGCCAGCGCGGCAGTGGTGACCACCCGCCGCACCCGCGGATCGGTGTACTCCGCGGCCGACAGTTCGTAACCGCCGACCGCGTCGAGCGGGGCCATACACGGCAGGAAGCTGTGCGGTTGCCGATTGAGCAGGTATTCCCAGACCGGCGGCATGCGCCCCGCGGTCCGCCAGCCGGCCTCCGCGCCGAGCGCGATGAACCAGCCCGCGATCTCGGTCCGCAACCGCGCCACCTGGGCGGGGGTAGCGAACTGCGAAAGGTGCTCGAAGGAAGTACGGAAGGCCCGCAGAATCGGATCGTTCTGCATCGCCTCCTCCACCTTCACCTGATACCGCGCGGGCAGATGCACCGGATCCATGGCGGCGGCGGCCAATTCGAGCCGCGGCCCGAGCTCGGCCTCCGCACTGGAGCGGGACCCGTCCGGCGCGATATCGCTGGCGTCCTCCTCGCAGTAGTAGTCGTCCACCGACCACTCCGACACCGCGCACTTCGCCGCCGCCAGCAGCTTGTCCGCATCATCGCAGTCCGGATGCGCCAGCATGATCAGCCGCCCGAAATCCGCCTTCCGCAGATCATCCAGCCGCCCCTCGTACAGCCCGATCTGCTCGGCCCACCCCAGAATCCCGACATTCACCGCCTCGGCCAGCACCGGATCGTCCCGCACCGGCGGCGGACAGTACAGCGCCGGAATCACCGACCCCTTGGCCCGCCGCTCCGACCCGGTCCCGATCCCACTGGGACCGTGCGAGAACCGCCGCGCCCCGGCCGCTTGCTTCGGATCGGGCAGCAGCGCCGCCGCGTCCGTGGGACTCGTGCGGTTGGCGGACGCCGTCCCGATTCCGGTGGGACCGTTCGCGATCCGCCGAGGCGGGTTACCGCCGGGCGGACTCGAGCGGCTACCGAGGTCGATCGCCGGTCGGGTGGCCGAAGGTCCCGTCGGGGCGTCGATTTCGTGCGCGGAGTGGGTTTCCGCCGGTGGGGAGGGTTGCCAGCCCGAGCCGAAGGTGCGGGGGATGGGGCGGAGGGGTTGGGCGGGTGGGGAGGTGGGGGGTTGGGGCGTCGGCACCGCGCCGCCAGCAGGCGACGGCGGACGCGATGCCTGTCCCGCGAGCTCCGTGATCACCTGGGGGTTGGGTAGGTTCACGCGGAGACTCGGGGCCCCGAGGCCCTCGGGGCCGAGTAACCGTCGGGGGCTGTGGGCCTCGGCGGCGTCGGAGGCGCCGAGGCTCGGATCATCCAGCGCGGCAACGGCTTGCGTTGCCGCGAGCAGGGTCGCGGGTGCGGTGGTGTCGAGGTTGTTCAGCAGGGCGGCGACGGCCGCCGCCACCTCGGAGGTGGCAGGCGGGGCCGCGGCGCGGGAGAGCACCGACATGGCTGGTCACCCCGCTCAGTCGGACTTGCGGGCGACCAGCACATTGTCGAGAATGCCGAGCGCGTCGGGGACCAGGACGGCGGCCGAGTAGTAGCAGCTGACCAGGTAGGAGATGATCGACTGATCGTCGATGCCCTTGAAGCGCACGTTCAGGCTGGGCTCGTACTCGTCCGGAATTCCGGTCTGGTGCAGGCCGATCACGCCCTGATCCTTCTCGCCGGTGCGCATGGCGAGGATCGAGGTGGTCTGAGTGTCGCTGACCGGGATCTTGCCGCACGGGAAGATCGGCACCCCGCGCCAGGCGGGCACGCGGTGACCGTCCACCTCGACCGGGTCGGGATACAGTCCGCGCTTGGAACATTCGCGGCCGAAGGCGGCGATCGCCTTGGGGTGGGCCAGGAACAGCTTGGTGCTGCGGCGCATGGACAGCAGTTCGTCCATATCGTCCGGAGTGGGCGCGCCGGACTCGGAGTAGATGCGCTGCTTGAGGTCACAGTTGTTGAGCAGGCCGAAGTCCGGATTGTTGACCAGGTCGTATTCGCGGCGCTCGTAGAGGGCCTCGATGGTCAGGCGCAACTGCTGCTCGATCTGATCCATCGGGTCGTTGAACAGGTCGGCGACACGGGTGTGCACCCGCAGCACCGACTGCGCCAGGCTCAGTTCGTATTCGCGGGGCTGGGAGTCGTAGTCGACATATGTGCCGTCGAGCACGGGCTCGCCGTGGTGACCGGAGGAGATGACGATCTCGGCCTCGCCGTACTTGTTCTGCGGCAGCGCCGGCGCCTCCGCGATGGCCGAAAGATGTTCGGCCAGCGCCGGAATGTTCTCCGACAGCTGGACGACCTGGGAGCGGGCCAGCACCAGGATGGTGGTGGGGGTGACGGTCTTGATGGTGACCGGCCAGATCGCATCGGGATCGGTCAGCGTCTCGTCGCCGAAGAAGTCACCGCCGCCGAGCATGCCGAGCTTGGTGGTCTCGCCGTATTCACCGGTGCCGATCTTGGACAGCTTGCCGTGCACGATCAGCAGCACCTGATCCATCGGGTTGCCGAATTCGGCGACCACGGTGCCCGCGGGCAGATCCCGCTGTTCGAAGCGTGCGGCCACGGTGGCCAGGATCTCCTCGTCGTCGAAGCCGCGCAGCTGCGGCAGCTCCTGCAGTTCGAGGGGGATGACCCGGGCGTGCGGGCCGTTGATGATGTACTCCACCTCGCCGTTGCCGACGGTGTGGGTCAGACGGCGGTTGACCCGGTAGACACCACCTTTCACCTGACTCCACGGCAGCGAGCGGGTCAGCCAGCGCGAGCTGATGCCCTGCATCTGGGGTTCGGACTTGGTGGTGTGCGCGAGCTGGTGGGCGGCAGCGGTACTGAGGGTCTTGCGCTGGCCGTTTTCGGTTTGCAGGGGCATTTCGATGGTCATGCTGCGGTCCTCACCTCGAAGGGCCACCGCGACTGAGGGCGGTGGAGTCCACGGCGAAACAGCAGGCCGGGACGGGGCCTGCGTGAGTTAGACAAGTGAGTGAATTGACATGCGCGACAGTGCGTTCCAGCGCTACCGATGGTAGAACTCCGGCCCGCGTGGTGTATCGAAAAGGCAAAACATGATGCCTGGAATGTTGCTGTATCGCGTAAACCCCGAACGGCCGGTTTGCTTCGGGTGGCCCCACATGGCTCTGATCACAGCGCCAGCGCAGTAGGGTGGTGCTATGGCAAGCTCATCGAGACGCGTCGGGGCGGGTGACGCTGGTCAAGGCCAGGAAAAGTCTGGGAGTGAAGCCGTGAAATTCAATACGAGGTCCGTCGTGGGTCCGATCGAGCGACTGGTCGCGACCGCACAGAACGGGCTCGAAGTGCTCCGGTTCGGGGGACTGGTGCACGAGATCGAATCGTCGCCCTACGAGGTGGTGGAGCGCAAGCGGATGTACCGCCTGCGGCACTACTTCCCGGACGACACCGTCGCCGATCGTCCGGTCGTGGTGCTGGTGCCGCCGATCATGGTGACCGCCGAGATCTGGGACGTGAATGCCGCCGACGGGGCGGTCGGCATTCTGCACGAGGGCGGAATCGACTGCTGGGTGGTCGATTTCGGCTCACCCGCCACCGAAGAGGGCGGCATGGACCGCGACCTCGCCGACCACGTGCTGGCCGTCTCCAGCGCCATCGACTCCGTCACCGAAATCACCGGGCGCGGAGTGCATGTCATGGGGTACTCGCAGGGCGGCATGTTCGCCTACCAGGTCGCGGCCTACCGCGCCGGTAAGGGCGTCGAGTCCATCGTGACCTTCGGCAGCCCGGTCGACGCCGTGGCGGGCATGCCCTTCGGACTGCCGCACGGGCTGGTCTCCGACGCCGCCGACTTCCTCACCGACCATGTGCTCAACCGGCTGCCGATCACCGATTCCATGGTGCGCCTTGGCTTTCAGGCCCTGGACCCGGTCAAGACCGCGCGTGCTCGCATCGACTTCCTGCGCCAGCTGCACAACCGCGAGGCGCTGCTGCCCAAGGAACGGCAGCGCCGCTTCCTCGAGGCCGACGGCTGGCTCGGCTACCCGGGCCCCGCGCTGACCGACCTGCTGCAGCAGTTCGTCAAACACAATCGAATGATGCTGGGCGGGTTCGTGATCCGCGATCAGCTCATCTCGCTGGCGGAGATCACCTGCCCGATCCTGGCCTTCGTCGGCGAGGTCGACGACATCGGCCAGCCCGCCGCCGTGCGCGGCATCGTGCGGGCCGCCCCGAACTCCGACGTGTACGAAGCCAGCATCGTCGCAGGGCATTTCGGGCTGGTGTCGGGTTCCACCGCCACCCGCCAGACCTGGCCGGTGGTGCGCGACTGGGTCAACTACCTCAGCGGCCGCGCCGAACTGCCCGCACAGGTCGAGCGGATGAGCACCGAGGTGGTGCGCAACGGTCCGCGCACCGGGCTCACCCGCGCCGTGCACGCGCTGGGCAGCCTCGCCGAGGCCGGGACCAGCCTGGGCAAGACCATCGAGGGCGTCGCCGGGCAGACCTTGCGCGGCACCGTCGAACTCACCGGCGAGGCCGCCCGCGCATTGCCGCGCCTGACCCGCCTGGGCATGATCCAGCCGCACACCCGAATCTCGCTGGGCCGCTTGCTCGCCGAACAGGCACGACGCGGGCCGCAGCGGGAACTGTTCCTGTTCGACGATCGCGTGCACACCGCCGAGGCGGTCAACCAGCGCATCGACAATGTGGTGCGCGGGCTGATCTCGGTCGGCGTGCGCCCGGCCACCCGGGTCGGCGTCGTGATGGAGACCCGGCCCAGTGCACTGGCCGCCGTCGCCGCGCTGTCCCGGCTCGGCGCGGTCGCGGTGCTGCTCGCGCCCGGCAGTGAACTGTCCAAGGTCGCGGAGTTGACCGGGGCCAAGCTGCTGCTCACCGATCCGGAGAATCTGGCGAACGCCGCGGCCACCGGCCATCGTGTGCTGGTGCTCGGCGGTGGCGATGCCCGCGGCCTCGATATTCCCGCGGGCACCGATGTGGTCGATATGGAGCAGATCGATCCCACCGCGGTGACCCTGCCCGCCTGGTACCGCCCGGATCCGGGCCTGGCCCGGGAGCTGGCGTTCATTCTGGTGACCGGCACCGGCGACAAGTTCGACGTCAAATACGTGACCAACCACCGCTGGGCGCTCTCGGCCTTCGGTACCGCGTCGGCGGCGGATCTGGGCCGCCACGACACCGTGTACTGCCTTGCGCCGCTGCATCATTCGTCCGGTTTGCTGGTGAGCCTGGGCGGCGCGGTGGCGGGTGGCAGCCGGATCGCGCTGGCCCGCTCGCTGGATCCGGCGCGCTTCGCCGAGGAGGTGCACCGCTACGGCGTCACGGTGGTTACCTACACCTGGACCATGCTGCGCGACATCCTCGACGCCGACACCTTCCCCAACGGGCATCCGCACCCGATCCGCCTGTTCATCGGTTCCGGTATGCCGCGCGGCCTGTGGCGGCGCACCCAGGAGCGGTTCGAACCGGCCCGGGTGCTCGAGTTCTACGCCTCCATCGAGGGAGATGTGGTGCTGGCCAACGTGTCCGGCGCGAAGGTCGGTTCGAAGGGCCGTCCGGTGCCCGGCACCGCCAAGGTCGAACTCATCGGCTACGACCCGCTCACCGACGAAATCCAGGTCGAGGACACGGGTTTCGCGCGTCGCTGCGCCGACAACGAGGTGGGGCTACTGATCGGTACCGTCTCCGATGCGGTCGAGCTGTCCGCGGGTGGCCTGCGCGGCGTCTTCGCGCCCGGCGATTCCTGGATGCCGACGGAGAACCTCTTCCGCCGCGATCCGGACGGTGACTACTGGCTGATGGACCGGCGCGACACGGTCATCCCGACCACTCGCGGTCCCGTCTACACGCAGCCGATCGTAGACGCGCTCAACGACATCACAGCCGTCGACATGGAAGTGGCGTTCGCGCTCCCCACCCGGGACCGTGTCCTCGCGGTGGCTGCCGTCAGCGTCCGCGCCGGCTTCGGGCTCGCCCCGAAGGACGTCACCGAGGCGGTGCGCGTGCTGCCCGCCGACCAGCGTCCCGACATCGTCTACGTCGTCGACGACATCCCGCGCAGCTCCACCTACCGTCCCTCGACGCGGGCCGTGCAGGCGGCCGGTCGCTCCGAACCCGACGACCGCACCTGGTGGTACAACCGCGCCACCGAGTCCTACGAGGTACTCACCACGGAACTCGCCGCACGCCTCTTCGCCTGACCGGAGCTTTCCGGGCCCCGCGGTAGGCCGATTCGGTGACCGATCCGCAGGTCTACTGCGGGGCGCTGTGGGGCTGTTAGAGTGCGCTGCTGTCTTGTTCGGGGTGGCGGGGATTGTCGATATCGAGGGGAATCGGGCGGGGATGAAGCGCGTGTTCGTGGCGGCCACGATGGGAGCGGCGGCTATCGCGGTGGCGACGGGGGTGGCCGATGCCGGGCCCGGCGAGGTGAGCGATGGCGATCCGAATGTGATTGCGTCGATGCAGGTTCGGCAGATCGCCTTCGGTACCGATATCGCGGCGGGGCGGTGGGTGCTGACGCCGCCCGCGGCCGGAATCGCTTGCTACTGGGGCTATGTGGCGTATCCGGGCCACGACGCGGACGGCAAACCGTATGCGCCGTGGACCGACACCGTCCGTGTGGTCGGGCCTGCGGGCTGGACGGGTCAGTTCGATCCCGGTGCGTTGATCGAGACCAACTGCTACTTGCACCGCGCCGAGGGCTGAGGCTCCCGGGTCAGCGTGGAACGTGCTCGGTGTCCAGCGCGTCGATGCGTGCCATGTCGAGAAGTCGTTCGGCCTCGTCGACCAGATGGAGCAGATAGTCGCGGATGCTGGAGAATTGCTCGGTCATCAGATAGGCCGGCCATTGGATCACTCGGCCCGCCTCGTCGGTGCCGATCGCCCAGGCTCGGAGCCCGGCCTCGGTGCTGACCGCCAACGGGGTGAGGTCCGGATACACCGGAACCGGTTCGCCGGTGCCGATTTCCAGGCGCTGCGCGGCCGCGTACGCCCTGTCGACGGCCGCCCGCCAGCGGGTGCCGTCCCGCAGTTCCGCGACACTCAGCAGGTCGACGGCACCGAAGCCGGTCACGGAATGGGCGACCGGAGCGATGCTCGGCCAGCCGTCGGTGCTCGAGAGCAGTAGCCGGTGCTCGGCCGGGAGAGACAGCTCCCGCGTCAGCGCGTCGATCCGGTCCGCGGTCGCGCCCGGGTTGGCATCCGGTCCCGGTTCGGGCAGCCAGATCGGGCGGATGGCCCGGAAGGCGCGCCGCGACTCGCCCAGTTTCGCCACGATCTCCGGGATGCCGGGGCTCTCGGGGGTGACCGGTCGCCGCCAGGCCCGGCCGTGTGGACCGTACGATTCCCCGTCCAGCCAGTCGGTCTCGTTCTCCAACTCGCACCGCAGCCAGGTCTCGACGGTGTGGAAAACCGAGTTCGACCCGGAACTGAAGTCGCGGACCTGCCCGGCCGCGTGGTCCGGGCCGTCGGACATGATGACGAACGCCGTGGAATGGGAGTACTCGCAGATCGGCACCGCGTCGGCGCGATCAGCGGGCCACCCGAACATCGCGCCCCCGCCCGTCTCCGCGTAGATATCGATCATCTCCTGCGCCGCCCCCCACGCGGTGGACACTCCGATATCGGCCGTCCCCAACAGATTCCGACTCCCATCGAACTCCGGCCACCCATTCGCAACCTGCAACAACTGCCGATGAACCGGATCGAGCCGCCGCCCCAGCCGCCCCTCAGCAGCCTCCAGATCCGACTCCGAAGCACCCGGCCGCGGCAGCGTCGGCGGTGCATACAGCTCGGGCATCAGCAGAGCACGCCGCTCCCGCTGCAGAATGAACCCGTCGATCAATTCCGTCAGGACCCCGGTCAGGTCCACACCACCCGTCATCTCGATCCCCGCTGTCGTCGCCCCATGAGGTTTGCTAGAAGTATGCTGCATAGCTGGAATGGCCGTACCGGTTGCCCCTGATCAAGATCAAATATCTGCTTCCACGAGACCCGCGAATTCGTGAGTCAGAGCCGGCAGGGCCGCCCAGCGACGAGTCGCCCAGCCAACGGCGAGCGGCGGGACGAACGGCACCGGCACCCGACACACATCACCGCCGTCATAGGAGAGCGCCGGAACGAGGGCGTGCCCGATCCCGAGCCCTGCCAGCAGAACCGCCGTATTCCAGTCCGTCGCACCGTTTTCCGAATGCGGCCGGACTCCGAGCCGGGTCAGCGCGGCATCGAGATGGCGGCGCGAGACCGAATGCTCGGGCAGGCGGATAAGCGCGACATCGGCGAGGTCGGCAGGGGCGATGGTGGTGCGATCGGCCAGCGGGTCGTCGCCGTGCACCACCAGCACCCACGGCAGTTCGGTGACCGGGCGGAACTCGATACCGGCGACGGTCCTGCCGACGGTCACCCTCGCTGATCGCCCCGGCCATGAAATGCCGGATGGTCGTCGCGCCGGTATGCACCCGCACCGAACCGGCCTCCCCGCGCGCGAATTCGCCGAGCCGCCGCAATGCGAGATCCAGCCCCGCCATCCCCTCGCTGGCAGCCTCGTACAGCACCCATCCCTCGGCAGTCGGCGTCACCCCCTCCGAATGCCGTTCCAGCAGCCGCACCCCCGTAGCCTTCTCCAGCCGCTTCACATGCTGACTCACCGCAGGCTGCGTACACCCCAACTCCCGTGCCACCACACTCAAATTCCCCGCCCGGCACACCGCCACAAACACCCGCAGATCATCAAACGTCATCCCCACGACCCAACCGTAGTTCGTTCCACACCCAAGCCGAAACTTGGCCAGCACCAAGATATTCCGAGAATTGACCAGGTCACCGGCTTGCCCGAAGATCGTGATGGGCCCAAACGGCGGCAACCCGTCCCGCTTCTTCCGCTTGATCCGGACACACGCGGAAGCCCGGGACGGGTGCCGACCCTCCCCGCTGTGGAAGGCCGACGGTCTCACCACTGGCCGCGACGTATCAATTCCTTTGCGCGAATCGCGGCGTCGGGATTAGGGTGCCGTCCATGAAGGTCCTGTTGCGAATCGCTGCCGCGCGAGCTAGCTGCTCGCCGGTCGCTCTCGCCTGACCTCATTTCCCTTGTCGGCGACCGGAAACGGTTCGCTGACGGGTTCGCTTCCACGAGTGATCCGGCATGCGCGGTCGATTCCGGTCGAACTTGCTTCGATGGAGCCATCATCATGTTGACCACCGATCAGATCGTTCGTACCTTCCTGGAGTTCTTCCGTGAGCGCGGGCATGAACTCATGCCGGGGGGATCCCTCATCCCGTCACCGGGGGATCCGGTGCTGTTCACCACGTCCGGAATGCATCCGCTGACGCCGTATCTGCGGGGGCAGCCGCATCCGTCGGGGCGGCGGCTGACCAACAGGCAACGGTGTCTGCGCACCACCGATCTGGATGAGGTCGGGGACGACACTCACCTGACGGTGTTCGAGATGCTCGGATCATGGTCGCTGGGGGACTACGGCGGACCGCAGAGTCTGCAATGGGGTTATGAACTGCTGCGCCCCGGGTTCGGCATCGACCCGGGGCGGATCCACGTCACCGTCTTCGGCGGCGACGAACAGGTCGAACCGGACCACGAATCGCAGCGCACCTGGGAACAGTTGGGCGTGCCGGTCGAACCGACCACGCACGACAACTGGTGGTCCAACGGCCCCACCGGGCTCTGCGGCCCGGACTCGGAGATCTTCGTCTGGACGGGCCCCGGAATCCCGCAGGGCACACCGACATTCGATGACCGCTGGGTGGAAGTCTGGAATCACGTCATGATGCGCTACGTCCGACATCCAGACGGCAGTCTCGAATCTCTGCCGAGGCCCAACATCGACACCGGGCTCGGATTGGAACGGCTGGTATCGATCCTGCAGAACAAGCGTTCCGTCTACGAAACCGACCTCTTTCAGCCCTGGCTGACCCTGCTGCCACCGCTGTGGGAGTCTCTCGACGAACCGTCCCTGCGATTGGTATCGGATCATTTGCGTTCCAGCACAGTGATTCTCGGCGACGGAGTCACCCCATCCCCGAACGGGCGCGGCTACGTCCTGCGCCGACTCATCCGCCGCACCCTGACAACCCTCCGGCAACAGGACCCGACCCGATCCCTCTCCGACCTGCCACCAGAGCTGATCGACCACACCCTCGACCATTTCCAGCAATCGATCGACCCGGTCGACGTGCGCACCGTCCTGCTCGACGAGGAACGCAAATTTGACCTCCTACTGGAACGGGGACGAAAAATCTTGTCGAACAAGCGGTTCGGCGAGACCCTGAGCGAGCACGACTATCGGTACCTGCACGACACCCACGGCCTGCCTCGCGAGCTCATCGTATTTCTCGGCTCAGAATCCGGGAGGTGAGACTGGTGTAAATCCGCCCATTGGCTGTCGTCGGGTCCGGCTGCGCAAAACGACCGCGGTCACGATAATCGCGATGCCCACCAAGAGGCCGCCGAGGCCGACGAGTGCGGCGATCAACAGGGTTGTCGCGATGGAGGAGCCGAGGCCGTCGCCGATGGCCAGGGTCTCGCCCGGATCTCCCTCGGTTTCCAGGTGGTATGTGCCGCTCTGGGTGGCTCGGAAGGAATACTCGGCACGCCCTTCGCGGGTGCCGAATTGATATGTCTCGGTCGAGCTGTAGGGTTTCCAGGTCACGACCTGGCCGGAGGGATCCTTGAGGCGGCCTCGCGTCGACCCTGGGACATCGTCGGAGGAAGCACCGGCGTACTCGAAATAGACCGTGTAGTCATGGCCCGCCTCGAGATTCACGTTGGCGGAACAGGGCATCTCGAACCGCTGAAAGCCATCCACGGCGTGCGCCATCCGCATGAATCCACTCACCCCGACCCCGATCGCGCCGGCGAATCCCACCACGATCACGAGCACCCCGGCAACGATCCACCACCCCGATGGGCGGGGTCGCTGTGCGGGCTGCGCTGCCCCGCTCGGATAGAATGTCGGGTATCCCCCCGGCTGGGTCATGCTCGGTTCCTCCCATACGGCGGCCACATCCGTTGAGTACGTAGCCATTCGAACCAAACGTAGCGGTGCGTACGCGCCGCTGCTCGCTAGTCGATCGATTCGAACCCGTGCGGTATGCCTCGTATGCTCGGCCCGGAATGGGCATTCGATAGGGGGCGGGTTTGACAGTCGATGTGCAGGTACGGGTGGGGCGAGTTCGGCGGGTATTTCCGCAGATTCGGCGTGGACTGCTGGGGGCGGGCGCGGCGGTGTGGGCGGTGGGGTGCGTGTACCGGACGCTGCCGGTACCCGACGCTGGGTGTCATACGGTGGATTTCGGCGGTGTGAGCGCGAGGTCGCTGCTGATCGTCGAGATTGTGACCGGAGTGGTGCTGCTGACGGCGATCCTGGTGACCGAGCGGGCCGCCCCATGGGCGTCGCTGGGCGTCGTCTGGCCGCTCTTCGCGCTACTCGTCCTGCAGGACGCCGGGATCGCGCCTTTCGGCCACTACATCAACGTTCATTCGCTGTCCGATTCCGCATTCCTCGCGGTCCCGGCAATGTGGTTCGCGACAACGGCGCTCGGAGTCGCCGGACTGGCCCACACCGCGGCCGTGGTCGGCACCGGCCTGCGTGGCCGCAGCGTGTTCGCGGCGCCGCCGTCCCGGACCCGAATACCGCTGAGCCTGCTCGTCGGCGCAGTCGTCGGCCTCTGTCTGTCGATACCGATCTGCGTGAGCGTCTGGGACGACTCGGGACTCTGCTACGTCGAATACGACTCGGAGTAGTCCCCGGGTGAACCAACCGGCGTCGCGGGTCGTGGTGATGGTGTTGGTTCGGAAAACCTTATGCAACATCATATTTCGATGATGCTTACCTCGAAGGGGTGGGTGGTCATGGCGCGTACTGCTGGCGGTGTGGTTGCGGAAGATGTTGATCGGGAAGAAGTTTCGGTCGTGAGGAAAGTGGCGGCCGAGGGGGTGGGAACCTTTCTGCTGGTGTTCGGCGGGGTGGGGACCGCCGTGCTCGCAGGGTCCAGGGTTGGGGCGCTGGGGGTGTCGCTGGCGTTCGGATTCACCCTGTTGTGCCTGGCCTACACGTTGGGGCGGGTATCCGGATGTCACATCAATCCCGCTGTGACACTGGGGCATTTGCTCTTGGGGCGGATCAATGCGGTGACGGCGGGACTGTATGTGGTGGCGCAGGCAGTGGGTGCCCTGGTCGGGGGTCTGCTGGTGTACGCCGTCGCCGCCGGATTGCCCGACTATCACCGGGATGTCGACGGGCTCGCCGCGAACGGGTGGGGTGAGTACGGGCCGCAACGGGCGGCCGCGAAGGACGGGTACGGGCTGGGTTCGGTCATTGTCGTCGAAGTGGTGCTGACGGCACTGCTCGTGCTGGTGGTGCTGGCCGTCACCGACAAGGTGGCCGACACCGCGCTGGCGGGTGTGGCGATCGGAATCACCTTGGCGGTGACCAATTTCGTGGCCATCCCGGTCGACAATGCCTCGATCAATCCGGCGCGCAGTCTCGCCTCGGCACCGTTCCAAGAGGACGCCTGGGGTCAGCTGTGGGCGTTCATCGTGTTCCCGTTGATCGGCGGTGCGCTCGGCGCGCTGGCCTACGCCGGTGTGTTCGGGAGATGGTCCGCCTGAACCAGATCCGCCCGCACCCTGAGGTGGTGGCCGAGGTCACCGGTCAGCAGGGTGTGGACGGTCCGTTCCGTGAAACGCCACGACCCGTCGGCGCGTTCGAAGCGGTCGTGGTAGCGGCCGGTGGCGATCGGTTGCAGCGGCAGGTCCGGAAGGGCTTGGAAGACGGTGAAATAGGAGCGCGCGGTCGCGGTGTCGGCCGCGTCGTCGAATTCGATCGCGGTGTTCGTGGTGACGTGATGGGTGCGCGGCGTGCCGTCCTCGTAGCGGATCACCAAGGCGCGGAACATCTTCTCGATGGCCGAAGGACCCTCGATCGCGGTCCCGCTGCCGATGAACACACCGTGGCTGAACAGGGCGGCGACGGCGGCGAAATCGCCGTCGTCGACCAGTTCCGCGTACTTCGCGATCAGATTGGTGATGGCGGTGCTGTCGGCGTGAGAGCTCATGCCCCGAGGTTAGTCAGACAGTGGGTAGTCAGACGGTGAAGCTGGTGACGCCGTCGACGACGCGGGCCAACTGTTCCTCGGTGAGCCCCGGCCACAACGGCAGCCGCACCAGCGTCGCGGAGAACTCGGCGCTGCGGGTGCACGGGAACGGGGTGCGGCCCAGCTTCAAACCGGCGGGGGAGGAGTCCAGCGGCACATAGTGGAACGGTGCCACGATGCCGAGCTGCGACAGATGCCGGATCAGGTCGTCGCGGCGATCCTCGGTCGGCACCCGCAGGTAGTACAGGTGCGCGGTGTGCTCCCGATCCGCCGGCACCGACATGAGGCGAACGTCGTTGCGGGCGGCCCACTCCGGCAGCGCGGCCGCGTAGTGGTCCCACACCCGATGCCGATTGAGCTGGATCGTCTCGAACTCGGTGAGCTGCGCGTCCAGCACCGCCGCGTTCAATTCGCTGGGCAGGTACGAGGATCCGATGTCCTGCCACGAGTACTTGTCCACCGCGCCGCGCAGGAACCGCGCCCGGTCGGTGCCCTTCTCGCGAATGATCTCCGCCCGCGCCATGAGGATCTCGTCGGTGAGCAGCACCGCGCCGCCCTCACCGCAGTGCACGTTCTTGGTGTCGTGGAACGACAGCGCGCCGACCGTGCCGATGGTGCCCAGCGGGCGACCCCGGTAGTAGCCGCCCAGCCCGTGCGCATTGTCCTCGATGATGGCGAACCCGTGCGAATCCGCCAGCCGCTGCAGCCCTTCCATATCGGCGGCCACACCGCCGTAGTGGATGACCATGACGGCCTTGGTGCGCGGCGTGATGGCGCGCGCCACCGACTCCGGATCCAGATTGCCGGTGGCGTCGTCGATATCGGCGAATACGACGGTCGCGCCGCGCATGGCCATGGCCGTCGCGCTGGAGGTGAAGGCGAAACTCGGCACGATGACTTCGTCGTCGGGCCCGAGTTCCAGCAGCAGCCCGGCCATTTCGAGCGCGTGCGTGCAGGAGGTGGTCAGCAGCGCGTGCGGCGCACTCGTGATCTCGCGCAGCTTCGCGGTGGCCTTCGCGGTGAACGGGCCGTCGCCGTGGCTGTGGTCCGAGGACAGCACGGCCTCCACGTTCGGCAGTTCGCCGGCGGCGCGGAAGGGGCGGCTGAAGATGATGCGGTCACTGCTCACGCGCGCGGGACTCCCTCGTTCTCGAACCGAATGGTGTTGCCGTCGTGCCGATCACGCAGCTGCTCGGGGCGCGGTGTCGGCGTCTGGACGGTGAGGTAGAGCGGCTTGCCGACCAGCACATGCAGTGCCACGCCGAGGTATTCGGCGATCAGGCCCAGCGAGAACAGGATCGCGCCCGAGCACAGCAGCAGCACCGTCATGAGCGACGCCCAGCCCTCGGGATCACCGCTGCTGTTGGTCAACCGGTGGTAGACCACCCAGCCCGCCATGCCGAGCCCGCCCAGCGCCAGCGTCACGCCCAGCATGCTCACCACACGCAGGCCGCGAGTTCCGCTGCACAGCACCATCTTCCAGAACAGCGAGAACAGGCGACGGTAGTTGTAGCCGGACTCCTCGCGGCCCTCGGCGCGCAACTGCACCGGCACCTGCGCGACATCGCCCACCACCCAGGTGAGCGCCACATCCAGATAGACGCCATTGGAGGCCACCTGCGCCAGCTGCCGGGCGATATCGCCGCGAATCAGGCGGTAGCTCTCGAACCGGGTCGAGTCGGGGAAGGCGAACAGCGTCGCCAGCACCAGCTTCGCGCCGCGCGAGGTGATATTGCGCAGGAAGCCGTGCGGGCGGGTGTTGACCGGCTTGGAGTACACCAGATCGGCGCGCTCGTTCAGCGCCGTGTCCAGGAAGTCGGGGATGAACGCCGGATCATGCTGGCCGTCCTCGTCCATGGTGACTGTCCAGTCGCCGCGCGCCTCGGCCATGCCCGCGATGGTGGCGGCATCCTGGCCGTAGTTGCGGCTCAACCACACCACCCGCACCTGCGGGTAGGTTTCCTCGAGTTCGCGCAGCACCACATCGGAGCGATCGGGACCGTGATCGTGCACCAGCACGATCTCCTCGACCGCGAAACGCGCGCCCTGCGGTGTGGTGTTCGGCTCACCGAGCTTGTCCAGCTCGCTGACCAAGGTGGCGATGGTGTCCTCGCCGCGATACACGGGCACCACGACGGACACCGCGTGCACCCGCACGGGGCGCTCGCCGCCGGAGGTCACGCTGGGGTCGCTCGCATGCGTACGGGCGGACGGAATCGGCATCAGCTGAATGTACTTTCGATGACGGTGTGTGGCGGAACTCCTCGCCGGAAAACGGGGCCCGAGCCGCGCTGAACTCTAACACGCTGCTGGTCGCGGCAATCGGCGCGAAGGGTGATCACCGAACCCATCATTGCGTACCTCGCAGTCTGGCGCAGGATCGCGTAACCCCCATGGACACAGGGTTGCCGTGCGCGCCCACGCGGCTCTGCGTCGGGGTTCACGCGGGGCTGCGTAAGTGTGATCGACAGCGCCGCCCTGTAGGGTCTGGAACTCGTGGTGGAAAGCTCAGTTTCCAAGGTGGTCGGGGCCACCGAATCCGGGCAGGACAACGGTGCCGAATCGTCGCGGAGCGACGTGCCCGCGCAGCCGTCGGATCGTCCGGTCGTGTCCGACCGTAGCGCGCGGCGTGAGGTGTACCGCTGGGGCGCCATCACTGCGCTCGGTGTCACCCTCGGCTACCTCGCCGTCATCCTGGCCAACCCCCGCCACTTCTTCACCGACGACACCGAATCCCAGTACAGCGGACTGTGGGTGTTCTTCGGCCGCGCCTTCCGCGACGGCCACTTCCCGCTGCTGATTCCCGAGCAGTGGATGACCGGCAACTACACCAATGAGGAAGCGGGACTTTTCAATCCGCCGCAGCTGCTGATCGATCTGATCGCGCCCTCGGTCCCGAATCTCGTTGTGCTGGCCAGCATCGTGAAGCTGATCTTCGCGATCATCACCGGGCTCGGCGTCTACCGCGTCTGCCTGGTGTACGGGTCGCGCCCGCAGTGGGCGGCGGTCGCCGGTGTCGCCATGCCGTTCACCGGTTTCTTCCTGTTCTTCGACGAGGCCAGCTGGTTCACCGCCATGTCCGGCACCGCCTGGATGGTCCACGCGTGGGCGTCCTCGGAGCGGTATCTGCGCGGCAAGGGCGGGCCCATCCCGGTCTTCGTCTACCTGTACCTGGCGATCTCGGTGCAGTACGTGTTCCCGTCGGTCGAGGCCGTGCTGATGCTGCTCGCGGTCGCCGTCGGGTACCTGGTGTGCCAGGGCAGCGACCTGCGGACGCGGACGCGTGAAGCACTCGCCCCGCTGCTGCGGCTGATGGCCGCGGCGGTGTTCGCGGGTCTCGCCGGTCTGCTCACCTTCCTGCCCTCGATGCTGTCGGCGCAGGTGACCGCGCGCGGCAATTCGCAGATCAACAACGATCAGTTCCTGACGGTGCCATGGTCGGAATCGCTGAACCCCAGCCTGCCGACCACCATGCCCGCCTTCACCTCCTGGTGGGGTTACGTCCAGCCGCTGCCCATGACCTACATCGCCTGGTTCCTGATCCCGGCGCTGGCCTTCGTGGATTGGAAAGCGGCACAGAAACACTGGAAGCAGTTCATCGCCATCGCCCTGTTCGCGCTGATGGCGTTGATGTGGACGGCCGGACCCGGCGTTGTCGGCCCGCTGCGCTGGCCCGCCCGCGTGCTGCCCATGCTGGCGTTGGGCCTGCTGGTGCTGGTGTGCGTGCTGCTGGGCCGCTTCGGCACACTGCGCGATCGCAAGAAACGGATCATCGCGGCCCTGGTGCTGGTGCTCGCGCTGTGGGTGCGGACCTTCTCCGCCGACCCACACGATGTCCTCTGGCATCTGGGTTCCGCGGCCGTGGTGATCGCGCTCGGGCTGGGCGCGGTGTGGCTGGGACGCACTCGCGGCGTGTCCGCCGCCACGGCGCTGGTGATCGCGGCCATGGTGCCCATCGCCTGGTTCCAGGTGTGGTGGGTGCAGCCCACCCCGATGTCGTGGAACCTGCCCGCCAACCGCACCGAGGCGATGGCCGCGTTCCCGAAGTTCGAGGGCGGCACCACCCTTCAGCTCGCCAATCGCGGACTCGTGCAACCCGCCGAGAAGAACCTCGACGGCGCGTACGGCTCACTGGTGTGGGGCAACTACGCCAAGCACCTGGAACGCGACGGCTACGTCAACGGGTACACGCCCAACGGCTACTTCTACTTCATGCAGATGCTGTGCATGGAATGGGATTCCAGCGTCTGCCCCGACTCCTACCGGCGACTGTTCGGCCCCGAACCCACCACCGGGCGCACCCTGGCCGACCTGATGCTCATCGACCGAGTCGTTTTGCAGAAGGCCATGTTCCCGGACGCGGGCAACCAACCCGCCCCGGACGGCTGGCATTTCGTCGACGTGCCCGGACACGAGAAGTACATCTGGGTGCTCGAACGCGACGGCGGGGCCATCTCCGGCGTGAACGGGCGCATCGGCGACGCCCACGACGTGACCGCCACCTCCGTCGAGGAGACCGACAGCACCAGCAAGGTGCGGGTGTCCTCCGAGACCGGCGGTCGCCTCACCTTCGCCCGCCTGGCCTGGCCCGGCTACCGCGTCACCCTGAACGGCAAGACCATCCCGTTCCACACCGTGTCGAAAGTCTTCGTGGCCGTGGACATTCCGGCGGGCACCTCGAACGCCGAACTGGAGCTGAGCTGGCGTCCGCCGGGCTGGAAGATCGGAATCGGCAGCGCCGCAGCCGGACTCGTCGGCATCGGCCTGCTGCAGTGGCTCTACATCCGCAACCGCCGCCGCGGTCAGGACGCGCCCGCGCTCGAACAGCTCGACGACGATCCGGACCGCCACCTGGTCGGCTCGGCGCAGTGACCGACGCCCCACCCACGCTCTCCCACGTGCATCCCGAACCCGAACCGGTCGCACCCGCCGGGCCGCTGCTGCGGTTGGTGCGCCGGCAGGAAGTCGCGTTCGCCCTGGTCGGCGGCTTCAACACACTGATGGGCATGGTGCTCACCATCATGTGGCTGAGCATCCTCGGCGACATGGTGTCCAAGGACGTCGCCGCCGCGCTGTCGGTCGCGCTGGCCTACGCCGTCGGCATGGTGATCGCCTTCGTCATGCACCGCACCCTCGTGTTCCGCGTCCGCGGCCACATCCTGCGCGACTTCATCGCCTTCGTCGGCGTCAACCTCGTCGGCATGGTCCTCAACATGATCCTGTTGCAACTGGCGGTCTCCCTCCTGCACGCCCCCGCCAAACCCGCGGCCGTCGTGGTCATGGGCCTGGTAGCCGTCATCACCTTCTTCGGCCACCGCCACATCAGCTTCCGCCGCCCCACCGATTCCCCACCCGCCCCCGACGCCCGGTAGATTCCCTCCCATGTCGGAGGAAACCCTGGACGCCACCCTGCTGAGCCTGCTCGCCTGCCCCCAGGACAAGGGCCCGCTCCACCTCGCCCACACCCCCGCGGGTGACACCGTCCTCTACAACCCCCGCCTCCACCGCGCCTACCCCGTCGACAACGGCATCCCCGTCCTCCTCATCGACGAGGCCCGCGACGTCTCCGACGAAGACCACACCTTCTTCCTCACCCAGAACTGACGGCGCTTTCCACGCCCGACCCCCCACCCGGGAATCCATTAGGGTTCCCGGGTGAGCACTTTCGGGGGACCAGGACCGTCGCAGCATCCGTATGACCCGAGCGGTTTTTCACCGAACACGTTCGCGCCGCCGGGTCCGGGTGGGTTGACGCCGCAGCCGCCGGGTTCGGTTGGCGGAGTACCGGTTCCGGCCAGGAACGCCGCAGCGGCAATGGCGGCCGGTGGGCTGCTCATCTTGCTCGCGGTGCTGTTCGTGGTCGGTTCGTTGCTGAAACTGGCCGAGTTCCGGGGCGCCGGGAATCCCTCGAACGGGCTCGAGGCGTTCCATACGGAGTGGGGCGCATGGTCACTCGCCAATGCCGACGTCGTGGATTCGTCCGGTGCTACTCAACAGTGGCTCGGGATCCCGATGATCGTGGCCGCGCTGGCGGGAGCGGTCGGCGCGGTGCTACTGCTGACCGGACTCGCGACGCGACGTCGCGGGGCACTCGGGGTCGCGGTCGCGGCGGCGGCCATGACGCTCGGAGTGGCCGCGGCTACCGTCGCCGATGTCGTATCTGCATTGATCACCAGCGATTCCACCGTCACCACGAGCCTCGGAGCGGGCTTCTGGATTTTCGCGGTCTCCTTGCCCATAGCTGTGGTGGCGCTGGTCGCGGTAGCGATCGGTGGCGCTGCGACGCGCCCGAACGCTCCGGTGGACAGTGCCGGGCGGCCGCTCGGCGCGAAGGCCGGTGGCCTCGACATCGTCGTCGGCATCCTGCTCATCCCGCTGGCCGGTCTGACGGTGGCCGCCACGTTCTTCGAACAGTCCTCCGGGGTCTCCCTCTGGTCGGCATGGAACCACGAGACGCAGATCTCCGGTGCCGTGCTGGTGGCCGGTGCGGCCGGCGCATTGATCGCGGCGGTGCTGTCATTCGTGGGGCGCGGCCGGCTGATGGCATCCGCCTGCGCCGCTATCCTTTTCGCATCCGGGCTGCTGCTGTCGGTGGACACGGTCGACCTGGAACTCTCGGGCCCCGTGCAGCTCTCCGACTTCAAGCTCGGCGCCTGGCTCCTGTTCGCTTCCACCGCAATCGCATTGCTCGTGACGGTGCTCGCGGTCCTGGCCACCGCCACGAAACCGGGCTTCCGTACCCCGTACGCCCCGTTCCCGCAACAATATCCAGGCTGGGCACCGCCGCAGGGAAACCTGCCCGGTCAACCACAACCCGCGCCAGCCATCCCGACTCCGCCTCCGACCTGGGTTCAGCCGCCACAGGTCCCGCAGGCATGGCCGCAGCATCCGGCTCCGCCGCAACCGGTTTGGCCACAGCCCGAACAGGGCTGGGAACAGCCCCCGCAGGCGCGATAACGCCCCAGGCCCGACCCCGGAGAATCCACTAGGGTGCCCGGGTGAGCACTTTCGGGGGACCAGACCCATCGCAAAACCCATATGGCCCAGGCGGTAACTCGCCCAACCCATTCGCCCAGCCACTCCCCGGCGGTCCCGACTCACCGCCGCCCGGCCCGGCGTCGCCGTGGCCGGATGTGCAAGCGCGCCAGGGATTCGCCTTTCCTGCGCCTGCCGGAGCTGTGCCTCCCGCATCAGCTGGACCCGGGCCGCTCGGGACCGGCGGAGCCGCCTCGCCGAGCCCGGGTGGCTTCGGGGCACCGGTTCCGACTGCATCGGCGTGGTCGAATCCGGCTGGTGGAGCCCAGGTTCCGGCCACAGGTCGTGGACTGGATGTGGTGGCCGGTGTGCTGTCGATACTGCTCGCGGCGCTTTTCGTGGTGGGTTCGCTGCTGCATCTGGGCGAGTTCCGGCTTGCCCCGGATCCGCGTGTGCCTCGCTCGATTGCCGACCGATATCACCAGACGTGGGGCGCTTGGTCGTTCAGCGGCAGCGGACTTACGAACCAGCCCGCGCACACCCAGCAGCTGCTCGGTATTTCCATGATCGTGGCGGCCGTAGCGCTGGTGATCGGTGGCTTGCTACTGATCACAGGCCTGACGAGGCGGTTCGGGGCGGCTCGCGCGGTCACCGCGGCGGGCGTGGGCATGGCCATCGGGCTGGCCGTGACCCTGGTGGTCGACATTGTTTCGATGCTGCACAACAACCGTCCGCACCTCACCATGAGCCTCGGACCCGGGTTCTGGGTATTCGTCGTGTCTGTGTTCGTCGCCTTCGCGACGCTGGCTTGCGTGCTGTTCGGCGGGATCTCGTCGCGTGCGGCGGCACCGGTGGACAGCACTGGAAGGCCGCTGGCCCGCCGGATCGGTGGTCTGGAGATCACGGTGGGTGTACTGCTGGTCCCGCTCGCCGGCTTACTGGTGGCCGCCACGTTCACTCACCAGATCGACGGTGACACCCTGTGGACGACGTGGAACCACAAGGTGCAGTTCGCCGGCGCGCCGGTGGTTTTCGGCGCGTTTGTCGCTCTCGTCTCGGCGGTGCTGTCATTCGTGGGGCGCGGCCGGACAGCGGGATCCATCAGTGCGGGAGCTCTTTTCGGGTGCGGACTGCTTCTCGTGCTCAACACCGTCGACCAGGAACTGTTCGGTCCGGTGGGCTTCGGTGACCTCGGTGTCGGTGCCTGGCTCCTCTTCGTTGCCACCGCCCTGGCTCTGATCGTGACGGTGCTCGCCATCGCATCCGCTGCGGCCAAGCCCCGTTACCGCACCCCGTACGCCCCGGTCGCACAACAGCATCCAGGCTGGTCACCGTCCGCGCCGCAGCAACCGGTGCCGGTGCAGCAGGGTTGGCCGTCGGTGCCGCCGGGGTGGGTGCTGGTGCCGGAAGGTTCGGTGCAGGCGCGGCAAGGGTGGACGCCGCCGATTCCGGGTCCACCGGAAGGTGCTGCGCCTTCGGACCAATCGCGCTGAGGTCAGGGCTCCAGGGGGAGGGTGCCGGTGAAATAGCGCTGGAGGGTGGGGCCTACCGTGGCGGCGAGTTCTTCGACCGTCATGGAGGCGATGGGGTCCAGGCGGAGGATTTTGCGGGTGACCAGGAGGCCCGCCAGCTGGGAGGCGGCGAGGGCGGCGCGTCTGGCGCCGGTGCCGGGGGGCGAATCCACGCGGGGGCGGATGGATTTGAGGACTACGTCCAGGATGAAGGTGCGGGCCAGGGCGGGGTCCTCGCTGCCGAGGAGGCTGCGGAAGGCCGCGATGGTGGGGGCGCCGAAATCGGAGTCCCAGATCGGGACGACCGTGCGGATGATGGTTTCGCCGAGCTCGGAGACGGGGATGACGGCGAACCGGTCCAGGATGTCCTGGGGGTCGATGGGGAGTTCCAGTGCGGCGGCGAAGAGTTCGTGCTTCGTGCCGAAGTAGTGGTGGACGAGGGCGGGGTCGACACCGGCGGCCGTCGCGATGGAGCGGATGGACGCCTTGTCGAAACCGACCGCGGCGAAACGCAGCCGGGCGGCGTCGAGGATCGCCGCCCGGGTGCCGGAGTTGCCTGGGCGGCGACCGCTTCGGGTATTGCCCGACGTCACGCAGTCCGCCGGCGTAGGGTGGCCGCGCCCAAACCCAGTGCGACAGCGGCGAAGGCGGCCACGATGAGGATGTCGCGCCACATCTGACCGGTGACACCGGTATGGGTGGACACCTGCTGCAGGCCGTCGACCGCGTAGCTCAGCGGCAGCACATTGCTGATCGCCTCCAGCCAGCCGGGCAGTTGCCCGCGCGGAACCAGCAACCCGCACAGGAAGAATTGCGGCAGCACGATCACGGGCATGAACTGTACGGCCTGGAATTCGGTGCGCGCGAACGCACTGGCCAGCAGCCCGAGCGCGACGCCCAGCACCGCGTCCACGATCGCGATGAGCACCACCAGCATCGGGCTGCCCGCCGCGCTCAGCCCCAGCAGCCAGAACGCCACCAGGCACGCCACTCCCGCCTGCACCGCCGCCGCGATGGAGAACGCCGTCCCGTACCCGGCCAGCAGATCCAGCTTGGCCAGCGGCGTGGTCATCAACCGCTCCAAAGTCCCCGAAACCCGTTCGCGCTGCATGGCGATCGCGGTGATCAGGAACATGACCACGAACGGCAGGATGCCGAGCATGGTGATGCCGATCCGGTCGAACAGTCGCGGCTGATGCGGCAACTGCGGATAGTTCTTGTAGACGAAATACAGCAGCGTCATCAGCAATGCGGGCACCAGCACGATCATGGCGACCGTGCGCCGATCGGCCCGCAACTGCTTCAAGATCCGCACGGTGGTGGCGGTGTAGCAACCCAGCGGCCGCGGACCCGCCGGACGTGCTCCGGCCTGCGTCGAAAAGGTCGCGCTCACAGCTCTTCTCCCATCCGGATCAGCTTGAGAAAGGCGCTCTCCAGACTGGATTCGCCGGTGTCGGAACGTAGTTCGGCGGGGGAGAGCTGTGCCAGCAGGCGACCCTCCCGCATCAGCAGCAGCTGATCGCAGTGCTCGGCCTCGTCCATGACGTGACTCGAAACCAGCAGGGTCCGACCCTGTTTCGCGAGCGCGTGGAACTGCTCCCAGAGATCGGCGCGCAGCACCGGGTCGAGCCCGACCGTCGGTTCGTCGAGCACCAGCAGTTCCGGATCCGCCACCAGCGCGCACGCCAGCGAGACCCGGGTGCGCTGACCACCCGACAGTTCGTTGCCGCGATGATCCATATGACTGGTGAGACCCACTGCCGCCAAGGCGGTTTCGACCCCGTCGTGCGAGGCCCCGTAGAGCGCCGCGAAGTACGCGACATTGTCGGCCACGGTCAGATCGTCGTAGATGCTCGGCGCCTGCGTCACATACCCGACCCGTCGCCGCAGCCCCCGCGAACCGGCCGTGTCGCCGAGCACGCTCACGGTGCCGGATTCGATGATCTGGGTGCCGACGATGCTGCGCATGAGCGTCGTCTTCCCGCACCCCGACGGCCCCAGCAGTCCGGTGATGCTGCCCCGGGGCACGGTCAGGCTGATGTCCTGCAGAACCTGATGCCCACCGCGCCGAACCTCCAGATGTTCGATGGCGATGGCATCGGTAGTCGTGGCTGGTGCCGTCACGGTCACCCTCAATTCATCGAGTGTTGAATTCACTACGTGATGAATTCTGCGCCCGATCGCTCCCCGTGGCAAGACCCGCGATTCGTGTCGCGATTTCGGCGTGTCGATGAGGCCGAGCGCCCGCTATCGTCTGACCAAATCGTGACGAACCACGCGAGCTCGGCCAGTCCGGGCGCAAACCGCCGCCGCGCGACCGAGAATCGCCCCATGCGTGTACTCCTGACCGGCGCGGCCGGTTTCATCGGTTCGCACATTCACCGCGCGGCCCTCGCCGCGGGGCACGAGGTGGTCGCCGCCGACCTCATGCTCGCCGCCGCCCACGGTTCCGCCGCCGTGCCACCCGCCGGCATCGCCCGCGTCGACGTGCGCGATCCGTACGGACTCGACGAACTGCTGCACGGCATCGACGTGGTCTGTCATCAAGCGGCCGTGGTCGGCGCGGGCGTCAGCGCGCAGGACGCGCCCGCCTACGCCAGCCACAACGACTTCGGCACCGCGGTGCTGCTCGCGGCCATGGAACGCGCGCACTGCCGCCACCTGGTGCTGGCCTCGTCGATGGTCGTGTACGGCGAGGGCCGCTACGTCGACTCCGCGGGCGTGCCCGTCGATCCCGCCCCGCGCACCCGCAACGACCTCGACAACGGCCGCTTCGACCACCGCGGCCCCGACGGCCGCCCACTGGCCTGGGCACCGATCGACGAGGACGCCGCGCTGCGCCCGCGCAGCATCTACGCCGCTTCCAAAGTGGCGCAGGAGCATTACGCCCTGGCCTGGGCGGCGGCCACCGGCGGCACCGTGACCGCGCTGCGCTACCACAATGTCTACGGACCCGATATGCCCAGGGACACACCGTATTCCGGGGTCGCCGCCATCTTCCGGTCCGCGCTGGAGGCGGGTGAGGCTCCGCGAGTCTTCGAAGACGGCACGCAGGCACGCGATTTCATCCACGTCCGCGATATCGCCGCCGCCAATGTCGCGGCACTCGAGCATCCGCTGGGCGCGTTCACACCGCTCAATATCGCCTCGGGTAACCCCGTCACCATCGGTGAGGTGGCCGCGATTCTGGCCAAGGCGTACGGCGGCAAGCAGCCCGTGGTCACCGGTGACTACCGCAGCGGCGATGTCCGCCATATCGTGGCCGGCCCCGAACGTGCCCGCCGCACACTGGGTTTCATCGCCGAGACCACCCCCGGCAACGGCCTCGCCGAATTCGCCACCGCCCCGCTGCGGGCCACCGCCGGAGCCGGAGCCCCCACCTGGCGGTGACCCGCTACCAGTTGGTGAGAATCAGGTGATTGATCATCAGCGCCCCCGCCGCCTGCACGACGAGCCAGAAGCGCGTGCTGTGGCGGGGAAGCAGCGCGGTCGCGGCCAGCGCCCACACGTCGAACGGCAGCCAGATGCGTTCGGTCTCGGCCTTGCTCAAGCCGCTGATATCCGCGATCAGGATGGCGGCGATCCCGGCGGCCGCCATCAGCGCGGCCGGATCGACGTGGGATCGCCAGCGGCGCAACCACTCTCGAACCGGATTCACCGGAAGCACCTCCAGCTCGACCAGCACCCGGCAGCTCGCCGCGGCGGTGGCCAGACCGACCGCGCACACCGTCGCCGCGAGATTGCCCCACACCCAGTAGGAGTAGGGCCGGGTGCTGGCGATCCCCTGGTAATACCGTTCCACCACCAGGTGATAGCCGGTCAGCCACCAGAATCCGGCCGCCGCGAACGCGCCCACCACGGCGAGCGCACCGGCGAGCGCGGGCAGCGCGGGCCGCCACGAGCGCGCCAGCAGTACGGCGGCAGCCGGAATCACCAGCAGCACCAGGCCGTAACTCAGAAAGAGGGTGAAGCCGAACAGGAGGCCCGACCCGACCGCGGCGAGCACCCAGCCCCGCCCGAGTCGCGTAGCCAGGGCCAGCAACGCCACCGCCCACGCACCGACGCCCGCGAACAGCCCGTCCGCCGAGACGGCGATCCAGATGACCGCGGGCAGCAATGCCAGGAAAGGTGTTGCGGCACGGGCCCGATGCTCGGATCCCAACGCGCGCAACGTGAACGGCACCGCCGCCGCGGCACTGGTGCCCACCAGCACGCACAGCAATCCGGCCCATGCGCCCCCGCCCAGCCCGATCCGGTCGAGTCCCACGAACACCAGCAGCGCCCCCGGCGGGTGGCCGGACACGTGCGTCGTCCACGAGTCCGGCTGGAAATCCAGGATGCGCCCGGAGAATCCGCGCAGCATCGCCGGAATGTCGTGCACCCCGCCGACCTCGTGCAGGTACTCGTCGCGGGTGGTGAGGCGGCCCGCGAAACCGCGCTGCCACCCGTCCACCATGGCCAGCGCGAACGCCCAGGCGGCTGCGGTCGCCCAGGTCGCGGCCAATAGCCGGCCGAACGAGAGGCGCCGGGCCAGGTCCGGCCCGAACCGCACGACGGCCGCCGCGATCGCGACCGCGGGAACCGTGCCCCACCCGACGTGCGGCAGCCAGCCCCCGAAGATCGGTGCGGCCCCGGCATAGAGCCGATCACTCCACTGTTTGCCCTCGATTCGCGGAACCAGGAAGGCGGCGAGCACGAGCAGAAATGCCGCGAGCGCGCAGTAGCCGTCGACGCGAGTGGAGACGTAGCGTGCGACCCGGGTCGCCGAAGCGTTCGCCATGCCGGAAACCCTAGGCCCAGAACCCCGCCGGAACTGTCCGGATCGCCATTGTGCCAGCTCTTGTCATACTTTCGTCATGCGTGTCCCGGGGTCGAATCGGCCCGGTTGGCCGTACGGTCGAGGCCATGACCGACTGGGATTCCGAACCGGGGGTCACCGTGGTGATCCCCTGCCGGGACGAAGCCGAAGCCTTGCCCGGCGTACTTTCAGCAATTCCGATGGGCTACCGGGTGATCGTGGTGGACAACGGCTCCACCGACGGCACCGCCGAGGTGGCCCGCGCGGCCGGCGCGACCGTGGTGTCCGAATCGACCCCCGGCTACGGCAGCGCCGTACACGCCGGGGTCGATGCCGCCGACACCGAACTGGTCGCCGTTCTCGACGGTGACGGATCGCTGGATCCGCGCGAGCTACCGCGCCTGGTGGCCGAATTCGGTCCCGGCGTGGACATGGTGGTCGGCCGCCGCCGGGCCGTGCCGGGCGCGCTGCCGCTGCATGCGCGAATCGGCAACTGGGCCTTCGCTTTCCGGCTACGTCGACGCTACGGGCTGCGGGTCCACGATATCGCCGCCATGCGGGTGGCCCGCCGGGACCGGCTGCAGGCGCTCGGCCACCTGCACGCCCGCTCCGGCTATCCGCTGGCCCTGCTCACCGGTGCGGCCCGCGCGGGCTGGCTGGTGCTCGAACGTGACATCACCTATCGGCCGCGGACTCACGGCGAGTCCAAGGTCTCCGGTTCCTGGCTCGGCACCCTGCGGGCCGCCCGCGACTTCTGGAGCGTGCGATGAATATCGGCGAACCCACCGAGATCATGTTCCCGCGACCGGGGGTGGAAGGCCCGCTCGGCGCGGCCGACACCGTGCCCGCCACCCTGCTGGTGGTGGCGAAATCACCCATCGCGGGATTCGCGAAAACCCGTCTCACACCGCCTTTCTCGCCGGTCGACGCCGCCTACCTGGCGGCGTGCGCGTTGCTCGACACCCTGGACGCGGTGCGCGAGAGCGGGATTCGCCACCGCGTGGTGGCCTGGACCGGCGATATCGACCGTGCCGAACGCGCCATCGAACTCGCCGCGGCCCTGCGCGGCGTGTCCGTGGTCCCGCAACGCGGCGACAGCTTCGGCGAACGCCTCGCCAACGCCCACCGCGACGCCGCCGAATTCGGTGTCCCGGTGCTGCAGATCGGCATGGACACCCCACAGGCCGACGCCGACCTGCTCACCCGTTCCGCCGCCCGCCTGGTCGCCACCGGCGACGCCGTCCTGGGCCCCGCCACCGACGGCGGCTGGTGGGCGCTGGGCCTGTCCGACCCCCGCCCCGCCCAGCTCCTCGCCGACATCCCCATGTCGACCAGCCGCACCGGCGAACTCACCGAAACCGCCCTACGCCACAGCGGATGCCGAGTCCACGCCCTCCCCACCCTGTCCGACGTCGACACCTACGACGACGCCATCGCGGTAGCAGCCATCTCCCGCGGCCGCTTCGCCCGCACCGTCACCGACCTGGTGACCGCACGCACCCCCGTACCGCTCTGAGTCTCGACCCCTGAAAGGAGCCCGCGGTGCACTCCGACGATGTCGAACCCGCGGACGCCGCGTCCGACCACCCCGCGCCCGCCCACCCCACCCGAGACCAGCCCGGCTCCGCTCGTGATCAACTCGGCTCCGACCGCGATCAATCCGGGTCCGACCGCAGTCAACTCGGCTCCGACCGCAGTCAGCCCGGCTCCGTCCGAGATCAACTCGGTTCGGGCCGTGATCAGCTCGGCTCTGGTCGTAATGATTCCAGCGGTGACCGGTCGGGCTCGGCCGGGCGGCCGGACGTCGTGACCGGTCGGCCCGCTGCCAACTCGGCGGCGGGGGAGACCTTTCGTCATTCCGGCGTGCTTGTGGCCGGAATCCACACCGCGTCAGTAGGTTCCGGCGAGACCGAGCCGCCCGCGTCCTTGCTGCCGCCCGTGCTGGCCGCGCGGATTTCGCCCGCGCGGTCCACGGCGGTGGCGGCGCGGGTGGGGATCGCGCTCGGGGTCGGGGTGCTGATCCTGTTCGTGACCGGGATGATCAGTCATCTGATTCAACATCCGCCGGACTGGTTCTGGTGGCCGGCCAACCCGGTGTGGCTGTATCGGGTCACGCAGGGGACGCATGTGACGGTCGGGGTCATGATGATTCCGCTGTTGCTGGTCAAGTTGTGGTCGGTGTATCCGCGGTTCTTCCTGAAACCGTCTGTGCGCCGGGCGCTTCCGGAGGCGCTGGAGCGGGCCTCGGTGGCGGTGCTGATCGGCGCGATCTTGTTCCAGATCGTGACGGGGTTGTTCAATACGGCCCAGTTCTATCCGTGGAAGTTCTTCTTCACCACCACCCATCACGCCATGGCGTATGTCGCCTTCGGTGCGGTCGTCGTGCATCTGGCGGTGAAGCTTCCCGTCGTGCGGCAGGCGCTGACCAAGCCGGTCTCGGAGCCGGAATCGGCTGGTCGGCAACAGGAATCGAGCGCCCGGCCGCGACCGGGCGTTTCGCGCCGGGCGGTGCTCACCGCGGCGGGGCTGGGTGCGGCGGTCACCGGTCTGGTGGTCGCCGGGCAATCGGTTCCCCTGCTGCGCCGGGTTGCTTTGCTGGCACCGCGCGATGGTGAAGGCCCGCAGGGGGTTCCGATCAACCGGACGGCCGCGGCCGCCGCCGTCACCGAAACCGCACGCTCACCGCAATACGCGCTCACGGTGAAAGTCGGTGGCCGGGAACGTATTTTCTCGCGTGCGGACCTGGCGGCCCTGCCGCAGCACGACAGCGTCCTGCCCATCGCCTGCGTCGAGGGCTGGAGCGTGACCGGCCACTGGTCCGGCGTGCGCCTTCGCGACCTGCTGGCCGCGGTGGGCGAATACGGCGGTGGCGATGTGCGATTCGCGTCCCTGGAGACGACCGGCATCTACGGCGGCTCCGTCCTCCCGCGCACTCACGTGGTGGATGCCTCCACCCTGATCGCCCTGCGGCTCAACGGCGAGGACCTCACCCTCGATCACGGCTACCCGTGCCGGTTGATCGCGCCGAACCGTCCGGGCGTGCTGCAGACCAAATGGCTGAAGTCGATCGAGGAACTGTCATGACCATCACCCGGATCCTGTTGGGCGCGTTGGGCATCGGCTTCGCTACCTACGGCGTGGACCTGCTGCTGAAGATGAGCACCACCGACCTGAAGTCCGTGGCCATGTGGTTCATCGGCGCGATCCTCGCCGAGAACCTGATCTTCGGCCCGGCCGCCGCTCTGGTGGGCGTCCTCGGCCACTACGTGCTCCCGCCCCGCTGGTGGCCCGCCTACACCGTAGGTGGGTTCTGCAGCCTGGCCCTGATTCTCGTCTCGTTCCCGCTGCTGGGCCGCGAGAACGCGGTGCCCGGCAACGACACCATCCTCAACCGCGACTACACGGTGAGCCTGCTCATCGCGCTGGCCGTGGTGTGGGCCGGGGTCGCCGCCTACCTGCTCAGCTCCGCCCGGCGGTCTCCAGCAGTGGCAGCCGGATCTCGAAACGCGCTCCCTCGGAACGGTTCCGGGCACTGATATCGCCGTGATGCGCGGCCACCAGACCCGCCGCGATGGCCAATCCCATGCCGCTGCTGCTGCCCAGTTCCCCCGCACCGGGGGAGCGGGCGGCACTGCCGCGGTAGGCGACCTCGAAGATGCGCGGCAGATCGGTGTCGGAGATGCCGGGCCCGGTGTCGTCGACCCGCGTCCACGCCTGGCCGTCGTCCGCGCCAGCGGAGATATCGATCCGCCCGCCCGGCGGGGTGTGCGCGATGGCATTGGCGACCAGATTGGTCAGCACCCGTCCGAGCGCGCGATCACTGCCCGCCACTACCAGCTTGTCTTCGGGTTGCGTTGCCGCCAAGGTGATCCGGGCGCGCGCGGCGGTCGGCTGATTGGCGGCCAGCACTTCGTCGATCAACTCACGCAGATCCACCGGCTCCATCTCCAGCCGCAACGCCCCCGAATTGATCTTCGACATCTCGAACAGGTCGTCCACCATCGACGAAAGCCGATTGGTTTCGCGCACAATCTGTTCCGCATACCGCTGCACATCACCCGGCCGCGACACCACACCGTCCAGCAGCGCCTCACCCATGGCGCGAATCCCAGCCAGCGGGGTCCGCAGATCATGACTGACCCACGCCACCAGTTCACGCCGGGACCGTTCGGCGGCGCGCTCCTGCTCGATCATCTCGCGCTCCCACACCGTGGCCCGCGCCTGCTCGCGGCCCAGCAGAATGGCCGCGGGCACGGTCACCGCGGTGACCACCGCCAAAACCACTGCCGTGCGCTCGAATTCGGCCCCGAACATGAGCCCGCTCACCGCGACCACGCCGCACAGCGTGGCCAGCGTCGGAATCAGCACCAGCACGGCCATGCTCGTGGTCATGGCGCGACCCCGCGTGTAGCGCAGCAGCAGCGCCCCGACCACCACCACCGGCAGGGTCCCCGCCAGCGCGTACCCGATCAGTGAGGGCGTATCAGTCGGCATCGCCGGTCTCCTCCGCGATATCGGCGCGGCCCCAGGCGTACCCGCGGCCCCACACCGTCTCGATCCGGTGTGCGGCACCCAGCTTGGCCCGCAACCGCTTCACATGCACGGTGACCGTGGACAGATCACCGAAATTCCAGCCCCACACCTCGGCCAGCAGTTCCTGCCGGCTGAACACGTGCCGCTGATGCGCCAGCAGGAATGCCAGCAGATCGAACTCACGAGCGGTCAACTCCACCGCCGACCCATCCGCGACGACGGTGCGCGACGCCCGATTCAACTCCACTCCGTCCCCGGACAGCGTCTCCGCGACCACCTGCTGCGGATGCGTCCGCCGCAGCACCGACGCCACCCGCAACGCCAACTCCCGCGGACTGAACGGCTTGGTCACGTAATCGTCGGCCCCCGCCTGCAATCCGATCACCCGGTCGTCCTCCTCACCGAGCGCGGTCAGCAAAATGATCGGCGTCTCCGGATGCGCCCCCGCCCGCACCGCCCGCGTCAGATCGATCCCGTCCGGCGGCGGCATCATCACATCCAGCACCGCCAGATCGATGTCGTTGCGCTCCAGCACCGCAGCCGTGGCAGGCCCATCTGCGGTCTCGATCACCTCGAGCCCATCCCGCTCCAAATACCGCCGCACCACCTCGCGCACAACGGCATCATCATCCGCCACCAGAATCCGCATACCCCACCCTAGGCCGCCCGCACCCCGAACCACCTGGTCCAAGCCATTTCCCCCACCGCCGTCACAGTTTCGTCATGGCCGGAGCCGCCTACGACGGCAGCTCCGGACCTACCGTCGAACCATGCCCCCCGCACGACGAACCCGCACGGCTCGGCGCGGCGAGGTCCCCGACCCCGCCACCAGGGAGCACATCGATCAGGTGCTGACCGCTTGCTGCGACGGCCCGACCATCGACCTGGCCTGTGGTTCGGGCCGCCTCGCGGACCGGCTGATGCGGCGCGGCATCGCCGTGCTCAGTGTCGACCTGTCACCGAAATCCGTGGCCGTGACCAGGTCTCGCGGTGTCCCGGTCCTGCACCGCGACCTGTTCGCCCGCCTCCCCGCCACCGGTCGATGGGCCTACGCCCTCCTCGCCGACGGTGTCGTAGGTCTCGGCGGCGACCCGGTCCGAGTCCTGCGCCGGACCCGCGAACTCCTCGCCCCCGACGGCGTCGCCATCGTCGAATTCGCACCGGCCCGGGCGGATTCGCCGCCCCGGCGCAACTGCCCTCCCACCACCGCCGGGTTGCCCTGGGCAAGGGTCGGCGTCGAACACGCCGCCGCCCTGGCCACCGCCGCCGACCTACGACTCATGACCACCGCGACGGTCGCGGGCCACGACATCGCCTGGCTCACTCGGAACCTGCCCGGCTGACGCCCGCGACCGCGGCCGGATCCGGCGTGCTGGGAGCAGGGTTGGGGCGGGCATTCGCGCGGCGGGGCGACGGGTGGGGTGGGGCGGCTCTAGGATTTTCGCGTGACCAGCGATATGTCCGGATCGGCGGAGATCGAGGCGGAGGGTGGGCAGGTTCGGGCCTCGACCCTGGAACTGTTCTTCGACCTCGTGTTCGTCTTCACCATCACGCAGTTGACGCATGTGTTCACCCATCACCCGGGCTGGCGGGAGCTGGGGGAGGTGGCGTTGATGTTCGGGATCATCTGGGGGATGTACAGCGGATATGTCTTCCTGACCAATGAGGTCGCACCGAACAGCACCTCGCGGCGAACCTTCCTGCTGCTGGGCATGTTCGGATTCTTCGTCATCGCCATTGCGATCCCGGACGCCTTCGGCGGCACCGGACTGGTGTTCGGCATCGGATACATCGTGGTGAACCTGGTGCACACGCTCATGTTCGCGACCGCGGGCGGGGCGAGCGCCAGCACCGCGATGCTGCGGCTCGGCCCGCTCAACACGTTGACCGCGGTGTTCGTGCTGGCCGGCGGCATCGCCGACGGCTGGGCGCGGGCGGCCTGGTGGTCGGCGGCCATCGTGCTGCAGATCGTGACGCCCTACATCACCCGCGTCGAGGGATTCGTGGTGCGCGCCAGCCACTTCTGCGAACGCCACGGCCTGGTCGTGATCATCGCGCTGGGCGAATCGGTGGTCGCCATCGGCGCGAACCTGACCGGCCAGGACCTCACCGTCGGGCTGATCGCGACCGTCGGTCTCGGCCTCACCCTCGGCTATGTGCTGTGGTGGGCCTACTTCGGCATGGACGACGAACGCGGCGAGCACGCGCTCTCGGCGATTCCCGGCTCGGTTCGGGCCCGCCCCGCGGTGCTCGCGTACGGATATTCGCTCTACATCGTGCTTTTGGGGATCATCCTGACCGCCGCCGGTATCGCCATGACCATCGCGCACGGCAACCAGCCCGCCGGTAAGCCTGCCGCGCTGGCCCTTTCGGGCGGTGTCGCCCTGTTCTTCCTGGGCCAGTGCGCGTTCCGGCTGGCCTTGCACCTGCCGCGCCCCTGGTGGCGGCTGCTCGGCGCGCTGTGCGTATTCGCCACCGCCCCCATCGGAATCGTCTGGGTGGCGTGGGGCCAATTCGTGGTGCTGGTGGTGGTCGCCTACGGGTTCGTGATCGCCGACGACCTGATGTCCGTGCGCGCGGGGGAGGACAGCTCCTATGTGCGCCCGGATATCTCGGCCGTCGGCCGCATGATCACCCGCAATCAGCGGCCGTAGCGGTCAGTCCCGCTGCGGCACCGCGCAACCGTCCGGCCCGCAGGTGTCGGCGTCGGCGACGATCTGCAATTCCGGCGCGTGATCACTCCACGCCTGCTGCAGCGCCTGCGCGAACACCTCCGGCGGTTGCGCACCCGACACCCCGTACTTGCGATCCAGCACGAAGAACGGCACCCCGCGAGCCCCGAGCCGCGCGGCCTCGGCCTCGTCGGCGCGCACCGCGTCGGCGAAGGCCTCCGGGTCGGCGAGCACGCCGCGCACGGCCGGCTCGTCGAATCCGGCCGACACCGCGACTTGAACCAGCCGCTCGGTATCGCCGAACAGCGGCCGCTCGTCACCGAAATTGGCCGCGTACAACGCATCCAGCAGCTGCTCCTGGCGGCCCTGCTCGAGCGCGAAATGCAGCAGCCGATGCATATCGAAGCTGCTGCCGAAGTCACGCCCGGAGGTGACATACGCCAACCCCATCGCCTCGGCCTGCGCCCCGATGCCCCGCTCATTGGCGGCGGCCTGCGCCTCGCTGATCCCGTACTTCTCCGCGATATGCGGCACCACCGCATCGCTGTGCTCGCGCGGCAGCGTCGGATCCAGTTCGAAGGACCGATGCACCACCGTCACGCCGTCGCGGTGCGGGAACTCCGCGAGCGCTTCCTCGAACCGCCGCTTGCCCAAGTAGCAGAACGGGCAGTTGATATCGGTCCAGATCTCGACCTGTACGGCCATCACACCTCACTCCGACGCTGTTTCCGCAGGCCGGGGGCCCGGCCACCCTGATGCCAACCGGCTACCGGCCCCGAATGTTCCGCTGTGACCCAGTTCACAATCGCGAGTTGTCACGTTCCGGCGGGCTGTCCTGTCTCATGCCCGACCCAGCAGGAACACACCCCACGGAGCCGAAAATGAACGCCACCAACAAGACCCACGAGATCGTCGTCCTGGGCGCGGGCTACACCGGCATGCTGGCCACCGTCCGCCTGGCCCGCCGCACCCGCAAGCTGAACGTCCGCATCACCCTGGTGAACCCGTCGGAGCGTTTCACCGAGCGCCTGCGCATGCACCAGATCGCCGCCGGGCAGGAACTGGCCAACCACCACATCCCCGACCTGCTCGACGGGACGAACGTGGTCTTCCACCGCGCCGCCGCGACCGCCATCGACGTCACCGCCCGCACCGTCACCCTCGACGACGGCACGCAACTGCACTACGACACCCTCATCTACGGCCTCGGCAGCACCACCGACACCTCGCGCGTCCCCGGCGCCGACGAGGACGCCTGGACACTCAACGATCCCCGCCAGGCCCGCCGGTTTTCGCACCGACTGACCGAAATCAATGCCGCCGCAGGCACCGTCACCGTGGTCGGCGGCGGCCTGACCGGTATCGAGGCCGCCACCGAGATCGCCGAATCGCACCCGGACCTGACCGTCACCCTGGTCAGCACCGAGGAACTCGGCCACATGATGGGCGACAAGGCTCGCGCCCACCTGAACCGCGCCCTGGACCGGCTCGGCATCGTCCGCAAGATCGGCGTGCAGGTCGCCAAGGTGCTGCCGGACGCCGTGCGGCTGACCACCGGCGAAATGATCGCCTCGGATCTGACCCTGTGGACCGCGGGCGTGAAGGTCTCGCCGCTGGCCGCCCACGCCGGAATCGCCGTGGACGACCGCGGCTTGATCATCACCGACACCACCCTGCGTTCGGTCTCGCACCCGGAGATCGTGCCCATCGGTGACGCCGCCGCGGTCCGCATGCCCTTCGGCGTCCTGCACGGCACCTGCCAGAGCGGCATGCCGACCGCCGCCTACGCCGCCGACAGCGTGACCCGCCGACTGCGCGGAAAGACGGTGAAGCCCTTCCGCTTCGGCTACATCCACCAGCCGGTGAGCCTGGGCCGCAAGGACGCCGTCATCCAGTTCACCAAGGCCGACGACACCCCGCGCCGCTGGTACCTGAAGGGCCGCGCCGCCGTCTTCTACAAGGAGCAGGTGAGCGGCAGCCCGGTGCCGGTCTTCAAGATGAGCAAGCACATGACCATGCAGGTGCAGTTCGCCAACGGCGGCCGCGCCACCCGCGCGCTCGCATGACCCGTCACGGCTGCTCGTTCGCCCTGATCGCCGGGATACCGACCGGGTATCCCGGCCCTCCGATGGATTCCTTCCGCACGACCCGGTAGGTATGAGTCCCATGCAGGATGAGATCGACCCCTTCGTCGCCCACCGCCGACTGCTGTTCGGCACCGCGTACCAGATGCTCGGCACCGTCACCGACGCCGAGGACATCCTGCAGGACGCCTGGATCAAATGGCATGAGGTGGACCGGGATTCGGTCACCCACCCCAAGTCCTACCTGGTCCGCACCGTCACCAACCTGGCGCTCAACCGGCTCACCTCCGCGCGCGCCACCCGCGAAACCTATGTCGGGCCCTGGCTGCCCGAACCCTTGCTCACCACCACGACCGACGCCGCGCAGGAGACCGAGATGGCCGACACCGTGTCGACCGCCATGCTGGTCGTCCTCGAAACCCTGGCCCCCGTCGAACGCGCCGTCTTCGTGCTGCGCGAGGTCTTCGGCTACTCGCACGCCGAGATCGCCGGTTTCCTGGACCGGCCCGAGCCCACCGTCCGCCAGATCGCCCTGCGCGCCCGCAATCACGTGCACGCGCGCCGCCCGCGCTTCGACACCGATCCGGCGGCCCGCACCGAGATCACCGAGAAGTTCCTGGCCGCCGCGCACGGCGGAGACGTCAACGCGCTCATGGAATTGCTGGCCCCCGAGGTGACGCTGTGGAACGACGGCGGCGGCAAGGTCACCGCCGCGCGCCGGCCGCTCTACGGCCCCGACCACGTGGCGCGCTGGCTACTGGGTGCCATGGCCAAACCGATCAGCGCCGACATCCACCTCGAATCCGCCTGGGTCAACGGCGAACTCAGCATCGTGGCCGTCCTGGGTGAGTACCGGGTCGGTGCGCTCACCTACGACATTCGTGACGGCCGGATCGAGAACATCCGCTTCCAGGTCAATCCCGACAAGGTCGCCGGACTCCAGCCGCCGACCGGCGATGTATCGGTCGCCGGATCGGTCGAGGAATAACAAAACGGACATTTCGCTCAGTGGGCTCCGTAGTATCCAACGCTCGGCGGGGGCGATCGCCTCCGCGTCGATGTCGTTCTTCTGCAGGGGTTTTCGTAGTGATCAGCCAGACAACGCGCCGCGTGGCGCGACATATCCTGCCCTGGGCCGCGGCGGCCTTCCTCGGTGCGAGCGTGCTCGCCGGACCGGCGGCCGCCACCCCGGTCCTCCACGATGCCTATTGCGGCGCAAGCGAATACGAGAATGTCGACGGCAGGTGCGTGCCGCGCCCCGAACAGTCCGCGACCGCTCCGGACGGGGCCACCGCGCATTGCAAGGACGGCACCTGGAGCTTCAGCCAGCACCGTCGCGGCACCTGCTCGGGCCACGGCGGCGTCGCCGAATGGCTCTGAGCCAGTCGCCGAATGCCTTTGAGCTGATCGCCGAACGGCAGTGAGCCGGCGGCCCGCCCGCCGCTCCGGCCGGGCGGGCGGTGCGGAACAATGGTTCGGCGTGGGTGCCGAAGATCTCGCCGTCGAACCGCTACACGCCGCCCGGCGACTGCTCGGCGGCACGCTCCGCTGCGGACCGGTCGCCATGCGCATCGTGGAAGTCGAGGCGTACGGCGGTGATCCGGCCGGACCCTGGCCCGACCCGGCCGCCCACTCGTACCGCGGCCGCACCCCACGCAACAGCGTCATGTTCGGGCCGTCCGGCGTGCTCTACGTCTACTTCAGCTACGGCATGCACACCTGCGTGAACGTCACCACCGGCCCCGACGGCCTCGCCAGCGCGGTGCTCATCCGCGCCGGGGAGATCATCGAGGGTCTCGATATCGCGCGCGCACGCCGCCCCGCCGCCAAGACGGATGCCGATCTCGCTCGTGGCCCCGGCAATGTCGGGAGCGCCCTCGCGATCAGCCTGGACGACTACGGAACTCGCCTGTTCGACCCCGCGTCCGCGATCCGCCTCGAACTCGGACCCGAAATCGCCGACAGCGCAGCCGTTTCCACCGGCCCTCGCGTCGGGGTCAGTCTCGCGGCCGATCGTCCCTGGCGGCTGTGGCTCCCGGATTCCCCCGCGGTCTCCGCCTACCGCCGCAGCCCCCGGGCCCCGCAACTCGAGCGCCCCGCTTGACCCCGGGCACTGCCCCCGTCCTTCCGGCAAACGCCAGGCGGGCGGACGAAGGGGACTACGGTGAACGCATCGACACCTCGCCCTTAGGTGGAATCCCATGTTCGAACGGTTCAACGACGCCGCCCGCCGCGCGGTCGTCCTCGCTCAGCAGGAGGCCCGGCTGCTGGGCCACGACCGGATCGGGACCGAACATCTGCTGCTCGGCCTGATCCACGGCGCGGACCCGGTAGCCGGGCAGACGCTGGCGGAGCTCGGCCTCGACCTCTCCGGGACGCGCGAGGCGGTGGGTCACGCGGTGGGGATCTCGGCGGCGCAGGTGACCGACGAGGGCATGCCGTTCACACCCCGCGTCGGCACCGTCTTCGAACACTCGTTACGCGAGGCACTGCACCTGGGCCACAACTACATCGGCCCCGAACACCTGCTGCTCGGCCTGGTCGCCGACGACGCCGGGGTGGCCACCCAGGTACTGATCAGCCAGCGCGCCGACCCCAAGGACATCCGCGACCGAGTACTCGCCCACCTACAGGCCGTCCCGCCCCACACCGAAACCCGGAACTCCACCGAATCCGAACTCCGCCAACGCATCTCCGAACTAGAACTCCGGGTAGCCGAACTCGAACGCCGCCTCGACGGCCCGAACCCGGCCCGTGACGACACCGCTTGACGCACACGGCCGTTCGTCCGGCTGTTGGTCCGTTGCGCTCGTTCTCGCGTCGAGATCGGATCCTCGAAAGGCCGCTGCCCCCGGCGGATCGAGACCGCGTGACCCGACAGGGTGCCGCGGCCCGGCCAGGGCAGCGGCCGAGGGGGACCGGAATCCCCAGTGCGGAGCGAGGTCCGGTCCCTGGCGGCGGCCGGAGTCGGCCCTACACGGACACCATCGCCCGTACTCGGGTGCTCGCGGCGAACAGTGCGGCCTCCTCCGCGCCAGCGGGGCTGTCACCCTCGCCGAAGGCCCAGGCCACGCCCTCGGAGCCGCGGTATTCCAGGTAGGCGGCCGTGATCGTGGAGCCGCTGCGGCGCACCGACTGTGTGGTCACCGCCAGCACCTCGACCACGTCCCCGGCAGTCGCTTCGGCGGGGACCCGCACCTCCCGCGTAGGCGTGGGACCGTCGGCGGCGTAGGTGGCGGTGAACAGCTCCCACAGCGTCCGTGCGGAGACCTCGCTACCGGTCTCGTCGGTGTGTCGCTGCACATGCCGCGCGAAATCGATCTGCAGCCGGCGCGGCAGATCCAGGCCGTACTCCTGCTGCAGCAGATACGCGATCCCGCCCTTGCCCGACTGCGAATTCACCCGGATGACGGCGTCATAGGACCGCCCCACATCGGCCGGGTCGATCGGCAGATACGGTACCTCCCAAGGGATTTCGCGCTCCGGCTGACCCAGCCGCGCGGCCCGTTCGTGATGCTCGGCGAAGCCCTTCTTGATCGCGTCCTGATGCGTGCCCGAGTAGGCGGTGTACACCAGATCGCCCGCGTACGGGTGCCGTTCGTGGATGGGCAGCCGGGTGCAGTATTCGACCGTGCGCCGGATCTCGTCGATATCGGAGAAGTCGATCATCGGATCCACGCCCTGCGCATGCAGATTCAGCGCCAGCGTCGCCAGATCCACATTGCCGGTGCGCTCACCATTGCCGAACACGCAGCCCTCGACGCGTTGCGCCCCGGCCAGCACCGCCAGTTCCGCACAGGCGACCCCGGTGCCGCGATCATTGTGCGGATGCACCGACAGGATGACGCTGTCGCGTCGCGCCAGGTTCCGGTGCATGTACTCGATCTGGTCCGCGTACACATTCGGTGTCGCCACCTCGACGGTCGCGGGCAGGTTCAGGGTCACCGGACGTTCGGGCGTGGCATCCCACAGTTCCGTCATCCGATTGCAGATGTCCAGCACGTAATCCGGCTCGGTCAGCATGAACACCTCGGGCGAGAACTGGAATCGCACGTTGGGCATGTCCCCGGCCAGTTCCAGGATGTCCCGCCCGCCCGCCATGATCAGCTCGGTCAGTTCGTCACGTGACTTATCCAGCACCACGTTTCGCCAGGCCGGTGCGGTCGCGGTGTACATGTGAATCACCACGTCGTTCGGGATGTCCCGGATCGACTCCACCGTCCGCTCGATCAGATCGCGGCGCGCGGGCGTGAACACGACGATGGTGACATCCTCGGGAGCCAGCCGCGCCGACCCGATCAGCCGCACGAAGTCGAAGTCGGTCTGCGACGCGCTCGGGTAGCCGACCTCGATCTCCTTGTAGCCCATGCCCACCAGCATTTCGAAGAACTGCCGCTTGCGTTCGGGATCCATCGGCTCGGCCAGCGCTTGATTGCCGTCGCGCAGATCCACCGGCACCCACAGCGGTGCGGTCGTGATCCGGTTGGCGGGCCATTCACGTTCGGTCAGCGGAACCGAAACCCGCTGGTACACATCGCGATAACGATGCGAGGGCATGACGGAGGGCTGCTGACGATTCCAGATCGGGAAGGTGCTCACGGGGATTCGCTTTCGCGTCGGAGAGAGTGTGACCGGCGCAGCACAATCGACCCGCTAGCGGGGTGCCGGTCTGGTCAGACCCCGCTGCGGCGGCGAAGGAGGAGAAGAGCACCCGTATGCATGTGGCCTACACTAGAGGGGATTCACTCCTCAGACAAGTAGAGAGGCCGAGCAAAAGTGGCGCAGGTACAAAGGCATCCGCTCGCCGCCCAAGCGGCCGGGGTTCTGCTGGAGCGAATTCGTGCGGGGGAGTGGGAGCTCGGCCACCGGCTACCCGGCGAAACCACCCTGGCCGTCCAGCTCGGCGTCGGCCGTTCCACCCTGCGCGAGGCCATCCGCGAACTCGCGGGCCGCGGCGTCCTCGAAAGCCGCCAGGGCGCGGGTGTTTTCGTCACCGCCCTGGATGTCACCGACGACTGGGATACGGTGCTGCGCCGCTCCGACATCGTCACCGTCATCGAGGCCCGCATCGCCATCGAAGCCGAGGGCGCGGCCCTGGCCGCCCGCCGCCGCACCCCCGCCGACCTGCGCGCCATCCTCCGCGCGCTGGCCGCCCGCGCCGAAAGCGGTGACTCCGTCGAGGCTTTGGTCGACGCCGACACCGCCTTCCACCGCACGATCGTGGCCGCCGCCCACAACGACATCCTGCTCGAACTGTTCAACGCCTTCGTCCCACGCTCGCGCCACGCCATGATCGACATGCTGCGCATCCGTCCCATGGCCGCGCCGAGCGCCGACCACGACGCGCACGAGAACCTCTACGCCGCCGTCCGCGCCCGCGACCCCGAGGCCGCCGCGACCGCCAGCCGCATCCACCTGACCAGCATCAAAGCGGCTTTCGACAGCTGATCGAAAATTCTTTTCGATCATGCGATGAGTTTCCGCGACGGCCCCCGTCCTATGGAGCAAGCGAGTTCGACACCGAACCGACAAGCCCCGGAAGGACATTCGACATGACCGCCATCACCGCCACCCCGACCGTCGCCACCACCGCCACCACCGGCAAGACCCGCAACCGGGTCCTGTGGACCCTGCAGATCGTGCTCGGCCTCTTCTTCATCATCGCCTCGGGCGGGCCGAAGCTCGTGATGCCGCAGACGCTGATCGACAACGGAGCCGCGGGCGTGTCGATCCCGCTCGGCCTGCTGGTCTTCATCGGCGTCGCGGAGGTCGCGGGCGGTATCGGTCTCATGGTCCGCCGCGTGACCGGCCCCGCCGCCGCGGGCCTGTCCGTTCTCACCGCGCTGGCCGCCGCCACCCAGGCGTTCATCGCCGACAAGCCCGCCATGGCGATCTTCCCGCTGGTGCTGGCCGCGATCTTCGCCTGGATCGCCTACGAGCGCCGCGCCTCCTTCTCCACCTTCACCAACCTGGTCAAGTGAGCTCCGAAATTCGCTAGACCCCCCGCCCGCTGCCGATCACACTCGGCAGCGGGCTTCGGGGCGTTCGGTGGTCATCCACTCGAATTCGCTTCCCGGCCCGCCGATCCCCGATCGGCGGGCCGGACTCGTTTCACTACAACCCCGGGCCTGTGCAACTTCCTTATTGACGTGCGGAAAGATAGACAGGCGTGAGCGGCGACATCATCGACGAACTGACCTGGCGCGGACTGATCGCGCAGTCCACCGACCTGGACGCCCTGCGCGCGTCCGCGGCCAAGGGGCCGATCACCCTCTATGCCGGGTTCGACCCGACCGCGGCCTCCCTGCACGCCGGACACCTGGTTCCCCTGCTCGCGCTCAAGCGCTTCCAGGCCGCGGGCCACCGTCCGATCGTGCTCGCGGGCGGCGCAACCGGTCTGATCGGTGACCCCCGCGATGTCGGCGAGCGCACCATGAACTCCAGCGACACCGTCGCCGAATGGGCCGGGCGCATCCGCTCCCAGCTGGAGCGCTTCGTCGACCTGGGCGACGGCCCGAACGCGGCGATCATCGCCAACAACATGGACTGGACCGGACCGCTGAGCACGGTCTCTTTCCTGCGCGATATCGGCAAGCACTTCTCGGTGAACGTCATGCTGGCGCGTGACACCGTCAAGCGTCGTCTCGAGTCGGACGGCATGTCCTACACCGAGTTCAGCTACATGCTGTTGCAGGCCAACGACTTCCTGCAGTTGCGCCGCGAACACGGCTGCACGCTGCAGGTCGGCGGCTCGGATCAGTGGGGCAACATCATCGCGGGCGTGGAACTCAACCGCCGCGTCGACGGCGAGCACGTACACGCGCTGACCGTCCCGCTGGTGACCTCGGCCGACGGCAAGAAGTTCGGCAAGTCCACCGGCGGCGGCAGCCTCTGGCTCGACCCCGAGATGACCAGCCCCTACGCCTGGTACCAGTACTTCGTGAACACGGCCGACGCCGATGTGGTCCGCTACCTGCGCTGGTTCACCTTCCTCTCCCGCGAGGAACTCGACGAGCTGGAGAAGGCCACCGTCGAGCGCCCGCACGCCCGCGAGGCCCAGCGCCGGCTGGCCGCCGAGATGACGACTCTCGTGCACGGCGAGGAGAACACCCGCTCGGTGCAGCTGGCCAGCCAGGCCCTGTTCGGCCGCGGCGAACTCGGCGAGCTCAACGAATCGACCCTGGCCGCCGCGCTGACCGAGGCCGCCGTCGACGGCAAGGTCGCCGAGGCGACCCTGACCTCGACCATCGTCGACCTGCTGGTCGAGTCCGGTCTGAGCGAGAGCCGCGGTGCGGCCCGGCGCGCGGTCAATGAGGGTGGCGCATCGGTGAACAACGAGAAGGTGTCCGACCTGGACTGGATCCCCTCCGATACCGACTTCCTGCACGGACAGTGGTTGGTACTGCGTCGCGGCAAGAAGAACTTCGCCGGCGTGCGCCGCGCGGCCAACTGATCTGCTGCGCAACTGATTCGGAAACAAGATCGAAATGACCTGAGTCACAAAGGGGTGGCTCAGGCCGCTAAACCGCCCGGTCGCCACCGTTTTGACCAGCGCAAACGTGTTGGCGACCAGCGGATTTGACCTTGCGTTATCCGCCGCGTAACTTAGTCCAAGTCAGAGCGACACGGACACCGACCGGGACCGAAACGCCCAGCTCAGAGCAGGGATTCGGAAGCGGAAAACGAGGTTGGACGAAGGCGCCGGACACGAACACTCCAGTCAATAAATTGGTTCTTGACTCTGTTGAGATCAGGGGCTAGGCTGGAAAAGTTGCCTCACTGGACATCCGATCAACTCGGAGCGATGGTGTGTGCGTGTGTTCTTTGAGAACTCAATAGTGTGTCGATGAATGTCAGTGCCAAATATTTTATTTGGTTCCGGCCATTCTCACCCCCGTGAGAGTG
>NZ_JBHZAC010000020.1:71032-115559 GCF_042753865.1 Nocardia sp. NPDC059240 | reverse complement strand
GAAAGAACAGTTCTTTCTGTACTTACTTTTCTTTTCTTCTTTCCTTCTCATTCTTTCCCTTCCTTTCTTCCCTTTTTTCTGGTAGGATTCATCGGGAAGGTACGATATCAGACGGAAGGATGTGAGGCGTGATGGTGGAGAACTACGGGCGTGTCCGGGTACCGCTGGAGGACCGCATTCCCCCTGGTGAGCAGGCTGGATGGTGCACATTTCCGACGTCTCGGGAGCATCTGTGCCCCAATGCGGTGATCGTCAAGCACGTCCTGGGTTCGAAACCGAAGTATTGCGACCAGGTCGTGGACGGAATACGGCACACGGGAAAGAATGCGGCACTTGCTCGCGAGCGCTTCGGCCTCACCACTGCAGATGTGAAGCGCATGGCCGCCGAACGGGAGGCGGCTTCCCCGCCGAGCCCTGCCGTACGACGCGAGCGTACCCTGACGCCCGTCCCGGAGCTCCCGTTCACGCCGCCCCCCGAGTCTGAGCCGGATTCTGAGGAGCTGCAGTTGCACGAACAGCTCTCTGCCAGCATTTCAGCCGTCCAGACTGCTAGCAGTCCAGACTTTCAACCTTCCCCGACTATCCGCGAAAACGCTTCTGAGCAGCCCGTTCTGGTCTCCGAAGCTGTGTCGCGAGTCGATCGTCTCGTCGCACAGTTCGAGATTGCCGCGAAGGCGATCACGCACTCTGCCGAGACGCTCGCGCCGCAGGTTGTCGCGGCACTGGCCGCGGCGGGAGCCGCCGGCGCTGCCGAGCAAGAGGTGATCGAGGTCAATGCCAGTGCCGCGGAAAAGATCGCGCGGGCTGAGACCGCACGCCGAATCGCGGAAGAAAGTAGCGCCGAGCACGTCGAGGCCCGCCGCAAGATGGCCATCGAGCGCGACAACGCCGTGGCCGAGATGAGGAAGGCCCGGCAGGAGTCGGACTCCGCGGTCGCACGGGCCAAGGCGGAGGTCGAGGAGGCCCGTGTGAAGGTTCAGCAGGTCCAGGCGGAGGCCAACGAGGCGATCGACACCGTCCTCCATCAAGCGGAGGAGACCCATCGGGAGGCGGAGGAGAAGATCGCCGCAGCGCAGGCTGCCAACACTCGCGCGCAGGGGGAGGCGGAGGGGTTGCGCAATCAGGTGAAGCAGCTGAGCGAGCAGCTCGCCCGGCGGGATACGAAGGAGGAGGCGCGCAGCGAGCAGCACCGGCGTGAGATCAAGGAGCTGCACGAGTACTACCAGGGGATCGTCAAGAACACCCAGGAGATGCTGCGGGAGGCGTACGCGCTCACTGGTCGCCAGCCGATCGACCAGTCCGAGTAGGCGGGTGAACTGGGCATGACCAGCGGAGACGGTAACGGCAGTTCGACAGTCCGGACTTGCGGCAGTCTGGCAGTCCGGACTGGTGTTCATGTGGTCACGCTGCCGCTGCGTCGACCGCCGATGACTTCCAATGATCAGCGACGAATGCACTGGACAACGGTGCGCAAGGCTAAGGCCGAGGCCGCCGCCGAGGTGGGTTGGCGGGCACGTGAGCAGCTTCGGAAAGGTCTGCGGCTCAACCGGACTCGGGTGAGTGTCACCTGGTACGCCCCTGATGCGCGGCGGCGGGACTCGGATGCTTTGGGGCCGTTCCTGAAGGCCGCACTCGACGCCCTGGTGGCCATCGGGGTGTTGCCCGACGACCATTCCGCGCACGTGGTGGAGACCAGCCAGCGCATCATTGTCGACCGCGAGAATCCGCGCCTGACTATCACCCTCGAGGACCTGGACGCCGCGCCGGAGATCGAGCTCGGTGTCGCTGCGGTGCCGGCGGCCGCAGCGGGCGATGACGGCGGCACGGTCGGCAGTTCCATCTCGGGTTCCGAGACACCGGGTGTGTCCTGGTCCGAGATCGCGGTGCGCGCGGATTCTTCCCCCGCCCGTGAAGTTTCGTCACGCAGGACCGAGCCGGCGGACGGAGTTTTGTCACAACAGGGTCGATCGGGCGCCGCGGTACTGCGGGACAGCAGTTGCTGCGTGGTGTGCGGCGAGCCGATTGCCCAGCCTGGCACCGGTCGGCCTCGAAAAACATGTTCGGGTGCCTGTCGGATGCGGGCCAGCCGTGCGCGTACCGGAAAGAAATAATCCACACATAGGAAGAAACTCGCCGATACTACGCAGATCTTTCCTTCGTCTGCTTAGGCGATCCGGTTGGTTCTTCGATCAGGTGATTGGATCCGGTGGCACGGTGGTTGCAGCGGGGGCAGGGCTGCGCGGCTTCGACGCCATTGCGGGTCACGGTGAGCATCCCACCGGGGCGGGGACTGCCGCAGTCGATGCACGGCTGTCGTGGTGTCGGCTCTTCGAGCGCCGCGCAGACCTTCTTGGTTGGCATCGCCGGCATTTGATTGATTTGCCATATGAGCAGGCCGATCGGATTCCTCACGCCAGCCCCAGCGCACTCGGCCCCGAGGTGGGCGATGAGTGCCTGTTCGGGCCACGAACGCAGCAGGTCGTCGATCCGGTCGGAATGCGCGGCGATCACCGCGGCGGGCACCGGCTTTCCGGCGACCCGAAGGTTCTGCAGAATCCGTGCGCCGGCAGAGGAGGGGAGCGGCATGACGGAGGAGTGCGATTGCCGGGGTGACGAGCGCGGTGTTTCTTCGGTGGTGTTCGGTGCCGGTGACTCCAGCATCGGGAAATCCGACTCTGGAGTCGATGGGCGTTTTCCCTTGCGAGCAGTTGGACGAGGCGAGCTGGGTTCCGCGGAGGTGTCGGCGTTGTGGTCCGGGTCTGGGGAGTCGGTGATGTAGTACTCCGCCGCGCCGAGTCGGCCGTCGGCGGTGCGGATCCGGCGGCGGGTCAGGTAGCCGTAGCGCTCCAGTTCTGCGAGCGCAGACATGACGGCTTCGCGGCCGTCGAGTCTGGTAGCGAGTCTGGTCACGCTGACCTGGAAACCGTCGGCGTGGGTGGACAGCAGAGCGAACAGGCCGCGGGCTTTCAGCGACAGTCGTGTGTCGCGGCAGACGTCATTGCCGATGCGGGTGAAGGCGGCTTCGGCCATGCGGCCGCGCCGTATCCCGCCGGCACGGGTCGGTGACCGTGCCGGTTCGCCGATGTTGTTGGAGGCCATCGTGATCGCCGGGGGGTGCCAGGCTAGTGAGCGGCGAAGGTGAGCAGTCCGATGCTCAGGGTCACCGAGCCGCCGAAGGCGATGCCGCCGTGCCGGACCGCCAGACCGGCCGGCGTTCCGCCGGATTTGGACAGCATGCCGGTGACGAGGCCGACGATGATCCCGAAAAGTACCGCGATCACGATCAGCAAGATCTTGATGGTGGTGGTCATGGTTGGGCTTCCGTATTGCCGTGTGCCTGGCGGCCTTTCGGTGGCGTCGCGGAACGCCCGGCCGATACCATGATTGTGCCGTATCGAGGACATGGACTTGATATAGATTTACAAACCAGGACCATGACCACTCTGGCCTCGAATCTTGTTGGGAGGATGGACAGTGCCGCGCCGACTGCGTTTCCCCGACCTGCCGGAGGGTCCATATCGCGACCTCATGGTGTTTGTGCACCGTATTCACGCCTCGGCAGGCAGCCCGCCGATGCGGAAGATCGCCGAAGCGCTGACCTCGCGGGGCGAATCATGCAGTCACACCACCGTTCACAAGCTGCTGATCGGTAACTCTTTACCTGCCAATGGCGACTTGTTGTTCTCGGTGGTGGACTGGCTGCACTCTCAGAATCGCCACGCCCGCCGCAGTGAGGACGAAATCCTCGACGAACTCAACGGACTTTGGGAACGTGCATGGCAACACCACGACCTAACCCCTGTGTTGCCGACCGTCATGCTGATCGAGGCGAAGCACTCCGACGGCGGGCGCGACGCGATGCCGAACTTGCCGGCGGTCTACCGTGAACGCCCACACATCGTCGCCCACACGAGTACTGGAAAGTCGGCCTTCCTGTCCGCCGCCGCCGCTTGGGCACCGGTGTACGCACCCGAGTCGGTGGTGGATCTGGTCATCGACGGCGAGCGGGACTCTGTTCTTCCGGAGCTGCGCACGTCCTACGCAACGCTGATCGGCGCGTCGCGTTTCGAAGACCCGGCCCTGCCTGATCTCCCCAGTGTCGGACGCGGGCTCTCTGGGCTGACCGAGCAGTTGGGTCGACCTGGAGGGCCCGTCAGCGGCGACCACATCACTGTTCTGGAAGACCCGAGCAGGTTCGACCTCTACCGTGGGCTTCGGCAGGCGGATCAAGCCGAGGACCTTTTTCTGCTCTACTACGCTGGCCACGGCCTGGTTACCGATTACGGCGAGCTGGTGCTGGCCATCGGGGATACCTCACCCAATCATGCTGACCTAACCGGGATCCGATACGAACAGATCCGCCGCGAAGTCATTCAAAGCCGGGCGCAGCATCGGCTTGTCATTCTGGACTGCTGCTTCTCCGGCCGCGCCGTGGACGAGCTGATGGGCCCACTGTCGGGGCTGACAAGACTCGGCATGGGGACCGCGGTGATCGCTTCCACCGGACCGTACTCCGCGGCGATGGCACCCAAGGATTCCCCCTACACCAGTTTCACCGGGACACTGCTCTCGATCCTCGCCGAGGGTGTCGAGGGCGCAGGCCGCTACCTCACCGTTGGTGCCATCTACGCGGCACTTCGCGAACGTCTAGCGGCGCAGGGTCTTCCGGCTCCGCATATGTCCGGGCGCGAAATCATCGAATCGCAGGTGCTGTGCACGAACCCCGCCTATCGCAGCGAACGTGTGACCGAGGAAAGCCTGGCTGCGGTCACGTCGTTCGCCGAGCTCGGGGCGGAGCTGACGCGCGAGCGCGAGGCCGCCGGCCTGACGATCCGGGCGGCCGCCGCCGCGATCGCCGAAGACAACGATCTCTCTCCGCTGAGCCGCAGCGTTATCGCCGAAATCGGTCAAGGACGGAGAATCACCTCTGACCGGCTGAAGACGCTGTTCACGATCTTCGGCTCGGCCCAGAACACCGGGTGGGACGCATGGGAGGCTGCGCTGTCGCGCGCCGAGCTCAACAACCGTATGCAACGCAGCGATGCCGATGTGGCTCTTCTTCTCGCGGTTGCCGGAGGTGACAGCGTCGCCTGGGAGATGCTGTCCGGGGCCCTGGCCCGCTATGCCACAGCCGTTTTGAAGGCATGGCTGCAGAGCGGGTATATCTTCGTGGTGGCTGCTCAACTTGGGATCCCGGGCATTACGCCGTCCCAAGCTGAACTGGACCAACTTCTCTCCGATCGGAAGCTACGCGAAGACCTCATCCGCATGGCGATTGTCCAAGCACTGCACGAGCTTCGGGCCGAATTGGACACGCCCCGGAGTTGGCGTCTGGCAAGGGACACAAGCCTGAACTCTGATTTCGTCAACCGATGCGTTCTGGCGTTGGCACAGCAATTCCGAGCGCACCGCCGTGTGACCGACCAGATGACAAAGCTCCGGGAGACGTATCCTTCGGCGCTGGTCACCGTGGTGAGTTCGACCGAGGACATCCTGCACGACACCATTACTCAGGCGGTAGGCGAACAAGACCTACAAGATCTCCCCGAACGGGATCGAATGATCTTGTGGGGCAATCTCTCCGGCTACACGAACGCCGAAATCGCCCAAATGGTAGGCAATGTCTCCGTGAGGACGATCGAAGCTCGCTGGGCCGAGTTGCGCCGATCCCACCCGTGGGCTGCAACGTTGGAAACTGGTCAGCAGCTGCCATGACCGAATCGGTGTCCGACGGCTCACACAGCACATTCTGATTGATGGTGTTCTCGTTTCCTGTTCTTCTTAAGCGGCTGGGTCGACCCACATAGGGCGAACCAACGTAGGAAAAGCCGACCATGGGGACGGGCACGCCGCTCTCATCACAAGCCCAGATGCCGGTATTGGGCAGGTCAGCATCCAGGTTGGAAGGGGTAGCAGGGCTTGGCCGTCTGGGCAGGGACGGTGAACAGAGGCGCAGCGGTGGCTGTCGGAACCACAGGTGCGGGTACTACAGGTTCCCCAGGGGTCTGCGTGGTGGATTGCGTGACCACCGTGCTGCGCGGGGAGTGGCCGTGGGCGGCGGTGTTTCCCAGGATCCAGGCGCCACCCGTGAACAGGCAGAGGGCAGCCCCGGCCAGGACTGCGGAACGGATGGGTGCGGGGCGGCGGCCAGTCTCGCGCGCAGGGTCGTAGAAGACGGGAATTCCCGCTTCGCTTCGGGACTGCGTTTGGGAGCGACCAAGATCCTGCTGAGTGCTGCGTCGGGTCGGGCGGGGCAGCGGGGCGGCTGGGCGAGGCGGTTCGGCGGTCGGGGTAGGGAAGAGGTCCACGACGATGGCCTCGTCGTTCGTTTCTGGCGCGGGGGAGGCAGGGAAGCCCGCCTCGATGAGGTCGGCGTGGGTGACGGCGTCGGCCAGGCCGAGGGCGGCGAGCACACCGAGTATCCGTTCGGCGGTCCAGATTTGGGGGCGGCGGCGGGTGGTGCCGGTCAGCCAGTTCGTCAGATCGGAGGAGGTGTCGCCGAGGAGCACGTCGCGGCCGGTCGGCATCGGGATCGGTCCCTTGTCCAGGGTGATGGTCCCAGCGTTGGACATGATCAGCACCAGACCTTGTACGAAGATCTCTTGGCCGGTGGTTTGGGCGGCGAGGTGTTTGAGGCCGTAGGTGACGCCGGCCAGCTGTTCGAGGGGGTTGGTGTCGCCGCTCCGGACATGGATGGGGTCGCCGATGGTGCCGGCCAGCTGCCAGCGGTTGTTCACCGCGCACGAGAGTATGCCGCTGGAGTAGCGCTGGAGGATGCCTTTGACCTCGATGCACAGGAGGGTTTCGGGGGTGAAGATCACCAGGTCGGCTTCCTGGCTGTGGCGGCCGTCGCGGTCGGGCACATGGCATCCGGAGATCGCGAGTCCCGGAATGGTGCTGGACTGCAGCCAGCCGAGCACGGTGCGCTCCGCGCCTGACATCTTCGGCCGATCACCGTTGAGGATCAGCATGCTGATCGTCCCCCTGTCCCCTCGCTCTTGGCGCGGCGGCTCCGTGATGTGCGAGTCCACCGGCACGTCCGCCGATCTTGCTGTGGTGCAACGGTTCTCATGGTCTCGTTTTGTGCCGAATCGGTGAAGTAAACACCGGGACGACAAGTCGCGGTCGACGGTGCTCGCCGCGAGTTCTGTGCTGGTGAGGGCGAAATCCCGGTGCGGCACTAAAGATCCATCCGCCAGGGGATGGTGCTGGCGCTGGGTGTTCCCGAGGCGGAGGCGAGTACGCCGGAGCCGGTGGGGGCGGAGCAGAACATCCAGCAGGTGCCGGTCGAGGTTGCACCGGCGGGTGTCTGGTGGGCGATGGCGGCCGCGCCGCCTGGCTGCCCATCTGCGAGGTTGTCGGGTCCGGGTTCGGAGTGGGTGCAGAACATGACGCAGGTCCCGTGCGGGGCGGCGACGGTGGTGGGCATGAGGCTGTCGGCGGGAGCATGGCCGAGGGTCAGTATCAGGGCGATCTGCATGGCGGCCGCGGCGATGAACATGCCCAGGAACGGGAGGGGTGCGCGGAGGACGTGGGCCAGAAGCTGGCCGGGCTGGCGTGTGATCCTGCGGCCGAGGAATGCCCAAAAGGCTTGCGGGGTGCGGATGTTCGCGGGCTTGATGTGCGTCATGGCGGTCCTCCCAGATCGACAGAATCCAACTGTCAACAGTCTAGCCTTCCAGACTGTTGACAGTCTAGAGTTGTCTTAGTTGCCGCACGTGACGTGTCAATTCCCGCCGCCTGGACCGGGCGCGCCGCACAGGTGGGGCCTCTTCAGTGCGGCCTGCGATGTCGGCTCGGCGTGTGAAGATGGCCGGCGTGAACCTTGAGGGAATCGATGTCGACTGGGTCCAGCAGCAGCTCGAGGATTTCGTCGCGAAGACCAAGCCGGTCAATCAATCCGGCGATGGCGTCATAACCACCCAGACCGCACCGCAGTGCGGGCGCGAGGCGACGATCGCGATGGCCGAGACCGTGCGGCCGATCCTGACTCGCTTGTATCCGGAGTGGCAGTCGGAGAACAGTCGCAGCAGCAACGATGAGTTCAAGGCCGAACGTGATGCCGCGCGCCGGCTGCTGGCGCGGTTGGCCAATCATGTCGAGGTCATCGCGCGGCTCGGCGGCGCCGACACCTCTCCGCGGATCACGGCCTCGGCACTGCATCCCTTGATCTGGAAGGCCGCGTCGGCACAGTGGTCGACCGGGCATCGCCACGAGGCGGTACTGGCGGCCTCCAAGGCGGTCAATTCGCTTCTGCAGGCGAAGGTCGGTCGCCGCGACGTCTCCGAGTCCGACTTGGTCAAGCAGGCGTTCACCGATCAGGACCCCAAGCCGGGGAAGCCCCGGTTGCGGTACCCGGGCATCAGCAATGAGCAGACCGCTGAATCGATGCGGCGCGGGGTGATGGAGTTCGGCGGCGGGTGCTTCGCGGCGATCCGCAATCCGGTCGGGCACTTGCCGAATGACGAACTGGAGCTGGACGAGCAGGTGGCGCTGGAGCGGCTGTGCGCGCTGAGCCTGTTCGCCCGCTGGATCGACGAGGCCGAGCTGGTGGAAGCTGAGCTGCCAGGTGGTGGGGGAGAGTAGTCGCCGGGCGCTGACAGCTGTGAGGCCCGGAGCATGCGCTTCCGGGCCTCACAGCGGATGGCAGGGTCTGCGGGTTTACCTGGACTGCCAGAAGCGGATCTTGTCGACCAGCTTGTCCCACACCTCGCGGTCGTGCTCGGCGAGGTCGACGAGGGCTTCGACCATGTCGCGGCGGTTGACGCCGTTGTCGGAGCGGCCGCCGCGGCGCACCCGGCGGCCGGTCTCGGCGGCGAGCTTGGTGACCAGGGCGTCCCAGTCGTCGGCCTGCTGGGGCGGCATCTTCAGCGTCCAGGTCAGCCAGTCGGACTTGTCGGTCGTCGGGGTCTGCGCAGGGGCTATCTTCGCTCCGCTGTTGAGCGCATCGTGCAGCGCCGAAGCGCGGGTGCTGCGGTCAGCCATGGGGGTTAATCCTTTCCTGCTGCTTTGGGCGGCTTCAAGTTGGTGATGCCGAGCTCCTCGAGTACGTCGGCGTAGCCGTTGTCGACGAAGGTGGTGTTGAGGCTGTAGCCGATGGACTCTTTGAGGGTGATCAGCGTCTTGAAGCGCGGGATCCCGTTGTCGTCCAGCATCTCCGGCATGTCGCGGGCATGGCTCGTGCCGAGGCGGACCTGCACCAGCAGCGCCCGCGGGTGCACCGGGTTGTGCTGATCCACCTCTTGGGCCAGGGCGATCGTCTGCGGCACCTTCCGCACGTCCGGCGGGTAGGGCTTCATCGGCATGATCAGATCGGTGGGCTGTTTGTCGGGGCGCCAGAGCGCTTCGCGCAGCAGCTCTTCACGTTTGGGCTCGATGTCGATGACCGAGAACGGGTAGGTCCGTTCGAGCTCGTGCAGGCGCCGGGTGCGGCCGTGGGTCAGGTCGACCGGATCGATCCTCGACTTCGGATCCCCGTTCGACATCTCCTGCAGTTTGTCGCGGACGGCCATCATCCATTCGTAGGTCGTCTGGTCGGTGTCGGCGTCTCCGGCCAGCACCGGGCCCAGGCCCAGCATGGCCAGCCAGATGGCTAGCTGGGAGGCCGAGGTGGATTTGCCGGCCCCACCTTTGAGGATCCCCACCACCAGTCTCCGCGTCATGCCGACAGCATAGACTGTCAGACTGTTGTCAGTCCATCGCAGCAATTGCTGCGCGCACCTGTGTCGAGACCGGTGCAGCCCAACGAATTCCAGCGGCCGCGAGGGCGGGTGCGGCCCGATGGTGCAAGAGGTGTGGCGCTGTTAGTTGTACGGATTCCTCCGCTTCGACCCGGTCTCGGATGGTCGGCCGATGAAGCAGGTCGGCGGCGGCGCGTTCGGTCTCGCCGACACAGTTCAGCAACACGGCGAGCCGCGCGTGACCGCCGAGGCAGGTGGCGGCAACCGCCGAGAAATTCCGACACACCTTTTGCACCATGCCCCCGCGCGGAGGTAGCAACCCAGAGACAGGCGTCGACCCCGCCCGGATTCCGGGCGGGGTAGAGCGGGCGCCCTACAGTTCGCTGGCGGGGCCCGGGGTGGGTCGTATGCGGATGCGGCCGGTGCGGGAGGCCACGTCGAGGGCATTAGCGGGAACGTCGGGCGCGGTGGTGATGTCGATGCTGCCACTGCCGGTGCGGGCGTAGGCGCGGCCGCCGGTCGGCACGTACAGGTGGATCGCGCCGGAGTCGGTGGAGGCGAAGACATCGGCGGCGCCGGTGATGTCGACCGATCCAGAGGTGGTGACGACTTCGGCGTCGGCGAGCGGGCCGTCGAGGATCACAGCGGCCGAGTCGGCGGTGATGCGCACGGTGGATCCGGCCGGGAGGCGGACGTCGGCGGCCAGGCCGGCGCCGCTGGTGGTGGCGAGCCCGGTCGGGCCGAGGGTGACCTTGCCGCTATTGCCGTGGCCGCCGATGGTGCCCGCGACGACGGTGCCGCCGGTGATGGTCAGTCCGGGAAGCGAGAGCCCGATCACCTGGGGAGCGGTCGGGGTGGCGGGGACTCGGACGTCGAGGCGGGCGCCGCGGTGCGACACCGTGGTGCTGGCGGCGGCGCGTTCGGCGGTGGTGTCGCCGTCGGTGAGTGGCGCCAATGTCAGAGCGGCCGTGGTGAATTCAGGGTCCGCGGTGACGGTCACCGTTCCGGCGGAGATATGCAGCACCAGCAGGACGGGGCCGGGCTGGGTGTGCTCGATCGTGCGCATGGTCATGGCTTCCTTCGGCCGACGATGTCCATAGAGAGGTGCTGCCGAACAGTGGATTCCGTGTCGGGATGTCGGGTTGCTGACCGGTGTCGCCCGCTTATGCAGCCGGGCGACACTGGGCCTGGAGGGTGTCAGGGTGTCGTGCCGGGTTCTCGGCCGAGGCCTGTCACGCGGCGTCTTTGAGCGCGTAGAGCAGGTACCAGCTGTTGACGACGATGGGGATTTCGGCGTCGGGGTTGACGGTGGGGTCGGTGAGGATGGCGGCGATCTGGGCGGCGGCGACATTCCAGCTGTAGGTGGGGGTGATCTCGTCCCATTCGGGGTCGGGGGTGGTGCCGGTGGCGCGCCAGTAGGTGACGTGCACGGCGGCGGGCTCGTCGGGTTGCACGTCGCACCAGGTGTCGCGGAATTCGCGGCCGTCGGTGTCGATACGGAGGGTGATGCGGTGGTCGTCCGCGGGGAGGCCGAGCAGGGTGCGGACGGTGGTTTCGGAGTAGTCGCGCATGGGTGGGGGCCCTTTTCGTCTCGGTGGGAGCGGGTCGGGCATGTTCACGATGTCCGACCCGCTGATCCGGTCCGTCGATTTACAACAGTCTAACAGTCCAGACTGTCGACAGTCTATGAATTGGCCGAGTGGGGAAGGGGCGCCCCGGGTTCACGCCGGGGCGACCCGCGTTCACGGTCGCGCTTCTCGCTCCTGCCAGCCGAGCAGGAATCCGGCGACGAACGCGGCGGCCGCGACGATGCTCACGACAGCCACCACCACGGCGGTGGCATCCTCGCTGCGCGAGGCTGCGGGAATGTTCGTGGTGGGCCGCTGATGGATGGGTGGTGGACCGTCGAACGACGGGTAGGGCGGATAGACGGTGGCGCGCATTCTCGGATCTCCTTGAATCGGTGGATCAGTGGTCAGGCCGTGCGTCGGTAGTTCAGCGCGGCCCGCAAGCGTGCCCGGTCGGCATAGATCAGGCGCGCACGTTCGGTGGGGCCGGCATCGTCGAGGGGCTGGACTCGGATGCCGGGCTGGGTGTCGTCGGTGATCGTGGCCGCGACCGCACGGACCAGCCGCACGTACGCCGCAGCTTCGGCGGCGGTGCACGTCAGGCACACGTAGGTGTTGCCGACCGGCCCGGTGAGGGTGACCAGCCACTCCTCCTCAAGGCTGGAGGGCGCGGGTTCGGCGCTAGTCATGCCACTTCCTCGCGGCGCTGGTTGGTGGACTCGGTGAGGTGTTCCGGCCAGTTCTCCGCGGCACCGCAGTCGGGGCACACGAGGGCCAGGCCGCCGTCGGTGTCGACTTCGTTCAGATGTGCGCCGCACAGGCATTCCAATGTGGTGCCCCGCTTCATCGCTCCTCCCGACCGCAGTCGACGAGGTCCTGCTCGGCCAGGAAGTACGCCAGGTGGGGCCGTTCGGCGTCCACCAGGACCAGCCGGTGCGCGTGGGAGATCTGATTCGGCGCGATGCACCGGAACGGTGAGGTCGGATCCTCGTGCAGGCAGGGGTGGATCGGGATGAACAGCACGTGCCCGTCGGTGGTGTCGAACGGTGCGACCATGGCCAGGATGCCGCGGAACTGACCGCGGCCGTGGCCGTAGGTGCCGGTGATGCACCAGATCGATTCGGGTTCGGGCAGCAGCCACGGCATCCGCGAGACCAGCTCGAGGTTCACCGCCGGCGTTGTCGACGTCATCGAGCACCTCCTGACGGTGGAATCGGCGCGACCTGCACGCATTCGGTGAACGACTCGAAATCCTGGGCGCAGTGGATGCAGGTCAGGGTGCCGCCGGCGGCGAGGGTCTGCTCGATCTGCGTGCGTTCGCGGTGCTCGCAGCTGGCGCAGTAGAGGAAGACGTCGCACCCGTGCTGGTCACAGCGGAATCGCGCGGCCGGGCGGACCTGGGCGCCGTGATGGTTGCCGTCGCAGGGCGGGTCGTGGTCGAAATCGAGGTGGGCGAGGAGGTATTCGACGGATTCGAGGGCGCTCATCGGGCGCTGTCCTTCCCGGAGGTGGTGTGCCGCTGGTTTTTCGCGATCGCGGGGCGGCGGCCGAGCTGGGTGCGGTCGAGTTTGGGGCCGCGGGCGGAGTTGTAGGCGCCGATCATCACCAGGGCGGCCAGCTTGCCGACCTGTCCGGTTTCGGTCTCCCGCAAGGCCAGGGCGCGGGCCTTGATCTGCCGCGGCGCCAGGTCGAGCAGCACGTCGCCGAGGCGTTCGTGATCGAGCTGGTCCTCGTAGCTGTGCAGGATCTGCGCCATCCCGGCGATCAGGGGCGCGTCGACAGCGTCGAGGCGGTGGCCCCAGACTTCGACGATCAGCCGCAGCGTGTTCTCCACCAGCAGCTCACCGCCGACACCGAGCACCTTCTCCAAGGTGGAGACGCAGCGGATGTTGCCGTCTTTGGGGGCCTGGTCCACGCGCAGCCCTACCTCGGCGACGACGGTCTCGATCGCCAGTACCGCCGGATCGCCCGCGCCGCGGCGCGATTTCCACCGGTCCCAGCCGGTCAGTCGGCGGGTGCGGGCGTCGATCTCGTAGAACAGGCGGGCCTCGTCGGCCAGGTCCAGGCCGGTGTGGACGTTGGCGACCAGGATCATGTCCGGGTTGAGCAGTGTGGCGGCCGCCCATCGGTGCTGGCCGTTGATGATGGCGTAGCGGCCCCCGGTACCCGCGGCGGTGGTGCCGCGGTCGGAGATGTCGATGACACCGGCCAGGCGCGGATCCCATTCGTGGGCCATCTTTTTCGCGCGCGGCTCGTCGAGCTCGCGCTGGTAGGTGTCGTCGACGAACAGTGCGCGCACCGAGACCGGGGCGACGTAGACGATCTGTTCGCCGGGGTCGGGGGCGAGGGGCAGCTCGAGTACGGGGCAGTCGAGGACCGCGAGGGTGTCAGGCATGGGGGTTGGCTCCCTCGGAAGCGCTGGGGCGGGCGAGGATTCGCTGGAGCTGGGCGTCGCGGCGGGCACCGAGGATGATCGCGTCGGCCTCCGTGACGACCTCACGGGTCCGGTCGCGATGCCCGCACGGGTTGGTCCAGGTGTCGGTGCGACCGCGCCGGCGGGGCACGCCGCGCGGTTCCCCGCAGCGCGGGCAGCGGGTGGAGATATCGAGGTACCGGATCGGCCCATACGTGCCGAGCAGCCACCACGGGCCGCCGACGCGGTCGCGCAGGACGACGGTGCGCAGCGCATCGGGTTCGGCAAAGGCGTTCTCGAGGTGGCAGCGCACGGTGTCGGGTTCGGTGCGGGCGAGGATGGCTTCGCGGCGCACGAAGCGGCGGTAGAGATAGATGTTCAGCAATCTCATCGCTGGTTTCTCCGTTCCTGGAAGGCGAGTTGGGTGCGGCGCAGTTCGGCGACGGCGTCGATGTAGTGCAGGTGCAGGGTGAAAGCGCCCTCGATCGGGGCGAGATCCCAGGCCGGGGTCTGCGGCATGAGCCCGCAGGCGCAGGCCCCGGTCTGCAGCTCACGCTCGGCGGCGGCGGACTCGGCCGGGGCCGGTTGCAGCAGCAGTTGGTGTTGCCTGCTGGTGGCCGGTTGCGGATGGCGTTGGCGGCGTAGCGATTTCATCTGTTGCTCCTCTCGATCGGTGGATGTGCAGGGGTGTTCGGGCGCTGGTCAGTCCCACGGTTCGTAGTGGCCGCATTCGTGGCACAGCGCCAGGTGCTCGACGCCGATGCCGCGATCGGCGGCGCGGCCGGGCACCTTGGCCATGGGCTGGTCGCAGCACGACCGCGGTTCGGGGACGGGGTCGGGGCCTGCGGCGGGGAAGGGGTTGATGCTCATCGGGATTCACCGCCGGTCTGGCTGCTGAGGGAGGCGGCGAAGCGTTCCACCGCGGCGGCCAGGTGTACGCCGACCTGCTGCCGGAATTCGGTGAGGAGCGCGGAGTCCGCGCGGGTTCCGGCTCCGGCGTTGTCGAGGTCCTCGACTGCGGTGATCAGCGCGTCCGCGGCGGTCCGGCCGAGATAGGCGGCGGCGAAGCAGTCGTCGATCGAACCGGCGTCCACGGCGGTGAGGAAGTCCAGCAGCGCGGTGGCCCAGCACGCGGCATCAGTGGCCGCGCTGCCGGGCACCGCGGAGATGTCCGCAACGGGCCGGGCGGCGCGATCCTCGGCCGGGTCTTGGGTGTCGTCGTTGGGGATACCGCGCAGGAGTCGAGCTCCCGGTCCTGGTGTGCTCATGCGATTTTCGCTTTCGGGGTGGTGTCGGGAAGAGGGAGGGCAAGGAGGCGGTCGGCGACGTCGCGGGCGACGTGCTGCCAGTCGCCGTCGGGGTGGCCGTTGGCGATCTTGACGACGCTGGAGGCGCTGACCTGGGCGCGCAGCGCGATGGCCCGGTAGGTCAGCCGGGCCTCGTCGCGCAGGCGCCGGACATGGCGGGTCACCGGTGCGAGCGCGACCTGGTCGCGGCAGTCGGGGCAGGTGCGGCGGCGTTGGTTGCGGGTGGTGAATTCCTTTCGGCATTGGATGCAGGTGCGGCTCTCGCGTGGGGGCGAGTCCAGGCCCAGCCAGATCCGCAGCTCTTGGCGCTCGGCGGGATCCGAGCAGCGGAAACCGGCGGCGATGGAATGGGTTTCGCGGACACGGATGGCCTCGCGCCCGCAGGCTTCCCGGACCGGGCAGCCGCGGCAGATCTTCTTGCCGGTCTCGCCGGTGTCGTTGCCGATGGGAAACCACAGCTCCGAGGGGTGGCTGCGACAGTCTGCCCGGTCACGCCACTGCAGGTTGGTCACCGACGCGCCTTCGGGGGAACCCGGTTGCGGCGCAGCCGATCTCATGACGGCGGCGCTCACGGTGCCTCGCTTCCGGTCTCACCGAGCAGGTGATGCAGCTCGGCGGGGGCCTGGGCGCGGATCTTGTCGATCAGGGTCGGGCCGTGCAGCGGGGATTCCATGGTGTCGATGACCGCGACGTGCAGGTCATCGACGCAGTCGGCCAGCGCCACGACACGCTGCAGCAGGGTGTCGGCGTCGCCCAGCTCGGCGAGGTTGGTTTTCAGCTGGGCGAGCATGGCGGCGTAGTGGCCGGCGAGCAGGGATTCGGCTGGGATGGTGGGGTTTTGCATCGGGGAAGTCCTCTCTGTGATGATCTGGAGAGGGACGTCCCAGCCAGGTTCACGCTGGCTGGGACGTCCCCCCTTTTTTTGTCAGGCGAGAGCGGCAGCGGAGGCGACGCCGGTGACCACGCAGGGCCCGGTGTCCTCGGGCGCGGCGGCCAGGCGGTGGTGGTCGAGGGCGTCGATGACGTCGTCGATCAGGACCGCCAATTCGCGGACGGTCTTGACCTTCTTGGCGCGGGCGAGGATCTGCGGGCGCAGCTGGGCCAGCTCGTCGACCTCGTGGGGGCGGTGGCGGAACGGGTGCAGCAGCGTCATGGTGCTCACCGCGCCGTGCTCGTCGCCGGAAGCGGTGCGGCGGTGCGCCACTGCCCGACGGTGAGGATGCCGTCGGAGGTGGTGGCGACGCTGCGGACCATCAGGGTGGGCTGGTAGTCGCGGCGGCGGACACCGAACTGGCTCACGGCCTGGCAGGTCAGGTCGAACAGTTCGTCCTCGGCGCGGCCACGGTCGTGGAAGACGGTCGGGGTGGTGCCGTTCGGGTCGGCGACGCGGGTGGACAGCTTGCGCCACCAGGTGCCGCGCGGCAGCTTGATCGCCCACTCCGCCACCAACGTCGGCGCCAGCTCGGTGGTCGTCGCGGTCATCGGGGCAGGCCAGAACGGCATCTCCACATCCGGCAGCTGGACCGAGGGGAGGGGGATGTCCACCGGGATCGTGATGGTCATGGGTCGGGTTTCCTTCCTGAACTGGTGTTCTCTTGCTGACCCGCCCGCTGTGGGGACGGGAGTCTGGGGGATACAGGATTGCCAACCTTTCAACAGTCTAGACTGTCAACAGTCTGGAGGCGGCGGTTTTCGGGTCAGGCCGTTTCGTCGCCGGAGCCGTTGCCGCCCAGGTCGTCCCAGCCGTCGTCCTCCCACCCGTAGAGGTCGACGACGTCGTCCTGGTCGCCGTCGGGGTCGCCGGGAAGAACTGGCGCGAGGTCGCTGCCACGCTTGCGGCGCCCCTGCAGGGGCAGCACGGTGGCGTCGGAGGCCTGCGCGTCGTCGGCGTTCTCGGGGGCGGATCCGACCGCGGTGTCCTTGCCGACCGGCCATTCCTCGGGGTCGAGGGAGGCGATGGCCTCACCGATCTTGTTGGACAGGGCCTCGGCTTCCTCGTCGATCTCGGCGAAGACCTCCGGCAGTTCGGGGAGCTCGTCGGAGTCCCAGCGGCGCTTCCGCTCGGGCAGTGCCGTGACCTCGGCGGTCGCGGCGGCCATCGGGGAGCCGGTGTCGGCGCTGGATCCGGTTGCGGTGCCGGTGATCTCGGCGAGCACGGCCTCGAGTTCCGGGTGCCGGGCGGGCGGGTAGTGCTGGGCGAACCACTCCAGGTTCTCGGTGGTGACCTGGTAGGCGCGCACCCGCACGATCTGCGCGGAGGTGTCGTCCACGACGTAGGCCACGCCCTGGGCGCCGCTGATCGGGATGGTGGTGTTGTCGGCGCCGCGTTCGTGGGCGCGGTGGTCGCCGTAGACCATCACCATCTGCTCGGCCGAGTTCAGGCGCATGCCGACGCGCACCTGGAACAGGTCGCGCAGCATGTCGAGGATCTGCTTGTTGGCCAGCTGCGTGTAGGCCGACATCGAGAACTTCAGCGCGCGCCCCAGCCGGCCGATCGAGATCAGCAGCCGCAGGAACTCCTTGCGGGTTTCCGGGTTGTCCAGCAGTTCGGCGATCTCGTCGATGATCAGGTGGAAGAACGGTGCCTCGTAGGTGGGCACGTGCTTGTCGAGGCCGTGGCGTTCCATGTGGCGGCCGCGCTGCTCGACGGCGACGCGGCGCAGCCAGCGCAACAGGCCCAGGGCGGCCTCTTCGCTGGTGGCAGTGCCGTGCAGCAGCTTGCGCAGCTTGGCGGCCTCCACCCCGAACTTCAGGTCGATCATGATGTTGACCAGGTAGCCGTCGCGGGCGGCGGGCGAGGCCGCGCACACCATGGCCCGCACGAACCCGGACTTGCCCGACCCGGGCTCGCCGACGCCGAGGATGTTGCGCTCGTCCAGCGGGACGGGCCAGGGATCGCCGTCGTCGCGCATTCCGGCGTTCAGCTTGGCCAGATCGACCGGTTCGACCGGGACCGGCACGGGGACCGGATCGGCGATCGGGTCGAAGTAGCGGATGTCCAGGCAGATCTGGCGGCCCTTGGCCGCGACCACCCGCACCGCGTCGGCTTCCAGCGCGACGGCCAGGCGCGCCAGCTTCTCCTCGTAGTGTTTGCGTTCCTGCCCGTCGGTCATGGCGATCCGAAGCCGCAGCCCCACCGGTACCTCGAACAGGCCACGGTCGGCGGGGTAGGAGTTCGTCGAGGCCACCAGCTCGGGGTATTCGCCCGGGTCGCCCTTCGCCGGGTCGGGCAGCCGCCCCAGTCCGACCTTGGTCCACTTCTTGCACGCCTCCCACGGCGAGGACAGGGTCGTCACCACGTCTTGGAGGTCTTCGTGGAAGGTCAGCACCCACGCCGCCCAGTCGGCGACCTCGGCCGCCTCGGCCCGCTCACGCGCCAGCCGCGCCGACCACTTGGCCCAGATAATCAGCGCCGCGGCCAGCACCAGCACGACCAGTACGGCGGTCACGCCCGTCGCACCGGAGTAGCCCAGGTTCTCGGCGGTGTAATAGGCGGTCGCGACGCCCAGCAGCACCATCGCGATGGCCACCAGGATCAGAATGCCGATCAGCTCGCCCATCACGCCGCCTCCGTCCCCGGCTGCAAGCGGATCTTGCGGGCCTGGCGGGTCTCGGCCGCCTCCGCGCGGGCACGCTTGCCCTGCGGGCGAACCAGGATCAGCTCGACCTCGTCGATGCGGTCCGGCCGCCAGGCGATCCGGCCCGATGCCGCGCCGAGCTCCGTGGCCAGCCGGGAGGCGCGCAGGTCCCAGTCCTTCGGTGACTGGCCATCGAGCATCCGGATGCGTAGCACGTCCTCGGTGCCGTCGCTGGTCACCGACTTCAACTTCGGTGCGAGCAGCTCGTCGCGCTTCTCGTCGGTCAGCCTGGTCTTGGACAGCGCTTTGATCCAGCGGCGCCGATACAGCTGATATCGCCAGCCGCGCCCGGATGCCGACGCGACCGCCATCGCCATGAGCACCAGCGCGGTCAGCACCATCAGCGTGCCGGCCGCGATCGGCACCACGAGGGTTTCGACCCGGTGCACGGTGTCGGCCGGCCACAGCGGGCGAGTCCAGATACCGAGGCCGACAACGACTCCGGCGCAGACCAGGCAGTCACGGCCCAGCGAGGGCCGCTCCGCCTCCTGCACGATCACGGTGGAAGTTCTTGCGGAAGTGGAAGCGAGAGAACGAGTTCGAGCCATGACCTCACCGTCTTCCCGCGCCACGGCGCGTCGGCAGATGGCAGGGGTTAACAGGCTCAACGGTCTGTTTCTGGTCGCACAGCACGGAAGCTCCTCCCAGGCGGTTTCAAGCTGTCAACAGTCTAGACTTTCAAACTGTCAACAGTCCATTACTCGTACTGTGGCAGCAGTACGGGAATGGCAAACACCTAGGTCCGGACCAGGTTTTTCAGCTATGTCTCCTACGATCCCGCGACATGCAGGGACGCTTAAATCCCGAAAGAGGGACACTTAGGGACATTCACTGGCTAGCCTTGGGAGCGTGTCGAATCTCCGCCTTCGGGGCACATTGGCCGCCCGGGGTCTCACCAATCACGCTCTCGCCGAGACGCTCAAGGTGAGTACGAAAACCGTTGAGCGCTGGGTTACACAGGGTCGAATCCCTCACCCAGGCATGCGTTTGAAGGTCGCCGCAGAGCTGGAACGAGATGAGACGTACCTGTGGCCGGAGCTGTTGGCCGGGAGTCGCGCGAATGTCTCCATGTCCGAAGTCGTTCAGATCTGGCCAACACGCTCCGAAGTTCCGCATGAGATCTGGAGGGCGCTCATGCGCCAGGCGTCACGGAACATCGAGGTTCTCGTCTATGCAGGCGGATTCCTCGTCGAATCGCTCGACTTCGTCAACGTCGTCCGCCTGAAATCCGAGATGGGTGCTGAAGTTCGGATCCTGCTCGGAGACAGCGGATGTGAGGCTGTTCGTCAGCGCGCCCGGGAGGAAGGTCTTCCGTCGCTCCCGCAACGGTGCCGCTCGACGCTGGAGTACCTCTGGGAAGTCCACGACCTGGCGCGCGTAGACATCCGTATCCATCAAACGCCGCTGTACAACAGCATCTACCGATTCGATGACTCCATGCTGCTCAACACCCACAGCTACGGCGCGTATGCGGCGAAATCACCGGTGCAGCACCTGCAGCACGTCCCGAACGGGAAGCTGTTCGACTACTACCAGGAATCATTTGAAGCAGTCTGGGCAGTCGCGCGGCCAGCAGTACTCTGACGCCATGGGACGCCGCATCGACTACCACCAGGACCCAAACGCCCCAGCTGCCAATAGTGTCCGGCCGAGCGCCGGCGCCTTTGTCCGCCGCGACGACGCCGTTCTCCTGATCTGTCGCTCCGACAACGGCAACTGGTCGATGCCCGGTGGCGCACACGATCCCGGCGAATCTCTCAGCCACACAGCCGTGCGGGAGACGCAGGAGGAAACCGGCGTCGATGTCCAGCTGACGGGAATCGTAGGGATCTTCACCGATCCGACACACGTCATCCACTACACGAGCAATGACGAGGTTCGGCAAGAGTTCACCATCATCTACCGCGCGGAGCCGATCGGCGGGGTGCCGACGCCCAGTAGCGAAAGCACACAAGTCGAGTGGGTGCCCGTCGACAAGATTCCCGGTCTCGCGATGGACCCCAGTCAGCGCAAACGCATCGACTGGGCGATCACGAACACCGCTCCCTACATCGACCCCTCGGCGCGCTGAACCGCAGCTCGTAGCAGCGGCTCAGACCGATCGATCGCGGTCCTGACAACGCTGCCTTCTTCGTATCGCTCTCGAATCTCAGCGAGTCGCCGGTCGATGGTGACCGTCTCCCCAGTTGGGCCCGTGGTCATGTCCGCCCACCATACGAAGTCGCTGGCGACATCAATGTCCGGCGCATCGGCGAGCGCGAATGGCTCAAAAATCTGGGCATCGAGACCGCGCACCTCGGCTTCGATGACGGCGGCCGAGTGGAAGGCCACAAGATTGCATACGGCCGCGGAGAACCTCCGGGTCGAAAGCAGATTCGCACCGTCGATTGGATGAAATCCGGTTGCGGGGAACCCGTATCCCACGTCATGCAGATAGGCAGCGGTCACCGCGTCGTCACGCACGGTCTCCGGCAAACGACTCGCGACACCTCGAACCTTCCGGCCCACCTCCAGGGTGTGAGCTCGCCGCGTGCTCGAAAGCGGCGCCAGAAGGTCCGAGAACGCTGATTCCATACCAACACGCTAGCCAAGCACCTCCGCCTATTGCCACAACCATCCAAATGGCCCAAGATGTCCCTCTTGTTGGGTTCAAACGTCCCCGGGTGTCGCCAGATCGTGAAGACATGGCACCAATCCGACTCTCGACAGCAGCTGTCCTGCTATCCACCTTCCTGTTTCGAAACCGCACTGTCGCAACCGATTCCAGCGTGCTGGACGACATCGCCGCGAACCATCTGATTATCGATAGGCTCGCCCGTGTCCAGAGGCCCGAGCAGGCCGACACCGATCGGCTGGCTATGCCGCCGCTCAGTACCAACTGACGACATGCCCTAAACGCTCTGCGAAGCATCGCAACTCGAGCAGACTGAGGCCCGCCGTCGGGCTTGGCTGAATAAACTGCAGGCAGTCCAGCCTTTCGGCAAAGGTGTTGTCGGTGGCCAGCGTTCAGGCGCGGCAGCGACTCGAACAAAGTCCACTACCTCATCGGGAGCACAGCATGAGCGACGCGACCACAGGAGCCACCGAAACGGCCGTCTTCGCCTACGAGCTTGGGCACCTGAAAATGGTGTCGCGGTCAGGGTGGCGTCGAATCGGCATCGGCGACGGCGAGAATGTGGCCGCCCACAGCTGGCGTGCCGCGGTACTGGCATTCGTGATCGCAGTCGGAGAAGGCGCCGATCCCGAACGAGCAGCGGTGTTGGGCCTCTTCCACGATGTTCCCGAGGCGCGCTACGGCGACGTGGACGCGGTGGGCAAACCGTATGTGAAGACCGTGCCTGCGACAGAGGTAGCGGCCGACCAAACTTCCAGCCTGCCTGTCGAGTTGGCCGAAAGAATCCGCGGCGCCATCGCCGAGCACGAGTCGTCAAAACGGCCTGGTGCCAGCAAAGAAGCGATGTGTTCCCGTGACGCGGACAAACTTGAGCTGCTATTGACTGCCCGCGAATACCAGGAAGCTGGTCGTGCTCCGAAATCCATTGGGCGCTATATCGAGTCGATGATTCCGATGATTACGACAGCGACCGGTCAGGCGCTCCGTGACGCTGCGCTGCACACCGACCCGTCGGCTTGGTGGGACGACTTCGCCACCCGTTTCGGCACACCGGCCGCATCCGAACGCCCATTCAAGGTTGCCAAATAGACCTGCCATCGCCTGTCTGGAGTCTCACGGATCCGACCGACAGGCTCTGCGGGCAGGATGGTTTCAGGCTCCTGCTGTACCGGATCGACGGTCATCTCTCTCGCCGCCGGCGAAATCGCGAGTAGCGAAGGCGTGACTTCTAGCACAATCGAATGGTGCTCGCGTGGGCGGGAAAGAGTAACAAGGCAATTGGTCGCTTCACTAGGGGAGTCGGTCTGTTTCCGGCGATCTTCGCAGCGCTCTGTGGAGGGCTGGTAATCGCGGTCGCCGCCGATGGATTCCTCCGGTGGGTAACGCCGGTGGATACGGCCAAACCCGCTGCCCAGATCGACGTCACTCGCATCGCGTTAACCGTGGTGGCCGGAGTAGGTGGTGTGGTCGCGCTGGTGATCGCCTACCGGCGGCAGCGCGATATTGAGCAGGGCCGGTTCGTCGAACGCTTCGGTGCTGCGGCCGCGCAACTCGGTGCTACCGATGTCGCTGTCCGCATCGCCGGGGTCTATGCCATGGCGGGTGTCGCTGACGAATCCGCTGATCGGCGTCGTCAGCAGTGCATCGAGGTCCTGTGTGGCTATCTCCGTCTGCCCTACAGTCCCGAGCTCGGGTCCAACCATCAGAGCAAGTTGGTCCTCAAGCATCACCGCGCGACCGCGGACGGTACCCGCGCCGACGACTCCGAGCGCCATCTCGAATACCGGCACAACGACAGAGAGGTACGCGCGACCATCGTCCGCGTGATCGCTGATCATCTCCGACTGAATGCTGAGTACAGTTGGTCGACAAGCGATTTCGACTTCCGAACCGCGCACCTCGAAGACGTCGACTTTCGTGCCGTCAGGTTCTCGGGTGCCGCCCGATTCGATGGCACGACCTTCGCTGGCCTTGCTCGCTTCGATGGCGCGACGTTCGCCGGCAGCGCCGACTTCCTGTGGGCGACATTCTCCGGCAGCGCCTACTTCGGCGAGACGACGTTCTCCGGCGAGGCCTGGTTCGGGCACACGACTTTCTGCGACACCGCCGATTTCGAGGGGGCGGCCTTCTCCGACAGCGCCTGGTTCGAGGGCGCGACTTTCTGCGCCACCACCGATTTCATGGGGGCGGCCTTCTCCAAAACGACCTGGTTCGCTGACACAACCTTCTCCGACAGCGCCACGTTCGCAGGCGCGACGTTCTCCGACTTCACCGACTTCGGCGGCGCGACCTTCACCGGCAGCGCCAACTTCGGGGGCGCGACCTTCACCAACAGCATCGGGTACAAAGGCACAACCTTCTGCGGCAGCGTCGACTTCGGGGGTGCGACCTTCTCCAGCCGCGCCACGTTCGTGAGCGCGACCTTCTCCGGCGACACCCGATTCGGGGGCGCGACCTTCTCCCGCACCACCGATTTCGGGGGTGCGACCTTCTCGGGTGACACAGACTTCGACCACACGGTCTTCTCCGGTACCACGACGTTCGGAGGTGTGACCTTCTCCGGCACCGCCGACTTCAAAGGGGCAGATTTCGGTGCCGCTGTTGTCTCGTTCGTGAACCCACTGCAGTGGGGTCCGCCGGCGCCGACCTTCGATTGGGACCAGGATGTAGGTCAGAAACCCGGCAACGTCGAGCCGCAGGATTGGCCGCCGAAAGTCTAACAGTCCAGACTGTTGTTCAATCCTGGCCCGGAGATGCACGCAGAAGCCGAAAACACCCGCAACGCAACCAGTCTGAGCGGAAACTAGCAGTTCATAGATGTAGTCCAGCCGATCGACGTGGGAGGCCAGCTTTGGGCTGCGGCGGGGAGTTCGATCCGGCAGAACTGGGACTGACCGACACGGAATCCCTCCACCACGTCGAGCGGGAGGCAGCCACGGACGCCTGCAACTCCGCGACGCCTGGGCTGGTCCGGTTCAAGGTGTGGATCGAGGTTCCCAACGCCGCCGGCGAGATCGTCGGTAGCACTATTCGTTTCGTGGCCAACGGGATCGCGGTGCCCCGGATCGGTGAAACCATGCATTTCGATGTGGCGCCCGGTGGACTCGCGCTGACCGTGGTGGATGTGGCGCACTGGTTTTCCCCCGCCGCCGAGGACGAACCTCACGAGGTGTCGGTCGAGGCGAAGCTGTCGGATTCGGACGTCAGGACCGCGCGCACGCTTCTGGATCCGGCGGCCCTTCGACGGTGGATCGCTCTGTTTCCTCATCTGGAATGGGATTCGGATCCTTACGATCACGATGACGACGAGCCCTAGGCAGGCTGGGAAGTCACGCAATCCGGACTCCCCTACTGGCCGTTGGGGATTCGCCAGTTCCGACTGTCCACAGTCGGAACTGGCGAAGGCCCTCTGCTGGTTAGCGTCGGTGCCGGCTGCAGTGGCCGAAGCAGCGTTCGCGGCGCTGCAGCCTCCAGCGCCTGAACCTGAGCCCTGATTCATAGTTGGCCACGGTGTACTTGGATTCTCCCTGAGCACGAACGATTTTCGCCTTCGCGCGGGCACAGGCGGTGATCACCATGGTGATCGCGGCGGTGAGGAGCACGATCGTGCACAGCCAGGCCGGCAGGTTCGACTGGGTGAGCGCCATGATGAGCGCGGTGATTCTCATTGCGCGTTCTCCGGGCGGCCACCGTCTGCATGTCGGCACATCTCGCTGTGTGCGGTGCGTCGATGTTTTTCGGCTGCTCGCTTAACTCGACGACGAACTCGTTCCGCGAAACCAGGCTTGTCCGCCTTGGCCAGCATTGCTGCTTCCAGCCAGGTCGTTTGTGGTCCGTTGAAGACGTATGCGGCGACGGTTCTCGATTCCTCCGGGGTGAAGTCGGCCAGGAGCACGTCGATGCATGGGTTGTGACCGATGACGTCGTTGTCGGTGAGGTGGTCTTCGACCGGGTTCGGTGCGTCGGGGATGTCGTGGTTGTCGATGTAGGTGATGCGCTGGTAGTGGATCTTGCGGCGGTGCAGCGGGATCGCGTTGTCGCGCGCGGTCCGGATATGCCGATTCAGTGCGTTGATGACCTTGCCGGTATGCCACAGTTCGACGCCATCCCAGTCGATGGCCACCAGACCGTCGAGTACGGCGGACCGCTTCTGAATGGTCAAGGACCATTTCTTGGCGAATGCGACCGCCTTGTCTTCGTCACCGTCGAAGACATAGGCGGTCATTGCCTCGTGGGCTTCCTGGTACGCCTCGCAGGTGCCGACAAGGACCGGCCACGTGGAGAGCAGGTGACCAATCGCTGCATCGCGCGTGAGCGTGTGACTGGACCGAAAGGTGAACCATCGCTTGAGCGGTGCCGCATCGACGAGGTCGATGCGATGCAACTCGGCGTAGCGGGCGACGATGCGCAGCGCTGCACTGGGCAATCGAGAATCGACGACGAACGGTATGCGGTCTGTACCGAAGCGCGCACGCAGGGCTGGGCTGTCCGGGATGACGACCAATCGCGTCGCGGCGGCGCTTTCCTGCAGGCCGGCCTCGCGGGAGACCGCGAAGTGTGGTTGCGCGGACCTTCCCGTCAGCCATGCCGCGATCCTGCGCCCGGCCCCGGCCCGCCCTGGCGCGGGTGTGTCCTCGTCGCGCACCGCGACAAGGACAGCCAATCTCGTGTGTACACCTGCCGTACTGCGGTTTTCCATTCTCAACCCCATCAGTAGATGAATGACCTCACCCTTTGGGGCTCTGGACCAGTCCACAGCAGCAATCTGCGGCAAATTGTGATGCACGTCACCGATAACCCCTGGGTGGCCCGACACCTATGTCGAATCCCATCCGGTCGCCGGGCGTCGAGCAGGACCCGCCGGGCCGGGTCCGACCGGATCCGGCCCGCGGTCGATGTCAGACGAGGGAGGCCAGCGCCATGAGGGCGGTGCAGCTGATGATCAGCACCGAGCCGACGGCGGCGAACGCGCCGAGCGCGGCGGCGGCGATGCTCAGCTTCCGGGCTCTGAACATCAGGTAGGTGAGCAGCCCGCTGATGACGGCGACGAGGGTGATCGTGCCGAAGATGAAGGCGATCGTGCCCATGTGGAGGTGCATTGAGATGTCGCTCCGTTCCGAACAGCACGGATCCACGGTGGGTGGCGGTGGATACCGGCGCTCTTGAAGATCCGCGCTTGTTCACTAATTGGGAAATGCGGCCTAGTGCTTGCTATTCAGTTGTCCAGCTGAGCTTGCGGTACGGCAATCCCGCAAACACCCCGAGTTCCACTGCCTGGAAACTCGGCATTCACTGAATCACATCCATCCCGGCCGTCACAACAGTGCACCTATTTCTTTTATTAGCAGATTGAGATAGTCCCGGAAGCCCGTTCGGAGTTAGGATTGAAACTTTTGCGTTCCGAGGGTATTCAAATGTGTTCAAATTCCGCGAGACCGTCCACAACCTCATGTTCAAAAACATGTTTTGGACGTTCAAAAGCACACTCTACCTGCAGATTTGTACACCAGCGAAGAGAGGTTGAATGATCTTGAATTTAGACCGGCCAGTTGCCGGGGTTGTTAATCACCGGAGCCTGGTGTTCAATGGCAGGCGACTGAACGAAAGGTGCATGAAAGTTCGGTCAGTCGTCCCGGGATCGCGCAATTGGGAATGCGGCCGAACGTCAGGGACAGCCGGTGGGCGCTTGTCGGCAAACAAGGGCTCACGCCAGCGTCATCTCTTCTCGACAGAGAAAGGGAAACGGACACAGAAATCGGGTTCCATCCGCATGTTTGGACACTCGCCAGCACCATCCGTGATTGCGTCTCACCAGAGTTCCGTCGTCGATGCGCCGGCATTTGCCAGGCCTTCTCGCGTGCTGGCCCGTGTGCACGGGCGGCGCAGCGGCCCCACCACGGCCGCGGTGACGAAGGCCGGTTGCGAACGAGGTGGCCGATGGCTACGCGATCACGCAGAGCACCATGTTCGCCTGCACGATGGATCCCACCGGAGCGATGATCGCGCGCATGGTTCCGCCGACCGGGGAGGGCATGTCGAAGGCGAAGGTGGGTGCCGCCAGGTGCAGCAGCGGTTCACCGACGTCGACAACGTCACCGATCGTCTTGTGCCAGTGCAGGACCTGTCCGTCCCCGACCTGTTCGTCGAACATCTCGGGGGCAGTGACTTCGTTGCCCGCCACCACGTGCTGTTCAAGAGTCGTCGGTGCGAAGTCGGGGACCGGCTGATGGGTGGCGTGGTCGTCGATCTGGGCGATGATCGCGGCAACCGGGTCGGCGTCGCCGGTGATGTCGGCCATGTAGGTGCGCACGGCGTCGCGCAGCGCTTCGGGGCTGACCAGGGTGAGGGCCGCGGCCACGAAATGGTCGGTGGTGGTGGCCGGCGGCAGTTGCACCGGCGCGGAATCCCCGGGATCTGGCGGCGGGCGGTGGTCGAGGGCCTGCGGGTTGGAGACCGCGTCGGCGATCCCGGCGATGTGCGATTCTTCGGTGTTCTGCCGCAGCCGCGGCACCATGTAGAAGCCGGTGCCGGTACCGGCGATGTCGATGACCGCGCAGCGTGGGGTGGAACCCGGGCGGAGCACGGCGCGGCGGGTGGCCACGATGTGATGGTGTCGGAGGGTCAAGGTCGTGGCGCGACCGTCGGCACCCACATACAGCAGTTTGTTGTCGCCGGCGTACAGACCGATGTCGCCGTCGACGGTGACGACGATGTCGCCGCGGCGGTGCTGGGAGCGTTCGAGCGGGTAGGCGCGCAGCGTGGTGGTCGTGAACGCGTTATCAGGCAACTCGACTCCGGCCGCCCGGAACGCGGCAGCAACGAAATCGGTTTGCTGCCCGGGAAACCGGCCACGCGGCAGATTGTCGGTCACCGTCAGCGCCTGGAGTCCTGGTTGGGTCGGCACAGGCTCGGCCGGCCAGCCGGGCAGTCGCCGGGCGACGGCGGTGGCGCTGAGCGCGCTCAGCCGGATTGCGCCGCGAGTGCCGGTCAGCACGAGCCCGACGCCCTTGTACAGGCCCAGGGTGGCGCCGGCACGGTCGATGATGATGTCGCCCACGCGTAGTCGGGTCGCCTCCACCGGGACCGGGACACCTGCGGCGGCCGGGGCGGCGCGATCGAGCATCTCGATCCCGACCAGGCTGTAGGCGAGCATCACCATCCAGCAGTCCTGCTGCCACGGTGCGGGCTGCAGCCGGACGGCTTCGCGGAACGCGAGCTCGCCCGGTGAGGGCACCCACAGCCGGATCTCGCGCGCGACGAGGCCATCACGCCAGGACACCGGATCTGCCGAAGCGAGGATCTTGCGAGCGTTGGGGAATTGCTTCTTGAGCTTTTTGAGCCGGTCCAGCACGAAATCGACCTGCTCGGGGGTGAATTCGCACGCCCGTAGATACTTTCTGAGCGTGTCCGGCCGAGGCCAGGAGTCGTAGTTCGTCTTCGCCGGATCGCGCGGGCGCGGCCCGGCGGCGAAGTTGTTCACTGTCGCGACTGCCAGCCCGCTGCGTTTCGCGATCTGATGTTGCGACTCCCCGGTCCGCACCCACGCCGTGTGCGTCATCTGCAGGAATTCGTCACGGACCGCGGATAGCCGGTGGTGTTTGATGTCCAGGACCAGGTTCAGTTCCTGGGCGATGCGGGCGGCCGCGGTCCGCGGCAGCTCGTTCACCGAGTGGGGGAGTTGCCGATGCTGACCGGGACCGTGGCTAATAGTCCGCCCTCGCGAGGGCTGGCACTGACACGAACCGTCTCGACACTCGAATACGCAGCGGACCGCACAGGCGCGCAGCAGGACACCGGATACTCCTCACGGAACATGAAACGAAGTCCCCGAGGCGCGATGGCCCGCCCACTCTGATCCGCCGAACCTGCCCTGAGCAAGCAGGTCCTGCGCGCACTATGACAGAAGCTCGGGGCGACCCCTCGTGTCCCTCATGAACTCCCAAAGCGTCGGGTGCAGCCCAGGATTCGGAAAACACCGGCACCACCCGCACGGCACTTCTGGTCCCATCCGCGCGTCCCTCTGCTGCACCGAGGGCATCGCCAGCATGCCATCGCTGACCGCCCCGGAACCAGCCAGTTACTTTTGATGTCACGGTCGAGGGTCTTTGTCACCTATGCGCAACGCTGTGACCAGCGCCGCCGCTCCACGGCGCGTGGTAAGCCCTCTTACACGGTTTGCCGGGTCAGCCCAGACGCGTGCAGCAACCGTCGGTGTTCGGTTGGGCTGCCAGACTGGTGAGATAGACGGGTGTCGGACGCGGCTTCTCCAGTTCCGCAGTCCGGACTGCCGGACTGCCGATATCGGGAAAAGCACCGAGGGCGAACTCATTCCGCAGGTAGGCGGGTCGGGCGTAGCATTATTTCCGCTCGGGGACACTCAACGTGGGGGAGGGAGTCCCGATGATTGCTTTCATTCGTGCCCGGTTCACTGGCACTCCAGCGGCGCGGATCTGGTCGGATGCCGATGTCGCCAATTTCATGGATCCGAACGTTCCGTACAGCCTGGCGCATTTCTGGACGAAGACCTCGTTCGGGCAGTTCGATCTCAGTTATCACAGCTTCGCGCCGGTGGTGCTCAATGATCCGCGGCCGCCGCAGGGCGATAACGACACCGTCCGCACCGCTTTGGTGCTGGGTGTGTTGAAGGCGGTCACCGTAGCCGAGAATCCCGATTGGGCACCGTTCGACAAGGTGTTCATCTGGTTCGCGCAAGGCACCGACCTGTTCGGGGGCGGCTCTTTCCGCCTGGAGTCCGGGCGTGGCACCCCACGGGTGGTGTCGGCCGCCGTCTTCGATATCCAGAGCGGCTTCGACTCGATCTGCGAGGAGGTGGGGCACGCCTTCGGGCTCGCGCATGAACTCGACCGCAATCAGAACGAATACGGGTGCCCGTTCTCGTCGATGAGCGCGGCCAGCGAACTGAGCTTCGTGCGACCGTTCGATGCTCGTCTGCCCGTCGGTATCGGTGCCGGTTTCGACCCGATGATGCAGGTCGGCCCCTACGTTCCCGCGGTTCAGATGTATGTCCACCAGTTCGGGGCGTTCAACAACATCTACTCGGTCAACTATCTGTCGGTCGCCTACGAGCACACGCCCCAGACGTTCTCGCTGACGGCGCTCGACATCGCGATCGCTGACTGGCCCACCCGGCGCAGCGTGCTGGCCGTGATCCCGCCGATCATCCCGTCCGGTGACACCTACTTCCTCGAGTTGCGCCGACCCGGCCAGTTCTACGATCAGGCCATTGACCACGCCAGCGTGCTGCTGTTCGCGGTCAACTTCTACACCGGCACCGGAGGGCCCGGCCGTATCCATTACGTCAGCCGGATCGACTTGCAGAGTGTCAGCGGAGATTTGGATTTCCACTCGTTTGCGGGCGCGTTCGTCGTGCGTGTCAACTCCGTGCACGAGGACTTCAGCCAGATCAGCCTGACCGTGGGCGGCGGGGACGCTTGGAAGGATTTCTGGGTCGATATCGGCGACCCCATGATCGACCAGCATGCGGTCGGGGTCGGTGCATGGTCGGCCGCCGACGTCGCGCCGTGCCCGTTCCTGGCCAAGAGCTACTACAGCTACCGGCAACGTACCTACAGCAGTTTCGTTGTGTTCCAAGCGCATTCGCGTGGCTACGAGCAGCCGGGATACCAGTGGTTCCTCGACGATATCGAGCTCAAACCCGCGTTCGACGCCACCGGGAAACCTGTCCAGCAGCACATCGACCTGGATCTGTTGTGCCGCGACGTCACCGACTACCAGTTCGGTGTCCCCACCACCCGCAAGCTCGGGTGCAATTATCTGGTCAACCAGGGGCGGCTCGAATTCCGCATCACCGATCTCTACGCCGACATCGAGATCAATGTGCGGGTGACGGTCAACGAAACCTCGCACGAGGTCATGCAGAACTACTACCCGGAACGCGGGATGTGGACCAGCATCCGTCTCGACAACATCGACGTCGAATGGGACCAGGCCTACCAGCACGCGGCACAGGCCTGCTGGGAGCGGATGCGGGAGTTCAGTCAACGCATGCGCCACCGCCCACCAGGGGGCATCCCGAAGCCCGGACCACCGCGGGAGCGGATCGTCATCGAACTCGACGGCGAGAGGGCGCGGATCGTCGAAACCTCGATCCGCCCAACCGAACACGGTTTCCGCACTCCACCTGCCTCCGGATAGCCGAGTCCACAGAGGCTGTTTGGAACCTCCGCCGGACGACTCGTACGTCGAGGTCAGGGACCAGCAGTCCGGAATGCCAGACTGCGGAACTGCTTCAGCATCGCGCGTCCTTCCCTGTCCGTCACCAGGACATGGCATCAGCACCCGATCGGTCACGGCCGGTCAGTGCAAGATCACGGACGTGGGCGTTGACCTGGGCGCGTTGAGGTTTCACGGCGCTCAGACGTGTTCCGGTCATGACGAAGTTGTGCTGGTTTGCCGGTGATCTGGCGGGCAGCCTGTCGCCGTGGATGGTCGGACTTGTGGTCTTCGCGGTGTTCTGGCGCACGGTGGTGGGCGGTATCCGCCACTGCCAGCGGCATTTCGAAACCCGCATGATCTTGCGCGAGGCACCTGGTTACGCCCGCGTGGTGTATCAGTCCCGCCGAGCCGGGGTCGTGCAGTCCCATATCGTGGAGGTGGGCCCCATCCCCACGCGCTCACACGAGTCGGTGGTGGCGGGGCCACCGATCGTCGCGGTCCTACCGCCCGTCGTCGAGGTATCCGTTCATGAGTGAGCCGACCGTCGCCGATCCCCCTGTACCGCGGGATCCTCACTACCGGCAGCAGTCGCCGTTCGAGCGGCTCTACCGTCGTGATCAGCGCGAGCTCTACAAGTTCGTCGTGGTCGCGCTACGCGGCAACACCCGCAACGCCGAGGACCTCGTCCACGAGACGTTCTTGCGGGCCTGGAAGAGATACCGCCACGGCCTGCTCGACAAGCCGGTGGACGAAGCGCGCGGATTGCTGATCACCATCGCGTCGCACCTGGTCATCGACTCGTGGCGCGCCGAGGATCGGCGACTGGACCTGGTCGGTGACGACTTGGACGAGCTGAGCGACGCAGGCTCCCACAGGCACGTGCCCGACACCGGCGACCTGGCCGTCGACAACGTGCTCATGAGCCAGTTGTGGCAGGTGCTGTCGACCGAACTGACCGCCGGCGAATTTCGGGTGGCGTTCCTGAGCTGGCGCATGAACCTGCCCGACCAACAGATCGCGACCGCGCTGCGCACCACGCGCCGCACGGTGCAGGCGCAGCGTTCGACCGCGAAACACAAGATCAAGGCACTGCTGAGCGATCCCCGCCGCCGCACGGAGATCTGGAGCGCGGCCTCAGACGAGGTACGCGACCGCGGTACCGCATCCACCAAGGAGGTACACCCATGAGCGCGACGGACAAGCGGGGCACGGACCGGCAGTTCCTGGGCGACGCGACCGATGTGTCGGAACAGTTCGGTGCCGCGATGTTCGCCGAGCTCGGCGACTATCTGGTCGAGCATCGGGGCGGCGATGCGGATGCCGGTTGGGCACGGCTGGCCGAGGCGATCGGTGACGACCTCGATGACGACCAGACGGATGAGGTCGAGCGACAGCGGGAAACCTCTTCAGCTGCAGCAGATTCCGCCGGGTGTGACGTCTTGTCCGGACGTGTCGAGGTCGCGCACAACCGGCGGTCGCGGGGGCAGGGCAGTCGACGCCGGTCCCTTACCCGCCGAACCGCGGCTGGACGTCACCCCAACAGGAGAGCATAGATTCGTTGGCAGTTTGGACTGCCGGACTGCGGAACTGGAGATATCGACCGGCCGGACGTCTAGTCATCCGTGCGCCGCGGTAGCTTGACCGACTCGGCGAGACAGACAGCAACTCGACGGCGGCGAGCGGGTCGCCGCGGTACTCACAACGATCGGGTAGTTCTACGCATCTGCCGAGCGTCGTGCGGCGACGAGGCTGGTACGCATGACGACGACATCCGACCCGGCCCTGAGCGCGCCGACCCGGCCGCAGCGAATTCCTGGGTGGGACAAGGGGATCGCTGCCGTGTGCCTCGTGCTGGCCTTGATGGCCGCGATCTTCCTGACGGGGGTGACGGGGATGTTCGCGATGGCGGGCGATTCGTGTGCGCCCAGCAGTCCCTGCATGGACGAGGTCGGCCGCGGCATCAACGTATCCCTGCTGGGAATGGGCGCGGTCCTCGTGATCGGACTGGGCTGCGTGATCATCGCAGCGATCACCCGCACCCGGCTGATCGTCTGGGCTCTGGCAACCCTGCTGCTGGTACCGATCCCGTGTTTCGTCGGCAGCAATATCGCCAACCACGCCATGCAACTCAGCCCTACCGCACCCTCACAACCCTGACCAGGCCACCTGCCCGCAGCCGTGACGGCATGACGCTCTGCATTCGCCAGTTCCGCAGCCCGGACTGCGGAACTGTCGAATGCGCCTATACGAATCCATTGTGGTGCCGGTTACGGCTGTTCAGTGCGCTGGGCCGGGCCGAGGAGCATCGAGAGCTGCTCGGACGAGCACGCCACTCGCCACGGTTCGTTGCGCGCCTTCAGGAGCTCGACGATCGCGGCGAGTTCGGTCTCGTCCGGTCCCCGGTCACAGTCCTTCGTCTCGTCGAGTTCCATTGCCGCCTGCGCCTGTTCGCAGCGGTACCGGGCGGCGAGTGCCGAGCTGATCCGGCTTGCGCGGGCGTCCGAGATCCTGTTCTGGATGTCCCGGGCGGCCTCGCCTCCCAGCGAGGACCCGGCGATCAGGTCGTCGATATCGGTGACGAAGTTGTTGTGACGGAAGCCGATATCGGTGTTGTGGTCGGTCATTTCGACTCCTTACCAGCCAGTCGTCCGATCCATTCCACGTTCTTGGTCAACGTCGACCAGCGTTGTTCCACCGCTCGCGCGGACAACTCGCCGTAGATTTCCGCGATTTCCCGGTTCGAGTATCCACATGCCTTGCCCCACACGATGTTTCGGTCGCGTTGGGTCAGTTCGGCCATATGCTGGTGCAGGATCAGCTGGTCGATGGCCTCCTGGCTCGGGTCAGGAACGTGGAAATCCTGGCTGGGCCTGGCAGCCTCGAGCCGCAGCGCGGCCTCGAGGCTCTTGTGGGCACGCGCGTCGGCGCGCCGATGTTTGTGCAGCTCGTTCGCAGTGGCGTGCAGGCAGGCGACCGCGAAGTAGGTCGTCAGGGTGGCTCCGCCGTCGGCGCGCCATCCGCTGCCTTCGAGGCAGCGACGGCGGAAGGTGTGCAGTGCGGTCATCACTGCTATGTCGACCAGCGACGTACGGAATTCCGTGTCGTAGATGAGCCGGTCGGCCTCGCGCGGGGACGGGGTAAATACGATCCCCTTGCTCTTGAACATCCCGAGCAGGTGGCCGGCGCGCATCCACGCTTCGAGCACCCCGGCCCCGTACTTCAGGAGTTTGAGCGTGAACGTTTCCCACGCGGGACCCTCGAACCCGACCGCCTGCAGCGCCGCGAAGAGCTTGGCGTCGCCCGCCAACTGCTGGCGGTGAGTCTCGTCGGCGAGATAGTCGGCCAGGACCCCCGCCAATACGCGAACAGGCTCCGATTCGTCGGTGAAATATCGTTCGAGGTCCGGGATCTCGGCAGTCAGAACACCACTGGCATGCCGAACCGAAGACCACTTGACCTGGATCAGTGTGGCTCCGGTGCCACAAGCAGGGTCGTGGACCAGGTAGGGGACCATGTGGTCAGCCCCGCGGTCGGCCATGGTTCTGATCAGGTCAGGTGTGTAGTAGGTCTCGCCGCCTTCGTCATCGACAGCCACCATGTGTCCCTTCTTCACGGTCACGGGCCGAATGCCCTCCTGGTCGAATATCCCCGGCCGCGACCGGATACCTCGGTTGTATGCGGCGGCGGGAACCCACGCACGGGCCGGAATCCCTGAATTCCCAACATGTCCGATACCCGCGAGGCCCCGCGCATTGCGCGCCGGGCGCCGCATACAACCTCGGGCATGATCGACCACATCCTCACCGGCACCGGCGCTGTGAGCGCGGTCGGTGGCCTGGTCTGGTGGCTGCGCCACGATGGCCCGGTCCGCCTCTACGCTGGCATCACCGCCGTCCGGCACCCTGACCGCGCACGCCGCCGCGACGCCCGCGCGGTCCTCGACTGCACCGCCCCGCCCCGCGACACGGCAGCCGTTCGAGGGCGGCGCAACAACCATCTGCCGTCGCCGACGTCGCCCGTCAGCGGGCCGCGGTGCTGACTCGCCTCAACGCCAATCTCTAGGCTGCGTCGGCCACCAACTATCGGATTTGCACGACCCCACTGCCGTGTTCGGAAAACGATTGGTTCCCTGATCACCCCAGTTGAATTACTGCCATACAGATCTCCCATCGACCATCGCCCACTGGGCGCCAACCCTTACTCACCTTGGGGCCGTCCGCAACGAACCCCTTCAAGCGGGCCTCAGCCGCATCGGCGAACCTTCGGCGTGTTTTGCCGGTGAGATTCGGACGGACGAACACCTTCACATCGAAGTCGGAACCGACCTTGCGCACCTGGAGGCATCCGCAGAGGTTCGGATCCTTTGGCACCCTCTCCATGTCTTGGAAGAAGATGCCCCGCGCGTTGAAGTAGTCCCTCTCCGTATCGGCACTCATGTCGATCAACCTACGAGCGAAATATCGCGACCAGGGGAATCGCAACGCTTTCGCAGCGCCGAGGGGCTGTTCGGAAAACGATGCTTCTGCACGCGAATTCGGGGGTGTCAGAGGGCGGGTTCCCGCAGAATCTGGTCATGTTCGGGTGGGTGCGCCCCGCGGGAACGCAGGCGAAGCGGTCGATCGTGCGGGCAGGGCACCGGGTCGGCCGGGTGCGGCTGTTCACTGCGGTCACCCTGGCCCTGGCCGCCGGGACCGGGATCGCGGTGGCCGCGCAACTCGTACTGGCCCGGATTATCACGACCAACCACAACCAGCTTGCCCCGCCGATCGACGTCACCAAACTGGCGTTGACCGTCGTCGGTGGTGTCGGTGGTGCGGTCGCGCTGGTGGTGGCCTACCGGCGTCAGCGTGATCTGGAGCAGAACCGGTTCGTCGAACGTTTCGGCGCCGCCGCCGCGCAACTTGGTTCAGGCGATGTCGCGGTCCGCATCGCCGGGGTGTACGCGATGGCCGGTGTCGCCGACGAATCCAACGGAACCAACCAACAGCAGTGCATCGATGTGCTTTGCGGGTATCTGCGTCTGCCCTACGACGCCGCGCACGGCGGGTCCGGGCGCACCAAGCTCGTCACCAAGACCAAACAGAACGAAAAGGTCGACCTGGAGGAAACCACCGAATACCGGCAGAACGACCGGGAGGTCCGCAAGACCATTGTTCGCGTCATCGCCGAGCATCTACGCGATGGCAGCACCCCGGATTGGCGAACGAACGCCTTCGACTTCCGCGCCGCCCATCTGGAAGATGCAGACTTCAGCCGTGTGCGCTTCGACAGCATCGCACACTTCGAAGCATCGGCCTTCGCTGGCCACACGAGTTTTGCAGGGGCGACCTTCTCCCGCGACACGAACTTCGGGCAGGCGACCTTCTCCAGCTACACGAGCTTCAAGGAGGCGACCTTCTCCCTCGGCGCGAATTTCAGGCAGGCGATCTTCTCCGACGACACGAACTTCGAGAAGGCGACCTTCTCCGACAGCACGGACTTCACGGGGGCGACCTTCTCCGGCCACGTGGGCTTCGAGCAGGCGACCTTCTCCGTCGATGCGTACTTCGCGGGGGCGACCTTCTCCGGCGACGCGGACTTCAGGAAGGCAACCTTCTCTGTCTACGCGGGCTTCGAGCAGGCGACCTTCTCAGACATCACGTACTTCGAGCAGGCGACCTTCTCCCTCGGCGCGTACTTCACGGGGACGACCTTCTCCAGCTACACGAGCTTCACGGGGGCGGCCTTCTCCAGCTACGCGGATTTCGACACGAGATTCGACCAGGTGGCCTTCTTGAGCGTGGTGGAGTTTCAGCGCGTGGACTTCGGAAAAAGCACCGTGTCGTTCCGTAGTCCACGCACGTGGGATCCGGCACCCCGGTTCGATTGGGACCAGGATGCGTCTTTGAAGCCCCGTAACATCCTTCCCCAGGATTGGCCGCCAACGGTCGAGTAGCACCACCACGCTTCGCGCCACCTACGCAGTGTTCGGAAAACGATGGATGGCATACGCGAGCAACCCTGGCGAGGCCTCCTCACCAGCCCAGCGACGGCCGCGCGATCAGCTGCCGATGTAGTTCAATGGCAGAACTCCTGCCTCCCAGGCGGTTTCGAGTCGCCGATTACTTCGGCGATGACAGCGATCTGGTCGTTGAGGTCGAGGATGCGGTCCTCGATCGCGGCGGTGGTGAGTCCGGCCGCAAGTGTGGTCTTCAGCTCGCCCTGCGCGCGTACTCGAGCTGCCTTCAGCTGGGCGAGCTTCTCGGCGATCATCGCGTCGTAGCCGAGTTGTCCGGTGCGGGAAAGGGATCTGCAGTCAGTCATGTGTCGGCCTTCGAGCGTAGGGGTTCGGATTTCGAGACGGGTACCGGCAGCAGGCGGCTCGACAGCAGCATGATCGACGCCGCAGTTCCGGCGATGCCGGTGAGGGCAGCGCCGGCCGGGGGGATGGCGGCCGCCGCGGCGATGCAGCCGAGGACGGCACCGAACCAGCCTGCGGAGATGAGGGTGAACAGGCCGCGGACCGTGGTGCACAGCCCAGGCAGCTGCGTGAGGCTCAGCCAGATCGGGGCCAGCGCGAACACGCTGAACCCGCTCAGCAGCCCCATCAGGGCGGTGCCGGCGGCCAGCCAGGACAGCCCGCCTGCTCCCAGGCTGGCCGCGGTCACGGCGGCCAGCCTGGGAGCGGTGACCACTTGGGCGCCGGTCTGTTTCAGCGAGCTCGACAGCAGCAACAGCAGTCCGACGCCGACCACGAGCAGCGGGATCACCGCGAACACGTCGTAGCCGAACGCGGCCTGCCGGGTGACGGGATAGACCGCGAGCATCAGCAGCACGATGACCAGGATGTGCAACTGCCAGGTGGCGCGCCGGCGCCACCACAGTGCCGGGGCGGCCGCGGCGGCTTCGATCGCGGCGCAGTCGGCGGGACCGAGCGTGACCGGGGTGGTGCACACCGGGCACGTGCAGGTGATGTCGCCGCCGAGATCGACGCGTACCTCGAGCCCGTCTTCGGGTGCGCTGTCATGGCTGACCTGGTGAGTGAGCCGCACCAACTCGCCCAGCAGCAGGTCGACCTCGGCGACGCGCACCAGGCGTGTTCGTTCGTCTGCGGGGTCGAGGCCCGACACCATCTCGACCGGGGAGACAGCGATCGGGCGGGCGGGTTCGTCGGGGCCGCCGTTGCCGGTGAGGTGGTCCCATAGGTGCAGCATGGTTTTGATCTGCGGGGCGGGGGCGCGGCATGCCTGCAGGAACGCCAGGACCTGGTCGCGGCTTTTGGGCAGGGTGTTGTTGTCGGAGTTGATGAATCGGTAGGCCGTGGAGCGGGGCAGCCCCGAGGACACCGCGATCTGGCCGGCGGTCAGACCGCACTGCCGATGGATTCGACGCAGGCTGGCCATGAATCGGGCCGCGGTGATCGCCGGCTCGGGGGGTAAGTGGTCGAGGGTCACGCGCCGCCGCCGCTCCCGATCTTGCCCAGGATCGTCGCGGCCGCCCGGCACAGCGTGCGGGCGGCGGTGCCCAGTGAGCTGGCCGGCAGGACGAGGGCGACCAGCGGCACCGCGGTCGTCAGCAGGTCGCGGGTTGCCTGTGCGGGCGCGATTCCGTGCATGATCAGCAGGTAGTGGTAGCCGAGTCCGGCGACGACGACCACCGAGGCCAGGACGGCGACCGGCCAGGACACCGCTGAGGCGGGGGGTTCGGGCGCTGGGGGGCGTCCAGGGTTGATGGACCCAGGGATCACCAGGGAATCCCTTTCTCTTCGAATGGATTCCCGAAGGCAGATCGCTCTGCCCTGCTCGTTTCCCTTACGCGGGTGGAGATTGCGCCCAGAACACGACGAACGGATCGATCTGCCTTCGGGGTACCGCGAATGACACAGCCGAGACTTGGGGTCACGACACCTGCGCCGACGAGTTCCCGCTCGTTTGGTGCAGGCGGCCCGCGACTTTGCCCGTCAGGGGCCTGCGGCAAACCATTTTGCCCGTCACAGACCCGTAACGAAACGAAGAATTCCGGCTTAAGCCCCAGGGTTGGGAAATTGGCGTCCAACCGGTCGAGGATCCGACTTCGGTGCCGGACTCGACACGCCGAAGGCGGCTGCACAGCGACCCGCAGCGATTGTCCAACGCCGTGTCCAGCAGCTGTTTCGCGAGACAGAACCTGCGAGATTCGAGAGCCCGCTTTCGTGACCGTATGGCGGGTTTTTCCCTGTTCAATGCCTAATTGCACATCTGAGAAGGAACTCTTCGCGGTATGGCGTGACCTAGAGTGGAATCAACAGCGCGATAGCTACCGAACGGTAAGTTCGTTTGCGTTGTTGGTGTCCCCGGATGGTCGCACTGACACAGCCGAGCACCGGGTCGGGCGAGATCTCTGTTCCCGCAGCCCTCGCCACACAGTGAAACGGTCCTCAGGGCTTCGGAACTGCCCTGAGGACCTTCTCGTCCATCGCTGCGGTCACCGACTGTCGGCTCAGGCCCCGAAGTCGAGCGCGTCCAGATCCACGATCGGGGTGGCCGCGATCTCGAAGGACCCGGTCAGCGGCTTGTCCCCCAGTATGCCGTCACCGACCGAACGCCCGCTGATCGTCCATACGGCCAGGGGATGCTTGGCGAACCCGGCGGCCGCGCTGTCCTTGGCCGCCACCGCGGCGGGTAGGTCCGGGTGTAGGGAGGTGTGCAGGACACCGCCGGATTCGTCGGTCACGACCAGCATGTACAGGGTCACCGCGTGCCGATCGGCCAGGATGCGCGCCCGCGCGGCGACTACACCGTTCTCGGCGGCGCCGAGACGCTCGACGACCTCGCAGATGTCGGTGGTCAGCGCCTTGTAGCGCAGGCGTTTGAAGATTTCGAACTCGTGGATGCCCAGCGCCTCTTCGAGCTGGGCCAGATGCCTGGGTGGTTCCTGTTTCGCGCGGTTCCAGGGCCAGCGTCCCGCTGGCACCACCGGTGCGGCGTGCGCCCAGGTCCGTTCGAGCAGCTCGTCGGCGGCCTCGTCCCAGTAGGGCAGTTGTTCGGCGTCGTGATGGCGGCGCACCACCGGCTCCCAGTCGTAGTCCGGGTCCAGCGCTAGTTCTTCGCGCAGCCGCGACCAGGCCGAGCGGGTGCTGCCGGGGTCGGGGTCGATGAAGTATTCGGCCCGGTCTCGGATCGCTGCGACCGTGCGGCCGACCTTGCGCGCGACCTGCTCGTCGCTCAGCCCTTCCAGACATCCCGCCACCACCATCCGGTAATCCCACGCGTCCCAGACGTGGTAGTGGCGCGGCAGTTCCCGCGATGTCATCTTGAACCCCCTCAGGATTTCCCATCCGCACGCATGGCGCAGGCCGACAGCATGGCACCACTCGCCCCCGAGGACCCGCGACACACCGATAGCGCTAGAGAATCGCGAAAGCCCTTGTTACAGCTGCAATCTCATCCGTTCTAGCACTTGAGACACCGACCGGTCGCTCTGCAAGTCATCCTAGTTTTGCCGCGCGAATAGGCCCCTGTTTCAGGCGACCGGCCGTGCCAAGTACGCGACTTACCGTGCCAATAGGGCTGTTTCGAGTTGGCAGGTGATCATCGGGAGCCGTGACACTCGTTGTGGACCGGTGCGAGATCCGCAGGCAGTGCGCGACGAGCGTGCCGGTCTGCTGCGAGCGTGGTGGGGCAGGCCGTAAACGGACCCTCCAGGAACTGCACCCCTCGGTCAGGACGGTTCACCGCGGAATGCCCGCGCAGACGCACCACCCACGCAGCACGTAGACGGCCCGGAAGCCTCACCGCTTCCGGGCCGTCGGCCACCGTAAGCGGCCAGATAATCCAGAAGGCCGACCAGCCTGAATCCGCAGAGTAGGTCTGGTGCTGTTCGGACAACGACCAGTGACCTCAGCCCTTCCTTCTATCGATCCCGGAGCCGGTTCGGAGGGACGGCCTTTAGGACAGCGAGCGCGCCCGACGTCCAGCTGTTCCATCTCATGAGGTTGGTGTCACTTTCCGGCGGGCTCGGTGCGACTTCGTTTCCGGCTGCGGCACAGGCACTTCCGGCCGGGCGGGGAGAGAGTCGGTGTCACCGACGAGCCAGCGCAGGAATTCGATCGCCGCCGACAACGCTGGCGGCCACCAAGGTTGCCCCGGTGAGCGAGGTTCGGGATATGTGCCTGGAGAACGCGATTCGCGGCGTGTTGCCCTACTCTGCCAACCGGAGCGCCCGGCTCTCGGCGTAGTCGAGCGCACTGTTCGTGTGGAGCCGGTCCCATACGGTCTTCCGGTCCCAGGCCACCGTTTTGCCTGTGGCACTGGGGACCTGGTGTGCGGTGAGATGTCCAGCCACGGCCTGGTAAGACAGGCCCTGCTCACGCAGATCGAGGATCAGGTCCAGCACCTGGTCAGGGCACGCCCGGGGCCGTCGGCGACGTCTGCCTTCGCCCCCGGGCGCAGCCGCGGTCACGACCTGGATCTGTCGCCGTACCCAATCTTTCCTTGTGAAGGTGGGCCATCTGCCCGCCGTGCGAGTGGATGCTCTTCGACAGAGACCGTGCCGTCAGACAGATCCGACTTATCGGGTCGTGCCATTCGGCGACGCACTGCACCCCCGAGCGCGTTTACCGCTGTGAACAGCCCGGTGAGGAACAGGGCGAGCACGCTGAGCAGCGCGACAAAGATGCGTTCTGCGCGGTCACGCTCCTCATCGCTGCCTGCGCCCAGTGCGTGGCGCAGGGCGATCACCAGCAGAACGATCAATCCAGCGACGACAAATACGGCCAAGCAGAAGGTGAGATCGAGGGCATGATTCGGATCGAACGCCGAACCCGCCGAAAAATCGGGGGACATGAGGAACTCCCGTATGAGCAAACGGGAGCGTGCAGTGACAGCACATTCGAGGACTCCCGCAGGTGGTCAGGAAACTGAGGTCCGACCTGCGGAAGTAGGGCCCCGCACGATGTGGGGGCCGGTGGAGGCGAGTTGGCTGGGTGGGTCGCCGCGTTCACGCGCGGGTGGAATGCGGACGTGCGCTGCAGGTTGTTCGGTTGGCTTTCCGCACGGCCGGGTTTCCTCCTGCGGCACGAGCAGAAAACTCGTCGTCCATGCGAATGCAGCGAGTCGCTCGATCGCATCAGGGTGGAGTATCACCCTGTCGGGGCCGGGAATCTGTAGATGCGCCCATCGCTCGGTTTCGCTGGGCGGGGTCAGCGTCCATCGGTCTCGGTCTTCAGCGACGACAAGTGCCATGGATGGGTAGTCGCTAGTGATCCACCCGCTGGAAATGCTGATCCGGTCATAAAGACTCCGAGACATGGGTTCGGCCTCTGCTGGCGGGCGAGGGCGGGGGCGAGCAGTGATGAGCGAGCTCAGATGCCGCCCGAACCAGTCGCTGGTTTTCGCTATCACCGACCAGCGCCGCGACGCCGTCGACGACGCGGGGAAGCTCGAACCCGCCCTCGATCTAACCGCACCCACGAAAATCGGCGGCCCACTCTCCGACCATGAGCCCAGGCGCGCACCCGTGTACGACCGATCCTCTAGTGAGGGTGGCGGCCCCGGCAGGGATCTGCTCGCGTCCACAAGTCCATGGTGCCCGAGGGCCCGCGTGCGGGTGTAATTCGTTCGCGTGCTGGGGCGCCGGGCGGTGTGCCATCGTCTCGGTTCGGACTGCCAACAGCGGAAACGTGGACAAGGAGCGTCCTCCGAGGCGGGGGCGCACACACATTGCAGTCCGATCAGTGCATACGGCTGACACTGTTGGATTCTCGGCGAGTTCTACCGGGACCTGGTGTTCTGAAAACGATCGATTCTCGACAGGTCCATTCCTTCAGAACGGAAGTCCAGGTCCACTCCTCAGGGCAGTGTCGAGGAAACATGTTGAGTGTGAGTGAACTGGGTACCGATTCCGGGCGAAGCTGGGGAAGTGCTGAGGCAGGATGTGTCTGTGTCAGAGGGGAATTCAGGATTGACGATTCGGGTCGATAGCGGCCCGGACGAGTTGCTCGCACTACTGGACTGGTTCAGCCACGACGATGTCTTACGCGGCCGGGTGCATCCCCGGTCCGCGCCCTCCGATAAGGGACAGATGAGCGGCGGGGTCGTCGAAGTGCTGGTGGTGGCGCTCGGCGCTGGCGGGCTCGGCTCAGCGCTGATGACCTCGCTGACCGCATGGGTGACGCACCGCCGCTCCAATGTCACCATCACCGTCACCCGTGGCGAAACCACCGTCGAACTCGACGCTGTCCGCGTCAAGGCTCCAGAGGTGATCCGCGAACTGAAGGACCTGCTCGATCCGCCGGACACCAAGCAGTGACCGAGCCCCGGGCGCAAGAAGGTTCTCGTGCGATCCTGATCGGCACCAGCCGCTACGACCACAGTCTCGACCCGATTCCCGCAATCGCCGCGAACATTACTGACTTAGCTGAGATCCTTTCCGGCCGTGGCGGAGCCTTCACTGGCACACAGTGCGTGACCGTGACCGACCCAACACGTCCGTCCGACGTCGGGGACGCCGTTGGACTCGCCGCCCGAGAGGCAACGGAGGTGCTGCTGGTGTACTACGCCGGTCATGGGCTCCTTGACCGTAAGGGTCGTCTACATTTGGCGGTGACCGGGAGCGATCCCAACCGTATCCGCTGGACAACAGTGCCGTTCGAGACGCTGCGCGAAGAGATTCTTGAAAGCCCTGCCCGCGTGCGGGTCTTGATCTTGGACTGCTGTTTCGCCGGCCGCGCCTTCGAAGCCATGACAGACCTTCCGGGCCTGGTAGGCGGGCAGACAGAGCTGCGTGGCACCTATACGATCGCGTCCTCGTCAGCCAACGAACCGTCTTTCGCTCCGCTTGGAGAGCGCAATACCGCTTTCACAGGCGCGATGTTGGCCGCAGCCGCCGAGGCACCGGACGGCACCCTTGACGAGCTGTACGAGGAGACCGAACGACGCCTACACCGCGGCGGACACTCACGCCCCCAGCGCCGCCGTATTGACATCGCTGGGGAGGTACGACTGTTTGGACGACCAGGGCAGGAAAACAAGTACCGCTGGGCTGCAGAAGCAGGCGATACCGGCGCGATGACCAGCCTGGGCTACTTACTCAGCGAACGTGGCGAGCAGGTCGAAGCCGAAACCTGGTACCAGCGTGCCGCAGACGCAGGCG
>NZ_JBHZAC010000020.1:0-70934 GCF_042753865.1 Nocardia sp. NPDC059240 | reverse complement strand
GAGATAGACGAGGCCGAAACCTGGTACCGGCGTGCCGCAGAAGCGGGCAATACCGGCGCGATGACCAGCCTGGGCTACTTACTCAGCGAACGTGGCAAGAATGCCGAAGCCGAAACCTGGTACCAGCACGCCGCAGAAGCAGGCAATACCGGCGCGATGACCAGCCTGGGCTACTTACTGAGCAAACGTGGCAAGAATGCCGAAGCCGAAACCTGGTACCAGCACGCCGCAGAAGCAGGCGACCCGATCGCGATGACCAACCTGGGCGTCCTACTCGAGCGACACGGTGACAGGGCCAAGGCCGAAACGTGGTACCGGCGTGGTGCAGAGGCAGGCAATCTCCTAGCGATGAACAACCTGGGCTCTGCGCTCGAACGCCGTGGCGAGAATGCCGAAGCCGAAACCTGGTACCGACGCGCCATTGAAGAAGGCGACGGTCCCACCGTAGACGGCGGCGACACTATCGCAATGATTAATTTAGGCCACTTACTCCAGCGCAGCGGTGAGATAGACGAGGCCGAAACCTGGTACCGGCACGCCGCGAGTACAGGCAATCTCCTAGCAATGAACGACCTGGGGCACCTCTTTGACCAGCAGGGTGACCTTGCCCAAGCCGAAATCTGGTACCAGCACGCTGTGGACGCGCTTCTCAATACCTTCGGGAAATAATTGAGTTCAAGACACTTCGCTCATCGGTCCGGGAGATGCCTAGGGGAGGCCGGCACGATCGCGGTCATCCTGCCCGGCGACCGCGGGCTCGACCCGCAGCTGCGGTTCGCACGGATCCCGGCGGACTTCCCACCCGACCACATCATCGAACTCGAACGGGTGCCCGCCGAGCAGATGCCGGTCGCCGCGCACCTGATCGGGCATCCGCTGCCGTGCTGGACCGACGAGGAGATCACCCGTGCCGGGGCCGCCCTGTGGAACCCGGATCGGTGGGCGCCCGAGCAGGGGGATGGGGACGGGAAACCGGTGGCGGTGAATCTGGCCGTTCCGCGGACCCTGATCAAGGCGCAGAAGTTCCGCGACAGCGTCACTGCGGTGTGCGGGCGTATCGAGTCCGGGCAGATCGACGCGCCCGCCGGTATGCCGGATTCGTTGCGCGGGTTGGTGTATCGGGCGTGGGAGACCCGCTGACGAACATGCGCCACCGCTACGCGCCCCCTTCGGGGTGGGCGTGGATGTTCGATCTTCCGCAACGTCCCGACGGTGACCAGCGGCACGAGGACATGTCCCCGGCGTTGCGGTGGCTGGCCAGCAGCCCTGACGCACCGGCGGAGGCGGCCGAGTTCGCCACCCGCTACTTCGGCTACGACGCCTCGGTCGCCGCGACGGTGATCGACCTGGGCAGGTTCACCTCGACCGCGCGGGTCGCGATCGAAAGGGCGCTGCTGCCCACCGAACCCGGCACCTTCTGGCTGCACACCGTGCTGCACGGTGAGCTGGACAAGCGCGGCATCACCGGCGAGCACCGGTACTACCGGTGGGCCGCCGACCCGGACCCGGCCTCACACCCCGTGATCATGGTCGGTGACCTGCTCGCACTGCACGTCCCGCGCGTGCTGTTCCCCCTCGGCGCCCCCAGCTACACCGCGGTAGCAATGTCGGGCAGCACCGACGACACCGTCTATGTCGGCGTCGTCGTCGTCGATATCGACGGTCAGGTCGCGCCACTGCCGCTGCACCCGCAAGACGACGACTCGGTGGCCTCGGCACTCACCGCGGCGGTCTGGGCACCGGGCGCGGAGCTGCTCCCCGGCGGCCGCCACGTCATCGGCAACGTCCCCGCCGAGGTCCGCCAGGTGCTGAAACTCCTGGGCACGGGCGAACCGCTGCATCTGTCCTGGTCGGAACTGGCCGCCGCCACCGGCTCGGGTCCCGGCCCGCACGCGGACTGACAGCAGCTCTACCTGTGGCGCCAAGGCGATCCGCCGATCGAACCCAACTAACTCCCGATTACTCGAATCGAATCAACTCAACTCGCATTCTTCCGAACTTTGCACTTTCGGAAAATCTGCACTGTGTCAAAATGTCACGAAATTGGTTGCAGGGGAGGGCGTCTCGGCCGCACGATGCGGTCGGGACATCCTGCTGAGCAGCAGGTTTGACTGAATCCTGTTGCCGCGATAGCGTTCTCGACCAGCGGGCACACATGTGCCCATCGGCTCCAGCTCAACAGCTGGGGCCTTTTTTCGTTTCATCCCCCTGCCAGGCCCCCGACACTGTGTCGGGGGCCTTCGTCGTTTCTGGAGGTGTTTGTGCCGACCGTGATCGCGTCGCCAGCGATGGTCAATGTCTGGACGGTGTTCTGGATGCAGCTGCCCGTGCTCGTCCTCGTCGTCGCCGTCATCATCGTGGCCACGACCGCGCTGCGGCGCGCCCGCCCGGAGGACATCCCGAAGGTGTTCGAAGCCTTCGCCACCGGATTCGGCCGACGCCCCGAAAGCCACTCACCCGAGCAGTGCCCTCCAGCAACCCCAGCAAACAGCACCGATGAGGAGACCCGATGACCCGACACAGATCTCACCGTGACCGGGTCGGCGACCGTGTCGCCGACAGCTTCCTCGCCGAGGACCTGCAGCGCGCCACCACCGGGATCGTCCAAGACGCATACGGGACCGGTGTCGTCTTGCGCGGGCTGCTCAAAGGCATCGATGAGCCGGACGAGAAAACCATCGCGTGGCTCGCCAGGTTGCTGTGGACCGCGCGGCTCGAACCCGAACTGCGTCTCCGATTGGTGGCCTACCTCGGCGACCGAACCCCGTCGATGCGCGGACGGTGTCTGTGGTGCTTGCGTGAACTGCCTGCGCGCCAACCAGGACAGGCTGGACGGCGAGCACTGTATTGCGGGGTCAACCACCGACAGGATGCCTGCAGAGCTCGCCGCCGCGCGAACCTTCCCCCTCAGGGGTGATCGCCTGTATGGATCATGTGCGGGCGTGTATGGACATTCCATACACAGGGGGCGGTGCTCCACCCAGGCTGAGCGCCAGCCGTAGCAACCGGCCGTTTGTGCCGCTACGGTCATCCTCGACCCACCCATTGGTGCCGAAATGGGTGAACTGCTTGTCAGACTGCTGATTCGAGGGGGGAGCAGCAACATTGTCGGAACCCGAGCCACCGCCGACTCCGCAGGAGTTGCTGCCCGCACCACCGGATCCGCAGACGGACGACCCTGACCTCGGCGACGAGTACGCCCCCGACGATGGCGCGTCGTGGTCGTCGTGGCTGGCCGACCACGACCGCGATAGCACGGAGAAGACCTCCTACAGCGACATGGCCCGCGCCGCGTTCGTCGACCGCTCCGGCGGGGTCGGTGCCGCGGCCCGTGCCCGGCTCAAACGCCATCGCGATCCCGACCGCCCCCGCCGCAACCGGCCCCCACTCTCAGCGGTATTCATGCTGGTCGGTGTGGCCGTGTTGGTCGTGGTGGTCCTGGGGGTGAACCTCGGGAGTGGTTCGCCGCGAACGGCTCCCGCCCGATCCGCGCCCGGCACGACGGTGGCTTCCACCGCCTCGGCACCGGCGACGACCGAGAGCTACCCGCATGCCACCGCCGACTGCTACGCCACCAAGACCGGAGACACCGTGGTCGGGGCGGGGCCCGGTGACCCGACGACCGGGCCCGGCGCGATCCTCGGGTTCGAGTGGGCGTATTACGCGGACCGTTCGGGTGCGCGGGCGCGGGACTGGGTGACTCCGGATGCTTCGGTGCTCGACGCGGCGGCCATCCAGGCCGGCATCGACGCGACCCCGGTCGCGACGAAGTACTGCGTGCACATCACCCGCGCCGCCGCCGACGGCACCGGCAGCACCTGGAACGTCACGCTGTCGGAGCAGTACCCGACCGACAAGACACCGCAGCAGTGGACACAGACCATCACCACCACGACCTCCGGCGGGCGAGTGCTGATCACCGCCATCCGGAAAGCACAGTGAGAGAGGACGACACACGCATGGAGAACTCACGCGATCGTGTGGTGTGGGACCACCCGGCCGCGGCGGCCTACACCGCCGCCGCCGATGAGGCCGCCGCCCTGCTGGGCACCGCGAAAGACCACGCCGCCACCGTGGCCGGCCTGGATCTGTCCGGCCTCGGCCTGCTCGGCACGGAATTCGCCGCCGCCTGGACCCAGGCCTGGACCGATCACTCCGGCCACCTCGACACCGCCGCGCAGGTCACCGGTGGCTACAGCCAGGCCATCACCGGCTGGGGCCGCACCCTCGACGCGGTCGACACCGAGTCCGCCCGCGACATCGCGGGCACCATTGCGGGCACCGGCGAGATCCAGGTCTAGACGGTGCCGAACGCGCGAAACCGATAGGGGGACAACGAATGCAGACCGGATCCCAGCCTGATGCCGGCGAACCGGCGCTGGTCACAGCGTTGATCGCGCCGCTGGTGAAACTCCGAGCCGGTCTCGGTGACGGGGCACGCCCGGCCGACACCGGCATGTCGGCGATGTCGGCTCTGCCCGGGACAGTCCGCGCCTCCGACGACGTCCACCGCGGCGGGCTCACCCCGCTCGCGGACACCGAGACCGCCGCCGCGGCGGTGCCCGTGATCAAGAAGACCAGCAGCGAGGTCGCCGCCCTCGGGGATGTGGCACCGGCCTTCGCGCCGCTGCTGACCTCCGCCTACGGGGTCCGCGACAAGGCCGCGACCGCCCTGGACACGCTGATCTCGGATTTCCGCACGCAGGCCACCCCGTTGGTGAATTCCGCGCGCTCGCAAGCGGATCTGGATGCGGTGGTGGCGTTGGCCGCCGATCACCTGCAGAGCGGTGTCGGGGTGGTGAAGGCCGCCGACGGCGAGATGGACGCGCTGACCTCCCAGCTCAAACAGGACCAGCCGAAGGTGACCACGCCCGGGCAGCCTGGGCTCGCGACACCCGCCACCGGCCAACCCGGCCTCGTACAGCCCGCCGACGACCAGCAGCAGCCCGGCACCGGCACCGGTGTGGGCACCCAGTATCCGAATCCGGGTGCCACCCAACCGAATCCGAGCACCAGCCAGCCCGCGGCCGGCACCAACCCGCAAAACGGCAACTACAACGGGTACACCGGCAACACCGGCAGTGGGACCGGCGGTGATGTCGCTTCCCAACTGGCGCAGTCCAATCCGCAGCTGGCCGCCCAGTTGGCCATCCAGACCGCGCTGTTGTCGACGGCGAGCACGCTCGGCTCGGCCCTGATCACCGCCGCGACCACGCTCGGCACGAGCCTGATCACTGCGGGCGCGCAGGTGATCACCACGGGTATCGAGAAGGGGGAGACGTACGCGGAGAAGGCGCTGGCCGCCAACACGTCTCAGCAGATCAGCGGCACGACACCCGGCACCACCGGGCAGCCCGCGGCCACGACCCCGGGCGCGGGTACCCCGAATCTGACGCCCGGCCTGGCCGATCCGACCCCCTCGCCCGCTCAACCCGCCGCCGGCACGCCGCAGCCCGCGGCCACGACGCCCGGCCCCTCGGTGCAGCCGCCGGCCACACAATCACCGGCCGGTCAGCCGCAAGCCGGTGCCCCCGACAACGGTGGGCCGGTCGTGCCACCGATCACGGGAAAACCCCAGCCCGGCAACGACGACACCAAGCGCCGTGACGGGCAGCAGGGCGTCATCCCGGCCCCGACCAGCACCACCTAGGAACCTCTCATGCCTGATTTGTTCGAGGACCCCGCGCTGGTGGCGATGGCCACCAGCAGCAACGCGGCGGGAACCCTCGCGGTGACCTGCACTGACCAGGGCCTGGTGACCGACCTGCGGTTCGAGGTCAGCGACTACGCCCACGGCGCCGCCGCGCTGGCCGCCGAGATCGTGCGTCTGACCCAGCGCTCGACTCTGCTCGCGCGCGCCCGCCGCCGCGAGATCCTCGCCGACCTCGGCCTGGCCGACGTTCTACTCGACCGCCTCGGCCTACCCGACCGTGCGACCGTCGCCGCCGAACTCGAGCGTCTGGATGCCCCGGCCGCCGACGCCGCCCCGCACCGTTGGGTGCAGGCCCTGTGAGCGCGGCGATGCAGAACCTCATCGAGCAGGTCGGCGAGCAGCTCGAAGCGCTCACCCTCGTCGCTGACGGGCTGACACGGCTGACCGGCCGCGCCACCAGTGCCGATGGCGTGATCACTGCGCAGGTCGCCGGGGATGGCACCCTGACCGGGTTGTGGCTCGGCGAGCAGGTGACCGCCCGGCCACCGCAGCAGGCGGCCGAGGACATCAGCGCGACCATCGGCGCGGCGGTCTACGATGTCGCCGATCAGCGTGCCGCGCTGCTGGCCCGCCTCAGCGACCACCTCGGCTAGAGGCCCACGGCCGCGCGTTCGACGTCGGCGAGGTTGGCCGGCCACACCACGTCCTCGGAACGGACCTGGTTTACGCACTTCGGAGGTGGGGCTGGCGCGGGCTTGTCCTGAACATAGGGAGGCCGCAGAAGACCGGCCCGACAGGGTTTGTCGGGTTCCGTGGTCCCCGCGGCCACCTGAAGGGGAGTTCTGCGGCTACAGCCCCCCATTTGTTTGGGTGTCACATCCGGTTCGATCGACGACCCATGAGCAAGAGTGCCTCTTAGGCCTTTTGCATCTCTTATGGCGTCCACAGGGGTCGAGCCGGTGGCGAACAACGGCGGACACGCTCAGACTGCGCGCAGCATGATCTGGGCCGATGATGCGATGTCCGAATCGTGGTGCGAACAACGAACATTAGTGAACATCGCCGAACGGATTGCGAACAACTCCGAACACAAAGGCGGGTAGTCCGACGGACGATAGAAGGGTCACACGCGGGGCAATCTTCGGGCGGCTACCCGAGGTCCCGCGATCCGGTTCGATCACGAAGGAACCCGCTCATGGGATCGTTGAAACCTGCCCCCACGCCGCGCACGAGTTGCCTGCCGACGTGGTGGTTCACTCGGTATCTCTCGGTGTTCGCCCTGTTCACGACCGCAACCGGGGTGTTGGTCCTGTCCGGGGTCGAGCCGGGGCTCGCCCTCGCCGCTCCACCCGCATTGAGCGCGGCCGCGATCGGCGTGATGCGTTGGCTGACAACCACGTTCACCGCGGGTCTACCCGCCTCGGAGGCGATCGCTTCGGAGCCGTGAAGGTACTTGCAGCGATGGGCAGAAAACCTAATCCGGTCGACAGCCACGGCCCTGTCGGGCAGTTCGCGCAAGCTTTGAGGGACCGAATGGACCGGGCGATCCCGCGGCGGACATTCCGAAAAATGGGCATGCTCGCGAACTACTCGTATTCGACCCTGGCCGAGGCCGCCACAGGCAAGAAATTTCCTACGTGGCCGGCCACTCAGGCCTTCCTGATCGGCTGTGGCGCCGACGAAGTCGAGATCCGCAACTGGCGGCGCGAGTGGGAACGCGCGCGCGCAATGATTCCCGGCGCCCCGGGCGGGGCCGCGGTCACAGCGTCGGCCACGCCACCGAGGAGAAAGGCGAGCCGGCTGAGCCTGCTTCGGCCGGTACAGGACGACCTCGTCGGCCCTGTTCGGTTCCGACCACAGCCGGACAGCGTGCACACATTCGGCGACTTGCAGTACGAGCTCGGCCGGATGAAGGCGATGGTCGGAAACCCTGGGCTGCGACCTCTGTCTCGAAGGATGGCCCGCAGCTACTCCACTACCACCTTGTCCGACATTTTCACCGGCAAAAGACCACCCGGCCTCGACCTGACCCTTCGCCTGGTAAACGCCATGCTCGACGAGGTCGATGAGGCACAAGGGCTCGACGAAACCGACACCGACACCTGGACATCGATCAGCGAATGGCGGGAGGCCTGGAACCGCGCGGAATTCCATCAGCGAAGCACTACCCGCCCCCGCCCGGCTCGCCGCAGCGGCGCCGTCGTCGCCGGGGGCGGCCGGGAAGAGAGCGGCCCGACCGCGAACATTATCGCCTCGATGGACATCGACGTCGCTGCAGTTCTACTGTCCAACCTGGCACCGCACGTGGCCGGCACCATCATCGCCGTGCTGCCCACCAAGAAGGCGAGCGACATCCTGACGGCCATCGAGATGCTGCATCGGGCCACAACGGCACAACCACCGCCGCAGGATGACCATCGAAGCTTGGACCCCCCAGCCGGCCAGCTACGACCCGTCACCAGCACCGGCATCACGCCGGACGCATCACGCCCGGCGTGATGAGCACTCCTTCAGCGTCGCGAAAACTCCGCCACGTCCCGGCCAAATCGGATCGCTCGAACAGGAATTCTTGCCGCCCGCAACCGCAGCGGCTCGTCCGGGATGCGGGGTGAGGAGACGGTCCTGTGGGTTGTGACCAGCAGCAATCGGCAGTTCCACAGTCCGGACTGCCGGACTGCCGAGTTCAGGCTTCGCTCGGAGTTTCGGGGCCGGTTGCACCCTGGCATCGACTGCGGATCGACTCACTGGATCGACTCGACTGCGACTGCGATCAATGCTTCCCAGAACGTCGGCACGGTAGCGAGCACGTCGGCGTCCACCCGGTCGGTGGAGCTGGGGGGAATGGCGGCGACACCGCGACAGATCGGGCCGGCGGTCTCGGGCAGTTCGGTGATGAGGCGCTCGAACAGATGGAGGGGCGCGGTGTTGGTGGTGGTGATGCGGACCGTGCCGGTGAGCAACCGCAACGCCTCGGGGTCGTCGATGAGGGCTTCGAAGAAGTGGCGCATGCGGGGATGATGGTCCAGCATGATCGCTTGCAGGAGCGCCACCGCGGCGGTGGGGCTGTCGGCGAGGAGATGTTTGACCATGGAGATCACCGGGGACTGCACCGGGGCGTTGTGCCGTGATAGGCGTGGCATCCGGATGGTGGCGTCGACGTCGACCAAGGCACCGGCTATCCAGGGTAGTGGCGGGTAGTCCTCGGATCGGATCTCTCCGTCGTCGCCGGCCATCCAGTCGGAAAAGGCCCGTCCCAGCAGGACGCCTGCGGTGTGTCCGTTCTGATCGGCGACCAGGCACCGCCAGAACGAGGAGATGTTGGGTAGGTAGGCGACGAACTGGCCGATGCTGAACCCGGACGCGCGCGGCATCACGGCGACATTGCGTGCCATCAGCGTCAGCTCGGCGTCGTCGAGGGCCCAGAGCAGCATCTCGAGGTCGGCGTGGGCGGCTTCACCGTCTTCTTCGTCGTCCAGGCGTGTCTCGGTGCAGATCTGGGACAGGATTTCCAGGGTCACGTCGGTGGTGATGTGCGCGAAGACTTTCGAGGCGGCCCGGTACACGGGTTTGCGGAACGCGGGTTTGCCGTATTGCTCGCGCAGGTCGAAAAAGGCTGTGACGCAGTGGCTCAGCGAGACGAGGTCCCCGGCCTCGTGCAGCGCAAGCAGCAGATCAGCCAGTCTGCGAGGCCCGCGCGCATTTTCGTCGAGGTGCTTGTCGATCAGCGCGATGCCGTAGATCAGCTGTTGAAACGAGCGGCTGCAGGTGGGTCGCTCACGCCAGGTCCGTCGGCTCAGGACGGTGGAGGTGCGTCGTCGCGCGGATTGCTGCGGCTTTCCGCTCGCCTGTTCGTCGCGTTCGACACGCATCGCGATTTCCCGTATGACACGGGTGGTTTCGCGGCGTTCCAGCAACCCAGAGATCCGGTGGCCGGCTCCTAGATCGGGGTCGTAGTTGGCCGGCGGCGACGGTTGTGCCGCGCCGGGAGGGGTGTCGGGGTGCCCGGAGAGATTGCAGGCCTCGAAAATCTCGGCACCGGCCTTCTCGTCTCGTTCGGTGATCGCGCGGCGGATCGCGACCGCCCGGGGCCGATCGGTCGCGGCGATCGCGTCCAGCAGCAGCCCGACCGCGAAACGGTCCAGTTCGGCGATGTCGATCAGCACGCTGGCCAGTGCCGTGTCGTTGCCGTGGAAACGCTGTGCCAGCCCGTCGATCGCCTCCTGCTCGCACGCGTTGCGTAGAAGGCGCAGCAGCCATCTGGTTTGGGTGGGTAGATCGATCACCGGTGTGGCGGAGGGGCGGGCCGGTGGCAGTACATCGTTGCCGGACAGATAAACCGGGTCGAACAATGGTTTGAGCTGCTGGTGCAGTGCGTCGAGGGTGGTGTCCAGGGAGGCGGCCGACGCGGACAGGATTGCTGTGTACAGCTCGTAGGGTGGCCCGGACTTGCGGATCATCCGGTCGTGGAACTGCTGGGAGTTCAGTTTCAGGTTCTGGTGGCGCGCAACCTGTTCGGCGGTCAACTCGGCCCGGTTGAGTAGCTCGTTCAAGGCTGCGACGAGGGCTCTGACGGGGTCGGGCAACCACACGGGCAGCTGGTCGGGGTCGGTGGTCCGTGGTCGGCCGCCACGTCGACGCGGCGGCACCGGGAGGTGGTGGTGTGGCTGCAGGATGCTCACAAAGGGCTGAGTGTGGTCGAAAACCCTTGCCACCACGCCGAAAACGTCGCAGGGCGACCCGAAAACCGGGGCGTTGTCGGGAAGCCGCCAGTTCACCGGGTTTTTCGGGGTGGACCGAAAACATATCCGGGACATTCAATTTCAGAGCGGTTGACCGATCCTGGTCGCCGCGCCGGAGCGGATCGGCGACCAGGTTTTGGAAGGTCGGGCCGCCGATTCGCCCCGGACTGAGGCCACCCACGTACAGGAGAACCCTCTTGATCCTGCCTCCCCGACCCTCCGATCCGATAGACCCCGCCCCCGAGGAGCCAGGTATCCCCGATTTACCCGATTCCTCTGAGAGCAACTCCAGCCGATACCGGATCCTCGTGGATGTGGCCGTCCTGCTGACGGTCATCATCGCCATGGTGGTACTGGTGACCGTCGACCATGCTGGCCCGGAAGTCCTCGCCGCCGCCGGCGGGTTCACCCTCGTCATCTTCGGCGGGTGGCTCAAGGGCCGCCATTAACCGTCGGCAGCCGCACACCATCTGGTTATCGGCGTCTCGGCGGGGTGTATCCCGCCGAGACCGACATTCGGTCCAATGGCATGGTCGACAATCTGGAATGCCGGACTTCGGACTTGGAGGACGCGATGGCCGAAGGCCACGACCACGACGCTGAGGTGGGTGCACTGCGGGAGGCGCTTGAGGACGGAGAACGCAGCGGGCCGTCCGTACCGTTCGACTTCGATGCGTTTCTGGTTCGGAAGCGGGTCGAAGATCGTTGCGCCGACCGCGATTAGCGGTCAGGACTCGTCGAGACTCGGCGGTTGGGCGGAGGCACAGTGTGGCGAAGGACCAGGGAGATGCCTTGGGCGGGCATGCGGCCCAGCCGTATTCGACGCGCTCGCGTGTGCACGGGGGAATTGCACGTGGCGGCCGGGGGTCCCGGCGTTGGTCCGCGCTGCGCTGGACCGCATGGACGGCAATCGCTGAGCGCCGCAACGCAGTCGAAAACGCCTGGAAAACGGGAGATGCCCTGGTCAGGGCGGGGATTTCCTGTAGAGGTGAGCTGGAATCCATTCACAGCTGCCGCCAGCCTACTAGAGGTATCTCTCTAGAGGAGACAACTACAGGGGGACCCGATTTTGTGCGTGTCACCTGCGGAAATATGAGGGCTCGGTCGGCAAGGTATGCGAGTCGGTCGGCAAGGTATGCGAGCGGTCCTGGGAAAACAGGGCTTCAGCGGTCGGCAAGGTATGCGTGGAGAATTCGGCGCCGTGTCCCGGTTGTCCCCAGATTGTGGATGAGGTCGGCAAGGTATGCGTGGACAAACCTCTGATCGGGTGCGGTCGGCGGAGTATGCGTGGACAACGCCCCCTGGTCGGCGGAGTATGCGTGGACTACTCCGTCGGGGCTGGTCACAGCGGTGAGGTCGGCAAGGTATGCGTACGGCGGCCGCCGCGGTTGTTCGGTGGGATGCGCGGTCGGCAAGGTATGCGAGCGCGGTCGGTTTGTTTCGGTGGCGGGTACCGCGAATCGGTCGGTGAGGACCGTTCGGGTCGGCAAGGTATGCGTCGCCCGTATTCATGGCTGGTCACAGCACCGAATCGGTCGGCAAGATATGCGCGGGATCGCCTGGTCCAAGTGATCATGGTCGGCAAGGTATGCGAGTCGACGCGGCATGGCCGGAAACCGCGACCACGGTCGGCAAGGTATGCGTACCGGTGGAGAACATCGAGGTGGGGGGACACGCCACGGTCGGCAAGGCGCCGGGGTTCCGTTACGAAACGGTGATGATGTGGCAGGCTGTCGGCCATGCCCCGGCAGAAACGCACCGAATTGGATTTCCTCAATGCGGCGGCCGAGCTCTGGGACGCCGAGCCGGAAATCGGGTATCTGGCGCGGTTGTTCACCCAGACCTCGCTGCCCTACAAGGAACCCAAGGACAATCCGACCGCCTGGCGGCGGGTCAACGGTCACACCCAGCTGGTCGTGCAGCCGGGTGTCCTGTTCGGCCCCAACGGCGAGGCGATCTCGCTGGGCTACCCCTTCGGCAGCATCCCGCGGCTGATCCTGACGTGGGTGTCGACCGAGGCCGTGCGCACCCAGAAGCAGGAGCTGGTGCTGGGCACCAGCCTCACGGAGTTCATGCGCAAGGTCGGGCTGATCAAGGACCACGAGCTACCCACCGGCGGTAAACGCGGCAACGCCACCCGCGCCAAACAGCAGATGGAACGGCTGTTTCGCGCCAACATCAGCGTCGAATACACCGGCGATCAGAACCGGCAGCTCGGCGTGCAGATGCGTGTCGCCTCCGGCCACGACCTGTGGTGGAAACCGCGCGCCCACGACGAGCAGCCGGCGTTGATGGAATCGACGGTCCGGCTCTCCCCGGAATTCTTCGAGCAGATCGTGGAACACCCGGTGCCGGTGGACATGGCTGCGCTACGCGTGCTGCGCGAATCGCCACTGCGCCTGGACATCTACACCTGGCTGACCTACCGGATGAGCCGGCTCAACCGCCAGACCACCGTGCCGTGGTCGGCGCTCAAGGGCCAGTTCGGTTCCGAGCTCGCCGACACCAAACAGGGCAACCACCAGTTCAAACGCGACTTCAAGAAGCGCCTGACCGAGGTGAAAGCCGTCTATCGGGAAGCCAACGTGGACTTCACCGACTCGGGGCTGGTGCTGCAGCCCAGTCGCACTCACATCCCCAAGAGCAAGGATTTCCTCGTCCTGGAACGCGGCGCCTAGGGGCACATGCTGCGGAAGGGCAACTGCGGCACATAGGTGCTCCAGTTGTCTCGGGTGAGGACACCGATGGTGGACGCGCAGATCCGGTTGACCGCATGGTGTTTGTCGGTGTCCCACAATTCGATTCCGTCGGTCGTGCGGGCGGCCAGGCTGGTCGCGGCCGGGTCGAAGACGATCGGGGCCGATATGCCGAGGAACAACGGGACGCTCGGCTCGAGCTGCGCAGCGAGATGGCGATGGTCGGAAAAGTCCCACACCGCGAGGTCTGCGTGCTGCAGGAACGGTGGACCGCTGGCCGTGGCGAGCATCCCGGTGTCGGCGCTGAACGAGATGGCCCGAATCGGATCGACCGACTTCAGGGTTGCCGAGGTGACCAGTTCGGGCCTGCTCGGGTCGGCGAGCGCCCAGATCGTGAGCTCGGTTCCGGTGGCGGCGGCGAGGAACTTGCCGTCGGGACTGAGAGCCAGAGCCGTGATCTGGGTAGCGAGTTTCGGCAGCGGCGGTCCGACCTTGACGGGCGCGGCGTCGCCGAGGATCTTCCAGAGCTGGATGGTTGCGCTGTCGACCCTCATGGCCAGCACCGTGCCGCCGCTGACCGACAGCCACCCGTATGGCCCGAGTGCGATCGGGGCACCTACCAGCTCGGGATGGTTGTGGTCGGAAAGAGTCCAGGTTTCAAGGTAGCCGCGCGCGGGCGTGGCCGGTCCCAGATAGTCCTCGCCGCAGATCACCAGGGTCGTCGAATCCGCTGCGAACACAAAACTCGGGTCGAGTAGCTGCGGGCCGGCGTGGGCTGTCGGGGCTGCTACAGGCCGGATGAGGGTCGGGTCGCTGACGTCGTAGATGGCGACGCTGCCCTTATTCGCGCGACGAGAGTGTGCCCGTCGGGGCTCATGGTGAGATTGCCGGTGGCCGGCGCGTGATCGAGGTGGGCGAGCAACCGCGGATTTTGGGGTTCTCGGGTGGCCCAGAGCTGGATCTGGCCGGTGACCGTATCGCCGGTCGCCATGAGTGTTCCGTTGCCGCTGAAGGTGATGCTGATGCTGCCCGCGCCCCGCTGGATCGGGCGTTTGGGCAGCGACCAGAGATTGACGGTGCCGTCTCGGTCGATGGTGACCAGGGTGTGACCGGCCGGGCTGAATAGCGCGTACGCGCTGTCGTGGGCCGCGGTCTGTAACGGTGATCGCCATTGCTGCGGCCGGGTGGGAGTCTCGAGGGCCCACAGTTTGACGGTGCTGTCGGCGCTCGCGGTGAACAAGACGGAGCTGTCGGGCGCGAAACCCATCGACATGAACGTCGAGGTATGTTCGGTCTGAATCGTGCTCAGCTGGTGAGGGTTTCGCGGATCGTCAATGTTCCACAGCCACACCATCGGTCCGAACCCGCCGGCGGCCAGGAGATGACCGTCGGGGCTGAAGGCGAGCTCGAGGGAGTCGTCGCTGCCGCTCAACGCCCATGTACCCGTTCGTGTCGGCGTCGCGGGAGTGGTTGTGTCCCACAGTTGAACGTCGCGCTCGTCGGCCCTCACGATGGCCAGAAGTGTCCCGGCCGGGTTGAAGACGATGGTGCTGACCCTGCTGCGGTCCGGGTCGGGCAAGGCGGTGACCTGCACCGGCACGTCAGGGTTCGCGATGTCCCAGAGCTGCATGGTGGAGTCGTCGGCGGCCAGCGCGATCAGCGAACCGTGGACCGAGAACTCGTAGCCGGCCAGGGTCGAGGCCGACGACGCTTCGATCTGCGCGCCGGTTGCACTGGGGTGGCGTGGATCGTGGACATCCCACAACCGCAGCCCCAGGTATCTGTCGAGCACGATCAGGGTGTTCCCGTCGCCGGTGAAGCTCAGCTGGGAGATGTAGCTGTCGGCGGCCAGGGCGACGGAGGCGAGTTCGTAGGGGCGAGTCGGGTCCTCGACATCCCACAAACGGATCCGGTTGTGATCGGCGTAGCTGACCATGACCTGCCCGTCGGGGCGAAACGCCAACGACGAGGGGGAACGCTGACTGGTCTCGCCGCGGATCGGGGTGGCCAGGGGGAGATCCTGCGTGGCGAGCAGTCGGGCACGGATCTCGATATCGTTGGGGCGCAAACGGTCCGCCACGACATCGAGCGCCGCAGACAGTGACGGGTCGCTGGTCTGGAGGCGGTCGGCGTTGGCCAGAACCGCGGCGACGATGGCGGCCTGGCGCTGGACAGCCATCGAATCACGTTGCGCGAACGCAACAGCCGCCAACACGACGACGACAACGGTGAGCACGGCGAAACCGAGTTTGACTGCGCGGGAACGGCGTTGGCCGCGAGCCCGCGCCTGACGCGAGGCTGTGAGGAACTCCCCGGCCGCAGCGGAGAGCATGCTGTCCTCGGTGGTGTGCCCCTCGAGGGAGGCCAGGCGGGCCCCTCGGTACAGGCGGGAAGTGTCGCGGTCGGCGTGGATCCATTCGGTGGCGTCGGCGTGCAGGCGTTGCCGTTGCAGGAACCCCACCCGGTCCTGATCGATCCAGGCGCGGAGCCGGGGCCAGGCGTCGAGGACGACCTCATGGGTCAGATACGCGGCGTCGCTGTCGACCGTGATAAGCCGAGTGCTGGTCAGCACCTCGAGGGTCGCCTCGTCGCAGGCCGAGCCGAGCAGCTCCTGCCGTGACACCCGTCGTCGGGTGTCACGGGTGTCCTGGCCAATGGTGATCAACCCGAGCAGCAGTTGCCGGCCCATGGCCTGTTGGAGCGGGGACAGCTGCGTCCAGGCGCGTTCGGCAGTGGCCGCGACCGACCCCATCACCCCGCCCGCGGCGTGGTAGCCCTCCATCGTCAGCCGCCCGTTGACTCGACGCTCCCAGGTCGCGCGCATGACATGGGACAACAGCGGCAGCGACCCCGGGTCGTAGCTGCGGCCCGCCCGGGCGCCGTGTCCGCACAGCTCGCTGATCACCAGTTCCTCGAGACCGGATTCGAGTCGGTATCCGGCCAGTTCGGCGGGCCGGGTGACCGCTTCGGCCAATTCGTTGAGCCGCATCGGGCCCAGCAGGTAGCTGCGGTGCTTGAGGGCCTCCTCGAGGATCGGGTGGTCCAGACAGCGGCCGTAGAAGTCCGCGCGCACCGCGACGATGACTATCGAAGGCTGGGAGAGGCGGGGGAGCGCGAGCTGCTGTAATGCGGTCAAAAAGTCTTCGCGTTGCTGCTCATCGGATCCGAGGGTGAACAGTTCCTCGAGCTGGTCCACGATCAGCAGACGCGGTGCGTCCGCACCCCACACCTCACCACCGGTGTCGTCGGTGGCGGCGATCAACGCCGCGTGGGGATCGGGGCCCGGGGTGAGCCCCGCCACGACCCAGGCGTCGGGGTCCTCGACGAGGGCGGGTGCCACACCGGCCGCCAGTAGTGAGGATTTCCCCGCGCCTGACGCTCCGACGACGATGACCAGGCCACCGTCGCCGCCCGGGTCGCTCGCCGCGTGCACCAGTCGCACGAGTTCTTCGGTCGGGCGGGAGCGACCGAAGAACACTGCTGTGTCGTCACGGTGGAACGATTCGAGCCCCAGGTAGGGGCTCGGGGCCGCCGCATCGTCGGGATTCCAGCCGTCTGCCAGACGCCACAGTCTTTCCCACGCCGGTACCGACAACAGCAACTGCGGCACCGGCGTGCTGGACTTACGGGCCTCGTCGATGAGGGTCAGCAGGATCGGCAGAAAGTAGTCGAATTTGGCGGGGACATTGCGTCCGATCCGCCAATCGCTGATCCGCTGGACCGGGGCGATCGTGCCTCGCGGCGCCGCAGCCGCCATCCGTGCCCTCGCGGCGGCCTCGACCTGCCGCAACTTGGGGTTTCCCGCCGCCTCGTAGAGCGCGCTGAAGCGCTGCGCGAACACCATCCGCGGAGTTTGTTTCCACCGCGACCCCCCGGTCTGCGCGCTCACCGCGACCCCTCCAGCCCTTCTCGACCAACAGCGCCGACTCTAGCCAGCCCTGGTGCTCGCTCGGGCCGCATCGGTCCACCGCAACCACCTCCCCACCAGAGGATTCTCCAATTCCGGACCGGATCGATCCGAAGCAGTTCCCCGTCAGCCACACCACAGAGCAAACGGCCGAATCACGTCCTCGGTGCTACTCAGCAGAACCAGCGACGGCGACATTCCGGAACGGATCACAGATTTACCGGCCTTGACCAGCGCGTTCGTTGAATGTGGCAGCGCGTCGATGCGGCGTCAGGGGCCACGGTGGATACGGCCCGATCAGGGCCGATATCGAATTCGGCGATTGGCGTCGCGTGAGGATCGAACACTCTCGCGGCCACTGCTACCAAGCCGGACGGTTCAAATTCAAGGAAATGCCATGAAAACCATTCTTGCAGGTCTGGCCATCACCACCGCATCGTTTCTGACCCTGCTCGCACCGGCCGCGCATGCCACCTCGACGACGTGGGGCGCAATCGCATACTCGCCCGGTGCCGACCAGAACTACGTCATCGCGGGCGCATGGTCATACTCCGATGCACAGACCGAGGTCCTCAACTACTGCGGCTACAGCGACTGCGTCATCGAGATAACCTTCGACACCTGCGCCGCCGTCGCCTACTCCCCGAGCTGGCAGGTCTACAACTACGCGACCGGTTCGACCCGCGCGGACGCCGAGGACAACGCCGAACGCTACACGGACTCCTATCCGGTCCTGTGGGGCTGCAACTAGCCCGGAGACAGGAACCGCCGCCACCTGATTCGGGACCCCAGGCACGACCCAACCGTGACGGCGTAGCCGTGACCTCGGGTCCCGAACCCTCAAGGTATGACCCACATACCCGGTATGAGGGTAGTGTTCTCGGGTATGGCAACAACCAAGGTCACGCTGTCCCTGGATACGGTGGCGTTGTCGCTGGCGAAAGCGGCGGCCGACCGGTCCGGCGCCTCCGTCTCGGCGGTGGTGTCCGCGCTCCTGAACCGGCACCTACTCACCGACTACGCCCCCGTCGCGCTGCCGCCCGACCTCGCCGCAGAGGCTGCTGCGGCTGCCGCGGACTTCGAACTTGAGGCCGCCGCCGCCCGTTACGATGACGGCCGGGGGATGCGTGCTGCGGGGTGAACTCTGGCGCTACCAGGTCCCCGGCCTGGCCGGCCGAACCGTCGCACTGATCGCCGCGCAAGCCGTACTCGACGGATCGGGCTACCGAATGTTCCCCGCACTCCAGGTGACTGACACCGACCCCGGACACCTGCTATCGGTCTCGGCCGAGATCGACGGACAAACCGTGTGGCTCGACGCCGCCGGCGGCTGGCTGGTCGCCCGCCGCTCCCTGCTCGCCGAACGCATCGGACAACTGTCCGACGAGACCTTGGCGACCCTGGACGCCCGAATCGCCGCCACCCTCGGCCACCCGAACTGAGCACCACCCGGGATCTGGAGGCACGGAATGCCAAGTGCCGGAACCAGATTCGGCGTGGTTACACCTATTTCAGTATCCGTTTCGCGGGAATTCGCCCGTTCGACGGTTGATCCCCGACCAGGTCAGGGAGAGCGGTACTGCGACCGCGTGGAGTCCGCTCGCGCAGGTCGGTCGGGTCCGTACCCCAACGGGCGTGGAAGCCGCGATCGAGTCCGGCGAGGATTGTCTGTTTGCCGAGGTAGAGCCAGCCGCCAGGATATTGCTGCGAACGTCGCAGGATCGTGCGGGCTCCACTGATATCAGCGTGCAGACGCTTGCCGCAGAACCGGCAGTGGTGCCGAGACTGCGTGGCACGGTTGCGGCGGTCGGTATAGCCACAACCCGTGCAGGTTTGAGAGGTGTAGGCGGGATTCACCTCGGTGACGGTGATGCCATGGGTTTCTACGAGGTCAGCAAGCTTGGCTTTCACCGCCGCGCGGCCGGCGCGGGTTAGCAGCCGGTTCATCTGCCGCGACAACCTGCTGCCAGCGAACCGGAGCCGTTCCACGGCAAGCGTTTTCACATCCTCGCCAGCGATTCGATTCAGCAGCCGCCCGACCTCATTGCGGACATAGCCGCGGATACGGGCCTGCAACCGGCGATAGCGGGACGAGTCCTTCGGCCTGACTCCGCTCGCCTGCAATGCCTTGATCAACGCCACCAATTCGGTATCACGTGCCTTGAGCCAGGCGAATAGCCCTCGTCCGAGAAGGCGACCGTCGGAGGTGGCGAACGTCGATGCCATGCCCCAGTCCAATCCCAGGTCCCGGCCCTCGGTCCGGCTCGGAGCGGGTTCGGATTTCTTAACCAGCGCGAACCTCACCTCGCCGGTGTCAGTGATGTGGACCTGGCAGAAGTTGCGTATCTGTCCAGACGCTCCGGTGAAGTGCGGGTTGGCGTGCAACGGGATGTGCACCGGACGACCCTTGTCCAGGGTCGAGATCCGCACCCAATGGTCGGCGTGCGCGCTGACGGAGTCGGTGACCATAGCGATGGGTCCGTCCATCGTCATGGTGCGCACCCGCGACAAGTTCGGGAACGGATGCCGCCACAACCAGCGGCGCACGAGTTCTCGTGCCAGCGTCACGGATTCAGCGCTCACCGAGACTCTCTTGGCTGGATCAGGGTGGTCTTTGAGCACGGCGTTGACGGTCCACCAGGCGGTATGGGCGTTGATCCGGTACAGGTCGACGCGTACCGCCTCGTCAACGTCGAGTTCGCGGATCATGTCTCGGATACCGGTCTTGGCGGTCTGCTGCCATGCCGTTAGTGCAGCATTTACCTGGTTGGCCACCGATTTCCACTGCCGGGCCGACAAATACGACGGAAGTGCTTTTGACTGTTCGCTGCTCAGCCAGCCCAGACGGGCCTGCCCGGCCTGCAATGCCCGCACCTGGAGCAGTTGCACGTGCACCAGACCGCGTTGCCACCATGGCAGCACAGCGGCCACAGCGTTGAGCTTGTGGGTGTTCGCGGTGCTCGCCAGCCGATAGGCCCGCATCACATGCACTTTGACACACCTACCAGACACCACCGACACCCTGGGCTCGCCGATATTCCGATGGAACACTTCCCGGAAGCCAACTGCACCCGGTCAATTCGGCACGACCTGATCGACCACGGTCCGTGCGAGCCGGTCGAGGCCGGAGGTCAGGACGCCGTCGCGGTAGGCGGGCCAGTCCGCCAACTTGGAGCGGTCACGCTCGGCGGCGCGGGCCTGCATCCGCTGCCGAATCCGGTCGGGATCGCTGGCCAGCCAGATCGTGCGCACCGCCGTCGCGGGTGCGCCCGCGACGGCACGGATGTGGTCGGCGAGGGAGATCCGGCTGGTCGTGGCGGCGCGGATGTAGCCGAGGAAGGGCGCGTCGATCAGGACGGGGCAGCGCTCGGCCACCGTCACGGCGGTGCGGACCAGCGCCTGGTACAGGTGCGGGGCGACCACACGCGCGTAGATATCCGAATCGCGGTCGTGGCGGTCGCCGGTGAGTTCGGCCATCACCGATTCCTCGAGCTGGGGCGCGAAGTGGTCCTTGTCGAACACCACGGCATCGAGCAGACCCGCCAGATATGTTGTGGCCGTGGTCTTCCCGGACGCGGGGAAACCGCAGATCACGGTAACCCCCGGGGTGTAGTCCACCGCCTGCTGTAGGGCCTTCGCCGTGTCGGCCGAAAGGGCATGAGCCAGTGGGCGATTCGCTGGTTCTCTCATCACCGCCATCCTGCCCGCTCGGCCACGGCCACACCGACGAACTGCGCAGGCATACACCTTTCGCCAGCGGTCCGGAGGTCAGCCGTCAGCGCGACGGGCGAGGATGCGGGCGCGGCGACGCTCCGCAGGGCGTCCGTAGGTCAGCTGCAGCAGGATCTTCACGCGCGCCGCTGTCCAGCGCTGCGCCACCGTTTCCGGGGTCGGCCACAGCGGAACCACCTTCGCCATCTCGCTCATGTCCTGGTTGGACGCGCAACGGCCGCAGCCGGTTTCAGCGACACGCCGTTCATCCCAACGCATTCAGTGCCTGATCCGGGCGGTGGCGGGGGAGTGCGGTGAGCTCGGCAGTCGGATCGCGTGCTGGTGAACCCATTGCCGCAGCGTCATTTCCAGCGCGCCGTTGGAACTGACGTAGGTGATCTCGAGCTCGGCGAACCAGATGCCGAAGTTCGATTTGAACCATCGGTGCAGGGTCGCGGGAATCACTTCCTGTTGAAGTTGTAGATCCAGACCGCCGGCGCTGACCCCCAGGGGCCGTTTGTTCGGTGGCGCCCAAGTGCGCGGGAGCACGAACACCGCTTGGGCGTCGACGACGACCGCGCGGGGCCGGGCAGGCCAGCGCACCATGCGCGGATTGGCAGGTGGATTGTTCACCCGGTGTGCGCCAATCCCAGCCGCCGGGGCGCGTCCGCCACGGGGGAGACCTGGACCCAGCGGGTATGGCCGTCGAGATCGCCGGTGAGTGTCACGCGTCCGCGTCGCGGCGGGCGGCCCGCCGCAGTGACCTCGACGTCGTAGTCGAGGGTGCGGATGCGGCCGCGGCCGTGGGAGATCCCGCCGCATCCGATGCCGCGCACCGCGATGCCCAGGTGCGGGCGGCGCGCCCAATCGCCGCCGGTGACGACCAGGACCGCGCGTTTGGCGCGGACTCGGGCACGCAGGCCTTCGACCTGGGCGGGTCGTACTCGTGCGGCGGGCACATCCAGGACGATCAACGCGACACCATCGGCAAGGACCTCGACCACGGTGAGGGCCTGCTCGGCGCTCACCTGGATCACCGCGATCCGATCCAACCGCGCGCCCATCTCCCAGGAGGCCAGCAGTCCCAGTTGTGGCGTGCCGGGTGTGCAGACCACGGCGGTCGGGGTGCCCGAGGCGCTGGCGGCGGCCAGCAGCGCGCACAACACCGCGCCGCGCGAGCAGCCGACGATCGTGCCGCGGGTAAGTCCGCCGTCGGGTAACAGTTCCCCGAGCGCGCCAGGGACGGCCAGCACATCGGCGGCGGGTGCCGGTGCCGACGTGGTGGCACCGATCTTGCCGGGGACCGCGGCGATGCGCTGGCGCAAGATGGCCAGCTTCTGGTCGACGGGCAGTGTCGCCAACGCGGCAGGATCGACTCCGTCGGCGGCCGCGCCCTGCCTCCCACCGCTCTCGAACATACGTTCTAGTGTTGCATGCTTGATCAAGAGGGTGTCGGTGCGACGCGGTATCGCGACAAATTCACAGGTCTAGATCGTTCTCGACCAGGTTGAGGGTCCGCTGCACTTACACACCTTTTGCACCCTCCCCGTCGGCGAGGACGTGGCCATGGCCGTGCGGTCAGGAATCCGTCGTGCTGGGATCGGTGAGCGCGCGGGCGAGGACGAGGTCTTCGATGGTGGTGTCCGCGGCGTCGGCGGCCGCCTTCAGCCGCTCATAGTCCGGCCAGGACACCCGAAGGAGGACCATCACCTGCATGTCGGCGGGATCGTCGACCGGGGGCGGGAGTTCGATATTCGCAGCGGCGGGATCGAATTTCAGGTTCTTGATCAGCCGGTCCGGCCAATCCTCGCCGTAGGCGTCGAGCATGTCGGCAGTAAACCGGTACAGGGCCGCGTCGGCGGTTGCGTCACTCATGGTCACCTCGTCTCGTCGGCGGGCTGGTCCATCGATTGTGACTGTCGGTTTCCTCGCTCGGCACGTGACCAGCGATTTTTCAGTAAGCGGCGAAGATTATGCGCCGCGCATCCTCCCTACGCCCGTCGTGCCTGTAGAGCTCGGTGTCTCATGAAACGGCACGGCTAGGCCGTGTCGGCACCGGCGCTCACGACCGTGCCCGCCGTGGGCGCGGGTCGCGACACGGCCCGCTCACCTGTTGAGCCTTTCGCCCCCACGGGGGAGATTCGGTGGCCGCTGATCGTAATAGATGCCGACAGCAAAAACCGAAAGGCTCGAAAGGCTCTGAATGCTGCTCTGGTTTCTCATCGGATACTTCCTTTTCGTCGCGACGCTCGTCGGCTACTCGGCCTACGTGGCAATTTCTTGCCCGGATGCCAAGCGGCGCGCGGACGCCTTCAAGGTGCTGAAGCTGATCTGGGTCACCGGCACCGGTGCCGGGGGTGTCACGCTGGCCATCACTAGCGCCATGCTCAAGATGCGCGAACTCGGCATCATTTGAAACGTAGGCCGGCATCCAAGTTGGACGACAAAATCCTGGACGCCGGCCTACGTACTATGAGTTGATCGGCTTGACCTTGATCAACTCTCACCAATCACGGCAGCGGAACCGTTAAAGGCGGTCCTCTGCGCTGTTCCGACCGCAGTATTGGCGGTCGATTGCATTACGCATGCTTAACTCGCACCTCCTTCCCGTCGACGGATTTCATGGAATTCGATCATGAACTTTCGTTCTCTCCGATTTTGTTTCGAGTGCGGCAAACGTTTGACTTGGAGGATTTGGTGAGCTATCAGACAGTCGAGTTCGAATCATCTGCCCGTAGCATTTCATTTTCCTTTCCCGCCTGTGATGGCGGATGGTTCCACCTAACCCAATCTCATTCAACTGCCTCGCAAGACCTTTGTCTTTACGAGCTCTTGCGAGAACCGGAGGTGACGGCCAACTCCATGGCTGGCCCAGCCTGCCGGCGTTTTGAGGCAGCCGGACCCGCCCCGAGACTCCTGCGGGGTCGACCGGGCGTTGTGTCCGGTCGGCCCCGCAAGGAGTCTCGGGGCAGTCAACAACGTCCGACTGCCCCTCGACTAGTTAGCGGAGGTTGGGGTTGATGGTGTCGTTTTCCAAGGCATGCACCGAGGCCATGATCCTGTCTCCAAGGGCTTGGAAATCGATTTTCGCAAGCTCCTGGGCCAGGATCCGGGCATCCGCTGCAAGACACTTTTCAACGTCCACGGTCCCTTCCCTACCCCTCTCTAGGTCACGTCCTTGAGCTTTTCCCGGAGCAGAACGTGAGCGTCATACAAGGTCCTGCTCACCCATGCCGGCGTCTTTCCCAGGTCTTTAGCGACCAGTGCCGGTTTCAGGCCCATGTAGTACGTCAGGAAGACGACCTGCCGGAAGCGAATCGGCAATTCCCTGATTGCCTTGCGTACTTCTTCGACGACATCGCAGACGTAGTCCACATCAGATTTGCGATCGAGAAACTCGAAGTCAACCGTGAGGGTTTCGTTCTTCCGCTTCTGGTCGCGCACATAGTCGACAAAAACCGAATCCAAAGCAGGGTATACATGGCGCCTGGCTTTCAGGCCCTCTTCCTTCCAGCGCTTCCATACTTTGATGGTCGCCTGGTGAACGAGTTCCTCGGCCAGCGGAGCATTCGAACGACACAGCCTGAGTGCGTATCCGGTCATTTTGGGAAGATTTTCCCGGATATACTGCTCGAACTCGGCGGTATCGCTCATCAGTGGCGGCCCGTTCGAACCGAGCGCGCCACGTTACTGCTGAAACGCCGATAATCAATCATCGACGGTTCCTCCAACTTCAACCGGTTGCCGCCAGCCCACCACTTGTCCGTGGTGCGGCCTAGGCGGGCCGGGGGTTCGCCAGGGTTGACGAACCTCGCGACTAATACGAATGTCGGCCCCGGAATCTCCCCTCGTAACAACTGTGACTCCTGTCACATCTCGGCCATGTCGCAGCTGGGGCTCGACCGCGGAGGCTTCGATCTGTCTGCGGGCGGTTGACAGTGACCCATAGCCTGGAAGTCGTGTCCAATTCCGCTGCCTCCGTGTTCTTGCCCGAGACGATCGACGCGGTACTGGATCGCGCCTGCCGCGATGTCGGCCTGGACCCTGCGGGTGCGAGCCTGCTGCGGCTGGGGGAGAACATGCTCTACCAGCTGCAATCCGCGCCGGTGGTGGTCCGCATCGCCCGCGACAGGACGCATTGGGATGATGCGGTCAAGGAGGTCGCTGTCGCCGAGTGGCTTGCCGCGCAGCAGTTCCCCGCCGCCCAGATCTTCCAGATCGACGACCAGCAGCAGCCGATCGACGTCGATGGGCACCCGATCACGTTCTGGCAGTTCATTCCCGGCCGGGCCGCCGATATCGCGGAGGCCGGGATCCTGGGCGGGTTGCTGCGCCGACTGCACCAGCTGCCGCGGCCTGCGGAGCTGCCGCTGCCGCCCGTGCAGGGGTTCGGACACGTTGCGGCGCGGCTGGATTCGGCGCCGATCGCGGTCGGCGACGCGGAGTTTCTGCGGCGGCGCGTCGCCGAGCTCGAGCAGGAGCTGGCCACACTGAGCTTCACGCTGCCGGTGGTGGCTCTGCACGGTGATGCGCACGTGAAAAACGTGATGATCAGCGACGGGCAGGCGGTATTGATCGATTTGGAGGCGTTCGCGGTCGGGCCGGCGGAATGGGATCTGGCCAAGACCGCCGCGGAGACCTCGATGGGCATGCTCGACCCGGCCGACTATCAGGCCTTCGCCGCTGCCTACGACTACGACGTCACCACCTGGTCGGGATGGCCGGTGCTGCAGGCGGTGATGCAGCTGAAGATGATCAGCTGGCTGGCCCAGAACGTCGACCACTCGCCCCGCGTCCGCGCCGAATACGACAAACGGATGGCCACCATCCGCACCGGTCGTCTCGTCGAGCCCTGGTGCGGCTTCTGAATACCCCAATGGGAACTCCGTGGAAATGTCACCCATGGGAGACAAAGCCGACCCATAGCGCCGGTGGCGCGGGCTATTCGGGCTGGACCGGGCTGCGGGAACCCCACAGCAACGCCGCCGCAGCAGCGACCAGGATCGGCGTGCAACTGACCGCAGCGAGAACCGCTGCCGGTGCCGGAGAGGCCACCGACCAGCCTGCTGTGTGGATGGCGAGGTAGCCAGCGACCGCGATCAGCCCGACCGCCGACATCGCCGCCGCACCGCGGCGGGGCAGCACTCGCGGCTTTCTCGACCACAGCTGGGTGACCCACAGCAGAAACCCCAGCAGCGACACCGCGGGCGTCAGCGACAGATCGAGGGTGAGATGGTCGGCCAGACCGGGCAGGGGGTGCAGGGCCCGCAACTCGGTCATCGCACCCAGTTCGGCCCAGCTGCCCCACAGCAAGACCGCCACGGGCAGCGCGGTCAGCACCAGCAGGTAGCGCAGTGGGCGACGCGGTCGTCGGCGCATCGGATACTCCTGTCAGGCAGGGTTTTTCGCCTCGAACGTGGGGTAGGTCTGGCGGTCGTCCAGGAAGAACAAGGCGAGCATCAGCGGCCCAGCACCGCAGATGACTGCCATCACCAGCCCGGCGGCCAGGTCGAAATGCCCAAGGCGCTCCCAGGTCGCCAACGCGGCCACCGTGGCGACGACCGCAGCCATCGCGCAGACCGAGCGGCGGATGTATCGGCGATGACCCAGGTCGGTCGAACGGAATGTCTGCCAGACGGCGCAGTCCGCGACGAGGTGGATGACGAGCGGTTCGAGGTACAGCTGCAGCAGGGGCATGTCCCAGCTGCGGTGCACCGACCCGATCCACACCGACGAGATCACCGCCGAGGCGACGACGAGGTAGGCGATCATCAGATACCAGAGCGCGATCCCGATTCGCGCCGGAGACAGCTGCAGCAGACGCACGGGGCGAGTATCGCATCGGGCACCGACAAGAAACCCTCGATCGCCATGCCCCACAAGATGATCGGGACTATTCGGGCGACCTTCGCGGGCGGGTCCAGCTGGTCAGGGTTCTTCTCCCACGCCCGCAATGACTTCGCTGTCGGGCAGCACGATCGGCTGCCACGGTTTGCCTTCCAGGCTGGCCGTCACGCGCAGCCGCAACCTTCTCTCGTGCGCGGTGCTGACCTTCACCCAGAAGGGCACCGAGTCGCCGGGCTGCAGTGCACCGGGGCGTTCGAGCCGATCAGCGACCACGCTGGCCTGACGGCCGACGTCGAAAATGATGCCGGGGCTGTCGCAAATCTCGAGCACGAGATGATCCAGTCGACCCTGCTTCAGTCGGAGCTCCACCTTCCACGACCCACCGGTCGTGGCTGCCCAACGCAGTGCCTCCTCCCACACCGGTGCGAGTTCGTCGTGTCGGCGCTGGGCTTCGATCGCAGCCATCTGCTCGGTCGCGAGCGCGGAGGTCTTCGCGGACTGTGCCTGGTTGCGGGCATAGAGTGCGCTGAACGCGGCGATGACGGCGCTGATCACGGCGATGACGGCGGCGGCCCACTCCATGCGAGGACCCTAGCCCCGGGCGATGGCCCGCCTCCGGGAGACGCGCGCTGTTTCAGAGGCAGCGACGGAGGTGCTCGGGGAACTCGAGCTGCTCGAAATGCGACAACCATCGTTGCAGGACCGCTGGTTCCAGCAGCTCCCGGGCGGTATCGATCACGGGGGTCGAGCTATCGATTTCGGCGGTGACGAGGACGGTGGTGCGCTCAGCCGACGTCGCAGACTTGATCAAGAAGGCATGCTCGACCTCCGAGACGACCAGCGACAGGTTGCGGCCCTCGGGACCGTCGAACTCCAGCCGCTCACCCACCCGGGGCACGACCGGGCCGTTCACCACGAACTGCAGCACGAGATCGTCACCGTCGTCCTCCGCAAGCGCGGGCACCGATATGAAAATCCCATACCGAACGACAGCCGTTGCGGCACCGGCGGATTCGTCAGACGCGGTCATCGTGACCTCCCTCTGTTCGACAGCGCAGACCCATCATCGCCGCTGTGCCGCATCCACAGGCCGGTTACCTGCCTCGCGGCGACCGCCGCACCCCTGCAGAGCCCCTGGCCCATTGCTCCGACTTTGGCGTACGGAAATGATCGATCGGCATGTTCACCGGGCTTTCACGATCTCGGGGTGACCGGGAATTCGCTTGCCCTGCGCATGAACTCCGATCCACCATGCTGCGGTAGTCCGGGTTTCCCCTGCCGGTGTTCCGAGTATCTGTGAGGTCGAATCTGTGAGGCCGATTTCTGTGCCCGAGCGCAGCCTGGGGCAGCTCGCGCGTTCCATCGTCGCTGTCGCCGACGCGTTCGAAACCGACACCTACGACACTAGCAAGCCTTACAAGCCGACCTGCCAGGCACGCCGTGACGGCTACGCCCAGCACCACTACACCGGGGCATGGAGCCGTCAGCCGGTGGACAACCTGCACATGCACGCGGTCGGGTACCTGCGCCGCGCCGAGGATCACCTGCGCACCATCGCGTTGGCGGCCACCGCGCCGAAGATCCTCTACAGCCCGATCTCGTTGGCGCGCATCGTGACTGTGTCCTCCGGACATTGTTTCTATCTGCTCGATCCTGGCATCGAGGTGCGGGAACGGATGCGGCGCGCACTGAACCTGCACGCCCACATGCTCGCCGAGCAACGCAATCTGATCGGTGACCCGACCAGCCCGGCCGCCCAGCTGCTGCAAACCCAGATCACCCAGCTCTGCGCCGACGCCCGGCGCATGGGCTTCACCGTTGCCGGTGCCGCGCAGCCCTGGTCGCCGCACTACTTCGACAAGAAGATCCCCAGCGACACCGACATCGTCGGCTGGGTCCTGGACGCCGACGGCAGCGGCGGCGGGCACGGCAAGTTCGCCTTCCGCCTGTTCTCCGCGGCCGTGCACTCCCAGCCCAATATCGAAGCGCTGCTGCACAAGCACGTGATTTCGCCCAGCCGGGAGGGCATGAGCACCGCGATGCCCGGCCTCACGCTGGAAACATTGGCCGCTGTGGTCGCGGCCGCGGCGTGCGCCTTCTACGAGGCCCACCTGCGGATGCGCACCTACTTCGGCATCACCGACCCCACCATCGAAAGCGCCGCCCTCACAGCACTGCAGGAGATGTCGATGCTGGCCACACCGCCGACACCCACCCGAACCAGGTGACCATGGTGGATTGACCACGGTCAGGTCCTTTTCCAGTGCCGCGCTGATACGCGGAATCCGGGGCGTGGAGAACCCTGCTCGTACCGTCCTGCCCGTGGTCGAGAAGAAGCAGAAGTTTCAGGCACAGATCTCAAAAGATCTGACCGAGAACGCAATCGAGGATCCCGGTGAGTATTCGCCGGACGCGGCGGGCAGCCCGGCGATGTGGACCTGGCCCACGGTGACCCTGGCCTGCGTGCTGGTGCCCGCCGCCCTCACCTTCGCGCTCGTGCTCATCGTCGCGCACATCGCGACGCCGTGGACCGTCGTCTGGATCACCGTGGTGCTCGTCGGCGGGATCCTCACGCTCGTCACGTCCGCCCGGAACCCCGGTGCCAAGCTGCAGTGGCTACTCGGTGTTCTACATGCCATGGCCGGAAGGCCCAGCGGCCCACAATAAGTGCGCCAGCAGTGGCTATTTCGCCGGCTACGTTCGTGCGGTCAGCGGGCCGCCACGATCGCCGGATGGTGGGTGTGCAGGAGGTCGACGAATTCGGCGAGCGCGCGGTGGCGGGCCGCGCCGGGCGGCAGCCGGTCGTGGAAGTCCTTGAGGTACTGCAGATATCGCGCCGAGCGCAGGTCCCCGCCGTTGACGACCGCGGCCGCGGCCAGCGCGCCGGCCTCGTCGAGGTCCCCGGCGACCAGGGCGCCGTCGGCGGCGACCATCTGGATGAACGCGCGGGTGCGCGGCGGGGTGTCCTCGGTCAGGGCCTCGCCGACGAAGGTCTTCGTTTCGGGGGCGAGTTGCAGGTCGCGCCAGCAGTGGCTGGCGTCGCCGGCGAGTTCGGCGGGGTCGTAGTAGCCGATCCAGCCCGGTTCGTCGTCGTGGCGGCGTTCGAAGATCTGCTCGGCGCGGTGGATGACCAGCGCGGTGGCGTGCTGGTCGGACAGGCTGGCCAGCCCGCGCGCCTCCATCATCACGCACATGGTTTCGACCGCGGGGCTGTGGCGGCCTTGCAGCGCTTGCTGGGCGGCGCGCGCGTACATGACCGCGTCGTCGAAGCGGCCCATGAAGTTGGCCTGGTGTGACAGGTTCGCCAGCAGCCGCCCGCCCATCAGCTGGTCGGAGCCCTCCTCGGCCAGGCGCAGGCCTTGCACGAAGTAGCGGATCGCGGCCGGGTGGCGGCCCGCGTCGTAGGCCGACCAGCCCAGCAGCTGGGCGACTTCGGCGGCCGCGGAGAAGATCTCACGGCGCACCGCCTCCGGATGCACCGCGTGCAGCTGCGGCACCACCTGAGTGCGGAAGAACTCCAGCAGCTGTCGGCGAACATGCCCGCCGCCGCGGGCGAAGTCCATGCTCATCATCGCCGCCACCGTCGTACGGATCCGGTCGGCGACCTCAACGCCGCGCACCGGCCCGGCCGGGCCCAGGGCCAGGGCGGGGGACCCGGCGAACAGGTAGCCGGTCACGACCTGGGAGGCGCCCATGCTGGTGATGGCACCCGCGGTGGCCAGCGCCGCATCCCCGCCGTGGTCGGCGTCGGCGAGGGCGTCGAGCACGGTGATCGTGTCGACGATGTCACGGGGATATTCGACACCTCGCGCGAGCGGGTCCCCGGCGTACGGCAGATACAGCACTGCGGCCAGCAGCCGCGAGTACAGGTCATCGGGGGAGACGTGCCCGTTCTCCCAGCGCGAGATCGAGGTCTTCAGCGACGCCGGGCTCATCAAATGCACGCCCTGGCGCTGCGCGGCCTCGGTCAACGCGGCCGCCAGGATCGGGATCGACCAGCCGCGCGCCCGTCGCGCTGCTCGAATGTCTTCGCCGTGCAACATGTTTCGCCCCCAGCAGGTGTGCTGGACCCGAGAATATGCCGACACGCCGTGCAACGCGGCGCCTTTGCCCAGCGGCCGCCTTAAACAGTCTGGCGCTTCCCGCGACTGGGACAGCCGTGCGCACCCCACGTCCGTACCCGGGGGCTTGTCGATTCTGCCGAGCGTCGCCGCCGTTCGCTCCCATCGAAATCCGGCCACACCCCACCCGGCAAGCCAAAACGATGCACTACCAGCTGTTTTGGATAGACGGTTAGCCGTCTTGCCCTCGTATTTGGACAGTGAGCTGGCGCCGGAACTCGTTCGAGGGCTGGGTCAGGTGCCGACGTGGATCGTGGCCGCCCACAACTGCGGAACGCTCGGATACAGGTCGCGCAGATGACGGGTCGCCTCGTGCAGTGCGGTCGCGACTCCGGCTCCGGTGATCTCGTCGAATTGCCCGAGCTGGGCGTAGAAGTCTCGCGCGGTGATCGCGGCCACCTCGTCGTCGACGTCCCAGAGGGTGGCAACAACGTTGCGGTAGCCGGCGAGTAGGAACGCCGCGGCCAGGTTGACCGGCTCGTCGGGCAGTTGCTCGGATCGGCGTGCCGTACCGCAGGCCGACAGGTAGGCGCAGGCGCCCCGGGACAGGGAGGTCCTCGAAATGTCGCGCACGGTCAGGGAACCGTCGGCCAGCAGCAGGCGGCTGGAGGGAGGGTCGGTGGCGTCGACCAGGCCGTGGCAGGCGAAATGGACCACGGTGACGTCCTGCATGGCCGCGAGAACCGCCTGCCGGGTGGCGGCGGCGTCCCTGAGGATCGCGCTGCCCGGCAAGTTCTCCAGCATCGCGTGACCTTCGGCGGCGGCACCGCGAAGGACGGAGCGCAGCCCGGGCACTTCGGACACGATGACGCCCAGTGCTCGAATCCTGGAAGGATTCCCGCCTGCGCGGCGGCTACGGGTCAGGGCGCGCACGGTGGGGGTGTAGGAGGAGATCACACGATCCAGGGCGTTGGCTGCCGGTTGCTCAGCATGCGGTGCGCTGTACCGCCCAGCCGCGTGAAGCGGCAGGAACGACAGGACTCCCGATGGACACCACCACACCCGGGGCAATTCAGGTTGCGGGCACCGCTCGTCCAGCCGGATTCGATCGAGGACCGGGTCGACGATGGCGTCCCACAGCCATTCCAGGACTGCGGTCAGTTCCCGCTGCTGGAGGAATCGTTCGGCCCTCGTCGTCGACTTCGACAGCGCGGTGGTGAATTGCGAGTACCGCTCGTTCACGGTGTCGGGGTCCAGTAGCGGCAGGTCGACAAAATGGATCATGTTGGGCTCCAGCACGATCGCGTCCGAGCGGTAGTCGCTGACGTTGAGCAGCACGATCGGACCGTCGACGGCGGCCTGCATCATCTCTGTCAGGCGGGGAGCCTGCAGGAAGTTCTCAAACCCGGGCATCGCGCGGATGTGCTCGACCAACTCTGTCCACTCGCTGGCCGCCGCCACCCGCTGCGGCGCGTCTTCGGCGAGCCGATCGCGCAAATCGGCGAACCGAGCAGCCGCCTCCGGTGCGGCGGCGGCCAGCTCGCTCAGGTCCTCGTGCAGGTCCAGCGCACGGTTGTACAAGATGCCGCGGCCACGTTCGAACAGCTCTACGGCGTAGTCGAAGGCCTCGGCGTTGAGGGCGCACGCGACAGCGTCGGAGGCCAGCTTCGAGAACCGGAGCAGATGCCACTGGCCGTCTCGGTCGGATATCTGGCCGGCGGTCATACCCAACAGGTCGATGGCGCGCGCGAATCCTGTGGTCGCCGTCGGCCAGTCGCCTACTGCCGCTGCCATGGTGCCTAGTTGCATCGCCGCGATGGCCTGCATCGACCAGGTGGTGCCCGGACTGGCTAGCACCTGTTCGAAGGCCGCGATGGCCTCAGTCCTTGCTGCCATGTTGCCCGAAGCCGCCGCGACCGCGGCGAGTACACCACCGAGGTTGAGAATTTGGCGTGCTCTGTGTGGATGGCCGTCGGGAACAGCGGCGACGGCCCTGCGCATCAGCTGTGCAGCTTCGCTGAGTTGTCTTCTGTCCTCGCAGATTTGGTAGCTGGACTGCAGCATGAGCGCGAGATTGGATACTCGGCCGGCGCAGGCGGGATGATCCTGCGGGGTCTGCGCGAGCGCCCGTCGGGCGAGACTGATCGCCTCGTCGAGGTCGTCTCGATCACCGGTGCGCTGGACACGGGCCCGTAGAGCCAATGCCAGGTTCGACAGCCAGTCCGGAGAGTCGGGGCGCCCGGCGGAGACCAGCGCCAGCACATGTCGATGCGCGCGGATCGCCTCGTCGAGGTCGGCCAGCGCGCCGGTGAGTTCACCGCGCGTCCGCAGGATCAACCCGAGGTTGGATGCCAGGTTGGCGTCGTGGGGCGCGCACTCCACGGCCGTGCGCGCTGCCCTGAGGGCCTCGTCGAGGTCAGTGACCGCACCGGTCTGTTCGTAGCGGGCCCGCAACATGAGCGCGAGGTGGGACGCCCACCGTGGATAGTTCGGCCCACTGACCGGAGTCAGGTCGATCAGCCGCCGACAGGTCGAGATCGCCTCCTCGAGAGTGGCCTTGTCGCCGGTCCTGTCACTGAGCGTTCGCAGCGCCAACGCCAACCCCGCCAGGCCGCGGCGGGTTGCGGTCACATCCTCACCGGTCTGGTGGACCAAGCGCCGATATACCGCGACCGACTCCGATAGCGGAGCCAGTTCACCAGTCTGTCTGCCGATTTCGTGCAAGGCGTAGGCCAGCAGCGAAAGTCGGTGCGGGCCCTCGGAATCGTCGATGGGCGTCATCTCGAGTACCAAGCGTGCCGTGTGGCACGCCTCCTCGAGGTCGGTCACCGTGTCGGTGCGCTGGCCACGCATCAACATCAGCCGCGCGAGATCGGTCATAGCCGCGGCAAGGTCAGTGGGGGCAGCACCGGATGTACTCGCGAGGGCTACGCGTGACAGCTCGATAGCCTCCTCGAGATCGCTCAGCTCAGCCGTCCGCCGAAACCGGCGTTCCAGTGCCGACACCAGATAGGCGGTCACCCTCAATATCTGCTCGGCACCCTCATGGCCGGTCGGCAGCCGATCCAGCATGCGCCTGAAATGACGGATCATCGTGTCGAGATCATCGATCTCGTCGAGGTTTTCAGCGGCGACGCGCAACAAGATGGACGACGCCGCCTCCGCCGCGGTGGCCTCCCCGGCGTCCGCACCCAACAGCTCGCTTTCTGTCAGACTCTGCACCCGCTGCACGATCTGATGCTCGTGTTGTGAGTGAGTGGGGGTGCCCCAATGCCAGGTGGCGTGGCTGGAATCGGTTGCCGGGATAGGTCGGGCGCGGTCGCGGTAGCTCTCGAGCACCTGCGACATCTCGGCCAGGGTGCGCGGTGAGTGAGACCCCTTCGTGGCGACGCCCGCCGCGCCCGCCGACGGTCCCCCTTGCGGCCGGTTCGGTGGCGCCGCCCGCCGGATACGCCGCAGGATCTCCTCGACACGGTCGCTGAAACCCTCGCCCTCAGCGGGCCCGCCATCGACCCCCAACATGCGGCACAGCAGTGCGGCGGCCGAGTGCAATGCCTTCACGTCGTCGGTCTGATCGTGCTCGGCGAGGAACTCATCCACCAACGACATCGACGCTGCGCAGGATCCGGGCACCGCGTCCGGGCGCAGCACCGCCAATACGGGCAGCGGAAGCAGGTCGGGTCGTTCGGCGGCCAGTGCGCTGAACAGCCGGATCATCTCGTCGAGGTCGGTGTCGTGGTCGGGGTCGGGCATGAGCTGGAATCGATACCAGCGCAGCCGTCCGACCAGCGCCACCGCCTCGGCGTGTGTGGTGAGTTGTTCACCGACGACGGCCAGGATGGCGGCCGCTTCCTCGAGGGCGCGGGGATCCAGCACGATCGCCGGATTTCGTTCGGCGGCAAAGCAGTCCAGTCGTGCTCGCAGCCGCCGCGCCGGGTCGCTGGTCATGCCGAGCCTTGCCGCCTCGGGGATCCGCTCAGATCACACGGCCGTGCGATCGGTGCACCCGGCTTGCGTGCTGCGCGGGCTCGGCGCTGCTGCTCGACCCCGGCGACCACTTCGGCCACGGCGGCGTCCAGATCGTCGATGTCGCCGACCGGTTCGCGGTCGTGCAGCAGGGCATGCAGTTCCAGGTCGGTCGTCTGCCGTTTCAGGTTGAGGAATGCTTCTCGCACGGTGTCGACACCGCGAGGATCGGATGCGGTCATCAGTGGTCTCCTTCCTCGGTGAGCAACGACTTCAACCGCTGCAGCGCCTTGCTTTTCACCGACGTCACGGTGCGTACCGAAATTCCCAGCGCGGCCGCGATCTCCTTACGGGAGTACCCATAGAAGTAGGTCAGCGTGATGACCTGGCGTTCGCGGAGGTCACCCAGCTCCTCGACCAGGTCCAGCAGCGACCCGTACCCGGCACCGGTCCGGCCGACGGCTTCGGTGTGGGCGGCTTCGGTGTGTTTGCGGCGGCCCAGGTGCTCACGCTGCAGCAGGGTGACGGCCGCGTTCGTCGCCACCGTGTACAGCCAGCCCACCGGATGGGGATGCTGCGCGAGCTGTTCACACCGCTTGTGCGCGGCCAGGAATGTCATCTGCACGACATCCTCGGCGAGTTCGGTGTCCCCGCAGCAGATTCTGCGCATCTGACGCAGCAGCGCCGACCGGTTGGTCTGCATGAACTCGATGAAATCGAACGGTGCCGCCGAGACCGCCGCGGTCCCGGAATCGGCGGGAAGCAGTGCGTCGAGGGGCTGGGGGAGGGCCTCGGCGTCGGCGCTCCATTCCGCGCGGGCCTGCGGGACCGCATGCGGGGCAGGCCGTTCCAGCAGCCCGGCGCTCTCGCCACGGACCACCAGCGGGTCCTCGTCGCCGCGCTGGGGCTCCTCCTCGGATTCCTCGTGCCGAGGTCGGTCCTCGGCGTCGTCGTCGGTGCTCACGCTCGGGTCCTCCCGCCGTCCTCGTGCGGCTCGACCCGCCGGATCGTCAGCGAGGATCCGTCCGCGATGGTGTGCGACAGTTCGGTCCCCGGCTCCAGCGGCAACGCTGCCATCCGTGCCTGTTCACGGACGACGTCCACCCGAGTTTTGTTCCTGTAGCGCAGGATACGCTCGACCGTGTCGAGGACCCCGCTGCGGCGGATGGCCACCACCACCCCGGCCGCTAGGGCCGGGACCGCCGGCACCAGCACCGGCAACGACAAGACGAGCGACATGCGGATCGACCTCCTGGTCTCGAAGTAGTGCTCTCACAACAAGAACCATCGGGAAGCCGGAAACGGGCAACAAACATCGCCGGCGCTGCTCGGTCGCTGCGATCTCCGTGGTCAGGGGCCGCGGGATCGCGAGGGAAGCCGCCCACGACAACGCCGTTGGTGCCAGTGCGGCGGTCGGGGGCGTTCGCGGGCCCGGTCCGACGGCTTCCGAATCGCCGCCATGTGTCTGCGGCCGGATTTGTGATTCTCACTGGCCCCCGTTCGCGCCCTGCATGTCGATGCACCCACCAGCGGGCGTATGTGACACATCATCCGATTCGCCTCCGTGAGCATCGATTTCGGCGACTCCTACACCTCGGACTGCCGCGAGCAGGCCGTGGGCCTCCGAGGGCTCTCGGTCACCGAAGAGGGCGCACCGCCGTTCCGGAAACGCGTGATCGACCGGCGGGAGCTATATGATCCCCGGTGTTGCTGGCGATTTCGTCGATGACGGATCCGCGCCGGACGTCACATGTCCCCCATGGGGGACAAATCGGACCCGCGTCGCGCGTACATCTCCGCCTCCGGCCTGGTTCCGGGTGGCGGGACGGACTCGTCACGGCAGCACGGGATTTGGGAAAGGACGAGGCATCATGACCGCGCAACCCACCGTTTTCGGTAATCACAAGGGCGGCGTCGGTAAGACGCAGGCTCTCACCCTCGCCGCGGCCGAGCTGGCCAAGCGCCGCAACCGGGGCGGTGCGCCGCGGCGCGTGCTGTGTATCGACATGGATCCTCAGGGCAACCTGACCCGCCGCATGGGCTACCTCGAGGAGCAGATCGAGGAGCGGCCCAGCATGGCTGAAGTCATCCAGACCGCGTCCTCCGAGGTGCTGCGTTCGTGCCTGCTGCCGTGCCAGTGGGACGGCGACTGGGCCGACAACATCACCCTCGCGCCGTCGCGTATCGAGCTGGAGAACCGGGTTCCCGAGGCGGGGGTCCCCGGCTCGCACCTGCGCCTCCGCCGGGCGCTGACGCCGCTTCTGGGCGAGTTCGACGACGTCCTCATCGACGTCGCCCCCACCCTCGGACATCTGCTGCACCTGACCCTGGCCTCGCGGGAACCCGACGCCGACGGCCACGGCGTCAACGTCATCGCGGTCATGACACCGGACTACGACGGCCTACGTGGCGCGCGCCGCCTCGACGCGATGATCAACGACCCGCACTACCAGCTGTCACTGTCCATGCGGGCACGGCTGATCGGGGTCATCGTCAACAAGGTCCGCACCGGGGTGTCGACCCACAAGACCCGCACCGAGGAGGCCGCCGCCACCTGGGGTGAAGCGGTGTGGAACCCACACCTGGCGCTGTCCGCGGGCGCGGAGCGGGCCGTCGAGTTCTCTGAACCACCACAGTCCGCCGACGACTCCAAGACCCGCATCGCGATGCAGATGTCCGCGGAAGCCTACGTTGACCGCTACCTCGCCGTGATCGGTGAGGCCGAGCTGCAGAAGGTGAGCAACTAGATGGCGCGCCGAGAAATCCCCAAGGTCGAAGGCACCACCGTCGTCCTCGAACGCGGTGTCGCCGGCGGCGACAGCCCGGCGACTGCGCACCTGCCGGCCGGGATCGCCGCCGCCGTCGCGCATCCGCCCGTCGCGGTGTCCGCGCCGGTCGCCGACATCCCCGAACCCTACGAGCAGCCCGACGCGAGCGGGGAGCTCACCGCAGCCGAGCGCGGTCACCTCGAGGCGTGCGAAGCGGCACTGGATGTGCTGCGGGTGGCGTTCTGGCGCGCCGGCAAGGCGTTGAAGGTCATCTCCGCCGCGCGGCTCTACCGCGGCACCCACGCCACCTTCGAGGAGTACGTGGTCGACCGCTGGCAGATGCAGACCTCCCACGCCTACCGCCTGATCAGCGCCTCGACGATCGCCGAACCGATCGCCTTGTCCCCGATGGGGGACAAGATCAACGAACGGCAGGTGCGCGAACTGTTGCCCCTGGTCGACCGACACGGCAACACCGCCGCCACCGACCTGTATCTCACCCTGGCTGGCGAGGCTGCCGCCGCCAGCAACGGCCCGAAGATCACCGCCGCGCTCGTGCAGAAGGCGGTCGTGGCGATCGTCGCTGCGCTGCCGGAGGGCGCCGGCTGGGACCGCGATACCGTCCTCGAGGTTGTTCGCGTCGTGCTCGGTCTTGCCGGGACGCCCGAGGCCGACGAGCAGGCCGACGAGCAGTCGCGAACCTGGTTCGCCGCCGAGGGGCAGCGGGTCGCTACCGTCGCCGACAAGGTCGCCAAGCGAGCTCAGAAGCACCCTGACGAGGCCCGCGCCTTCGCCGCCGCGCTCATCGCGCATGCCCGTCGTATCGAGAAGGCTGTCGGCAAAGAGAGCAAATAGTGCGGCATCAGGGCGCGTTCGAATGTGTGCCCCGGCGCCCTTAGCGATCTTGGTCGGCCAGGTATGCGATCAAATAAGCGACACTTAGTGCACCGGAGTGTCTGCCGCTACTTCATCCGGCCCCAACACGCCCAATCTCTCGATGACCTGCCCCGCGGCGGGTTTCGCGCCCATGGCCTGGTAGCGGGTGAGTGACTCGCCCAGCAGTTCACGGGCGTACTTTCGCGCACCGCGGTTGGCTTCGAGGATGCCCATCATGTGCAGGGCGTCGGCCTCGCCGTGCACGTCGCCGTTGCGGCGTGCCATTGCAAGGGATTCGGAGTAGTAGCGCCGGGCCAGGACAGGGTCTTCTCTCTGATGGAAGATTTGGCCGAATTGGCGAAGCGCCCCGACATGTAGCCTGCGGTCACCGACTTGCTCTGCAAGTCGAACGGCCTGTTCCATTCTGCTTAGTGCGGTGTCGAGCATACCCAGCTCACGGTCACAGGCGGCGATGTACAACAGCGACCAGCCTCGGCCGTGTGGATCGTCGGATTTCTCAGCGGAATCGAGCGCCTTGCAGAAGCAGGAGCGTGCTTGCGGCTCGCGGCCTTCGAGTAGATTCACCGACCCCATGCCGCGCAATGATTCCTCTACGAGCCGTAGGTCGCTCAGCGTTCGGGCGGACTCGTGTACGTCGCAATAGGCCTTGTAAGCGGCCCTGTATTCCCCGATGTGTCTACTCGCCTCCGCGAAGCCCCAACGCGCCACCATGGCACGTCTGCTCGAACCGAGGTCCTGCGCGATCTCGTACGCCTGTGCGTAGCAATTCGCGGCGGGCTCGTAGGCGAAGGCGAGGTGGTAGTTGGTGGCCAGGCCGAACAGCGCATCGCGTTCGGCGTCGCGGTCGCCGTCGAAGCGGGCGATCTCCAGTGCGCGGATGAACAGGCCGCGTGCGTCGTCCCACTGCCTCAGGCCCGACAGGGCCGCGGCGAGCAGCCGAGCCAGTTCACCGGTCCGCTGTTCGGATGCCGCCTCGCGCACCAATTCGACCAGCATTGCCTGTTCGCGGGTCAGCCAGGTTTGAGCCGCTGCGACCGCGCCGGGCGCGAAGGGTCGCCGCGGGCGCGTGAGGATGCCGGCCATCACGAAACGTTCCGGCGGAATAAGAAGTTCGGCGATCTGCAGACTGTGGCCGACGAGCCGGTGTAGCACGGCGCTGCGCACGGAGGGGGGGTCCTCGCCTGCTGCTTGGGCGCGCGCAAACATGCGTACCAGGTCGTGGATGCGGTAGCGCGGGCCTTGTTCGCTCATGAAGTCCAGCAGACCGGCTTCGTGGAGGTGTCGTGCCTGTGCGTGGGCCATCTCGACGGGCACATCCGCCACAGCCGCGAGGATCTGGGGGGTGATCTCGGTACCGGGGAACCAGCCCAGCAAGCGCATCGTGCGCTGCAACATCGGGTCTGACAGGCGCTGGTAGGACATGTCGAAGGCCGCGCGCACACTGTCCTTCTCCGCCGCGAACGCGTCCAGGGTTCGCTCGGCGGACCGATCGTTGATCTCTCCGGCGCGACCCTGTTGCATCCTCTCGGTCAGGGAGGTGAACTCGGCGGCCGCGGAGCGCAGCATATCGGGGCCACGGTAGGCGAGTTGGCCCGCCATCAGGCGGATCGCCAGCGGCAGGCCACCCGAGGCCCGAAGGACCTTCTGGGCAGCGTCCCGGTCGTAATCCGGCGGCAGCTGTCCCAACGTGACCAGCAACTCCTCGGCCTCCGCCATGGGCATGCTGTCCAACGGCAACGGGGTCACGCCAGTCAATCCAGTCAGGTCGTGACGGCTGGTGATCAGCACGAAGCAGCCGGGCGCGTGGGGCAGCAGCTCCAGAACTTGTTGCGAGTCGAGTACATCGTCCAAGACGATGAGCATGCGCCGGTCGCGCATCACGCAGCGCCACTGTTGCGCGCAATCACCGCGGCTGATCAGTTCCGGCGCCCTTCCCATCTCTATCAGCATCTGCTCGAGCGCTATCGCTGGGGCGAGCGGGGGCTGGCCGTCTGTGTGCCCGTGCAGCTTCTTCCAGAGAACCCCGTCCGGATACCGCTCGGCGAAGGTATCCACCAGCCAGCGGGCCAACATCGTCTTCCCCACGCCGGGCAGCCCGTTCACCACATGAACGGCGGGTCCGCCGTGATCAAGATGCGCCTCGATGCGGTCCCGCAGCCACTGCTGTTGCTCGTAGCGGCCGACAAAGGACGAGGAGACGCGGGCGATCCCTCGCCCTGACGGCCTCGTGGTCGTTCCTGCACGTGCGTCTCGGTAGGCGTCGAGGTCGGCGGGCGGCATCGCTAGGAGGTCGGCAGCATCGACGAGATTGTCCCAGCGAGTCGAGTAGATGACTGCCAGGTTCTTGAGCACCTCCAGGGTCGGGCGCGGCTGGCCGCGGCCGCGGCCGCGCGGTCCGGGCCAGGATTCGTACTCCGAGATCCGGCTCGACCTCATCGGTGCGGTGGGTTTGCCGCTGAGCCAGTTGTAAGCCGCGGCGACCTTCTCCTGGGTGAGCTCGTTGGCCAACCGCCACGCCTTGCGTGGGCGACATCCACGCTGCCGGAGCTCGGCGACCAAGGGTTCGAGCAGATCGTGGTCGCTCAGCCCGGCCGACACCAGGATTTGGCGGAGTTGTTGACGCACGGCGGCACCGACATCGCTGGGCGACTCCGGCTCGAATTCGATCATCGACGGATTCACCACGCGCGGCGGCCGATCGGTCCGGGACCTCGACAGCGGGCCCGGTGCTGCGGGAGGTGCGAACACCGCCGACGGAAGGCTGTGCGGACTCGGCCCGGGGACGGGCCGGTCCTCGGTGGTGAGCCGCTCCCAAGTGCGCATCACCTCCTCGACATCCTTCTTCGGGACTTTGCAGGCGCGGACGAACCGCTCGACGTGGTCACGGTTGATGGGCAGTGCAGTATTGCCATTGGACACGAAGTTGTAGGCGGTGCTGCGGGGAATTTTGGCGATGGTGGCGATGTGCGCGGCCGAGCGGCCAGATCGCTGCTTCAGGAACTGCAGCACGTCGAGGAACTCTCGCCCTGACCGCGCCCGCGCCAACTGATCGCTGAGCGGGGGGATCATCGCCGTGAGCCGCCGTCGCCCAGCAGGATCCGCACGGCCTCGACCAGGCGATGCCAGCCTGAGCCGCCGCCCAGAGTCGGCACCACGATGACCACTACGCCGAGCACCACCGCCAAGGCGATCCCGATGGTGGTTTTCGGGTCGGCACCCGAGCGGATCAACGACCACGCGAACACCAGCGCCCCCAGTGTCAGCACGCAGGTCACCGTGACCGCCGGCCAGGTCCATTCGCGGCGCTCATTCGCCGGGGGCGGTGTCTGTGCGGGCGGTGGAGCATCGCGTTCCGCTGGGGTGTTCGGTACAGGGGGAGGGATGGCGGGAGGGACGGAGTCGGTGGGCATCCGTTCGTCGTTCATGGCGTTCTCCGAGGTCACGCGCAGGCGCGGAGGGCCCGGAGAACTACGAAACGACCCGGGATGCGCCGAGACAAGGTCAACAGTGAATGCTGCTGACCCACTGGCGATCTCGGGTATGTCGTTGCTCCGCACACACCGCTCATTGGTTGGCATGCAGTCGAGACATCAGGCATGGGGCCGGGGCTCACACCGCGGTCCGAAGTTGGCGTCCTCACACCGCGGTGCTGCGGCATGGAGCCGCAGCTGCATCTCGAATGATGGCCCGTCGGTCGCGGCTTTGCCCAGCCTTACCCCGTGTTCCCGAAGCAGTTCGTGTCCAACATCTTTCAGGGGGTGATCGCCAGGAAGTGCGCACCTCGTTGGACAGTCCGAGGGAACCGTTGGACATCTTGTGAGAATTCCCCAACAGTCACGACGTTTGTGCTGTTCAACGGCTTGAACGGTGCCACAGACTCTGGCGAGCCGGTGGGATCGAACCTCAGGGGAAACCTTGCGACCATAGAATGGCATCGAGGGATGACCGTTGGCATGCAGTCGAGCTCGAGCCGCGAGGCGGTCCGTTGGCGTCGGACACCTCCACAGCAGAAGGCCCCGATCTCTCCGAGGGATCCGGGGCCTTCGACGTTGAGCGCTGGTGCCGACCGCAAGTAGTTGGCGATCTTGGTCGGCAAGGTATGCGTGCGAGAATCCGACTGGATGCTGTCACGTGACGCGTCATCGGTGTGGTCTGGAGTTGGTAGGGCGGATATCTGCCGCCGCCCGAGGATGCCCAAGTCGATCTGTGTGACGGGCTCAGCACTCTGATCGCTGGTTTGCTAAGAATGGTCACCGACGGGCATGTGGGTCTAGCGCTCCGGGTGTGAGTGCTGGTTTCGGTGTGCAGCGTGATCTGCTAGGTGTCGGTCGCCGACCGGATAGTTGGCGTGTAACCGTGTCTGGGCCCGTGCCGCCGAGCGAACCTGCACCGTGGGGGCGGGCAGGGTGACCGAGACCTTGCGCATTGAGGGATCGCGAAGGCGCAGTGGATACGGTCCTCCGGAGCAGGTACCTGAGTCTCAAGATCGGCCGGGCTCTCGGTGACCAATCGGTGCAGCACTCTCCTCGAACGGGTTTTGTGTGTGCTGAAGCCGAAGTGAGATCGGGAACGATCTGGAACTGCGCTTGGTCTGGTCCAGGACCTTGTGTGCCGCAGCCCTTTTCGCTTTGTCCTCGGTACGAACAGCGACGAAGGCCGCAAGGAGGCGCGCAGGCCCGTCTTGCGTGAGCCACACGACGAACAAGACGAGCGCGAGACCGAACGCGAGGCCCCCGTGAGTGGTGAACAGTCCGACAATGAACACCCGTCATCCCCTGCCTGCCCGCGGGGTGACACGACTCTGTCGGCTGTCGAGGATGTGACTGCTCGATTGCCGCCGAACCGATCGTAGAAATCGCGAGTCGATCTCGGACCTGGCCGAAACTTCCTGGCGTGGTCCGAATGCTGTGCCCCTCAACGGCTTCGCGGAGCGCAGCTCGACGGCGCGATTGCGGGCAAGGCATGTCCCAGGCGGCCGGATCGGGCCTACTATCGCGATGTCCCGGTGCGCGGGACCAGCCTTTTGATCGGGGGTGATCGGCATGAGCGTTCCTTTTCGAGTCGAGCTCGTTGCCGATGTCCTATTGCCGAGCCGGGCAAGGTATCCCCTCGTTCAGCTGATTCATCTTCCTGCCGGATATGGGGGGATTCGGCCCGGCGGGATCCGTATGAACAGATCAAGGATCACGAGTCTGGCCGGCAGCGGGCAGCGGGACGACTACGACGAGGACACCAGTCGTCGAGCAGTCCGTCGGCAGAAGGGCGCCCACGGCGATGGATGGAATTGGGCGCCATGACGGAGCTCGACGAAGGAAGAGCAGCGGATGCTGAATTGTTCGAGCTGCTACAGAAGGCACGTTTCGAGGGCCCGCACTGGGAGCGGGTTCAAGACAGGCTGGCGCGACACGGGTTGGGTGTGATGGGCGGGTGGCTGCGATCCGGAAAGATCTTCGCGGTAACCGCGGAAAAAGGGATCGCGCTCAATCCGACCGATGGCGAGCTGGCCGACCTGCAACGTAGCGCCGAGCTTCGGGCCGATCTGAAGACCATGTCCGTGGCTGTCGGCTTGTGCACCTTCCGCCGTCGGGCGCTCGACGGGAACGGTTGGGATCCCACCGGCAGGGCCAGCATGGCCACGTACTTCGTGACCGGCTGCGTGTTGGCCTTCGTCAACGAATTCACCAGACAGCGGAAAGAAGAGCAGCGGTGGGCTGCGCTCACACGCCTCGATGACCCTGGCACCGATCTGAACGGCCTCCTCACCAGCCTGATCTCCGCCCCGCCCGGAATGGGTCCCGAAGAATTCGCCACCCGCACCGATATGGTGCGCCGCGAACTGGCGCAGATGGAGGCGCGTGATCGGCGAATCATCTGGGCCAAGGCATCGGATTGGCAGAACGAGGAGATCGCCGAAGCCGAAGGGGTGACCTCCAAAGCTGTTGATCGCCGGTGGTCGCGCCTGATGGAGAAGGACGAATGGCTGCGTGCTCTTTCTCGTCGCAGGAGGACGACATGAGCAAGCCGTATCCGATCGTCGAGCATCGTGTCCTCGACAATGTTCCGCAGCCGAAGCTCTTCGGCGGGCGCGGGATCGGAAAGCTGTTGCCCGCCAAGCGAACCCGTACCGCCGACGAGGTACCGCGAAGGCGGGGAAATCACCGGCTGGTGTACCGGGTGGACGGCGAGTACATTCTCGACAATTTCGCACTGGCGCTGAACTCACCGACCGTGCTGGCCGCCACCGACGTCAGTGTGGTCGATGTCGCCCGCGACACCACGGTCATGGTGAACTTCGAGATTCCTTCGAAGGACGCGGGTGATTTCACCATTCGGGCCCGCTTCCTCGCCTCGGTCACCGACGAGATCGCGGTGGTGCGCGCCGGAACCTCCGATCTGCCGATGGCACTCGAGAGTTACCTGTCCGGTCACTACCCATTCCAGGAGATCGGGCAGTCGCACAACCTCGCCGATTTCAACGAAGTCCGGCTGCTGATCAACGCCCGTGCCAAGGCATTCACCACATTCATGCCACCGGCGCTGCCCGGGCTGAATCTGCGCTTCATCAGTGCCGAGGTACTCACGCCACGCGAGAGCAGGGACTTCTATGCCTCGCTGCGCACGGAGACGCACAAGACCAGTCTTGTCGATATCCAGCGACGTAATGCGCAAGGTCAGGAACTCGACCGCACGACGTTCGAGAATGTGACTGCCGACCTGAACCAGACCGGCCGGAATGATGCGGCGGACCAGCAACTCCGGTCCGACCTCGACCGTTTCCACACGATGTGGGCCGAGGTGCCCTCCGACCTCATGAGCCTCATGCGCTACGCGGCAGCGACCGGGCAGATACCGTACTCGGAGCTGATCGAGGCCATCCGCCAAATCGAGCCCGACACCGACCGCGCCGACAGCCACACCGATCGGGACGCGGCGCTGCAGGTGATCCTTGAGCTCCTCCAGGACCGGCACCTGCTCACCCGGGCCCTGCCTGGCCTGGAGACCGCGATCCAGCATCTTCGCACCGGATCAGCCGATCCGCCTAGGACCAATGCCAGCGCACCCAGGCCGTCGCGCGCCGAGCTTTCCCTGCAGCGGGTGGATGCGCTCCTGGACCGCGGATCTCTCGGGACGACCGACGCCACCGCGCTACAGAACCAAGTTTCCGACACCGACGTCGAGGAAGTGCTGCGCCTGGCGCAGGAACTGCAGCGGGTGGATGCGCTCCTGGACGACGGATCTCTCGGTGCGACTGCCGCCACCGCGCTGCAGAGCTCGGTCGACGACCGCGATGTCGCTGACACCATCGACCTCGCGTCGACCATGCTCAGCGGCGAGGAATCCGTACCAGGCTCTCGCCCGCCGGATCGATCCGAGCACGAAGACACAGAAGCCAGAGACGATAACGACCACTGACCCAGCGCACGCCCGACAAAGGACCAGTCGCCATGGTCGACCACGAGTAGTCCGGATTGCTGGCAGTTTTATGGCCTGGTCAGTGCGCCGGTGCGCCAATACTCGCCCATGGCGGCGTAGGTGTGGGGCTGGGGCATCGGTTCGGGGCGGAGCTGGAAGATCACGCCCGAGACATCGACTTCGGTGTAATAGGGGCCTTTTCGGAACCGGCGAACATCTCCGGGGCGCAGCACCGTGGTCTGGACGTCGTCGGCCGCGGCCTCGAGCAGGTACTCGACGATCTCCTCTTCGGTCGGTGCGACGCCGCGCCAGCACAACACGTACCCGCCGCCGGGAAGGGTGGGCCACAAGCGGAATCCGAGGCATTCGCTCAGCGGGCCGGGGGTATTGAACAACACGTGCATGACCCGCCCGAGCACCTCGAAGGTGTGAGGGTCCCACCCCAGTGCCTGAAATTCCTCGTCAGCTGTCGTCATGCCCGGCGATCTTCCTCGCCCGATCCGGGGCGTGCGGTGACGGCGCGCCGGTGCCGACCGGATCGGACTACCGCGCCAGCCTGAGCGCTTGCTCGACGTCGATGATCTGGCCGGCGCCGACGAGCCGGGACATGAGCAGGATGGCCGAGTCGTGCAGTTGCCGCGGTGGGTGGCGGGTGGTGTTCGAGGCGCAGGCGTCGGCCAGCACCCAGGGGGTGATGCCGGCCTCGAAGGCATCCAGGACCGTCTTCAAAACGCAGGCGTCGGTGGCGATTCCGCACACCATCAGATCGGTGACGCCGAGGTGGTCCAGCAGCTGTGTCCCCGCAGGGGTCAGGGCGGTATAGACGGTCTTGTCGATGACGTGCGCGCGGGGATCCTCGGCAAAGACCGTCAGTTCGTCGACGATGTCGGTATCCGGTGCATCGAGCAGCCCGTGCCATCCGAGCAGCCGCTGGTAGGGCGACCCGGGGTAGTTGAAGTAGCGGGTGAACACCACCGGATGACCGGTGTCCAGCCACCAGCTCACCAGGTCGGTGACCACCGGCACGACGTGTGCCGCAGCCGGGGTGACGAATCCGTTCTGCAGATCGACGCACAGCAGCGCGGGTCTCCACGGCGTCTCAGACGCACTCGGAGTCGGCACGAGACCTCCTGTTTTTCGCGCGGTTCTACCGACTGTGCGCAGGCGCGGCCGCGAGCCGGCGTTCCAGCTCGGCCACCGCATCGGCATGGCCGGACCGGGCGGGATCCATCACCCAGATCGGGTCCTTATAGAGCTGGAACCCGAGTGACGCCCAGGTGCGCTGTACCTTGGCCAGTTCCTCGTCGAACCGCGGATGTGCGGTCAGCCGGGCGTGGCCGTCGCGTTCGGTGAACAGGACGATCGGGAACGGGTTGGTGGCCACGACCTTGGCGTCGGCGGCGAACAGCCGCAGGATGCGGCTGATCAGCAACCGCCCCACACCACCGTGCCCGCGCCACGCCGGTGCCATGTGCACCCGGTCGATCAGCACGGCCCGGCTGCCGAAGACCCCGTCGATGTGGTCCATCAGGTCGGGGTGGAAGTCGGTGCCGTCGAACAGCACCCCGAAATGGTCGTAGTCCTCGGAGATTTCGTTGAGCAGCCGCGGAATGCGGGCTTCGACGCTGCGCGGGTCGACGATCAGCCCGCCCATCGTCAGGACCGTCCACTCCGAATACAGGTCCTCGCCGTCCTCGATGCGCGCGACCGACAGCGCCTGGTCCTGGTCGGGCCGCCAGTCGGTTCCGTCGGCGACGGCGACGGTGTAGGTGGCCTGTCCCGACCAGTGCAACATTCCTGGGTCGCTGTAGTCACCGACGACCGGACCTCCGATGTCCATGTTCAGGTTGAACGAGGTCCAGTCGATCGGGTCGGTCGGGGTCATCCGCCGATCCTAGGGCTGCTCGGATCGGGGTGCGGTGGAACGGATCTGGCTGATCCGGCCCTTGGTGATCCCGAGCCGTGCCGCGATCTCTTGATATTCGAGGCCCATGTCGTGGGCTTCCTCGATCGCTTCTTTGCGCATCAGCGCCAGCTCGGCGGCGCGCTGTTGGTAGACGTTCATCAGCTCGGTGGCCAGCTTCGCCCGCCGTAGCGGATCGGGATCGTCGCGGAGTTGGTCGAGTTCGTCCGTGGAGGGCACGGGTCAAGGTTAGGAGCTTTGGGCGGGGCGGTTTCAGAGAACACCCCCTCGGTTTAGTGCGGTAAACCGAGAGTTTAGCGAGCTAAACCGCTTGTCCGACTTGCCCGTTCACGGGTTTAGTCCACTAAACCCGTGGGTTTAGTGGACTAAACCGCAGTGGCCTGACCTGGGGCTATCCGATTCCGCGCAGGTTTACCCAACTAAACTGCCGCGGCCGATACCGTCGAGGTTCCCGACTTGCGAACCTCGCCCGAGTCGGGCGAGTCGCCCGAAAAGTGAGCAATGGCAATGGGATTCACCGGACCTGTGCTGCGGTGTTCTCGCATCGCGGTGTCGGTGGGCTCGGCCACCATGGAGGGATGAAACTCGGCTCCTTGCTCGAAACGCCTGCCTCCCAGGCCGACAACGAGAAGCGGATGCACCGCGCCGCCGGTGTCAGCAACGCGACACTGGTCTGCCACCGGCACACCTGGAACCACATCGACGGCTTCTGGACCTATGGCCTGCTCAGTCGGCACAACGCGGCGGTGTGGGACAAAGACGTGCGGTCGATCGGCAACGGCATGGTCGAGGTCCCGTTGTCGGGCCGCAATCTCGTGATGCTGCTGAAGCTGACCAACAAGCGCCGCCTGGCCGTCGAAGACCGGATTCTGGCGCGCCGCGTCTACGAGCAGGTCGCCAAGGTGATCGACGCCGTCGACCCCGACGCCAAACCCGGACACCCGCTCCCGCCGATCATCCTCGACGACAAACTCGGCAACCCTGCTACACCGGTCTGAGGCCCCCGGACCGGCCGGTCTCGACGAGACACGGGCCCATCGTTCAAGGTTCCCGTTTGCGAGACACCGAGGATGACCTGGTCAACGACCCGAGGAATCCCAGTCGGCGGCCGGGACGACACGGTCTGTCATATGCGCAGGCGGCAAGTCCGGCCAGTGCTTGCGGTTATGGACGTAGGCCTCCTCGACATCGACGACAATCCAACGCAGGATCCGGGGGCCACGTCTGTCGGGCGGAAGTTCCGGCACGCAGCGGCGCATGAGCATGTCGTCGACAGCGCGGGCGGTGCCATTGATGTGCAGGCCGATCTGATCGTGGACGAAGTCGATCAGCAGAATGCCGACATGGGGGTTTTCGATGATGTTGTCGAGGGTGACCAGGACGTCGTTGCTGCGGTATTCGGGGTAGGCGACAGTGCGGTCATCGATGACGTACAGGAAACCGGGTTTGCCGGTGCGGAGGCTGGTGTCGCACTCGCCGTGCTCGTCGGCGGTCGCGATGAAGAGCATGTCCATGCGGCGAATGAAGTCGATCATTTCAGGGATGAGCCGATCCCGTACTTCGTCCCCGACCCCGGTGAAGCCCAGATCCAATCGATCTTTCAAGCGGTCATGGTGGCTGGGGGATCGTCCCTCCCGGGCGCGACGCGTTTCGATTCGCACCCAGTGCTCGGCCACACGTTGGGCCAGCGTCATCAACCAGACGACCACCGAACCATTCTGTGAGTCGAAGCCGGCGGCGTTCTGCAAGATTTGGCTGTAGACGTCCTCGGTGACCCGATCCGCTTCCCACGGATTCCGCACGACCTGGCGCACGACGTCGTAGATGCGACTGTCTGTGCGCTCGCGCAGTTCTTCAAATGCCTGCTGGTCGGACTGGCCGCAGCGGTGCACAAGGGCAGCAAGCTCAGCACTTTCCTCAGCCGTCCTCTCCCGCGCTGTCTTGATCGGGTCCCCGGATTCCATCCGGCGTCCAGGAGCGGCCTTCGCAGAGGGTGAGAGCGCTCCGTCCTCGACTGCTGCCTTGAGCCGCTCGAAGCCGGCGTCCACGTCGAACTCGGTTGCTGCCTTGAGCCGTTCGAGGCCGGCGTCCACGTCGAAGGCGAAGGCTGGCTCATTGCGGGCGAGATAGTCGTCCAGTTTCAGGAACAGGTGCTGCCCGTCGGCATCGGGTTCTTGCGAACTCATGTTTCGGCACCTCCTTCGCCCTGGCCACGATATTGTGCGAGTGCTCCCTTGATTTTCCTCCGGGCCCGGGATCTGTGGGTCCTCACCGCGGGGACACTCGTGTTCAGAGCGTCGGCTATCGCTTCAGCGGGCTGTTCCATCTCCCAAGTCATCAGCGCTACTCGGTATTCCATGCGTGTGAGGTCGCGCGTCAGCACTTCCCAGAATCGTCGGAGTTGGTCGTCTTCCAGGATCCGGTCTGATCGCGGGGGAAACAACAGCGCCTCAGTTGCTTCGTCCTCTGACCTGTCGAGGTCTTCCAGCTCCCCCGAGAGCGTTTCCCGTGCTCGGCCGACTTCCCGCCAGTGATCGATGACTCGACAATGGGTCATCTTCAGAATCAGCGCCACCTGCTGATCGGTGGGTTTGTCATGAAAGTCGGCCTCGTACTGCTTGCACACCGACAGGAAGACCTGCTGCACAACGTCCTTGGCTCGTTCCAGGTCGCCGTCGAGCCCTCGAACCGCGGACCGGTAGGCCTTCTCCGCGTGCTGGCGGAACAGGGCCTCGATCTGCTTCGCCCAGGGCAGCGACTCCCAAGTACTCACTGGGACCTCTCCTCCTGCGTGGGCGTCGGGTCGAGGTCCGGCTCGTGTGACCCGGAATCGACGGCAAGGTAATACGTGGACGTATACCCCAGCCGACCCTTGTCGACGATCCGGACTACCGTGTCCGCGCCGGGGTTCGACTCCCTCAAGATCATTCGAGTCATGAAGTGCCGCTGGCAGTCTCGCATCAGTTTGACGGCCAGACACGCGATGCCCGCAACCAACACGACCACAACCAGACACGAACTCTGCGCACCGCCAGCAGATTGCAGGATCTCCACGATCCGTATCAGAGTCACACCAGGTAGTCGCCGGTCCTGCCCCGTCCTCGAGATATGCAGCTCGCGGGCCGTTTATGCACCCTGCAATCTGATCTTTGCCGCGTTCGACTCGTCAGCTGGGTGGGGAGTCGGCGAATACTTCCTCCGCACAGGAGCGGACCTCTGCCCCTCGCCATCGACATCCTGTCGGCGGTGGTGATCGAACATCCCCCCGGTCAACGCCGAAGGACGGTTGCTGGAAGCCCTGGTCTTGGATCGGTCCCTACCGACCGGTTCGTCCAGGAGGGACTAGGCGGCCGGCAGAGTGGTCGTGCTCGCGCAGGCATGGAAGCGCCGTGCCGAGCCGATGTGCGGACGCGAGCTCACAGTGTGCGTAATGACCTGTCCGACAGGCTGTTTCGGGGTGTCCAGACACGCTCCGATGTATCAACCGTCTGACAGTCTAAACTGTTGGACGCTGTAACTGTTGACAGTTCGGTGGTGCAGGTGGTGCACTCCTGCTGTCGCAGCGCAGCCATCGCGAAGGGTTCGGCGTCCGTGAACACGCCTAAACCGGCGCGGTGCCGCACACCCACTCCTGCAGCTTTCGGAGGAACCGTGAAGCTCTCGCTGATGTCCCGGACCCCCTCTCCGGTGGACCCGTTGACCGCCGGTCCCCTGCCCGACCGCGTGGCCACCGCCCGCACACGGGTTACCCATCAATATGATCCGGCGCTGACCGACGCGCTGTCCGAACGCGAGCTCTCCGCCGACCGCGACCTGGCCGAGCGCGTCCGCGACCACGACCGCCGCGAGCGCCTGGCGCGCCTGGACGCGGCGGAGGCCGCGGCGGAGCGGCTGCGGCGCACCACCGGGCAGCTGGCCGAGCGGCAGGCCGCCGATCTGATCCGCGCCGGGCAGGCCATCGCCGAGCAGCGGCTCTCGTCGAGCCCGCACGCGAAGGTGGCGCGCCTGCACCGTCGCAAGTCCGTCGTGCTGGGTGTGCTGACCGGGGTGCTGGTGCTGGCGATGGTGATCAGCGCGGTGTCGGTGCAACACAACATCGCCCCTGACGGTGGGCCCGCCAATGTGTGGTGGTGGCTGGCCTACGGGGTGGAGTTCCTCATCTCCGGCATGCTGATCTCGCTGATGATCTCCACCGGTGACACCGCCGAATGGGAGGTGATCGAGGACCCCAGGCAGGTGTACGGGATCGAGGCGGTCCTGCTGGCGGTGACGGTCACCCTGAACACCTACCCGTACTTCCACGGCTTGCAGCGTCCGGACTGGTTCGGCATCGGCGTGCACTCGATCGCGCCGATCGCCATCGGCGCGGCGCTGTGGACCTACGAGGTCGTCGCGGCCCGCTACGGCCAAGCCATCGAGCGGGCCACCGCCGCGATCCCCGACGGCGACACCCTCGCCGCGCAGCTGGCCACCCTCACCGATCTGACCGCCACTGCACCCGCCACCACAGACCGTCTGGCAGTCCAGACTGGCAACAGTCTGGAGTTGGGTGCGGGTCGCGCGTCCGCTATCCGCGAGTCCGCGCCCGCCGACCCGCGAGTCCGCGACACCGCTCCCGAACCCGCGCTCGCGAACCCGCGTATCCGCGAGACCGCGCCCGCCGACACGCACCCGCACTTCGATCAACCCGCGACTGGGCCCGCGCGCATCGAGAGCCCGCTGTTTCAAACTGCGATTCCGCAATGGCACCCCAGCGCAGGCCCGCGCCGGCGCCCCGCGTCCGCACCCGCGGACAGTTTCGGCGAACCCGCGACCCGCGCCTTCACCGCGACCACTGCGGGCGATGACACGACGACCGGGCCAGCCACGAACGAGGAAACCCTGGTCACCGTCACTGCGCCCACCGCACCCGAATCCGCGACCGTCGACCGCGAGGCCGCGAGCGCGGATCCGGTCACCGCGATCCTGCCGCGCGCGGACCGCGCCTGGACCGCGACCCGCGCGTCAGGGCAGTCCCCAGAGAGCGAATCCGCGCCCGAGTCCGAGATCGCGCATCTGGCCGAAGTCGCGGACGAGGTGCGCCGCCGGCGCCCGCGCATGCGCACCCCGCGGGATCTGGTGATCGCGATCCTCGCCGCCGACGAACAGGGCACGCCCTACACCGCGATCGGCAAGGAACTCGAGGTGCACCACGAGACCGTGCTCAACATCCTCGAAACCGCCCGCAAGGTCCGCCACGGCGCCACCGTCGTCGAGTTCCGCAAGGGGCAGGCCCGCTGACCCTCACCCCACCGCCAGCTCGCGAATGAGATGAAGCCGAAGTCGAGGTGCTTGAAGATCGTCCGCGTCGCCGGGGCGAGCGCGGAGCAACTGCAGGACATCTACGCGCCGGTGCTGGTCAGCGCCGCCAAGGCCCGATACCTCGACCTAGCGATCCGCCACCACGGTCTGGGCTTCCTCGGCGCGGACACCTCGCCGGACCCGAAACACCCCTGACCTATCGATTTCGGGGGCCGTTGATGCCGAGAGGCCCACTCGGTCCGCGGCCGTATCGGAGATCGTTCGGAGCTCAGGTGCGGTGCGCGGCGAGATAGGCGACTGCTTGCTCGACTGTCGCGTCAGCGAATTCGGAGTAGGTCCACCCGTCCTCGATCGAGTAGCGGTCCTTGGCGCGACCGAGGAGAACGGCGATATGCAACGAGTTGATTTCCCCGATCTGTCTGATCGGTTGCGTGACGACGATCGTCGACGTGTCGATCCCACGTTCGCTCAAAGCGTCCAGCAGCCACTGCAAATCGGTGTCCGAAGGCTGAGCGTTGGCGAGTGGGCTGCTGACAATTTCCGCGGTTTCCAAGATCTGGCGGGCCACCGCGGCGAACTGGTCGAGATGAGCGCGCACGTCGTATTGCAGGGTCTCGACGGTCTGGTTCGCCTTGGCGATAGGCAACGGGTTCAAGGAGGTGCCGAAATCGACGTGGCTGTCACCGGCCCGGTGGGCGCGGATGAGGGTTTCGAGGCAGCGTCGGAAGATCACCAATTCCTCTTCGACCAGCCGAGTCGGTCGAACGATCCGATCGGGTCCCTCGACTACCAGTTTCGCGCCGGCTCCGCGGACCTCATCAGTCAGCGTGCGAACCGCAACGATCTGCTGGGCAAGCAGGTCGATGTCGGGGTGTTCGGCCGTGGATCGTTCGAAGATGCTGACCAGCTCATCGCGGGCACGCGCACCGGCGGCCAGGAAGGCTGCGTAGGAGTCGCGGCGCTTCTCACGCAACCACTGACCGTCCTGATCGGCGTTCTGCCGCAACGCCAAACGACGAGTTGACCAGGTGGTGATCACCGCGGCAGTCGCCGCGCCGACCGCGGCGACCGACGAAGCGATCACAGCGATCCATGCGGGATTCATACCCGGCAATTATCGGCACCACCCGTGCGCCGCGCGGCGAGTTGACCACGATCGGCGCCCTAGACCAACACAGGCGCCAATCTGATTGATCCCTACACGATTTCGTGAACGGCGCACCAATCTCGCAGGTAGTGGGTTGTGATCGTGCTGCCTGTCGGGGTCATCTGTGCAAACGAGCGCGCCGGTCACGGTACGCGGCTTGTCTGCACGCGTCCGAGCAGTAGAGCCCGGGTCCGCGAGAGGCGGCGTTGAGGGAAACGGGGACTTCACACGGACACGAGTTGCAGTAGGACGCCACGTGATTCAGGAAAGTCCACTGCATGTGACGCCGACACCAGACAACTGTCAGCAGCGAGAGGCCGGATGTCATGGCCTGGAAGGCCACCGTGTTGGGCTCGTTCTCATCTTCCACCGGCTCAACGTCGTGGACGATTCCCAGCTGATCGGTCAGTTGTGTCCACTGGGCGGTGAGGGCGGCCACGGCTGCGGTGAACGACGCCCGGACGACATCGACGCGACGGCCGGCCTCTTGCGCGACCTCCTCGAGCGAAAAGCCGTCCACGACAAGCCGCACGATCCTGGCCTGCTCGGACGGCAGGGTTCTCAGGAGTTCGGCGAGCACCGCGCTCTGGCCGTACTCGGTGATCGCCTTCTCTACCGTGGCGGGGGTCGGGTCGTGACGCGCGGGGCGACGATTCACTGGCCCTCCTCCACCGCACTGTCCATCTCATTCTGAGCGGATTCCAGCCTCTTGGAGGATGGGATATCCTCCGGTTCTTCCTCAGCGTCGGCCCCGCCGCGGCCGTGAAACCCGAAGCCCCGCGCGAACGACGCGTAAACCTTGGCCACGTCCCCACGAGGGGCACGCAGCAGAGCGATACCTGTCACCGCCACGACGGCGGTCGCGGGAATGGCAAGCTGCCAAAACCCCTCGTGCAGCACGGACATGAGAGACAACTCTCGGCTCCTTCGGACACAAGAAAGCCCCCAGCGCGGTGGGCGCGGGGGGCTGCAATGGATTTGGGAGTGAACGACAAAAGCCCCGATCCGGTGGACCAGGGCTGTGCGGGGCAGAAATCTCCCCTTCACGGCAGAGGCTAGCATTTACACGCAAACGCGGCAGACAATTCGATATTTATGCTGTTCAGGGTAGCTATTTGGGTTGGCGACAGCGGACTCTGGAGGCTCGCCGAGCAGACGGCCTGTAACCCTGTCGGACAACCGCACAGTCATATGCGCAGGTCAGGGTACCGCACGCTCAGGTCAAATCTGCCGGACCACGTAACAGGCCCGCGCCGGTGCCATCCGCGGTGGCTAAGGCCCCCGCTTTCTCGCGTCGGCGACCTGCAAGGACGGCCAGGACCTCTTCGACGGCTTCACGTGGCGGACCCGGAACAGCCTTGGCATGTACTCGATCCTGGAGGCCGCTGATGCCAGAACGCCTCTACTCGGGGAGAAGCCGGCTGGTGAAGCCGGCGTGGACCAGCTCGGCGTACGCCTGCTGAACCTTCCCCGGGACCTCCTGCTCGATAGCCCATCCGTGGGATGGGTAGACCCAGATTCGTTGGGTGTCCCCGACCAGCATGTTGATCACTCGGTTGACGTCGCCGATGTCGCGGACGTAGTCGTCCAGCGGCTGCGGTAGGGACGCGCACACGATCTCGACCTCGGGCCACAGCCTGCGGGCGATGGCGTAGCTGCGGCGCTGCTGGTACGGCCTTGAGATGAGCATCACCGAACCGATGGCCTCGAGCAGTTGGTGGTCCGTGAGCAAGGCGCGGGTGAATGCGATGTTCTCGCTGGTGTTGGTCGCGTTCGGCTCGACGAGGATCGCGCCTTCGGGAACGCCCAGTTCGAGGGCGTGCTCGCGGTAGTGCACGGCTTCCCCGCGGGGAAATCGTTCGATGGTGGTCGGTGCGTTCGCGCCGGTAAAGACGATCAGCGGAAACATGCTCTGGTGATAGAGCTCAGCGGTACAGGTGGCCACGCCCAGGTCGTGACTTCCCAGCCCGATCCCGATATCCACCGGGCGGGGGTCGTGGTTCAGCTGGTTGTAGTCCCAGAGAACCTCGACCTCGGAGCGGAGCTCATCGGGCAGGGTCGTCGACAAGTGACAGGTCCCTCTCAGTCCGGCAACGTGAACGTGTAGGTCCACGCGAATCGCGATGCGGCATGCACGCCGCGGGCGAACTCGATGACGGTGTCGTCCGCGGTGTAGGTCTGCCGAACGAGCACCATGACCGGTTCTCCGGCAGGAAGGTTCAGCACCTCGATCTCATCGGGTGTGGGCATTCGCGCCGAGATCGTCTCGGTCATGTGATCGGGCTCGTAACCCTGCAGGGTCAAGACTGCGAAGCCGCCACCGCGCCCAGCGGGTCCGGGGGTCGGCTCCACCAGGGGTGTCCCCTCGACGTGCTCGGGGCGGTAGTAGCTGGTGAGAGTGTGTGTGGGCTGCTCACCGTCTTTGACGAGGCGGGCACGCTCGTATACCGGTGCCCCTGGGGACAGCCCCAGTGCCTCGGCCACTTCGGGATCGGCACTGAGCAACCGGACCGTGTTGGTCTGGTCGGTCAGCTTCCAGGAGCGACCGGATGCCTCCCGATCGGCCACGAACGCCACGGTGTCCCCGAACTTCCATTTCCGCTTGGAGTACCGCTCCGCGCCGAGCCGCCGCATCGGGGGGCGTTCACGAACGACCGTCCCGCGCCGACGAATCGGAGTCACCAGGCCCTCGGCCTCGAGAAGCCCGATGGCCTGGCGCACCGTCTTGATGTTGACTCCGTGCCTTTCGGCCAGCTCGTCCTGCTTCGGAAGCGTTGCGCCGGGCGGATATTCGCCCTGCCGGATGGCAGTCCGCAGGCTTGCCGCGAGCTCGCGGTATCCGCTGGTCGCCATCGGCTGGTTTCTCCTTCGCACTCTGACCTCTCCTCTTCGATTAAGGGTAGCTGTAACCGAACGGTCCAGATTGGTTTGTATTTACAACCCGCTCTATCGCCGTAGGGTATACCCTGGGGAAAATAGAGCTAGTTCTATTAACGGCAAGGTTCGGTGCCATGGCAAGTACGCAGAAAACAACGTGCCCCGTCCTCATGTCTTCGTCTGCGGCCCAGGTAGACGCGACGGCCACCTCGAGCGGATCCGAACTCGAGTCCCCCAATCTCCAGATCGCCCTGCTGATGGCAGAGGTCGCGCGGCTGCACCGGGAGCTGCAATTGATCCGCGACGGCCGGGTTGGGGCGGCGCTCGGTGGCGCCGAGATCCGGCACGCACGGAAAGCGCGCGGCTGGTCGGTGCCACGACTGATCTACGCAATGACCGAGGCGGCCGACCGTGAAGGCGTCCGCCTCATGAGCAACGCCAGCCTGAAGACCTCGATCTCCCGATGGGAGAACGGTCGCTGTAGACCGGACGAGTTGCACTCACGGCTGCTTGAACAGGTTCTCGGTCGTCCGTTGCTCGCTTAATGACCCGCTTTGAAATCCGTCAAAACTACCGAGCCGTAAACGTTTTCGTTGGTTCCAACACCCACACGAGGTGTGCCATCGAAGTCTGGGTTCGCGGGTCTCGTTTCGGTAGACATAGTTCAACGGAACTTCCCAACAATGAAGCGTGCCATCCGGTTTGCTACATCCTCGCTGGTCAGAGCTGGATACTTCACCGATTTCGCGGGAAGTGCTAAGCCCTACGTAGTCACCGCACGCTTCGGCACGCAGTGGAGAACCCGACTGGCATAACAGAACTCGGTGCCAGCCGTGGTGGAGAACCCCTTCGCCATCATCGTCATCGACCCGACCGAAAGGAGATAAGGCACCGACCCCGGTGATGCCCACACCTAATTCCATATCCGTGCCCGCAGGCTCACCTGCGCAGCATTGAACCCTTTCTGACAGAAGGGGTTCGACGCCGAGGAACTTGGCAGAGCTCCTCAACCAGGCTGATCAGCCTGCGGATGTCCTCGAAAGGACTGCTTTGGAAGGCAGATCCGATGTTAGAGCACGTCCCCGACAGGGTGAAGTACTCGGCCCCAACAATCTCCAGCCCCACCCCGACACACCGGCCGCGATCTCGGAAGACGAACAGATCGCGCGCCTGAACGCCGACCAGATCGGTGGGTCGTGGTCGCTGCCGATCAAGGCGGGGGCGTCGTCGAAGATCACGGCCTGGTTCGGACCTGAGCACTGGCTGCGGTGCCTGGAATGCGAGCTGCGGACTGAGCGAGGACGGGTGGTGATCAAGCGCCGCGACACCAGCGCCGAGATGGTGTTGAAGTGTGCCCCAGCGGTGGCGTCGTTCGCCGAGGGTCACACCGGCCGCCGCGTGACGGCCGCCAATGACACGATGGCCGCGCGCGCCGACGTACCACCGGGCACGATGCAGAAGGTTCGGGGTGTCATCGCGGACCTCGGGTTCCGTGTGGTGCTCGAGACTGGTCGGCCTCTGAGGACGATCGAGCGTAAGGCCGCGCGCGCCCACCACGGCGGCAACCAGATCACGGCCGCCAGCGTCTGGCACCTGACTGTCCCCCGCCACGCCCTGCAGCCGCTCACCCCGCGCCGGCACTCGGCGAGCCTGGTCAAGCTCACCCGGCGCGCGCACATCGCCGCGCCCGTGACCTGCAGCGGGCACCTATCTTCAACCACGTCAGTGGTTGAAGAATCTTCTGTTGGGAAAAAATCACCAAAGCGCGCGCAAGCGCACGCGAGGCCGGGAAGATCCCGAAAAACCAACGGAAAGAATGCCGGAAAGAATGCATGGAGGAGGACGGAACCTCATCCGCTGCATCGGCAGCAAGTTGCCGCTGACCTGGTCTATTCCTGCCATGGCCTCGACCGGGGCGAGTGGGCGCGCACCGGCGGTGGCTATCTGCGACTCGCCGGCCAGCACATCGGTGCCTACTGCGACATCCTCGCGCAGGCAGGGATCGACACCACCGTCTGGACCGCGAAACCCATCCGCGCCCAGCTCGACAAGCGGATGACCGAAACCGGTCTGACCTGGCCGGACCGGATGCACAATCCGGTCGGATTCTTCCGGGCAGCGATGCGCAGCATCGATTGGCCCGCCGTTCCACCGGGAGGGCCGGCCCCGGCGGGTCGCACCGCCGCATCACCGCCGCGTCCACCGCATCCGGACTACGCCCACCGGGATGTCGGTCTTCCGGCCGCCCCGAGGCTCGTAACGGCCCCCGAAAGCCCCGCAGCCGAGTTTGGGGTACCCGAACCCGTGATCCGGTTCTTCCGCCGCTCCACGGACCCCTCAGGGCTCGATACGGCGGGATCCGCTGCGCTGCAGGAGATCGAACTCACCGACCGGGGGGCGGACAATTCGGCGTGCTGGCTCTGCGGCAACCCCGGCAGATGGTGCGACGAGCTGCCGATCCCGGCACCGACATGCGAAAACTGTTGGCCCGCTCCAGGACCGAGAAAGGACACCCGGCACGTCCAGGAGCGGCGCCTCGGGCCGACCACAGATGTTCGGGCCGACGAGCCGGCAGCGGCCGCCGGAGGGGAGTGCGACATGTGCCACGCAACGCCTGGGCGAGTGCGTGACTCGTTGCCGTCGCGGTCGGCGGTCTGCGACGGCTGCTGGGACGCAATGGGTTTGACCAGCTACGAGACACGGCGCTCGGAACTTTGCACCGACAACGTTCACCGTGCCCGCGGGCCCCGGCGCGGGCGTGTGGCGGTTCACTCGGCCGCGAAGGCCTCACGAATCTCATCGAACGGAGCGGGGACCACGTGGGCCTGGTGCTCCTGACTCCAGACAAGATCACCGGCCAGATGGTCCTCGGTGAGATCGGCGATGACCTCGTCGATGCTGCATCCGGCCCTGTCGGCCATCTCAGCGACCGAGGTGACGCCTTCGACTCCATCGCCGGACCGGATGTTGATCGGGGCGGCTGCCAACAGGTGGAGCCAGGCCTCGTACGGAAGCTGATCGGCACCGGGCGGGGGCGGCGCGGCGGCGAGGTCGGTCGCGCATTGGCGGAACATCCACACCGGCATCCGGGTCGAGGTGGCGCCCATTTCCTCAAGCAGCTGAATGACGAACTGTTCGAGCTGATGAGGGGCAGAGGGTCTGCGGCGACGGGAGGATTTCTTGACCCGTTTCTTCGAGGTCGGCATGGAAAAACGGTAGGTGCCCGGCGCGTTCACTTCCACGAACGCGTGACGAAACTCGAAGGGAAGTGGAGGTTCGTCTGATGCGTCCAGGTTCGGCGGTCGCGGTGGCCCAAGGTTCGTCGCGCATCTAGTCGTCGCGGCGACCAGGAAACAGCCTAAAATGCCGGACCGCGCCCCGCTCACGCCAGATACTGGCTTCGTCGAGCTTGCCCCGCTTCTCCAGCAGATCCGCAAGTGCGCGCATAGACGGCTGATCACCGGCCTCGGCGGCCCGCCGATACCAGGTCTCGGCCTCCTGGTGGGCACCCTGCTTTGCCAGCAGAGCCGCGAGTATGACCATGGCCGATTGATCGCCGTCGTCGGCGGCCTTCCGATACCAGCGCTCGGCTTCCTGGTGTGCGCCCCGCTTTGTCAGCAGATCTGCGAGCGTGACCATGGAGGGGCGAAAGCGGACTTCGGCGCCTCGCCGATACCAGGTCTCGGCCTCTTCGAGCTTGCGCTGACTCTCAAGGAGCTGACCGAGTCGGTGGCCAGTGGCGATGTCGCCGGACTCGGCGAATCGCCGGTACCAGGCCTCGGCTTCGTCGGCTGCACCCTGCCTTTTCAGTAGCGCCCCAAGGTCGCCTATGGCGGGCGAACTGCCAGCGTCAGCAGCCTTCCGGTACCAGGCCTTGGCCTCCTCGAGCGCTCCTCGACGCTGGAGCAGGTCCCCGAGATCGTGCATAGCTGGGGCGCTGCCGGCCTCGGCGGCTCGCCGATACCAGCTCTCGGCTTCGTCGAGCTTTTTCCGGCGCTTGAGCAGGGACCCGAGACGGTACATGGCATTGGTGTAGCCGGCCTCGGTGAATTGCCGATACCAGAACTCGGCTTCGTCGAACATGCCTCTGGACACCAGCGCCATTCCGACCTCACCCATGGAAGAGGGGTCGCTTTCGGCTACGCGCCGCAGCCATTCGCGGGTCGCCTCGTCCGTGTCAGACGGAGCCGGCCCTGCCTTTGTTACCCGTTCTGGATCCCCAGCCGATCTTGACGGCTGTTGTTGCGGCTCTGATGGTTTCGCGGCGGGGTTGAAGATTGTCGCGGTGGTTGCGCGCAGCAGATCAGTGACCAGTTCAGCACAGGAGGAGTAACGGTCGGCGGGGTTCTTGGCCAGCGCCGTGGCGATGACGTGATCGAGGTGGCTGGGAAAGTCGGGGCGGCCGGCGGTGACCGAGGGCGGTGGGTCGGAGAGATGCGCGGCGATGACGGCCGCATTGCTGCCACGCCGGAACGGAAACTCGCCGGTGAGCAGATGGAACAGGGTGCAACCCAGCGAGTAGATGTCGGCACGGTGGTCGCTGAGCTTGTCGCCGAATCGTTCCGGCGCCACATACGCCAACGTGTAGCCCACCGCGGTGACTGTGGCGTCGCGGGCGCGCGCGATCCCGAAATCGGTCAGCACCGCGCGCTCTCCGTAGCGAGGGTCGTGATCGATCATCAGATTCGCCGGTTTCACGTCCCGGTGCAGCACCCCCTGCGCGTGTGCGTAGTCGAGGGCGTGCGCGGCATCGGTGATCAACCGCACCACCCGCTCGACCGGCAAACCGCCCGGTGCGGTTTGCAGCAGCGCGCTCAGGTCGCCGCCGGCGACGTACCGCATCGCCAACCACAAGCGAGTGTCGTTGGGGCCGTTGCGATCATGAACTTGGACGATGTTGGGGTGATCGAGCCCCGCGGCGAGCCCGGCTTCCCGGTTGAACGCCGCGCGGACGGTCCTGTCGCTGGTGTATTCGTCCTTGAGAACCTTCAGCGCGACGCTCTTCGAAAGACGCGGATGCTCGGCCAGGTAGACCGTCGCCATCCCACCAAAACCGAGCCGCCGGACGACTTTGTACCCGGCAATCTCTTCACCCGGCGACAACATCGGCTCGCCCTCGGTTCAACTCGTCTCCCCCACCAGAGAAAGGCTTTGCGCACGACCCTACCGATTCGAGAGAGCTGTCGGCAGTCCGACAGCCCAGACTGTGGACCGCCTCAGCCGGTCCTGAATGCGTCGGACAGCTCGCCAGGTGCGCGCTTCGTTGCCGCGTCACGGTCTGCGGCTGCTGGGACGCAATGGGATTGAGCGGCTCCGCGGCCCGCCGCGCGGCCCCTGCAGTCGGATAGCCGTCAGAGTGCCTGCGCTGCAATGGGTTCGCTGCGATCATGATGCGGTGTCCACGCCTGCGTCTCGGGGAAGGCTGCGTCGGCTCATCGACGCCTGGCAGCCGCTACCGGAGCCCGAACCAGAGCCCGCGCCCGAACCTGAACCAGCTCCTGAACGGGGGCGGCTGTCGCGCATCGGTGGCGGCATCGGCAAGGCAGCAACCTGGGACGGCTGGCTGAAGCTCGGTGCCGTCGTCACCGCGATCGGCGTCCTGGCCGGTCTCTACTTCACCAACCAGTCGCTGCAGGCGACCACGAGCCAGAACCGGGCCGCAAGCCGTGTCGCGGTCACCGACCAATTCAACAAGGCCGTCGCGGCCCTCGACGGCCAAGGCGTGGCCACTCACGCCGGCGGGATCTACTCCCTCGAACAGCTGAGCATCGACACAGCGGATCTGCGGACACCGATCGTCGAGGTGCTGGCGACCTTCATCCGGACCCATGCCCCGCTGGGGGTGCCGGGACAATGCGACGGCTCGAAGCCGCTGGGCGAGGACGTGCAGGCCGCGCTCACCGTGATCGGGCGACGACACTTCCACCTGGACGAACCTGTCTCCCTTCGACAGCTGTGTCTGGCCCGGGCCGACCTCACCGGCGCCGACCTGAACGATCTCGTGCTCGACGAGACCAACCTGCGGCAGGCGACTTTCCACAAGACCCGGTACCCGAGCTCGGATTCGCTGGTGAACTTCGAGTCGTCGGTGTTCGAGGGCACGGATCTGACCGGAGCTCATTTCTTCGGCGAAGACCTCACCAACGTGAACTTCTCCCACACCGACATGTCCGATGTCGATCTGGATGCCACGATTCTGCACGGCACGAACTTCGCGGCCGTGAAGCTGGTCGGTGCCCACTTCCTCACCGCGGATCTGACGAAGGCATGCTTCCAACGCAGTGACCTGAGCCGAGCCGTGTTCTGGGACGAGCAGTCCAGGCTGTTGGCCACCAATTTCGATGCGGCCGTGTTCGATTCGGACTCCCATGACGGGACGGTGTGGCCGCACGGGTTCACTCCACCGGCACGGATCGACGATCACAACCCGGATCTCTTCTACCCCTGCAATTTCTAGGGCTGTGTGCGACCTGCGGTTCCGCGCTCAGCGTCGTTGTGATTCGGCGACGGACGGGTCGAGAGCACCGCTGCTGGCGTGGCAGCGGCCTGAGCGGTCAGCACGCCCATGACCCCCTCCAGGCCCCTTCCTGCCGCCGCGGTGACAGATTCGCCGACCCATCCGGCATATCCGCCAGCTATCTACAATCTGGCCCACGTCGACGACGAATTGTGTTGCGTGGCAGCGTCAGCGGGAGGGCTTCGGGGTGGGAAACATCGACGACTGGTACCAGAATCGGGCGCATCGGGGCGACTTCGATCCTCGCCACGACTTCGCCAACGACGACGTGCACGATCGCGTTCAATTCGGTGAGCTACCGCAACGCGAATGGGTCCCCCAACCTGACCAGGGCCGACCCCGACCACTACCTGTCACGAAGGCCGCCAAACCCAGAACCTCTCCGGCCAGGGAAGCGTCCACGCGGCACCGAGCCCAGCCCGCACCGGCTCAGCCTCCGTGGGAACGATTCGTCAGACAATGGCTGGCCAAACACCCGAACGGCAGAGTCAAGCTGTGCCGGGTCGCCGCACAGCGCGCGGGATTTCCAACGGTCGGCAACAAACAGATCATTCGCGTCCGCAAGACCATGGTCCGTGAGGCCATCGAGGCGCAAGCCCGGGAGCGCCGGGATCGGGAGGCGGTCGTACACCGCAACGAGCAGCGAGCCTGGGCCGCGCACCTGATCGAACAGAAAAGGGCCGCCGCGCGTTCCGAGGTCAAGAAAGCGGCCGAGGCGATCGCCCGCAAGAAGGCCGCGGAACGGCAGCACGCCTATATCCGAGCCTGGCTGGCCGAACACCCGACCAAGAACGACGCAGCCTGTCGTGCCGCCATACAGAAAGCAGGCTTGGGCGAGGTCACCATCAAGGTGGTTTCCGGCATCCGCCGCAGCATGCCCGAGCATCCGACCAACCAACGGCCAGCGAGAAACACCACACCGAACAAACGGGCACCCAAGCGGCCCGCGGTACGGGTGCGGTCGACCACGGACGCCGGACCACGTTGTCCTGCTTGCGATATCGTGCCCGACACCATGACGGGCAATTGCCGGTGCAGTTGATGCTGACTTCCTCGCAGCGGGTCACGGACCCCCGGACACACCACTCAGTCGGCCTTGCCGCACCCTCTTGGTTGAGAACCTCGCCGGTCCGCGAGCATTGGTCCTGCCGCGTTCTCCCCCGCTGGTCAGGCCCGCATCTGCGAGCCGTACGCACACCGGCGGGATCCATCTCCGGAACGAAAGTGAAGGATCATCGTGGATTTGTTCGCCAACTGGCCCGAGGCGGTCGGTAAGGACGTTGCGGCCCACTGCCGCCCGGTGCAGCTCGCCGGCGGGGTCCTGACCGTGGAGACCGAATCGACGGCGTGGAGCACGCAGCTGAACCTCTACAAGGCGCAGTTGCTGGCACGCATCCGTACTACGGCGGGACCCGACGCGGTGATCACCGATCTGCGCTTCGAACGCTCCCCCACGGCCGCCAGGCGGGCCAACGGCCGTCGATATCCCCAGCCGCGCCCGGATGAGAATGCTGCGGGCATGTGGGATGCGAAGGTGCAAGAGGTCGCGGGCGCCGATCACGCGATCCGCGAACTGCACAGCCGGATCGAGTATTTGGCCACCCTCGCCTCACACGCCTACGTGTCGCACGCACCGTTGCGCATCGAGAATCACGACGGCCGACAGATCGCGCACTGGTACGACGACAACGAGCTGAAGATCTTCACCTCCGCCGGCACCGTGCACATGTCCCCCGCGCCCGGGTTCCCCACCGGGACGACCGGGAAAACCCTGTCCAACGCCGCTGCCCGGGAGATCGCCAACGCGTTGTGGTCCGCCGCCCGCCATGTCGACCACGAGAGCGACAGGAACCCCATGGTGTGACGAAACGAGAAGGGGCAGCGGGATATTCATCGGGACCGTTCGGTTCGGCAAACGGGAACGCCAAAGCGGCGAGGTCGTCCCGTGTTGCGAAATACCATGCGCCCATGACTGATTCGGAAGTCCTCGCGGCGGAGTACCGGGCGTTCGTCAAGGCGCTGCATCCCGCATCGATCGAGGTGCTCGTGGTGGTCGACGGGTTCTGGTCGCACCGGCTCTACCCGTCCATCCCGCAAGAACACGAGGAAATGCCCGAACGCGACGAGGTTCTCAAGGTCTTCACTGAGTACAAGAGCACCGTGACGCCCCAGCTGCTGACGCTCGTGTCGGGGCACCCGGATCCCGATGTCCGCGATGCCGCGGAGATGACGCTGAGCAGCCTGGGGCATGTGATCATGTTCCTGGCCCACCTGACGCCAAATGAGGTCGCCGGCGGGGCCGCGAGGATCGAGAAGGTGCTCGACAACCTGAAGGCCCTCCGCAACGCGCTCTACCGCGCCCCGTTTCGGATAGAACGCCCCGAGCCGCGGTTCACCGGCGAACTCCTCCAAGATTTTGCGATCCGGACCATCACCGCCGAGCTGTCCGGACTGCGATGAGGCGCAGGGCGTCGTAGAGGTCGTCGTCCGGCGACGGCATCCACACCGATATCCGGTACCGGCATCCGGCCGCGCCACCATCCGGGAGGTCGCGTTCTGCGCTGTCCATCTCGTCAGTATCGGCTCGGCCAGCAGACAGGCGACGTGTTCCGAGATCTGTCGCCCTGCAACCGATTCCGATGGATGATCGGATCGTGGTGAAAATGGGGGAGGGGGCGCCACGCCGGCGTCCGTACAGGATCAGTCCGCAGCCGCGCTCCAAGAATGACCGGCGCAAGCGGATTCTCGGGAAGCTCGCTCACACGCTCACCTGGGACGGCTGGACCAAGCTGACCGCCCTGGCGACCACACTCGTGGCGGTGACCGCGTTGTGGTTCACCAGCCAGACGCTCAAAACCACCAACGGCCAATACGACTTGGCGCGAGATACTGCGGTCACTGCGCAGTTCTCGAAGGCGCTCGATCAGATCGGCAGCGCGAACATCGACACCCGGCTGGGCGCGATCTCGCTGCTGGAACGACTCGGCCGCACCTCGCGACCCGACCGGTCGACGATCTTCGACTTCTTGTCGACCTACATGCGCTTACACGCCCCGAACAACGACCAGTGCGGAAATGCGCAACAGCTCGCACCGGAAATCCAGGCGATCATGGGGGCGATCGGTCGCCGCGACCATGACGGAACTGAACTCATCGATCTTTCCAGCGTGTGCCTGGCGGCTTCCGTGTTGGAAGGCTCGAACCTCCACGGCGCCCGAATGGGCGGTGTCAACCTGACGGCCGCGCTGCTGCAAGGCGTGGATCTCACCGGAGCCAAGCTGAACGGCATGCACGCCCAGAACGCGGCCATCGAAGGAGCGACACGGCTGGCGGGCGCGTCTCTGCGTGACGCGGACCTGCGCGGGGTCCTGTTCCGGGGTCTGCCGCTGGACGGGGTGTCGTTCTCCGGCGCGGATCTTCGGGGTGCCCGATTCCTCGGTGCCACCGAGCCCGACACCGCAGTCGGCACGCTGGGCGATACCCCGCCGGCCGACCAATGGACGGTGCAGGGATTGAAGTTCCACGGCGCGGACTTCGGCGGGGTCAGATACAACCAGTACACGCGCTGGCCCGATGGGTTCGTGCCCGTCGAAGGCCCCAATCTCGCGCCACAGCAGCTCAATCCGCAGCACGGATAATCAGGGCACGGCATTTGGTCGTTTCGTCAGGCTTTCAGCTCGGCCGAATCGAGGCAGGTGACGAAACCTGGAGCGGGTGAGCGGGATTCGCCACCGGGCGCAGTGGTCGTGGCGGGGGCCAGCACCTTTCGGCGGTGCTAGGGGGTGAACACGATCATCGAGTTGAACTTGGAGTTGACGATGTACACAGCGTGGCTGTCAGGGTCCACCGTGATGCTGCCGAACGTGTCGTTGCCCGCGCCCTGCGCGATAGGGATGGTCTCGGTGATCTTCCGGGTGGTCGTGTCGATCACCGCGACGGTGCCATCCACGCTCACCGGGACGTAGAGGGCGTGTTTGGCCTGGTCGAATACCAGGTCGCCCGACCGGAAATTCCGGATCGTGTCCGCTCCCCCGCTCCCCCGCTCCCCCGATCGCTCTCCCTCACCGCGATTGCGCTACGAGCCCCGGGTGGCGTTCCAAGTTGGAACACCACAGCTCTCCGGCCGCGCCTGGCGGTACCCGGAGCTTGTGACGAAACCCGGAGCGGACGAGGGAGATTCGCCGGGTGCGCGGTCACGTCCGGAGCGGGATTCCTGGGCGAACCCGAACCCCGCAGAATGCCGAACTGCTAGACTGTTGACAGTCTGGTATTGGGTTTCTCGCAAAAGGATCGAGCACCATGATCGGCCTCCCCGCCCCGCACAAGCTCCTCGCCGCCCTCGCTCTGGCCGCCATGGGCTTCGTCTGCCTGGGCATGCTCCTCGCCTACACACTCACCCACAGCCCGTTCGGCCCGCTGACCGTGGTGCTGGTCGCCGTGGCCCTCGCGATCGGTGCCGCCCGCTCCGCCGAGCATGAGCGCCGCCGCGTCGAGCAGCAGCGCCTCGCGGCCGAGACCGCGCGGTGGGCCCAGTTCGAGGTCGGCTTCCCCGCCGACGTCCGCGGCGCGGTCCGGATGCTGTGCGACCCGACCGACCGCACCGAGGTGTTCGGCCGGCTCGGCCTGGGCTGCCCCGAGCTGGTCGACGGCCGCCAAGACTGGGGCATCTGGCCCACCGATCGCGGTGCCACCGCGCGCCTGACCGGACTCGACGCCGAATCCTTCGCCCTGGTCTCTGGGGTCCTGGCCGCCCACCTCGGCGTGCCCGCCGCCGTGCTGCGCCGCACCCGCCGCCGGGACGCCGCCCTCGAACTGGACCTCATCATCCGTTAGGCGGGCACCCATCATGCCCCGCGCGGCCAGCGTGCCCGGGGCACACCACAACATGCCCCGCGCCTGCCCGGTTCCCACCCCGCACCGATCGACCCGGGGCGAGGACGCGCAGTGCAGAACTCAAGAACGCTTGAGCTTCTTCGGCCGTGTCAGATAGGCCGAGAGCGCCTTGTCGACGGCCAGATTCAGCTGTTCGTCGTCGATGATGCCCTTCTCGTGCAGGACAAGCTGGACAGGCAGATTCTGGTCGCCGTCCTTATACCCCTCGTCGGCGAAGAACTTCACCAGTTCCCTCGCGCGAACCGGGGCACCGGTCACCTTCTCCATAGCCTGCCTCGCGGCCTTGCTCTGCCTGCGGGTATCCCGAGATGCGTCCCATCCCTTCTTGAGCGAGAGCGCGCCAGTGGCGGACAACGCGCTCACCGTCATCGGCGACATGACGCCATGGGAGATCGCGAGGGCGTCCACCACGAAACCCGCCACGCCAGCCCCGAGAACGACCGTGACATCCCACTTGGTTTCCGCCTTGTCGAGCACTGCCTTGAGGTCGTCAAAAAACATCGGGACCGCCCACCGGGTCGGCGTGGAGAGCCTCGGGTAACTCGATGCTCGGCGGCGACTCGCCCTGGCCCTGCTCGGCGACATGACGTTGCACCGACAGCTGCACGGCCAGCAGCGCGACCTCCAGCAGCTCGTCGCGGCGGCTCTGCCGCCATGCCGCGCCGATCACCGACACGAGCAACAGCAGCACCGGGAATCCGAGCAGAAACCCCCAGAACGCGATCCCAGCCGCCTGCTGCCCGGCGACCGCGTACGCGACCAAGAAGGCGGTGAAAGCAAGCGCGGTGAGAACGGCAACCGCATTCCCCCCCAGCGTCCAGCTCGAGGAACTGCGAGCGCGGTGCTCCCCGGCGAGCGACGGCACAGCACGAGGCTCGCGGTCGAGCCACTCCGCCACTGCCGGAAGGTAAGTCGGCACGCCCGCGCGCGGCCGCACCCTCGTCGATACCGGATCCCGCACCACGACCACCGGCGGCCAGTCCGACGGCTCGACATTGGCAGGCCGCTCCGTGATGTCGCGGTTCCAGTCGAACGCGGGTGTGGGCGGACCCCATTGCGCCGGCGCCGTGAACGAGACCACCTGCGCACCGAAATCCACATCACTGAAGTAGGCGGCACCGGCAAAAGCCGCACGCGCGAACGATGCGGTCCCCGAGAAAGCCACACGCCCGAAGTCGGCGATGCTCGCGAACGTAGCGCCTGTGAACCTGGCGGCGCCGGCAAAAGACACATGGCTGAAAACAGCCACGTTGTCGAAGGTCGCGCCCGCGAAGTCGGCTATCCCGGAGAACAGCGCGCGGTCGAACCACGCGACCTCCGAGAAGGTCGCGCCACCGAACCGCGCGTCGCCGAAGAATCTCGCATCCGTGAACTTGGCCTGGCCCTCGAAGGTCACGCCCTCGAACCAAGCAGTGCCGGAGAACCGCGCGAAGTCGAAATCGACGTTCTCGAGATAGGCGCCACGGAAGTCGAAATCGTTTGCAGACCACCTGTATTCGGAATCGCGCCGGAGACGGTCGGCGATGACACGGACGATGGTGGCGCGTACCTCCCCGTCGTTGTCCAGACGCGGGACGGGACGGTCCGGCTCGTCACCCTCGGCAGGACGACCCGGGTCCGGGACCAGGGTGCGACCGAATCCGGGACTGTAGGGCAGGCGCAGATAGCCACACAAAACATCGATGCACTGCTGGCGTCGAATCCCGTCGGACTCGTCCGCGACGCCCGCCATCGCATAGACGCCCGCCATCCGGACCGCAGCTTCGGCAGCACCGAGCTTGGCGGCCGCGGCATCGAAGCGCTCGACGAACCGCCTCGCCCTGGCCCACCGGAACACCCCTCGATTGTGGAGCAAGCCCTGCCGTGCCGTCCGGCAATCCGTCCATCCATGGGTACGACTGCCCGCGCCCGGTGCGGCGACCCGTGTCGTGCCAGTCCCAGACCGTCGGATGACGACAGTTCGGACTGCCAACAGCCTGAACTGCCCGACTGCTCGTCACCGTGTGGACCCGACGCGGTACGCCAACCACCAGCAGTTCCGAATGTGGACAGTTCGACAGTTCTGTCCACGGCGCCGAGACCCGACGGACCGAGGAACAACCTCGGAAACAACGACAGAATGAACAGAAAGAAAGGATGGAAAAAGTCTATTCCGTCCATTATGATGGAAGAAACACGAGGAAGGAACGTCAATCATGACCCTCGCTCCGGATCCGATCACCCCGATCACCGTGCAATTCGACGATCTCGACCTCATCCACTTCGATCAGGCCATCGGGCGCTGGAACGAGGAGAACCGCCGGCAGAAACTGAACCGATCAGTGGCCCTGAACGCCCTGGCGCGGCTGATCATGCGGGCCGACAGCGAGGAAATGGTGCGGCAACTCGCCGAGAAGCGGGGGGCGAACGAGAAAGTGACCGAGCAGATGGTTAAAGTGCACGGATGGCTGATGGACGAGTACTTCGGAGTGGTGCGGGAAGTAATCGAAACACGGAAGAGCCAGGACGGCCGAAGGAAAAGGAAGGAAGTGTAGCACACATGAGGAAACAAGGGCGGAAAGTGACAGGAAAAAGGAAAGAAGGAATGAAAGAAAGAAGTAAAGAAAGTAACATATAG
>NZ_JBHZAC010000019.1:0-120644 GCF_042753865.1 Nocardia sp. NPDC059240 | reverse complement strand
GCCCCGCCCTTCGTATGACCTTGCCGCCGAATCGCCTCCGGCAAGGCGATTCGGGCAACGGTCAGGGTGCAATCGGAAGATCGAGATATCCGGAGCTCACCGTGGTGGACAGGGTGATGATGGCCCCCGGCTCGGTCTCGTCGCTGTAGAACTGGTCGACGGTGTCGATGACCACGACCAGTTTGTGCAGCGCCGGGACCCGATAGTCGGTGGCCTGCAGCGGGATTCGCAGGGTTGAGGGTCGGCCGGATTCCTGGCCGGTGATGGTGGCCGCCGCGTGGGTGACGATGCGCATCAGACCGGTGAACGGCTCGAGCACGAACAGGTAGGCGATGACGGTGGCGTTTCGGCCGGAGGGGGTGACGGTCACGTTCACTTCCGGCCGACCAGCGATGTGGTGCGGCGCGAGGAACACGCGCGGCGTGGTCCAGACCGCGGCCCGGGTCCGGTCGACGCGTTTGAGCGACTGGTAGATGGGCAACCGCAGGCGTTCGGCGAGGCCGTCGAAGATGATCGTGTTCGCGACCTTGACCTCTTGGGCGCCCGCCTGGAAGCTCTGGCTCTGCGCCGGTGGCTGTTCCACGGTCAGGATGCCGTCGGCGGATCCGGTCTCGGGCGCCCGGAAGTAGTAGCGGCGCGCGGATTTCGACCAGGTGGCCAGGTCCGGCGAGGCCGTCATGGTGAAGCTGTGCATGCTCTCGGTGTGCACGACGCCGTCGCGGTCGATGCCGTTGTCGATATCGAGCAGGAAGTGATCGAGCCAGTCGTAGGCGGCCTCGGTGGTACGGGTGTACAGACCCGTGGTCAGGCCCAGCACCTCCACCGACGAGTGGTCGCCGACGGCCAGGTCCAGGCGCTTGGGGCCCGGGTAGTCCTGGAAGTAATCGAGCAGCTGATTCTGCGGGAAGATGGTCTCGTGCCAGAAGCTCGTGAAAAACGTTGGCACGGACCTTCTTCGGTCATCGGGCACCTTGGCGGGGGACCGCTGCGCCGCGTAGGCGAGCACCTGTTCGATATCGGTGTTGGCTCGGAACAGCTCCAGCACCTTCTCCAGTTCCGGACTCGGTCTGTCGCTGACCTTGGCGAGCGCCTCCGCTGCCGCGATGTGCCGGGTGCCGTGGTCGTAGAGGGATTCGCCGAGATCGGCCCAGGTGCTGAGCGCGACAACGACTTTGACATCCTGGTGAGCGTTGGCGACCAGCTGGCTGATGCCGGAGCCGTAGGAGATGCCCATCATGCCCACCCGGTCGCGGTCGGCGTGCAGTTCGCTGTGTCCCAGAGCCCACTCGATGACGGCGTACCCGTCGGCGACGTCCTCGGGTCCGGCGACGGTCAGACAGGCGTTCTCGTCCTTCTCGTCATCGGACCCCGGGAGGCCGCGCTCGGTGTAGGCGACCACGGCATACCCGCGTTTCAGTAGCTGGGTGACGGCCCCGCCGTACATCTTCCAGCCGGACTTGTCGAGTCCGGCGGGCATGACGATCAGTGGATGCGGCCCGTCGGTTTCCGGCCAGGCGATGAGAGCGTCGAGCTGGACGCCCTGATGCCCCGGAATTTTCACCTCCCGCCGCTGCGATTGGCTGCGTACCGCCTCGACATCGGAGGTGAGATACGTGGATACGCCGGTGGCGTCACCGGTGAGCAGGTCGTTCACGAATGCGAGGGCATCGGCTTCCTGTTCGGGTGTCAGCAGGCGGAACGGACCCGAATTTGATTGCGCCATATCATATTCCCTTTCGGTGCATAAAAGGGAATTCGCGAATTCTCCAGGGTTGGAAGGCTTTTGCCAATCCTGTTGCAGGAACGATCGTACAACGGCCGCCGATCGGCCGTGTGTGAATTCGGAATGCGCGAGTTCCTTTGCCTACCAGCGCATTTGGCAAAACGACTCGTCGGTATTTCAGATACGCGGAGGTGAAACGACTAAACCTGTCCGGCCGGTTGCCGTATCTCGCCGAGAATTTCGAGGATCGCCGGGCGATCCGGTGCCGCGAGCAATCGCTCACGGAAGGCCGGATCCATCAGCTTGCGGGCCAGCAGGGCGAGAATGCGCAGATGCTCGTCGCCCGCGGCAGCCGTCGGGACCGCGATCATGAAAATGAGCTTGGCGGCATTGCCGTCGGGGGAGTCCCAGTCGATGCCGAGCGGCGCGCGGGCGAAGGCCACCACCGGGGAGGTGACGGCGTCGGTCTTGGCGTGCGGGATGGCGATCTCGTCGCCCAGGCCGGTGACGCCCTCCTCCTCGCGGCGCAGGGCCGCGGCGAGCAACTCGTCCGGATCGGTGACCTTGCCGCTGCGGGCGACCAGCGCCACCATTTCGCGGATGGCGGCCTGCTTGTCGGTGGACGCGAGGACCGGCTGCACCGTGCGCTCGGTGAGCGCGCCGTCGAGAATCTCCGGTTCGGCCGTGGCAGTCGCGGTTTCAGCGGCAGCGGGCGCGGATACGGGTCCACCGGTTTCGGTGACGGTGACCGCGGTGGTGGTCCTACGGCGCACCCGGAACTCGATCAGCGCGATCGTGACGACGGCGGTCACCACCGTGCCCGCCGCCACCGCGACGAAGAACATCGGAATGCCCTTGATCGCGCCCAGCAGGGCCACGATCGGCCCGCCGTGCGGTACCGCGTCACCGACCCCGGCCAGACCGGCGATCGCGCCCGCCACCGCGCCGCCGACCATATTGGCCGGAATCACCTGTGCGGGACGAGAAGCCGCGAACGGGATCGCGCCCTCGGAGATGCCGAAGAAGCCCATGAACAGCGACGCCAGCCCGGCCTCACGTTCCTGGGCGTCGTAGAGCGGGCGGCGCAGCAGCGTGGCCAGGCCCTGTCCCAGGGGCATGACCGGGATCGCGGCGGCGGCCATACCCATGACCGAGAGATTGCCGGTGGCGATGAGGCCCGCGCCGAACAGGAAGGCGGTCTTGTTGACCGGGCCGCCCATGTCGAAGGCGATCATCAGGCCCACGATCGCGCCCAGGGCGATGGCGCTGGTTCCGGTCATGCCGCCGAGCCAGGAGGTGAGGTGCTCGAAGAGGTAGGCGATGGGATGGCCGATGGCGTAGATGAAGAACAGGCCCACGCCCAGGGTGGCCAGAATCGGGATCACGATGATCGGCATGATCGGTTGGACGAACTTGGGGACCTTGATCTTCTTGATCCACAGCACCAGATATCCGGCCAGGAAGCCGGTCACGATCGCGCCCAGGAAGCCCGCACCCGCCTTGGAGTCGTAGAGCGCGCCGGTGTTCGCGATCCAGCCGCCGATCATGCCGGGCACCAGGGCGGGGCGGTCGCCGATCGCGTAGGCGATATAGCCGGACAGGATCGGCACCATCAGGCTGAAGCCGATGGCACCGATCTGATTGATGCTGTACCAGATCGAATCCTTCGGAATGACCAGGCCGCCAGTAGGATCCGTGTGCCCGCCCAGCGACAGTGAGATCGCGATGAGCAGGCCGCCGACCGCGACGAACGGAATCATGTAGCTGACACCGTTCATCAGCGCCTTGAGCGCCACGCTGCGTTCGCTGTTCCCGGGGCCCGGATCATCCGCGCCGCCTTGGTAGATCGGTGCCGATCGCACGTCCTCGATCAGCTTCTCGGGGTGCCGGATGCCCTCGGCCACCGGCACGATCAGCACTCGCTTGCCGGCGAACCGGGCCAGGTCGACATCCTTGTCGGCGGCGATGATGACCCCGTCGGCGGCGGCCACGTCGGCGCTCGTGATCGCGTTCTCGACACCGATCGAACCCTGGGTCTCGACCTTCATGTCGATCCCGAGCGCCGCGGCCGCCTGCCCGAGTTTCTCGGCGGCCATATAGGTGTGGGCGATCCCCGTGGGACACGCGGTCACGGCCAGTAATTTGACAGCATCGCCCACGCCGCTATCTCCTTCGAACGCACGCCCATTGCTCCGACGATTCGCATTCTGCTCGGGGGAGCGACTGATAGCAAAGACTCAGCTATCTCAATTGGGTGATGTCGGATCCAGCGGAACCGGATTACCACGCGGCCGGCGAATCGGGAACTGGGAAGGTGCTGGGTATCGACATACAGTCCGCCCAGAGTTCCGCCGCAGGGCTCGCCGAACGATGCTGGGCAGCAGTAATTTTCGAGGCGTCTTCGAAAGATTCACTGTGAAAGGTCGGGAACAGAATGTTGGCTCTTGTCATCGCCGCGGTCGGACTCATGACGGGTAGCGCGGCTGCCGCCGCTGCCGCGGGTATGGGTGGCGCGCTGGCCGGAAACGTCTAGCCGAGCAGCTGAAACCCCTCGACCTCCGGGACAGGGTCGGGGGGTTTCGTCATTTCCGGATCACTGCTGCGGGTCGGCCGCCATCGCATCGCGCACCGAAGTCTCCTGTTTGCCACGAAATTTCGGCTCCGGGTGGAAGAGCATCGAATAGACGGCCTTGGTGTCCGCGAGCTGATCGCGCAACCAGATCTTGCGGTAGAGGTCATTGTGGAGCTGGGTGTCGTCGCCGACCGCCGTGGCGTCGATGCCCGCGGCGCGGCACATGGCGACCGTGCGCGGCAGACTGAAATCCTGGGTGACGGCGATGGCCGAGGTGACCCCGAAGATGTCGTGAGCGCGCACACAGGACTCGTAGGTGGTGAAGCCGGCGTAATCCAGCGCGATCTTGGCGGCGGGGACGCCGTGCTCGATCAGGTAGGCGCGCATGGCCGTCGGCTCGTCATAGCTGGGGCGATCGTTGTCGCCGGTGAGCAGCAGCGCCTTCACCTTGCCCGACGCCAGCAGCTTGGCGCCGAGGTCGAGGCGAGCGGCCAGGTAGGCCGAGGGCTTGCCGTCGGGATGCACCTCCGCGCCGAAGACGATGGCCACATCGGCCTTCGGGACGGAGTCGACGCTGTACTCGTACTGCCGGTTGGCGATCCGGAGCCACAGGTCCGAGCCGACGAGCACCACCGCGACCAGCGCCACCACTGCCAGCCCCAACTTGACGACGCGGCGCAGCGGCAGCCGGGCGGCGACCCGCGTCCAGGCGGCGTGCAGGATCGAGCGGTAGTGCATGCGCGCCAGTCTGCCCGAACTCGGCGGATTGTCCGAACGGGTTTTCGTCGAGCTCAGACCGGTTGCACGCCGATCATCGGCAGGATGGTGCGGCGGGCGAAGTCGCGGGCCGCGGTCTCGTCGGTCAGCGGAATCAGGCCGTCCGGGGTGAGCACCAGGGACTGGCCCAGCCGGGCAAGCACTTCCGCGACCAGGTCGGCGTCGAAGGCGGGTACGTCGCCGACGATCTGCAGGGCGCGCAGCTTGTCGGCCAGGTAGGTGCGGCCGACCGCGAGCATCGGCCCGGCCTCGGTGGTCAGGCGGGGCAGCACGGTGTCGGGCTCGGTGCGCAACAGGCGTTGCAGCAGTTTGTTGTTCGCCAGCTGGGTGATGAACGCGACGAAGATCTCGACCAGTTGATCGTCGACCGCCATGCCGCTGCCGGTGGCCGCGCGCACCCGCTCGTCGATCCCGGCGATGAACAGCTGCGCCTCGCGCACCCCGACGGCCGCGACCAGATCGTTCTTGGATTCGAAGCGCCGGTAAAGCGTCGCCGGGCTGATGCCGGCGCGACGCGCTATCTCTCCCATGCTGGTTCGCTTGATCCCGAAGTCGAGGAAGGCCGACAGCGCGCTCTCCAGCAGCTGTTCGCCCTCGGCCCGCGGCTTCTCGAGGATGCGTTGCAGGATGGTGGGCACGGACGGCATCGAGTCTCCAGTCGATCGGTGGCGACCGCGACATTGCGGTGGACCGCTCAGGCGTACAGCGGTGAATGGCCAAGGCACGCAGGCCGAGCCAGCATTATTGCACCGACGGTGTGGAGTGCTTCGCACCGCGTCCGATCAACGGACGTCGAGGGCGGCCATTTCCCATTCGATCGCGTTCGCGGCGAAATCCCGCCCATTGGAACGCAGTTCGTGAACCCGGCGCTGTAGCGCCTCGATGCCCCCCGGTTGCGCGGCGATATCCGCCACGCTGATCCGCTGTCGGTGCATACCGTCGTGCTCGTACGACACCGTTCAAACCTCCTGCTAGCCCCGACCGCGCACCCGGCAACCGGAGGCTGGCCCGGGCCGCCGGGAACGCTTCGCACGATGCTAGCAGTGGCCGTTATGGACACTTGTTCAGTGTGGGGCTTCTCACACGCCCCCTTCAGTCACACCTCTTGACCCTGCTGATGCTGCGACGACGCGTACAGGTACGCAGCGGCATTCAAGCGAATGTGATCACGCTCCGCCTCGCTCAACTCCCGGCGCACCTTGCCCGGCACACCCGCCACCAGCGACCCCGGCGGAATCTGCGCGCCCTCCGGAATCAGCGCATTCGCGGCGATCAAACTCCCCGCCCCGATCACCGCCCCGTTCAGCACCGTCGCCCCCATCCCGATCAGCACATCGTTCTCCACGGTGCACCCGTGCAGAATCGCATTGTGCCCCACCGAAACCCCCGTGCCCACCGTGCACGGAAACCCCGGATCGGCATGCAGCACACACCCATCCTGAATATTGCTGCGCTCCCCGACACTGATCGAGTCCATATCCCCCCGCAAAACCGCCGAGTACCAAATACTCACCTCGGCCGCCAACGTCACCCGCCCGATCACCGTCGCATTAGGCGCGATCCACGCACTCTCATCGACCTGCGGCGCATGCTCACCCAGCTGAATCCTCATGCCCGCGAACATAGCCGCCCCCCTCCCGCCCCCGCCGCCGGGGAGCATCGAGATCGGGAGTACTCAGCGCGGTGAACCGGACAAATTTCCGCGCTGAGTACTCCCGATCTTGGTCAGCTGCGGCGGAAGAGGGCGCGGTGCGCGGCGGGGGTGGTGCCGAGGAGGCGGTGGAAGTGGTGGCGGAGGTTGATGCTGGTGCCCAGGCCGGAGTCGGCGGCGATGCGGTCCATGGTGTCGTCGGTGGACTCCAGGAGTAGGCGGGCGTGATCGACGCGCTGCTGCAGCAGCCACTGTTGCGGGCTGGTGCCGGTGCGGTCGCGGAAGCGGCGGGTGAAGGTGCGGCGGGACATGAGGGCGGTGCGGGCCCAGCCGTCCAGATCCACCGGGTCGTCCAGATGTGTTCGGGCCCAGACCATTGCGGACTCGATCGGGTCCTGGTCGGCCGCCTCCGGTACCGCGACCGGGATGTACTGCGCCTGGGAACCGCTGCGGTGCGGGGCCAGCACCAGGCGGCGGGCGAGCTCGGCGGCGGCGCGGCTGCCGTGGTCGGTGCGCACCAGATGCAGGCAGCAGTCGAGAGCCGCGGCCGTGCCCGCGGAGGTGATGATGTCGCCGTCATCGGACCACAGCGTGTCGGCCCGGACGCGGACGGCCGGATACGCGCGACCCAGCGCGGCGGCGGCCGACCAGTGTGTGGTGATCTCGCGGCCGTCGGCGAGTCCACTGGCGGCGACCGCCCAGGCGCCCAGGCATAGGCCGACGATGCGGGCGCCGCGCGCGTGGGCGCGATGCAGGGTGTCGCGAATCGGTTCGGGCAGTGGGAGATCGCGCTCCCAGCTGGGGATGACGATCGTGTCCGCGGCCTCGGCGGCCTCCAGTCCGTGCGTCACGACGATGTCGAAACCCGCCGGGGTGGCGAGATTTCCGGGGCGCTCGGCGCAGACGATCACCCGGTACGGACTGCCTTCCGGACCGCCCGCTCCGATGCGGCCGAACACTAGGGTCGGGACCGACAGGTGGAACGGGCTGATGCCGTCGTAGGCGAGGATGGCCACGGTGTGCGGGGGAGTGGGCGTGGCGGGCAGAGCAACCGGCATGGCCCGATCTTATCGAAGCGCGGCCTTCGGGCCACTGTCGGCAGGGTGGCCGGATCACGAGACTTACAGCCATGACGAACACGATCGATGCCGCGGCCACCACCCTCGAAGTCCTCCACATCGGCGGGCCCACTGTGCGATTCGAGTACGGGGACCTCACCTGGCTGACCGATCCCACGTTCGACGAGCCGGGCGACTACCCCGGGCCGGTGACGCTGTACAAGCTGACCGGGCCCGCTGTGCCGGTGGTCGAGATCGGGGCGATCGATGTGGTGTTGCTGTCGCACGATCAGCATGCGGACAATCTCGATGCCGCCGGGCGGGCGCTGCTGCCGTCCGTCGAGCACGTGCTCTCGACACCCGACGCCGCCGGGCGTCTGGAAGGGGTTCGGGGGCTGGCGAACTGGGAGTCGGTGCGGATCGGGGCGGTGACCGTGACCGGGGTGCCCGCGTTGCACGGGCCGGAGGGGTGTGAGCGGTTCACCGGTGTGGTCACCGGGTTCGTGTTGCAGGCCGACGGGCTGCCGACGGTGTACGTGTCGGGTGACAATGCCTCGGTCGAATACGTGCAGCAGATCGCGGAGCGCATCGGTCGCATCGATATCGCCATCCTCAATGTCGGTGCGGCCAACACCGACCGTTTCGGTGACCACGACCTGACTCTCAACGGCCGCACCGCCGTCCACGCCTCCGAGGCGCTCGGCAACGCCGTGATAGTGCCCGTGCACGCCGAGGGGTGGGCGCACTTCTCCGAGCACCTCGACTACCTGACCCACCGCTTCTCGGTCGCCGACCGCACCCACCTGCTGCGCATTCCGGCTCCGGGGCAGGTGCTGGCGATCACCGTGGCGTCTTGAGCGTCGTCGCCGGGGCAGTTGCTATGGGATAGCGTGATTCGAAAACGCGTCGTGGCGGTCGTGGCGGCGCGGGCCGCCCAGGACGACGATGGCGGTATGAGAATCGGGGTTCCACGGGAGGTCAAGGAACAGGAGTATCGGGTCGCGCTCACCCCGGCCGGTGCCGGGGAGCTGGTGCGGCACGGGCACGAGGTGCTGATCGAGGTGGGTGCGGGGATCGGGTCTGGGTTCGCCGATGCCGACTTCGTCGCCGCCGGGGCCCGGATCGCGGCCACGCCGGAGGAGGTGTGGGGTACCGGCGAGCTGGTGTTGAAGGTGAAAGAACCCATTGCGGAGGAGTATTCGCGGATGCGGGCGGGGCAGGTGCTGTTCACCTTCCTGCACCTGGCCGCGTCCCGGGAATGCACGGACGCGATCTTGGGCTCCGGGATCACAGCGATCGCCTACGAGACTGTGCGCGCGGTCGACGGCTCGCTGCCGTTGCTCGCGCCCATGAGCGAGGTGGCGGGCAAGCTCGGCAGCCAGGTGGGCGCGTACCACCTGATGTCGCCGCAGGGCGGTGCCGGACTGTTGCTGGGCGGGGTGCCGGGAGTGCGGCCCGCCGATGTCACGGTGCTCGGCGGTGGGGTCGCGGGCAGCAATGCGGCGGCGGTCGCGGCGGGTATGGGGGCGCGAGTCACCGTGCTGGACACCAATATCGCGCGACTGCGTCAACTCGACGAACGGTTCGGCGGGCGGGTCACGACGCTGGGCTCCAATGCCGCCGAGGTCGAGAAGGCGGTGCTGGCAGCGGATCTGGTGATCGGGTCGGTCCTGGTGCCGGGTGCGCGCGCACCGAAGCTGGTGTCCGATGCGCTGGTCGCCCATATGCGGCCGGGCTCGGTGCTGGTCGACATCGCCATCGACCAGGGCGGGTGCTTCCAGGGGTCGCATCCCACCACGCACGCGAATCCGACGTTCCGCGTGGCGGATTCACTGTTCTACTGCGTGGCCAATATGCCCGGGGCGGTGCCGCACACCTCCACTGTGGCGCTCACCAATGTCACGCTGCCGTACGCCCGCGCCATCGCGGATCTCGGCTGGGCGGGTGCCTGCGCGGCGGATCCGGGACTGGCGCAAGGGCTCACGGCCGACGGTGGGCGGCTGTACTCGGCCGAGGTGGCCGCCGCGCACGGGCTGCGGCCGGTCACCCGCGTCGCCTCCTGACCGTTCGAATACCGCGGGCCCGCAACCGAGAGTGGTTGCGGGCCCGCTACCGAAGGCGGTCGAGTGCTCAGCTTTCTGTGCTCAGGCGTCGGGCTGGGTCTCGCCCAGCGCCCAGTCCGGATCGGCGTCGTCGGGCAGGTGGATCTTGTCCGGATTGCGGACCACGTCGATCTTGGTGATGCGGCCGTCGTCGATGGTGAAGGAGAAGACACCGGTGTTCTTGCCGTCGAACACCACGAGTCCGGGCTGCCCGTTGACCAGCACCGAACGGCCCCAACCGCCACCGACCTTCGAGGAGTACGCGAGGAAGCCGAGCAGGGTCCGGGCCACCGTGTCCGCGCCGTGCATCGGATGGCGGAAGGCGTTGACCTTGCCGCCGCCGTCGGCGGTGAAGGTGACATTCGAATCGAGCAGGCCGAGCAGGGCGCTCATATCACCGGAACGCCAGGCGACGGCGAAGGCGGACACCACCTTCTCGTGCTCGTCGGCGCTGGCCGGGAAACGGGGCGTGCCGTTCTCCACGTGTTTGCGGGCGCGTGAGGCCAATTGGCGCACGGCGGCCGGGGTGCGGCCGACCACCTCGGCGACCTCCGGTCCGGTCATGCCGAATACGTCCTGCAGTACGAAGGCGGTGCGCTCGGCCGGGGACAGCGATTCCAGCACCACCAGCAGGGCGGTGGTGACGCGCTCGTCCTGGGAGATGCGGTCGGCCGGATCGTCCCAGGTGGTGATCTCCGGCTCCGGAAGCCATTCGCCCACATACTGTTCCCGCCGCGCCCGCGCCGACCCGAGATGATCGAGCGCGAGGCGGCCGGTGACGGTGGTCAGCCAGGCGCGCAGATTCTCGATATCCGCACCCTCCGGACTGGTCTCGTAGTACCTGACCAGCCGCAGCCACGCCTCCTGCACCACATCGTCGGCATCGCTGAGACTCCCGAGCGTGCTGTAGGCGACCCGCCGCAGATAGCCCCGATGCTCCTCGAACCGCCGGGCCAGCTCGGCCTGATCGGGCTGGTTCCGCTCGTCACCACTCATCGCACCCTCGCTGCTCATCAATCCCGCCCGTGCTGGGCAAGCCACCTACCACCCCGACGAAATACCTCGCCGGACTGTGACATCCCGCCCCGAATCTATCGAAAACGACCGTCCAGTCGCGCAATATGTCCACCCGCAACGCGCCACGAACTCGACCTACCAGCCGCCGAGGAGGCCGGGGCGGAGCCACTGGAGGTCAGTCGGATCCTGCGGTGGGCGGCAAGATCCGGAAGGTGTCGGGGTGCGCGGAGGCCAGGGTGGTCAGCGGCGACGCAGGTAGGCGGCTATCGCCGCGGCGAGGGCGGTGGCGGCTTGGACGGCTTCCGAGAGGCGTACTGCGCGGCGCAGATCCGCTACTCGGGGCACCGGGCCGTCGCCGAGCGTGGGGCGCATCTCGACGCCGTGGCGGTACTCGGTCTTGCCGCCGAGCGTCACGCCGAGGGCGCCCGCCATGGATGCTTCCGCCACACCGGCATTCGGGCTCGGATGTTTGCCGGCATCCCGCCGCCACGCTCGCCAGGCGTCGGTGGGGCGGCCGCCGATCACGGGAGCCAGTGCGGTGGTGATGATTCCGCTGACCCGCGCGGGAGCCAGATTCGCCACATCATCGGTGCGCGCTGCCGCCCAGCCGAATCGGGTGTACCGCTCGTTGCGGTATCCGATCATCGCGTCGAGCGTGTTGATCGCCCGATACGCCAGCAGGCCGGGTACACCGGCGACCGCACCCCAGAACAGCGGCGCGACAGTCGCATCGGAGGTGTTCTCGGCGATCGACTCCAACGCGGCTCTGGCCAACCCGTCGGCGTCGAGTAGGTCAGGATCCCGCCCGCACAGCGAGGGCAGCAGCTCCCGCGCCCCGTCGAGATCCCCGGACTCCAGCCGATCCGCCATCTCCCGCCCGGTCTTGGCCAAAGTGGTGCCGCCCAGGACGGTCCAGGTGGTCGCGGCCGTCAGCAATACCTCCCCGAACGTGCGCGCCGACCCGCCGCCGGTGCCCCGGTCGATGCGGTTGCCGATGCGCCGCTCCCGAATTCGCCGAACCGTGCCAGGACGGCCCACCACCAGGCGGTGCAGGCCGAGCCCCAGCCCGACCGTCGCGCCGACCAGCACGACCTCGTGGATCACGCCCGCGACACGATCATCGCGATAGGTGAACTCCTCCACCCGCATGGCGGCCATCCCGAACCCGGCTACGGGGTGCCCGCGCCGCGGATCGCCGAGCACCCGGTCCATACCGAATCCGATCAGCAGCCCGGCCGCAGTAGCAGTCCCCATTCGCACCCGCCGAGGCTATCCGAGCCGCCCACGGCGACCCCGCCCCGCCACCATGCACTCACGTACACGCGTTCTCGCGAAATGCCTCCGCGAATGCATGTTCGTGGGCATCGGGCGCGGTCTGGCCGACCGTCAGAGGAGGTCGGTCGCGCGATCCCGCGACTGGGTGCACGACTCCTGGGATTCGACTCCGCCGATGCGTGCTCGCCGGAGGGCAAGCGAGCGCGGGGGGTCAGCGGCGGGTGCCGCCGTAGCGGTCGGCGAGGCGGGCCTCGTTGGTGGTCTGCTGCGGCTGGGGGGCTGGGTCGTTGGGCTTGGTTGCCGCGGCGGGTGCGGGTGTGGTGGTGGAGGGGGTCGGGGATTCGGGTTCGGCTGGGGTGGCGGGTTGGGCTGTGGCTTCGGCTTTTTCGCGGCGGCGGGCGCGGATTTCGGCCCAGACGAAGTACCCGAGGCCGAGGGGAGCCATCACACCGAAGGCCAGCCATTGCAGGCCGTAGGAGAGGTAGGGGCCGGCGTCGAGTTGGGGGAGGGGGTCGGGGGTGAAGGCGCCGGGCTGGCCGGCGTCGAGCTGCAGGTAGCCGCCGCGGCCGTCGGTGGGGATGGGGGTGAGGGGGACGCCGAGGACGGTGGCTTCCTGCTCGGTGTCGGTCGAATAGACCTGGCGGTAGCCCTCTTCCGTGGTGGGCGGCTTCTTCTCGATGATGCCCTCGGAGGCGCGGACCCGGGCCGCCACCTGCTGGGTGCCCGCGGGCGGGTCGGCGATGGTGGCGGGCGGGCGGGTGCCACCCTGGGCGGCGGCGAGTTGACCGCGATCGACCAGCAGGGTGCGTCCGTCATCGAGGCGGAAGGCGGCGAGCACGGTGTAGGCGGGCTGCCCGTCGAGGTGACGCAGCCGCACCAGCACGGTCGAATCCGGCACGTACGTACCGGTCGCGGTGACGCGCCGCCATTCGGTGTTCTTGCCGTTGCCCGACAGCATGGAGGTGATGTCGACCGGGTCGGCGTGCACCGAATTCGCGATGCGGTCATTGCGTTCGGAGGTGCGGGTGTTCTTACCCAGCTGCCACGGGGCCAGCACGGAGAAACACAGATACGCGAATCCGGCGACCACCACCGCGAGAATCAGCCAGCTGGGTCGAAACAGGAAGGTGAGACGCCGCAACAGTGCGGTGATCGAGCTCATGCGTCGCGGCCTCCGGCCTGTTCGTCGCCCGGTTCACCGAGCTGTTCGCGCACCCAGTCCAGCATGCCGGGCACGGCCGCCTCGATCTGCTCGCGCACCAATGCGAAATCGGACTGGTCGCCGTAATACGGATCGGGCACCGACCGCCCGTCGGACAGCGGATCGAAACTGCGCAGCAGCCGCCGCCGATCCGACGGCACCCCCATCCGGGCCAGCTCCCGCTCATGCCCGGTATCCAACGCCACCAGCAGATCCGCCGACCGATGCTCCGCCCCGATCACCGCCGCCGCATGCCCGGTCGGATACCCGTGCGCCCGCAACTCCCGATTCGTCCGTGAGTCCGCCTCGTCCCCCACATGCCAGCTCCCCGTCCCGGCACTGCTCACCCGCACCCGATCCGCCAGCCCGGCGCGCTCCAGATGCGCGGCGAAAATCTTCTCGGCCATCGGGGACCGGCAGATATTGCCGGTGCAGATGAAGGTCACATGCAGCTCGCCCACGACAGCCATTCTGTCCGGTGGGTGTCGGTGGCGGCCACGTAGGGTGGACGGCTGTGCCGGACGACACCGAATATCAGGATTTCGACGCTGCTGGGCTGCGGCATCACGGGGACGTGGATGCGCTGCCGGGCATGGTCGATTTCGCGGTGAACGTGCAGGGGAGTGCGCCGCCGGAGTGGTTGCGGGAGCGGTTGGCGGCGCGGCTGGGGGAGCTCGGGCGGTATCCGAGTGCGAGCGATGAGTGGGCGGCGCGGGTGGCCGTTGCGGCACGGCACGGGCGTTCGGCCGACGAGGTGCTGCTGCTGGCCGGGGTGGCGGAGGGGTTCGCCATGCTGCCGCGGCTGGGGTCCAGGCTGGCTGCGGTGATCCATCCTTCCTTCACCGAGCCGGAGTTGGCGTTGCGGGAGGGTGGGGTGCCGGTGACCCGCGTGGTGCTGGCGGCGCCGTACACGCTGGCGGGGGTCGTGGTACCCGAGGACGCGGATCTGGTCGTGGTCGGCAATCCCACCAATCCGACCTCGGTATTGCATGCGGCGGAGGATCTTCGGGCGTTGCGGCGACCCGGGCGGATCGTGGTCGTCGACGAGGCGTTCGCAGACGCGGTGCCTGGGGAGTCGGAATCCCTTGCTGGAGAGAGCTATCCGGACGTGCTGGTGTTCCGGAGTCTCACCAAGACGTGGGCGCTGGCCGGGCTGCGGTGCGGATACGTGCTCGGTGCGCCCGAACTGCTGGCGCGCTTGAATCAGGGGCGCGCGCACTGGCCGCTGGGCACCCTGCAGCTGGAAGCCATTGCGGCAGTGAGTGAACCGGCTGCCGTTGCCGACGCGCGGCGCAAGGCCGAGCGGATCTCGGTGGACCGGGCCGCCATGATTCCCCGGCTGCGGGCCCTCGGCATCGAGGTGCACGAGCCCGCGCACGGGCCGTTCCTGCTGATCCGGGTGCCGGATGCGGAATTGTTGCGAAAGCAGCTCGCGGACAAGGGGATCGCGGTGCGGCGCGGTGATACGTTCCCGGGACTGGATACCGGATACCTACGGCTGGCGGTGCGACCGGCGGCGGAGGTGGATGTGCTGGTCGCGGCCGTCCGCGACGTCGGTTTGTGAAACGCGGACCCGGGCGGGTGGGGGCGAGGGCGTGAGTCGGTGAGCGAGAAGGAGGTTCGATTGTGACGACGGTGCGGTTGGCGGATCTCATCGCGGCGCTGGATGCGGCGTACCCGCCCCGGCTGGCCGAATCGTGGGATTCGGTGGGGCTGGTGGCCGGTGACCCGGACGAACCGCTGTCGCGGGTGCTGTTCGCGGTCGACGCGACCGCGGCGGTGGTGGACGAGGCCGTCGAATGGGGCGCGCAGGCGCTGGTCGTGCACCATCCGCTGCTGCTGCGCGGCGTGGACACGGTGGCGGCGAGCACGCCGAAGGGTGCGCTGCTGCACAAGCTCATCCGCTCCGGCTGTGCCCTGTTCACCGCGCACACCAATGCCGATTCCGCCGATCCCGGCGTCTCGGATGCGCTGGCGCACGCCATCGGACTGACCGTCACCGGGCCGCTGGACCCGAAACCGCAGACCGCACTGGACAAATGGACGGTGGCGGTGCCGCTCACGCATTCCGGCGAGGTGCTCGACGCACTGTTCGCCGCGGGGGCCGGGGCGGGCCCGAAGTATTCCGATGCCGCCTGGACGGTCGCGGGCACCTCGCAGTTCCGGCCGCTGGACGGGGCGAACCCGGCGTCGGGCGCGATCGGTGAGCTGCACGAGGTCACCGAGGACCGGCTCGAAGTGGTGGCACCGCCGTCGCGTCGCGCGGCCGTGCTGGCGGCCCTGCACGCCGCGCATCCGTACGAGGAACCCGCCTATCACGTCACCGAGCGGGCCGGGCTGCCGTCGAGTCTGGGCATCGGCCGCATCGGTGAGCTGGCGGTCCCGGAAACCTTGCGCGAGTTCACCGCCCGGGTGCGGGCCGGACTGCCGGTCACCACCTGGGGTGTGCGGGCCGCGGGCGACCCGGACCGGATCGTCCGCACCGTCGCCGTGTGTGGTGGGGCGGGAGATTCGTTCCTGGGCAAGGTGTCTCGCCTCGGCGTCGACGCCTATGTCACCTCCGACCTGCGTCATCATCCCGCCGACGAGCATCTGCGCGCGGGCGGTCCGGCGCTGATCGACGCCGCGCACTGGGCCACCGAGTTCCCCTGGTGCGGACAGGCCGAAGGTGTGGTGCGCGCCGCACTTCCCGGCGTGGAAACCCGCGTCTCGACCGTCCGCACCGACCCGTGGACGCTCGGGGCGGCCGACGACTGCTGACTGTCGCGAGCGAATGTCCAGCTTGACGCCGGGTTGGCAAATTGGGTCCGCCGATGCGGGTACGGTGGGAGTCTTGAGTGCTCTCCCTGCCCCTCGGGGTTTCAGGGGCTTGCCCCTGAGAGTCTCGAGAGTTGAACCGTCCATAGCGTCCAGGAGACCTTCGCGTTGAATGCCGAACCATCGATCCAGGCCAAGCTGCTCGACCTCGCCGCCGTCGACGCCGAGCTGACGCGGATCGGGCATCGCCGCAAGGTGCTGCCCGAGCAGCAGGAAGTGGAGCGGCTCGAGGGTGAGCGCACCACTCGCAAGGACGCGGCGGTGAAGGTCGAGATCCAGATGGACGACCTGGACCGCGACATCCGCAAACTCGAAGGCGAGATCGAGGCCGTTCGCAAGCGTGAGGAACGCGACCGCGGCATGCTGACCGCCGGTTCGGTCGGCGCCAAGCAGCTCTCGGAGCTGCAGCACGAGCTGGGCAGCTTGGAACGCCGCCGCAAGGTTCTCGAAGACGACCTGCTCGAGGTGATGGAGCGGCGCGAAGCCGCGGCCGACAACCACTCCCACGCCGGCGCCAACCTGGATCAGGCCGAGACCGACCTGGTCGACGCCGAACGTCGTCGTGACGAGGCGCTCGCCGACCTGGCCGTCGCCCAGCAGCGCTGCGAGTCCGACCGCATCGCCCTCTCCGGCGGCTTCCCCGCCGACCTGCTCGCCGCCTACGACAAGCAGCGCACCTCCTACGGTGTCGGCGCGGCCCTGCTGCAGGCCCGCCGCTGCGGCGCCTGCCGCATCGAACTCGACCGCGGCGAGATCTCCCGCATCTCCCAGACCGCTCCGAACGTGGTCGTCCGCTGCCCCGAATGCAGCGCGATCCTGGTGCGCACCAAGCACTCCGGGCTCTGAGCCCCGCGCCGCACGATGGACGCGGCCACTCGACGAACCGCCGCCACGAATCCGGCGTGCGGCGGCGACGGAAGATCTACGCCGAGGGCGGAATGCTCGCGGTGGCGGAACACGATGATGCGATCGCTGTCCGGCGCAGCGGGCCGGATGCGGTTCGCTGTGGCATTCCGGACCGGCACGGAAGGTGAACAGCGTTGGTGGACATGGTGATCGTGGAGGCCGATGGTGGGTCGCGCGGGAATCCCGGGCCCGCCGGGTACGGGGCGGTGGTGTTCGACGCGGATCATGCGCGGGTGCTGGCCGAGCGGCGGGAGTTTCTGGGTGTCGCCACCAACAATGTTGCCGAATATCGCGGGCTGATCGCGGGTTTGGAGGCGGCGGCCGAGCTCGGGGCGCGTGAGGTGGCCGTGCGGATGGACTCCAAGCTGGTCGTCGAGCAGATGTCCGGGCGCTGGCAGGTCAAGCACGAGGCCATGATTCCGCTCGCCGACCGCGCCCGGCGGCTGGTCGCGGGCTTCGACCGCGTCAGCTTCACCTGGATTCCGCGCAAGGAGAACAAGCACGCGGACAAGCTCGCCAACGAGGCCATGGACGACGCGGGCACGGTCGGCGAAGTCCGCACCGCGCTGGCGGACGAACGCGCCGCTGCGACGGAGTCCGGTGCGTCGTCGGTGGCGAGCATCGAAAGCCGTTCGTCCGTCGGGGAGATCGCGGCCGCAGTTGCCGGTGGCGTGGTGGACAGCTCGGCGGCCGGGGGAGCGCAGGCGAGTGCTGTGCCCTCGCCGGGGTGGACCGGGGCGGTCGGGCGGCCGACGCGGCTGCTGTTGCTACGCCACGGGCAGACGGAACTCTCTGTACAGCGGCGGTATTCGGGGCGGGGTAATCCGCCGTTGACCGAGTTGGGGCGGGAGCAGGCGGGGAAGGCCGCGGAAATGCTTGCGGCCAAGGGCGGGATCGATGTGATCGTGTGTTCGCCGTTGGGGCGGGCGAAGGAGACGGCCGAGGCGGCGGGGCGGGCGCTCGGGCTGCCGGTGCGGGAGCTGCCCGGGTTGATCGAGACGGATTTCGGTGCCTGGGAAGGGATGTCGTTCCAGGAAGCCCGGGAACAGGATCCGGAGCTGCATGCGCGGTGGCTGGGCGACCCGTCGGTGCCCGCGCCCGGTGGCGAGAGTTTCGATCAGGTGCGGGAGCGGGTGGAGGCCACCCGCCGTGACCTGGTGGCGCTGCATCCGGGCGCGAATGTGCTTGTGGTCAGCCATGTCACGCCGATCAAGACGCTGCTGCAGCTCGCGCTGGGTGTGGGCCCGTCGCTGCTGTACCGGCTGCATCTGGATCTGGCGTCGCTGTCCATCGCGGAGTTCTATCCGGACGGCGGTTCTTCTGTCCGGCTCGCGAACGACACGTCGTACCTCTGACCGGGCAGGGGGCCGAAACCCCCTGCGCCCGAGGCTGCCCGGCTCAGGGGCGCAGCGTCGCCATCAAGAATTCGGTCTGGTCGTAGACGGCCTTCTCGAACCAGTCGTCGAAGTAGATGTCGAAGTGACCGATCGGGTAGCGCTTCACGGTCGCGTGCTTGGTGCGCTCGGCCGCCTTCAATGTCGGCCCGGCGGGTGCCACCGAGTCGTTGTCGCAGATCGCGTACAGCACAGGGGCTTTGATGTCCTTGACGTGCCGGGTGGGATTGTCGAACAGGGTCGACAAGCCGACGCGTGCGGCCACCTTGGGCCGGTACTGTGTGCTCTCCTCGGCGAGCCGCCCGAATCCGGCGGGCACGTCGGCGGCGCTCATGAGGGCGGCGGAGTGCTTCTTACCGGCCAGCCGGGCGGTGATGGGACGCCGAATGATCGGCCCCACAACCTGATCGGTGAGTGCGAGGGTGCCGGTGCGCAGCAGGCTGATCGGCCCCTTCGCCATGGCCGACGCCCGGCCGCTGGTGAACGGGCACTGCGCCACCACGGCGGCGATGTAGTGATCTTCCGGTGCGACGGCCAGCACGTGCCCGCCGCCGAAGGAACTGCCCCACAGTGCGATTCGAGTGGCGTCGATGCCGCGGATGGTGCGCGCGAACGCGATCGCCGCATGCCAGTCCTCGCGCTGCTTGGCGATATCGATCCGCTGCCGCGGCTCACCGCCGCTCGCCCCGAAATATCGATAGTCGAAGGCCAGACCCGCGATTCCCGCCGACGCGAAGCGCCGCGCATACCGGTCCAACCCCATTTCCCGGTCCGCCCCCAGCCCGTGACCCATGACCACCAGCGGGCGCGGTTTGGGCGGTCCATCGGGGAGATACAGCCATGCCGCGCACTGCTCGCCACCCGAAGGGAACCCCACCTCCACACGCTCCATAGGGGCCTACCGTACCCTGGTGGCCGCGGACGAGTCGGTCGGGCGGCCGCGGCGACGGGAACGGGCACGCTTGTGCCGCTGCCAGTCGCCGAGGAAAGTCCGGACTCCGGAGAGCAGGGCGGTTGCTAACGGCAACCCGGGGCAACCCGCGGGACAGTGCCACAGAGAAGAGACCGCCGGTGGGCCGCACTTCGCGAGAAGTGCACCGCCGGTAAGGGTGAAACGGTGCGGTAAGAGCGCACCAGCGTGCCGGGTGACCGGTGCGGCTCGGTAAACCCCGCCCGGAGCAAGGTCGAAGGTCGGACTCGCGAGAGTGCGACTGCGCAGGTGTCTGAGGGCTGCTCGCCCGAGCCTGCGGGTGGACCGCTCGAGGCACCCGGCAACGGTGTGTCCAGATGGATGGTCGCCACCCGGTGCTCGCACCGGGGACAGGATCCGGCTTACAGACCGACTCGTCCGCCTCGGGTCGTGTTGCGGGTTTGTTATGTCGTCGCCCGGGAGATCGTCCGGTGCCATGATGGAGGCACACCATCGGGTTTCCGGTGGCGCGGAAATACTTTCGCGGAGCGAACAATGGATGTTCTGTATCTGTTGATTGGGTGGTTGGCCGCCATCGTCGTCATAGCCGGGATCGCGTTGGCCTCGGGGGTTCGCGTTATCGCGCAGTACGAGCGGGGCGTGCTGTTGCGGCTGGGTCGGGTGCGGGCGGTGAAGGAGCCGGGGATGCGGCTCTTGATACCCGGGGTGGACAAGTTGCAGAAGGTTTCCATGCGGGTGGTCACCATGCCGGTGCCCGCGCAGGAGGGAATCACTCGCGACAATGTGACGGTCCGGGTGGACGCGGTCGTGTACTTCCGGGTGGTCGATCCGTTGCGCGCGATTATCGAGGTGCAGGACTATCTGTTCGCGGTGGCGCAGGTGGCGCAGACTTCGCTGCGGTCCATCATCGGCAAGAGCGAGCTGGATGATCTGCTGTCCAATCGGGAGCAGCTCAACAAGGGTCTCGAGATGATGATCGACAATCCGGCGCTGAGCTGGGGCGTGCACATCGATCGCGTGGAGATCAAGGATGTGGCGCTGCCGGATGCGTTGAAGCGCTCCATGTCTCGCCAGGCCGAGGCCGAACGCGAACGCCGCGCCCGCATCATCTCCGCCGAGGGCGAATTGCAGGCTTCCACCAAGCTGGCCGAGGCGGCAGCGAACATGGCCAAGGCGCCGGCCGCGCTGCAACTGCGCTTCCTGGAGACCGTGGTTCAGGTTGCGGCGGAGAAGAATTCGACCCTGGTGTTGCCGTTTCCCGTGGAGCTTCTCCGATTTCTGGAGCGTTCCACGCCGGCGCAGCCTGTCGAGGTCGAGCAGGAACAAGAGCAGGAACAGCAGCAGCAACAGCTCCCGGCCCCGCCGGTCGCCGCCCCGGCGGCCCTCGGCCCCGCCGAGTTGATGGCGCTGCTCGGCCGCCCCGGCGTCCAGGAGGCCCTGGCCGCCCTGGAACACCCGGTGGCACAGGCGAAGACGAACGCGTCCGGTGAGCCGGTCGCGGGCAAGGAGTCGGCGTAGCGCGGGCACCGGGTCCGGGCGCGGTCGGCGTTTGAGGATGAGGAAGTAAGTCATGGCGGGTGTGATTCAGCCGGCGGCCATCGTGATCTTTTTCGGGATCGCGTACGGATTCAAGTACTTCACGGCCAAGTTCCCGGGTGGACTGCGCGGTGAATAACGCGGCGGTTCGCCAGTAGAACCACTGCGGCGGGAGGGCGGCGTGAGCAACGCCGCTCTCCCGTTCGTGTGCACAGACCCCTCGGTTGGATGAGAATTGCGGTGCGCCATCCGGCGCGTGTCGGCGTGGCTCGGCGTGTCGAGCGGGTTATCTGCTCTGAACTAGCACCGAACGTGATCGACGTCATAAAGTGTTGCGCGTTGGAAAGTTCCGTTGCGGTCCGCAACGGGCGAAGGGCTCAACAAACGTCGGAAAGCAGGTCTCGTCTAAATGCGAATTGCTCGCAAACTGGCAGTCGGTGCGCTTCTTGCCGCTGCCGCTTCCGTTTCGGTTGTGCTGGGTTCCGGGTCCGCCTCCGCGGTCGCGGTGACCCCGCTGCCGGGTGGGGTGCAGGTCGATCTCACCCCGGCGGATACGCAGTGGGTTGCGCAGAACCATTTCGGGCAGGTTCTCGCCGGCCTGCCGCACCCCTCGGCCGCTTCGTTCGGTGAGGCGCTGGATTCGGCGGCGGCGTTGTCGTCGCAGTACCCGGATGGCCGGGTTGTTTTCACCGTGTACGGTCCGTTCAACGAGCTGAACGGCACCATGCTGGCCCTGCAGTAGGGTCAGCGGAACGCAGTGGAACTGCATCAGCGGATCGTCTCGGCGCCGGTGGATTTCGGCGCCGTTCGAACCGAATTCGGATTGGCCTCGGAGTATCCGCCCGGGGCCGTCTCGGAGGCCCGCGACGCGGCCGACGCGTTCGCGGGTTCCCGGGCCGATCGGCGGGAGATTCCGCTGGTCACCATCGATCCCCCCGGTGCCATGGATCTGGACCAGGCGCTGTACCTGGAACGCACCGCGACGGGATTCCTCCTCTATTACGCGATCGCCGACGTGGCCGCGCTGGTCGTTCCCGGCGGAGTGCTCGCGCGCGAATCCCTGGCCCGCGGCCAGACCTTCTACTTTCCCGACGGCACCGTGCCGCTGCACCCGACCGTGCTGTCGGAGGATCGCGCCAGCCTGCTGCCCGACGTGGACCGCCCGGCCGCCCTGTGGACCATCGAATGCGATGAGAATGCCGCGCCACTGCGCGCTTCGGTGACCCGCGCCCTGGTGCGTTCGCGCGCCCGCCTCGATTACACGACCGTGCAGGCCGACGCCGACGCCGGTCGCCTGCACCCCTCGATCGCCGCACTGCCCGAATTCGGCCGGCTGCGCATCGAGGCCGGAATTCGGCGCGGCGCGATCACCCTGCGCTTGCCCTCGCAGAGCGTTATTCGCGACGGCGAGCAAACCGGAATCGACCATTGGCAATTGGCGGTGGAACCGCGCACCGCCGCCGATGACTGGAACGAACAGGTCTCGCTGCTGACGGGCATGTGCGCGGCCGCAATCATGCTCGATGGCAATAACTCCGAGGCCACCGGCAAACTCGATCATGTGGGTTTGCTGCGCACCATGCCACAGCCCGCGCCGACGGCCGTCGACTCCATGCGCCGCACCGCGGCAGCACTCGGGGTGGCATGGCCGGCGACCGAATCCGCCGCCCGCATGCTGGCCACCCTGGACTGCAACACCCCGGCCGCCCTGGTGCTCATGTCCGAGGCCACCGGCCTGCTGCGCGGCGCGTCGTACACCATCCTCAACGGCCAGGCCCCGGATACTTTGCAGCACAGTGCGATCGGCGCACCGTACGCCCACGTCACCGCCCCGTTGCGCCGCCTGGCCGACCGCTACGCCACCGAGATCTGCCTGTCGCACTGCGCGAAAACCCCTGTCCCGCAGTGGGTTCTCGACGGCCTCGCCCCCGTGGCCGACACCATGCGCCGCACCGACGCCTTGGCGAACAAGGTCGAACGCGCCTGCGTCGACCTCACCGAAGCCACCATCCTCACCCCGCGCGTCGGCGCCGACTTCGACGCCGTAGTCCTCCGCGAGTCCACCGGCACCCGTCCCGCCGAAATCTTCATCGCCGACCCACCCGTCCTGGCCAAATGCACCGGCACCCCACCCGAAGGCCGTCACCTCCAGGTCCGCCTCACCACCGCCGACCCCGCCACCCGCACGGTCACCTTCGCGTATCAGCCCGAGGGGTAATCAAGATCAGGGAGCTCTCAGCGCGGAATTCTGTCCGACTTTCCGCAGTGAGAGCTCCCTGATCTTGTTGTCGGCTAGGTGGTTTCGGGCCGGAGGTTGCGGAGGTCGGCGAGGAGGTTCGGGTGGCGAGGCTGCCAGCCGAGGGCCTCGCGAGTGTGAGTGCTCGACGCGGGCTGATCGACGATGAAGATCTGGCCGAGGGGGCCGAAGGTCTCCGGCGGCACGGATTGCACCGGCAGTCCGAGCTGCTCGCCGATGACCGTCGCGATGTCGCGTACGGCGTCGCCTTCGTCAGCCACCGCGTGCCAGGCCGTACCGCCGGGTGCCTTCTCGAGAGCCAGCCGGAACAGCACAGCCGCGTCCAGTGCGTGCACGGCAGGCCAGCGCTGGTCACCCTCGCCCGGGTAGGCGACTATGCCGCTGCGCCGGGCGGCCTGGGTCAGCACTCCCGCGAAACCGCCCTCGCCATTGTTGTGCACGGTGCGCGGCAAGCGAATTGCCGCACTGCGCACGCCTTGTGAGGCGAGTGCCAGGAGGGCGTTGACCGAGCGGCCGCGACCGCCGACGGGGCCCTCCGTGGACGTCGGGTCGGTCTCGGTGGCGGCGCGCCCCGGCACGTACGGCGTGCCCGAGACCGTGATGAGCGGGCGGTCGCTGCCGAGCAGTTCCTCGCCCAGGGCGGCGATGGCCGCGCTCTCGTCCGCGACGCTCGCCGCCAGCGCCTCGGCACTGCTGAAGTCGTTGCTGAAGGCCAGGTGAATCACGCCGTCCGCCTTGGCCGCTCCGGCCCGCAGGACTGGCAGGTCGGTGAGATCGCCCCGCAGTGGTTCGGCCCCAGCGGCTTCGAGGGCAGCCGCGGACTTGTCGGAGCGGGCGAGGGCGACCACGGTGTGGCCGTTGCCCAGCAGTTCGGCGACCACCGCTGAGCCGATCAAACCGCTGCCGCCGGTAATGAATACGTGCATGACGCTCCCTCGAAAGTGATGGGACTCTTGTCCCATCACCATAGCAGTGATGGGACAAAGGTTCCATCACCTATTATGGCCATATGGCACGGTGGGAACCTGGAGCGCGGGAGCGGCTCGTCCTGGCTGCGGTGGACCTCTTCGCCGAACAGGGCTACGACGCGACGACGGTCGCGCAGATCGCCGAGCGCGCCGGCGTCACGAAGAGCACGTTCTTCCGGCACTTCCCGGACAAGCGCGAAATTCTGGTCGCCGGACAACAGGCGTTGTGCCGCCTGCTCACCGACGGCATCACCGAAGCGCCGGAGGGCGCGACCCCGCTCGACGCGGTCGCGGCCGGTCTGGAGCGGGCCTGCGGCGCCATGGGGCCGATGAATCGCGAGATCGGCGCGCGCCTCCAGGCCGCGATCGCCACCAATGTCGAACTACAGGAACGCGATGCGCTCAAGAGCGTAGGTCTCGCGGCCGCAATGACCGAATCCCTGTGCGCCCGCGGCGTTCCCGAGTCCATCGCCCACCTCGCCGCCGAACTCGGTGTCCTGGCCTTCAAGCAGGGCTACGCCCAATGGCTCGGCTCCGCCCCGGACGCCCCGCTGACCCCTTACGCGCTGACCGCCCTCGACGACCTCCGAACGGCAACCCGCGCACTCACCTGACCGCCCCCCTTGGCGGGCGACCCGCTGGCGAGGCCCAGTGCCTGCCTGAGTGCGGCCATGGTGGGAGTGTCATCGAAGCCGGGTGGCGAGGGGTGCGACCGGCGCGAGAGGCTGGGTGCGGGTCAAGGGGTGGGCAGCGCGCCGGGGCCGGGGGTCGGGTGGGTGTCGCGGGCGGTCAGGGGGCCGTGGTCATGAGCGCAGCGCAGTTCGACGTGAACGGCGGTGCCACAGTCGTTGTGTGCCACGACGACGGCCGGACCCGCGTCGTCGGCGAGGTAGGTGTCACCCCACTGCATGAGGGCGATCAGCGCGGGGAACAGGTCGCGGCCTTTGGTGGTGAGCCGATACTCCTGTCGCGCACGGGAATTCGGGTCCTGGTAGGTCTGGCGGTCCAGCAGGCCGTGGTCGACGAGGGTGGCCAAGCGGGCGGTGAGCAAGTTGCGGGCGATGCCGAGGTGGGCCTGGAACTCGGAGAAGCGGCGCACGCCGTAGAAGGCTTCACGCAGGACCAGCAGCGTCCATTTCTCGCCGACGATGGCCAGTGTGCGTGCGACCGAGCAGTTTTCGGCGCTGAAGGCGGCACGGTCGGCTGCGGCGGTCATGGTGATCATCCTATCGATCTGGGTTGTATTTCACTACTCAGCCCGGTAACGTCCGGATTCTAAGTTTAATTTCGAAACTCAGCCATGAACTGGAGACAGCCATGCCGATGCTCGACGCCTACATCCCCGCCGGCGCCCTGGACGAAACGGCCGAGAAGAACCTGCTCGCGACCCTGACGGACCTCCTGCTCCGGCACGAGGGCGCGGATCCGACGAACCCCGCCGCGCGCTCGATCGCCTGGGTATTCCTGCACCGCCCCGAGGCCGTGTACGTCGCGGGCGAACCCGCCGACCTGCCCCGCTACCGCTTCGTCGCCTCGGTCCCGCAGGGACAGTTCGACCCGGAACGCCGCGCGGCCATCGTGCGGGCCGTCACCGATGCCGTGCTCGACGCCGAACCCGCTGACCGCCCGCGCGATCCGGGCCGAATCTGGGTGTTCCCCACCGAGATTCCCGACGGCACCTGGGGTGGTGGCGGCCGCATCCATACCCTCGCCGATATCGCGACCCTCGTCACCGGCAACGCTGAGCAGGGGCGCGCCTACGCCGAAAAGCGTTTGGCCGCAGCGAAGGTGACCGTCGGTTAGGTCGAACTCGCCGTGCTGTTCGGCTACTGTCCGGCCAGCTTGGCGACGACCGGCGCGAACTTCTCCGCGAAGTCCGCGCCGAACACGAAGTAGGAGAAGCCCATCTCCTCGCGCCGCCGCTGGATTTCCTCCGCGGCGGCCGCGGGATCATCGGGCAGGACGGTCATGGCGTCCGCGGCGTGGAGTGCGGCGGTGTCGATACCGGGGCCCGCCATATGGGCCCCGACCTTAGTGCCGATGACGGGCACGGCGAGTGCCAGTTCGGCGTCGCTGTGGGCGCGGAATTCGCTTGTCAGCCGGGCGACTTCGGCGCGGGGCTGATCACCCAGCACGAAGGTGACGGTGTCGGCGACCTCGGCCGCCAGCGCCTGCGCTCTCGGGCCGATGACGGCCATGGCGACGGGTGTGTGCCGGTCGGGGCCGTCGTATTCGCGCAGGCGCGCGACGGTCTGCCGGATGTGCTCGAGCCGCTCGCTGGGGCGCGGCACGTCTGGCACGCCGTAGCCGCGCAACTCGTCCTCGATGCCGGGTCTGCCCGTGCCCATACCCATTTCGAAGCGGCCCTCGGTGAGTCGCGACAGTGAATGCGCCTCCCAGGCCGTCAGCCACGCCGGGCGGAACGGCGAGGCGTACACCCAGGTGCCCACGCGCAGGTCGGTCAGGGCGGCGGCGGTGGCCAGTAGGGGAGCGGGCGCGGGCTGCGTCAGTGGAAAGTCGGGCACCAGCAGCGTCGAGTAGCCGCCGTCCGCGATGCGGCGCACCCGATCTCGCCACGTCGCCACGTCGGTCATGAGCGGGGCCACGACCCCGAAGCGGAACGGCCTGGTCATATCCGGTCTCCTGTCTTTCGGTCCATCCGGAGAGTCGACGACGTGCCCACCCGAAAATCATCGCCCCGGGTACGAATCCGCGGAATTCCCTGTTGCGGTCGGCCTCGTCCACGCTATAGTACAAATGTCTTAAACATTTGTACTAGCAGGGGGGTTCGCCATGAAGGTCATCACCATCACCCGCACCACAACCGCTGCCCCGGAAGTCATCTGGGAGCTGTTCGCCAATCTCGAGGGTCGCACCCGCTGGGACGATGCGATCGAATCGATCGGCGGCGAATTCGGAATGGGCACCCGCGGCACCGTGAAGCTGAAGGGGCAGCCCGAGCGTACCTGGGAAATCATCGAATGTGTTCGCCCGCAGCGTTATACGGACCGCTTCTTCCTCCCGATGGGCGGGCGGATGGACTGGGTGCACAGCATCGAGGTCACCGAGACCGGGTGCGAGGTCACCTTCGACATCAGCGCCGGTGGCCCGACCGCGTTCATCCTGCGCCCGATCATGCGCGCGATCCTGTCGAAGGAACTCCCGCCGACCGTCGACAAGCTGGTCGCGGTGGCCGAGGCCAACTCGAGCGACCGGATCGGCTGACCGCGGCCGGTTCCGTACGGGCCGAGGTCAGGCGGGGGCGGATGTCTCCGGACGCCGGGACCGGCGGGCGGCGACCGAGGTGAAGGTTTCCCGATCGGCCAGGAAGCCTTCCAGCGCAAAGGTCGCCGCGCCGAGGCTGGAGGGGTTGTGGGGGAGGGTGTCGAGTTCGAGCGTGACGGCGGCGAAGGGTGCCGCCATGGCGTGGTGGGCGGCGGCGCGACGGGTCGCCTCCAGCAAGGGGGTACCGAGCTGGCGGGCGACCAGATCGCCGAAAACCATGCGGCGCGGGTTGAACAGGTTCACCAGATTGGCGACCGCGACGCCCAGGTATTGGCCGGTCCTGTCGATGACCGCCGTGGCGACCGGATCGTGCCGGGCCGCCGCGGCGGCCACCGCCGCGATGGTGGTCGCATCGTCGATTGCGAGAAGTTCACTGGCGGAATCGATCTCGCGCAGCGTGGCCGCGATGCCGGGGGCGCTGACATAGGCTTCGACGCAACCGTTGCGGCCGCACGTGCAGGCTCGGCCGTCGAGGACGAGATTCGTGTGCCCCCATTCGCCCGCGCTGTTGGTGACACCGCGATACAGCATGCCGTCGATCACCACGCCGATACCGACGCCCGCCCGCAGCGTGACGACGATCAGATCGTCGACATCGCGTCCCGCGCCGAACCACAGCTGCGCCGCGGTGCTGGCCTTGAGCGGATTGTCCAGGTACAGCGGATACGGAAGTCGCTGCTCCAGTAGGGTTTTGAGCGGTACGTCACGCCAGTGCCAGTACGGTGAGAACACCGAGGTCCCGGTTTCCGGCTCGACCAGGCCGGGCACGCTCAGGCCGATGCCGAGCAGCTTGCCGGCATCGCCGGGCACCGTGCCGAGGACCTCGCCGATGCCGTGCACGATGAGCTCGACGATGTCGGCCGGTGTGGTGGCGGCCGGATCGACGGGGATCTCACTCGACCGCAGCACCGTCATCGCCAGATCGAAAATGTCCACGTGGATGCTGGTTTCGGCGATATCGACGCCGATCAGCCGCCCGCGATCCGGGTTGATGGCCAGTTGCGCGCGCGGCCGCCCGATTCCGGGTGCCTCGTATCCGAGTTCGGCCAGCACCCCCACGTCCAGGAGTTCGGCGATCATATTGCCGACGGTCGCGAACGACAGCCCGGTGGCCTGTGCGATCTCCTGGCGGCTGGTGTGCCCGGCGGCGGCGTATACCGCCTGCAGCACACAGAACCTGTTGCGGCGCCGGATATCCCGCGCGGTCAGCTGGTACACGGCCCCGCCACTCCTTCTCGCTGTTGCCGCGAAGATACCGGAGCCCTTCGCGAATTTACTTCTCTCAACAGTATTTACAATAGTTATCCGAAGTCCTACTGTAACCGGCATCACTAGCGACGCCAACTGTGTGGCAGATCACCTAGGAGTCCTCATGTCCTGGACCCACCGACGCCGATGGACCAGCGCAATAGTTTGCGCGGCCGTCTTGACCCTGGCCGCCACCGCCTGCTCGTCCGGCAAGGATTCCGGCTCGAATACCGCGGGCCCGCAGCACGATACGGGTACGGTCAGCCTCGTCTACGCGCAGAAGCAGGGCGATCAGGAGTACTTCATCGGCGAGGCCGACGGCGCGAAGGCCAAGGCCAAGGAGCTCGGCGTCGACCTGAAGGTGGTCAACCTCGGCAATGACGCCAACAAGGCCGTGACCGAAGTGCAGAACGCGGTGAACCAGAAGGCCAACGGCGTCATCGTGGTGGTGCCGGATCCCTCGGTCGGCCCGCAGGTCGCGCAGTTGGCGAAGTCCGGTGGCGTCGCCCTGCTCACCTCCGACGACCAGGTCTGCACCAACGGCCCGGATCCGTCGTCGTGCGCCAAGGACAATCTGGTGCCGCGCGTCGGATTCAGTGGCACCCAAATGGGTACCGAGGTCGGCACCCGCGCGGGCCAGGACTTCAAGAAGCTGGGCTGGAAGCCGGAGGAGACCGCGATCGTCGACGCCTGGAAGCAGGACGTCACCGTCTGCACCGACCGGGTGAAGGCGAACGAGAAGGCGTTCAAGGACGCTTCGGGCGCGGATGTGAAGGTGATCGAGGTCGGCACCGACAACACGCCGTCGGACGCGCAGAACAAGATCTCCGCGACGGTGGCGGGCAATCGGTCGGTGAAGAACTGGATTGTCATGGGCTGCAATGACGAGAACGTCAGCGGTGGTGTCGCGGCCATCCAGAACGCCGGTTACGCCGCCGACAATGTGCTCGGGGTCGGCCTCGGCGCGTACCTGGCCTGCAAGGAATGGCGCGGCGGCAAGCCGACCGGGTTCAAGGCGGCGCTGTTCATCAATGGCAAGGACGTCGGTGCGCTGGCCGTGCAGACCATGGTCGACTACCTGAAGAACGGAAAGGCCATGCCCGCGGAGGCATTCGCGCCGACGCAGATGGTGGACGCGAGCAACTGGCAGCAGGCGGGCGTCACGTGCAGCTGACGGGACTGCGGGTCGCCGGGCTCGCCAAGGGCTTCGCCGGGGTGCCGGCGCTGCGCGAGGTGAGCCTGGACTTCCCGGCCGGCGTGGTGACCGCGTTGATGGGGGAGAACGGCGCGGGCAAGTCCACGCTCATCAAGATCCTCGGCGGCGACCATCGGCCCGACGGCGGAAGCCTCGAACTCGACGGGGTACCACTGGAATTGGCGAGTCCCGCCGATGCGCGGGTGGCCGGTATCCGGGTGATCGGCCAGGAGCCGGAGATCGTGCCGCACGTTTCGGTCGCGGAGAACGTTTATCTCGGTTCTCTCCCGCGCCGAGCCGGTCGACTGCTGGATCGTGCGGCGTTGCGCGCACGCATGCGTGCCGACCTGGAACGGCTCGGCTTCGACCGGGACCTCGACCCGGAGACGCTCGGCTCCAAACTGACTGCCGCGCAACGGCAACTGGTCGAGATCATGCGGGCGCTCACCACCGACGCCAAGGTCATCGCCTTCGACGAGCCCACCTCCTCGCTGTCGGATCACGAGACCGAATCGCTGTTCGCGCTGATCGGCCGCCTGCGTGACCGCGGACTCGCGGTGATCTACGTGTCGCATCGGATGCGGGAGATCTTCCAACTGGCCGACCGGGTGGCTGTACTACGCGACGGCGCGCTGGTCGGCGTGCGCGACACCGCCGACATCGACGAGCAGGAAATCGTGCGCATGATGGTCGGGCGCGACCTGTCGACGGTGTTCGCGCGCAAGCATTCCGAACTCGGGCGGGTGCTGCTCGAGGTGGACCGGGTCACCACCGACGACGTGCGGGACGTGAGCCTGCGGGTGCGGGCCGGTGAGGTGGTGGCGCTGGCCGGGCTGGTCGGCGCAGGCCGCTCCGAACTGGCCGGTGCGCTCGCCGGCGACCTGCCGATCCGGTCCGGGGAAGTGCGCATCGACGGCAAGCGGGTGCGATTGCGGCAACCGCGCGACGCGGTGCGGGCCGGAATGGGTTACGCGCCCGAGGAACGCAAGGCGCAGGCGCTGCTGCTGCATCGCGGTGTGCGCGACAATATCTCGCTGGCCATGCTGGATCGGCTGCGGCGTTGGCGGTTCATCCGCCGGGGCGCGGAACGTCAGCTCGCGCTCGAATACGTCGAATCCCTGCGGGTGCGAACACCTTCCATCGAGCAGGAGGTGCGCAAGCTCTCCGGCGGTAATCAGCAGAAGGTGGTGCTGGCGCGCTGGCTGGCCCGCAAACCCACGGTGCTGATCCTCGATGAGCCCACGCGCGGCGTCGACGTCGGCGCGAAGATCGAGATCTACCACGTCATCGAGGAATTGGCCTCCTCCGGTGTGGCGGTGCTGGTGATCTCCTCGGAGCTGCCCGAGGTGCTCGGGCTGGCCGACCGCATCGTCGTCATGCAGCAGGGCCGGGTCACCGGCGAACTCGACCGCGCCGACGCCACCGAAGAAGCGATCCTCGCCTTGGCCATGGCGAATGACCTGACCGCGCAGCGAACGTAGGAAGACATGACCGACCAGAGAATCGAATCGATCACCGACACACCGGTTTCCGCGCCACCGCCGGGATTCGCCCGCTACCTCGGCGGCCTGTCCACGCTCACCCCGGGAAAGGTGATCCGGGGCATCGGCACCGGCAATCTCAGCCTGATCGGCGCGCTGGTGGTGGTCGTGGCCATCTTCGCCTGGCTCAACGACGGGTATCTGGATCCCCGCAATATCGCCGGAATCGGCGACGCGGTCACGGTTTTCGGGCTGCTGGCCGTCGTGCAGACCGTGGTCATCATCTGCGGCGCGCTGGACATCTCGGTCGGCTCGCAGGCCGGGGTCGCCTCGGTGATCAGTGCCATGGCCTTCACCTCGGCGGGCAGCAACGCCTTCGTCGGCATGCTCGCCGCGGTCGGCGTCGGCCTGGTGCTGGGCCTGGCCAACGGTCTCATCATCGTTTACGGCCGCGTCAATCCGGTGATCGCGACGCTGGCCACGCTGGCCGCGTACAAGGGTCTCGCCCAGCTGATCTCGGGCGGCAAGGCACAGGGTTTCGTCCTCGACAACGATGTGTTCATCTTCCTGGCGCGCGGCAAGATCCTCGGGCTGCCGGTGCCGGTGATCGTCCTCGCCGTCGTCGCGTTGGGCGTGCACGTACTGCTCAAATACACCGATATCGGCCGCAATATCTACGCCATCGGCGGGAACGACACGGCCGCACGGCTTTCCGGCATCAACATCAACAAGTATCTGATCGCGGTCTACATGCTGGCCGGCGCGGTCGCCGCCATCGCGGGCATCATCCTCACCGCCCGCACCGGATCCGGCCAACCGGTCTCCGGCAGTGAAGGCCTCGAACTCAAGGCGATCACCGCCGCCGCGCTCGGCGGCTGCGCCCTCAAGGGCGGCAAGGGCACCGTCGGCGGCACCCTCCTCGCCGTCATCCTGCTCGGCGCGCTCGACAACGGCCTGAACGTAGTCGGCGTCAACACCTTCTGGCAGAACGTCGCCCAGGGCTCCCTCCTGGTCGCCGCCGTGGTCATCCAACAACGCCGCAGCGGCGAACGCGCCGTCGGCCTGCCGACCTAACCCCCGCCCGGAGCACCTGATGGACACTCTCACAGCACACGTGTGCGCACTCCCACCCGGCCGCCTCTGCGAAGGCCCGATCTGGGACCCGCGCACCCAGCACCTCCTCTGGGTCGACATTCGCGCAGGCCACATCCACCGCGCCACGTTGACCGATGCCACCCCGGGTCCGATGGATCGCGCGGCGCACCCCGACCTGGTCCTGCGCGACACGATCAGCCTCGAGCCACCCCTCAGCGCGGTGCTGCCGTGCGCTTCGGGCGGATTGCTGGTGGCAGTGGGTGACGCCATCTTCCGAATCGACGATGCACCCCGTCATTCCGGCGTGCCTTTGGCCGGAATCCACCCTGTGGCTATGGATCCCGGCCAAAAGCACGCCGGGATGACGAAGGGTAGCGACGCCGGGATGGCGGGTGCGGATAGGAGTGGGGTCGCCGAGCTTTTTGCGCGGGTGCCGCTGGCTGGGGACGGGGTGGGGAGTCGGCTCAATGACGCGAAGGTCGATCCGCGGGGGAGGCTGCTCGCGGGGACTATGGCGGAGGAAGGGGGCGTTGGTGGGTCTGCGCTCTATCGGGTTGATCCGGACGGAACTCTCAGCATGCTGCGGACCGGCGTCACGATCTCCAACGGCCTCGGGTGGAGTCCTGATGGGCGCACCCTCTATTACGCCGACAGCCCCACCCGTCGCGTGGATGCCTTCGACTACGACCTCGATTCCGGAACCATCGGTGCAGGAAGACCTTTCGCGTACTTCGCCGACGGCGACCCGGACGGGTTGACCGTGGATGCCGAGGGCAATGTCTGGGTGGCCGTGTGGGGTGCCGGTCAGGTGCGGGCCTTCGATCCGGACGGAACGCTTCGCACGACAGTCGAAGTCGGGCCCTCCCAGGTGTCGAGTTGCACCTTCGCCGGTCCCGACCTGGATGTTCTGGTCATCACCACGGCGGCGGAACGCGAGGCTGCCCGGGAACCTCACGCGGGCAGCCTGTTCACCTGCGTTCCCGGCGTGATCGGCCGCCCCGCGACACCGTTCGCCGACGAGAAGCTGGTTTTGGCAGATGAATGATGAGATATCGGGGGCCGCCGGATCGAGTGCGGCCCGCGCGGAGGTTCGGTCCGCTCTGCGGCTCGTGAGCTCCGGGGATGCGGCCCAGCGTGATTCGGGCCCGGATGACGCGACCGCGCCGGGCGCTTCGCCCGCGGATGTGCCCATGGGCGATCCGTTGCGGCCGGAGGTTCCGATCATCGCGATTCTGCGTGCGCCGAGGGCGGACCGTTTCGCGGCGGTGGCCGCGGTGCTGCACGAATCCGGCATTACGGCAGTGGAATTCACGCTGACCAGTGCGGGCGCGTTGGAGGCGGTTCAGGAGTGTGCGGGATTCGCGCATCGGATCGGGGTGGGGTCGGTGCTCAGCGCGGCGGATGCGGAACGGGCGGTGGAAGCGGGGGCCGCGTATCTGATCACGCCTGCTGTCATCGAAGAGGTGATCGCGGCGGGGCGGAGTCTCGGGGTGCCGGTGGTGTCGGGTGCGTTCACGCCCACCGAGATTCACCGGGCGTGGACGGCCGGGAGTCGCATGGTGAAGGTTTTTCCGGCCGCAGTGGGCGGGCCGGGGTATATCCGGGCGGTGCGTGCGCCGCTGCCCGAGATCCCGCTGGTGCCCACCGGCGGGGTCGGGCTCGACGAGGTTCGCGCGTATCTGGAGGCGGGGGCCGCGGCGCTGGGGATCGGTTCGCCGCTCATCGGGGACGCCTGTGCGGGTGGCGATCTCGATGCGCTGCGGGAGCGTGTTCGTATCTTGCGGGACCAGCTGTCATGAGGGGCGGACTGGTAACGCTCGGCGAGGCGCTCGGCGTGATCGCGGCCACCGACCCCGGTCCGCTCGCCCCCGGCGCGGGCATGCGGATGGACTTCGCCGGCGCGGAGGCGACCGTCGCGATCGGCGTGAGCCGGCTCGGCCACCGCAGCGCCTGGATCGGGAGTGTCGGCGCGGATGCGGTGGGCCGCATGATCTTCGATCGGCTGCGCGCCGAGCAGGTGGACCTCGCCGACTGCCGACTCGATCCGGACCTGCCGACCGCGCTGATGCTGCGGGAACGCCGCACCGCCGACCGGACCCGGGTCACCTACTACCGGCGTGGCCTGGCGGGCGCACACCTCTGCGTCGACCAGATCGACGCGGCCCGGATCACCGCCGCCGGGGTCCTGCACATCACGGGAATCACTCCCGCACTCAGTAATTCGGCGCGCGCCGCGGTCGATCTGGCCGTCGGGATCGCGGCCGACGCGGGTGTGCCGGTGTCCCTGGACGTCAACTATCGCAGTGCGCTGTGGACGCCCGCCGAGGCCGCCGCCGAGCTGGCGAAACTGGTGTCGCGCGCCGATATCCTCTTCGCCGGACTGGACGAAGCCGCCCTGCTGCTGTGGTTCGCCCGCCCGGACCTGGTGCCGGAAGACCTGGTCACGATCGCCGAATCGCTGGCGGCGCAAGGCCCTTCGGAGGTCGTGCTCAAACTCGGCTCCGACGGTGCGGCCGCCTGGTGCGACGGGGCATTACTACGCGAGGGTGCGGTACCGGTGACCGCCGTCGACCCGGTCGGGGCCGGGGACGCGTTCGTCGCCGGATACCTGGCCGGACTGCTCGACGGCGGATCCGTCTCGGAGCGTTTGCGATTGGCCGCACTCTGCGGCGCGTTCGCCGTCTCGGTGCCCGGCGACTGGGCGGGATTGCCCTATCGCGACGAGCTCGGGCTGCTCGACGGGGCCGACATTCAGCGATGAGCACGAAGGGGAAGAGCATGAGCCGGTTGACCGACAGGGTTGCCGTCGTCACCGGGGCGGCCTCGGGAATCGGGGCGGCCACGGCGTGGCGACTGGCGGCGGAGGGCGCGACGGTGGTGATCGCCGATATCGACGAGACCGCGGGACGCGAAGTGGCGGAAAAGATCCGGGCGACCGGCGCGCACGCCGAGTACCGGTGGTGCGATGTCACGCTCGAAGAGTCGTGGGAGGCATTGCGGACGCGGGTCAACGAACGGTTCGGCCCGGTGGATTTCCTGTGCAGCAACGCTTCCCGGCAGGCGATCATCCCGGCCCACGAGCTGAGCAGGCGGCAATGGGACGACGGGCTCGCGGTCAATCTCACCCCGCTGTTCCTGGGCGTGCGGACCTTCATCGACGATCTGCGCACCCGGCACGGCAGTGTCGTCGCCGTCTCCAGCGTGCACGCCCAGTTCGGGCTGCCCGGCTACCCGGTCTACGCCGCCGCCAAGGGCGGACTGACCGCACTGGTACGGCAGCTCGCGGTCGAGTACGGGCAGGACCGGGTGCGGGTCAACGCCGTCCTGCCCGGACCGATCCTCACGCCGGTCTGGGACGACGTGGATGCCGAAGGACGTCAATTATCCGCCCGCGCAACGGTTCTGGACCGTCTCGGCGCACCCGAGGAAGTGGCGGCCGCCATCGCCTTCCTCGCCTCCGACGACGCCTCCTTCATCACCGGCGCGAACCTGGTGGTGGACGGCGGCTGGAGCGTGCGAAAGGAATCCCGGTGAAGATCACCGCACTCACCACCTACCTGGTCGCGCCGCGCTGGTGCTTCCTGCGCATCGACACCGACGCGGGCATCACCGGCTGGGGCGAACCCGTCATCGAGGGCCGCGCCCACACGGTGGCCGCCGCCGTCGAGGAACTCTCCGACTACCTCGTCGGCGAGGATCCGGCGCGGATCGAGGCACACTGGCAGACCCTCACCAAGGGCGGCTTCTATCGCGGCGGCCCCATCCTGTCGAGCGCGGTCGCGGGCATCGATCAGGCGCTGTGGGACATCACCGGCAAGGCGCTCGGTGTACCCGTGTGGCAGCTGCTCGGCGGGGCGGTGCGCGACCGCATCCGCGTCTACAGCTGGATCGGCGGCGACCGGCCCGACGATGTGGCGGATGCCGCGCTGGAGCGAAAAGCCCAGGGCTTCACCGCGATCAAGATGAACGCGTCGGCGGAACTGGAACCCATCGACACCCCGCGCGCCACCCTCGGCATCGTCGAGCGGGTGGCCGCGGTGCGGGAGGCGGTCGGCGACGAGTTCGATATCGCCGTCGACTTCCACGGCCGGCTCTCGGTCGCCATGGCGCGACGGGTACTGCCGCTGCTCGAGCCGTACCTGCCGATGTTCGTGGAGGAACCGCTGGTACCGGAGGTGAGTGATCGGATCGGTGAGATCACCAGCGCCACCAGCATTCCCATCGCGACAGGCGAAAGGCTTTATTCGCGGTGGGATTTCCTGCCGGTGCTCGAACGCGGTGTGGCCGTGGTGCAACCGGATCTGTCCCATGCCGGCGGCATCTCCGAGGTCCGGCGCATCGCCGCGCTCGCCGAGGCCCGCGATATCGCGCTCGCCCCGCACTGCCCGCTCGGGCCGATCGCCTTGGCGGCCAGCCTGCAGGTCGGATTCGCGACCCCGAACCTGCTGATCCAGGAACAGAGCCTGGGCATCCACTACAACACCGGCTCCGACCTGCTCGACTACCTCGTCGACCGCACGGTTTTCGCCTACCGCGACGGCCATGCCGGGCTGCTCACCGCACCCGGACTGGGCATCGAGATCGACGCCGACGCCGTCGCCCGCGCGGCCGAGACCGGGCACCGCTGGCGGAACCCGGTCTGGCAGCGCAGGGACGGCTCGTTCGCCGAATGGTGATCAGCGCCCGATGGTTCAGCGCTGCGGGACCAGTGGGCGGAACTGATCCGTCGGGTGCTGGGTGGCGGCGGCTTCCGCACGCTCTCTGGCGATTTCCACCCGGTAGCCGACGACCACGGTGCTGACGAGCGCCGCCGCGATAATCCCTTCGGCGATGAAGAACGACGTGAAGTCGATGATCGACCCGATCGGCGCGCCACCCGGCACCGCATTGCGCAGCGGCACCAGCGCGAAAAGCAGTGCGCCCATCATGGATACGGCCGGGAACATCAGGCCGCGCTGCCCGGCCAGCACGTAGTAGCAGGCGATGGCGGCGGCCAGGGCCAGACCCAGCATCAGGATCATGATGAACACCGCGAACACCAGCGACGGCAGCGAACGGCTCGCATGCAGGGTCAGGTCGATGCCGTTGTCGGTGCTGTTCTCCGGCGACTCACTCACGGCGAACAAGGTCTCGCCGCTGGCGACGGTCGCCGCGGTCGGCAACGGCTTGTCGCCGCTGAACACATCGAAGGCCAGCACGGAGTCATAGGAGTCGAACGGGTAATCGGTGAGGGTGCCCTCCACCACGATCTTCACCTCGGCGGCGGAAATCGGTTCGCCCGCCTTGATTTTGATCGGGTCGGCCTTCAGCGCCGAGGTGTACAGCAGGGCGTCGGAGGCGAAGCGGCCGTTCTTGTCGGCGAGCGCGCCGCGCGGATTAGCCAGCACCTCGACGGTCGCGGTCTGGGTGGTCGGGTCGATCTTGCCGACCCAGATATTGAGGTCCACGCGATCCTTGACCGCGGCATTGCCGAAGGGATGCGAAGCCTCCGAACGGGTTCGGCCCACCTCGTAGGTGGACAGGGCGAGCACCAGACCCACGATGACGGCCGCCGCGATCGCGACCAGCCACAGCGGTCCGCGGCGTTTCTGCTGAATTCCGTGTTGCACGCCGCGAACCTATCGGCGCGCCGATCAACGATCGATCAGGAAGACATCAATTGCAGACCGAGAGGTCCGGGCTTGATCGAGAACTGATCGGGGCTTGATTTCCTGCGTGCTGTATTGGGTCCCATGGCTTTCCCGTACCCGAACCAACCGACCACGACATCTCCCGAGGCGGCCCAGCAGCGCAGCCTCGGCTACTTCATCTTCCTGAGCCGCTGGCTGCAGCTGCCGCTGTACCTCGGCCTGATCGTGGCGCAGGCCGCGTATGTGTGGCAATTCCTGCGCGAACTCTGGGATCTGGTGCACGGGCTGTTCTCCGACGGCAATGCCGAAACCAGCATCATGCTCGCGGTGCTGGGGCTGATCGACGTCGTCATGATCTCCAACCTGCTGATCATGGTGATCGTCGGCGGGTACGAGACCTTCGTATCGCGGCTGCGCATCGACGGGCACCCGGATCAGCCGGAATGGCTGGCCCAGGTGAACGCCAATGTGCTGAAGGTGAAGCTGGCCATGTCGATCGTCGGCATCTCCTCGATCCACCTGCTCAAGACCTTCATCAGCATCACCAACGACCCCAACCCGGGCGAGCACTCCGCCCGGTACCTGTGGCCGGTGATCATCCACCTGTCGTTCGTGTTCTCGGCGGTGCTGCTGGCCTGGATCGACCGCATCATGCCGCACGCCGCGCACCACCACGGCAACCACGAGAGCAACCACCACGAGAACGGTCATGAGACACCGGCTCCCGCGCTGCCCGCCCCGCACCCCGGCGCGTTCCAGAACCCGCATCCCGGCGGCTGGAGCAACGGCGACCCGGCGGCCGCGCGCAGCAACTAGGTGCAACCCGAGGGGCTGCGCTCAGCCCAGCGGGTGGTGGCGCAGGAATTCGGCGGCGGCCGGGTACTGCTCCAACGCCTTGGCCGCCGCCGCTTCCTCGGCGGCGCAGAGCCGTTCGTAGCCGGACTCGTCGGCGTGGGCGGCGTGGGTGCGCAGGGTCTGCAGGGATTCCACGGCGTCACGGTGATCGCCGAGGACGCCCTGCAGGCGCTTGGCCTTCTTACCGAGTTCGGTGGCGGGCTCGCCGAGTACGGCGGTGGCGGCCTCGGCCGAATAGCGCAATCGCTTGGCCGCCTTGCGAATATCGTGCAGGTGCTCGACCCGCTCCTCCTCGGTGAGGCTGGGTTCCTCCCGCACCAGCCGGCGCAGCTCGCGGAAATCGTGGCGCAGTACCTCGGCGAAAACGTGATCGGCCGGTTTGCGTGCCTCCGCCGGGCGCAGCGGGGCATCGGCGAGCATCCCGTGTAGTCGATCGAGCAGGTGACGGTAGCGGCGGCTGTCGAAGGAGTCCACCACGGCCCGATGCGCACCGGTGTAGAAACGCCGCTGCTCGGCCACCAGTTGGTCGCCGAAACCCTTTCGGGGCGCGGACTTCTCGCCCAGCGGCACCGTCTTCTCGTCGAACGGGGGCCCGGCGTCGCCGAGCAGCGCGGCGAAGCGTTCGGCCCGCACCTCGGCGTCGCGCGCCACCCCGAGCAGTCCGGCCAGCCAGCGCAATTCGTCGGTGATCTCACCGACGGGCTTGCGCCGCAGGATCCGGCGATAGGACTTCAGCACGCTGCGCAGTCGCCGGGTGGCCACCCGCATGGAATGCACCGAATCCGGAAGATCCTGGCGCACATCGGGTTCGGCTGTACACAGCCGGTCCACATCGGCGGCTACTGCGTCGACCAAGGCGGGACCGGCTGTGGTACTCATCTACGTCCTGTATTTGTCGGTGGCTTCCACCAGATGGTGGGTGATGCCGGGTTCGAGAGCGGCGTGACCGGCGTCGGGCACGATGTGCAATTCCGAAGCGGGCCAGGCCTTGTGCAGATCCCAGGCACTGGTCGCCGGGCACACCACGTCGTAGCGGCCCTGCACGATCACGCCGGGAATATGCGCGATGCGGTCGATATCGCGCAACAGCTGCCCCTCGTCGAGGAAGCCGTGATTGACGAAATAGTGGTTCTCGATGCGGGCGAAGGCCAGCGCGAACCGCGGGTCGGCGGTCTCGGCGACCCGATCCGGGTGCGGCAGCAGGGAACTCGTGGAACCCTCCCAGGTCGACCACGCGACGGCCGCGTCGGTGGCGAGGGCATCGTCGGAGGAGTGCAGCAGCCGGTGGTAGACCTCGACCAGGTCTTGCCCGCGTTCGGCTTCCGGCACCGGCGCCAGGAACTTCTCCCACTCATCGGGGTACACGTACCCCGCGGAGCCATTGTAATACCAATCGATTTCCTTGCGCCGCAACAGGAATATCCCGCGCAAGACCAATTCGGTGACCCGGTCCGGGTGTTTCTGAGCATAGCTCAGGGCCAGCGTCGAACCCCAGGAACCGCCGAACACCAGCCAGGCGTCGACGCCCAAATGCGTTCGCAGCCTTTCGATATCGGCGACCAGATGCCAGGTGGTGTTGTGCTCCAGGCTCGCCCCGTCGGCGATGTGCGGGGTGGACTTGCCGCAACCCCGCTGATCGAACACGACGATCTTGTACGCCTGCGGATCGAAGAACTGCCGGTGATACGGCGAGGTGCCGCCGCCCGGTCCGCCGTGCAGGAACACCGCGGGCTTGCCGTCCGGATTGCCGCTCACCTCGTAGTAGAGCGACTGGCCGTCACCGACCTCCAGCATGCCCTTCTCGTAGGGCTCGATCGGCGGGTACAGGGTCCGCATCAGCCGGCCACCAGCCCCGAGGCCAGATCCGGGATCTCGATCGCCTTGATCGCCTCGCTGCGCACATCCGGGCAGCTCTTGGTGGTGACCCGATCCACCACGCCGCGCTCGTTCGGCAGGAACAGGCCGTTCTGTGCCGCCCACTGGATGACGGTCGCGTTGAGCGAAACCTTGTCCATGGTCGGGGTCTGCACCCGCCAGTCCGACAGCTGCGGGCGCAGCAGGTCGCACAGCTGCTTGGCCTGATCATCGGTGACGTTCAAGCCCGCGCCGTTCGCGCCCGTGGTCGGCGCGCCACTGGTGCTCGGCACCGAGGTGGAGGTGAGCGGCGAGCCCGAGCCCTTCGGCTGCGTCGATCCGGTCGAGGAATTGTCCCCACAGGCCGCGACCAATGCGAGGGCGGCTACACCGGCGATCACCAGCGGCGCCCGTCGAACCCAGCGACTACTTCCACGATCCATGAACTTCCCTTTGGTCGATCCAGCTCGTTGGCTACCGAGTCTGCCACCAAAACCGGGTTGTGGACCGAGAAGGCAGGGGCCGAATACGTGTCGATAGCTGTCGGCTATCGTGGCCGCCGCCGAAAAACGCCCCCGCGACAATCCGCGAGGGCGTTCCTGTTCACGCTGCGACCGTGCCGATCAGTAGCTGTGTTCCGGACCCGGGAACACGCCGCGCCGCACCTCGTCCGCGTAAGTGGCTGCCGCGCTGCGCAACTGGCCACCGACATCGGCGAACTGCTTCACGAACTTGGCGGTCTTGCCGCCGGTGTAACCCACCATGTCCTGCCAGACCAGCACCTGCGCATCGCATTCCACGCCGGCGCCGATGCCGACGGTCGGAATGGTCAGCTTGCGGGTGACCTGCCCGGCCAGCTCGGCCGGCACCATCTCCATCACGACCGAGAACGCGCCCGCCTCCTGCACCGCGATGGCGTCGGCGATGAGCTGCTCGGCCCCGTCGCCACGGCCCTGCACCCGGAAGCCACCCAGCGTGTTGACACTCTGCGGGGTGAACCCGATGTGCGCCATCACCGGAATGCCCGCCGCGGTCAGCTTGTGAATGGTGTCGGCGACCCGCTCACCACCCTCGAGCTTCACCGCGTGCGCGCCCGCCTCCTTCATGAACCGCACGGCCGTGGCGAGTGCCTGCTCGGGAGAGGACTCGTAGCTGCCGAACGGCAGATCCGCCACCACCAGTGCATGCGGCGCACCCTTGACGACGCCTCGAACCAGCGGAATCAACTCGTCGATCGTGATCGCGACCGTGGTGTCGTAGCCGTACACCACATTCGCGGCCGAATCCCCGACCAGCAGCACCGGAATCCCGGCGTCTTCGAAAATCCGGGCCGTGGAGTAGTCGTACGCGGTGAGCATCGACCACCGCTCGCCCGCCTGCTTCATCTCCTGCAGATGCTGCACGCGGGTCTTCCGCTTAGCCGGAGCCTTGGCCGCCACAGCCCCATACACGGGCGTTTCCGCATCAGATACGGACATCATCGTCCCTCTTTCGTCGTTCCTCGAGGCCCGTCACCGGGTCCCCGGGTTGCTATGACGCCCCTCAGTCTGCCATTCGCCCCGCTCACCCCGGAGATGGAATTCCTCACATCGGCTATTGGACGCGTAGCTCCGCGGCGGGTGGGAGGCGGCGTTCGTCGGCGGGGGTGAGGCGCGGTAGGGAGAAACGGCAGAATTCGTCGGCCGCGTCGATGTTCAGCGGGGATTTGCCGAGCAGCGGCTGGAGGAGGGTGGGGACGGGGGCGCCGGGCCAGGTGTGGCCCATGCCGTGGATGGCCCAGGTTTCCACCCGGGTGCCGCCGACGCCGTCGCCGACCGCGCGGCGGGTCACCGCCAGATCGGTCGGGGCGGGGCCGGCGGGGTGCCGCTCGGCGGTCTCGATGCCGGTGCAGCGATTCGATGCGGCCCAGCGGCGGCCGGATTCGGTGAGCGAGAGGGTGCGGCCACGGAGTTCACCGTTCGGGCCACGCCGGCGCGAATGGCCGCCCCCGATCGGGACGATCCGGTCGGCCGTCCCGTTCATCAGTAAGGCCGAGACGGCGTGGGTCGGCCGCACGCCGGTCAGCGCGGCGGGCAATCCGCCCGCGACCGCGACGAAGGCGGACACCAGATCGGCGGCCTCCAAGGCCATCCGGTGAGCCATGAACGCGCCGTTGGAGATTCCGGCGACCAGCACCCCGTCATCGCGGGTGCCGCACTGTTCGGCGCACCACCATGAGATCGCGCGCAGAAAGGTGACGTCGTCGACACCGTTGCGGTCACCCGCCGACACCCCGCGCCCGTCGGCCCAGCCACCGCCGAACGCATCCGGATAGGCGACCGCGATCCCGTACCGGTCTACGCAGGCATCGAATCCGGTGCCGCGCCGCGCTCTCGCATCGGCGAACCGCTGCACCGGCCCGAGCACCGACGAGCGATTGCCGTGCAACACCACCACCAACGGCAGGTCAGCTCCCCGCTGGGCGGGCAATCGCAGCGCGAACGACCTCCGTCGCCCATCGACCTGCACTTCTATGTTCGCCATCGATCCCTGTTGTGATACGCGCAGGATGCCTCCGCAGTTCACTGACACATTACCGACGCCCACGACCGAAAATTCAATCGATTCAACAAAATTGGCCGACCGATTTCACCAGGCCGTCGAGCCGTACCGCGCACGCCGTCGCCGTCGACCCGGCGGCCACCCCCGCCACGGCGCGCAACCCGGTTCGCGCACATCGGGATTCGCGAGCGCCGGCGACAAACCGCGGGTGACCAAAACCGAGCGGCGGTACGCGTTGGCCGAGGAGTTGCGGGCCTACAGCCCCCGCCCCCGGTCGGCCCGGCAGCCGGCCGCGCGCTACGAGGTGACCCCGTGCACCATCGTGCGGGACATCGCCGCGCTCCAGCAGGCGGGAGTGCCGGTGGTCGCGGTCGCCGGGCCGGGCGGAAGTGGAGTCGGCTCGAGCATGATTCGGGTCGGCGGACCCGTACAGCCCCTGCGAGCCGTTCGTCATGATGATTCGATGGACAAACTCCTGGTGCTGGTCAACGGACTTCCGGGGTCGGGCAAGTCGACACTGGGGCGATCGCTTGCCCAGTCGTTGAATGCCCAGTTCCTATCGAAGGACGCCGTCAAGGAAGCGCTTGCGGCCTGTCTTGACGATGCCGCTGGACTGCGCGCGCTCGGCGGAATCGCGATGGAGACGGTTTGGGCGCTGGCGCAGGCGATCTCGGGCACGGTCGTCATCGACTCCTGGTGGTTCAAGCCGCGCGATCTTCACTTCGCCCGTACCGGAATCCGGAACAGCGGCGCATCGCACGCCGTCGAGATCTGGTGCGATGTCCCCGCCGACATCGCACGGGCTCGCTACGTGAGCCGAAACCGTCCGGCGTTCTACGAAGACCGGCAACGCCTCGCCGACAACTGGGACACGTGGGCCGCTCACGCCGCACCACTCGAGTTGACGGCCACCCTTGTTGTCGACACAAGCGGGCCGGTCGATTGCTCCCGTCTCGCCGACCAAATTCGTTTCACATCGAATTTGCGCCGTGGCATGAAGTAGGTTCGGCCGGAATCCGATTCAGCGATCAGGGGAGTGATGATGGCGCGGCTTGCGGTGGTCAGTGGTGGTGGGACCGGGATCGGGAAGGCGGTGGCGCGGCGGCTGGCGGCCGACGGCGTGGACGTGATTATCGTCGGGCGGCGGGCGGGGGTGCTGGAAACTGCTGCCAAGGAGATCAATTCGAGTGTCGGGGCTGAACGGGTGACCACCGCCACCGCCGATCTCACCGAGCCCCAGCAGGTTCGGGCTGTCGTCGAGACGATCGCGGCGGCCGGGCCCGTGGATGTGCTGGTCAACAATGCCGGTACCAGCCTGGCGTTCGATCCGGCCGACCTGGACAACCTGGCGGCCGTCTATACCGAGACCTTTCGGTTGAACGTGCTCACCGCGGTGCTGTTGACCGAAGCGCTGGTGCCGCATATGGCGGCGCCGGGTGGGCGGATCGTTGCGGTGAGCTCGATCGCGGGTCTGCGTGGGTCCGGCCCCTACGGGGCCGCGAAGGCGGCGCTGCACGGGTGGGCGTTGGGGTTGGCGCAACAGGTTGCGCCGCAAGGCATCACCGTCAATGTGGTGGCTCCCGGGTTCGTGCCCGATACCGAGTTCTGGACCGGACGGTTGACTCCGGAGCTGGTGGCCGACCGGGCCGCACAGATTCCGCTGGGTCGCGCCGGAACACCCGAGGATGTGGCTGCGGGGATCGCCCATCTCACCTCGGCGGAGGCGGGATGGACGACCGGGCAGATTCTGCAGATCAACGGGGGAGCCGTGCTCGGTCGCGGCTGAGCGAGATCGGCTAGCCGACGGGGCCCTTGGCGAGTTTGACTTGGGCCGACTGGTTCTGGCCCGTCGGGTCGATCCATTTCAGGGTGACGGTGTCGCCCGGGTGGTGCTGGTCCATGGTGGCGGTGAGATCGGTGGCCGAGGTGACGGTGTGGTCGTCGACCGCGGTGATGGTGTCGCGGGCTTGCAGGCCGAGCTGGTCGGCGGGCCCGCCCTGCACCACGCCGCGGATCTGCGCGCCGCCGGTGGTGGAGGTGACCGAGACGCCGATGAAGGCGGTGTCACCGATGTGGATGACATCGGTGGACTGGCCCGCCTGGATCTTCTTGGCGACCGTCAGCGCCTTGTTGATCGGAATGGCGAAGCCTTGCCCGCCACCGTTGTTGAAACGGAAGCCCTTGGACGCGGCGGTGTCCATGCCGATGACCTGACCGGCCGAATTGACCAGCGGCCCACCGGAATCGCCGGGTTCGATATTGGCGGCGATCTGGATGAGACCGGTGAGCTGCTCGGAGCTGCCACTGGAATCGTCACTGGCGGTGATGGCCTGATCGAGAGCGGTCACCTTGCCCGCGGCGGCGGTCGGCGTGCCGCGGCCGCCCGCATTGCCGACCCCGACCACCGGATCGCCGACACCCACCTTGCTGGAATCGCCGAGCGGCGCGGTCTGCAGACCGGACGCTCCGGTCAGCTTGATGACGGCCATATCCTCGCTGCGGTCGAAGCCGAGCACCACGGCGTCATAGGTCTGCCCGTTGCCCAGATCGGTGACCGAGATCTTGGTCGCGCCTTCCACCACATGGTTGTTGGTGAGCACGATCCCGTCCGAACTCAGGACGATGCCGGTGCCGGCACCCTCCCCGTTCGCCAGGCCGAGCTCGGTATTGACGTCCACGATGCCCGGCACCACGGTCTGCGCGGCCGCGTCGAGATCGGCTGCGGGCGTGCTGAAGTCGATCGGCTGACTCTGCGTCACCTGCCCCGGCGACTGCGCGACCGGATTGCCGGGCACCAGCGTGTTCGGCCCGCAGGCCACCAGGCCCAGGGTGGCGGCCAGTGCCACGGCAGCGGCCGCAGCGGCCCGAATGGTGCGTGAGCGCGTCGAACCCGCGGCGGAGCGGTCCGGCGACTGTGGTTGCACGTTCATGACGTCCCTCATAAGTAGAGCCCCCAGTTGCTTCCATTAAGCATGCGGTTTCTGAGAGCGGCCTGGGGACTAACCGTGTGAACACCCACGTACCGCGTGGAGTCGGCTCCGAACCTCTAGCGTCGCAGTTCCGTGCCATCGGTCAGGTCGCGCGGCGATCGGTGACGTTGCGCACAGGCGCGCGAGCCGCGATGTAAACGGAGATGTATATGAGCAGCGGTGGAAGGGGTGCGAGGGTGGATTCACGGGGATGGCACGATCGTGGCATGGCGTTGATGCGAACCGGCCGGGTCGTGCTCTTGGTGACGACGTTGGCGATGACCGCGGCTGCGTGCACCAGCGTGGTCGACGGCAAGCCCACCTCGAGCACCCCGGTGGGCATGGATACTTTCTACAATCAGCAGCTCACCTGGGGCAGCTGTACCGATTACGGCCAAAGCGACGACGACGTCCCGAAGGGCACCGAGTGCGCCCGGGTGACCGTCCCGGTCGATTACGCCAACCCGAACGGCGCCACCGCCAAGATCGCGATCTCGCGAGTCAAGGCCTCCGGCAAGAAGATCGGCTCGCTGCTGCTCAATCCGGGCGGCCCCGGCGTCACCGGTCTGAACATGGTCACGGTGGGTGACAACACCAAGCTGGCCGAACAGTTCGACCGCATCGGCTTCGACCCGCGCGGTGTCGGCGCGTCGCAGCCGTCCATCCAGTGCATGACCGCGGCCGAGGACGACGCCCAGCGCGCCGAACCCAACAAGGACAACTCGCCCGCCGGCATCGCGGCCAACGAGGCCGAGGCCAAGGACTTCGCGAACAAGTGCGTCACGCGCACCGGCAAGGACTTCCTCGCCCACGTCGGTACCCGGGAAGTCGTGCAGGACATGGACGTCATCCGTGGCGTGCTGGGTGACGCGAAGCTGACCTACCTGGGCTACTCCTACGGCACCCGCCTCGGCTACTCCTACGCCGAGAAGTTCCCCGATCACGTGCGGGCCCTGGTGCTCGACGGCGCGCTGAAGCCGGATCAGGATCCGCTCAAGGAATCCCTGGGCCAGGCCGAGGCCTTCCAGAAGACGTTCGAGGACTACGCGGCCAACTGCGCGCAGACCGAGAAGACCAACTGCCCGCTCGGTGACGATCCGAAGCAGGCCACCGACAAGTTCCGCGCCCTGATCAATCCGCTGTGGGACAAGCCCGTTCCCACCCAGGACCCGCGCGGCCTGCCTTACGGCGATGCCATCACCGGTGTCCAGCAGGCGCTCTACTCGCAGCGGCTGTGGAAGGCCCTGACCAAGGGCCTGCGCGAGGTGCAGCAGGGCAGCGGCGACACCCTGCTGGCGCTGGCCGACATGTACAACGGCCGCCACGACGACGGCTCCTACGACAACAGCTCCGACGCGTTCAACGCCATTCGCTGCGTGGACGATCCGGCCATCACCGACCGGGCCGTCACCGCCAAACAGGACGCCGACTTCCGCCGCGTCGCCCCCTTCCGCGACGACGGCCACGGCAGCAATGCCGCGCCGCTGGAGCTGTGCGCCTTCTGGCCGGTCCCGAATACCAGCACGCCCCACGTGCTTTCGATCCAGGGCCTGCCCGCGACCGTCGTCATCTCCACCACCGACGACCCGGCCACCCCGTACCAGTCCGGTGTGGACCTGGCCAAGCAGCTGGGCGCGGACCTGATCACCTTCAAGGGCTCTCAACACACCGTGTCGTTGCAGGGAAACAAGTGCGTCGACGATCCGGTGGTCTCCTACCTCATCGACCTGAAAGAGCCCGCCAAGGGCCTCACTTGCTGAGGCCCCGCGGGGGTGAGGTAGATGAAGCCCGACGCGCCCGAACGACTTGGTCCATCCATGTAACACGGATTTAACTCCCGGCCCCTACAGTCGCGGACATGGACCGTCAGAAGGAATTCGTCCTCCGCACGCTCGAAGAGCGCGATATCCGCTTCGTGCGACTGTGGTTCACCGATGTCCTGGGCTATCTGAAGTCCGTAGCGATCGCGCCCGCCGAGCTGGAGGGCGCGTTCGAAGAAGGAATCGGCTTCGACGGATCGGCCATCGAAGGGTTTGCCCGGGTCTCCGAGGCGGACATGGTGGCCAAGCCGGACCCCTCCACCTTCCAGGTGCTGCCGTGGTCCACGTCGAAGGGGCATCAGCACTCCGCGCGCATGTTCTGCGATATCGCCATGCCGGACGGTTCGCCGTCCTGGGCGGATCCGCGGCACGTGCTGCGGCGTCAGCTGAACAAGGCTGCTGACCTGGGCTTCAGCTGCTACGTGCACCCGGAGATCGAGTTCTTCCTGTTGAAGCCGGGCCCGCACGACGGCTCGCAGCCGATCCCGGCCGACAATGGCGGCTTCTTCGATCAGGCCGTGCACGACGAGGCCCCGAACTTCCGCCGCCACGCCATCGACTCGCTGGAATCCATGGGCATTTCCGTGGAATTCAGCCACCACGAGGGTGCGCCGGGCCAGCAGGAGATCGACCTGCGCTACGCCGACGCGCTGTCCATGGCCGACAACGTGATGACCTTCCGCTACCTGATCAAGGAAGTGGCGATCGACGAGGGCGTGCGGGCTTCCTTCATGCCCAAGCCGTTCGCCGATCACCCGGGTTCGGCCATGCACACCCACATGTCGCTGTTCGAGGGTGAGCAGAACGCCTTCGCCGACCCGGACGACCCGGACAACCTGTCGGAGACGGCACGCGCCTTCATCGCGGGCATCCTCGAGCACGCGCACGAGATCTCCGCGATCACCAACCAGTGGGTGAACTCCTACAAGCGCCTGGTGCACGGCGGCGAGGCCCCGACGGCCGCCTCCTGGGGCCGCTCGAATCGCTCTGCGCTGGTGCGGGTTCCGATGTACACCCCGAACAAGGCGGCCTCGCGTCGCGTCGAGATCCGCAGCCCTGACAGCGCCTGCAACCCGTACCTGACCTTCGCGGTGCTGCTGGCCGCCGGTCTGCGCGGGATCGAGAAGGGGTACACGCTGCCGCCGGAGGCCGAGGACGACGTGTGGTCGCTGACGTCGGCCGAGCGTCGCGCCATGGGCTTCCGTGAGCTGCCCGCGTCGCTGGACGAGGCGCTGAAGAACATGGAGAAGTCCGAACTGGTCGCCGAGACCCTGGGCGAGCACGTCTTCGACTTCTTCCTGCGCAACAAGCGCCGCGAGTGGGCGGGCTACCGCAACCAGGTGACGCCCTACGAGCTCAAGGAATACCTCGGGCTGTAATTGCTTCGACGGCTGTAAACGCTTCGACGCCAACGGGCCGCGATCACTTCGGTGATCGCGGCCCGTTCGCGTACCGGGAGCTATTCGGACGGGCGATAGCGTTCCAGCAGGTGGACGTGCCGGGGTTCGAGCTCCTCGAGGGTGCTGACACCGAGTAGCCGCATAATCCGCACCAGCTGCGTGCGCAGGATCTCGATCGCCCGATCCACACCAGCCTCGCCGCCCGCCATCAGGCCGTAGAGATAGGCGCGGCCGATGAGGGTGAAGCGCGCGCCGAGCGCGATCGCGGCGACGATATCGGCGCCGTGCAGGATGCCGGTGTCGAGATGGATCTCCAGGTCCGCACCGACCTCCCGGACCACCCGCGGCAACAGGTGCAGCGGCACCGGAGCCCGATCGAGTTGGCGGCCACCGTGATTGGACAGCACGATGCCGTCCACGCCCAGCGCGGCCAGCCGCTTGGCGTCGGCCACCGTCTGCACGCCCTTCACCAGTACCCGGCCGGGCCACTGTGCCCGCACCCAGGCCAGATCGTCGAAATCGACGGTGGGGTCGAACATGGAGTCCAGCAGTTCGGCGACGGTGCCGGACCAGCGGTCCAGGGAGGCGAAGGCCAGCGGTTCGGTGGTCAGGAAGTCCCACCACCACCAAGGCTTTCGCAGCGCGTCGAGTGCGCCGGTGGCGGTGATGGACGGCGGCACGGTCATGCCGTTGCGGACATCGCGCAGTCGATTGCCCGCCACCGGCACGTCGACCGTGACGACGAGGGTGTCGAATCCGGCCTTCGCGGCCCGCTCGACCAGCGCGATGGAGCGATCGCGGTCTTTCCACATGTAGAGCTGGAACCAGTTGCGCGCGCCGGGATCCGTTGCCGCCGCGATGTCTTCGATGGCGGTGGTGCCCATGGTGGACAGGGTGAACGGGATGCCCGCCCGCTGCGCGGCGCGTGCGCCCGCGATCTCACCCGCGGTGTGCATCATGCGGGTGAAGCCGGTGGGTGCGATGCCGAACGGCAGCCGCGCGGAACCGCCGAGAACGGTGGTGGCGGTATCGGTGTCGGCAACGTTGCGCAGGATCTCCGGGCGGAACTCGATGTCGCGGAACGCCTGCCGGGCCCGCTCGAGGCCGATCTCGGCGTCCGCTGCCCCGTCGGTGTAGTCGAAGGCCACCTTGGGCGTGCGTTTGCGCGCGAGTTCGCGCAGGTCCCAGATGGTCTGCGCGCGTGCGAGTTGCCGTGCTCGCCCGCCGAAGGGGCGCTCGAACTTCAGCAGGGGAGTCAGGTCGCGGGCCTTCGGGATTCTGCGTTCGGTCACCGTTCGATACTTTCCACGACCTCGGGGGTGCGCAAGCGCAGCGAATGCATGCCGCCGTCCACCTCCAACATCGTTCCGGCGGTGGAGGATGCGCGCGGGCTCGCCAGATAGAGCACGGCGGCGGCGACCTCCTCGGCGGTGACCAGTCGCCCGTGCGGCTGGCGGGCGCGCAGGGCCGCCAGTTCGGCGGCCGGATCCTCGGCGGCGGCGAGTAGTCGCTGGACCCAAGGGGTGTCGACGGTTCCGGGGTTGACGCAGTTGACACGGATGCCCTCGGCCAGGTGGTCGGCGGCCATGGCGCGGGTGAGGGCCAGGATCGCGCCCTTGCTGGCGCTGTAGGCGACGCGGTTGGGCAGGCCGGTGGTGGCGGCGATGGAGCAGGTGTGCACGATGGCCGCGGCGGGGGAGCGGCGCAGGTGCGGCAGTGCGGCGCGGGAAACCCGCACCGCGCCCAGCACATTCACCTCGAGGACCTGCCGCCATTCGGTGTCGGTGGTGTCCTCGACGGTGCCCTGCGCGCCGATGCCCGCATTGTTGATCACGATATCGAGGCGGCCGAAGGCGGCCACAGCGGCGGCGACGGCGGCGCGCACCGAATCATCGTCGGCCACATCGCAGTTCAGGGCGGGTCCGTCGGGCACGGCGGGGCCGGGATTCAGGTCGAGGACCGCGACGCGTGCGCCTGCGGCGCGCAGGGCTGCGGTGACGGCCCGGCCGATGCCCGATCCACCTCCGGTCACGACCGCGGCGAGTCCATCCAGCTCCGGGGGTTCCATGGCCACCTCACGATATTGGTCCGATGTTTGGCCTCCCGAACCTAGCATCGCGAATCGAATGATCGCTTGAATATTGCTCGTATTAGCCATGACTCGAGTTTTGGCAAACTCGTTGCGCGTACAGACATCGGATGTATAGTCGTGATCCAGATCACTGGCAGATGGGAAACTGCATGGTACGAATCACCGCGTTGGACACCCACGATGTCCGGTTCCCCACGTCGACGCAATTGGACGGCTCGGACGCGATGAATCCGGATCCGGACTATTCGGCGGCCTACGCGATCCTGCGCACCGACGACCCGGCCGGCCCGCAAGGGCACGGTTTCGTGTTCACCATCGGCCGCGGCAACGAGGTGCAGCAGGTCGCCATCGACGCGCTCGGACACCTGGTGGTGGGCCGCCGGGTCGACGAGATCATCGGCGATCTGGGCGGATTCGCGCGCGAGCTCACGGGTGATTCCCAATTGCGCTGGCTGGGGCCGGAAAAGGGCGTCATGCACATGGCGATCGGCGCGGTTGTCAATGCCGCCTGGGATCTGGCCGCCAAGTACGCCCGGAAACCGCTGTGGCAGTTGATTTCCGAGCTGTCACCCGAACAGATCGTCGATCTGATCGACTTCCGCTACCTGACCGACGCGCTGTCTCCGGACGAAGCCTTGGACATCCTGCGCCGCTCCGAATCCGGTCGCGCCGAGCGCACGGCGCACCTGCTGGACGCCGGATACCCGGCCTACACCACCTCGGCGGGCTGGCTCGGCTACTCCGACGACAAGCTGGCGCGGCTGGCCCGCGAGGCCGTCGCCGACGGCTTCCGCACCATCAAGATCAAGGTGGGCCGCGATGTGGACGAGGATCTGCGCCGGGTGAAGATCGCCCGCGACGCCGTCGGCCCGGGCATCGGGCTGGCCGTGGACGCCAATCAGCGTTGGGGCGTCGACGAAGCGGCGGACTGGATTTCGCGGCTCGCGCCGGCCGGGCTGGCCTGGGTGGAGGAGCCGACCAGCCCCGACGACATCCTCGGTCACGCGGAGATCCGCCGCCGTGTCGCCGGGACGCCCATCTCCACCGGTGAGCACGGGCAGAACCGGATCCTGTTCAAGCAGCTGCTGCAGGCGGGCGCGGTGGACATCCTGCAGATCGACGCCACCCGGGTCGGCGGGGTGAACGAGAATCTGGCGATCCTGTTGCTGGCGGCCAAGTTCGGGATCCCGGTCGTCCCGCACGCGGGCGGGGTGGGGTTGTGCGAACTCGTGCAGCACCTCGCGATGATCGACTATGTGGCCGTCTCCGGCACCATGGCCGAGCGCGCCATCGAATACGTGGACCACCTGCATGAGCACTTCCGCGATCCGGTGCGGGTGGCCGACGGCCGCTATCTCGCCCCGCGCGCACCGGGTTTCAGTGCCGAGATGCGGCCCGAGACCCTGCGCGACTACCGCTATCCCACCGGCGCGGCCTGGCGGTCCCCGGTCGAACTCGCACCCATGCAACAGGCTTCGGCAGTACAGGTTTCGGCGAAGGAGCTCGAAAACTCATGAACACCAGGATCATCGGTGCGGCGCTGGCAGCCGTGCTCGTCGTGGCCGCGGCGGCGGCCTGTTCGCGCGAATCGACCGGCGGATCGGGCGCACCCGCCGCCGTGAATGTCGGCAACGGGGCGGCCGACGGCGTACTGGTCGGGGCCGATCAGCCCCGCTCGGACACCGACTTCTGGAGCGCCTACGCCGGATACCTCGGGCCGAAGGCCGCGGCCGCGGGGGTGAAGCTGGAGAACACCAGCTCCGACAATGACGCCAACCGGCTCAAATCGAATGTGGACACGCTGCTGGCCAAAAACGTGAAGTCCCTCATCATGGCCCCGCAGGACACCGCCGCGGTGAAACCGGCGTTGACCGCTGCGGCCGCCAAGAACGTGCCGGTGGTCAGCGTGGACACCCGGCCCGACGCGGGCGGGGCCTTCATGGTGGTGCGCGCGGATAATCGCGCGTACGGCACCAACGCCTGCGTGTATCTCGGCGAAACCCTGCACGGCGCGGGCAAAGTCGTGGAGTTCCAGGGTGATTTGAGTTCCATCAACGGCCGCGACCGCTCGCAGGCCTTCGCCGACTGCATGCGCACGCGGTACTCGGGCATCAAGGTGATCGAGATCCCCACCGACTGGAAGGCAGATCGGGCGGTCTCGGGTCTGCAGGACAAGCTGCTCACCGATTCCGATATCAACGGCATCTACATGCAGGCGGGCGGCGCGTTCCTGCAGTCCACGCTCGCCCTGCTGCAGCGCAGCGGCAAATTGGTGAAAGCCGGTCAGCCCGGCCACATCACGATCGTCTCCAATGACGGCATCAAGGCCGAGCTCGATGCCATCGACAACGGCGATATCGACGCCACCGTCTCCCAACCCGCAGATCTCTACGCGCAGTACGCCGTCTACTACGCCAAGGCCGCCACCGAGGGCCGCAAGTTCGTGCCCGGTCCCACCGACCACGGCTCGGTCATCGTCGACGCCGGCAACGGCCAGCTCGAGGATCAACTGCCCGCGCCGGTGGTGACCAAGAACGGCGGCAAGGTCGGGGACATGGTCACGGTGGCCAGCAACGATCCCGGTCTGTGGGGCCGGGGCCACTGAGCCGGCGACGGCCGAGGCAAGGGGACCGATGGAAGCAATGGGACCGATGACGGAAACAGCGGCAGCCGAAGCGGATTCGGGCGAGACCGCGGTGGCGGAGGCGATCGGCGTCTCCAAGCGATTCGGCCGCACCCTCGCCCTGGACCGGGTCGGCCTGCGGGTGACGGCCGGGCGCACCCACGCACTGGTCGGCCGCAACGGCGCCGGGAAGTCGACGCTGGTGTCGATCCTGACCGGGCTCGCACCTGCCGATGAGGGGCAGGTGCGCTTCCGGGGCGAGCCCGCACCACCGACCGCCGACCGCGACGCCTGGCGGTCCCGCGTGGCGTGCGTCTACCAGCATTCGACCATCATTCCGGACCTGACCGTTGCGGAGAATCTCTTCATCAATCGCCAGGGCTTCGGCGGCCGGATCGTGCGCTGGCGTGCCGTGCGCGAGCGGGCGCGGGAACTGCTCGACACCTGGTCGGTGCCGGTCGCGGAAGACACACCGGCTCGGGAGCTTTCGGTCGAGCACCGGCAACTGGTGGAGATAGCGCGATCCCTGTCCTACGGTGCCCGATTCATCATCCTGGACGAGCCGACCGCACAACTGGACGGCCCGGCCATCCGCAGGCTCTTCGAGCGTATGCGGGATCTGCAGGCGCAGGGCGTGACGTTCCTGTTCATCTCGCACCACCTGGACGAGACCTACGAAATCTGTTCCGACGTCACGGTTTTCCGAGATGCCCGCCATATCGTCACCGCGTCGGTGGCCGACCTCGGCAAGCGGGAGTTGATTGCCGCCATGACCGGGGAATCGACGGGCTCGGATCGGACGGTCGAGCGGCCCGCCGCCGACCCGGCCGCTGAGCCGTCTCTGCGGGTCGAGAAGCTCACCCGCACCGGCGAATTCGGCGACATCGGGTTCGAGGTGCGGCCGGGGGAGATTGTCGGGCTGGCCGGAGGCGGCTCCAGCGGACGTGTGGAGGTAGCGGAGACGATTGTCGGATTACGTTCCACGACAAGTGGATTCGTGCGAGCCGGGAATCGCACCCTGCGCCGGGGCGGTGTACCCGCGGCCCTGGCCGCGGGCATCGGGTTCGTGCCCCGCGACCGGCACGACGAGGGCCTGGTGCTGTCGATGAGCGTCGCCGACAATGCCACCCTCACCGTCCCGCGCCGCCTGGGCCGGTTCGGGCTGCTGTCGCGGCGGAGCCGGGACGCACTGGTGCGCACCGCGATCGCCGAGCTGGATATCAAGGCCGACAGCCCGGAACAAGGCGTGGCGGAATTGTCGGGCGGCAATCAGCAGAAGGTGGTGTTCGCCCGCGCGCTGGCCACCGCACCGAAGGTCCTGGTGCTCATCACGCCGACCGCCGGCGTGGACGTGCGCTCCAAACAGACCCTGCGCGCGGTAGTCCGCGCCGCCGCCGATCGCGGCACAGCAGTGCTGGTGGCCTCCGACGAGATCGACGACCTACGCGACTGCGACCGGGTACTAGTCCTGGTCCAGGGCGCCCTGACCGCCGAATTCGGAAAGGGCTGGGACGACCGCGAACTCGTCGCCGCCATGGAAGGAATGGCATGAGCACGACCGGAACCGAATCGGTGACCGCGGCGATCGACTCGGCGACGCCCGCGGGCGTGGCGTCGCGGCGGGAGCGAAGGCCGTTGCGCTGGAGTTCGTTACGGGACTTCCTGCTGGTGCCGCCGATCCTGCTGGTGCTGGTGGTCGGGTATTTCATCGACACCAGTTTCGTCTCGTCGGCCAACCTGGTGAATGTGCTCACCAGCATGAGCGGCATCTCGTTGCTGGTGTTGGCCGAGGTGTTGGTGCTGGTGGTGGGGCGGATGGATCTCTCGCTGGAGTCGACCTTCGGTCTTGCGCCGGGCGTGGCGATCTGGGTGACCATGGGCACCGCCAAGGTGGGCGCGTTCACGTGGGCTTCGCCGTGGATGGCCATTCCGCTCGCGCTGCTCACCGGGCTGGTGGTGGGGCTGGTCAACGGGCTGCTGATCGTGCGGTTCGGGCTCAACGGGTTCATCGTGACGCTGGCCATGCTGATCGCGCTGCGCGGGCTGCTGACCTTCCTCACCGGTGGGTTCACCCTGACCAAGATCCCGGAGTCGGTGGAATGGCTGGGCAATGCCCGGGTCGCCGGGGTGCCGGTGAACATCGTTGTCTGCCTGCTGCTTTTCGCGCTGGGCTACCTGCTGCTCAACTACACCACCGCGGGGCGGGCGCTCTATGCCGTGGGTGGCAACGAGGCCGCCGCGCGGGCCGCGGGCATCCGCACGGATCGGGTCGTCATTGCGGTGCTGGTGATCGCCGGCGGGCTGGCGGCGGTGGGCGGGCTGATCTATACGGGGCAGTTCGCCAGCGTCCAGGTCAGTCAGGGCGACGGGATGATCTTCAATGTCTTCGCGGCCTGCGTGATCGGCGGCGTATCGCTCAATGGCGGACGCGGGTCGGTGCTGGGCGCGTTCTTCGGCATCGCGATCCTCACGCTCATCCAGAAGCTGCTGTCCTACGGCGGGGTCAGTGCGGACTCGCTGAAATTCATCAATGGCGCGCTGATCCTGGTGGCCCTGGTCATCACCCGGATCGCCGGTGGCCGCCGACAGGAGTGATATGCGAATCGCCTTGCACACCAGGCTGAAACCCGGCTGTGAAGCCGACTACGAGGGCGCTCACCGGGCCGTGCCCGCGGAACTGGTCGCCGCCATTCGCGCGGCCGGGGCCGGCGGGTGGACGATCTGGCGCAGCGGGCTGGACCTGTTCCACGTCATAGACTGCGACAGCTACGACAAGCTGCTCGGTGAACTCGCCGGACTGCCGGTGAACATCGAATGGCAGCGGTACATGGGGTCGTTTCTCGCTGTCCCGCACGACTATTCGGACGGCGATGCCGAGTTGCCGGTGGTCTGGGATCTCGGGCGGGAGTCCGGCGATGCGTAGTCGATCGGCCGCCCGGACGCCGGCACTCACAATTCCCGGCCTGCCCGGCGTCGTCCTCGGCGGTGCGGGATACGCGGGGCTGTTCCGGCCGGTGGGAGCGGCGGCCGCCCGCGAGGCGCTGAACAACGCCTGGCAGACCGGAATTCGAGCCTTCGACACCGCGCCGCACTACGGCGCGGGACTGGGGGAGGAGCGGCTGCGGCCTTTCCTGCGGGGACGTGAGCGCGCCGACTACTGGGTGTGCACCAAGGTCGGCAGGCTGCTGCACGACGATCCGCTCGCCGTCGACGGCACGGACGGGTTCTACGGAACGCCGAAACGCTCACGGCGCAGGGACTATTCGGCGCTGGGTGTACGCCGGTCGCTCACGGATTCGCTGGCGCGCCTCGGCGTCGAGCACGTGGACATGCTGCTCGTACACGACCCCGAGGACTACCTGGAACAGGCGCTGAGATCGGCCGTGCCGGAAATGGTCCGCATGCGCGAGCAGGGACTGACCGCCGGGATCGGCGTGGGCGTCAACACCGTCGAGACCGCGCTGCGTTTCGTGCGCGAGGCCCCGATCGATTGCGTGCTCATCGCCGGGCGCTACACCCTGCTGGACCGGCGTGCCGAAGCCGAGCTGCTCCCGGAATGCGCGCGCCGCGGTATCGCCGTCCTGGCAGGTGGTGTGCTCAACAGCGGCATCCTCGCGGATCCGCGGTCCCGCACCACCTTCGACTACCAGGACGCCGAATCCCAGGTGCTCGCCCGGGCACGAGACATGGCTCGGGTGTGCGCCGATTACGGCGTCCCGCTGCGTGCCGCCGCGATGCAATTCCCCCGGCGTCACTCCGCCGTCACCGCCGTCGTGCTCGGTGCAGGCACCGCCACTGAGATTGCCGACAGCCTCCTCATGCTGAATACGCCTGTGCCCGAGCAACTTTGGCACGACCTCGGATGCGCGTGAGTGGCAGCGTGGGTGCGACGGGCAGCAGTGGCTCAACCGGCCGCGCGGGCAAGCCATTCCATGACGCCCGCGACATGGGCGAGGGCGCGGGCGTGCGCCAGGTCCGGGTCGTGGGCGGCAATGGCGTCGCAGATGCCGCGGTGCTCGGCGACGGTGCGCTCGAACGCGCCCTCCTCGGTGACGCCGCGCCAGATGCGGGCCCGGGTGGTGGGCATGGACAGCGAATCCAGCAGGGAGGCAAGGACCTTGTTGCCCGACGCGGTAGCGATGGCCGCGTGGAAGCTCAGATCCAGGGCGAGCAGATCGGTGACCGAGGAACTGGCGGGGGGCTCGGCCAGGGTGCGCAGGTGCTCGATCTCGGGTTCGGACATGCGCTGGGCGGCCAGGGCGGTCGCGGCGGGTTCCAGGATGCGGCGCACCCCGAGGATGTCGAGCACCGAATCGTCCTGGTGGAATTCGAGCAGGAAGCTCATGGCGTCCAGCAGCGAATTCGGTTCCAGGCTGGACACGTACGTGCCGTCGCCCTGACGCACGTCCAGGATGCGCACCAGCGACAACGCCCGCACCGCCTCGCGCAGCGAATTGCGCGACACCCCCAGTTCGGCGGCGAGATCGGCCTCCCGGGGCAGTCGCGAACCGGGCCGCAGATCGCCGGAGACGATCTTGGCCTTGATTCGCGCTATCGCGTCGTCGGTGACCGACAAAACCGATTCCCCACTTTCCGAGACAGGACTGCATGCCTCCGATGACTGTAGACGCTCACGTGCATATCTGGGACATCGACGGAGGAAAGTTCGACGTCGAATACGACTGGCTCACAAATACATCGGATGTCTTGTTCCGGACCTACACCCTCGATGACCTCGAACCACAACTGCCCGAATTCGAGGTCGACGCACTCGTGCTGGTGCAGGCCGCCGACTCGCTCGCCGAAACTCGCGCCCTGATCGACGCCGCCGAGCGCGCGCCCCTCCCGACCGCCGTCGTCGGCTGGCTGCCGCTGCACGACCCCGTCTGCACCGCCGCGGAACTGGATCGCCCACCGCATCCGGCGCTGGTCGGCGTCCGGCACATGATCCACCGGGACCCGGACCCGGCATGGCTGCTGCGCCAGGAGGTTTCGGAGAGCCTGGCGCTCATCGCTGAGGCCGGGCTGGTCTTCGACGCGGTCGCCGAACGCCCCGATCTGGTGGCGCAGATTCCGGTGGTCGCGGCGGCACACCCCACGCTCACGATCGTCCTCGATCATCTGGGCAAACCGCCGATCGCCGAACGCGGCCGGCAGCCGTGGGCCGATCTGCTGGCGCAGGCGGCGGCATGCCCGAATGTGGTGGCAAAACTCTCCGGCCTGGCCACGGCCTCCGCGCCGGGCTTCAGCGCCGCGGACTGGCAGCCCTACGTCGATCACGCGCTGGCGGTGTTCGGGCCGGAACGGATTCTCGCGGGCGGGGACTGGCCGTTCACGCTCACCGCCGCGTCGTATCGCACGGTGTGGCAAACCACGTTGGACACGTTGACCGCGCTGTCTCCTGCCGACCGCGCAGCTGTGCTGTCGGAGACCGCGCGCCGGATCTACCGGCTGCCCTGATCGACCCGAAAGAACTGCCCTGATCGACCCCGACGAATCCGAGGACATGAATGAAACTGCAGCGCGTGGGAGAACCCGGCCGGGAACGGCCGATCCTGGTCGGCGAGGACGGGCATGCTCATGACCTGACGCCCCTGACCTCCGATATCGACGGCGACTTCCTGGCGGGCGGCGGAATCGCCGCCGCCGCAACCGCACTCGCCGCCGGTCGGCTGCCTCGTATCGACATCACCGGCCGCCGCGTCGGCGCGCCGGTCGCGCGCCCCGGAGCGGTCTGGTGCATCGGCATGAACTACGCCGCGCACGCTGCCGAATCAGGGTCCTTGCCGCCCGAGCAGCCCGTCGTCTTCTTCAAGACCCCCAATACCGTGGTGGGCCCGTACGACGATGTCCTCATCCCGCGCGGTTCGGATCGCACCGACTGGGAGGTGGAGCTCGCGGTGGTGATCGGTGCGCGCGCCCGCTACCTCGACTCGCCCGACGAGGCGTGGAAGTGCATCGCCGGGTACACCATCTCCAACGATGTCTCCGAGCGTCGCTTCCAGCTCGAGGAGTCCGGTGGTCAATGGTCCAAGGGCAAGTGCTGCGAGACCTTCAACCCGCTGGGCCCGGCCCTCGTCCCGGCCGCCGAGCTCGATCCGAAGGACCTGCGGCTGCGCTCCTTCGTCAACGGCGAGCCGCGGCAGGACTCCAGCACCGCCGATCTGATCTTCGACGTCGCGTACCTGGTCTGGCACCTGTCGCAGTTCGCGGTGCTGGAACCCGGTGACATCCTCAATACCGGCACTCCCGAGGGCGTCGCCCTCTCCGGCCGCTTTCCCTATCTGTGCCCCGGCGATGTCGTCGAGCTGGAGATCGAGGGCATCGGCCGCATGCGCCAGCGCGTCCAGGCCGTGAACCTGCCGTAGCGAAGCGGAGGCAGATTGGACACAGTGTCTGGTTTGGGAGGGATGGGCGGCACGTCCGATCAACCTGACCTGTAATTTGAAGGAATGGTTCGGCCACCGACGTCTCGTTCCGCTGTTCCCGGTGTCGGACGGCTCGGTTTGCTCGAGCCGTCGGCTGCCGACTCTCTGCGAGAGTTGGCCTGGGACAACGTCGACAGTGTTCCCCTGCTGTGGGCGCTGTCGCGTTCCCCCGACGCCGATCTGGCGCTGCTGACCCTGATCCGGCTGCGCGAGCAACTTGGGAATGATTGGGCCGCACTGGATTACGAGCTGCGGCGTAATACGGCGCTGCGCGGGCGGCTGCTCGCCCTGATCGGGTCGTCGAGCGCGTTCGCCGATCACCTGGTCGCCGACCCGCCGGCCTGGCAGCTGCTGAAGCGGCCGAAGCTGCCGCCGCGCGAGGAACTGCTCGCCGATCTGCTCGAGGCGGTCAAGGCGGAGGCCGAGATCGGGCCGCACGCCGGGCCCATGCTGTACCGCGCCCAGGTGTCCGGGCCCGAGGCGATTGCCCTGCTGCGCAAGCGGTATCGCGATCAGCTCATGCTGCTGGCCGCCATCGACCTGGCCGCCACCGTCGAGAACGAACCCGTGCTGCCGTATCAGCAGGTGGGGCAGCACCTCACCGATCTGGCCGATGTGGCGTTGACCGCGGCGCTGTCGGTGGCCGTGGCCCGGGTCTGCGTGGATCGGGAGGTGCCCGCGCGGCTGGCCGTCATCGCCATGGGCAAATGCGGTGCGCGGGAACTCAATTACGTCTCCGACGTGGATGTCATCTTCGTCGCCGAACCCGCCGACACCACCGCCACCCGGCTGGCCGCCGAGATGATGAGCGTCGGCAGCGCCGCCTTCTTCGAGATCGACGCGGCGCTGCGGCCGGAGGGCAAGGCCGGGGCGCTGGTGCGCACCCTGGACTCGCATATCGCCTACTACAAGCGCTGGGCGCGGACCTGGGAGTTCCAGGCGCTGCTCAAGATGCGGCCCGCCACCGGCGATCTGGAGCTCGGGCAGCAGTACCGCGAGGCATTGATGCCGATGGTGTGGGCGGCCTCCGAACGGCCCGACTTCGTGGCCGACGTGCAGGCCATGCGGCGGCGCGTCGAAGACCTGGTGCCCGCCGACCTGCGTGAACGCGAACTCAAACTGGGGCACGGCAGTCTGCGCGATGTCGAATTCGCCGTGCAGCTGCTGCAATTGGTGCACGGCAAGGCCGACGAATCGCTGCATGTGCAGGGCACCGTCGAGGCGCTCACCGCGCTCGCCGACGGCGGCTACGTGGGCCGCGACGACGCCGCCAACCTCACCGCCTCCTACGAATTCCTGCGGCTGCTCGAACACCGCCTGCAGTTGCAGCGGCTCAAGCGCACCCACACCCTGCCCGCCCCCGAGGACGAGGAGGGCATGCGCTGGCTGGCGCGGGCCGCGCACATGCGACCCGACGGGCGGCAGGACGCGGTCGGCGTCCTGACCAGCGAGATCAAACGCAATGCGGTGCGGGTGCGGCGGTTGCACGCCAAACTCTTCTACCGGCCGCTGCTGGAATCGGTGGCGCGCATCGACGCCGACAATCTGCGGCTCAGCCCCGAAGCGGCGATCCGGCAGCTGGCGGCGCTGGGGTACGTGGCCCCGGAGAACGCGCTCGGACACCTGAAGGCATTGACCGGGGAGGTGGGGCGTAAGGGCCGGATTCAGGCGCTGCTACTGCCGACCCTGCTCGAATGGCTCGGTGAGACACCGAATCCCGATGCGGGCCTGCTCGCTTACCGGCGGGTGTCCGAAGGGCTCGACAACGAGATCTGGTTCCTGCGCGAACTGCGCGACGAAGGGGCCATCGCGCAACGGCTGATGATTGTGCTCGGCTCCTCGGCGTACCTGCCGGACCTGTTGATCAACGCGCCCGAAACCATTCGCATGTACGCCGACGGACCGGACGGGCCGCTGCTGCTGGCCACCCAGCCCTCGGATGTACATCGCGGAATCCTCTCCGGCGCAGGACGATACGACGATCCGAAACGCGCGGTCGCGACCGCACGCTCACTGCGCCGTCACGAACTCGCCCGCGTCGCCTCCGCCGACGTCCTCGGCATGCTGGACGTGCCGCAGGTGTGCGAGGCGCTGTCCTCGGTGTGGATCGCCACCCTGGAAGCCTCGCTGCAGGCCGTGATTCGCGCCAGCGAGGCCGAACTCGGCAGGCCCGCGCCCGCCGACTTCGCCGTCATCGGGATGGGCCGCCTCGGCGGCATGGAACTCGGCTACGGCTCCGACGCGGACGTGCTGTTCGTCTGCGATCCGCGCCCCGGCGAGGACGAGACCGTCGCCGTGAAATGGGCGATCAGCGTCGCCGAACAGGTCCAGCGCCTACTGGGCGCGCCGAGCACCGACCCGCCGCTGCAGGTCGACGCCGGCCTGCGCCCCGAGGGCCGCAACGGCGCCCTCGTCCGCACCCTCGCCGCCTACGCCTCCTACTACGAGCACTGGGCCCAATCCTGGGAAGTCCAGGCCCTACTCCGCGCCCACCAGGTAGCCGGTGACCGCGAACTCGGAATCCGCTTCCTGCGCACCATAGATCCCATCCGCTACCCCGAGGGCGGCATGTCCCCCGACGGCGTCCGCGAAATTCGCCGCATCAAGGCCCGAGTCGACTCCGAACGCCTCCCCCGCGGCGCCAACCCCGCCACCCACACCAAACTCGGCCGCGGCGGCCTCGCGGACATCGAATGGACCGTCCAACTCCTCCAGCTCCAACACGCCCACGAGGTCCTCGAACTCCACAACACCTCCACCCTCGAATCCCTCGACGCCATCGAACGAGCCGAACTAATCGACACCGCCGACGCGGCTCTCCTCCGCGACGCCTGGCTGACAGCCACCAAGGCCCGCAACGCCCTGGTCCTGGTCCGAGGCAAACCCGCCGACCAACTCCCCGGCCCCGGCACCCTCCTCTCGGCCATAGCCCGAGTAGCAGGCTGGCCCACCGACGACGGCAGCGAATTCCTAGACCACTACATGCGCGTAACCCGCCGAGCCAAAACCGTCGTAGAACGAGTCTTCGGCGGCGAATAACCCGCCGACTGGCACATTCTGAAGCCCAAAACCGGACAAACCTCACCAGAATGTGCCACTCGGCGATGGGGGCGATGCCTTCTTTCCGTCAGAATGCACTGGTGCAGAGGCATTCTCGGGTCGCTCCTCGTGATGGAGACATCCGATTGCCGAGCGCGGCGATGCCCGGGGCGGGCCGCCGAGTGGCACAGTCTGGCGCCGAAACCGGGCAAATCCCCTCCAGGATGTGCCACTCGGTGACGGGCGGTGCCCGGGGTGGGCGGCGGGACTTCGGCTCCGATGCTGGGTGAGACGCGGGAAGTCGTCGGCGAATAGCCTGCCACTTGGTGATTGGGCCGTGGAGACTCTGGGCGGGGATCAGTCGTTGTTGTCGGGTAGTGGAGTGAGGTCGTATCGGGCGGCGGGGATTTCGGCTCCGAGGGTGGGTGGGACGCATGGGGGTGGGGCGCCGAGGAGTTCGGCTTGGCGGTCTCGGATGAGCCAGGCGGGGGAGCGGTGGAGGAGATCGGAGTCGCTTGCGGGGCGGCTGCCGGGCGCGAACATGCCGGGTGGTGTCGCCGAGGTGGCGGTGTCCGTGAGCGGGCCCGTGGGAGTTCGGGGCTGCGTGAGGGTTTCGGGATTGGCAGGTCCCGGGTAGCTGCGACCCGGGACGGGGTCGCTGCGGGCGGGGTCGGGGAAGGCGGGGCCGGGGGTGGGGTTGACGAGGTTGGGGCGTGGCCATTCGGTGGCCGGTTTGGCAGCGGGCGTCGGCCGTCCGGTCGGGGCGGGTGGGGCGGCGTCGGGATTGACGGCGGCGGGGCGGGTTTCGATGGCGTCCTGGGGTGGAGTGGATTTCTGCTGATCGGCCCCGATCGCGCGGTTCGAGGTTCGCCCAGCGGAGTAACCAGAATCGGCGGTTAGGGTGGCGGGGCTTGGAATGTTTTGTGCGGCGGCTGGTTCGGGGGCGGCCGGTCGTTCGGGCTGTGCGGTGCTCGGCACGTTTCGGGCGTCGGTGGCCGGGAGCGTGGTGGCTGGTGCGTACGTCTTCAGGTCCGAAGAGGCTGGGCTGCTGCCGCTCTCGGCCTGCCGTTCGCGGTCGGCATCGACGGCTGCCCGAGTCATCACGTTGAAGGCGGGGATTCCTGCTCCGGCAGGTGGATAGATCGGGGTGTAGTTGGCGTCCAGGGCAGCCAGGGCGATTTGGCGGAGTTCTTCTCGGATGTTCGGGGAGGCTTGGGGCAGGGGTGGGGGGACGGTTTTGCGGAGGGCTTCGGCGCCGTAGGCGGCGGCGAGGATGCGGTGGCCGGTGCTGGTGGCGATTTCGGCGAGGTCGGTGGCTTCGGTGACGAAGCGGCGGGCGGCGGTGTCGGCGGCGTCGGCCATTTCGCCGGACATGCCTTCGGAGAGGGCGTTCTGGACTGTGGCGTGCAGGGTGGTGAGGGCGCCGAACACGCTGTCGGCGAGGGTTACCCAGACCTCGGAGGCGCGATGCATGTCGCCGGGGTTCATTGCTTGGACGCGGTCGTGGATCTGCTGGTGCGTGAACGCGGAGAACTGTTCCAGGTGGTGGATGTAGTCCGGGTCCAGGCCGCGTTCGGCGATGCGTGATTGCTCGTGTTCGGCACCCGATTGGCTCATTCTCGCCCTGCGCCGCAATGCTTCCGGATCCATCGACGTCCTCCCCCTACCCGGCCTCTGCATCCTTGGACGCCGGGTAGGGGGAGCGGGTTCCCGTGGTGGTCAGCCGAAATACCAGTGGCGGCCGATGGTCCAGCCTAGGAAGCGGCGGCCGGAGCCGTCGCGTGCGAGTCCGGTCGGGGTGAAGCGGCCGCCGTCCAGGATGTGGGCGAGGCCGTCGATGACCGGGGTCAGGCGTGGGGTGGAATGCTTTGTCAGCCAGGCGAGTTGGTTGCGCTGGACTTCGGGGTCGCAGTAGCTGAGCAGGAAGAGGGCCTGACGCCAGGCGTAGGCGGCGTTCTTCACCGCGATGAGGGCTGTGTGCCAGTCGGCGGGCTGGTTCAGGCGTTGAACGAGCCATACGAGGTTCCGGTGCGCGAGTTGCGGTGCGGTTTCCCGCAATCGGGATTCCAGGTCCAGGGCGTCGACGAGGACGGCCAGGTTGTGGGTGGTCAGGATCTGGCTCTGCTCGAGCAGCGCGCCGTTGCGGGCGACGTAGTTCTCGCCGGTCCCGGCCTCGTTGGCGCGGCGGGCGCAGAGTTCGGTGAAGTCGGCCGCGGTGGCCTTGCCCCAGCGGATCTCGGTGCGGACGTTGGTGTTCCAGTCGGCGACCGTGGGCAGGTCGTAGTAGCGCTGGTAGAGGGTGCCTTCCAGGGTGCGGCTCGCGACCATGGCTGCCGCGCGCCACTTTTCGGTGAAGGTGCCCTGGAAGATGTCGGCCGCCACTTCCTCGACCAGCGGCAAATGCAATTCGGCCTGCTGGGAGAGCGTGTGGAATTCGCTGACCAGCGGGTTCGGCACGACCGCCTCGGGAAAGGACCCGATCGTCAGCAAGGTCGTCTGCCGCAACAGCATCCGCGCGGCTTCCACCGACCCGCCAGGCTGACCGTCCGGAGCCTTGGTACGCAGGGCATGCATAGCTGTCACCCAGGGCAATTCGTCGATTCGTACCTGTCCCCGGAGTCGCAGCAGGAGGAGGCTGCGACGGCGGCGGAACGCCGTGTACACCTGCTCGTAGAGGCTCGCGGCGTCCGGGTCGGTGAAATCGGCGGCCAGCAGGCGGGAGGTGAGTTGTGGGAGCACCGCCGCCAGAACGTCGCCGGAGCCGATGATGCCGCGCCGGATCAGCTCGTCGGGCGAAGCCTCCAGAGCGCGGATCGCTTTGTCCTGTAAATGCGGCGGGAACTCGGTGCCATCGGGAATCTCGGCCGTGCCGCCGCGCCGGGTGCCGACCCTGTCGTCCGCGCCGATCGGCGTCGTCACCGGCTCCAGCGAGGGCAGCCCGCCGTCGGAGGGGAAGCGGTCCAGGCGATTCGCGAGCACGGTGGCGAGATCGCGGTACAACGGCGCGGCGATGGTGGCGAGCTGCTCGCCACGGGCGGATTCCCTTGCGGCACCGCCGGGTTCGCCGTGCCGGGTCAGCGTGTTGGCGAGGGCGAGGCGGACCCGCCCGGCCTGCTGAGTGGTCAGCAGCCGGTCGCCGATCCCGTTGTGCTTGTCCGGGACGGTGAGCAGCGCTTCGTACAGCCGGGTGAAATTGCTCCGGCGATGGGCATGGCGGCCCCGGAACCCGAACTCGTCGCGGGCGACCGCGAAATCCTTCAGCCAACGGGCACGTTCGCCCAACCAGTGCGCGGGCCGGACCGCGCCGGGATGATCGCCGGTCACCGCACCGGTCGAATCCAGGCGCGGCAGGTCACCGTCGACGGTGGCGCACCACAGCGCGACCAGGCGGTCGTAGAGCGGCGTCCACACCTCGAGGGTGGTCCGCATGAGCGTCAACTGCTCCGGGGTACGCACCGCGCGCAGGGCGTCGGCGGCCTGGCCGACCGACGCCACCCGCACCAGCGCGCCGCCGGGCCGGGCCACCGGATCGAAGGTGGGTGTGAAGCGCAGCCGCGAGAAGTACGGCCGCAGTTCCGCGATCAGATCGAGGGCCTGCTCGGGAAAACCCCTGTCCAGCAACAGCACAACGGTCAGGAGCGCGGCATGCTCGGGAATGTCGATCCGATAGTGGCCGGTGCGCAGGGCTTCCCGCAGTTCGGCCTGTCCGGCGTCGCCGAGATACCAGAGGTTGAGGCGCTCGCGCGGGTTGCTGCCCGGCACCTGCGCGGGTAGTGCCGCATATCGCCGTGCCTCATCTTCGGTCAATGGCGCTTCGGAGACCCCACGGCCCGTGGCGAATCCGCCGTGCGCGACCTCGAGTGTCACCCACACGGGCAGGTCGGCGACCGGCGTGCGGCTGCCGACCCGGACCCGTCCGGTGTTCAGGCCGTCGAGCACCGTGCGCCACCGTTGCGCCTTGGCCTCGGCGCGCTTCCGGTCGGCCCTGTTCGCGTCGGCCCGCGTGATCGCGGTCAGCGCACGCGACAGCTGACCCGTCGCATACCGCTGTGGGCCGCCGCTGAAAGCCTGATCGGACAAGGAAACTCCTGATTGCATCGGAAGACCTGGTCGCGAGAATCGAACTCGCGCCCTCCCGGTCTCGAGCCGGGTGCTCTGCCGCTGAGCTAGACCAGGATTGGCATGGAGGCGGGATTCGAACCCGCGCCCTCCCGGTTAAGAGCCGGGTGATCTACCGCTGATCTACTCCATGTCGGCGTCCGGATCGTAGCCGCAATCACGCGAAATGCGCACGGGCATTTCGGTCTCAACGTTTGCGGGCCTGCAGGGTGTAGGACAACGGGAGGCGTTCGCGGTGTTCGAGCAGCCGCCATTCGCCGTCCTCCCCGCACTCCATCCGGCCGGGCAGTGCCTCCCACGGCACGCTGTCGTGCTCGATGAGCTGGGTGAGATTCAGGTCGGCCTGCAACAGCGCCTCCACGATTTCACCGAGGCCGTGATTCCATTCCTGGGTGGTCGTGTGTTCGACGACGGAATCCGTTGCCACATAGGTGTTCTCATCGGAGAACTCGGTCGGGTCGGGGGTCTCGAAATAGGGGTAGCCGATGGTGAGCGCATCGGTCCGGTTCTCGTCGATCGACCAGAGCACCGGATGACCCTCGCGAATGAACAGCAGCCCACCCGGGCGCAGTAGACCGGCCACCGTCTCGGCCCAGCGATGAATGTCCGGAAGCCAGCACAGCGCACCGATACCGGTGTATACCAGATCGAATTTCGCCGAGCCGAGCACGGATACGGCGTCGTAGACCTCGGCCTCGACGAAATCGATGGGCGTGGACGAGGTTTCGGCGATCTTGTGGGCTTCGGCCAGCGACACGGAGGAGAAGTCGAGGCCGGTCATGGTCGCGCCGAGGCGTGCCAGCGAGAGGGTGTCGGTACCGATGTGGCATTGCAGGTGGACGCCGCGCAGGCCGCGAATATCCCCCAGGCGTGGCACATCGAAGCGGACCACCTGGCTGAGGAAGGACGGGTCGTTGCGGAAGCTTTCCACGGCGTAGTCGCCGGATCCGGCGTGCAGGGGAGCCCGGTCGTCCCAGTTCGCGCGGTTTACTCGGCGATAGTCGCTCATGATTGTCGACTGTGCCACGGAATGGGTGACGCTCCCAGCTGATTTTCCGGCTGCGTGTCGTGAACGGCACGCCGAATCGGGGTGTTTCGTGCGCATTCTCCTTGCGAGACCGGGGACTCGGGGCGATCTCCGGATGGATACTCGGTGCAGGCGGTACGCGGGAGGCATGATGGGGACATCGCGGGTGCGGTCGGCGCTGGCCGTCATGCTTATCGTGGCGGCGGTGGCGCTCACCGGCTGCGCCAGTGTGAAAGCCCCGGCCGCGCAGGGTGTTTCGGCTCCGGTCACCACCAACCCGTGGGAGTTGGCCGGACAGGCCACCGCCACCGGTCCCAGCGGCCCGCGCCCGGGTGTGCCCGACGCCGATCTCACCGCCGAGAACGGCGACGGCGGCAGCATCGACAAGCTCGCCCTCGATGCCATCTCCGATATCGCCGACTATTGGAAAGGTCAGTACGCCAAGACTTTTCCCGGCACGTTCACCCCGGTAACCCGCTTCATCTCCTGGGACTCCACCGCGTCGCGCGCCCAGGCCGTGGAGTTCTGCCGCAGCAGCACCTTTCAGGAGGTGAACGCCGCCTACTGCACCGTCGACAAGACCATCGGCTGGGATCGCGGCACCCTGCTGCCGGAACTGGTGCGCAAGTTCGGGCCCATGGCGGTAGTCATGGTGTTGGCCCACGAGTACGGGCATTCGGTGCAGGCGCAGGCCAGGCTCAACGGCCTGCTCACCGCCGGTGTGGTGCGGGAACAGCAGGCCGACTGCTTCGCCGGGGTGTTCCTGCGTGCGGTGGCGGAAGGCAATTCGCGGCACTTCACCCTCAACACCACCGACGGGCTCAACGGGGTGCTGGCCGCCGTCATCTCCTTCCGCGATCGGGAACCCGGCACGGGTCAGGACGAGCACGGGACCGCGTTCGAACGGGTCACGGCCGTGCAGATCGGTTACACCGACGGCGCGACCGGCTGCGCCGGCATCACCCGGGCCGAACTGCAGAAGCGGCGCGGCACCCTGCCCACCAGTTTTCAACCGGGAGACAAGGAACGGCAGCTCCCCGTCGACCAACCGGACCTGGCGTTGATCGCCGCATCGCTGGCGAAGAATTACCCGATCCAACCGCAACCGGCCTTCGACTACGCCGGTGTCAGCCGCGGCTGCCCGAATGTGACCGTCACCCAACCGGTTTCGTACTGCCCGAGCGCGAATGTCATCGGCACCGACGTCCCGGCCCTGGCGAAACGGGCCGTCGCCGGGGACAAAGGCGACCTGTTGTCCGCCATGGTCGCCGGCGACTACAACGCCTTCATCGTCTTCGTCTCGCGCTACATGCTTGCGGTGCAACAGAATCGGCAGCTGACCATTACCGGCGCGGAGACCGCTGGCCTGCGGGCCGCCTGCTTCTCCGGCGCGTACAGCACCAAGCTCAGTCAGCCCGGCAGCGACCTGCAACTCACCGCCACCGACCTCGACGCCGCCATCTCCGGCCTGCTGTCGGACGGTCTCGCCGCCGCCGACGTCGACGGAAACATCGTGCCCAGCGGCTTCGTCCGCCTCGAGGCGTTCCGCACCGGCGTCCTCGACGGCGAGAACGCCTGCCTCAGCGCCTACCGGTAGCTCAGGCGGTGGGAATATGCGCCTCGACCCAGTGGGTCAGGTCGGAGATGACCTTGTCCTGCTCGGGCTCGTTGTAGATCTCGTGGTAGAGGCCGTCGTAGCGGATGACGGTCTTGTCCTTGGACGCCGCGCCCTGATCCACCAGATCGGTGCCGGTGGGTGAGGCGAGCCCGTCGGCCGTGCCGTGCTGCACCAGCAGTGGGGCGGTGAGGCGATCGAGGTGGGCCTTGACGTAGTCGCCCGCGCGCAGCATCTCCCCGGCGGTGCGAGCCGGGACGCCGCCGTGATGCACCAGCGGGTCCTCGTCGTACGCCTTGACCACCGCGGGATCCCGGCTGACCAACGTCGAATCCAGCTTGATCACAGGCAGATTCGGCAGGAACCGCGACACCAGCGGCGCGGCCAGCCGCTGCACGGCGTTGCCCGCCGCGATATCGATCGCCGGGGCGGACAGCACGACGCCGTTCACCTCCGGCTGATCGCGGACCGCGAAATAGGCGGTGGTCAGTCCGCCCATGCTGTGTCCGATCACGAAGCTCGGCAGCCCCGGATGCCGTCCGGTCGCGGTGGCGAGCAGGGTGCGGACATTGTCGGCGGCGGTGTCGAGCGAGCCGATATTCGCCCGCGGGCCCTCGGATTTGCCGTGCCCGGTGTGGTCGAGGGCGTAAACGGCGACACCGGAATCGGTGAGCCGTTGCGCGACATGCGTATAGCGGCCCGAATGTTCGGCGTACCCGTGCACGATCACCGCGACGGCACGCGGTTCACCGTCGGGCAGCCACGCCTGCCAGAACACGCGGCCACCCGCGCCCTGGAACTCGCCGGTCTCGGTGCGGGTCATCGGTCCTCCATTCGGAACGGGCACGAGAATCAGGCACAGCCTCGCATGATTCAGCCACAGCCTCCCACGAATCAGGCAAAGCGTGCGAGACGGTCGATCAGCAGGCGATTGAAGCGGATCAGGCGCGCGTAGTCGATGCGGGAGATCCGTTCATCGGTGCCGTGGATGCGCTCCAGATCGGCGGCCCTGAGCACGATCGGGGAGAAATTGCAGCGGGTGGCGACGAGATCGTCGTAGTGCCGGGAATCGGTCGCGCCCGGGACGACCCCTACGGTGACCGCGACGCCCGGCACCACCTCGCGCGCCAGCTCGGCGACCAGCTCGAAGTCCGGTCCCGCGACCGGATCGGCCGAGGGTTCGGAGGCGACGCCGTCCAATTCGATGCGGACCTCCTTGTCGCGCACCACCTTCCGGCAGTGCGCCAGCACATCCGCCACCGAATCACCGGGCAGGATACGGAAATTCACCAGCGCCTCGGCCCGCTGCGGCAGCACGTTCGGCTTCACCCCGCCCTTGATGACGGTCGGTGCGGTGGTGGTGCGCACCAGCGCCTCGGTGGTCGGCCGCGCGGCCAGTACCCGGGCCGCCACCGGACCCGCCACATGCACCAACCCCAGCAGGGTCCGCCGCGGCTCGGAGACGAATTGCCGGACCCGCAACAGCATGTCGACGGCGACCGGCGTCAACCGCAGCGGGAACGGATGATCCTGGATCCGCGCCACCGCCCGCGCCAGGCGACCCACCGCGGTCTGCCGTCCCGGCATGGACGAATGCCCGCCCACATCCGACACCGACAGGCGTACCGTCGCGAATCCCTTCTCGCCCACCATGATCGTGGCCACCGGCGCGTCGATCCCGTCGGCCACACCGGCGGTGATCACGCCGCCCTCGTCCAGCAGCAGCCGGGCCCGCACTCCGGCTTCGCGCAGCCGCTGCGCCATCCGCGCCGCGCCCTCGGTGCCGAAGACCTCCTCGTCGTGCCCGAACGCGAGATACATGCTCGCAGCGGGATGCACGCCATCGGCCAGGGCCTGCTCGACCGCTTCCAGGATGGCCAGCACCCGGCACTTGTCGTCCATGGCCCCACGACCCCAGACGAATTCGTCGTCCACCACACCGGCGAACGGGGGATGGGTCCAGCCGTCGAGATCGTCGACGGGCACGACGTCCATGTGCGCCAACAGGATCGCGGCGACCGGCTCCGACGTACCCGCGTCGCCGCTGCCCGCCCAGCGGTACAACCGGCTGTGCCCGAACGTCTCCCAGGTCAGGCGGGAGTGCACGAGCGGGAACGATTGTTCGAGATGGTCGATGAGGCGCTCGAACTCGGTGTCGTCGATGAGCGCGCGGTCCTCGTGGGAGACGGTTCGGCAGCGTACTGCGGCGGCGAGGCGTTCGGCGGTGACGGCATCGACGGCGGGACCACCGATGGGGCCGACGGCCGGGTCCTCGGTCGACGAGGTCCGCGTCATGGTGGTCAACCGCCCAACCTGGCAGGGAAGTTCACGGTCACAGTGGCATTGTTCACCACATCCGCGGGCAGCATGAGCGACTTCTCGTTTCGCCATTTCGGAATCGAATCGCCGGCTTCGCCGGGCAGGTCGGGGGTGCGGATCGTGCCCAGCAGCGGGAGATGCAATTGCGCGGCGGTGACGGTGACGGGGGCGAAGGCCGGGGGATGCGCCCAGACATCGTCGACCACATCGGTGACGCGGACACCGATGCGGTGGCCCGCAGGAATCGGCCAGTCCTGGCCGAGTAGCCGGACCTGCGCGGTGGGCGTCACCGGTGCGATGCCGCGGGTGATGACGGTCGCGCGATTGTCGGGGGCGATGTCGTAGACCTCGACGGCGACACTCGCCGTGGCCGGACCGTCCAGGCCGAGCGTGACGGTCGGCGTGCCCGCGACGTGCTGATCCTGTTCCAGCGGCTGGGAGACGGTCCAGATCTCCCGGTCCGCGCCGGGCAGCAGGCCGCGATCGTTGTAGCGGCCCGTGCGCAGGTCGATGTCCAGGGCCCGGCTGTCGGCGGGCGGCCACGCCGTCTCCGAACGCCAGCGGCCGTCGAACTGGCCGACAGTGATGCGCGGGCCGGTGTTCACGTCCTTGCCCGCCACCTGCTTGTCGAAGAAGGCCAGCAGTTCCGAAGAGAATTGCGACGCACCGCATTTCTCCGTGCAGTCCCGATGCCCCCACTGCCCGAACCAGGCCTTGTGCGCACCGGGGCCGAGGCTGTTCCACATCTGGAAGACCCGGTCGGGTTTGGTGTTGTAGTCGACGAAACCCTGGCCCAGGAACAGCGGAATGGTGTTGCCGCGCAACTTCTCCACCAGGTCACGGTCACGCCACCACGCGGAATTCGCGTCGTGGTCGGTGGTTTCGGCCAGGTAGTTGGCGTAGCAGGCCGGATCGATCTCGGCGGCATTCGCCTTGTACTCGGCCGAATCCGACGGATGCGCGGGCGTCGACGCGATCAGCAGATGCTCGAGGCCCGCGAGATCACCTGGCCGCACCCCGCTCTCACTGATCGGCTTGAGCGAGAACTTCCACGCGATGCCCTGCATGTAGAGGTAGGCGTTGGGATCCACCACCGGCTCGAACGCGGCCACCGCCGCCAGACCCGCCGGCTTCTCGGCCAGCCCCATGAGCCCGGTCCACGCCTCGTACGAGACGCCGTTCAACCCGACCTTCCCGGTCGACCACGATTGTCCCGCGGCCCATTCCACGGCCGTCTTCACATCCGAGCGTTCGCCCGGCCCACCGAAGTCCGGGCAGCCGTTCGAGCCGCCGAAGCCGCGCAGATCCACGATCACGTAGGTGTATCCGGCCTGCAGGAACAGTGAGATCGGCAGATCGTCGGTGTCGGGTCCACCCTTGATGTGCGGGTCGGTCAGATGCGCGAGGTGCGCCCGGTACGGGCTGACGGTCATGATCACCGGGGTGCGCACATCGTCGGCGACACCGGGCGGCCGCAGCACATCCGCGTGCAGACTGGTCCCGTCCGGGGCGGTGATGAACTCCTCGCGCCACTGATACTGCGGCTCGGCACCCGCTTGCCCCGGCACCGTCACGACCCCCACCACGAGTAGCGCGCCGACCAGGGCACGCCACAACACCATCCGCATAGACACCATTTGACCTTGGTGGTTCGTCCCGCCGCGAACCAGCCCCAGGAACCGGGGTGCCCGCCACGCCCGCCGCTCCGAGATCGGGGGCCCGCATCCGGCACACAGGTGGTTACGATCGGGAGGTCGGGACCAACTCGTCGGAATGAGCGGGTTCATGGTCGAACCAGACGAAGACGGTACGCAGCCTGACCTGCGGATAGGAGTCGCCGCGGAGTTGGCCGCGGCGGGACTCGACGATGCGAGCGAAATCGGGCGCGGGGGTTTCGGAGTCGTCTACCGGTGCGTCGAGCATTCCCTGGATCGGCTGGTCGCGGTGAAGGTGCTCGACACCCGGTCGAATGACGAGGAACGGGCGCGGTTCCTCCGCGAACAGCGGGCGCTGGGCCGCTTCGGCGGGCATCCGCACATCGTCCAGGTGCTGTCGGCCGATGTCACCGTCACCGGACGGCCATATCTGGTGATGCCGTTCTACGCGCTCGGGTCACTGCGGGAGCGGATCCGGGACCGGGGGCCGCTGCCCTGGCAGGAGGTGCTGTCGATCGGGGTGAAGATCGCCGGTGCGCTGGCCGCCGCGCACGCGCGCGGGATCGTGCACCGCGATGTGAATCCGGCCAATATCCTGCTCTCCGACTACGGCGAGCCGCTGCTCAGCGATTTCGGGATCGCCCGTGTCACCGGGGTTTTCGAGACCTCGAACGGACTCATCGCCGGAACGCCCGCCTTCACCGCGCCCGAGGTGCTGCGCGGCGCCGAACCCGCCGCGGCGGCCGACATCTACAGCCTGGGCGCGACACTGTTCTGCCTGCTCACCGGGCACGCCGCCTTCGAACGCCGGGCGGGGGAGTCGATGGTCGCGCAGTTCGTGCGGATCACCTCCGAACCGGTACCCGACCTGCGCGACAGCGAGGTGCCCGCACTGCTGTGCGCGGCGCTGGAAGCGGCCATGGCGCACGATCCCGCCGAGCGGCCGGGCACGGCACGCGAATTCGGCGATCGGCTGCGCAATATCGAATTCGTGACGGGTCTCGCGGTCGACTCCATGGCGCTGCCCGCCGCGGACACGCCGGTCGCGGTCGCGCCACCCGTGCCCGTGCTGGCGTCGGCGCTCGCCCCGGCGATGGCCGCGTCACCCTCGAGCCGCTACCGGCCGCCGAGCACGACACGGCAGCCCGTGCAACGGCGACGGCTGCTCGACCGGCTGGCGGCGGGACCCGTCCGGCGGTTGGTGCTGATCCACGGACCGGCCGGGTTCGGTAAGAGCACGCTCGCCTCGGAGTGGGTGAACATGCTTGCCGCCCAAGGTGTTCGAGTCGCCTGGCTGAGCGTGGACGACGATGACGACCATGTCGTGTGGTTCCTGTCGCACGTGGTGGCGGCCATCCGCAACGCCCACCCGGCCATCACGGCCGATCTCGAACGACTGCTGGAAGAGCACGCCAGCGATGCCGCGCGGCGGGTCCTGACCACCCTCATCGACGAGATCCACCGGGCCGGTGAACCGGTGGCGCTGGTCATCGACGACTGGCATCGGGTGACGAGCGCGGCGACCATCGCGGCGATGGAGTACCTGCTCGACCACGGCTGCCATCACCTGCGGTTGATCGTCACCAGCCGCAACCGCACCGGACTTCCACTGGGGCGCATGCGGGTTCGCGACGACCTCGACGAGATCGACGAGACCGCACTGCGATTCGACGACGCCGAAACCGCCGAATTCCTCGCCGACACCAGCGGGCTCACCCTCGCCGCCGCCGAGGTCGAGCGGCTGCGCGCCTCGACCGAAGGCTGGGCGGCCGCACTGCAATTGGCCTCGATGTCGCTACGCGACCGCGACGATCCGGGCGCGTACATCGACCAGATCTCCGGACGGCACTACGCCATCGGGGAATATCTGATGGAGAACGTGGTCGACACCCTCGAACCCGAACTGCTCGAATTCGTCATGCGGACCTCCGTCGCCGAACGCCTCAACGGCGACCTCGCCGAGGCGCTGACCGGGGTGAGCCACGGCCAGGACATGCTCGAACAGGTGCGGCAGCGAGATCTGTTCCTGCGCAGCATCGATGACGATCTGCGCTGGTTCCGCTACCACACGCTGTTCGCCGAATTCCTGCGCGACCGCCTCATCCGGCTGCATCCGGGACTGCTGGAAGAACTGCACCTGACCGCCGCGGACTGGTTCGCCGGACACGACATGCTCACCGAGGCAGTCGATCACCTGCTGGCCGCGGGCGAACCCCGCCGCGCCGTCGACCTCGTCGTCGAGCAGGGCGAACGATTGATGGAACAGTCCCGCATGGGAACACTGCTCGGCCTGGCGGCCAAACTGCCCGGCTCGCTCAGTGATTCGAACTCGCGGCTACAGGTGCAGATCGCCTGGGCGAACGTCGCCATGCAGCGCCCGACCGCCGCCGCGACCGCCTTGGCGCGCGCCGAGACAGCGTTGGCAGCACCGCACCGGGACGGCACAACCGCCGCCGAGGATGCCGCCGCCGTCGAGCTCGAGGTGCGGTTGGTGGGTACCGCCCTCGGATTCGCCACCGACCAGACCATGGTGCTGGCACCGGACCTGGTGGCGGTCCGGGACTCGGTGCGGCCCTTCATGGCTCACGGGCTGGCCGTCGGGGCGATGATCTCGGCGCTGTACCGCTTCGACTTCGACGAGGTGCATCGCTGGCATCGGTGGATCGAACCGTTCCGCGACCGGGTACGCGGACCGTTCGGCGCGATCTACTGCGACTGCATCGACGGCAGCGCCGGCTACGAACAGCTCGACATCGGCCGGGCCGAGACCCGGTTCCGCACTGCGCTGGGCGGCGCGCTGCAAACCGGCGGGCAATCACAGGCCACCCGCCTGGCCAGCGCGTTGCTCGGCGAATTGCTGTACGAGAAGGGGCAGTTCATCGAGGCCGAGGAACTGCTCGCCGGTGGGATGGGCGTCGAAGGCGGCGCGGTCGAATTCCTGATGGCCGGCTACGGCGTCGGCGCGCGCCTGGCCGCCGTGCGCGGCGATCTCGACACCATGCACGAGCGCCTGGACGAGGGCACCAAGCTCGCCACGAACCTGCACCTGCCCCGCCTGGCCGCCCGAATCGTCAACGAACGCATCCGATTGGGCCTGCCCATCGCCGACACCGACCGCCGCGACCTCGAAAACCTCGAGCCCTACCGCGCCCACCCGGACGCCCCGTCGGCGGTGGCGGCCGAACTCGACCAGGATTCCGCGATCCGGCTACTCCTCCTGGCCGGAACCGAAACCGCTGCCGCGCAAGCATGTTCGCGGGCAGAGCGGCTCGTGGAAATCGTCGGAACCCAGCCCCGCCCGCGCGCACTACTGAACGCCGAACTCCTCTACGGATGCTGCCTATCGGCATCCGGCCGCGTCGCGGAGGCCGTGACCATCCTGGAACCGACGCTGACCCGATGTGCCGGGCAGGGCCTGGTCCGCCTGGTCGTCGACACCGGCCGCCAACTGCACCCGGTGATCGAGACCCTGTACGGCGCAACGACATCGAACCAGCACCTGGTCAGAGTCTTCCTCCGCCAGGTGCTCACCGAGTTCGAAGGCGTGCTGCCCGCTAAACGGGACGCAGGTTGATCATCTTGCGCAGCCGCGCGCGGTCGCGTTCCAGCTTGCGGGCCTCGTAGGCGATGGGGAAGTAGCGGACCCGCTCGGGGAGACGGGGGACGGTCCGGCCGATGACAAATCCCAGAACCCGCAGAGCGCGTTCATCATTCGCGGTCCATTCCAGGCCGAGCTTGTCACGCAGAATGTCGGGAGTGGTGCCGACGGTGAAGAAATACTGGAGCCAGCCGATCGGCTGGGTCGCGACCCGCCACACCGGATGCAGCGGTGCGGGAATCTGCTTGGGCGGGGCAATATTCCGGATGACCTTCAGATAGTCATACGCGACATTTGTAGGTACCAGATGATTTTCGACCTGTCCCTCGAACCACGGCACCCAATCGGCATAGGTGGCGGGAATTTCCTTGGGAGCCACGGAGAAATTGCGCATCAGTTGCACCACCTCCTGGTAGTACGACTCCTTGTCCGCCTCGCTCAACTTCTCGCTGGAGAAGTATTTATTGCCCTCGGTGAATGCGTAGATGGCGGTATGCAGCACCCACGCCCACGGCCCGGAGGACAGCGCCCGGTGCTTCACGCCCTGCGCGTCAGTTGAATTCAGGGTGGTGTGCATCTTGCGCAGCCGATCGGCTTCGGCGAGCGCTTCCTCGCCGCCGTAGATCCACATCATCACCGAGGCGATACTGCGTGCCGCGCGCCCGAGCGCATCGGTGCGAAAGGTGGAGTGCTCGTCCACGACCGCGGCGATGCTGGGTTCCATCGTCTGCAACAGAAATGCCGACCCGGCCGTCAAGGAGAAGGTGACGAGCCCGGTGTCCTCCCACATCCGGCTGCCGGGCCCGAACGGGCGGCGTTCGGGGCGTGCACCTGCGGTTCCATGGTCGAGTGCGACGGCGGCGGTCATGGCGGATCTCCTTTGATCGACCTCCCCATCGGCATGCCAGGCGCCGACAGGATGAGAGAGTAACTACCAAATCTTCTCATCATGTCGGCGCTGTGGCAACGCTGTCAGCAGGTGGGCAGGTGAGGGCCGCTCCCGCAGTGGTATTCCCACATGTCGGGCACGTCGGAGGCGGGTACCGAGGTTCCGATGGCGAAGCCGATCCCGCCGCCGATCAACAGCCCGGCGAGCATGCCGACCGGGACCGTGATGATGGCCAGCACGCCCATCCCGACCAGGCCGAGCAGTCCGGCGAACGCGCCGATGGCGAAGCCGACGGCACCGCCGATCGCGGCACCGATCTGCTGGTTGACCTGGCGCTGCGAGACCCAGCCGTCGATCGGCTGCGCGCTGAGGTGGGTGTCGGTCCGGCCGACCTCGGCCGCCAGCGCGATGGTGCCCTGGGAAGTGGTCAGGCTGAACGGGATTTCCCCGATCCGAGTACCCGTCGCATCGGTGACCTCGATACCGGTGCCGGTCGCGGTGAAGTGGCCGCCGTCGAGGTCGACGGTGACCTCGTTCGAATCGGCGACCTGTGAAACGGTAAAGGCCACACCGTGATCGGTGCCGGTGATCGACACCGGCGTCGCGGTCGGCGCGGGCGCGTCTGCCTGAGCCGGAGCGGTGGCGATGGCTGTGGCCGCGGCAGTGAATGCGGCAGTCGCCAGAAACTTCTTGAAATGCATCGTATCTCTTTCCGACGCAAAGGAGCTCGCGTCGGTCGGTGAACCTAACAGCAATTCCGCGACAATCCATAACCCGCATCGCCGAAATAGGCACCGCTGTATCGGTCACCGTATCGGTCATATTCTCGTGTTGATCCCATTGGTGGGAACTGGTAGAAATCCAACCCGGCGGCAGAGGTTTGCCGCTCCCCTTCGGGGGAGTTCGAGGGGGATTCACGTGTATCGGCAGTTGGTATTGGCCGCGCTGGTAATGGTCAGCGGAATCGGCTGTGGCGCAAGCCGACAGCCCGCATCGCCGGCCGACAAATTCTGGATGACGGTGCCGCAGGACGGCGAACAGCACACGCAAGTGCTGCAACGCACCCGCAAGATCGATATGTGCGCCCTCATTCCCCGTGACGCACTCGCACAGGTGGCGCCGGTGCTCGAGGTGAACAACCCGGGTCCGAGCTCGTGCAGTGCGGCCCTGACCGTCTCGACGACCATGATGACCTCCATCGGCCTGGATTGGGGCGCCGACGTGAGCGGGACCCCGCGGCCCGGTGACTCGCCGGAACTCACCTATTCGCCCGACGGGACAACCATCGGGACGAATCGGCAGACCTGCCTCGCATTCGGCAGCTTTCCCGCGGGCGCGTCATTGTGGCTCACGGTGCAGGCACCGCAGGACACCGAGCCCTGCGCGGTTGCCAAGAAGCTGTTGCCCGGCGCGGTGCGACGGTGGATGGCCGAACCGCCGCAAGGGAGTTCCGCGGATACGAAGCCGTCGAAGCTGCTGGGAATGGACCCCTGCGAGATCGCGACCCGGCTGGGCGCGCAGCCCAGCCAGGCGCCGGCGCAGCCGGGCAGCTTGTGGCGGTGCGCATTCCGGTATCGGGACCACGACGTCTCCGTGGCATACGACTACGGCCAGGAAAAGGTCATGGCACAGGACGGCACCGTCGTGCAGACCGGTTCGCGGACGATCTATCACTCCAATCTCCCGCTCGGTCCTGCCGATTGGTCGTACGAGGCCGCGGTAGGTCCGACCACCGGCACGCCAACCCCGATGGCTTGGCTCGGTAGCTATGTGCCCGTAGTGAAGGTCGTCGCCGAGTCCGATGACAGCGGTGAAGTCGGTGCCGACTTGATGCGCCAGACATTGGCGTTGTTTCCATGAGGTTGTCTCTCACGCCAACCGGCTGAAGACGTAGAAATGCGAAAAGCCGGATGGTGTGGACCGACCGGGTAACCCGGTCCACGCCATCCGGCATTTCTGACCCGCCGCCGGGTGAGTTCGGCTTCCGGGCGCGCGGCTTGGCATGGTCGCCGCGCGCGCCGGGTGGCGGGCTTTACGTCGTTCGATCCTGGATCAAAAAATCGAACGGCGGTCTTGGGTGTGACTACGTCACTGTGTTCACAGTGACTAGGTCACGATGCGCAGCGGGTGCTCGATGAGCTCCTTGAGCTGCTGCAGGAACTTGGCCGCGACGGCACCGTCGATGGAACGGTGGTCGGCCGACAGGGTCACGCGCAGGATCTTGCGGGAGACGACCTTTTCGCCGTCCAGCTTCAGCTCGTCCTGGGCCGCGCCGACCGCGAGGATCGCGGACTCCGGCGGGTTGATGACGGCGGTGAACTGTTCGATGCCGAACATGCCCAGGTTGGAGATGGTGAAGGTGCCGCCGGACATGTCCTCGCCCTTGAGCTTCCGGTCGCGGGCGCGGCCGGCCTTGTCGCGGCCCTCGGCGGCGATGGCGGACACGGACTTGCGGTCGGCGTCGTGGATGACGGGGACGAACAGGCCCGCGTCGGTGGCCACGGCGATGCCGATGTTGATCGCCTTGTGCCGCAGCAGCTTGTCGCCCGCGAAGGAGACGTTGACCGACGAGTCCAGGCGCAGCGTGGTGGCGACCGCCTTGACCAGCAGGTCGTTGACGCTGACCTTGCCGGAGCCGGTCTCCTCGAGGGTCTTGTTGATCTGCACGCGGAAGGCGAGCAGCTCGGTCACATCGATCGCACTGGTGAGATAGATGTGCGGGGCCTGCTGCTTGGACTCGGTCAGGCGCTGGGCGGAGACACGCTGGATGGTGGTCAGCGGGATCTCGTCGTAGTCGCCGGTCGCGGGGGCGACGGCGGCCGGGGCGACGGCAGGAGCCGGAGCGGCGGCGGGCGCGGCGACCGGAGCGGCTGTGCTGCTCGCGGTTTCGACATCCTGCTTGGTGACCCGGCCGTTGGGGCCGGTGCCGGTCACACCGTTGATATCGACGCCCAGTTCCTTGGCGACCTTGCGGGCCAGCGGGGAAGTCCGCTTGCGCTCGCCGGGCTCGGTGGAAACAGGCTCGGCGGCAACCGCAGGAGCGTTGCCGACGGCCGGAGCCGAAACAGCCGGTGCCGCAACGGGAGCCGGGGCAGCAGCGGCCGGGGCCGCAGCGGGTGCGGCGGCCGGAGCGGCGGAGGACCCGCTGCCGTCGCCGAGCATGGCGATCGGCTCACCGATGGCGACGGTGGTGCCGGGCTCGGCGATGATCGACTCGAGGATGCCGTCCTCGTACGCCTCGAGCTCCATGAGCGCCTTGTCGGTCTCGATCTCGGCGATGATCTCGCCGGCCTTGACCTGGTCGCCGACCTGCTTGAGCCAGGCCGCGACGACGCCCTCCTCCATGGTGTCGGAGAGCCGGGGCATGGTTACTTCAGACATGGTTCCTTCCGGTTCTCAGCGACGCTTGCCGACGGCGGCAAGGGTTTCGAGGGCGGCCTTGTAGAGCGATTCCGGCGACGGGAGCGCCAACTTCTCGAGCGGCTTGGCGTAGGGCAGCGGCACCTCGGCCATGGCCACGCGGCGCACGGGGGCGTCGAGGTAGTCGAACGCGCCGTCGGAGATGGACGCCGCGACCTCCGCACCGATGCCGTAGGTCAGCCAGTCGTCCTCGCCGATGACGGCGCAACCGGTCTTCTTGACCGACTTCACGATGGTGTCGCGGTCCAGGGGGCGCAGGCTGCGCAGGTCGACGACCTCCGCCGAGATGCCCTCGGCGGCAAGCTTTTCGGCGACCTGGGTGCAGACGTTCGCCATCCGCGAGTAGCCGATCAGCGTGATGTCGGTGCCCTCGCGGGTGACCGCGGCCTTGCCGATCTCGGCGGCCGGAAGATCGTCCGGCACTTCGCCCTTGGTGTTGTAGAGCGACAGGTTCTCGAGGAAGAGCACCGGGTCGTCGTCCTCGATGGCGGCCTTCAGCAGCGCCTTCGCGTCGGCGGGGGTGGCGGGCGCGACGACTTTGAGGCCGGGCACGAACGCGTAGTACAGCTCGATGTTCTGCGAGTGCGTCGCGCCGAGCTGCTGGCCACCGCCGCCGGGGGTGCGGATGACCATCGGCACGGAGGTCTGACCGCCGAACATGCCGTAGATCTTGGCGGCGTGATTGACGATCTGGTCCAGCGCCAGCAGCGAGAAGTTGATCGTCATGATCTCGACGACCGGGCGCAGGCCCAGCATGGCGGCACCGATGGCCGCGCCGACGAAACCTTCTTCGGCGATCGGGGTGTCGCGCACCCGCTTCTCGCCGAATTCCTGCAGGAGCCCTGCGGTGATCTTGTAAGAGCCTTCGAAAACGCCGATCTCTTCTCCGATGAGGAAGACATCGTCGTCGCGCTGCATCTCCTCGCGGAGGGTCTCGCGCAGCGCTTCACGGTAGGTCATGACAGCCACGGTGATGTCCTTAGGTGAAGAGCGGATCGCCGGGCAGGCGATGGGAATCGCCCGCGACCGGGGTCGCGTAGTTGTAATCGAACAGGGTGGCCGGGTCCGGATGCGGGGACTGATCGGCGAAATCGACGGCCTCGACGACGCGGGCCTTCACGTCGGCCTCGATGGCGGCGGCCGAATCCTCGCTCAGCACACCGGCTTCGAGGAGACGGTTGTGCCACAGCACGATCGGGTCGTGCGCGACGGCGGTGGAGACGGCGTCCTCGGCGCGGTACTTGGCCGGGTCGACGACCGAGTGGCCCTTGAGCCGGTAGGAGACGGCCTCGAGCAGGGCGGGCTTGCCCTCGCGACGGGCGGTCTCGATCAGGTCGGAGGCCACCTCGCGCACGGCCAGCACATCGGTGCCGTCCACGCGCTCACCGCGCATGCGGTAGGAGGAGGCGCGCTTCCACAGATCCGGTTCGGCGGAAGACTTTTCGACGGTGGTGCCCATGCCGGTCTGGTTGTTGATCACCAGGAACACGACGGGCAGGTTCCACAGCGCCGCGATGTTGAGCGACTCGTGGAAGGCACCGATGTTGGTGGTGCCCTCACCCATCTGGCACACGACGACGTCATCGCCGCCGCGGTAGTCGATGGCCAGCGCGGCACCGACTGCGAGGGGAACCTGGCCGCCGACAATGGCGTAACCGCCGAGCAGACGAGTCGCGGTGTCGTACATGTGCATCGACCCGCCCCAGCCCTTGGAGGTGCCGGTGGAGCGGCCGTACAACTCGGCCATGACGCGGCCGGGCTCGATGCCCTTGGCCAGCGCGTACCCGTGCTCGCGGTAGTTGGTGAACAGGTAGTCGGTGGGACGCATGGCGCGGCCGACACCGACGACGGTGGCTTCCTCACCCAGGTTCAGGTGGCAGTAGCCGCCGATCTTGGCCTGCTGGTAGCCCTGCGCGGTGCGCTCCTCGAAACGCCGGATGAACAGCATCTCGGTGTAGAGCGACAGCAGGTCGTTGGCGTCCGTGCCGCCGAAATCCGCTCCACCCAAAAGGGTTTCGGCGGTGTTCTCCAGCGACGCGGCTACGTCGGCGGCCTTCGGGGCCTTGCGCGGCGACTTGCGCGGCGCGGCGGTGGTGGTGGTCACGATGGAACTCCTCAACGCTTCCGGGGCGGCGCGACGTGAACGGGCAGGCCCAGCCCGACCAGGGCGGCCTCCATCCCGATCTCGCCGAGGGTGGGGTGGGCGTGAATGGTCTCGGCCAGCTCGTCGAGGGTCGCCTCCAGCGAGATCGCCAGGGCCCCTTCGGTAATGAGATCCGAGGCCGACGGGCCGATGATGTGCACGCCGAGCACCTCGCCGTGCTTCTTGCCCGCGACGATCTTGAGGAAGCCCTCCTGATCGCCGAAGGACTTGGCCCGGCCCAGCGCCGCGAACGGGAACTTGGCGGCGACGATGTCGTGGCCCGCGGCCTTGGCGGCATCCTCGGTCAGACCGACGCTGGCGATCTCCGGGTGGGTGAAGGTCGCGGCCGGGATGACGTTGTAGTCGATGTGCGCCGCGATGCCCGCGATGGTGTCCGAGGCGACCAGGCCCTGATGCGAGGCGACGTGCGCGAGCAGCGCCTTGCCGGTCACATCGCCGATCGCGTAGACGTGCTCGACGCCGGTGCGCAGGTGCTCGTCGACCGGGATGAAACCCCGTGCGTCGGTAGCGATTCCGGCGACATCCAGGCCCAGCCCGGCCGTATTGGGGCGGCGGCCGACGCCGACCAGCACCACATCGGCGGGCAGTTCCTGTGGCTTCGCGCCACCCACGGTGACGGACAGGCCGTTGTCGCCCTGCGCGATACCGGTGACGGTGGCACCGGTCAGCACCTTGATGCCGCGCTTGGTGAACGAGCGCACCAGCGCGGTGCCGATCTCCTTGTCCTCCAACGGAACCAGGCGATCCTGCATCTCCACCACGGTGACATCCGCACCGAACTCGTGGAACAGGTTGGCCCACTCCGCGCCGACGGCACTGCCGCCGATGACGACCAGACGCTTGGGGACCTCGGTCAGACCGAACGCGCCGTCGGAGGTGATGACACCCGGCAGATCCGCGCCCGGGATCGGGAGCACGGCCGGGACCGAACCGGTCGCGACGATGACATCCTTCGCGCTCACGGTGCGGACGGCGTTCGCGGTCGGGGCGGCGGCGTAGCGCGGGCCACCCTCGAAGATCGGCGACGGACCGGCCTCGACGACCTCGACGGTCGTGGGCGAGGTGAAGCGCGCGTGACCCTCGATGATGGTCACGCCATTGGCCTTCAGCAGGCCCGCGACGCCATCGGTCAGTTCCTTGACGATGCCGTCCTTGCGGTTGCGCACCGCGGCGTAGTCGAAGCGCAGGTTATCGGCGTAGATCCCGAAGTCCGCGGCATGCGCGACGGTGTGGAAGACCTCGGCGGAACGCAGCATCGCCTTGGTCGGGATGCAGCCCCAGTTCAGGCAGACCCCGCCCGGGCGTTCCTTCTCCACCAGGCCCACATTCAGGCCCCGCTGAGCGGCCCGGATGGCGGCCACATAACCGCCCGGGCCGCCGCCGATCACCAATAGATCGAATTCCGGCACTCGTGGTGCTCCTCATCTCGATGTACTCACAGACCCAGCCATCGGTTGTGATGCGGGTCATTGCGATCGAGTCTGTCGGTCACCAATTGCACAATCAATGCACTGGAAGCCCATATATGACAGAGTTCGACTGGGCGCAGAGCACAATTAGTACCCGCCGGTAGTGGGCGTTCGGGGGCTTGTCAGCGGGCCCCGAATACGTCAATCTCGCGTGGTTCCAGGCAGTTCCAGCGCGGCCAGCGCGAGGGAAAGTTCCACGTAGGACCGCTGCCCCTCCAGCTGCCGGCCGAGCAGCAGCGAGATGCGCTGCAACCGGTTGATGACCGTGTTGCGATGGCAGTGCAGGATCGGCGCGGCATTCGCGGCCGAGCAGTTCTCGGCCAGCCAGACCGCCAGCGTCCGCAGCAGAATGTCGCGCTCCTTCGGCGGCAACTCCAGCACCGGACCGAGCGAACGGGTCACCAGCAGATCGGTGAGATCGGGGGAGCGCAGCAGCAGCGCCTCCGGGTAACGCTCATCCAGCGAGACCAGCAGACCCTGCGGATCGCCGGAGACCGTGTCCAGGGCCAGCACCGCCAGCGCGTGCCCGGTGTCGACGCCCGCCAGACCGGGCACCGGCGGCGAGACACCCGCCCGGCCGCGAATCAATGGCCGAATCTGTTGCAGCACAGCCGAAGCCTCGCGATGCTCCAGCGACACCAGACCGACCGTGGAATCCACCCGGTCGTGCCACACCGAGCGAATACCCGACACTCCCAGCGCCGTCTCCGCGCCCATGTGCAGCGGCGGCCCGCCCTCACCCCGCGCGACGACCACCAGATACGCGCCGTTCGGCGGCAGATTCAACTCCCGGCCCGCCCGCGCCGCGAAGGTGGCGTCATGGGCGCGGCCCGCCAGCAGATCCTCGATCAGTGAATGCCTGCGGCGTTCATCGCTGCGCACCCGATCCAGTTCGGCGGTGCGGTAGGAGGCGACCAGCGCCGAGGACATGCCGTCGACCACCGCCCACATCACCGAACCGACCTCGCGGATCTCACTCGGCCCGATGTCATCGGCCTTGTCCAGCAGCGCTTCCCACACGATCTGCCCGCCCAGCCGGAAGGTGCGCAGCATCGCCTCCAGCGGTACACCCTGCTCGGCGCGGCGGCGGCCGATGGCGGCGGCCACGTCATCGCCGTCCGGATCCGGTGCCTGCCCGCGCAGCAATTCCAGAATCCGCGTCAGATACCGGCGGCAGCCGTCCCGCAAATCCGCGCGCGGCACCGCCGTGTAATCCGTCCACTCCGGATTGTCGGTGGCGATCGCCGCCATCAGCCGCGTGGTCAGCTCCGGCACCTCGGCCTGGCACGCGGCAGCCAGCCGCTGCGTACCGAGCGTCGGTACCGGATGCCTGGGAGCCGCCATGCCCCTCAACCTACGCCGGGCCATCAGCCCTTCCTCCGTACGACCCGCCCCGCCCGAGGCGGCGGTCAGCGGGATTCGATGCCGCCGAGGACCGGTTTGATGTCGAGAATGGGGGTGCCGTCGATGGCTTCCAGTCCGGCCACGCCGAGGACATTGCCGGTGACCGAGGTCAAGGTGACCTCGTGCAGGCCGATGGGGTTGGGGCGGTCCGGGGAGCGGGTGGCGAAGACGCCCGTGGGGGTGCGGGTGCGGTCGCCGCGCGGATGGACCGCGAGGGTGTCGCGGCGGCCCGCGTGTAGCCAGGTGAGCAGGATGACCTGCATGCCCGGTTCCAGATCGGCGGCGGCGGGCACGAAATCGGGGGCCAGCAACACCTCGGCGGCGGGCGCGTCCTCATCGGGCTGGCGGGGCGCGCCGGCGCGGTCGGTCAGCGGGGAGCGGACCCAGCCGACCGGGCGCACCTCGAAATGATCGGGGCTGCTGGAGAATTCCGAGGACAAGGCAGTCAGTTCCTTCCAACGCGAGGATCGGGCGGCCGGGCCGGACCACCGCCAAGGAATCGTAAATCCGCGGCGGGGAATCTTGCGCCCGCAGCGGGAATGCGATGTGCTGAACGGACGGTTGCCCGAAGAGTGCCGCCCGCACCCATCGGTGCGCCATTATTCACGGAAGATTAACGGCCACAACGGCGCTCGATTGGCAGAATGGGTTGCCGGATGGCCATGGATTTCGAGGGGAGTGCAATGAACGCAATATCGCGTTTGCGGGAATTCCTTGTCCGGCAGGCGTTCACGCCCGCCGAGAATGATCGGCGCTTGCTGGCGAGCACCCCGCTCTGCGTGCTCGGTCCCGCCCCCACCCCCTGACGGCGGTCGGCCGAATACCGGAAACCGCGGCGGTTACACCAGTCGACACCGCCGCGGTTTCCGCTGATCGGACTGGGCGGCAGGATATTTCACGCCACCCGTCATTTGACGGCGTATGATCGGCCACGATGGGCACCCGGGGTCAGAGCGAGCGCGTAGTGACAACCGACTGGGACGTGTTTGTTCACGCACTGGCCGGCTGCCTCGCGAAACTGCCCTCCCGCGCCACTCTGATCCTCGTCGCTTCCGGAAATCGCTACGCTCAGATCCAGCAGTTCGACATCAAACTCTCCCTCGAACTCACCGGCAATTACTATCTCGCCGAACCGATTTCCGACGCCGCCGCACAACGATTACAAACCCTCGGCTGGACCGCCCCCGATGCCCGCCACGACATCGAGAACTGGCAGCGCACCCTGTTCTGCCCGATCCCGCGCAGTGGCCTGGAAGACCTCGCCCGCTCGGTAGCCATCGGCCTGCACGAGGCGCTCGGCGTCGCCGCCCCCGAAGACCTCCACGCCACCGGCTGGTCCGATCCCAACGGCCACCTGGACCTCTCCGAGCTGGCCGCTCTCACCCGCTGATCACCTGATTCGGGGCCCCGATCCGAAATGGACAGGGGCGCAACCCGTCCTGCTGTCAGGTTTCGAAAACGTTTGACATCTAATCGTTCGATATCTAACGTTAGGTCTCGTTGGTCAGACGAATGGGAGAGAAAATGGATACCCAGGATCAGGTGCGCGACCTCTGCCGGCGCTGGGCCGCGGCCGAACAGCTCGAAGACGTTGCCGCACTGGATGAGATGTCCGTGGCGGACTTCGCCGTGGTCGGGCCCGCCGGGTTCGTGCTCGACAAGGCCGCCTGGCTGGACCGCTACCGCACCGGTGTCCTCCGGACCCGATCGATGGTCTGGCAGGACGAGGTCGCCGTCCGCGACTACGGCGACGCCGCCATCGCGATCGGCCGATACGTCCAGCAGGCCGAATATCAGGGCAACCCCGCCGACGGCAGGTTCCGAAGCACGCACTTCGCCGTCCTGCGGGACGGCCGATGGCTGCTGGCCGGACTGCATCTGAGTACGAGCGTCGGACCCTAGCGGCGCAAAACCGCCGAGGTAGTTTGAGGGAATGCCAAGACCCACCGGAACACCCGTCGGCCTAGCGCTGGCCCGCACCGCGAAGACGGTCGGCCGGGCCTTCGACAGCACGCTGGCCGCCGCGGGCGGTTCGATGCCGGTCTGGCTGATCCTGCTGACCTTGAAAACGCAGAACCTCGGCAATCAGCGGGAACTGGCGAAGGCGGTCGGCATCGAAGGCGCCACCCTCACCCATCACCTCAATGCGATGGAAGGCGACGGGCTGGTGATCCGCCGCCGGGACCCCGCCAACCGCCGGGTGCACCAGGTGGAACTCACCGAGAGCGGTGAAAGCCTGTTCCGCCGCTTGGCCGGGGCCGCCACCGCCCACGATCAGCGGCTGCGCGCCGGACTCAGTGACGACGAGATCAGCGTGCTCACCGATCTCCTCGACCGCATGCAGCACAACATGAATCCACCGATCGCCCCCTGACCTGCGGCGCAAGGTCACTCGGGCATCGGTTCTCTCGAAGCGAAGTGGAGTGACCATGAATGCCGCGATGACCGAGAAGCTGGTCCGGTTCCAGCAGCCCGAGAAGGCGATGCCCTATCTGAACGGCCTCGACGAGGCGCGCGTCGCCGGGCTCTTCGGGCTCGAACCGGGTGAATACCGGGACCTGCGTGCGGGATTCACGCAGCAGGCCCGCAACGCCGCCGAGGAACTGCTGGCCGATGCCGAGCTGGCCGCACAGGTGGATCGGCTGCCGTTCACGCCCGGCAGCAAGGTGCTCGCGCTGGGGGAGAGCTCCACGGCGGATCGCCTGTCCTGGTTCGAGATCCTGCGGGAACTACTGGCACTGCGCCGACCCGGCGACGCCATTACGCTGATCAATGCGGCCGTAAGCGGTTGCACCACAACGCAGGCGCTGACCACGCTGCCCCGGCTCGGCTACGAGCGCCCCGATTGGGTGCTGTGCCAGCTCGGAGCCAACGACGCCCAGCGGCTGGGCGCGGCCCGGACAAGGCTGGTCAGCGCGACCGAAACGGCCCGCAATCTGTTGTTGCTGCGCGACCGCACCCTCGAACTCACCTCCGCACGGTGGGTCTGGCTCACCCCGACCGCGGTAGACGAGGCCCGCGCCGCCACCTTCCCGCACTTCGCGAATGCCGGAATCGTTTGGGCCACAGCGGATATGGCGGAGACCGCGAGCCTGCTGGCCGACCAGCCGGAACCCATGGTCGACGCCCTGTCGGTCACCGAGCCGCTGCCCGGTGCAGAACTGCATCTCGACGACGGCGTGCACCTGACCATCGACGGCCAACTCGCCGTCGTGGTCGAGGTGGTAGCGACACTGGCCCAGCTCTCCTAGCGCCTGCTAGAGCAGAAGCAGCGCCGTCAACAGTGCGCAGCAGGCCATTTCGATCATGCCCACCCGGGCCGGACGCAGCGCGCGACCCGGCAGCAGTGCGGCCCGCGCCAGGTACACGGCGAATGCCACGAACAGCAACGGCTGCAACCAGGCGGCGACGGCCAGTGCGAACAGGTGATAGACGATCGAGGCGCGATAGTAATCCCGATTGCCACGCTCGCGGATCATCGTCTTCACATAGAACACCGTGCCCGCGAAATACAGCAGGCAGGCCACAGCAGGCCGCCAGCCGTCCGTGAGTGCGCCACCACCCAAATATGCTGACACCAGCAGCATTCCGCACGCCGGAACCACCGCCACCAGGCCGTTGACCAGCGCCCGCTCGTCATTGCGCCACGCGAACCAGAGATTCACCGCGAAAAATGGAGCCATCGCGGAAGGGGCCAACACCAGCCAGGGGTGCGTGAGCGCCAGTCCCGCACCGATCACGACCAAGGCCGCGCCGAAGGTCAGCAACGGACGCAGGTGGCGGCGCGGGGCCTTCGGATTGCGCGAAATATGACGCAGTCGCAGGTACTGCTCCAGGTGGAAGGCGGTCATGTAGCCGAGCAACCACGCCAGCAGCAGCGGCAGATGCGCCCACGTCGGGTGCCCCAGCCACATCCCGACCAGGAACGGCACCGCCAACATCGCCCAGGCCCCATGCTGATTCGGCAGCCAGCGGCGCAACTGCTTGCGTACGGCCTTCGACCGGTCGGGAGCAGCGGTGGCGGACTCGACGGACACCCTCAAATCGTAGGGCGAGCCGCGGCCGCTGGGCCTGTGTGTTCAAACCCGCGGCACGCGGCCGTATTACGGATCACGCGTCCGGGGGCTCAGCCCACGAAGTTGTGGTGCAGTTTCAGGATGGTCCCGGCATCCAGGCCGAGACCCTTGGACAGATATTTACCGAAGTCGCCGTACTGCTGCTTCATCTGAGCGACGGCGACATCCAGGTACTCATCGCTGACGATCTGCAACGGAATCAGCAGATCCGGATTCTGCATGATCCCAGCCGCTTTCAACTGCGCCCGCAGCGCGGCATCCGACGCGGCACGGTACTGATTCGACAGCAGGTAATCCTGCCGCGCGACGCTCTCCGGCACCCCCACCGCCTGCAACAGCACATACGTCATCCAGCCGGTACGGTCCTTGCCCGAGGTGCAGTGGTACAGAATCGCCCCCGGCGCGGCCGCCACATCCTTGATGGTCTGCGCGAACTTCGCCGTCGCATCCGCGCTCAAGAAATTGGTGTACGCGTTCTTCATGATCTGCTCGGCCTTACCGTCCCCGAGCAACGCCTGCTGCTGCACCGGATCCTTCGACCCGATCGCCTGCGCCGTCTTCAAATAGATCCCGCCGTCGTCGATGGGTCGCGACACCGCGGTCACGCCCGCGGGCAACTTGTCCGCGCCCAAACCCTGTACCTCCGGGGCAGTCCGGAAGTCGACCACGGTCTGAATCCCCAGAGTCCCGAGCTTCTGCACATCCGCATCGGTCAACTTCCCGAGCGCATCCGACCGAATCACCTTCCCGGCCTGCGTCGAATCCCCGGTATAGGTGGCATACCCGCCCACATCCCGCACATTCACCGCCCCCTGCAAGGTGATCTGCGTGGCCTCCTGTCGCATGGGAATCGGCGCGGCCACGGCCGCCCCCATCCCGAGGCCCGCCACCGTGGTAGCGATCATCGCGAGAACTGAAATACGAAGTCGTGCAAAATGTTTGATTTTCACAGCCCCGGACGTTAGGGCGACTTACGCCCCTACCGCAGACCTACCCACGCACCCTCCCGCCCACCGAACCTGACACCCCATCCACCGGGACACCCGCTGGACTCGAAATCGAATCACCCTGTTCCCCAGTAATTCTCGCGCAACCCTGCTATTCGCTGCGATGCGACTCGGACTCCAGGATCTCCTTCAACAGCTGCAGGTCCTTCCGGTTCACCTGGCGCATGGCGGGTTCCATCAGCGGGGTGGCGAAGCGGGAGAACCCGGTGGGCTCGCCGCGATTGCGCAGCGTCACCCTGGTTCCGCCCAGCGCAGTGTCCTCGAACGAATACGTGGTCTCCATCGGAAACGGCCCGTCGGCGGTCCGCATCACCAGCCGCCGCCCGACCTCGAACTCGACCACCTCATAGGTGTAGGCCAGCGACCGCCCGAGAAACTGCGCCCGGAACGCCATGCGCGACCCCACCCCCAACGGCCCGGTGGTCTCCACCTCGACCGAGGCGATGTTCCGGTACCACTCGGTCGCATTCGACGGATCCATCACGAACCCGGCCACCAACTCCCGCGGCCGATCGATATCAATGCTGGTCACAACATCGACGGACATGAACCGATCGTAGGTGAGCCACCCCGGAAACGGGCGGAGCCCCACCCGCCGAGGCGGATGGGGCTCCGAGAGCGCTTGCGCTACATCGACTTAGACGTCGAAGTACAGCTCGAACTCGTAGGGGTGCGGCCGCAGGTTCACGGGCGCGATCTCCTGGGTGCGCTTGATGTCGATCCAGGTCTCGATCAGGTCCTCGGTGAACACGCCACCCTCGGTGAGGTAGTCGTGGTCGTCCTCGAGGCGGTCGATGACCGACGCCAGCGAGGTGGGGGCCTGCGGGATGTTCTTGGCCTCCTCGGGCGGCAGCTCGTAGAGGTCCTTGTCGACCGGAGCAAGCGGCTCGATCTTGCGCTTGATGCCGTCGATGCCGGCCATCAGCATGGCGGCGAACGCCAGGTACGGGTTACCCGAGGAGTCAGGCGCGCGGAACTCGATGCGCTTGGCCTTCGGGTTGGAACCGGTCACCGGGATGCGCACGGCAGCCGAGCGGTTGCGCTGCGAGTACACCAGGTTGATGGGGGCCTCGTAGCCCGGCACCAGACGGTGGTACGAGTTGACGGTCGGGTTGGTGAACGCCAGCAGCGACGGGGCGTGGTGCAGGATGCCGCCGATGTAGTGACGCGCCAGATCCGACAGGCCCGCGTAGCCGGCCTCGTCGTGGAACAGCGGCTTGCCGTCCTTCCACAGCGACTGGTGGGCGTGCATGCCCGAGCCGTTGTCGCCGAAGAGCGGCTTCGGCATGAAGGTAACGGTCTTACCCTCCTGCCACGCGGTGTTCTTCACGATGTACTTGAACAGCTGCAGATCATCCGCGGCACCCAGCAGGGTGTTGAAGCGGTAGTTGATCTCGGCCTGACCGGCGGTGCCGACCTCGTGGTGGCCGCGCTCCAGCTCGAAGCCCGCGTTCTGCAGGTTGGTCGAGATCTTGTCGCGCAGGTCGACGTAGTGGTCGTACGGGGCAACCGGGAAGTAACCACCCTTGTTGCGGACCTTGTAACCACGGTTCGGGGTGCCGTCGGCGTTGTACTCCGCGCCGGTGTTCCAGGAACCGGAGATCGAGTCGATCTCGTAGAACGCGCCGTTCATCGCCGAGTCGTAGCGAATCGAGTCGAAGATGTAGAACTCGGCCTCGGCACCGAAGTAGCAGGTGTCGGCGATGCCGGTCGAACGCAAGTACTCTTCGGCCTTGCGCGCGATGTTGCGCGGGTCGCGGGAGTACGCCTCGCGGGTGAACGGGTCGTGCACGAAGAAGTTCAGGTTCAGCGTCTTCGCGGCACGGAACGGGTCCAGGCGGGCGGTGCTGTAATCGGGCAGCAGCAGCATGTCCGACTCGTCGATCGACTGGAAGCCACGAACGGACGAACCGTCGAACGCCAGACCCTCTTCGGCGAGATCAGCGGTGAACGCCTTCGCCGGGATCGAGAAGTGCTGCTGCACACCGGGGAGGTCGGTGAAGCGAACGTCTACATATTCGACCTCCTCCTCCTTGATGTACTTGATGACCTCGTCGGCCGTGCTGAACGCCACTTAGTACTCCTTACGGATCGGTTCCCAGCCAGTGGTGACTGCATGGGTTCGTCGCGACCACACGGTATGGACGCGGTGTTTCCCTGCAATCAAGGCTGTGTTTCGCCAGTGTTACACGCACTGCTGGCCGGGGGTTCGGCGGTGCCCCCGGCTTCACGAAGACTCCGCAGCGGTCGCCGAGCAATGCTCGACCAGCACCGACATCCTGCCATTGAGCAGCCGGAACTGACTGTTAAGACTCTGAAAAGTTAGGGGCCTTACCGAGCCGGACCGGGCGATCGTGAGAATCCTCACCGCCCCGCATCCACCTGGCAAATGGGTATGCCGGTCGATTGCGGGCCGACTCGGAAACGGGCGAAACGGTAGGCCGAACCCATATATGAAAGCGTTCCGGCGACTCGAACAGCGACGTCGAGCGCGATGGGTCGACGAAGGTTTGCGAAAGATTGCCTATTGGCTGGTATCCCGTACCGCTCGGCGCGTGGATACCTCTTGTATGCTGCGGAAATCTTCCAACTGAAGTTCTGGAACATGATCCTAGAGGGTAGCTATGACGGCGCTCGAGGTAACCCCCGACAATCTCCGCAAGCTCGCCGGCGGCCTGGCTCTGCTGCCGAAGGACATCAACGACATGGTGGCGCTGGGCGCTCAGCCCGTGGCCGACGTTTTGAAGGGCTCCGGGGTCGGCACGGCGCTCGGTCGTTCCGACGGTATCGATACCACCGCCCGTGCCGTGCTCGAGGCCCGGTTCAATACATTCTCGGGGCTGCTGGTCCTGTCGGCCGACAAGTACAACAACCATGACGAGGATGTCGCCGACCGGTTGAACGCGGTGGCGGATCTGAACTCCGGAACTCCGGGCAAGAAGTAGAGGCGCGTACTCATGGCGACTCCGGCAGTAGTTCTGGCCTGGGATCTTTCCGGACTTCCCGGCGTCGCGGCGAACGCGACCGCAGCCGCGGACACCATCATCAAATCCGCCGACACCATGCACACGGCCATCCATGACGACCTCGCCTGGAAGGGCAAGGCCGGCGACGCGGCCCGAGGCAAAGCGGACAAGGAGCAACAGCAGATGCGGGCCGTGGCTACCGCCTACGACCATCTCGCGACTGCCTGTACCGGTGCCTACGACGCTATGAATCAACCCTTGGCGGACCTGAAGTCGATCTTCGCGAATTACGTCGCGCCGCCGGTGGTGGTTCACGATGACTGGAGTGTGACCGGGATCGAGAACCCGGATTCCGAGGCAGGCATTCAACTCGCCCGCATCCCGGGTCTGGCCGACGCCCTGCTCGCGGCCGACCTTGCCTGGGGCATGAAGATACTGACGGCCAACGACGAGATCTCCTCGATGGCACCGGGTTCGGCGTTGTCGGCTGAGACGGCCATGATCCAGAGAATCAAGAAAGAGGACACGAACGCGATCTCGGACGCGATCGCGGCCAATCCGACGTCGTTCTGGAAACCGGATATACCAGGCATGACTGCCGCCTCGGTCGTGGGAGGCATGACCGAAGCGACACGCATGGGACTGGAATCGGCGGCGCGGGAAGCCGGCGACACCACCGTGTTGAAGTGGGTGGAGAACTGGGGCAAGTCCGCCACCGAAACAGGGATCACGAAGGAAATGAGCTCGGGCCTGAGCCATTTCGGAATCTACGGCAACCTCATCGGGACGATCCCCGCCATCGCCAACGACATCAGAGACGGCGAGATGGACCCGACCAAGGCCGTTGTGACCGAGGTGGGCGGTGCCGAGATCGGTCTGGTCTCCGGCGGGATGGTGGGCGGCTTCCTTGCCGGAGCGATGGAAGGTACGGCTCTCGGGACCGCCGTGCCCGGCGTGGGCAATGCGGTCGGATTCGTCGTGGGCGGCGCTGTCGGCGCCCTCGCGGCATACGGCGGCTCGAAGGGTTTGCAATGGCTGTGGGACAGGTGAATCCAATGGACGATGCGTCGACGACGTCGGTATTTCCGCAGGTGCCCCGGACCCGGGAATGGCCGGTCCGGCAACCCAAGACGGCGGTGAGAGCCGTATGGGTCGTTCTTGCCACCCTCTTCGGCCTGTTGGCGGTGGTCGCCGTCCTGATCGGAATCGACAGCGGTGTGCGCGAAGGACATTCGGCGACGGCAGTCGGCGCCTTCGGCTGTGCGCTCATGTTCGCCGGTGCCGGGATGCTCGCCGTGACGATGGCATGGTCGCCCGCCCGGGCGGGACGCTCGGCGGTGCAACACCACGTCGATCCCTCCCGCGGGGCTGGTGTCCGGCTGCGGGGTCGAGGGACACCGCTGGGTGTGTACATGGTCTATCTGGTGTTGGCGGGTGGAGCGGCCTATGGCATTTCGTCATGGGTGCAGTGGAAACACGACCAGGGCGATGACCTGCTTCCGGCCGGGAGGAACAACTCGGGCGGCGCCACTTTTCTACTGGTCTGCGGGGTCGTGGCCCTGCTGAGTATCGCGGTGATCGCCGTCATCATGCATTGGCAGATGTCCGTTGAGCTCTACCCCGAGGGTGTCCGTCGTCTGGTGCCGCTGCCGTTCGGAGCCTCGCAGGATCTCTACCTCGCATGGGACGAGATCGGCTCGGTTTCGGTTGGCGAATTCCGGGCCTCGGCCCAATCGAATCCGATGCCGACCATCGATCTGCAGCTGAAGACCCCGCGCCCTCCTGAGCACAAACGGCTCGACGCTCCGGAACGGGTTGCGCTGCCCGTTTACGCGTTGGCCGCCGACCGCGGCACGGTGCTCGCGATCGTGCGGTTTCTCTCGGCCAACAGCGACTACCGGGCCCTCCTCGCCCGCACGGACGCACCGACCTGGTTCGTTCCACCGGTCGATCACCACCCGTCCGGCGGTCCGATCTCGTGACAGCCGAAGCGAACTCCTCGATCCCCACCGTCGCTGAATACCTGGCCGCGGTCGACGCCCGCTACGAACCGATCACCGCCGAATCCGAGGAAATGCCGGCGATCAACTGCTTCGCCCCGCAGGGCTGGCAGCGTGTTTCCCGACAGGTGTTCCCGCACGCTTTCGGGGTCTGGGCGCAACCCGTGCAACCCGGATCGAACTGGGCCGACAACGCCACCCTGCTGGTCGGCCGCCTCACTGGCGCCATCGACCCGATGACCCTGATCCGCTGCACCGCCACCGACTCCCGGCGCATGCCTCAGTGGCACGAAATCAATTATGAAACAGGCACTTTCGATGGATTTCCGTCGGCGGCGATCACCGGGACCTATGTCGTCGAGGCTTACAGGTTCTGGTCGCACACTCGCTACCTCCTCGTGCGTTCCCGAGCCGGATGCTTCTGGATTCAGCTGACCACGACCGCACGAGCTCGAACCGATGCGGCACCACCGCCGACCACGAAGTTGATCGTGCGAATACCACCCGGAGCCGAATTCACCGCCGATCACGAGACAACCGGGTAACGGCCCGGAAACCCGGCAAGCGCCGGGCGGACCCATCAATGGCCGCGTCCTCGAGACCGGACCGGCAGGGGTGCGGGAGCGGCCGGTGGGCGGCGCTTAAGGTGGGGGCATGGCACGCATCACCGGCTCATGGCTGTCCGGACCGAACGCTGAATCCGGAGACAACCCGGCCGGTGAGTATCAGGGCAAGGAACTGGGACTGCCGCAGTCGGGGGCGGGGGCGCTCGCGCCGTTTACGCGTCGCGTCGTGGCGATTCTGGTGGACTGGTTCATCTCTATGGGCTTGGCCGCGATCATCGTGCGGCCGGATGCCGCCAAGATCATCTCGAAGATGACGATTCCCAAGGGGCAGCAGCCGCCGTCGCACTTCGAGGTCATCACGCAGGCGCTGTCGACGCCGACGCTGGCGGTGTGGTTCGTGCTCGGGATCGCGGCGGTGACGCTGTTCGGGTTCACGCCGGGGCAGTACTTCCTGAAGCTGCGGGTGAGTCGGGTTGATGTGGAGGCGCCGGTCGGGTTCGTGCGGGCGCTGGCTCGGCAGTTGATCCTGCTGTTCGTGATTCCCGCGCTGTTCACCGACTCCGACGGTCGCGGTATGCACGATCGCGCTACGGGCACCGCGCTGGTCTACAGCCGCTGAGTCATCCCGACGCTGACCCACCTCGCTGCTGAGCTGCCCGCACGCTGAGCGGCCGCCTCACGAAAACCTCACGCCCGTTGTTATGGAATTTCGACGCGGGCCGATTCGAATGTATGAACTCGCGCCGAGTCGGCCCGGATTCCTGCCGTTACCTGCGATGCTGTTGGCTAAGCGTGTGGTGAGACGTTGCCGAATGTTCACCGTTGTTTGCTTTCGATCGGTATGGTGGCGGCGATTTGCCGTGAAGTACCGATAAGTCGGTTCCACGGCAGGTAGCTGTTGTTGTGCTGATGGAGGATCCATGGTCGAGGACTACAGGGCGGCCGCGCGGAGATTCAGCCGGCGGTCCCTGTTCGCGACCACCGGATTGCTGGGTCTGGCCGCTGCGGGCGCCGCGGTGAGCGCGGGCGTCAACGCTGCGGTCGACACCGATGAAGTGAAACGCACCCTGAGTGGCGGTGAGCTCGGCAAGACAGTGCTCGGGGTCAATCCGATCATCCGCACCGAACGCGTCTACTCCGCGGCCCGCGGCCGTCAGGTGGATCTGGTGACAATCCTGCCGCCCGGGGTCCCCACCGAGAACCTGCCGATCTCCTTGCTGCTGCACGGACTGCACGGCAACGCCCACACCGCGGCCGTCGGCAATATCGCCGACCTGCTCGCCGCCGGTGTCGCCTCCAAGCTGTCCCCGGCCTTCGGCTTCGTCGCCCTCGACGGCGGCGACAACTACTGGCACGACCACGGCACCGGCGACGACCCGATGTCCATGCTGGTCAACGAGGTTCCCGGCTGGCTGGCCCAGCGTCGCCTGGGCGGCCCCGACGGTCTGCCCGCCGCGGTCACCGGCACGTCCATGGGCGGTTTCGGGGCCTACGTCTACGCCCGCCGCCGCTTCGAGCAGGGTCGCCCGCTGAACGCGGTCGCCACCATGTCGCCGGGCCTGCTCACCTCGTGGACCGAGATGGCCAAGCGCAACGCGTTCATCAACGCCGACCAGTGGGCCGCGCTGGACCCGCTGCGCAACTTCGACAAACTGGGCCCGGCTCCCATCGGTCTGTGGTGCGGCGACCGTGACCGTTTCATCGACGGCTGCCGTCGCTTCATCGCGACCGCTCGCCCAGAGGTCGGCCTCATCACCCCCGGCGGCCACACCGACGAGTACTGGTCCACCGTCACCCCCGACGTGATCCGCTTCCTCTCCCGCCACATCGCCTGACCGCTGCCCGAAAGGCCCGATTCCGGGATACGCCCCGGCGTAGTCTGGCCCGGAGCGCGTTCCGTCGCAGCGGAGGAGTGGTCGGATGACTGGCTTTTCGCCCGGGTTCCAAGGACGCCCCCGTCCCCAGAGTGACCGATTACCGCCCGGCCAATACCTGGTCGAGGACTTCCCGGTGCTTTCGGCGGGCCCCACCCCGCGCGTGAACCTCGATCGCTGGCAGTTCACCATCACCAACGAGACCGGCCGCCAATACGCCTGGAGCTGGCCGCAATTGATGTCGCTGCGGCAGGAACGCCCGCACGTCGACATCCACTGCGTCACCCGTTGGTCCAAACTCGACACCGACTGGCAGGGCATCTCCCTCGACAGCCTCCTCGAAACCGTCGAAACCCAGGCCGAATACGCGCTCATCTCCAGCCACGGCGGCTACACCACCAACCTCCCGCTGGAGGATCTCCTGGACGGTCGCGCCTGGATCGTGCACACCTTCGGCGGCCAGGACCTGCACCCCGAACACGGCGGCCCCGCCCGCCTGCTGGTACCGCACCTCTACTTCTGGAAATCGGCCAAGTGGGTCAAGGGCATCCACCTCTTCGACCAGGACGAGCTCGGCTTCTGGGAGGCCGCCGGCTACCACAGCTACGGCGACCCCTGGCGCGAACAGCGCTACCAGGACGACTGATGCGCTGGCAGCCCGCCGAACTAGTCGCCACCCGCACCGAATCCGCCTCGGCCCGCACCCTGGTGCTGCGCGTCGACGGCTGGCCCGGCCACCGCCCCGGCCAGCACCTCGACGTCCGCCTCACCGCGCCGGACGGCTATCACGCCGAACGCAGCTACTCCCTGGCCGCACCCGCCGACGGCGATCACATCGAAATCACCGTCCAGCGCGTGCGAGACGGCGAAGTGTCCGGCTACCTGGTCGACGTGTTTCCGGTGGGCGCGTTCATCGAAGTCCGCGGCCCCGTCGGCGGCTGGTTCGTCTGGACCCCCGAGACCGGCGGCCCCGCCGTCCTCATCGCGGGCGGGTCCGGCATCGTCCCGCTCGCCGCCATGCTGCGCGCCCGCCGAAAAGCCGCCAACACCAGCCCTTTCCGGCTGCTGTACTCGGTCCGCACGCCCGACGATCTGCTCTACGCCGACGAACTAGCGGAACTCCGCCGCGCCACCCTCGCATCGACCGTGGACCCCGCCGGCCAGGTCTGCTACCTCGAAAACCCCGAATCCGACGAGGACATCGAACTCTTCGTCGCCTACACCCGCACCGCTCCTTCCCCGCCCGACGCTCTCGCCCGCACCGCCGCCACCGACTCGCGTCCGCCTGGCCGTCTCACCCGCACCGAGATCGCCCGCCTGGCCCTGCCACCGTCACCCACGGTGACCTGCTACGTCTGCGGCCCCACCGCATTCGTCGAATTCGCCGCCGACGCTCTGGTTTCCGCGGGCCACGCCCCCGCCATGATCCGCACCGAACGTTTCGGCCCCACCGGAGGCTGACCATGCCCACCCCCTACACCTACGCCGCCGCCCTCCCCGACGACCACTACCTGGACGGCAACGCCCTGGCCGGTCTCCTCTCCGAGATCCTCCCCGGCGACCCCACCCTCCACGAATGCCGCTGCCCCACCTGCGGTTCCACCGAACCCCTTGCCCGAGCCCTCGTCTACCCGAACTGTCCCGGCACGGTAATCCGCTGCCCCCACTGCGCAGCAGTCATGCTCCAACTAACCACCACCCCCACCGCCACCCACCTGACCTTCACCGCCCAAACCACCCTCCACCTCCCCAAATAGCCGTCGAGTGGCACATTTTGGAGCCTGATTCGGACAAACCCCCTCCAGAATGTGCCACTCGACGAACCCGGGAAATGAGAAGGCCCGCGTCGGAAGACGCGGGCCTCGGGGGAGCTGGGGATCAGCGGCGGCGGATGCTGCGCTGGACGCCGCGCATCTTCGCGCCGTTGGGGAGCGGGCCCTTCGGGAGGGCCGGGCCGCCGCGGGTGGCGAGCGCCGAGAGACGGCCTTCGATGAGGTCCATGCGCTTGGTGTCGATATTGCGGGGGAGCTTGGTCAGGTAGCGCTGCAGGTCCCTGATGGCGACCTGATCCTTCTCGTTGCCGATGACGACGTCGTAGATCGGGGTGTCGCCGACGAGGCGGGAGACCTTCTTCTTCTCCTGTGCCAGCAGCGACTTCACGCGCTGCGGGGAGCCCTCGGCCACCAGGATCACGCCGGGCAGGCCGACCACGCGATGCACCGCGTCGAGCTGGGTGGTGGCGGCGACACCGGGGGTGACACGCCACTTGCCCTGTAGGTTGTCCAAAACCCAAGCGGCCGCACCGGCCTGGCCCTCGGCCTTGGCGTACACGTTCTTCTGGACGCGGCGGCCGAAGATGATGAAGGCGGCGAGCGCGCCCAGCAGCAGGCCGATCGGCAGCAGGAACCACTGCATGCCGAAGATGAACCCGATCACCAGGAACAGCACGGTCACGCCGACGAAGGCGCCGATCATCAGCGGCAGCAGGAGCTTGTCTTCCTTGCGCTGCATCTGGAACGCCTGCCAGAGCTGCTGGCGACGCTCCTTCGACGCCTGCCTGCGCGCCGCCTTCGCCGCGGCCTTCGCTTCCTTCGACGGATTACCGCCCTTGCCTGCTGCCATACCGTCCAGCTTAGTGGCCGGGTACGCCCGGTTCGCGACGGGATCACCAGCGTGGTGAGCGGGCGCGTGCGGATGTGTCACAGCGGGACGGGGGTGCGGGCTATGTCTCATCCGGGAGGGGCCCCTTTGTAGAAGCCCGCTTGGATCTGTTCTGCTGGATATAACCAGTGCCGAACGAAAGGGATCGGAAGGACATGCGGTCGACGGACCACTGGCCCGCCTCCGCCGGTCACCGACCCCGGCTGCCCGGCGCGGCCGCGCTCCTGGTGGGCGTATTCACCCTGGTGGCGTGCACCTCGCACGGATTGGCCACCGAACCGGCCGCGGCCTCCGCGAGCGCCGCGACCGGCAGTGTCGCGCAATCACTTCCGCGTTCGGCGGCACTGCTGTTCTCCGAGGCCGTGGTGCTGTCCCCGGCCGAGGCCCGCGCGCTGCTCGACACCCTCCCGGTGCAGGGCCGCGCACCCAAGACCGGCTACGCGCGCAACCAGTTCGGCGAAACCTGGACCGATGACGTCGATGTCGCAGGCGGCCACAACGGCTGCGACACCCGTAATGACATCCTCGGCCGCGACCTCATCGACCCGGCGTTCAAGCCCGGCACCCGCGATTGTGTAGTGCTCTCGGGCACCCTCGGCGACCCGTACACGGGCAAGTCCATCGATTTCGTGCGTGGTCAGGACACCTCGCACCGAGTACAGATCGATCACGTGGTCGCGTTGTCGGACGCCTGGCAGAAGGGCGCGCAGCAACTGAGCCCGCGCGAACGCGCCAACCTCGCCAACGACCCCCGCAACCTGCTCGCCGTCGACGGCCCCGCCAACCAGCAGAAGGGCGCGAGCGACGCCGCCTCCTGGCTGCCGCCCGACAAGACCTACCGGTGCACCTATGTGGCCAAGCAGATCACGGTGAAATCCGCCTATTCCCTGTGGGTTACACAGGGGGAGAAGGACGCCATGATCCGCGTCCTCGACGGCTGCACCCCCTGATCCCCTCAAACCTGTTGTTCACCAATGAATGGAGTGAAAGAGATGAAGAAGGTTCTGGCCACCATCGGCCTGACCACCGCCACCGCCGCCACCCTGATCGCGGTGACCGCAACCCAGGCCCACGCGGATAACGACACGGCCCCGGCCACTTTCCGGACCGCCCCGGCCGAGATCCCCCTCGCCCCGTCCGACATCCCCGCCGACCCGGCCGCGATTCCCGCCGTCCCGGCCGCGACCACCGCCCGCGATCTCCTCGCGGGTGCGGGCCTCGTGGTACCCGCCGCCGACGTCTACTACAAGAACTGCACCGAGGCGCGTGACGCCGGTGCCGCCCCGATCCGCAAGGGCGAGCCCGGCTACCGCCCGGCCCTCGACCGCGACAACGACGGCGTGGCCTGCGAATAGCGAGATCAGTTGGCGGTCTTGGTCTTTTCGCGCATCGAGTCCGCCATCTGGGCGGGCATGGCTTCGTGGCGGGCGTAGGCGCGGGTGAAGGTGGCGCCGCCGTGGGCCAGGGAGCGTAGGTCGATGGCGTAGCGGCTGAGTTCGAGTTCGGGGACTTCGGCGCGGATCATGGTGCGGCCCAGGCCTACCGGTTCGGTGCCGAGCACGCGGCCGCGGCGGCTGGAGAGGTCGCCGAGTACCGGGCCTACGTATTCGTCCGAAACCACTACTCGCACTGCGGAGATCGGTTCGAGGAGGCTGATGCGGGCGGTTCCGGCGGCCTCGCGCAACGCCAGCGCACCGGCCATCTGGAAGGCGGCGTCGGAGGAGTCGACGGAGTGCGCCTTGCCGTCGAAGAGGGTCACCCGCACGTCCACCAGCGGGTAGCCCGCGGCCACACCCTTGACGGCCTGGGCGCGCACGCCTTTCTCGACCGACGGAATGAACTGGCGCGGAACGACTCCGCCCACCACCTTGTCGACGAATTCGATGCCGGAGCCCTCCGGGAGCGGCGCGACCTCGATCTCGCAGATCGCGTACTGGCCGTGGCCGCCGGACTGTTTGACGTGCCGCCCCTTGGCGGAAGCCGAGGTGGCGAAGGTTTCCCGCAATGCCACCTTGTGGTCGATCACGTCGACCTGCACCCCGAAGCGGGAGCGCAGCCGTTCCAGCGCCACTTCACGATGCGCCTCACCCAGGCACCACAGCACGAGCTGATGGGTATCGGCATTCTGTTCCAGCCGCACCGTCGGATCCTCGGCGACCAGCCGCGCCAGCCCTTGCGAGAGCTTGTCCTCATCGGCCTTGCTGTGCGCCTTGATGGCCACCGGCAGCAGCGGATCCGGCATCGACCAGGGTTCGATGATGAGCGGACAGTCCTTGGCGGACAACGTATCCCCGGTCTCGGCCCGCGACAGCTTGCTCACGCACACGATGTCCCCGGCAATGGCCTGCGGCAGCGGCCGCTGCTGCTTGCCGAACGGCGCGGACACCCCGCCGACGCGTTCGTCGGCATCGTGATTCCCGGTCTCGGCGGGCCCGTGCCCGCATACGTGCACGGTGTCGTCGGCGTGCAGGGTGCCGGAGAACACCCGCACCAGCGACATCCGCCCCACATACGGGTCGGAGGCGGTGCGGATCACCTCGGCCGCCAAGGGCGCGGTGGGATCGCAGGCGAGAGCGGCGGACTTGCCGCCCGAACCGGTCGCGAAGACGGGATGCTCTGCGGGCGTGGGGAATCCGCGCGTGATCAGATCGAGGATCTCGACCGTGCCCAGCCCCTGCCGCGCGCCTTCCGGCGGCGGGGCGGCGATCAGCACCGGATGGAAACTGCCGCGCGCCACCGCCTTCTCCAGATCGGCGACCACGGTGGCGAGGTCGATCTCCTCGCCGCCGAGGTAGCGGTCCATGAGCGATTCGTCCTCGCTCTCGGCGATGATGCCTTCGAGCAGCCGCCCGCGCGCTTCCTCCATCTGCTCCCGCTGTTCCTCGGAGACAGGCGTTTCCGTGCGTTCCCCGGTCGCATAGTCGTAGACGTGCTCGGTGAGCAGGTCGATCAACCCGGTCACTGGCCGATGCCCGTCGGCGGCTTTCGGCCCATACACCGGAAGATGCAGCGGCAGTATAGATTCCGACCGACCACCGCCGAGGATCTCCCGGCAGGTGTCGTTCATGTCCTCGAAATCGGCTCGCGCGGTGTCCAAATGGGTGAGCACGATGGCGCGCGGCATCCCGACGTGCGCGCATTCATCCCACAGTGCCAGCGTCGCCCCGCTGACACCTTCCACCCCCGCGGCGGACGAGAGTATGAAAAGGGCCGCGTCCGCTGCTCGCAGACCGGCCCTGAGTTCTCCCACGAAATCCGCGTATCCGGGGGTATCGAGGAGATTGACTTTGAGGTGGTCCCATCCCATCGGCACCACCGAGAGTTGGACCGACCGATGTTGTCGCTGCTCGATATCGTCGTAATCCGAGACACAGGTCCCGTCCTCCACCCGCCCCGCCCGGGGCACGGCCCCCGCGGCCACGGCCAACGCCTCCACCAGCGTGGTCTTACCCGACCCACTGTGGCCGACCAGCACCACATTCCGTATGTCGTCCGGCCTTTCGGCCACAACTACCCTGCCGTTGACACCCTGCGACAACGTCGTTCGCTCGACCATGGCTCGCTCCGGTGGGTCGATGAAAGCGGTCCTTCGAGCTTCCCACCAGCGGCGCACACTCGTCCACGAATCGACCGAACCGATTTGTACGACGCGCCGCCACCGCCCGTTCACCTGAGGCAACACGCCCACGGGCTGATCAGCAGGGTGTACATTCGTGCTGTCACGAAAGTGATGGCGGGGAGGATGGAGCGCCGCGGTTACGACGCCCCATCTGAGTGGGTCACCTTAGCCCAGCATCCGCCGGACCAAGATGGTGATCACCCCGGCAACTGTGGCCGTTGTTGCTGCAACAACCCAGTTGACCGGGGAACCACATTTACGGTGTTTCGCCTCGCGACGATGTTTCGCCATCCCCACCCACCTCCTTCCTGGGCGCGGCTCAGACCAGGCTCGATCGAGTAATCAAGCCACCGCCCCTCGGAAGGAAGTGGGCTCACAGTATGCGAATCCCTTGATGGAAGTGCTTGAATCGCAGGCAATTTGCGTTCGCAGACGGCGCGGCGGAAATTGGTGTGTCGCAAATACGGAAAGGCTCGGACATTTCGTCCGGGTCTTCCTATTTGTCTGCTTATTGCAGGTGAATTCGCTTATGCCCCTGTGGAACCGAACCGGGCCAGCACGCTGTTGGCCTCCTGGGCGGCCGAGCCTTCCTGCGCCAGGTGCAGCATCTCCGGGGAGATCTCGCGGCCGTGGTGGCGCATGGCCTGGGCGTAGAGGCGGCCGGCGCGGTAGGAGGAGCGGACCAGCGGGCCGGCCATGACTCCGGCGAAGCCCATTTCCTCGGCGGCCTTGGAGTGCTCGACGAACTCCTCCGGCTTCACCCAGCGGTCGACCGGGTGGTGGCGGGGGGAGGGGCGCAGGTACTGGGTGATGGTGATGATGTCGCAGCCTGCCTCATGCAGGTCGCGCAGTGCCTCGGTGATTTCCTCGGGGGTCTCGCCCATGCCGAGGATGAGATTGGACTTGGTGACCAGTCCGGCCTCACGTGCGGCGGTGATGACGGCCAGCGAGCGTTCGTAGCGGAACGCGGGACGGATGCGTTTGAACACGCGCGGCACCGTCTCCAGGTTGTGCGCCAGCACTTCCGGCCGCGACGAGAACACCTCGGCCAACTGCTCGGGCACCGCGTTGAAGTCCGGGATCAGCAGCTCGACACCGGTGTTCGGGTTGAGCGCCTTGATGGCGCGGACGGTCTCCGCGTACAGCCACGCGCCGCCGTCCTCGAGATCGTCGCGGGCGACGCCGGTGATGGTCGAGTAGCGCAGTCCCATGGCCTGCACTGATTCCGCCACACGCCGCGGCTCGTCACGATCCAGCGCGGCGGGCTTGCCGGTGTCGATCTGGCAGAAGTCGCAGCGTCGCGTGCACTGCTCGCCGCCGATCAGGAAGGTGGCCTCGCGGTCTTCCCAGCATTCGAAGATGTTGGGACACCCGGCTTCCTCGCAGACCGTGTGCAGCCCTTCGCGTTTCACGAGACCCTTGAGTTCGGTGTACTCGGGACCCATGGTCGCGCGGGTGCGGATCCAGGAGGGTTTGCGCTCGATCGGGGTCTCGGCGTTGCGCGCCTCGATGCGGAGCAGTTTGCGGCCATTGGGTGCGGACGCGCTGGTAGGTGTCGGGTTGTCGACGGAGGTCACTTTGTTCACCCTACGCTCGTGATCATGCGCGCTCGGCGGGCACTGCGGCGGGCACCACCGGGAGCTGATCGGTCATGGCCGCGGGCAGCGGCTCGGGGCATTCGGCGGCGCTCGTGGCGCAGCGCGAGATGGCGTGGTCGGTCACCTTCAGGTCGCCGTCGAGGGCGCGCGCGATGGCGTCGGCGACCAGCGGCCGCACCTCGTCCACGGTGACATCGCGGCGGAGCTCACGGCTGAGCGTGGTGACGCCCGCGTCGCGGATGCCGCACGGCACGATGGCGTTGAAACCGTCCAGGCTGGAATCGCAGTTGAGCGAGATCCCGTGCAGGGTGACGCCGCGCTGCACGCGCACGCCGATGGCCGCGACCTTGCGTTCGGGCAGGAATTCCGATTTCGGCACCCACACGCCCGAACGGCCTTCCACCCGACCGGTTTCCAGCCCGAGCTGTGCGCAGACGGCGATCAGGGCTTCCTCGAGGCGGCGCACGTACGCGACCACGTCGACCGGTTCGGCCAGCCGCACGATCGGGTAGCCCACCAGTTGCCCCGGCCCGTGCCAGGTGATCTTCCCGCCCCGATCGACCTCGATGACCGGGCTGCCGTCCATGGGCAGATCCTGCGGTTCGGTGCGTCGTCCGGCGGTGTAGACGAAGGGATGTTCGAGCAGCAGCAGCCGGTCTTGTCCGATTCCGTCGGCGCGTTCGGCGGCGATTCGCCGCTGCAACTCCCAGGCTTGCTGGTAATCGATGAGGCCCAGATTCTCCACGGCGAGGGGTGTGCCGTCGAAGCGGGCGGATACCGCACGGGGTAACGGTGCGGTGGCCGTACTCTCACTCACGACTGCGACGTTACCCCTCCGTCGAGGACGCGCTGCATGAGCGTCAGGTCCATCCAGCGCCCGAACTTGAGCCCGACTTCCGGCAGCTGCCCGACGATCGCGAAGCCGAATTTCTCGTGCAGTGCGATCGACGTGCGGTTACTCGACTCGATCGCCGCGATCATGGTGTGCACGTCCGAATGCTCGGCCCGCTCGAGCAGCGCGGTCATCAGCGCCGTGGCGACTCCGCGCCGCTGGAATATATCTGACACGTACACCGAATTCTCGACCGAGAAACGGTAGCCGGACTTCGGCCGGAACTGCCCGTAGCTGGCATACCCGGCCACAGCGCCGTCGATCTCGGCCACCAGCACCGGATGCCCGACCCCGGTCCGCGCCGCGAACCACGCCTTGCGCTCGTCCAGATCGGCGAGCTCGGTATCCCAGATGGCAGTGGTCTCGGCGATGGCGTTGTTGTGGATCACCAGGATCTCCGGTAGATCACTCTCCCGCGCATCCCTGATCAGCAGCTCGGACGATTGATTGGTCACCGGCTAACGGTATCGACGACCCCGGTGTGACGTGCACCGCGCTCACTGTGACATCCGCCGCGACGCCTGGTCCTCCTCGCGCACGGCGCGACTCCTCGTCAGTACACCGTGGCGCGATGTTCGTCCACCCCGCCCGCCGTCACCTCGATCCGCCCTGCATCCGGCCGGAATCCACTTGTGGCGGTGCGAGATTCGGCCCGCTGGCAGCCGCGCTGACGAGCAGGGACGATAGGGCGGCCGCGATGGTAGGCAGGTTGGTGAGGCGGGTCGCCGGGAGTGGCCGCAGGCTGTTGGCGAGGTCGGCCGGGGTGGGATCGCGAACAGATCGAGTCAGCCGGAATGGCCGAGCGTGGCGGCCAGCGCGGCACCGATGGTCGGGTGCTGGAACTGGTATCCGGCCTCTTCCAATGCGGTGGGAATCGCCCGGGGGCCGTGCAGGATCGCCTCTTCCGCGAATTCGCCGACGGCGGCGCGCAGAGCGAACGCCGGGACCATCAACGGTGTCGGCCGGTGCATGACACGACCGAGCGCCCGGGTGAACTCCGCGTTGGTGACCGGCGCGGGACCGACCATATTGACTGGGCCGGAAAGGTTTTCGTGGGTGAGCGCATAGGTGATCGCTCCCACCTCGTCCTCGAGCGAGATCCACGGGACGTACTGCCGACCGCTGCCTAATCGGCCGCCGAGGCCGAGATAGTAAAGGGGGTAAAGCATTCCGAGCATGCCGCCGTGCCGCGCCAGTACCACCGCCGAACGCAGCAGCACGGTGCGCACGCCGGCGTCGGCGGCCAGTTCGGTGGCGGCCTCCCAGTCGGCGCACAGCCGCGCCAGGAATCCTGTTCCGGCGGGGGAGGTTTCGGTGACGACCCGGTCCCCGCCGTCGCCGCCGTAGTAGTGCACGCCGCTGGCATTGATCAGCGTCGGCACTTCCGCGGCCGCGACCGCGGCGGCTAGCACGTCGGTCGGGACGATGCGGCTGTCGCGCAGCTCCTGCTTGTAGCTGCCGTTCCAGCGCCGCCGCCCGATGCTCGCACCGCAGAGATTCACCACGGCGTCGGCATCACGCAGCGCGCGCTCGTCCAGATGGGAACGGACCGGGTCCCAGGTGAATTCGTCGCGGGCGTGGACGGGACGGCGCACCAGGCGAATGACCTGGTGCTCGTCGCGGCGCAGGGCCGCGACGAGCGCCGTCCCGATCAAGCCGGAGGATCCGGCGACCACGACCTTCATGCGACTACAGGCCGAGGTCGCCCTCGAACGCCGCCTCTTCCAGTCGGTGCTTGATCGTGGTCACGAAGCGACCCGCGTCGGCACCGTCGATGAGGCGGTGATCGTAGGTGAGCGGCAGGTAGGCCATCGAACGGATGCCGATGAACTCGTTGCCGTCATCGGTGATCACCATGGGGCGACGCACGATCGCGCCGGTGCCCAGCTCGGCGGCCTGCGGCGGCACCAGGATCGGGGTGTCGAACAGCGCGCCGTTCGAGCCGATGTTGGTGATGGTGAAGGTGCCGTTGGCCAGCTCGTCCGGCTTCAGGCCGCCGGTGCGCGCCCGGTTGGCGATATCGGCGATGGCGCGAGCCAGGCCCGCCAGCGACAGGTCGTTGGCGTTGTGGATGATCGGCGAGAGCAGACCCTGCTCGGTGTCGACCGCGATACCCAGGTTGACCACCGAGTGGTAGGTGATCTCCTTGGTGTCGGAGTTGTAGGACGCGTTGATGTTCGGGTGCACGGCCAACGCCTCGATGACGGCCTTGGCGTAGAACGGCAGGTACGTGAGGTTCACGCCCTCCCGCTGCTTGAACGCGGCCTTGGCGCGGTTGCGCAGGGACGCGATCTTGGTCATGTCGACCTCGTGCACCTGGGTCAGCTGCGCGGTGGTCTGCAGCGATTCCAGCGTCTTGGTCGCGGTGATCTGCCGGATGCGGGTGGCCTTCTGGACCGTGCCCGGCAGGTGCGACAGCGACGGACGCGGCGCGGCAGCAGCGGCCGGGGCAGCCGGAGCGGCCGCGGGCGCGGCAGCGGCGGGCGCCGGGGCCGGAGCCTTCTTGGCCTCCGCGGCGGCGAGCACATCCTGCTTGCGGATGCGGCCGCCGACACCGGAACCACTCAGGGCGGCGAGGTCAACGTTGTTCTCCGCGGCCAGCTTTCGCACCAGCGGGGTCACGTAGGGGCCACCGTTGGTGGAGGGCTCGTCGGCCGGGGTGGCCGCGGCCGGAACCACGGCGGGCTTGGGCGCCGGAGCCGGAGCCGGGGCGGGCGCGGGAGCCGGGGCAGGAGCCGCAGCGGCCGGCGCGGGAGCCGGGGCCGGAGCGGGCGCAGGGGCGGGAGCCGGGGCAGGCGCGGCCGCGGCGACACCGCTGCCGATCACACCCAGCTGACCGCCGACGGCGATCACGTCATCCTCCTGCGCGGAGATCTCGAGCAGCGTGCCCGCGACCGGCGAGGGGATCTCGGTGTCGACCTTGTCGGTGGACACCTCCAGCAGCGGCTCGTCCACGGCCACCGCGTCGCCGACCTGCTTGAGCCAGCGGGTGACGGTGCCCTCGGTCACGGACTCACCGAGTTCGGGCATCTTGACCGGGGTGCCGGAGGCGGCAGCGGCCGGTGCGGGCGCGGCGGGCGCCGCGGCCGGAGCGGCGGCAACCGGCTGCGGGGCCGGGGCGGGAGCGGGGGCCGGCGCGGGCGCCGGGGCGGGTGCGGCGGCGGGGGCCGGAGCGGCTGCGGGAGCCGGAGCGGAACCGGCCTCACCGATCACGCCGAGTTCGCCACCGACCTCGACCACATCGTCCTCACGGGCGACGATCTTCACGAGAACGCCTGCGGTGGGGGACGGGATCTCGGTGTCGACCTTGTCGGTGGAGACCTCGAGAAGCGGCTCGTCGACCTCGACCGTGTCTCCTTCCTGCTTCAGCCACCTGGTGACGGTGCCCTCGGTGACGCTCTCACCAAGAGCCGGCATCTGGACGGAGAAGGTCATGTCCGTCTACTCCTCTGACTGCTCGTCGGGTTAAACAGTTCGTCTCTCCGCGGGCGTGGCATCGCGGGTCGCGATGTCGTCCCGACGGCCACCGAACATTCAGTGGCACCGGAGATCCGTAATGGTTCTTGTTCCAATCACCCATCCTTGCACTTGCCCGGGTGCGGCGTGTCACAGGGCGGCGGTTGTGCCGACCTCTCCGTGTCGCGATCCCCCGGGTGAGTTCGGGATGTCCCTGGCGTGAGCCAGGATTGACGGGATGGCATGAGACGTATCACGTTTGCGTGCGGCGCGGGCGCCCGGGGTGCCGGTGGATGGGAGTCGCGATCCGCGCCGGGCGGTTGCGGTCGGCTAGCTGAGAACACGACGCGACGCCCGCCGGCCGGGTGGCCGGGGGCGTCGCGGGGGAGCGGTCGATCGATCGGTCCTGACGGTCAGTCGAGGGCCTTCAGGATGTCGGCGGCTTCGGCGCGCTTGCGGTAGTCGCCGTCGATGTGGGCGAAGCGGATGCGACGGTCGGTGCCGATGACGTAGGTGGCCGGGACCGGGAGCCGCCATCCGATGTGCGACAGATCATTTCCGACCGCGTGGTAGTTGTCGCGGATACCCGGATCGATGGTGAAGACGAGCCCGTACTCGTCGGCCACTCGATTGCTCGGATCCGACAGCACCTCGAATTTCAGCGCGTGCTTCTCGGCGAGGCTGAGCGAATTGTCCGGCGTCTCCGGGGACAGTGCCACCAATCGTGCTCCGCGCGCGGTGATCTCGTCGAGCGCCGACTGCAGGGTGGCCAGCTGCAGATTGCAGTACGGGCACCATGCGCCCCGGTAGAACGCCAGCACGACCGGCCCGTCCGCCAGTGCCGTGCCGAGTGAGAAGGTCCGCCCGGTGGCGTCGACGGCCGTGAAATCGGGCGCGATCTCACCCACCCGTAGGGCCTTCTGCCCGGCCTCGGTGAGACTCTCGGCCTCACCGTCGAACCGCTTCAGTATCGCCTCGGGGGCCTGCGTGAAGAGCTGTTCACGCATGCCCGTTACCTGCTCGGAATAGCTTTTTGTCATGAATCCAGGCTAAGGACAACCGGTTTCGCGGCCCATGGCCCGAACTCGCGGATCTATTGCAGATCGTCTCATATCATGAGTGAGTGGATGTTCTCACCGATGTACTCGCCGCGACCAAGGTGGGCGGTGCGGTCACCGCCCAGTTGACCGCTTTCGCCCCCTGGGGTGTCCGGCTCGACGACATGCCGAAGGCCGCGTTCCACGCCGTCGCCTACGGCACCTGCTGGCTGCGCGCCCCCGACGGCACGCCGATCCAGATGGGCGCGGGCGATTTCATCCTGTTGCCCAGCGGTGCGGGGCATCGCCTCTCCAGCGGCCCGGACACGGCGGTGATCCCTTTCGAGGAGGTCGAGGTGTCGGTGGGCACCCGCCATCTCCAGATCCCCGGTTCGGGCGCGGAAACCCGGTTGATCTGCGGCGCATACCGATACGAGACGAAACCGGCTCATCCGCTGATGCGGCTGCTGCCGCAGGTCGTCCACCTGCCGGCCGATCACACCGCCGCGGGCCGGGAACTGGCCGACACGCTCCAGTTGCTGGCCACCGAGCTCGCCGTCGAGCGTCCCGGCGGTCAAACCGTCACCGAGCGCCTCGTCGACGTCCTGCTCGTCCAGGCCCTGCGCCTCTGGACCGCCCGCAACCCCGAGTCCGGCGCGTCCTGGCTCGCGGCCCTCCGTGACCCCGAAATCGCCAGCACCATCTCCCTGCTGCACGAATCCCCCTCCCACCCATGGACGATCGAGGAACTGGCCGCCCGAGTCGGAGTCTCCCGCGCCACTCTCGCCCGCCGCTTCACCGCCCTCGTCGGCGAACCCCCGCTGGCCTACCTGTCGCGCTGGCGCATGGACCTCGCCGCCCGCCGACTCCGCCACACCTCGGAACCCCTGCCCGTTATCGCTCGAAGCGTCGGCTACACCTCCGAATTCGCCTTCTCCCGAGCCTTCAAACGCACCCACGGCGAGCCGCCCGCCACCTACCGCAGCACGCATCGCCCCTGACCGTCGCCGGTCACCGCCGTTGTCCGTCAGGCGGCCTGAGCTGGGCCTGAGGAGTCGCTGTGGGGCTGCTTAGGAGTTGATCGCGGGAGTTGCGGTCGCTTGTCCGAGTGGCACTATCGAAGTATCCGGCGTTGTTTTCCGTGGGCCGGAGAGGAGGTTGCCGGTATGGGTTTGATGGACCTGTTCGGGCGCAGCGGGACCGGTCGTCGCGGCGACGCCGACCCCGAGGACATGCAGCATCTCATCGCGTGGACCCGAAGCCATTACGGCGTCGAGGCTTTCGTAGAGCCCCGCACCACGGTGTCGGACGTCTCGGTCATCCTGGTCGCCCACGACGGCGCGTGGACCCGCCGCGTTGTCGGCGAACGCGGCGCGCAACGCCTTTCGTCCACCCTCGGCATCCCGGTCTACGACGCCCGCCGCGTCGGCTACCCCCAACGCCTCCGCGACTACGAATCCCGCCGCCGCATCCTGGAACGCCGCACCGCCCAGGACTTCTGACCAGATTGCGAACAGAGACGCCCGCCCCGCGATATCGCGGGGCGGACGTCGTTGTCAGGCGGTGTTGCCAGTCGGCCGTCGTTGTCAGGCGGTCCAGCTCGCGGTGGAGTGCCGAGTGGTGTGGCTCGCCACAGCGACCGCCGCCAATAGGACGGTGGCCACCCCGAGCGCGGCGGGAGCCGCGTGGTGCACGACCAGTGCAGCACCGATGCCCGCACCGCCGAACATGGCGGCGATCGGCACCAACCGCCGCCCGACCCGGCTGCCGGACCCGCCCGCAGGCGCACTGTCGGCGGCAATCCCGGTCAGCGTCAAGGTCAGCACGGTCGTCGTCAGGTCCGGCACCGCGAGGGCGCGAGCGGTCGCGTTCTGCAGCCCCAACCCGAGCCCCAGAAATACGATCAGCACCGTGAGCGACCAGCCGTGATATGGGCGCGGCGCGACCATCGCCGTCACGAAAGCTGCCGCGACCAAACCCAATTCGACCCAGGTGGCCGCATTCAAATGCCGCCCGCGATGCACCCCCAGCCGCGCGTGTACCCGCCCGCCGGCCAGCGCCCCGACCAGGAACGCGACCACCGCCAGTAGCAGCGCCCACCAGACGAATCCGGGCGCGCCGCCCAGCGCGAACCCCGAGAACACCACATTGCCGGTCATATTCGCGACCAGCACATGCCCGAGCTGGAGATAACTGAACGCATCCACCAACCCGGTGACGACAGTCAAGGCCAGCAACAGCGGCGGCAACGGCCCGTGCGGGTGCCCCGCAGGCGGCACGATCAGCCGGACCGCGTCCGCCACATGCTCTCTCATCGACCCACCACCGGATTCCGTTCGCATTCGACGATTCTGACGCCTGGTAGCGACGTCGCCGACCACCTGGGGCATCGAGTCGGAGATCTGTCATGGACGCTTCGCGCGCGAGTGAGGCGCCTGCCCGTGCGACAGGAATCGCGTGCCAGTGCGCCGGAAATCCTCTGCCCACGCGATCGGAGACGCCCACCAGCGCGACGGGAAACGCCCGCCTCCACAGGTGTGCGGGGCGGGCGTATCCGGCAGCGAACGGCCGCTATTCGGCGGCGATGTCCTCGAGGGTGGTGATCAGGGTGCGGACCGGGACGCCGGTGCCGCCCTTACCGATGTAGCCGAATGGGCCACCGGTGTTGTAGGCCGGGCCGGCGACGTCGAGGTGTGCCCACTGGACGTTCTCGGGGACGAATTCCTTGAGGAACAGTCCGGCGGAGAGCATGCCGCCCCAGCGGTGCGGCGCGACGTTCGCCAGGTCGGCGATCTTGGAGTTGATGTCGGCGCGGAGTTCGGCGGGAAGCGGCATGGCCCAGGCGTTCTCGCCGATCGACTGGGAGATGCGCGCGACGCGGTCGCGGAACGCGTCGGTGCCCATGACGCCCGGGGTGCGGGTGCCGAGGGCGACCATCTGCGCGCCGGTCAGGGTCGCGACGTCGATGAGGTACTCGGGGGAGTCCTCGCCCGCGCGCACGATGGCGTCGGCCAGGATGAGCCGACCTTCGGCGTCGGTGTTGATGACCTCGACGGTGGTGCCGCCGTACTGGGTGAGCACGTCGCCGGGCCGCTGCGCGGTCGCCGACGGCATGTTTTCGGCCATCGGCACGGTGGCGATCACGGTGATCGGCAGGCTCAGTCGCGCGGCCAGGAGGGTGGTGGCGATGACCGCCGCCGCGCCGCCCATATCGGAGGTCATGTTCTCCATGCCCGCCGCGGGCTTGATGGAGATGCCGCCGGTATCGAAGGTGATGCCCTTACCGATCAACGCCACCTTGCGATCACCACCGGAGTAGGTGATGCGGATCAGCCGCGGCGGCCGCGAGGACCCCTTGCCGACGCCGAGAATGCCGCCGTAGCCCTGGGTTTCGAGTTCCTTCTCGTCGAGAATCTCCACCTGCAGTCCGGCGGCTTTGGCCAATTCGGCTGCGCGGTTGGCGAATTCGCCCGGGTACAGGTCGCTGGGCGGGGTGTTCACGAAATCCCGTGCGGTGGCGACGGCTTCGGCGATGGCCTGCGCGCGGAAGAGTTCCTCTTCCCCGGCTTCCGGTGCGGGAACCAGGAATTCGACCCGCTGGACCGGCTGATCGTCGGCCTTCGGCGCGGACTTGGCCGACTTGAACGTGGTGAACTGGTAGGCGCCCAGGTAGAAGCCCTCGGCCGCCGCACCCAGATCCAGTCCGGACAGGGTGGTGACCGCGGTCGCGACTCCGGTCAGCGCGCGCCCGGCCGCACCGGCCGACTTGCGCACCTGCTCGGCGTCCACCTTGTCGGCCGCACCGAGCCCGACCGCCAGCACGAAATCCACACCCAGCCCGGCGGGCGCCGGCACCCGGGTGATCTCCTCACCCTTACCCTTGGCCCCGACCGCCCGCACCGCGCTCAGCAGTGCCGCCCGGGTGTCCGCGTCGAGTACGTCGGAGAAGGCGTCGGCGGGCGCGATAACGGGCCCATCGTCCGACGAGGTGAGTCCGATGACGAGCACATCGGCGTCCCCGATGCCCTCGGTGCGTACCAGTTCCGGTCCGAGCGAACGATCTGCAACAGCTGTCATAACAGCCCACGTTACTGGGCCGCCCGGTACGCAGCCGGTTGGGCCGCGCTCGCGTCAACAGTCACTGACGCCCGGTTCACCCGGTTCCCGGCCTTTCCTGATGCACGCGGAAATACCCTGGATTTCGACACCGCCGTCGGGCATGACTGCGCGGTGTTCCCACCCTCCGGTGCCCGCTTTTCCCATGGGTGCGCAGGAGGTCTCCAGTGGCGAAGGCGAAGTTTCAGCGGACGAAGCCGCACGTCAACGTTGGCACGATCGGCCATATCGACCACGGCAAGACGACTCTCACCGCGGCGATCACCAGGGTCCTGCACAGCCAACATCCGGACTTGAACCCGTACACGCCCTTCGAGGCCATCGACAAGGCCCCCGAGGAGCGGCAGCGCGGCATCACCATTTCCATCGCCCACGTCGAATACCAAACGGAGAACCGGCATTACGCACACGTCGATTGCCCCGGTCACGCCGACTACATCAAGAACATGATCACCGGTGCAGCCCAGATGGACGGCGCGATCCTGGTGGTCGCCGCCACCGACGGCCCGATGCCGCAGACCAAGGAGCACGTCATCCTGGCGCGGCAGGTCGGGGTGCCGAAAATGGTGGTGGCGCTGAACAAGTGCGACATGGTCGAGGACGAGGAGATCCTGGAGCTGGTCGAGCTCGAGGTGAGCGATCTGCTCAGCGAATACGAATTCGACGGTGACAACACGCCTATCGTCCGCGTCTCCGCCTATCAGGCACTGGAGAATCCGACCGGCGAGTGGGGCGCGAACATCACCGAACTGCTGGCCGCCGTCGACTCCTGGATCGACACTCCCACCCGCGAGGTGGAGAAACCGTTCCTCATGCCCATCGAGGACGTCTTCACCATCACCGGCCGCGGCACCGTCGTCACCGGCCGTATCGAGCGTGGCGTGCTCAAGGTGAATGCCGAGGTCGAGATCGTCGGCATCCGCACCAAGACCACCAAGACCACGGTCACCGGCATCGAGATGTTCCGGAAACTCCTCGATGAGGGCCAGGCCGGCGAGAATGTCGGCCTGCTGCTGCGCGGCATCAAACGCGAGGACGTGGAACGCGGCCAGTGCGTCATCAAACCGGGTTCGGTCACCCCGCACACCCAGTTCGAGGGTCAGGCCTACATCCTGTCGAAGGAGGAGGGCGGCCGCCACACCCCCTTCTTCAACAACTACCGCCCCCAGTTCTACTTCCGCACAACGGATGTCACCGGGGTGGTGACTCTCCCGACCGAAGTCGAGATGGTCCTCCCCGGCGACAACGTCTCGATGGCAGTGGTGTTGATCCAGCCCATCGCCATGGAGGTCGGCCTCAAGTTCGCGATCCGTGAGGGCGGACGCACAGTCGGCGCGGGCCAGATCACAAAGATCATCAAATAGCCGGGCTCAGCCCATCTCTTCGAGGGACTTGCCCTTGGTCTCGGGAACCCACTTGAGCACGAACGGGATCGAGAGCAGCGCGAAGGCGGTGTAGATGACGTAGGTACCCGACAGATTCCAGTCGGCGAGGCTCGGGAAGCTGGCGGTGATGACCCAGTTGGCGATCCACTGTGCCGACGCCGCCACACCGAGCGCGGCCGCGCGCAGCTTGTTGGGGAACATCTCGCCCAGCAGCACCCACACCACGACACCCCACGACAGGGCGAAGAACAGCACGAACACATGCGCGGAGACGAGCGCGGTAATGCCTTGCGCGTGCGGCAGGGTCACATTGCTGCCGGACCCGGTCTTGGCCGAGAACGCCCACGCCTCCAGGCCGAGTGCGATGGCCATGCCCGCGGATCCGATGAGCGCCAACGGTTTCCGCCCGATCCGGTCGACCAGCACCATGGCGATCACGGTGCCGACGATGTTGATGATCGAGGTCGTAAAGGAGTAGAAGAACGAGCTGGACGGGTCGATGCCGACGGACTGCCACAGCGTCGCGGAGTAGTAGAAGACCACGTTGATGCCGACCAGCTGCTGGAATACCGACAGGCCGATGCCGATCCACACCACCGGTAGGAACCCGCGCTTGCCCAGCAGGTCCCGGAAGGTCGAGCGGTGCTCGCTGTGCATCGCCTCCTGGATCTCGGCCACCCGGGCATCGAGATCACCGTGGTCGCCCTCGACCTCGGTGAGCACCTCTTTCGCCTTGTCGATCTTCCCGACAGAGATGAGGTAGCGCGGCGACTCGGGAATGGTGAAGGAGAACATCCCGTACAGCGCCGCCGGCACCACCATCACGCCGAGCATCCACTGCCAGGCTTCCAATCCGCCGATGTGCCCGCGCTGCTCACTGCCCGCCATCTTGAGGATCGCGAAGTTCACCAGCTGCGAGACCGCGATACCGGTGACGATGGCCGCCTGCTGGAACGAGGCGAGCCGGCCGCGATAGGCGGGCGGCGAGACTTCCGCGATGTAGGCGGGCCCGATCACCGACGCCATACCGATGCCGATGCCGCCGATGACTCGCCACATGGCCAGATCCCACAGCGCGAACGGCAGCGCCGACCCGATGGCACTACAGGTAAAGAGTGTCGCCGCGATCCGCATGACCCAGATTCGACCGATCCGGTCCGCGATGCGCCCCGCGATCGCCGCACCGACCGCGCAGCCGATCAAGGCGATGGCCACCACCTGCGCGAGGGTCGCCGACCCGATGTCGTACCGATCCCGGATCGCCTCGACCGCACCGTTGATGACGGAACTGTCGTATCCGAACAGGAATCCGCCCATGGCTGCCGCGGCGGTAATGAAAACGACGTAGACCAGGCCGTCCGCCCCGCCCGTCTGGTCGCCGGGTGTTCGCGATCCCACCGATGAATTCACGCAGACTCCTTCGTCTCGCCCCGTATTCCCGTGTCGACCCGCATTTCGACAATTGTTGCCGCCCGGATGCTTGTCAACGGGCATGCAACGCCGGTCCTCCGTGGCCTCGTTGGCCTGCCTGCCGGTCGCGTGTCATCGCCTGTTCATCGATACCCCTACAAAACCGCAGGTAGAGAGGCGATTTGACTTTGCATCAACGCAACCCGTAACTTATTCCAGGTCAGAGCGACACGGACACCGACCCGGAGCCCCAAGGGCCTGGGAAACGAGGTTGTACGAGGAGCGCCTGATGATCGTGAAAGCTTCACCTGATCGGCGGATTTGGTTCTGCTGCGAGGGTTGAGCTAAGCTTCACAAGCAACAAACAAGCAGCCTCACCGACAAGCCGGTTCAAACCGGGGATGTTGGTGTGTGCGTGTGTTCTTTGAGAACTCAATAGTGTGTCGATGAATGTCAGTGCCAAATATTTTTATTTGGTTCCGGCCATTCTCACCCCCGTGAGAGTGTGTCGGACATTTAGTCAGCAAATACTTTTGCTGGCGTTTGATTTTGCCAAGGTTTT
>NZ_JBHZAC010000018.1:0-157224 GCF_042753865.1 Nocardia sp. NPDC059240 | reverse complement strand
GGCCTTACCGCTCGACTTGCATGTGTTAAGCACGCCGCCAGCGTTCGTCCTGAGCCAGGATCAAACTCTCCGTTGAAGACTCTCGAATCCATCCTCGCGGATGTAATCGGAAGAATTAACCAGAGTCCGAAAACCTTGGCAAAATCAAACGCCAGCAAAAGTATTTGCTGACTAAATGTCCGACACACTCTCACGGGGGTGAGAATGGCCGGAACCAAATAAAATATTTGGCACTGACATTCATCGACACACTATTGAGTTCTCAAAGAACACACGCACAAACGATCTCCCGGGCTCTATGTCCCGCTCGATCGTGAGGCAACTTTTCAAGCTTAGCCCCAGACGCGCAGCAGAACCAAATCCGCTGGTAGTTGGGAGCTAGTGTGATCATCAGGCGAAGCTCGTCTCACCGGAGTCGGTGTCCGTGTCGCTCTGACCTGGAATAAGTTACGTGTTGGTTGTTCGCATGTCAAATCGCCTGTTCAGGAGGGGTTTTCGCGAACCCGTCCCGACACCGGTTGTTCAGTCGGTGGTTCCGACCCGTTCGATCTCGGCTCCGAGCGAGCGCAGGTTCTCCACGAAATCCGGGTAACCCCGGTCGATGTGGAAGACGTCGTGCACTTCGGTGACACCGTCGGCGACCAGACCCGCGAGCACCAGACCGGCGCCGGCGCGAATGTCGGAGGACCACACCGGAGCCGAGGACAGTCGCGGAATCCCGCGCACCACAGCGTGATGCCCATCGGTACGGGCATCCGCACCCAGGCGGATCATCTCTTCGACGAAGCGGAAGCGCGCTTCGAAAATGTTCTCGGTGATCATCGAGGTGCCGTCCGCGATCGCGGCCAGGCCGATGGCCATGGGCTGCAGATCGGTGGGGAAACCCGGGAACGGCAGGGTCGAGAAGTTCACCGCGCGCGGGCGATCCGCCTGCACCACGCGAAAACCATCCGGTTCGAACGAGATTCGGGCGCCGGCCGAGCGCAGCTTGTCCAGCACCAGCGACAGGTGCTTGGGATTGATACCCGTGACCCGCACGTCACCGGTGGTCATGGCGGCGGCGATGCCCCAGGTCGCGGCGACGATGCGATCACCGATCACCCGATGCGTGGTCGGCGCGAGCTTGTCGACACCTTCGATGGTCAGTACAGAGGTACCGGCACCGGAGATCTTCGCGCCCATCCGCGCCAGCATGTTGCAGAGATCCACGATCTCCGGTTCCCGCGCGGCATTGTCGATGACGGTCTCGCCCTCGGCGAGCACCGCGGCCATCAGGATGTTCTCGGTCGCGCCCACCGACGGGAAGTCGAGGCGAATCCGCGCGCCCTGCAGCTCCTCCGCCCGCGCGACCAGGCAGCCGTGCTCGATTTCGGAGGTCGCGCCGAGTAGGCGCAGACCCTGCTGATGCATATCGAGGGGACGCGAACCGATCGCGTCACCGCCGGGCAGCGCGACAACCGCCCGCTTGCAGCGCGCCATGAGCGGACCCAGGACGCACACCGAAGCGCGGAACTGGGTGACCGCCGGGAAGTCCGCGTGGTACTTGGGTTCCGCGGGGGTCACGATGGTCACGGTCTCGTGGTTCACCGTGACATCGCAGCCGAGACCACGCAGCACCTCTGCCATCAGCGGCACATCCAAGATGTCCGGGCAGTTGGTAATGGTGGTCGTGCCCTCGGCCAGCAACGCTGCGGCCATCAGCTTGAGGACGCTGTTCTTCGCGCCGCCTACCGCGACCTCACCGACGAGCCTGCTGCCCCCGGTCACCAGAAACCGTTCACTCACGGGGGTCAGCCTAGTGGTCGGATCCCGTGCTCGCGGCGTCTCCGCCCGGCCGCCAAAGTATGTCGCCGTCCGGATTGGCTACACGGCTCAGAATGAACAGCAGGTCGGACAGCCGGTTGAGGTATTTCGCGGGCAGCACACTCGTGTCGTCCGGGTGGGCGTCGACCGCCGCCCAGGCCGCTCGCTCGGCGCGTCGCGCGACCGTGCGGGCCGTGTGCAGCAGTGCGGCGAGGGGTGTGCCCCCGGGCAGGATGAACGAATTCAACGGTGCCAGAGGCTCATTGAACTCATCGCACCACTTCTCGAGGCGGTCGATGTAGTCCTGCGTGATGCGCAGCGGCGGGTACTTGGGCTCGGCGACCACGGGCGTGGAGAGGTCCGCGCCGGCGTCGAAGAGATCGTTCTGAATGGAACGCAACACACCGAGCATCCGCTCGTCGGGCGCTCCGAGCGCGATGGCGACGCCGAGAGCCGCATTGGTTTCGTCACAGTCGGCGTAGGCGATCAAGCGCGGATCGGTCTTGGCCACCCGGGAGAAATCACTCAAACCGGTCGTACCGTCATCGCCGGTCCGCGTATAGATCCGAGTCAGGTGCACGCTCACACGGTCACCTTAGCCCTTGCGCTATCCGGCGCGGCGGCGGCGAATGCGCTCGGAGGGGCGGGATTCCACCCAGGACAGGAAGGCCGCCATGGCCCCGCGATCGAGCGCCAGCTCATAGCTGCCGTCGCCGTCGGAACACATGACGATGACCTCGTCGGTCATGATGTCGTACTCGTCGTCCTGCGGGGACCGCCGCGGACCGATCTCGATCGCGAGCCGGCGCATCGTGGAGTCCGGACCCAGCTTCAAACTGGAGAGCTTGTAGAAGAGGAGCGTGTCTTCGTCGTAGCGGATGAGGCCGTGCCGCCAACCGCCACCGTGCCCGCGCGCGGGCAGCACCCGCAGCAGTGCGGCCGTGCCGCCGCGGCGGAGCATCACCAGGCGATAGGTCGAGGCCAGGGCCAAACCGACAAGCAAAAGCACCAGAATGATCAGAAGCCACATCCCGGTTTGCAATGCCGCTCCGTCCCTTCACATCCGCGTTGCTGTCGATCACGAACCGGCCTGCGGCCGGGCCCCGCTTTCGGTCGATACTAGCGACCCGGGAAAGGCGGAGTCCGGCCATCCACCGAATGTGACGTATGCGCTGTTCAGCGAGGCGCAGAAGATATATCAGCCAATGCTGAACGGCTGACCGTAAAGCACCAGGTTGCCGATGAAGTTCGTGCTGTCGACCTCGGCAGCGATGAAGGCCCGAGCCTGAGCGTAGCCACCGCAGCCGTCGACGGCGAAGGTCTCGTCGACCCAGGTGACGCTGGCGTGCGGGCCGAGCGTCTTGTTGTAGCGCTTGTGCGATTCCTGGCCGTAGTCGTCCGGCTTCTCGAGGTCGAGCATCAGCAGCGCCTTGGCCTGGCCCGGGCCCAGACTGATGCCCGCGCCCATGGATTCGGTCGGCACACCCGGCGTGATCCCGCTGCTGGCCACCGTCGCCGATTCACTCGCGTTCTCGCTCGGGGAGAACGACCCGATGTCCACCTGGCAGCCGACGATATAGCCGGGGCTGATCTTGATCGTGGCGCTCGACGCACTCGGTCCGTCCAGATCCACCACACCGCGGGCCGTGGTCCACACATTGCGGTGCATCGGCGTATCACCCATGGAGCCGCTGATCTTCGCCGATTCGTTCTCGATCCGCACGATCAGATTGGTGCCGTCGGCGAGCTGCCGGGAGATGCTGCCGCCCGGCAGCGGGACGAACGTGTCCGCGTGCGCCACTCCCGTCGGGCTGAACCCGCAACCCACCACGGCGGCCAGCGCGACACCCAGTACCTTGCCACCCCGGATGCGAATTCCCTTGCCGTACATACGATCCCTTCCCTTGAAGTGGAAGCGTCAGCCGATGCTGAACGGCTGACCGTAGAGGGTGACCTTGGAATAGTCCGCGCCGATGATCTCGACCACGGAGACCTGCCGGGCCTGCGCGTACCCGCCGCAGCCCTGGATCTCCATCGGAATGTCCTGGTAGTTGATGGTGTAGGTACCGCTCTTGATCAACTCGATGTTGTTGATCGAGACCCAGACCACCTGCCCCGGCGAGATCGGGAAGCTGAACCCGCCCGCGATGCTGGGCGTCAGGCTCAGCGCGAACGACGAGTTCGCGCTCAGCACACCCAGGTTCACCTGACATCCGATGATGTATCCGGTGGTGAGGTTCGAGGACCCGTGGGTTCCCGAGTTGTTGGTGCCCGGAAAGTTCTTCGGACCGTTGTTGGGTCCGACATTCCCGTCCGGGGTGTCCACGTCGGCGGTGACGTTGCCGCTCACCCAGGACGTGCGGCCCGCGCCGTTGGCCGCCAGGGACGGCGAAATGATCGCGCGCTCACCGATACTGGTGATTTTCACGCCCGGGCCCTCGATGTGCCCGTCCGGGAGCGGCACCACGGCGTCCGCGTTCGCCGCACCCGGTGAGAAGAATCCGAGGGCGACCGCGACAGCAGCGGCGGCCACCCCCCATTTGCCAATACGAAGCCCGCTCATCAACCCCTCGCTCATCGTGCAGCCTGCATCGTGGAGGTAAAGCTGAGAATGCTGGATTGCCGAGACTTTGCGGGATGCTTCAGATCACATCCGTTGACCGGCGATTGCATTTAACCACACGGTGTAACCGGCGTCGCAATTTCGCCACGAGATAACGGAAATCCGTTGGCGCTTACCAGCCGCGGCGGACCGGTTCCCAACCGCAGGCCCGCTCAGTAGGATCCGGGATGGCCCAAAACTGGAACAGGTTCTTATGCTCCGGACAATTGGGATGTCTTGGAAGGAGATTCCGTGGAAATCACCGCTGCGGTGGCCCGGGGAGCGGATAAGCCGTTCTCGATGGAGACCCTCGAGCTCGAGGACCCGCGACCGGGCGAGGTGCTGGTGCGCATCGTCGCGAGCGGCGTCTGCCACACCGACCTGGTCACCAAGGGCGTGTTTCCCGCCGATTTGCCGATCGTGCTCGGACACGAGGGATCCGGCATCGTCGAACGCATTGGCTCGGAAGTAACCGGAATCGAAGTGGGCGATCATGTGCTGCTCACCTATGCCAGTTGCGGTACCTGTTCCCGTTGCGTCAACGGGCTTCCGCCCTATTGCGAGAATTTCGTCATTCTCAACACCTCCGGCGGGCGTTCGGATTTCACTTCGCCGCTGAGCAGCAATGGCGAACGCGTCATGGGCGCGTTCTTCGGGCAGTCGAGTTTCGCCACCCACGCGCTGGTGCCCGCGCGCAGTGTCGTGGTGGTGGGCAATGACATCGACCTGGTGGCCACCGCCCCCTTCGGATGCGGCGTGCAGACCGGCGCGGGCGCGGTCGCCAATGTCATGAAGCCGGGCCCCAACGATTCGATCGCCATCTTCGGCGTCGGCGGCGTGGGCATGGCCGCCCTGATGGCCGCGCGCGCGATCGGCGCGGGAACCATTGTGGCCATTGACCTTTCCGCGGAGCGGCTGGCCGTGGCCAAGGAGCTCGGCGCGGATGTCACCATCGACGGTGCGGCCGAGGACGTGGTGGCGCAGATTCAGGCGGCAACCAACGGCGGCGCGAACTTCGCCCTCGACACCACGGCCATCAATGCCGTGATCGCCAAGGGACTGGAAGCGCTGGCCCCCATGGGCACGCTGGTGCTCGTGGGCCTGGGCGAGGCGAGCATGGACCTGGAAATCGGCCACCTCACCGGAAACGGGAAGGCCGTGCGCGGCTGCATCGAGGGCAGTGGCGATCCGCAGCAGTTCATTCCGCAATTGCTGCAATGGCATGCCGAGGGCAAGTTCCCGATCGAGAAGATCAGCAAGACCTACAAGTTCGCGGATATCGACACCGCGCTGGACGACGCCCACCACGGCGGCACCATCAAACCGATCCTGACCTTCGACTGAGACGAAAAAGCGGCGGCCCCAAGGGAAATCCCTTGGGGCCGCCGCCTTTTGTTCTGCGTCGAGAGACTAGCCCTGGGCTGCCTTCTCGAGAGCGCGCAGCTGGCCCTGGGCCTTGGCCAGCGCGGCCGGGCTCGCATCGGCATCGGCGACAACGGCCTTGGCGGCCGCCTCGTCGATGTCGAAGGCGAATTCGGCGGACTCGGCCAGCACACGCACCGAAGTGGCGGTGACCGAGAAGAAACCGCCGTGCACCGCGGCGACGATGCGCTCGTCGTCGTCGGACACGATGGTCACCGTGCCGCCCTCGACCAGCTGCCCGAGCAGCGGTTCGTGGCCGGCCAGGATGCCGATCTCGCCCTCGGTGGTCTGGGCCGAGACGAAGCTCGCCCGGCCCGACCACACCAGTCGCTCGACGGCGACCAGATCAACGGACATATCTGCCATGGGTGACTACTTCCCGGCGATCTTCTTCGCAGCAGCCTCGACGTCGTCCAGGCCACCGCAGGAGTTGAACGCCTGCTCAGGCAGGTGGTCGAACTCGCCCTTGCAGACGCGATCGAAGTCGTCGATCGTCTGCTCCAGCGGCACGACGGAACCCGGCTGGCCGGTGAACTTCTCGGCCACGATGAAGTTCTGGCCGAGGAACTTCTCCAGACGACGGGCACGGCCCACGAGGACCTTGTCGCCTTCGGAGAGCTCGTCCATGCCGAGGATGGCGATGATGTCCTGCAGTTCCTTGTACTTCTGCAGGATCCGCTTGACCTCGTTGGCCACCCGGAAGTGCCGCTCGCCGACGATCGAAGCCTCGAGGATACGAGAGGTCGAGGTCAGCGGGTCGACGGCCGGGTAGATGCCCTTCTGCGAGATCGGGCGGGAAAGCTCGGTCGTCGCGTCCAGGTGGGCGAAGGTGGTCGCCGGCGCCGGGTCGGTGTAGTCGTCGGCGGGGACGTAGATCGCCTGCATCGAGGTGATCGAACGGCCACGGGTCGAGGTGATCCGCTCCTGGAGCTGACCCATCTCGTCCGCCAGGGTGGGCTGGTAACCCACGGCCGAGGGCATACGACCCAGCAGGGTCGAGACCTCGGAGCCGGCCTGGGTGAACCGGAAGATGTTGTCGATGAAGAGCAACACGTCCTGGTTCTGCACATCGCGGAAGTACTCCGCCATGGTCAGGGCCGACAGGGCGACGCGCATACGCGTGCCCGGCGGCTCGTCCATCTGGCCGAAGACGAGGGCGGTGTCCTGAAGGACGCCCATCTCTTCCATTTCCAGGTGGAGGTCGGTGCCCTCACGGGTACGCTCACCGACGCCCGCGAACACCGAGGTGCCCGAGAACTCGCGAGCGATACGGGTGATCATCTCCTGGATCAGAACGGTCTTGCCGACACCGGCACCACCGAACAGACCGATCTTGCCGCCCTTGACGTACGGGGTCAGCAGGTCGATGACCTTCACGCCGGTCTCGAGGATCTCGGTCTTACCCTCGAGCTGGTCGAAGGCGGGCGGCTGGCGGTGGATGCCCCACTGCTCGCCGTCGCGGCCCAGGCCGGGGGTGTCCAGGCAGTCGCCCAGCGCGTTGAAGACGTGGCCCTTGACGACATCGCCGACCGGAACCGAGATCGGCTTGCCGGTGTCGCGCACCGCCACGCCACGCACCAGACCGTCGGTCGGCTGCATGGAGATGGTGCGAACGATGTTGTCGCCCAGGTGCTGTGCGACCTCGAGGGTCAGCGTCTTGGCGACGGAGGCGAGCTCGATGTCGACGTTCAGCGCGTTGTAGAGCTCGGGAATCGAGCCCCGCGGGAACTCGACGTCCACCACGGGGCCGATGACGCGGGAGACGCGGCCAGTGCCGGCGCCAACCCGGGTTTCGTTAGTGACAGCTGCGGTCATTGGTTCTCTTCCGTGTCTAGTCGCGGTCCGAGCTCGACGCCAGCGCGTTGGCGCCACCGACGATTTCCGTGATTTCCTGCGTGATTCCGGCCTGGCGCAGCGAGTTCGCGGTACGGGTCAGTGAATTCACCAGATCCGTCGCGTTATCGGTGGCGGCCTTCATCGCGGTGCGGCGCGCAGCCGACTCCGACGCCGCTGCATCGAGCAGCGACGAGTAGATCCGAGTGTTGATGTACTTCGGCAGCAGCGCGCCCAGCAGGCGGTCCGCGTCCGGCTCGAACTCGTACTGGGCAACCGGATCCGAGTTGCCGTCGCTGAAGGAGTCCTCACCCAGTTCGAAGTTCTCGTCGACATAGCTCACCTGAATGGGAGCCAGGCGACGCACCTCGGGGACCTGCGACAGCATCGACACGAAACGCGTGTAGACGATGTGCAGTTCGTCGACGCCGGCCATGGTGCCGACCCCGTTGGGGGCGGCGACCTCGCCGTCGGCGCCCGCCATGAACGCCTCGACCAGGTGGTTGCAGGCGGCGGAGGCATCGGCGTAGTTGGGCGCCTGGGAGAAACCGGTCCACGCACCGTTGGTCGAGCGACCACGGAAGGTGTAGTAGGTCAGGCCCTTCGAGCCCATCACGTACAGCACCGGCTCTTTGCCCTCGGCGCGCAGGGTGGTCAGCAGCTCCTCGGTGCGCTTGAGCACATTGGAGTTGTAGCCACCGCACATGCCACGGTCACTGGTGATCACCAGTACCGCGGCACGCCGCGCGTTCGGCCGCTCGGTGAGCAGCGGATGGGTGAGATTGCCACTGGCGCTTGCCAATTCGGCGAGCACCTTGGTGATCTCCTCCGCGTACGGCTTGGCAGCCGCAACCCGGGCCTGCGCCTTGCTGATTCGCGAGGTCGCGATCAGCTCTTGCGCCTTGGTGATCTTCTTGATCGAGCTCACGGAACGAATACGGGAGCGCAGTTCGCGCACGCTTGCCATTAGCGGTTCACACTCCCTTCATTCCTCGAGTCAGACAGTCGCATCAGCTTCGCCGTTCTTACTTCTCGACGTGCTTGCGAGTGACAGACAGCGACTCGACCTCTTCGTGATCGAGCTTGTCGGCCTCGGCCTCGACCACGCGGCTGCCATCGGAAGCCAGGAAGCCCTGCTTGAACTTGTCGGTCGCGACCTTGATGGCCTCGGCCGGCTCGCCCTCGATCTTCTTCGAGCCGCCCTGCAGGGCATCGAAGGAGGACTGCACGGAACCGTGCAGGAACTCGAGCAGCTCGCTGTTGAAGCGACGGACATCGCCGACCGGAACCGAGTCGTAGAAGCCGGCGTCGACCAGGAACAGCGAAACGATCTGGTCCTCGACCGCGACCGGGGAGTACTGGTCCTGCTTGAGCAGCTCGACCCAGCGGCCACCACGCTCCAGCTGCGCCAGCGAGGCCGCATCCAGGTCGGAGGCGAAGGCGGAGAACGCCTCCAGCTCACGGTAGGAGGCCAGCTCCAGACGCAGCGAACCGGCGACCTGCTTCATGGCCTTGGTCTGCGCGGCGCCACCGACTCGGGACACCGAGATACCGACGTTGATGGCCGGACGGACACCCTTGTTGAAGAGGTCCGACTCCAGGAACACCTGACCGTCGGTGATGGAGATGACGTTGGTCGGGATGAACGCCGAGACGTCGTTGGCCTTGGTCTCGATGATCGGCAGCGCGGTCATGGAACCGGCACCGAGCTCGTCGGACAGCTTGGCGCAACGCTCCAGCAGACGCGAGTGCAGGTAGAAGACGTCACCCGGGTACGCCTCGCGGCCCGGCGGGCGACGCAGCAGCAGCGAGATGGCGCGGTAGGCCTCGGCCTGCTTGGACAGGTCGTCGAACACGATCAGGACGTGCTTGCCCTGGTACATCCAGTGCTGGCCGAGGGCCGAACCGGTGTACGGCGCAAGCCATTTGAAGCCGGCGGAGTCCGACGCGGGCGCCGCGACGATGGTGGTGTACTCCATCGCGCCGTGCGCCTCGAGCGCGGCCTTCACGCCCGCGATGGTGGAGCCCTTCTGGCCGATGGCGACGTAGATGCAGCGCACCTGCTTCGTCGGGTCACCGGTGGCCCAGTTGGCCTTCTGGTTGATGATGGCGTCGATGCAGACCGCGGTCTTGCCGGTCTTACGGTCGCCGATAACGAGCTGACGCTGGCCGCGGCCGATGGCGGTCAGCGCGTCGATCGCGGTGATGCCGGTGGCCAGCGGCTCACCGACCGGCTGGCGCTCCAGCACGGTGGCGGCCTGCAGCTCGAGCACGCGACGCTCTTCGGCCTCGATCTCGCCGAGGCCGTCGATCGGGGCGCCCAGCGGGTTGATGACGCGACCGAGGAACTTGTCGCCCACCGGAACCGAGAGCACGTCGCCGGTGCGTCGCACCTGCTGGCCCTCTTCGATGGTGTCGAACTCACCCAGGATGACGGCACCGATCTCGGTGTCCTCCAGGTTCAGCGCCACGCCGAGGACGCCGCCGGGGAATTCCAGCAGCTCGTTGGCCATCGCGGACGGCAGCCCGCTGATGTGGGCGATACCGTCGCCGGTGTCGGTGACGACACCGACCTCTTCGATGGAGGTCTCCGGGGTGTAGCTCTGGGTGTAGCTCTCGATCGCGCTACGGATCTCATCGGGGGAGATCGTCAGCTCCGCCATGTTCTTCCTGCTCTCGCTGTGGGTCTCGAATGTCGGTGTGTTACTGCGCTTCTCGGCGTCGTCTCTAGGTGAGAGACTGGCGCAAGCGCTGCAGTCGGCCGATGGCGCTGCCGTCGATCAGGTCGTCGCCCACGCGCACGACGACGCCGGCCAGCAAGGTCGGGTCCTCCTGCACGTGCACGGTGATCGGCTTGTCGTAGATGCGCTGCAGCGAGGCGGCGAGGTGCTCGCGCTGCTGCGGCGTCAGGGCCACCGCGGCGCGCACGTGCGCCACGATCTGCTCCCGGAGCGAGGCCGCCAGATCGGACAGCTCATCGATGGCCTGACCGGAATCGCCCTTGTGGCGCACCACGGCCTGTTCGACCAGCTGCAGGGTGATGTCCTCGACCTTGCCCGCGAGCAGACCCTGCACCAGGGCACGCTTGGCCGCAGCCGGCTTGCCGTGGTCCTGCAAGGCCTGCTCCAGGTCCGGGTTGTCATCGATGATGCGACCCAGCCGGAACAGCTCGTCCTCGACGGCGGTCAGGCGGCCACGCTCGTCCGCGGCGCGCAACAGCGCTTCGCGGCCGAGCAGGACCAGCGTGTCCACCAGATCGCGGGTCCGCGACCAGTCCTGGGCCACCGCAGTGGTCAGCACGGCCTGGGTGGTTCCGCTGATCTTGCCGCCGAAGACGCGTTCGGCCAGCTCGGCGCGCACCGAACTCGACACCGACTTATCCGCGAGCGCCACACGCAGCGAACGCTGGTCGTCGAGGACGGCGACAACGGCGAACAGTTCCGACCCCGTAGTAGCCGCGACGGTGTCGCTACCGGTCAGAGCGGCCCGAAGAGCTTCCCGCGCACGGGAACTCGCCTCGCGGCTCGCTGCGTACATGCTTCCCACTTTCGGCTCGTTACCTTCCGACCCCGATGCCGGCGTTCGCGTCCAGTTCCGAAAGGAACCGGTCGATCGACGCCGACTGCTTGGCCTCGTCGGCCACCGACTGACCGATGATCTTCTCGGCCAGGTCGACCGCGGTGCGGCCCAGCTCGGACCGCAGCTCGGTCACGATCTGCTGACGCTGTGCCTCCAGCTGCGAGTGTCCCGCGGCCACGATGCGGTCGGCCTCGGCCTGCGCATCGGAACGCATCGCGGCGAGGATCGACGCACCCTGGGTGCGAGCTTCCTCACGGATGCGAGCGGCCTCGAGGCGAGCCTCGGCCAGCTGCTCCTGGTACTGCTGCAACGTGGCCTGAGCCTCGGCCTGCACGGCCTCGGCCTTGGCGATACCGCCCTCGATCTTCTGAGTCCGCTCGTCCAGCACCTTGGTCAGGCGCGGGACGACGTACTTGGCGAAGACAAAGGCGATAACGATGAAGACAATCGCAGACCAGACAATGTCGTAGGTCTTCGGGACGAGGGGATTGATGTCCTCCTCGGCCGCGAGCAAAACAATGTTGTTCATCGTTGATTCCTAGTCTTTTGCCGGAATCAGAAAATGAAGCCGGCGACGAGACCGATCAGCGCCAGGGCCTCGGTGAAAGCGATACCCAGGAACATGGTGGTCCGGATGGTGCCCTGCAGCTCGGGCTGACGGGCGATGCCCTCGATGGCCTTGCCGACCACGATGCCCACGCCGATGCCCGGGCCGATCGCGGCGAGACCGTAGCCGATGGCGCCGTAGCCCTTGGCGGTCGGAGCGTTCTCGGCCAGGAAGGTCAGGGTGCTGCTCATTGGTGTCTTTCCCTTTCTGTCGCCCACCCGCCTCAGGCGGCGTGTGTGGCAGGTTTGTGGTGTTGGTGCGGTCGGTCAGTGAGAGTCGGCGTGCTGCGCCAGACCGATGTACACAGCGGTCAGCAGCGCGAACACGTACGCCTGCAGGAAGACCACCAGGAGCTCGAAGAGCGTGAAGCCGAAGCCCGCGAGCAGCGAGAACGGTGAGAACACCGTCATCCAGGTGGCACTGAACAGGAAGAACTGGGTGGCACTGAAGAACAGCACCAACATGATGTGGCCTGCCAGCATGTTCGCCATGAGACGGACGGTCAGCGTGAACGGGCGCAACACGAAGGTCGAGAGGAACTCGATCGGGATCAGCAGCACGTGCAGCGCGGGCGGCACATTGGGCACCACGATGGACGAGCGCATGTATTTCAGGAAGCCGTACTTCTTGATGCCCACGTAGTTGAAGGTGACGTAGGCAACCACTGCCAGCACGAGGGGCATGCCGATGCGCGCGTTCGACGAGATGTTCAGGCCCGGAATAACACCCGAGGCGTTCAGGAACAGCACCGTGAAGAAGATGGACGCGATCAGCGGGAAGAACTTCTTGCCGGATTCCTTACCCAGCACCTCGTCGCAGATCTGTTCCTTGACGAACACCAGACCGGATTCCGCGACATTCTGCAGACCGCGCGGAACCAGCTGCGGGCGGCGGAAAGCCGCGAGCATGACAAGTACGAGAACGGCCGACATGAGGATGCGAATGAGCATCAAACGGTCGAGCTCGAAAGGCGTCCCCTCGAACAGCACTGCTGGAGGGAAGAAGTCGTTGAGTGACGGCGCGTGGAACTCGCTCGCCATAAAGGTGACGCTCAGCGTTCTCTCCCGTGGTCGGAACGCAGGAGATAGTTTTCTCCTGCGGTTCGATCGGACATTGACGATCTGGTGGGTCGACTCAGGTCGGCTCGAAGTTCGTCAGCAGCTGTGGCAGTCACGCCCTGGCGTCTGTACGCGCGTCGGCGACATCGTCGACGGTGCAGAACCGGTAACCCAGAGGGCCCGGTACGGCATGAAGCATAACCTGCTCTCAGGCGGGTCTCAGGCGACCCCCCCTGTTGATTCGGTTGGCTACAGGTAAAGAGTTTATCAAGTTATCTACGACAATGCGTAGGGGGTAGGCGAAACCCGTGACGGACGGTGTTTCGCCGGGTCGCGCGGGGGCGCGAAACTACAGGTCACGTTCCGTCTGGACAGTCGGAACACGATGGCGCAGAAGGCCGTACGTCTCCGCGCCGAGCACGATCAGCAGCGCGGCGATGACCGTGAAGAACAGCGCGTAGCGGTTGTAGAAGTCGAACTGCTTGAGCACCGCGACGACAACCACTGCCAGCAGCAGCTTTCCGACCCAGCTGCCGAGCAGCACGATGCCCTGCAGGCCGGACTCGATCTTCGCGCTGAACAGTACCGACGCGGCCGTGGTGAGAATGAACGCACCGCCGAGGGCGGACCCGATCAGGGCTCCCCACAGACCGGGCAGGCCGGCGCAGATCGACGACACGATGACCGAAACCACAACCAGCACAGCCAAACCGGCGATGCCGTAGCGCAGTGCCGCGCGTAGCGGGGCGTCGGGACCGGGAGTGGAAGGCGTGCTCACGGGCAGCAACTCTACCCGGCGACGTTCTGGCGATCGTGAGGCGGTTTGCGGGTCGGGTTACGCAACTCACGCCAGGACGGGACCGCGGTGACGATGAGCGCGAAAACCAGTCCGGCCGCGAACACGAGCACCACCATGCGCCGATCCGAGATCAACGACGTGCCGACCGCGCCGAATGCGAGCACGCTCACCCAGAGATAGATCACCAGGACCACGCGGCGCTGCGAATGACCGATCTGCAGCAAACGGTGATGCAGATGCATTTTGTCCGGAGTGGAGAAACTCACACCTGCGCGAACGCGGCGTATCACGGCCAGAACAAGATCAAGAACAGGAATGAACATCACCGCACCCACCAGCAACAGCGGTGACAGCAAACCCACGATGTCGCGCGGGCCGTAACCCTGCAGCGGAATTCGACCGGAAGCGCCCGTGGACACCGCGGCCAGCATCAATCCGATGAGCATGGAACCGGTATCGCCCATGAATATCCGGGCCGGTGAGAAATTGTGTGGCAGAAATCCCAGGCACGCGCCCGCCAGCGCGGCGGCCAGCAACGCCGGCGGATAGGTGTCGGTGGAACCGCCCACCTCGTAGAGCAAACCCACGGTGAACACGAAAACCGCGACGGCCGCGATAAAACCGAGGCCCGCGGCCAAACCGTCGAGGCCGTCCACGAAATTCATGGCGTTCACCACGGTGACGGTGATGCCGACCGTCACCAGACCGCCCTGCAGCGGATCCAGCACCACGGTTTCGTTGGTGAAAGGGTTGTAGATGGCGACCCAGCTCAGGCCCATCACCGCCATCACGCCCGCGGCGGTGATCTGCCCGACCAGTTTGGTCAGCCAGTCCAGACCCCAGCGGTCGTCGATGATGCCGACCAGCACGATGAGCGTGGCCGCGGCCAGGACGGCCGGAATGTCCTTGGGGTAGTCGAAGCCGCGGCGCAGGGCAGGCAGCTGGTGCGCGAACAGCACAGCGGCCAGCAGGCCCAGATAGATGCCGAGACCGCCCATGCGCGGGATCGGCTTCACGTGCACATCGCGCTCTCGCGGGATGGCCACCGCCCCGAAGGCGATGGCCAGCACCCGGATTCCACCCGTGGACAGGTAGGCGATGACCGTGGCGACGAGCAGCACCAGCAGCAGCTCCCGCAGCGGGACGACCGCGCCCTGGCTCAATACGCCCTGACTCAGCAGCATTTAACGGGCCGTCACCGCTCGCCCGGCTGGCGCAGCTCCTCGGGCGACATGCCGAGCACCTCCGCGATCTTCTCCGCGGCGACAGCGCCCTCGCGCAGGATGCGCGGGGTGTCGGAGGTCAGATCGACGATGGTGGAGGCGACCGCGTGATCGGCCGGGCCGCCGTCGAGGTACACCCCGACCAGCTCACCCAGCTGTGCCTGCGCCTCGGCGGCGGTGGTGGCGGGCGGCTGCCCGGAGACGTTCGCGCTCGACACCGCCAGCGGGCCGACCTCGCGCAGCAGCTCCAGCGCGACCGGGTGCAGCGGCATGCGCAGCATCACCGTGCCGCGCGCGTCGCCCAGATCCCAGGCCAGCGAAGGGGCCTGCTGCACAACCAGACTCAGCCCACCCGGCCAGAAGGCGCGGATCAGCTCGCGGGCCTGCGGGCGCACCGAGAAGACCAGCCCGTCGATGGTGTTCCACGACCCGACCAGCACCGGCACCGGCATATCGCGGCCCCGGCGCTTGGCGGCCAGCAGCGCGCTCACGGCTTGGCTGTCGAAGGCGTCGGCGGCGAGGCCGTAGAGCGTGTCAGTCGGAATGACGGCCAACCGACCGGACTTCAGCGTGCTGCGCGCGGCACTCAGACCGGCGGCACGGGAGTCGGGATCGGCACAGTCGTAGACAGTACTCACGGCTGACATCTTGGCACGGGACGCTCGCAGCGCCACTGTCGCGCCGGGTTTCGGCCAGGATTCGGCCGTATTCTCGGAATCGACGAAGGAGGCACCACCCCATGATGCGTGCGATCTGGAACGGAACGGTCATTGCCGAGGCCGCCGAAACCGTGGAGGTCGAGGGCAATCAGTACTTTCCGATCGACTCGCTGAAGCACGAATTCTTCAGCGAAAGCTCCCACCACACCGTGTGCCCATGGAAGGGCATCGCCAGCTATTACACGGTCACCGTGGACGGCAAGGAAAACCCCGACGCCGCCTGGTACTACCCCAAGCCCAGTCCCCTGGCCCGAAAGATCAAGAACCACGTCGCCTTCTGGCACGGCGTCGAGGTCTCTGCCGAATAGCCGGTCAGTCCGCGGTGCGGCGGGCTACGACGAAGCGGGGTTTGCCGGCGAGGTCGGGGTGCTCGACGATGTCGGCGAAGCCGCCGTGGGCCGTGAACAGCGCCGCGACGCCGGAACCGTTGGTGTCGTCGTGTTCGACTGCTACCGCGCCGTTTTCGCGCAGGAGGCGGGCGATGGTGGCGGTCATGGGGCGGATGACGTCGAGGCCGTCGGGGCCGCCGAAGAGGGCGCGGTGGGGGTCGTGGTCCATGACCTCGGGGTCGAGTTGGGCGTCCTCGGGGATGTAGGGCGGGTTGGAGACCACCACGTCCACGGTGCCGTTGAGGTGTTCGAGGATGGTGGGGTCGGTGACGTCGCCGGCGTGTAGGTCGATGGGGTTGTCGCCCTCGTCGGCCAATTGCAGGGCGTTGCGACGCGCCCAGGCCAAGGCTTCGGCGTCGAGTTCGACGGCGTGCACCTGGACGTCGGGGCGGGCGTGGGCGATGGCCAGGGCCAGCGCGCCGGAACCGGTGCACAGGTCGACGACGATCGGCTGGTGTTCGTGGCCCACCTGTTCGAGCTGGGCCAGCGCCCAGGCGAAGATCAACTCGGTCTCCGGGCGCGGGATGAAAACGCCGGGACCGACCGCGAGATCGATCTCACCCATCGCGGCGGTACCCGTAAGGTGTTGCAGCGGAAAGCGTTCGGCGCGTCTAGCGACCAGCTTGCGGTACTCCTCGAGCTGGTCGGGAGTGAGCATCGGCATCAGCGCCAAGCGGCCGCGATCGACACCCAGCACATGGGCCGCAAGGTATTCCGCGTCGGCCTGCGGGCTGGGAACCCCGGCGGTGGCCAGGATCGCCACGGCCTCTCGGATGGCCGGTCGCAATGGTGCACGACTCACGGTTTCGCAGCCTTTCTCCCCACGCACATGCTCGCACGAAAATGATTGCCTCGAACGGTCTCCCGCTCAACCGCTCGCGTGCCGACGGCATCGGGCGTGGCGTCCGGATGCCTGCCGCGTGGCGTCCGGATGCCTGCGGCGTGGCGTGCGAGTACCGGTCTAGAGCTTCTTGCGGTAGTACACCACTCGCTCGCGCTCCTCGAAGCCGTGGGACTGGTGGAAGCGGTGGGCGACGGCGTTCTCGAGCAGGGCGTCGGAACCGAGTTCGCTGCAGCCGAGTTCGCGGCCCCAGGCCTCGACCGCCTCGCACAGCTCGCCCGCGAGTCCGTGCAGCCGGTATCCGGGAGCCACGAAAATGCCTTCGAGGAAGGCGACCGGTGAGGTTTCGCAGCCGTTGACGTAGTCGCGGCGCAGGCTGGCCTCGGCGTAGCCGACGGGTTCCGCGTCCTCGCTCAGTGCGACCAGGACGACGGCGTCGGGGCTCGCGGCCAGTTCGGCCAGCTCGGCCCGGTGCTCGGCTTCGTCCTCCACCGGCCACAGCGCGTAGCGCAGTGCCGCCACCGCGTCGATGACCGCCACCTGGCCGGTGGCCTCGGCCGTTACCCGCTCGATCCGCATTTCCGCTGTCCCCCGGCTTATTCGGCGGCCAGGCGGGCCGCGCGGTCGGCCTCGCCGAGAGCGGTGAACAGGTCTTCGAGATTGCCGTCCAGCACCGAATCCAGGTTGTGCGCCTTGAAACCGATGCGGTGATCGGCGATGCGGTTCTCCGGGAAATTGTAGGTGCGGATGCGCTCGGAGCGGTCCACGGTGCGGATCTGCGCGGCGCGGCCGGACGCGGCCTCGGCGTCGGCCTGCTCCTCCATGAGGGCCTGCAGTCGCGCGGCCAGCACCTGCTTGGCGCGAATCTTGTTCTGCAGCTGGGACCGTTCGTTCTGGCAGGTCACCACCAGCCCGGTGGGCAGGTGGGTGAGGCGCACAGCGGAGTCGGTGGTGTTGACGCCCTGGCCGCCCTTGCCGGAGGACCGGTACACGTCGATGCGCAGGTCCTTGTCGTCGATCTCGACTTCCTCGACCTCGTCGGGCTCCGGGTACACCAGTACGCCCGCGGCCGAAGTGTGAATGCGCCCTTGGGATTCGGTGACCGGCACGCGCTGCACGCGGTGCACGCCGCCCTCCCACTTGAGCTTGGACCACACGCCGTCGCGGCTGGCTTCCTTGCTCTTGATGGAGAAGCTGGCGTCCTTGTACCCGTCCAGATCGGAGTAGGTGACGCCGAGCACCTCGACCTTCCAGCCGTGCCGCTCCGCGTAGCGCAGGTACATGCGGGCCAGGTCGGAGGCGAACAGCGCCGACTCCTCGCCGCCCTCACCGGATTTCACCTCGAGGATGACGTCGTCGCCGTCGTGCGGGTCGCGCGGCGCGAGCAGGTCGGTGAGCTGCTTGTCGAGCTCCTCCACCTGCGCCTGCAGGCCGGGGACCTCGGCGGCGAAGGACGAATCGTCGGCGGCCAGTTCCTGGGCGGCGGCCAGATCATCGCGCGCGGACGTCAGCTTCTTGTAGGTCGACATGATCGGGCCGAGCTCGGCGAAGCGCTTGCCCACGCGACGGGCCGCACCCGGGTCGTTGTGCAGTGAAGGGTCGGCGAGCTGGGATTCCAGCCCCTGGTACTCGGCCAGGATGTCGTCGATCGCGTTGGGGGCCGTCTTGTCGGCCATCGCGGGTCCTCCCATCGGGGTGCCGGGTCTTGGCACACCCGGAAATTATGTGTGAGCTGTCTCAGCTCGCTGCTGCTAGGTCCACAAACGCGTCGACGCCCGGCCCGCGAATGCGGGACCGGGCGTCGGCGGGACAGCTAGTTGGCAGCCTTGGTGCGCTTGCCGTAGCGGGCCTCGAAGCGGGCCACGCGGCCGCCGGTGTCCAGAATCTTCTGCTTGCCCGTGTAGAACGGGTGGCACTGGGAGCAGACCTCGACCGTGATCTGGCCGGACTCCTTGGTGCTCTTGGTCTGGAAGGTGTTGCCACAACCGCAGACAACGGTGGTGTCCACGTAGGTGGGGTGAATTCCTGCCCTCATTGGGTGTCCTTTCAACTGGCTCCGGGTCGCCTGAATGTGCATGACGTGAACCGGGACCGACTAGAGGCATGGTTGCCGACGGAACAGTCTATGCGGTGCTCTCGAGTCATCAGCCACCAGGGCTCTCGAGGTAGCCGCCGCGAGGGGTTCCAGTGTCCAGAACCGCGGGTCTGCCCGGTTTGTTCCCGGTCGTCCCCCCAAGAAACTACGGGCACGCATATTCCCCCGGCTCGAGTGACGCTGGAAGTCGAGTAGCTCGCTACTCGGGAATACGAACACCCGTGTTCATAGAGTTTGTCCAGGTGAGAGTCCCGAGACGATCGGAAGGACAGCAGTGACCAGGAAGGACGCGACGACCGGGGGCCTGTCCCCCGCCACCGCGCACGCCGAAGCCGGGAGGGCACATCGGCGGCACGCGGAAGTCGTCGCGACGGGGGTCCTGGTCACCCTGACACTGCTGATCGTGACGGGCTGGTGGATGGCTCCCGGAGAGTCCGGTAACGCGGTGGGGCCCCTGAGCTCGGCCCCAATCCCACCGCGGGGGGACGCCACACTCACCTACACAGCGGTCACGGCACCGAATGTCTCCGGTGCCGTGACCGCGCTCATCCTCGGCTTCATGATCGCCGGTGCGGCAATGATCGGCGTTTTCTTCTTCAGCCCGGAGATACGGCGACGGCCCCGCCGAAGCGGGGCCGTCGTCGTCAATGACCTGCTGTGCAAGGCCGATGACCTTGTGCGCGAGGCTTATTCGTCGATCGCACCGGGTGCGGTCTTCGAAACGGTCATCAGGAACTCGATGTTGCTCTTGGTCTTCTTCAACCGGTCGACCATCAGGTCGATCGCCTGATGCGAGTCGAGACCCGACAGCACGCGCCGCAGCTTGTGCAGCACCGCCGCCTCGTCCGGCGACATCAGTAGATCGTCGCGACGGGTGCTCGACAGGTTCACGTCGACCGCCGGGAACACCCGGCGCTCGGCGATCTTGCGATCGAGCTTGAGCTCGGCGTTACCCGTGCCCTTGAACTCCTCGAAGATGACCGTGTCACCGGTGGAGCCGGTCTCGACCAGCGCCGTGGCGATTATGGTCAGCGAGCCGCCGTTCTCGATATTGCGGGCCGCGCCGAGGAACCGCTTGGGCGGGTACAGCGCGGTGGAATCCACACCACCGGAAAGGATTCGACCCGAGGCCGGGGACGAGTTGTTGTAGGCACGACCCAATCGGGTGATCGAGTCGAGCAGCACGACAACGTCCTGACCCGCTTCCACCAGACGCTTGGCCCGCTCGATGGCGAGCTCGGCGACCGAGGTGTGATCGCTCGGCGGACGGTCGAACGTGGAGGCGATGACCTCGCCGCGCACGGAGCGCTGCATATCGGTCACTTCCTCGGGACGCTCGTCCACCAGCACCACCATCAGGTAGCACTCCGGGTTGTTGGTGGCGATCGCGTTGGCGATGTCCTGGATGACCATCGTCTTACCCGCCTTGGGCGGGGACACGATCAGCGCACGCTGGCCCTTACCGATCGGCATGATCAGGTCGATGATGCGCGTGGTCAGCTTGTTCTGCTGAGTTTCCAGGCGCAGGCGCTCATTCGGGTACAGCGGGGTGAGCTTGTTGAATTCCGGTCGGCGCCGGGCACTTTCGACATCGCCACCGTTGACCGTGTCCAAACGCACCAGCGGATCGAACTTCTGGCGCTGGTTGCTCTGATCGCCGTCGCGCGGAGCGCGCACCGCGCCGGTGATGGCGTCACCGCGGCGCAGGCCGTTCTTGCGGACCAGGTTCATCGACACGTACACGTCGTTCTGCCCGGCCAGGTAGCCGGAGGTGCGGACGAACGCGTAGTTGTCGAGGACATCCAGGATGCCGGCGACCGGCTGCAGGACGTCGTCCTCGCGGATCTCCATCTCGCGCGCCTCGCCGCCACCGGTGGCGACGCCCTCACGGTCGCGCCCGCGACGACGCTCACGGAAGCGACGACCCCGGCGGCCGCGGCCACCTTCCTCGTCGTCCTCCACGCGGTTGTCCCGGTTGTCGCGGTTGTTGCGACCGGCGCCGTTCTGCTGGCCCCCGTTGCTGTTGCGCTCACCCTGGTCGTTGCGCTGGTTGTTGCGCTCGCCCTGGCTGTTGTTGCGCTCACCCTGGTCGTTGCGCTGATTGTTGCGCTCGCCCTGGTTGTTCCGCTCGCCCTGGTTGCCGCGATCGCGACGACGCTCGCCGCCCTCCTGCTCGCCCTTGTCGGCGGCGGGGGCCTCGGCGGTGGTGTTCTCGGCATTGGCACCGCGCTGCTCGCGGCCCCGACGCTGACGACCACGGCCACGCTGGCCGCCATCGCGACCGTCCTGAGCGGACTCGGAATCGCCGCCCTCGGCGCGGACGTTCTCGCCCTCCTCGCGCTTGGATTCGCGAGTCTCCGAAGCGTTTTGGCGCGCCTCGGCCTTCTCGGCACGGTTGGCCGGAGCCTCCGCCTTCACCTCGGCCGGAGCCGGAGCGGGGTCGGCGGCCGGAGCGACCTGGACCGACGCGGACTCCCCACCGGCCGGCGCGTCCTCACCCTTGGCCTTCGCGTTCCGCGTGGCCTTGCCGGTGGCCGGCTTGGCGCTCGCGCCCCCGGACTGGTTCTCCTTGATAGCGGCGATGAGATCACCCTTACGCATCCCGGAAGTGCCCCGGATACCGAGCTCTCCCGCAAGTGCACGCAACTGCGGCAACAACATTCCAGTCAGCCCCGATCGTGCGACGTCAGTTTGTTCGCTCATCTTCGAAATCTGTCCGGAGTCACTTTCGCGGCTACCCGAGGACGCTGAATCGCTATCCGTCCCGGGTGTCGCGAGCAGGTCCGTATCTGTCACGGAAATCCTTTCCTTCCCTCGACCGCCGTGTGCCTGTTCGAGGGTTCCTCCTGCAGTCCGGTCTCGTGCCGAACTCGGATGCCGTATCGCCTGTCCCGCCGGGCCGGTGGGTTCGCCACCACGTGGGCTCCGCCACCAAGAAAGAAGGTGGGAGAGATCATTCCAGTTGACTGGCTACCCCCAAGTTTCGAGCCTCAAGCCTCGAGCCTGAGCAAGGAGCCTCTGGAGCGATTTGCCCTGATGAAGCACCGGCGTCTGACGCGCACGATGTACGGACTCGCTCAGGATAGCTCCCACCTTTTGCATCGGCAAGGCAGGCGCGCTGTCAATCGACCAATACTCCACCGGCGATGCCCGGCTCCAGTACGCGCATGCCGTCCGCAATCGCGAGTTCGCGCAGTTCTTCCGGGAATTCGCTGGTCGCGAAGGCGAGCACGGTCGGTCCCGCACCCGATACGGTGGCCGCGATGCCCGCGGCGCGCAAGCGCTCCACCCATTTGGTGGTCAACGGCAGGGCCGACGCGCGGTAGCCCTGGTGTAGCCGGTCCGCCGTGGCGGGAAGCAGCAGGTCGGGACGTTGCGTCAAGGCGACTACCGCGAGCGCGGAACGGCTCGCATTGAAGGCCGCGTCGACGTGCGGAACCGTTTCCGGGAGCAAACCACGGGTGTGGGCGGTGGCGGAACGCTCTTCGGGAATCAGCACCACGGGCCGCAGCGAGGGATGCGGTTCCAGCCGAACCGCCCGGTACACGCGGGCGTGATGCGCGTCCCCACTGCCGTTTTCGTCCGCCGAACGGTCGGTTTCGGTCCAGCACACCACGAATCCACCCAGAATGCTGGCGGATGAATTGTCCGGGTGGCCTTCGAATTCACCGGCCAGTTGCACCAGCACGTCATCGCCGTAGGCCAGTTCGGGATCGAACTTCGCGGCCAATCCGCGCCCGGCCGCCAGACCGCCGACGGCGGCCGAGGCGGAGGAACCCATGCCCCGCGAATGCGGAATCACGTTGCGGCACACCACATCCAGACCGTCGGCCCACACGCCCGCGGCCTGCAGGCCGCGCTCGATGGCCCGCACCACCAGATGCGAAGGGCCCCAGGGCACATCGTCGGCGCCCTCCCCCTCGACCCGGATGGTGAGACCGGAGTCCGTGGTGGACACGATGATCTCGTCGTAGAGCCCCAAAGCGATTCCGAGGGAATCGAAACCCGGACCCAGATTGGCGCTGGACGCCGGAACCCGCACGGTGACGGAGATTCCGGCGGGCAGCGTCCGCGTCATGAGTTGAGCGTCGCGCGAATTCAACTCAGGCCAGCTCGAGCTCGTGCGCCACGGCGACCGGGTCGACCGCGATGGGCTTGACCTCGGGCATGCCCTTGAGGGCATTGTCCGGGTCCTTCAGACCGTTGCCGGTCACGGTGCAGACCACGGTGAGACCGGAATCCAGCCAGCCCTCGGCGCGCGCGGCCAGCAGACCGGCGACCGACGCGGCGGAGGCGGGCTCCACGAAGACGCCTTCCTTGGCCGCGACCAGGCGGTACGCGGCGAGAATCTCGTCATCGGTGGCCGCGCGGAACGCGCCACCCGACTCCTCCTTGGCGGCCACGGCCTGATTCCAGGACGCGGGCGCACCGATCCGGATGGCGGTGGCGATGGTCTCCGGGTTCAGCACCGGAGCACCGTTGACCAGCGGCGCGGCACCCGCGGCCTGCACGCCCAGCATGCGCGGGCGCGAGGTGCTGGTGCCGTCGGCGAAGTACTCGCTGTAGCCCTTCCAGTACGCGGTGATGTTGCCCGCATTGCCGACCGGCAGCACGTGCACATCGGGGGCCTTGCCCAGCGCGTCGACAATCTCGAAGGCGGCGGTCTTCTGACCCTCGATGCGGGCCGGGTTCACCGAGTTCACCAGGCCGACCTCGGGAAAGTCCGAGGTGACCTTGCGGGCCAGCTCGAGACAGTCGTCGAAGTTGCCGTCCACCTGAATGATCTTCGCGCCCAGCATGACCGCCTGGGCCAGCTTGCCCATGGCGATCTTGCCCGACGGGATCAGCACCGCGCAGTGCAGACCGGCCCGGGTGGCGTACGCCGCGGCCGAGGCCGAGGTGTTGCCGGTGGAGGCGCACAGCACGGCGGTCTTGCCGTTGTACTTGGCGTCCGTCATGGCCATGGTCATGCCACGGTCCTTGAACGAGCCGGTCGGGTTCGCGCCCTCGACCTTGAGGTACACCTCGCAGCCGGTGAGCTCGGAAAGGTGATGCGCGGGCACCAGCGGGGTGCCGCCCTCGAAGAGAGTGACGGCCTTCCAATCGGCGGGAATCGACAGCCGATCCCGGTACGCGTCGATCAGACCCGGCCAAGGGGTATGCACGGCAGTATCTTCTTTCCGGCCAGCCGCAGCAGCTCGTGCGGTTGCACTCATTCCTCGGTGCCTTCCAATCTCAGAACACTGGTCACGGACGTGACGGAGTCCAGTTCGGCCAACGCGGCAACGGTATCCGCCAGCGCGGATTCCTGCGCGTGGTGGGTCACCACGACCAGGCGTGCGCCCTCATCATGGCCCTCCTGGCGGACCGTCGAGATGCTCACATGATGCTTGGCGAATTCTCCCGCGACCGCTTCCAGCACACCGGTGCGGTCGGCTACCTGCAGGTTCACGTGGTAGCGGGTCGGGGTGTCGCCGATCGAAGCGATCGGCAGCTCAGCATAAACCGATTCGCCCGGGGCACGGCCACCGAAGAACTTGTTGCGCGCCGCCATCACCACATCGCCCATCACGGCCGACGCGGTCGGCGCGCCGCCGGCGCCCTGGCCGTAGAACATCAGGCGACCGGCGTTCTCGGCCTCCACGACCACGGCGTTGAACGCGCCGCTGACCGCGGCGAGGGGGTGCTTGCGCGGGATGAGGGCCGGGTAGACGCGGACGGAGACCTTGTCCTTGCCGTCCTCGTCGCTGACGCGCTCGGCCATGGCCAGCAGTTTCACCGTGCAGCCGACGGCCGCGGCGGTCTCCAGATCCTCGGAGGTGATCTTGGAGATGCCCTCGCGGTAGACATCGCCGGCGGTGACGCGGGTATGGAAGGCGACCGAGGCGAGGATCGCGGCCTTGGCGGCGGCGTCGTAGCCCTCGACGTCGGCGGTCGGATCGGCCTCGGCGTAGCCCAGGCGGGTGGCCTCGGCCAGCACGTCGTCGTAGTCCGCGCCGGTCTCGGCCATCGCGGAGAGAATGAAGTTGGTGGTGCCGTTGACGATTCCGACCACGCGGTTGACCCGGTCACCGGACAGCGACTGGATCAGCGGGCGGATCACCGGGATGGCACCCGCGACCGCGGCCTCGAAATACAGGTCGGCGCGGTGGTTCTCGGCCGCGGCGGCCAGTTCGCCGGTGTAATCGGCCAGCAGCGCCTTGTTGGCGGTGACGACCGACTTGCCCGCGTTGAGGGCGGCACTGATGAGGGCGCGAGCGGGATCGATGCCGCCCATGACCTCCACGACGATGTCGACATCGTCACGGGTGACCAGGGTTTCGGCATCGGTGGTGAGCAGGTCGGCGGACAGGCCGCGGTCCTTGGTCAGGTCGCGCACGGCGACACCGCGCAGCACGACAGGAGCGCCGACCCGGTTGCACAGGTCGTCAGCATGGTCGCGAATGATCCGCACCACCTCCGTGCCGACCGTGCCCATGCCGAGGACGGCGACGCCAATGGGATGATCCTGTCCCCACACGCCAGTCTTGTTCTCGGTCATGCCTTCACCTCCAAGCTCAGTAGGTCCTCCACCGTCTCACGGCGAAGAATCAAGCGCGCCTTGCCATCCCGCACAGCGACCACGGCGGGCCGGGTGAGCAGGTTGTAGCGGCTCGACATCGAGTAGCAGTACGCGCCGGTAGCCGCGACCGCCACCAGGTCGCCCGGGCCCACATCGGCCGGGAGCCAGGTATCGCGGATGACGATATCCCCACTCTCGCAATGCTTTCCGACCACCCGAGCCACCACCGGACCGGCCTCGCTGGAACGCGAGACCAGACGGCAGTCGTACTCGGCCTGGTACAGGGCCGGACGGATGTTGTCACTCATGCCGCCGTCGACGCTGACATAGCGTCGACGATTACCGCCATCCAGCACAACATCTTTGATGGTGCCCACCTCGTAGAGGGTGACGGTGCCGGGGCCCGCGATGGCGCGGCCCGGCTCGACCGCGATGGTCGGCATGGGCAGCCCGGCCCGCTCGGCCTCCTCGGCCACGATGCGGCGCAGGTTGGCGGCGAAATCGGACAGGGCGGGCGGATCCTCGTGCGGCAGGTACGAAATACCAAGGCCGCCACCGAGATCCAGCACCTTCACCTGGGCGGCGCGGTCCATGCCGAACTTGTCGGCGACCTCGCGCAGCAGGCCCAGCATGCGGCGGGTGGAGATCTCGAAGCCGTCGATCTCGAAGATCTGCGAGCCGATGTGCGAGTGCAGGCCGACCAGGCGCAGGTTGTCGGATTCGAAGACCCGGGCGATGGCCTGCATGGCATCGCCGCTGGCGATGGAGAAGCCGAACTTCTGGTCCTCGTGCGCGGTCGAGATGTACTCGTGGGTGTGGGCCTCCACGCCGACGGTGACGCGCACCAGCACGTCGACCACCTTGCCCGCGCGCTTGGCCACGGCCTCGAGGCGTTCGATCTCGATCAGCGAGTCGACGACCACGTCGCCGACGCCCGCCTCGACCGCGAGCTCCAGCTCCGGCACCGACTTGTTGTTGCCGTGCAGGGCGATTCGCTCGGCCGGGAACCCGGCGTGCAGCGCGACCGCCAGCTCGCCGCCGGAGCAGACATCGAGGTGCAGACCCTCGTCGCGGATCCAGCGGGCGATCTCGCCGCACAGGAACGCCTTGGAGGCGTAGTGGACTCGCGCACCGGCACCGAAGGCGCGGACCATGTCCCGGCAGCGGGAACGGAAGTCGTCCTCGTCGATGACGAACAGCGGGGTGCCGTAGTCGGCGGCCAGCTCGTGCACCGGCACACCGGCCAGCCGCACCACGCCGTCGGCGTCGCGGGAGGCGTTGCGCGGCCACACGTTCGCGGGCAGCTCGATCATCTGCGCGGGGGCGCTGGGGCGCTCCGACAGGGTCGGGGCGTGCGGGATGTCCGCGTGACGCGGACCGGCGGGGTGGGCACTCATTTACATACGCTCCGGGGCAGAGACGCCTAGCAGGCCGAGGCCGTTGGCGAGAACCTGACGGGTCGCCTTGACCAGCTCGAGGCGGGTGGCATTGAGAGGGCTGACAGCGTCGTCGCCCTGCGGGATGACGCGCAGCGTCTTGTCGGACTGGAAGGGGTGATACGCCCCGGCCAGCTCTTCCAGGTAGCGCACTACCCGGTGCGGCTCACGGGTTTCGGCGGCGGTGGCCACCACCCGCGGGTACTCGCCGAGGGTGCGAACCAGCTCACCCTCGCGGTCGTCGGTGAGCAGCGCGAAGTCCGGTGTCACCGCGGCGAAGTCGAAGGCGGCGGCATTGCCGATGATCTGGTTGGTGCGGGCGTGCGCGTATTGCACGTAGTAGATCGGGTTTTCGCTGTCGGCCTTGGTCCACAGGTCCAGGTCGATATCGATGCTGGAGTTCACCGAGGAACGCACCAGCGAGTACCGCGAGGCGTCCACGCCGATCGCCTCGACCAGGTCATCGAGCGTGACGACCGTGCCCGCACGCTTCGACATCCGCACGGCGGCACCGTCTTTGACCAGGTTCACCATCTGGCCGATGAGCACCTCGACGGTGTCCGGGTTGTCGCCGAAGGCGGCCGCGGCGGCCTTCAGCCGGCCGATGTAGCCGTGGTGGTCCGCGCCCAGCATGTAGATGCACAGGTCGAAGCCACGCGAGCGCTTGTTCTGGAAGTAGGCGATGTCACCGCCGATGTAGGCGGAGTTGCCGTCGCTCTTGATGACGACGCGGTCCTTGTCGTCGCCGTACTCGGTGGAGGCGATCCACCAGGCGCCGTCCTTCTCGTAGAGCTTGCCGGACGCCTTCAGCGTCTCGATGGCCTTTTCGACCGCGCCCGAGGCGAACAGCGAACTCTCGTTGAAGTACACGTCGAAGTCGACGCCGAATTCGTGCAGGTTCTGCTTGATCTGCGCGAACATCAGCTCGACGCCCTCGCGGCGGAACAGCTCGTGGCGCTCGGTCTCCGGGAGTTCCAGCACTCCGGGATTGGCCTGCACGAGGGTGTCCGCGATGTCGTTGATGTACGCGCCCGCGTAGCCGTCCTCCGGCGTCGGCTGCCCGGTGGCGGCGGCGACGAGCGAATTGGCGAACCGATCGATCTGCGCGCCATGGTCGTTGAAGTAGTACTCGCGGGTGACGTCCGCGCCCTGCGAGGACAGGATCCGGCCCAGCGCGTCACCAACGGCGGCCCAGCGGGTGCCGCCCAGGTGGATGGGGCCGGTCGGGTTGGCGGAAACGAATTCCAGGTTGATCTTCTGGTTCGCGAGAGTGTCCGCCGTACCAAACTTTTCACCGGCCGCGAGGATCTTCTCCACGATCGCGCCCTGCGCGGCCTTGGCCAGGCGAATGTTCAAAAAGCCAGGTCCGGCGACCTCGGCGGCATCGATGCCCTCGGCCTGCGACAGCGCTTCGGCGAGCGAGGTTGCGAAGTCGCGGGGATTCATTCCCGCTTTCTTCCCTACCTGCATGGCCACATTCGTGGCATAGTCACCGTGCTCGGGGTTGCGGGGACGCTCCACCTTGACCTCGTCGGGCAGGACCGCAGGGTCGGATCCACGTTCGACAAGTACCTTCGCCGCGGTAGCACGAAGGAGATCTGCAAGGTCAGCTGGAGTCACGAGTCACTATCCTATGGTCCGAGCAGGTGTACGCCGCGCGCGGGCACCACCGGGCAGGTGCCCAGCAAACGATGCGGCCGCGTCGTTTGATTGTCCGACACGTCGAAGAGAGCACAAAAAGCATGCCGAGCAAGACCAGTGCCAAGTCGGCCAAGGCCATCAAGGCCGCGGGCAAATCGGCCGGGTCGTCCCGCAGGGGCGGTGGCGGCGGACTCGGCGGCAAACGCCAGATCCCGTGGATGATGATCGGGGCGGTCGTCTGTGTCCTCGCCCTGATCGGCGGCATCGCCTGGGTGATCGTGCCCCGGATCGAGGATCGCCGGGAGACCACCGCGGCGCAGACCGACGTCAAGGACTTCGTGCCCACCCCGCAGCAGAAGGATCCCTCCGACAAGATCCAGGGTGTGGTCAAGAAGGAATACCCGGCCGGTATCCACATCACCGCCAAGCAGCGGGTGGCCTACGACCAGTCCCCGCCCTTCGGTGGACCGCACGACGGCTCCTGGGCGGCGTGCACCGGCGTGGTGTACAGCAAGGCGATTCGCACCGAGAACGCCGTGCACTCGCTCGAGCACGGTGCCGTCTGGATCGCCTACAACCCGGACAAGGTCGGCGGCAGCGGCGTCGATGAGCTCAAGCGCATGGTCAAGGGTCGGCCCTACATGCTGATGTCGCCGTACCCCGGCCTGGACAAGCCGATCTCGCTGCAGTCGTGGGGCCACCAGCTCAAGCTGGACAGTGCCGATGACGCGCGGGTCAAGGAGTTCATCACCGCGTTGCGCCTGAACCAGAACACCTACCCCGAGGTCGGCGCGGACTGCGCGAACCCGACCTTCGACGCCAACAACCCGCCGCCCTTCGACCCGACCACGCCGGGCGCCGACGCGATCCCGATGGACGGCAAGGGCATCCAGGCGGATCCGTCCGAGCTCGGCGCGGGCGGCAGCGGCATTCCGGGCATGCCCGGTGGCAGCATCCCGGGCCTGCCCGGCGGTCTGAGCCTGCCGACCGATTCCCCGACCGTGCCCGAGGGCATTCCGGCCATCCCCGCCCCGACCGACGCGCCGACGCAGCCGGATCAGCCGGCTCCGACGCAGTAATGCCGCCGTTCATGTCCGACGTACCCGATCGCAGCTCCGAGCCGGAGCCCGCCGCCGAGCCCGCCCAGCATCCCCGCCGCAACCAGCGGCAGGTGGTGCTGATGCTCGGCATCGTCGGCGTGCTGCTGGCCGGATTCCTGGGTGGCCTGCTGGTCAGTAACGCCATGCACACCAAACCGGAGACGCCCGGGACCGTGGATGTCGGCTTCTCCCAGGACATGTCGGTGCATCACGCGCAGGCGGTCCAGATGTCGGGCATCGCACTGTCCGGGTCCACCGACCCGGCGGTGAAGCGCCTGGCCTACGACATCCTGACCACGCAGGCCAATCAGGCCGGGCGCATGCAGGGCTGGTTGCAGCAGTGGAGCGAGCCGTTCATCGCGCCCGACGGCTACATGGGCTGGATGACCGACATGTCCGCGCACGAGCACACGGGCACCGCCATGCACATGGGTCCGGTGCAGACCATGCCCGGCATGGCCTCGGATCAGGAGATGTCCGATCTCGGCAAGGCCACCGGCACCGCGCTGGACACCCTGTTCCTGCAACTCATGCTGCGCCACCACCAGGGCGGCATGCCGATGATCCAGTACGCCGAGCAGCGCGCGGACACCGACGCGGTGCGCACGCTGGCGCAGAGCATGGCCAAAACGCAGCAGAGCGAGGCCGATCTGATGACCCAGATGCTCGCCGAGCGCAAGGTTTCCCCACTGCCGATGAACTGATTCCGCCGGACCGGGCGCTTCATAAACGCCCGGTCCGTGTCGGTTTTTGGTGCACGGCAAGCTATGCGATACGCTTTCCCCGCCCGACCGGGAGACCGGACGGGACCATCCCCGCCCTCGTAGCTCAGGGGATAGAGCGTCTGCCTCCGGAGCAGAAGGCCGCAGGTTCGAATCCTGCCGAGGGCACCACGTAAGGCCCCGACCCTGAATCATGGTCGGGGCCTTACGCATTTCCGCGACGCGCCCGACGACTGACTTATCGTGCCATCGTGCCCGATTGGGATTCCGAATCGGCGGCCCGGGCGGGAAGGTTGATCCTGCATCGCGGTGTCCGGTTGTGCAGGAGGCAACCGGACACCGCGAGCGCGTTTCTCGGGTCGAGCCGCCCATAATCGGCTGTGCGCCTTGCGGAGTGAAATGGGGACGGGCCGGTATGTTCTGATGGGTGCCCGAAAAGCAGAGCGCCCGAGCCGAACAGCCGCAGCGACGCGTCTCACGCCCGCTCGCCGGTGGGTTCACCACGGTGCTGGCGGTCGCGGTCGCGGGGTTGAGTCTCACCGCGCCGGCCGGCGCGGTGGGGCCGGAGGGGGCGACGGATACGGCCTCGTTCTACGCCCCTGCCGAGGACCGGGTGCCGGGGACACATGGGTCGGTGATCCAATTGAGGCCGCTCACAGGCGATCCCGCGCTCGCGGGGGCGCGTAACTATCTGGTCCTGTACCGGTCGATCGATATGCACGGCAGTCCGGTCGCGGTCTCGGGCACGCTGGCGGTCCCGGACGGCGTCGCGCCGGCGGGCGGCTGGCCGCTGATCTCGTGGGCGCACGGCACCACCGGTGTGGCCGATGTCTGCGCGCCCTCGCAGGACACCTCACCGGACTTCCCGGCGCACGACTACACGTCGCTGGTTCGCCGGGTACAGGAGCGCTGGATCGCGGCCGGGTACGCGGTGGCGCAGACCGACTATCAGGGGCTGGGTGGCTCCGACCCGCACGGGTATCTGATCGGCACCGCCGAACAACGGGCCGTCACCGATATGGCCCGGGCCGCACGGCAAGTCGATCCGGATATCGGAACCCGCTGGGTGGCCATGGGCCATTCGCAGGGCGGGCAGGCGGCCGTCTTCACCGACGCGCAGGCCCAGCAGTGGGCTCCGGAACTGCAATTGCTGGGCTCGGTGGCACTGGCCCCCGCCTCCCATCAGGGCCTCGGGTTGCAGGCCACCCAGGTGGCCACCACCGCGGGTGTGGCGGGCGCGCTCGCGCCGCTGACCGGCCGGGCGGTGTCGTTCCTGCCGTTGATCATTCGTGGCGCACAGACGGTGACCGACCTGGATCCGGCCCGATTCCTCACGCCCCGTGCGCAATCCATGCTCGGTCAGGCCGACACCGGCTGCATCGGCCAACTGCGGCAACCGGATTCGTGGGGCGGACTGAACGCAGACGACGTCTTCCTACCCAATGGCGACATGTCGGGACTGATTCGGGTATTGAACGAAAACGACCCCAGCGCACTGTCTTTCACCCAGCCGCTACTGGTCCTGCAGGGCCGGGCGGATACCACGGTGCCGGCGCTCGCCACCGATGCCATGGTCGCGCAGCAGCGCGTCGGGGGTCAGCCGGTCCAGTACCGCGGCTATCCGGGCGTCGATCACCGCGGCGTGCTGGAGGCTTCGTTCAATGACGCGCTCGCCTGGGTGGGCACTCGTTTCGGTCGCTGAGACCCTGGTCGCGGCAGCCCGGATTCAGGCGTCGGCAGCCCAATCCGGGTCGCGCCCGAACCAGGCGGCCATCCGATCGTAGATCGGCGCGTCCGCGGCAATCGGCACCTCGGGGCCGAAAGCCCTTCCCGGCCCGCGGAATTCGGGCTTCAACAGCGGCTTCGACCAGGCCAGGGCAGCCTCGGCCAGGTCCGGGTCGAGCGTGCGCCCCTGCCCGGTCGCCCGGGTGAGATCCCAGGCGTGCACGGCGAATTCGGCGATCTGCTGATCGGTGCGCCCGCGCAGCGGGGCCGGTCCACCCATCCCGGGTACCGGCTGCTCCAGGTCTGCCGTGCGCCAGACCTCGAGCAGCCACCCGGCGCGAATGCGGTACTCCTCGCCCCAGTTGTCGTCGAGCGGCACGGGCGGCGCGGACCAATCCGGCATCTCGCCACGGGCGGCGATGAGGAAGGCGGGCAGGATCTGGCCCACGATGTGATCGAGCAACCGGCGGACCTGCCAGTCGTCGCACGGCGTCGGCAGGAATGCCTGATCCGGTGTGAGAGCGGCGATGACATCGCCCAATTGCGCGACCGCGCGTTCGAGCAGATCGACCGCCGGGTCCATGGGTGCTGTATCGGCCATGCGGCCAGACTAGCCCTGGGGTACGACGTTTCGGACGCCCTCGCGCAACGGCATCACCCGCGGCGTGACCGCCTCGCCGCCGGCCGGGCCCAAGGGCCGGCGCGCCATCGCGCCTCCCGGGGCACGCAGCCGCCACAGCAGCGCCAGCCCGGCCGCGCAGCCCAGCGTGATCACCAGCGCCATCCAGCCGGGTAGCGCCGACGTGGTGCCGTCCGGATCCCGGTACCAGTACGGCGAATAGGCGATGCGCCCGAAACTGCTGCCGCGCAAGGCAACCACCAGGCAGGGCACGATCAGCACGGCGACCGCCACCACGGCGCTGCCCGCCGTCTTCGGCACCGCCGCACCGAAGCAGTAGCCGATGATCAGCGCGGTGAGGGTCACCCCGACCACCGCGAGCACGGCATGCGCGTGGGCGACGTCGGCGGTACCCGCCGCGAACACCGCGAGGCCACCGGTCGCGGCCAGCGCGGTCCACGGTGAGGCCCATCGTCGTCCGGCGGCGAGCCCGACGATCACGGCGAGCACCGGAATCGGCGCACTCCAATCCGGGCGCGGGACAGCGATGATCGCACTGCCCGCATTGGCGATCGCCACCGACAGCAGCACCAGCGTGCCCTCGCGCCCGGGCAGCAGCAGCGCCGCCACCACCGCCGCGACCACGGTGACGGCGACCGTCACGCCGATCTGCGCCGCGGTCCCTGAGTGCCGCACGAACCATTCGGTCGAGAGCGCGGTCGCGGTGACCAGCACCAGCGCAGACAGAATCGGGCCGATCGCCAGATCCGTGTTCTCGTCCTGGACCCCGGGATCGGTGTGCTGCACGGCGATACCGAGCCCCAGCAGGACGGCGGCGAGCAGCACCAGCCACAAAGGTGGGGTAGCGCCGGAGGCCCATTCGATGAGCGGATTGCTCTTGCCCGACGTCGGCAGCGAAGTCTGGTCGCCGATCACGATCGCCGACAACGCCCCGATCAGATAGGCGCCGGTCGCCACCGGCTTGCCAAAGACCGCCACCGCGAGCGCGCCGAGCATGATGCCGCTGAAGATGGAGTCGATGTAGTTGACCGTGGTCATCGCCCCGGTGATGGCGGCGTCATGGTTCCAGAGGTGATTGACGACCAGTACCACCGCGCTGCCGAAGGAGGCGATCCACGCGCTGCGCCGCCCGAGCGCCACCACCAGGGCCGCCGATATCACCGCGAATGCCGCACCCGCCGCGGCCGCGCGCGGCATGTTCAGCACCATGAGATCCAGTTGCAGCGCGGAACCTTCGGTCCCGACGAGATCGAGCGGGGCCATCAGCAGGAGTCCCGCGATCACCGCCCCGAGCAGCGCGGCCGTTGTCTCCACCGGGCCCGCGAACCTGCGGAACCTCCCGGGCGCGTCCGCGCCCGGCGGGTATGCCAACGCGAACTTCGCGCCCATCTCGTCACCTTCCTCCGGTGATGCGACGCCTTCCGCGTTACAGCAATAACGAGCAGCTATCTGTTGGCGAGATTAACAGGCAGGTCCTGTGTGAATTCTGAGAAGTGCAATCGGTCACATCGGTTGCGTGAGCCCGGAAGCAGCGGAAACGGGTCTCAGGCGCAGCGGAAACGGAAGGTCGCCAGCGGCGTGACGCCCTGGATCGAGGTGACCTGCTGGGCGGCGTCGCCGTCGAGCGCGCAGCCGGTCGGAGCACTGACCTGGACCCGGTAGCAGCCGGGCGCACCGGGGTAGACGGCCGAGCCATCGGTGCCGGTGGTGATCGTGGCGAGGTTCGCACCGCCGCCGCAGGGCGAGATATCGGCGGCCACTCCGGCCATGGGGAATTGTTCGGGCCCATAGACGGCCTGGACCTTCAGCGCCGGATCGGCGGGCGGGTCGGCGACGGCCAGCGGAGCCCAGGCGCACGCGGCGACGAGAGCGGATGTGATGAGCAGCGTGCGACGCACCGGGTCTCCTTCGAGTCGAGCAGAACCGAATCTGCCTCCGCGCCAATATAGGTGCTCGACCGACCGTTCAGTCACATTCCGGGGCCGTAGCGCAGACCCGCAGGTTTGCTCAGACCGCCGCGGTGTCGGGCACCGTGGCCGGGGCCGAGGCGGTGTCGCCGCCCGGGGCGCGTCCGGCGGCGGCGCACTGTTCGGAGGTGAAAGCGACCGCCGCGCCGAGGACTTCGAGCTCGACCCGGTCGCCGACGGCCGGTGCGTCGACGCTGACCCGGCGCACCTGGATGGGTTCGGGGCAGCCGTCGAGATCGAGCGTGAGCAGCACGTCCGCACCCCGGAATTCCATGGCGCGCACGGTCGCGCACCCCGGGTGGCCGTTGCCGCCGGCGCGGGCCAGCAGCTGTTCGGGCCGCAGCATGATCGCGCCCGCACCGGTGGGCGCGTTCACCTGGATCGGGATGCGACCCAGCACGGTCTGGGCGGTCTCGGCGCCGATGGTGGCGTCCAAGAGCACTGTGTCACCGAGGAATCCGGCCGTGAACAGGTCGGCGGGGGCCGCGTACACCTGCTCGGGGGTGCCGACCTGGGTGAAGCGGCCCGAGCACATGACCGCCACCTGATCGGCGAACGACAGCGCCTCCTCCTGGTCGTGGGTGACCAGGATGCTGGTCATGCCCGCGGCGCGCAGGGTTTCGGCGACGGCCTGCCGGGTGGCGGCACGCAAGCCGGTGTCCAGGGCGCTGAAGGGTTCGTCCAGCAGCATGACCGTGGGCTTGCGAGCCATGGCCCGAGCCAGGGCGACCCGCTGCTGCTGCCCGCCGGAGAGCTGATGCGGGCGGCGATCGGCGTAGGACGGGTTCAGCGAAACCATCTCCAGCAGTTCGGTGATCCGCTGCCGATGCTTGCGACGGCCGTTCCAGCCGCCCAGTCCGTAGGCGATGTTCTGTCCCACGGTCAGGTGCGGGAACAAGGCACCGTCCTGCGCGACATAGCCGATCCGGCGGCGATGCGCGGGCACCGAGACCCCTTGCCGGGCAACGGTTTCCCCACCGATGGAGACCGATCCGGCGTCCGGGTTCTCGAATCCGGCGATCACCCGCAGCAGGGTGGTTTTCCCACATCCGGAGGAGCCGACCACCGCGGTGGCGCTGCCGTCGGCGACCTCCAGGCCGATGCCGTCGAGCACCGGCGCGTGTCCGAAGGTCTTGGAAACCTGGTCTACGACAAGACGACTCACAGTCCCGCCGCCTTCCTGGATCGGTTGAACAGCAGGTAGGTGACCGGCACCGAGGCGACGATCATGATCAGCGCGTACGGCGCGGCCGCCGCGTAATCCAATTCGCCCGACAGCTGCCAGAACTGCATGGCGAGGGTGCGGGTCCCGTTGGGGGCCAACAGCAGAGTGGCGGTCAGTTCGGTGGCCACGGCCACGAACACCATGGCCGCCGCCGCGGCCGCCGCCGGTGCGGTCAAACGCAGAGTGACGCGGAAGAACGTTGCGGCGGGCGAGATTCCGAGCGCCTGCGAGGCCTCCTCCAGCCCCACCGGCACCTGTGCCAGTCCGGCGCGCACGCTGACCAGTGCGCGCGGCAGGAACATGAGCGTGTAGGCGGCCAGGATGGTGGCCGCGGTCTGATAGAACGCGGGCAGCCAGCGGATCGATACGGTGACCAGCGCCAGCGCGATCACGATGCCCGGCAGCGAGCTGGTGATGTAATTGGCGCCCTCGATGATTCGCGCGAACCGCGAGGTCGAGCGCACCGCGACCCAGGCCACCGGGAAGGCGCACAGCGTGGTGATGAGCGCGGCGGCGGCGGACAATCCGAGGGTCTGGCCCAGGGATGCGCCGATCTCGCCGGTGTCCCACACGGCCGCGCCGCCGATCTTCAGCCAGCGCCCGACGGTCCACAGCGGCACCCCGAGGGTGGCGGCCAGCGCACCGAACAGCAACAGGAACATGGGAATCTGGCCGAGCCCCAACCGGATTCGCTTCACGCCCCGCTGCGCGCCGGCGCCGACGCGGGCGTAGCGGGCCCGGCCGCGCACCCCGGCCTCACCGGCCAGCAGGACCAGGCACAGCAGCACCAGCACTCCGGAGAGTGTGCTGCCCGCCGCCCCGGCGAAGGTCGACTGGTATTGCTCGAAGATGGCGGTGGTGAAGGTGTCGAACCGGATCATGGCGAACGCGCCGTATTCGGCGAGCAGGTGCAGCGAGATCAGCAGTCCGCCACCGAGAATGGCCAGCCGCAACTGCGGCAGCACGACGCGCGCGAAGACGGCGAGCGGCCCGGAGCCCAAGGCTCGAGCCGATTCCTCGACCGCGGGATCCAGCCGGCGCAGGGTCGCGGCGACCGGGAGGTACACCAGCGGAAAGTACGAGACGGTCGAGACGATCACCCCGCCCCACAGTCCGTGCAGCGACGGGATGGCGCTGACCCAGCCGTAGCTGTTGACGAAGGCCGGAACCGCCAACGGGGCCGCGAAGATCGGCCCCCACCAGGCCGTGCCCCAGACGTCGGTGCGTTCCACGATCCAGGCCAGGCCGACGCCGAGCGTCACGCAGATCGGGACGGTCAGCAGCACCAATTCGACGGTGTTGCGCAGCAATTCGCCGACGCGCGGCCGGAACACCAAGTGCACGGTGTCGTGCCAGCCGGTGGAGACGAGCGTGGACACGATGTAGCCCAGCGGGACGAGGGTGGCCGCCACCATGAGCAGGGCGGCGACAGTGACCAGCGACCCGGGCCGCAGGGCCCGGGTCGCGGTTACCTTCGATGCCCCGTTGGGCACTTCGGTCCGAACGGTCACGGTTACAGCAGGCCCGCCTCGGTCATGAGCTGCGTGACCTTCTTGGCGTCCAGCTTGCTCGGGTCGATCTTGGGTGCGTCCAGCGAGGCGAGCGGCGGCAGCGCCGGGTTGGCGGCGACGTCGGCGGCGATCGGGTACTCCATGGAGTCACCGGTCTGCAGGACGGTCTGGCCCTTCTTGGAGGTGATGAAGGCCAGGAACTTCTGGGCGTTGGCCTGCTTGCTACTCGACTTCAGCACGCCGCCACCGGAAATGGAGACGAAGGCGCCCGGGTCCTGGTTCTTGAAGTAGAACAGCTGGGTGTTCTTGCTGTTCTCCTTGGTGTTGGCCTGATCGCGGTACCAGTAGTAGTGGTAGATCACGCCGCCGTCGACCTGACCGTTGTTCACGTTCTTCATGACGGTCGTGTTGTTCTGCCCGATGATGGCGTTGTCCTTCATCCCCTTCAGCCACGCCTTGGTGGCGTCCTCGCCCTTCTGGGCGAGCAGGGCGGCCACGATGGCCTGGAAGTCCGCGCCGGAAGCGGCCCCGCTCCACTTGCCCTTCCACTGCGGCTGCTGCAGGTCGAGCAGCGACTTGGGCAGCTGGTCGGCCGGGAGCTTGGCGGAGTTGTAGACGAAAACGGTGGAGCGCGCCGCGATTCCGGTCCACTTGCCGGTGGAGGGGCGGAACTGCTCGGGGACCTGCGCGAGGGTGTCCTTGTCCACGTCGGCGAACAGGCCCGCGTTCTCGACCAGCGCCATGGCCGGGGAGTTCTCGGTGAGGAAGACGTCGGCCTTGGACTTGCTGCCCTCGGCGACGAGCTGGTTGCCCAGGTCGGTGTCACCGCCGTTGCGGATGGTCACCTTGATGCCGGTGTCCTTGGTGAACGCGTCGATCCACTCCTTGGTGAGGGATTCGTGCTGCGCGTTGTAGACCAGGATCTCGTTGTCGTCCTTGGACGAGTTGGAGCACGCGGTGGTCGCACCGAGGACGGCGATCGCCGCCAGCGCTCCGGACACCAGTTTCCATCGAGCCGCCGTCATGACCATCCTTTCCACTGCTCCGCCTCACCTCTGAGGTTTGCCTAACCAACGTACAGTCCCGGCCTCCCGGTTCAAATGCCACCCCACCAATCGACATGCAATCGCTGTACTCTCCAGACGTTCCGCAACCGAATACGCGCCCGAGTCGAAGGATCTCGATGACCCTGAATCGCCGAACTCCCCTCACCATCGGACTCGGCGTGGCCGCCGTGGTGCTCGTCGGCGGCGGGATCGCCACCGCGGTGACGTTGAACGGCAAGGACTCCGGCGTCAGCGACGACAAGCGGGTCGAGACCTCCGTGCGGGACTTCTACACCGCCCTGTCCTCCGGCGGCGCGGCCCAGGCCGTCGGCAAGACCTGCGCGGGCGATCGCGCCCAGTACGACGCGCTCTCCGACGCCCAGAAGCAGGCCATGGCCCAGGGCCGGGTCTCGATGAAGGTCGATGCGGTCCAGGGCATCACCATCACCGGCGATCGCGCCACCGCCGAAACCCTCGGCACCTTCTCGCTGCCCGGGGCGGCGGACAGCAAGCGTTCCACCACCGAGCATTTACGCAAGGAAGACGGCGTATGGAAGGTCTGCTCGACCGACGCGAAGTAGGACGACCATGAGCTGCTGCGGCCCGAATCGACGACAGGTCCTCGGTTTGCTCGCGGCAGCGGCAGTGCCCCTGGCCTGGGCGAGTCCGGCTCGCGCACAGCCGGGTTCGCTCGTGGTGACCGATCTCGAGGTCGTCACCATCACCGATCAGGCGGCCATCTTCACCTGGACCACCTTCGGCCCGGACGCGAGCGGCAATCCCGTTCCGGTCGAGGCCGACAGCGAAGTATGGCTCGGCGCACCGGACGGCTCCGGCATGCGGCAGGTCTACGGCGATTCCCAGCCGACGGCCTACCACTACGCGGAGGTCACCGGGCTGGAACCGGGCCGCACCTACCGCTTCGAGACCCGCTCGGCGGGGATTCCGGCCACGCCCGCACTGAATGTGGTGACCCGGCAACCGAATACGCCCGAGGCACAGGGCGTCTTCACCACCCTGACCCCGCCGCCCGGCCGCCTGCTACGAACCATCGCGCTCGCCAACGACATTCACTACGGCGAAGAGGTCAGCGGCATCATCACCGCGGGCCTGCCGCCCGGCTTCCGCCAAGAGCCCGGTCTCGCACCGTATCCCGAGATCATGCTCGCAGCCCTGCTCGACGATATGCACCGGCCCGACCGCGCTGTCGACCATCTGCTGCTGGCCGGGGACCTCAGCGCCGAGGCGACACCGGAGCAGGTGCGCGGCGTGCACACCGCGCTCACGAACTGGGGTGTGGCGGGCCGGGATTGGATCGCAGCCCGCGGTAATCACGACCGCCCGCATCTCGGTGCGGACTACGCGAGTTGCACGCCCTATCTCGACCACAACGACTGCTGGGGCGATTCCTTCTCCGCCCGTCAGCAATTGGCCGTCCACGAGCTCGGCGAGCTGCGCCTGATCGCGCTCGACACCACCGAGCTCGATATCGCGGGCGGCACCCTGGACCGCTCCCAGCTCGACGAACTGCGCGCCCTGCTCGCCGCCGATCCGGACCGTCCCACCCTGCTTTTCGGCCACCACCCCGTCACCACCGAATCCGGCTGGTCCAATCTGGCGGGCCCGAGCTTCATCCTGAACGCCGCGAATGCCGCTGAGCTGCAATCGATGTACCGCGATGCCCCGGGCGTCTTCCTGCACCACTCCGGCCACACCCACCGCAATCGCCGCACCCGCGCGGACCTGCCGATCCCGGTCGAATTCCTGGAAGTCGCTGCCTGCAAGGAATATCCGGGCGGCTACACCCTGCTGCGCCTCTACGAGGGCGGCTACATGGTGAATTTCTACAAGACCCGCACCGTGGAAGCGCGACGCTGGAGCTCGCGTTCCCGGGGCGAATACTTCGGCCTGCTACCCGAATACACGCTGGGTACCACCGCCGACCGCAATCACACGGTCCTGCGCGACCTGACCGGCATATGAGAAACGCCTCCCGGAAGGTCCGGGAGGCGTTCTCCGATGGAGCGAGCGACGGGACTCGAACCCGTGTGACAGGTTTTGCAGACCTGCTCCTAACCGCTCGGACACACCCGCATCGTGTTCGGCAATAGTGCCGGGATTGCGGCATGCGGCAAAGTCTTTAAATCACGGTGATTTCTGTGCGTCCTCACGAAGATTTCTGTGCACCCTCACGAATCGGCTCGGCGCTTCAACCAACCGGTTCGTGACATGCGATGATCGAGGACATGTCTCGACCGCGTCCGTTGCCGCTCGATCCGATCGAGGAGGCGCACCGCCAGTGGTCGGAGCACGGCTGGGGCGAGGTGGCCGACGGCATGGCGGCGGTGACGTCACTGGTGCGGGCGCAGCAGATCGTGATGGCCCGGGTGGACGAAGCTCTCCGACCGTCCGGTTTGACGTTTTCCCGATACGAGCTACTCATGCTGCTGAGTTTCAGCAAAACCGGCGCGCTGCCCATGGCGGTCGCCAGCGCCCGCCTGCAGGTGCATCCCACCTCGGTCACCAACACCGTCGACCGCCTGGAAGCGGCGAAGTTGGTGAAGCGTGTGCCACATCCGAGTGACCGGCGGGCGACGCTCATCGAAATCACCGATGCCGGAAGAGATTTGGTGGCCAAGGCCACCATCGAACTGAACCGGCGGGTTTTCGCCGAGGCCGGACTGCCACCGCAACGTTTGCAGTTGTTGCTGGAATTGCTGTCGGAGTTCCGGCAGGCGGCCGGCGACTTCGATCCCGGTAGCTCGCCGACACGTTGGGCCGGTCAGTAACCCTTCAGCGACCCAACAGCCAATTTCCTGCTTCATAGTCTTGGATTCGGCTCACAAAAGGTTCACCATTGAGGCCATGGTGCTGGTCCTCGGGGTGTCGGCGGGCGCTGCTGGCGCACGCGCCATGCTCACCCATTCCGACCAGCCACATCTGCCCCCCATCGACCGTTGCAAGGTCTTACGCCGGGCCGGTGGCGGCAGCATGGAAGAGGCGGTCTTCGAGTCCATCCGGCTGATGCGGAAATCGGCCGCCAAGCGGGACGAATTCATTACCGGCATCGCCGTGACCTGCCGTTGCACCTCGCACGCCGAGTCCGTTCGGACCGCCGCCGGCCGCAATCGCCTCACCGTCATCGACGAGCCGGTGGCCCAGCTCAGATATCTGAGATTCACCGGCCGGCTGCCCACCGAGGGCTCGGTCCTGCTCTACGACCTAGGTGCTTCCGGCCTGACCCTCACCCAGATCGACTGCCGAACCGATGCCGTCCTCGCCACCAAGCGCAGCACCGTCCTGGGCGGTGACGGCCACGACGCCCTGCTGCGCTGGCTGCTCACCCGCGGTGGCGTCACCCTCGACATGGCCACGACCCGCCGCCAGAAGGAAGCCCTGGCCTCCGAGCGCGTGCTGGCCGTCTGCGACCCGATCACCGGGCAACGCTTCGTGGTCACCCGTAGCGACTTCGCCGAACTCGTGGAGGCCGGTATCCACCACTCGGCCTCGTTCGTCCGCCACATGGTCGACGAGACGGGTGTCCGGCCCACCGGGATCGCGCTGCTGGGTGGCTGCACCCGCAACAAGAGCATCCGGGACGAACTGAAGCAGCAGCTGGATCTGCCGCTCATCTACGATCCCGAGCCGGAGTTCGTCTCCACCCGCGGCGCGGTGCTACTGGCCGCCGAGCGCCCGTCCGCCCGCAGCATCCGCAGCGTGCACCTGACACCGGGTTCGGGTGTGCACGTGCACGAGGCACCCTCCTCCCCCGTGTCCCGCCGCAAGATCGTTGCGGCCGTGGCGGTTACCGCCACCCTGGGCGGCACCATCGTGGGCGCGCTGGCCATGAACCGCGACGGCGGCGATCACACCGATGGCAAGCCGCCGACGGTCGAAGTTGTCGGCCCGCCGAAACACAGCTGAGCGCAGCCGAATACGGCGCCGTCGAAAAAGGGGCCCGGGGACCTGGTCCCCGAACCCCTTTCGACCGCAGTCGAATTCGCCTACTTGTGCGTGAAGTTCGCTGCCCGCTTCTCGACGAAGGCGGTCATGCCTTCCTTCTGGTCGTCGGTGGCGAACAGCGAGTGGAAGACGCGACGCTCGAAGCGCAGCCCCTCGGTGAGGGTGGTCTCGAAGGCGCGGTCGACGGCTTCCTTGGCGATCATGACCGACGGCAGCGACATGGACGCGATGGTCTCGGCGACCTCCAGGGCGGTGGCGACGAGGTCGGCGGCCGGGACGATGCGCGAGACCAGGCCCGCGCGCTCGGCCTCTTCGGCGTCCATATTGCGGCCGGTGAGGATGAGGTCCATGGCCTTGGCCTTGCCGACGGCGCGGGTGAGGCGCTGCGAGCCGCCCATGCCGGGGATGACGCCGAGCTTGATCTCGGGCTGCCCGAACTTGGCGGTGTCGGCGGCGAGCAGGATGTCGCACATCATGGCGAGTTCGCAGCCGCCGCCGAGGGCGTACCCGGCGACCGCGGCGATGATGGGCTTGCGGAACGCGACCAGGCGGTCCCAGCCGGCGAAGTGGTCGGTCAGGAACATGTCCATGTAGGACTTGCTCTGCATCTCCTTGATGTCCGCGCCCGCCGCGAAGGCGCGCTCGGACCCGGTCAGCACGACCGCACCGATCTCGTTGTCGTTCTCGAGCTCGTCGAGGGCGGCCGAAATATCGGTCAGGACCTGCGAATTCAGCGCGTTGAGGGCCTTCGGCCGGTTCAGCGTGATGAGGGCGACGCGGCCCTTACGCTCCAGCAGAATGGTCTCGAAGTCGGTCACGCCGTCTCCCCTTCAGATCGCTTGCGGATATCGGTGACGATAGCCGAGAAGTCCTTGCCCGCTTCCTCCTGGTTGAAGCGGTTGTAGATCTCGGCGGCGAGCGTGCCGATCTGCCCGTCCACACCGTTCGCTGCCAGCGCGTTGGCCGCCAGACCGAGGTCCTTGTTCATGAGCGCGGTCGCGAAGCCCGGCTTGTAGTCGTTGTTGGCCGGGCTGGCCGGAACCGGTCCGGGCACCGGGCAGTACGAGGTCAGCGCCCACGACTGGCCCGAGGCGGTGGACACCACGTCGAAAAACTTGTCGTGGGTCAGGCCCAGCTTCTCGCCCAGCACAATGGCTTCCGACAGCGCGACCATGGAGATGCCCAGCAGCATGTTGTTGCAGATCTTCGCGGCCTGGCCGACGCCCGCGCCGCCGCAGTGCACGACCTTGCCGCCCATGACCTCGAGCAGCGGCAGGGCCGCGGCGAAGTCGGCGTCCGCGCCGCCCACCATGAAGGTGAGGGTGCCCGCCGCCGCGCCCGCGACACCGCCGGAGACGGGGGCGTCCAGGGCCCGATGTCCCGCTGCCGCAGCGAGTTCCGCGGCCTGCTTGGCGTCGGCGACATCGATGGTGGAGCAGTCGACGAACAACGTGCCGGGCTTGGCGGCCGCGAGCACCTCGTTGTAGAGGTCGAGCACGATGCGGCCGTTGGGCAGCATGGTGATGACGATGTCGGAGGCCGAAACCGCTTCTGCCGCAGCGTCGACGACGGTCGCGCCGTCCGCGCGGGCCTGGGCCTGCGCGGCGGGCACGGGGTCGAAGGCCAGCACGGCGTATCCGGCCTTGACCAGGTTGGCGGCCATGGGCCCGCCCATATGGCCGAGTCCGAGGAACCCGACCGTGGTGTTGTTGCTCATCGCTCGTCCTTACAGTCCCAGTTCGCGATCGCCGAGCGGGCCGAAGTAGGCCTCCACGTCGGCCTCGGTGACGTCCGCCAGGGTGGCGGGCGACCACTGCGGGTTGCGGTCCTTGTCGATGACCTGGGCGCGAATGCCCTCGACCAGGTCGTGGGTGTTCAGGGAGGCGGCGGAGACCCGGTATTCCTGGTTCAGCGCCGCCTCGAGGTTCTCGGCCCGGCGGGCGTTGCGCAGCGAGCGCAGCGTGACCTTCAGTGCCACGGGCGATTTCGACAGGATGTCGGTGGCCGCCTTGGCGGCCTCGGCGCGGCCGTCGAGCTGCAGGCGGTGCACGATCTCCTCGACCGTGTCGGCGCTGTAGCAGGAGTCGATCCAATCCTGCTGGGCGACGAACTCCGAAACCGGTGCGGGCTGCGCGAATTTCGCGATGGCCACGTCGATCTCGTTGTCACGCAGGGCTTCCAGCAGCGCGGGCAGGTGCTCCGACGGCACGAAGTAGTCGGCGAATCCGGCCGCGATGGCGTCGCCCGCCGACATGCGCGCGGTGGTGAGCGCGACGTGCGTGCCGATCTCGCCGGGCGCGTGGGCCAGCAGCCAGGTACCGCCGACGTCGGGGATGAAGCCGATGCCGGTCTCGGGCATGCCGACCATGGACCGCTCGGTCACGATGCGGTGCGAGGCGTGGCCGGACAGGCCGACGCCGCCGCCCATCACGATGCCGTCCATCACCGCGACGTACGGCTTGGGGTAGTTCTCGATCAGCGCGTTCAGGATGTACTCGTCGCGCCAGAACTTGCCGCTGGGCGAGTCTGCCGAGACTTCCGGCGAATCACCCTGGGCGACAGCGTGCTTGGCGTCGTTGTGGATGGCGACGATATCGCCGCCCGCGCACAGCCCGCGCTCGCCCGCGCCGGTGAGGACCACCGTGCGCACCTCGTCGTCGTCCGCCCAGGCCCGCAGCGCGTCCAGGATGGTCAGCGCCATCGGGTGGTTGAGCGCGTTGATGGCGCGGGGCCGGTTGAGCGTGATCAGGCCGAGCCCGTCCCGCTTCTCGACCAGAACCTCAGGTTCGTTCACACCTTCGCTCATGCTGCTCCTACCACCGAGCGGGCGACGACCACCCGCATGATTTCGTTCGTCCCCTCGAGAATCTGATGCACCCGCAGGTCGCGAACGATCTTCTCGATGCCGTATTCGGCCAGGTAACCGTAGCCACCGTGCAGTTGCAGGGCCTTGTTGGCCACCTCGAACCCGGCGTCGGTGGCGAACCGCTTGGCCATGGCGCAGAGTTCGACCTTGTCGTCGGCGTCGGCGTCCAGGGCGGCGGCCGCACGCCACAGCAGGGTGCGGGCCGCCTCCAGCGAGGTGCGCATATCCGCGAGTTCGAACTGCAGGGCGGTGTTGTCCAGCAGTCGCGACCCGAACGCCTTGCGCTGCGCCAGATACGACACGGTCCGATCCAGCGCCGCCTGCGCACCACCGAGCGAGCAGGCGGCGATATTGAGCCGCCCGCCGTTGAGCCCGTTCATGGCGATGCGGAAGCCGTCGCCCTCGTTGCCGAGCAGGTTGGCGGCCGGCACCCGGGCGTCCTCGAGAATGACCTGGCGAGTGGGCTGCGCGTTCCAGCCCATCTTGCGTTCGTTCGGCCCCACCGAGAGTCCGGGAGTGTCGGCCGGGACGATGAGCGCCGAGATGCCGCGCGCCCCGGCGTCTCCGGTGCGGACCATCATGACGTACACGTCATTGGCTCCGGCCCCGGAGATGAACTGCTTTGCGCCATTGAGGATGTAGTCCTCGCCGTCGCGAACGGCCTTGGTGCTCAACGCCGCCGCGTCCGAGCCCACCGAGGGTTCGGTGAGCGCGTAGGACGCGAGCAGATCCATCGAGGTCAGGCCCGGCAGCCAGCGATCACGCTGGGCCGCATTGCCGTACGTGTCGATCATCCACGTCGCCATATTGTGGATGGAGATGTAGGCGGCGATGGCCGGGCAGCCGGTGGAGAGCTGCTCGAAGATGCGCACGGCGTCGAGCCGTCGCAGCTCCGAGCCGCCCACATCCTCGCGCACGTAGATGCCGCCCATGCCGAGCTGACCCGCCTTGCGCAGCACGTCGACCGGGAAGTGCTTGCGCTCATCCCATTCCAGGGCATTGGGCGCGAGCAGTTCGTCGGCGAAGGAGCGGGCGGTCTCGACGATCGCCTTCTCGTCCTCGTCTAGTACGAACATGGTCAGTCCATGGTCGGGATCACGAAGGCGTTGGATTCCTTCTGTCCCGCGGGCCAGCGCTGCGTCACCGTCTTGGTCTTGGTGTAGAAGCGGATCGAGTCCGGGCCGTGCTGGTTGAGATCGCCGAAGCCGGAACGCTTCCAGCCGCCGAAGGTGTGGTACGCGATCGGCACCGGGATCGGGACGTTGATGCCGACCATGCCGACCTGCACGCGGGCGGCGAAATCGCGGGCGGTGTCGCCATCGCGGGTGAAGATGGCGACGCCGTTGCCGTACTCGTGCTCATTGGCCAGACGCAGGCCCTCTTCGTAGTCCTTGGCGCGCACGATGGCCAGCACCGGACCGAAGATCTCTTCCTTGTAGATGCGCATGTCCGCGGTCACATTGTCGAACAGCGTTGCGCCCGCGAAGAATCCGTCCTCGCCGCCCTCGACCACCAGGCCGCGACCGTCGATGACGAGTTCCGCGCCCTCGTCGACGCCGATCTGCACGTAGTTGTTCACGCGGTCCACGCCGTCGCGGCCGACCAGTGGGCCGAAGTCCGCGCCCGGGTCGTCGGAGACGCCGACATTGAGCTTGCCGATGCGCTCGATCAGCTTGGCGCGCAAGCGATCCGCGGTCTCCGCGCCGACCGGCACCGCCACCGAGATGGCCATGCAGCGCTCACCGGCCGAGCCGTAACCCGCACCGATCAGCTGGTCGGCGACATCGTCGAGGTCGGCGTCGGGCATGACGATGGCGTGGTTCTTGGCCCCGCCGAAGCACTGGGCGCGCTTGCCGTTCGCGGACGCGGTCTCGTAGATGTACTGCGCGATCGGGGTGGAGCCGACGAAGCCGACGGCCTTGATCCGGTCGTCGTGCAGCAGGGTGTCGACGGCGGTCTTGTCGCCGTGCACGACATTGAAGATGCCCGCGGGCAGTCCGGCCTCGAGGAACAGTTCGGCCAGGCGCAGCGGCACCGAGGGGTCACGCTCGGAAGGCTTGAGCACGAAGGCATTACCGCAGGCCAGCGCGGGCCCGGCCTTCCACAGCGGGATCATGGCCGGGAAGTTGAAGGGGGTGATGCCCGCGACGACGCCGAGCGGCTGCCGCATGGAGTACACGTCGATGCCGGTGCCGGCGCTCTCGGTGTACTCGCCCTTGAGCAGATGCGGGATGCCGCAGGCGAATTCGATGACCTCGAGGCCGCGCTGGATATCGCCCTTGGCGTCGGGGATGGTCTTGCCGTGCTCGCTGGACAGCAACGCGGCGAGGGAATCCATCTCGTCCTGCACCAGGGTCAGGAACTTCATCAGAATTCGCGCACGGCGCTGCGGGTTCATGGCGGCCCAGGCGGGCTGTGCGGCGGCGGCGTTGGCGATGACCGCCTCGACCTCACTCTTGCTCGCCAGCGGCACCTTGGCCTGAACCTGCCCGGTGCTCGGGTTGAACACATCGCCGAAGTTGCCGGAGGTTCCCGGAACGTGCTTGCCACCGACGAAATGAGTGAGTTCGCGAACCATGCCAGTCCTGTCTCGAAGCTGTCGACGCTTGCGCACGATTTGCGCGGTCTGTGGCGATCCTATAGTTGGACATCCAAGTATTGGGTGTGTGATAATTCACAGCAACTAACAGGCTCTCCGTGCGGAGGATGGCATGCCCGATTTGCATGTCCCGGTCAATCCAGTGCGGTTCGTTACCGCTGCTGCGCTCTTCGATGGCCATGACGCGGCCATCAACATCATGCGCAGAATCCTGCAGGCCCAAGGGGCCGAGGTGATTCATCTAGGGCATAACCGGGCCGTGCGCGAGGTCGTGGATGCGGCCGTGACCGAGGATGTGCAGGGCATCGCGGTCAGCTCGTATCAGGGCGGGCACATCGAGTACTTCGAGTACTTGGCGAAGGCATTGAAAGAGGCCGGGGCCGAGCACGTGAAGATCTTCGGCGGGGGCGGCGGGGTGATCATTCCCGAGGAGATCGCGCGGCTGGCGGCGTCCGGGGTGACCATCTTCTCCCCCGAGGATGGGCAGCGGCTCGGGTTACCCGGGATGATCAATCAGCTGATTTCCGCTTGTGACGTGGATCTTTCGCTGCAGCCCGCGCCCGTCGAAGCAGTGCTGAGCGGGGATCGTGCGGCCTTGGCGCGGACGCTGACCTGCCTGCAACAGGGCACCCTGCCGGACGAGGATCGGGCGACGCTGGCGGCCGCGGCCGCCGCTCGCCGCGTGCCCGTGCTGGGTATTACCGGCACCGGTGGATCCGGAAAGTCTTCTCTCACAGATGAACTCATTCGCCGACTGCGCACCGATCAGCAGGACAAACTGCGGGTCGCGGTGCTGGCGGTGGATCCGACCCGGCGGCGCGGCGGCGGCGCACTGCTGGGTGACCGGATCCGGATGAATGCGCTCGACGGTGAGCGGGTGTATTTCCGTTCGCTGGCCACGCGGGGCGAGCGGGAGTTGCCGAACGATATCGACACCATGGTGATCGCCTGCAAGGCAGCGGGATTCGATCTGGTGATCCTGGAGACCCCCGGCATCGGGCAGGGCGATGCAGCCGTCGCCGAGCACGTGGATGTCTCGCTGTATGTGATGACGCCGGAGTTCGGCGCCGCTTCCCAGCTCGAGAAGATCGACATGCTCGATTACGCGGATGTCGTGGCCATCAACAAGTTCGAGCGACGCGGAGCCGAGGACGCGCTGCGCGACGTCTCCCGGCAGTTGGTGCGCAATCGCGAGGACTTCCACGCCATGCCGGAGGACATGCCGGTATTCGGCACCAGCGCGGCCACTTTCAACGATGACGGGGTGACCGCGCTCTACCAGCACCTGGCCGGACTTCTCGGCGCTGCGGGGCTGCCACTGCAAGAGGGCGTGCTGCCACGTGTGGACACCCGCGCCTCGACCCGATTCGCCCAGATCATTCCGCCGCAGCGCGTGCGGTACCTGGCCGAGATCGCCGAGGCGGTACGGGACTACCACGCGGACACGGAACGACAGGTTGTTGCCGCGCAGCGCGTGCAGCGATTGGAGCAGGTCCTCGATGAATTGACCCCATCCGGAATGACGGAGGTGGCGGCACTGCTGGAAACCGCCCGCGCCGGCCTTGCGCCGGAAAACACTGCGTTGCTGGCAGAGTGGCCGTCGGTTGCCGAGTCGTACCGGGGTGACGAGCAGGTCGTTCGAGTGCGCGACCGTGAGCTGCGCACTGCTCTGCGCCGGGAGACCTTGTCCGGCAGTTCGATTCCCCGCGTCGCGCTCCCCCGGTTCACCGATCACGGTGAGCTGCTGCGGTTCCTGCGGGCGGAGAACCTGCCCGGCCGGTTCCCGTTCACGGCCGGGGTGTTCCCGTTCAAACGGGACAATGAGGATCCGGCCCGGATGTTCGCCGGTGAAGGGGATGCGTTCCGGACCAATCGGCGGTTCCAGGTGTTGTCGGAACATGCCGAGGCCAAGCGGCTTTCGACGGCGTTCGATTCGGTGACGCTGTACGGGCACGACCCGGCGGAGCGGCCGGACATCTACGGGAAGGTGGGGACTTCGGGGGTTTCCATCGCTTCGCTCGACGATATGAAGGTGCTCTACGACGGGTTCGATCTGGACTCGCCGACCACCTCGGTGTCGATGACGATCAACGGACCCGCGCCGACAATCCTCGCCTACTACCTGAATGCCGCGATCGATCAAGCAGTGCAACAGTTCTCGGACGCGGAGGGGCGGGAGCCGACCGCCGAGGAAGCCGCCGAGCTGCGGGCTCGCACGCTCGCCACCGTGCGCGGGACCGTGCAGGCCGACATTCTCAAAGAGGATCAGGGGCAGAACACCTGCATTTTCTCCACCGAGTTCAGCTTGCGCATGATGGCCGATATCCAGGAATGGTTCGTGCGCAACGGTGTTCGCAACTTCTACTCGGTGTCGATCTCCGGCTATCACATCGCGGAGGCCGGGGCGAACCCGATCAGCCAGCTGGCCTTCACGCTGGCCAACGGGTTCACCTACGTGGAGGCGTATCTGGCGCGCGGTATGGACATCGATGATTTCGCGCCCAACCTCTCGTTCTTCTTCTCCAATGGCATGGATGCCGAATACTCGGTGATCGGGCGGGTGGCGCGGCGGATCTGGGCGATCGCCATGCGCGACAAGTACGGCGCCAATGACCGTTCCCAGAAACTGAAGTACCACGTTCAGACTTCAGGGCGGTCGCTGCACGCACAGGAGATGAGCTTCAACGACATTCGCACCACCTTGCAGGCGCTGATCGCCGTCTACGACAACTGCAACAGCCTGCACACCAACGCCTATGACGAGGCCGTCACCACGCCCACCGAGGAATCGGTGCGCCGCGCCCTGGCGATTCAGCTCATCATCAACCGCGAGTGGGGTTTGGCGATGAACGAGAATCCGCTGCAGGGCAGCTTCATCATCGACGAGCTCACCGACCTGGTCGAAGAGGCCGTGCTGCGCGAATTCGAGCGCATCAGCGAACGCGGCGGCGTCCTGGGCGCGATGGAGACCGGCTATCAGCGCGGCCGCATTCAGGACGAGTCCATGCTCTACGAGCGCCGCAAGCACGACGGCAGTCTTCCGATCATCGGTGTCAACACCTTCCGCAATCCGCACGAGGAAGAACACCGCGTTCTGGAATTGGCGCGCGGCACCGAATCCGAAAAACAGTCTCAGCTGCAACGAGTCCGCGAATTCACCGATCGCCATCGCGACGAGGCACCCGCCGCGCTGGCTCGTCTCGCCGCGGCCGCATCCAGCGACGAGAACGTCTTCGAAGTTCTGATGGATGCCGCGCGAGTCTGCACCCTGCAACAGGTCACCGACACCTTCTTCACCGTAGGCGGTCAGTATCGACGCAACGTCTGAATAGACATAGCGAACAGCTATTAATTGTCTTGCGGGCGTGGGCAATTCACAGAATTCAAGTGCGCGCCAATTTCAGAAGGGCAGCAATTTCACAGCTATACCTGAATGATGATGCGCCAAACCACCCTCAGAACCACCGCAAAGCTGGCGGCCGCGGCCGTATCCCTCACCGCGGCAGCCACTCTCTTCGCAGGCACGGCGTCCGCCGAGGCACCGGACACCGCCGCCGTGCCGGTGCAGGTCACTCCGGTCGCCGGCGGCCTCCCGCTCGATGTGACCACCAACCCCAACGCCCAGTTCCCCGACCCCGCCCTCAACGGCGCAGCCGCGGGCGCGCTCACCGGTAGCGCGGGCGGAGCCGCCCTCGGCTCGGTCGTCGCCTCCGTCCCCGGCATGCTGGGCGGCTCGGCCCTGGGCGCGCTGATCGGCGGCGGTCTCGGCGCCCTGATCGGCCTGCTGAACCCCGACGCCATCCCCCAGATCCTGCCCTGACCCGGTCGGCCCCATCGGCCGCCGCCTGTGCCGCGCCCTCCTCGCCGGGGCGCGGCACAGCCGTTTCCGAAGGCCGAGTCGCCGGTGCGGCATGTCCGATTTCATGGCTGCGGCGGGGTGAGCGTGGAACAATCCGGACAGGCTGAACCCGACGGAAGAGACCTCATGGACCTTGCGGGAATGACTGTCGTGGACGCACACATTCATCAGTTCGATCCGCTGACGACGCCGCGCGAGTTCAGCGCGCTGGCGCGCCTGTTCCGGTATGTGCCGGTGCCGATCGACCTGGTCAAACGGATCGCGCCGCGGAAGGACCGGGAGTTCGTCGGGGATCCAACGCCGTTCGTTCATCCCTACCTGCCGCGCGACTATCAGGCCGATGCCGGAGAGGTGCCGGTCGAGGCGATCGTGCACATCGAGATGGAGTGGAGCGGGAAGGGGCCGCTGGCTTCCGCCGAGGAGACGCGGTGGGTGGCGAGTCTGCCGTTCGGCGTGGATACGCCCGCCCTCGGCGCGATCATGGGCGCGGGTGATCCCACGGCTCCCGATTTCGCCGCACTGCTGGACGCGCATCGGGCGGCCTCGCCGCGGTTCCGGGGCATTCGCGCCCGGGTGGAACAGCATCCGGATCCCGCCGTGCGCGCCATGGGCAAGGCTCCCGGCATTCTCACCTCGCCGGCCTTCCTCGACGGCTTCGGCGCGCTCGCGGATCGCGGGCTCGCCTTCGAAGCCTGGGTGTACTCGGGACAGCTGCCGGAGGTGGCGGCCTTGGCCGAGCGGTACCCCGAGACCACGATCGTGCTCAACCATCTCGGCACGCCCGCAGGGATTTTCGGGCCGGTCGGACGGAATACCGGGCAGCATCCGGGGCAGCGGCGGGAGTTGTTCGTGCGCTGGCGCGACGATCTCGCGGCGGTGGCCGCGCACACTCATGTGGTGGCCAAGGTCAGCGGGCTGATGATGCCGATCCTCGGGCATCCCGTGCCGAAGCGCGGCGAGCCGACTCCGGTTCCGGTACTGCTGGACCGGATTTCGCCGATGCTCGAGCACGCACTGGACGTGTTCGGGGCAGACCGGCTGGTCTGGGGCTCGAATTTTCCGGTGGACAAACCGATTACGAGCATCCCGAACGCGGCGGAGGCGGTGGCGACGGCGCTGGCCGGGCACGGGGCCGACGACAAGGCCATCGAGCAGATCTTCCGCCGCAATGCCGAACGGGTGTATCGGATCGACGTGCTCTGATTTGCCTTTGCCGGAGGGTCGCTGTGGCTATCGTGAAGCGCCATGGAGCGGATCCTGCGGATCGGCATGGGTTTCTGGGAGTCCCGGACCCTGCTCAGTGCCGTCGAACTCGGCGTGTTCACGGTGCTCGGGCATCGGCAGCTGACCGCCGAGCAATTGCGGCGGGAACTGGGTCTGCACCCGCGCTCCACGCGCGACTTCCTCGACGCGCTGGTTGCCATGGACATGCTGCGGCGCACCGACGATCGGTACGCGAACACCGCCGATACCGCCACCTACCTGGACAGCACCGGGAGCGAATACATCGGCGGCTTCCTCGAGATGGCGGCGGCCCGGCTGTATCCGTTCTGGGGTGGGCTCACCGAGGCGCTGCGCAGCGGGCAGCCGCAGAACGAGGCCAAGTACGGCGGCGACTTCTTCACCACCCTGTACCGGGATCCCCGGCGGCTCTACGACTTCCAGCGCGCCATGACCGGTCTGACGCTGCCCAGCGCGCACCCCATCGCCGAGCAGTTCCCGTGGCATCGCTGGAAGACGGTGGCCGATATCGGCACCGCGCAGGGGGCGCTGCTGCGCACCGTCCTGGAAACCAACCCGCACCTGTACGGCATCGGTTACGACCTGCCGCCGGTCGAGCCCATTTTCGCCGATTACAGTGCGCCGGTGGAGGATCGGATCAGCTTCCAGCCCGGCGACTTCTTCGAAGACGACCTCCCCGAGGCCGACGTCCTGGTTTTCGGGCACATCCTGCACGACTGGGATCTGCCCACCAAGCGGATGCTGCTGGAGAAGGCGTACCGCGCGCTGCCCGAGGGCGGCGCGGTCCTCGTCTACGAGTCCTTCATCGACGACGACCGCCGAAGCAATCTGCCCGGCCTCTTGATGAGCCTCAACATGCTCATCGAAACCCCTGGCGGCTTCGACTACACCGCCGCCGACCTGCGAACCTGGCTGGCCGACACCGGGTTTCAGGAACCGGTCACCGAGCATCTGGCCGGGCCGGAGTCGATGGTCTGGGCGGTGAAGTAGCTCAGTCCGGGAAGGCCAGGTACAGCGTTCCCAGGGCGTCGGCGGTGCGGCTCACGTGGTCGACGATGCGGGCCGGGTCGGCGTCGATGGCACCGGTACGCCAGGCCGTGAGCAGTTCGATGAAGCCGCCGATGCCCATGAGAACGCCCATGCGCAGGTCGGATTCGTCGACGCCCGGGCGGAGGTAGGGGCGGGCGGTGGCGATCAGCAGGTCCGTGGACTCCGTGAGCAGGGCGGTGCGGCGTTGCTCCAGCACCCGGCTGCCGGCGTGATCGCCGAACAGGATGCGGGCCGGTCCTTCCGTCTGCAGGGCGACGGCACGCGCGATGGCCAGGTGCAGGATGCCGAGCGCGGGGGACTCGAGATTCTCCGCGACCACGGCCGAGAGTTCGGCCAACGTCTGGAAACCGACCTCGTCGAAGACCGCGCCCAGCAGGTCGTCACGGTCGGTGAAGTGCTCGTAGAAGTAGCGGTCGTTGAGGCCCGCCCGGGTGCAGACCCCGCGCATGGTCACGGCGGCCCAGCCGCTTTCGAGCCAGATCTCCAGGGCGGCCGTGATCAGGCGCTCACGCCGTTCCGCGCGGCGCTCTTCCTGGGTGCGTCCACCCCAGGTTCCGCCGCGCCGGGCAGGCGGCGCGGTCACCTTCGCGGCCGTGCGTGCGGTCCCGTCCATAGTTGACAAAGTAGCGCACCGGGAGCCTAATTGGTGGCAGGTGCGGCCAGTGGTGGCATACGCCACCAATTGATCGCCCGGACGGCACGGCCCCGGGAGTTCCCATGCGACTCAACCCCTTCGGCGGATCCCGCCGCACCCAGCAGGCGGATGCGGTGGTGACCGGTGCGGGCAGCGGTATCGGCCGCGGTTTCGCCCTCGAGATCGGTCGGCGGGGCGGACGCGTCGTCTGCTCCGATATCGACGCCGAGCGCGCCCGCGAAACCGTCGAATTGGTCGCCGCCGCAGGCGGAAAGGCGTTCGACACGGTCTGCGATGTGCGCAGCCTCGACGATGTCAGCACGCTGGCGCACACCGCCGGGGAATGGTTCGGCAAGAGCCCGGACCTGGTGGTCAACAATGCCGGTATCGGGCGCGGCGGAGCCGTGATCGGCGAGGCACCGCCCGCCGAATGGCATCAGGTGCTCGACGTGAACCTGTGGGGAGTCATCCACGGCTGCCACGTCTTCACGCCGCTGCTGCGCGAGGCCGGGCACGGATCGATCGTGAATGTCGCCTCGGCCGCCGCCTTCGGTTCGGCACCGCGGATGGCCGCCTACAACGTGAGCAAGGCGGGGGTGCTGGCACTGTCGGAGACCCTCGCGGCGGAACTGTCCGGCACCGGCGTGACCGTCACCGTGCTGTGCCCGACCGGGGTGCGAACCAACATCCTGGAAGGCGTTTCGATCGGCGACGAGAACGTCCAGCAGTGGGGTGACCGCCTGCTGCGCTGGACCGGACGCCCGCCGGCCGCCATCGCCCGCACCACCCTCGACGCCGTGGACCGCGGCCAGCTGTACGTGGTCCCGCAAATCGAGGCCAAGGCCATCTGGCAGGCCAAACGACTGCTACCCGAGCCCTACACGCGCGCCGCCGGACTGTTGGAGCGGCTGGTGCGATAGTCACCGCAAGGAGTTGAACAATGGCGTTCACATACCCCGACATGCTCACCGTCATCCAGGAACGACAGTGGGCGCTGGCCGATATCGACTGGGACGCACCGGGAGCCGAGCTCATCACCGATGAGCAGCGGCCCGCACTGGCGAAATTCATGGCCGACCTGGTGTGGATCGAACACGTGGGCGCCCGGGGCTTCGCCGCGCTCACCCTGCACGCGCCAGACGGGCCGCTCAAGGAGATCTACCGGTACTTCCACGCCGAGGAGCAGAAGCACGCCAACGCCGAGCTGGCGTTGATGCGGCGCTGGGGCATGCTCGACGGGGACGAGATGCCGGTGCCCAACAAGAACATTCGGCTCGTCATCGAATGGTTGGACAAGTACGGGGACGGGCTGACCCTGCCGGTGCTGGGCACGGTGATCCCCTCGCTGGAGTGCGCGCTCGACGGCGCACTGGTGAAGTTCCTCCTGGACGAGGTGCGGGATCCGCTGTGCCACGAGGTGTTCCGGCACATCAACAGCGACGAGTCCCGGCATCTGGCCGTCGGCTTCCAGGTGCTCGAACAACTGGGCGCGGGACCGATGCGGCGCATCGCCATCGAGACGGCCGGATACGCACTGCGGCCCACCCTGCTGATGGGTGCGCTGCTGTACACACCGCTGCTGTCGCGCATGTCGACCAACATCATGGCGATGGGGCTGGACGAGGAGAAGCTCTGGAATGCCGTGCGGCGCTACGAGAAAGCCGGGGAACGCAGTCCCGACATCAAACGCGTTCCGCTGTTCCATGTGGTCCGGTTGCACGGCCGCGCCACCATCAACCGCCTGCAACCCATCCAGGGCATCAACGACGCGCTGAACAAGGCCATCGACCGCTTCCCGGTCCGCGTACTCGGCCGCACCCCATCCTGGTCCAAGGCCCTGACCTACGAGCCGGTGGCGAAATGACCTCCCCGATCCGCCGGAGCGACTCCCGCAGAGTCCGCGAAACCTACACCGGCCCAACGATTCACTGCACCCATTGGCGCGATCAGCACGAACTCGACCGGTTGCACGTCGCGGTCGTCGGCGGCGGCACCGCACTGGCCCGGATCGTGCCCCCGGTGGTCGAACAAGCCCGCCGGGTGACGGTCTTCCAGCACGACCCGATCTGGATCCTGCCGACCCCGCCGCTCCCGGGTGCCGGACTACTGCTGCGCCGGTTCCCGGCCGATGTCCTGGGCGCGCTGCCGAGCCCGACCTCATCCACCGATCCCGCCCTGCCCGCCGACGACCGAGCGCAGCACGGCGTGCTGCATCGGCTCGCCGCGGAGGTGCTTCGCCGCGCCGCCCTGGTGAATCTCCGCGCGCAGGTTGGCGATTCGTGGCAGCGGCGGCTGCTCACTCCGGACCGGGCCGCCGGGGTGCGGGTGCACGGCCGCTACTACCACGCCCTGCGGCAGCAGAACTGCACGCTCATCGCCTGGCCCATCGCCCGGCTCGCTCCGCTCGGGATTCGCACCGTGGACGGGGTCGAGCATCGGGTGGACTGCATCATCTACGCGGAGGACAAGCTGTGACCAGCACCGTGGTGAACCATGAGATCGTCATTGTGGGAGCGGGATTCTCCGGGATCGGGACCGCTATCGCCCTGCGCAAGGCGGGCTTCGACGATTTCATCATGATCGACGAGGCCGACGGGGTGGGCGGCACCTGGCATTGGAACACCTATCCCGGTATCGCCGTTGATATTCCGTCGTTCAGCTACCAGTACTCGTTCGAGAAGCAGCGGTCCTGGTCGCGGGTGTACGCGCCCGGCCGGGAGCTGAAGGCGTATGCCGAGCACTGCGTCAAGAAGTACGGGCTGCGGCCACGCATCCGCTTCGGGACCACCATCGAGCGCGCGGATTTCGATGACGACCTGCACCTGTGGCGGGTGCGGACCACCGACGGCGAGGAACTCACCTGCCGGTTCCTGATCGGCGCGACCGGCGTGCTGACTCGGCCGAAGCTGCCGGAAATCACTGGCGCGGAACGGTTCCGTGGCCTCACCATGCATACCGCGCGCTGGGATCACGACGTCGATCTGCGCGGCAAGCGGGTCGGCATCATCGGCACCGGCGCGTCGGCCATCCAGATCATTCCCGAGATCGCGAAGCAGGTGTCGGAACTCGTTGTCTTCCAGCGCACTCCGATCTGGTGCCTGCCCCGGCCGGACGCGCCCATGCCGCCCCCGGTCCAAGCGCTGATGCGGCTGCCCGGCGGGCAGTTCCTGACCCGGTGGCTGAGCCAGGCGTTCGTGGAGATCACGTTCCCGCTGTCGGCGCACTACTACAAGGTGCTGCCGGTGGTGAAGGTCGGCGAGCGGCAGGGGCTGGCGCATCTGCGTAATCAGGTGCACGACCCGGAGATTCGCGAGAAGCTCACGCCGAAGTACGCGCTGGGCTGCAAGCGACCGTCGTTCTCCAACGACTATCTGAAGACCTTCAATCGCGAGAACGTCACCCTGGACACCGATCCCATCACCGAGATCACCGCCAGTGGCCTGCGCACCACGAGCGGCCACCATCAGGTCGACGTGCTGATCATGGCCACCGGCTTCAAGGTCATGGAGTCGGGCAATATGCCGACCTTCGATCTGCACGGCAGTGGTGGTGTGCGACTGGAGGATTGGTGGGACACGCACCGCCTGCAGGCCTACGAAGGGGTGAGCGTCCCCGGCTTCCCCAACTTCTTCACCATCATCGGCCCCTACGGCTACAACGGCGCGTCCTACTTCACCCTCATCGAAATGCAGACCACCCATATCCTGCGCCTGCTCCGTAATGTCCGCCGCCGCACCGCGACTCGCATCGAGGTCACGCCCGAAGCGAATGACCGCTACTTCCAGGAGATGCTGTCGCGGCGCGGCACCCAGGTCTTCTGGCAGGACAGCTGCGCGCTGGCCAACTCCTACTACTTCGACAAGAACGGCGACGTCCCGCTGCGGGCCATGAGCACTCCCGAAGCCTCTTGGCGCGCAGCGCATTTCGACCTGAAGGACTACCGGTTCTCAGGGCCGTTCGTAGAACCCGTCGATCCGTCCGCGAGCGCTCGCCCGGGCGGCGGCGAGCACCTCGCGCGGCTTGGCGGACTCGAGTGATCTACCGCCACTGAGCGCGAGCGGCTCGGTCAGCGCGAAGAGCTCGAAGACGTAGCGGTGCGGGCCGTGACTCTTGATCGGGGACGGCCCCATGTACCCACGCCCCCAACCGGATCGCAGGACGGTCACGCCCTCGGCGGGTGCGTCGGCGGCGAGACCACCACGCGGCACCCCGGTGAGCGCCGGGTCCACCAGGGCCACACAGTGCACGAACGGGGTGGAGCCCGGGGCGTCGGGATCCTCGATCACCAGCAGCAGTCGCTCGGTGCCGGCGGGCACCTCCGCCCAGCTGAGTTCCGGCGAAAGATCCTCCCCGCCGATCCTCTTACCGGCATGCCGCAGAGCCAGCGTGCTCTCGTGCGCGAAGTCCGGGCTGGTGACCCGGAGGCTTTCGGCCCCCGCCAGGTTCGGCAGATTCCAGGCCAGCCCCTCCTCCCCTGCCCGCCAGTTCGACAGCAGCTTGCCGACGATTCCCATCGAATCTCCTTGATACGCCGCGAGATATACAGGTTGACTGCGCAGTCATGCTGTACTTTAGGGAGTTATGACCGGATCGACAAGTGACAACGAGAAGATCGCCGAAGAATTGCAGACCGTGGTCAGCGGCCTGGTCCGGCGCATGCGCGCGGTTTCCCCGTCCCGGGACGTCTCGCCCTCGCAGGTGTCGATCCTCAAACGCCTCGACCGCGACGGTCCGGCCACCGTCGCGGATCTGGCTCGCGCGGACCGGATCCGGCATCAATCGGTCGCGACCGCCGTGGCCGCCCTGGTCGAGCGCGGCCTGCTCAGCCGGACCGCCGACGAGCACGACCTGCGGCGGAAACTGCTGACCATCACCGAGACCGGGCGCACCCTGCTGTCGGAGCGCCGCGACGCGGGCCACGGACACATCGCCGAACTCATCGGCGAGCGGCTCAACGGCGAGGAACGCCGACAACTGTCGGACTCGCTGCCGCTGCTGCACCGGCTGATCCGCTGACGCCGCTCAGTCCTCCAGGGAGCGGTAGACGGCGCGCAAACGACGCAGCCCGGCCGCGACGGATTGCTCGTCCTCGGCGGTCATACGCAGGGCCTGACGCAGCAGGACAGCGTCGAGATCGTCGGGGGCCGGATGGAAATCGGGCTTCGGCAAGGCGGGGAGGGTGAGCTCGTCGCCGTACAGATCGGCGGAATCCGGTGGCAGACCCTGACTCTGGACATTGCCGATCAGGTCGTCGAGTTCGATGCCGCGCAGGGTCAGCAGATCGTTGGGGTGTTCGTCGAGGCGCTCGGCGATCACGTAGCAGACGGCGGCCACATGCTTGCAGGGCCAACCGGAATCGGGGCAACTACAGGAGAAGTCGAGCTCGGAGGCCGTCGTGGGGAGCAGCAGCGGCCCGAGCGCCTGGGGCAGCGTGCCCGCGGCGATCTCGCCCAGCATGCCCGGGGTGGCACGGACCTGGTCGACCAGTTCGTCGAGACGGTCGTCACGCAACTGGCGCAGCGTGAGCACGGCGACGAACGGACGCGGCTGGCTGCCTTGGACTTCCGCGCTCACCATGCCGGGTTCGAGGCGGTAGTTCACCACCTGGCCGGTGCGGGCGTACGAACGTCCCCGGGCCAGCCGACCCTGATCGGCGACCCCTTCGACCGCCTCCAGAAACGCGCGGCCCCACCAGGTCCGGGCGAACGCGGTGCCGCGCTGACTGCGGGCCCGCACTCCGCCGCGCACCGGCCGCCGCTCACCGAACTCGCCGAAATCGAGGTAGGTGTTCATTCGCCGACCGCCTCCGCGCCCAGCGCGAACAGCTCGCGCAGTTCGGCATCGCCGAGTTCGGTGATCCAGTTCTCGCCGGTCCCCACCGTCAGGTCCGCGAGTTGGCTCTTGCCCTTCAGCATGTCGTCCACCCGCTCCTCGATGGTGTCCACGCAAACCAGCTTGCGGACCTGGACATCACGGCGCTGTCCGATCCGGTAGGCGCGGTCGGTGGCCTGGTTCTCGACCGCCGGATTCCACCAGCGGTCCAGGTGCACCACATGATTGGCGGCGGTCAGATTGAGCCCGGTGCCACCGGCCTTGAGCGACAACAACAGCAGCGGCGGTCCTTCCTCGGACTGGAAGGTGGTGACCATATCGTCGCGCCGCTGCTTGCTCACCCCGCCGTGCAGGAACGGCGTCTCGGTGCCGAAACGCTCGGTCAGGTACGGGGCCAACAGGTTTCCGAACTCGGCGAACTGGGTGAACAACAGCGCACGCTCACCGTCGGCGATCACGGACTCCAGAATGTCCTCCACCAGCCCCAGCTTCCCGGAACGATGGTGGCCACGGCGCAGCACTCCGGAACCGTCGTTGAGGAAGTGCGCGGGATGGTTGCACACCTGCTTGAGCCGGGTCAGCGCGGCCAGCACCGCACCCTTGCGCTCCATCCCCTTCGCGTTCTTCAGTTTGGCCGACATATCGTCCAGCACAGCCTGATACAGCGCGGCCTGCTCGGCGGTGAGGTTGGCCCGCACCGTCATCTCGATCTTCTCCGGCAGATCCGAGATCACCGCCGGATCGGTCTTCACCCGGCGCAGCACGAACGGTGAGGTGATGGCGCGCAGGCGGGTGACGGCGTTCTCGTCGCGCTCGCGCTCGATCGGTACCGCGAAGCGGGCATGGAATTCCGACGCCTTGCCCAACAGCTTGGGATTGGCGAAGTCCAGGATCGAGCGCAGCTCCTCCAGGCGGTTCTCCACCGGGGTTCCGGTGAGCGCCAGGCGATGTCGCGCCGGTAGCAGTCGCGCCGCCCGCGCCTGCCGGGTCCCGGCATTCTTGATGTGCTGCGCCTCGTCCAGCGCCACCCGCTGCCAGTCCTGCCGCTTCAGCTCCTCCACATCCCGGGCCAGCAGCGCGTAGGTGGTGACCACCAGATCCGAATCCGCCACCGCCGCATCGAATTCCGCGCCCGACCGCCGCCCCGGCCCATGATGCACGAGGACCCGCAGGTCGGGCGCGAAGCGTTCGGTCTCGCGCTGCCAGTTACCGACCACCGACATCGGGCATACCAGCAGGGTCGGTCCGACGGATTCCGAATCGCCTGCGGCGGCGGCCTTTTCGCGCTCGTGCACCAGCAACGCCAGCACCTGCACCGTCTTGCCCAACCCCATGTCGTCGGCGAGGATCGCGCCACAGCCCAGCCTGCTCATGGTCGCGAGCCAGGTCAGCCCGCGCTGCTGATACGGGCGCAGCTGCGCTTTCAGCCCGACCGGGTCCGGCACCGGTTCGGTGTGCCGTTCACCGTCGAAAAGCTCTGCGGCCCAACCTGTCGCGCTGATCTCCTCCAGCGGCACCCCGATCACCGGGTGCGCGGAGAGTTCCGCGAACAGGCCGCCGATCGTCGTCTCGGTGGCATCGGTGCGGCCCGACACGTAGTCGGCGGCCGCGGCCAGCATGCGGCGATCGGCCTGCACCCATTCTCCGCGCAGCCGCACCAGATCCGATTTCGCGTCCACCAGCCGCGCCATCTCGGCGGGCGAGAGCACGGTGTCGCCGAGTGCCAGCTCCCACCGGAAGGACACCAAACCCTTGAGCCCGACCGCGGTTTCGGTCGCGGCCGGACTCTGCACCTGCAGCTTCATCGTCGGTGCGGCGACGCGCCAGGCGCGCGGCAGCATCAGCCGCACCCCCGTCGAGCGCAGCACGCCCGCCCCGTGCGCGACCAGATCCATCACCACCTCGGTGGGCAGGAACATGTCCATGCTGCGGGTATCGCCCGGCAGGTCACGCAGCCGCGGATAGGCGTGCTTGGCCGCGGTGAGCTTCTCCCCCGCGAGCCGCACCAATTGCGGATCACCGGGCAGCAGCACCGGTTGCGGCGCTTCACCTTCCGTGCGCAGGCAGACCTCGAGCCGCCACAGCTCGCCCGGCTCGTCACCGTCCGGTTCCAGCAGCCGCAGCACCAGTTCCGGCTCGTCCGCGGTCAGGCTGGTACGCCAATCCTCCAGCACCGCGGACACTCGATGCGAGCCCGACTCCAGCGGCTCGGCCGCGAGCAGGGCGGTGAGCAGTGGATGCGATCCGGTCTCGTCGTCCGGCTGCGCGGGGATGTGCAGGCGCGCGATCGGATCGGTCAGCTCCGCATTCAGATTCTCGAGCACTTCCGTCGGCCGCCCGCCCGCCTGCAACGCGGCGGGCATGGCCACCGCCAGTTCCGCGAGCCAGGCCCGCTGCCGCTGCCCGCCCAGCAGCCGCCACCGCGCCCACCATCGACCGTCATCGCGCCAGACCTCCGGCACGATCCGGCCCGCCCGCACCCAGCGCTCGATCCCGCGCGCGACATGCCCCAGGAATCGCAGATCCCCGGCGACCTCCCGGGCCGGAAGCTCCTGCAGCAGTACCCGGGCGGCCGACTCCGGGGCCAGCGCGTGCGCCCGGACCTGCAGTTGTTCGGGACCATAAGGTCCGGGCACCACGACCTGCGCCCGATGCCGCCATTTGGACGCCGCGAGGATCGAGCCCAATGGTTCGGGCAGCCGCACGGCAGCGGCGGCCGCGTCGGCGTCGCCCGGGTCGTGCCACAGCACCAACCCGGACCCCGGAGACCACAGTCCGTGCAGCATCCGACCATCCAACCAGCCCGCCCCGACAACACGGGATCGCGCGGACCTACTCGAGAGTCGGTTACCCCTTTATTTCTGTCCGGATACGGAACATACTGGATAAATCCGCAGGTCACCGCATAGGTCGGTGTCGGCTGTGTCCAGCGCACAACGGTGTCGTGCCCGGACCGCAGCCATGCGGGGCGCACCCGACAAATCACCGCGACTCAATCCGGAGCCGTGGCATTTTCGAGACCGTAGGGAGGCCGTGCAGATGACGATTCTGCTCCAAGTGCTCGAGCAGAGCTTCACGCCCACCACACCGTGGGAACGGCGGAAATTCACCTTCGTGGACACGACCAAGATCGTGGGGATGCGCCTGGACGGGCAGTCCGGAGTGTGGCTGGACCTGTCCCGGCCCGGCGAGTCACAGCGCCTCGCCCGCACCGCCGACCCGCGCGATTCCATCACCTTCCTGCTCACGGTGTTCGCGAAGATCGCCGAATGCGAAGAACGCGGTGGTGCGTGGCTCATCGGCCATGACGGCGCGCACGTGGATTCCATTGCCGCCACCCGCTATCCACCACAACTCACGGAGACCAACGCGGACGACATCCTGGCCCACGCCTGGCTTTGACCCTCGGTTCGGGGGTGCGAAGTTCGCATGATTGCGCGCCACCCGGGTGGCGCGCGGTACATGTATTGCCGTGTGGCCCAGGGGTGCAAGGTTGCTCGGTCTGCTCGGCGTTGTTGTCGTCCTGTTCGTGGTTCCGGGGTGCGAGTCCCTCGGGCGGGTGACACCGGCGCCGGGCAGCCCCGGGCGTGTTCAGCTCGAACGATTGCTGGCCGGGGTGCGGACCGTGCCGAAACGGCCGCGGCCCGGTGGGTACGAGCGTGGCTGCGGGGGCGGGCAGGGGTGCGTGTTCGGGCCGGCGTGGACCGATGATCATGACGGGCCGGGCGGGCACGACGGGTGCGACAGCCGCAATACCGTGCTGGCCAGGCAACTCAGCGGGGTGGTGCGGCGGGCCGGGGACGGGTGCGTGGTGGTCGCGGGGGCCTTGGACGATCCCTATACCGGGCAGCGCATCGCGTTCGCTCGGGCCGATGCCAAGGCCGTCCAGATCGATCACGTGTATCCGCTGGCGGCGGCCTGGGACCTGGGGGCTGCGGGCTGGCCGATGGCGCGGCGGGTGCGGTTCGCCAATGACGTGGACTACAACCTGCTGGCGGTGGACGGAAAGACCAACGAGGACAAGGGTGATCGGACACCCGGGGACTGGCTGCCGCCCGCCCGCGCCACCCACTGCTTCTACGCGGGCAAGTATCTGATGGTGGCGACCCGCTACGGGCTACCCGTCACCGCCGCCGACCGCACCGCCCTCGAACGCGTGGCCCGCGCCTGCCCATAGCGTCGCGAAGAGGCGGTACGCCTGCGTGGCATCGAGGTCCTGGCGCGGGTCCATGACCGATTCCAGCAAACCGTAAAGACCCCAGGACAGAAAAGTGATCGTGCCCGCCGCCGTCACCGGGTCCGGGCCGAGGCGCTCGCCCAGGTGCTCGGTGAGCAGTTCGGCGTACATCTGCCGGATCGACCGCAGCACAGTGCTGTTCGTGCGCGGCCCGACCAGCGGCCGGTACACCTCCGGATACGTGCCGGCCAGCCGGAACAGCATCTCGACCGGAGCCAGCGGCGACAGCTCGCCCGGCCCCCGGGCCGCCTGCGCCGCCAACTCGCCGCGCACATGCTCGATGCAGCTGACCAGCAGCAGATCGTCCTTGTCCCGGTAGTGCGCGTAGAAGGTGGAGCGGCCGACATCGGCGCGATCGATGATGTCGCGCACCGTGATCCGCGTGTACGGCTGCTGCTGCATCAGTTCGATGAGGGCGCGGTGCAGGGCCATCCGGGTGCGGCGCACCCGGCGGTCGCCGTCGGCCAGCGTTCCCGGACGGATCCCGCCGATGTGTCCGGAAACGGACGCATCCCCGGAAACTGCTTCTGGCCTGCCGTTTTCCATCCTTCGATGATTGACGACATGACCCAGAACAAGCAAGTGTCCGATATCGAACCCCAGTCCGTGGGCGGGCTCATCACCTGGCCGCGCGGCTACAAACTGCTCACCGACGTCTTCTTCCTCGGCCGCGGCGGGAGCCTGGTCCGGCATTTCGCCACCACCGTCGGCGTCCGGCCGGGCGATCAGGCCCTCGATGTCGGCTGCGGCCCCGGTCGGCTCGCGAATGAGCTGGCCCGCCAGGCCGGGCCGCAGGGCCGGGCCGTGGGCCTCGATCCGGCGTCACAGATGATCGAGTACGCCACCGCTCATGCCGCACCCACCGCCACCTTCGAGGTCGGTGCCGCACAGTCGCTGCCCTACCCGGACGCCACATTCGATGTGGTCACCTCGACCTTCGCCATGCACCACATCGCCGAAGCCGATCGAAACACCGCGTTGCGGGCCATGTTCCGGGTGCTCCGGCCGGGCGGGCGGCTACTGCTCGCCGACACCCATCCGACCACGGGCGGCGTGCGCGGGCTGCTCATTCGCGGCATGGCGAGCATGGCCGCGCACCGGGGCGGTGACGGTCATGATCATGAGGACGGCGGCCACAGCCATGACTCCGGGCTGTCAGCCGTCGACATCCGCCGTTATCGCGTACCGCTGTCGGAAATCGGTTTCACCGCAATCGAATTCCGCACCGGGCCGTACGCGACCGGCATCCTCACCGCGGTCCGGCCCGACTGATCAGGCCGGTTGCGCTCCGGTGGCGGCCGGACGCTTCGGGTCGTTGGACCACTGCGACCAGGAGCCGGGGTAGAGCGCGGCATCGATGCCCGCCACCGCGAGCGCGGCCACCTGGTGTGCGGCCGTCACGCCGGAACCGCAGTAGGCCGCGACCGGGCCGGAGCCCAATCCCGCGAAGCGGGAACGCAATTCGTCAGCCGACTTGAAAAGGCCGGCGGTGGTGAGGTTTTCGGCGGTCGGCGCGCTGACCGCGCCCGGGATGTGGCCCGCGCGCGGATCGATGGGCTCCACCTCGCCGCGGTAGCGCTCGCCCGCGCGGGCATCCAGCAGCAGGCCCTGCCAGCCGGCCGCGCCATCGGCGTCGACGGTCGGCATATTGCCCGGGGACAGCACCACGCTGCCGGGCTCCGGATCGGGTTCGTCGCCGGAACCGATTTTGCCACCGGCCTTTTCCCACGCGGGCAGGCCGCCGTCGAGGATGCGGACGTCGACGACGCCACCCCAGCGCAGCAACCACCAGCCCCGCGCGGCGGCCATGCCGCCGGTGGCGTCGTAGACGACCACGGTGTCCCCGTCGGATACGCCCCAGCTGCGCGCGCACTTCTGCAGATGCGCCAGCTCCGGCATGGGGTGGCGGCCCTTGGCGGCGGAGGCGGGCGCGGCCAGTTCGGTCTCCAGGTCTACGAATACGGCTCCAGGAATGTGCCCGTCCAGATAGTGCTGCGGCCCATCGGGATCCCCGAGTGCCCATCGCACATCCAGTAGCCGCACCCGGCTGCCGCCCGCGCTCAGCAACTCCTGAAGTTCCGCAACCGAGATCAGCACCGCGCTCAAGCCAACTCCTCTTCGCCGATTCACCACATCATGAAGCCGAACACCCCACCCTAACCACTGGCCGGGGGCAGGAACCAGCGGACCACCAGCCCGGCGACCAAGGCCCAGAAGGCCGCGCCGATGCCGAGCAGACCGATGCCCGAGGCCGCGACCAGGAAGGTGAGGGCGGCGGCGGTGCGGTGGGCGGCCGGTGCGAGGGCGGCGGTCAGGGCTCCGGCCAGGGTGGCCAGGAGGGCAAGGCCCGCAACGGTTTCCAGCACACCCTTCGGGGCGGCGGCCACCAGCATGACCAGCGCGCCCGAGGCCAGAGCGAGCACCAGATACGAGCAGCCCGCGGTAAAGGCCGCGATCCAGCGGCGCTTCGGGTCGGGATGCGCGGCGGGAGCGGCGGAGAGGGCCGCGCTGATGGCGGCCAGGTTGATGGCGTGCCCGCCCGCCATCGCGCCGAGCACGGTGCCCAGGCCGGTGACGGTCATGGCGGCTCGCCACGGCACCTGATAGTCGAAGGTGCGCATGACGGCGGTGCCCGGAATGTTCTGGGCCGCCATGGTCACGATGTAGAGCGGGATCGCGACGCCGATCATGGCCTGCCAACTCCAGTGCGGCACGGTCCATTCCACGCGCGGCACCATCGCCGACACGTCGAGGCGGCGATGCGTCACCGCGATGTCGATGCCCGCCCCGACCGCGGCCACGGCGAAGGCGGCCAGCACCGACCAGCGCGGCGCGAAGCGTTGCAGCACCAGCCAGGTGACGATGACCGGCACCACCACCGCCGGGCTCACCGGCAACGCCTTGGCCGGGGCCAGGCACAGCGGCAGCAGCACCCCGGCCAGCATGGCCTGCGCGATCTCCACCGGAATCGCGGCGATGAGCGCGCCGAGGCGCTGCCAGAAGCCGGTCAGCACAATGAGTCCGCCCGCGACCGCGAACGCACCCACCGCCGCCGCCCAGCCTCCCGCGACCGCCCCGGTGCTCGCCAGCAGGGCCGCGCCCGGCGTGGACCAGGCCAGTGTGATCGGCATGCGATAGCGGCGGCTCAGCACGATCATGCCCAGGCCCTGGGTGACGCAGACCGCCAGCAGGCCGGACGCCGCCTGCGCGGAGGTCGCGCCCATGGCGGTCAAGCCGGTCAGCACCACCGCGAAGGAACTGGTGAATCCGACCAGGGCGGTGACGATTCCGGCCCCGATGGGCTGGCCGAGGCCCGCCGCGGGCGGGCTCTCGACCGTCTCGAGGCCGGTGACGCTGGTGCTCATCGGGTCATCGTCCCGGTCCAGTCACCCCCGGGTCAGCGGCCAATCCGCCGAAACTGGACTGAAATTCGAGCGTTGATCACGGACCCGTGCCATTGGTCAGCCGATCCAGCAACGGCGTGATGCGGGGACCGACCAGCTGCTGCATCACCAGCGCCATATTGGTGCGTTCCACCCCCGGCACCTTCAGGATCCGACCGGTCAGGCGATACAGGTCCTCCGCGTCGACCGCGACCACCCGCACGGTCAGATCCGTCGTCCCGCTCACCCCGCAGACCTCGGTGACCTCCGGAATCTCGGCCAGCTCGGCAACCACCGAGTCGAGCCGATGCTGATCGACGATCACCGCCACGAAGGCTGCCAGCGAATAGCCCAGCGCGCGTGGATCCACCCGGCGTTCGAAGCTGGCGAGCACCCCCGCCGCCTCCCAGCGAGCCAGTCTGGCCTGCACGGTATTGCGTGAGAGGCCCAGTCGCGCGGCCAGTTCGACACCCGTGGCGCGGGGATTGGCCACCAGCTCCAGCAACAGTCTGGCATCGGTGGCATCCAGCGGGGCAGAAAGTGGCTCCCTGCTGCTCATGGGGATCAGTATGACACCCATGACCGGCGACCGACCGAGCATTCTGCACAGTTCGGCGCGCCTTACTTGCGCAGATCGTCAGTCGGAGGATGCTGTGTGGTACAGGACACACATCGGTTGCTCACGGGACACAATCCCCCGGCGATAACGGTGTAACCCGGTGTCAGGAGGCGATATCCATGCCCGAGAAGAACACCTATCCGGTGCAGCTCGTACAGCCCGACGGCCGACGCGTATTCGATCCCGTCCACGCCCCGCTGGTCGCCGATATCGGCGCGGCTCAACTGCGTGCCATGTACTCCGACATGGTCGTGGCCCGGCGCATCGATACCGAGGCCACCGCCCTGCAACGGCAGGGCCAACTCGGATTGTGGCCGCCGCTGCTGGGCCAGGAGGCCGCGCAGATCGGCTCGGCCCACGCCCTGAATCCCGACGACTACGCGTTCTGCAGCTACCGCGAAGCGGGTGTCGCACTCTGCCGCGGGGTCGCACCCGAGGACATGACCCGCCTCTGGCGCGGTGTCGCGCATTCCTGCTGGGACGCCGACGCGGTGAAGATGACCAATCCGGCGATCGTGGTCGGCGCGCAGGGTTTACACGCCACCGGGTACGCCTACGCCGCGCATCTGGAAGGTTCGGAGATCGCCACCATCGCCTACTTCGGCGACGGCGCGACCAGTCAGGGCGATATCGCCGAGGCGCTCGGCTTCGCGGCGAGCTGGTCGGCCCCCGTGGTGTTCTTCTGCCAGAACAATCACTGGGCCATCAGCGCGCCGGTGCGGGTGCAGTCCGCCACCCCGATCGCGCGGCGCGCCCTCGGCTACGGCATTCCCGGCGTCCAGGTGGACGGCAATGACGCACTCGCCGTGCTGGCGGTGACCCGGCAGGCGTTGCAGCACGCCCGGTCGGGCGCGGGACCCAGCTTCATCGAGGCCATCACCTACCGCATGGGTCCGCACACCACCGCCGACGACCCGACCCGGTACCGCACCGACGCCGAACTCGAGCTCTGGCGGCAGCGTGACCCGATCGATCGGATGCGACGGCTGCTGGAACGAGAACAGCTGTCCGACAGCGACTTCGAGACCGAGGTCGAGGTCCGCGCCGACGCGGTGGCCGCCCGCTTGCGCACCGCCACCCTCACCATGCCGGATCCCGAACCCGGCGACCTGTTCGAACACGTCTACGCCACACCGCACCGCCTGATCGAGGAGGAACGCCGCGCGTACACCGCCTATCTGGAGGGAGTGGGACGATGAAGACCACCTTCGCGGGAGCCATCAATCACGGATTGCGCCGGGCGCTCGAGGACGATCCCAAGGTCGTGCTCATGGGCGAGGACATCGGCCGCCTGGGCGGCGTCTTCCGGGTCACCGACACGCTGCAGAAGGATTTCGGCAACAACCGCGTGATCGATACTCCGCTGGCCGAATCCGGAATCGTCGGAACGGCTTTCGGTATGGCGTTGCGGGGACTGCGGCCGGTGATTGAAATCCAGTTCGACGGATTCGTGTATCCGGCCTTCGACCAGATTGTCTCGCAAGTCGCGAAAATCCATTTCCGCACCGGCGGAAAAGTGGTCGCGCCCATCACCATTCGCATTCCCTTCGGCGGCGGCATCGGCTCGGTGGAACATCACTCGGAATCCCCGGAGGCATATTTCGCCCATACCGCCGGACTGCGGGTGGTCGCGCCGAGCAATCCGGCCGACGCGTATCTGATGATCCGCCAGGCCATCGCGCTCGACGATCCGGTCATCTTCTTCGAACCGAAACGGCGGTACTGGGACAAGACCGAGGTGGACTTCGATCGCCTCGACCGGGACGGCGTTCCGGCGCTGGACCAGGCCCGGGTGTGCGCCAGCGGCGAGGACGCCACCATCGTCGCCTACGGCGGCACCGTGGCGACAGCGCTCACCGCCGCCGATATCGCGGCGTCGGAAGGGCATTCGATCGAGGTGATCGATCTGCGCAGCCTCTCGCCCATCGATTTCGACACCATCGAAACCTCGGTGCGGAAAACCGGCCGGCTCATCGTCGTGCACGAGGCGCCCGTATTCGCCGGGCTGGGAGCGGAAATCGCGGCCCGCATCACCGAACGCTGCTTCTACCAATTGGAATCGCCGGTATTGCGCGTCGGTGGCTTCGACATCCCCTATCCCCCCGCTAAGCTCGAACGGCATCACCTGCCCGACCCCGATCGCATTCTCGCCGCGGTCGATCGCACGCTCGCCGCTTGACCGTTACACGGAGGAAGCCCGGTGGAAGATCAGCAGCAGGTTCAGGAATTCCGTTTGCCCGATCTCGGTGAGGGATTGGCGGATGCGGAATTGGTGTCGTGGGCGGTCGCGGTCGGTGACACGGTGGCCTTGAATCAGGTCATCGCCGAGGTCGAGACCGCCAAGGCACAGGTGGCATTGCCGAGTCCGTACGCGGGCATGGTGCTGGAACTGCTGGCGCAGCCGGGCGATACGGTGCCGGTGGGTGCTCCCCTGATCCGGGTGGGCACCACCGCCCCGGCGGGGGCGGACAGCCCGGAGCGGCAGGCCGTGCTGGTGGGCTATGGCCCCGACCGTGAACCGGTGTCCCGGCGGGCTCGCGCGGCAGCCACGAAAACCACTGACGCATCGGGCAATTCCGGCAGTCGCGCCATGGGTTCCGACGGTGCGGAGGGGCTCGGCAGCTCCGCGCCCGCGGGCCGCCCCGCCGCGACCCCGGCCGCGCGAAAACTGGCGCGGGAGATCGGAATCGACCTGGGTGCGGTGATCGGCACCGGTCCGCAGGGCGCGGTCACCGTGGAGGACCTGCACGGGATGCGACCGGAATCGCTTGCCTCCGGCCATATTCCGATCCACACCGCGCCACCGGCCATGGCCCTGGCGCCGCTGCCCGCACCGCATCCCGCGCCCGCCGTGCCGCCCATGCACGCCGGCGGGCATCGGGCCGCCCCGATCGAGCGCGAGACCCGCACGCCCGTCGCGGGGATCCGCAAGCGGACGGCGGCGGCCATGGTGGCCAGCGCCCAGCACATTCCGCAGGCCAGCACGTTCGTGACGGCGGACTTCACCGCTTCGATGGAATTGATCGAGCATCTGCGGGCCACCCCCAGCTTCACCGGGCTGACCCTCACACCGCTGGCGCTGGTCGCGCGGGCGGTACTGGCGGCGCTGACCGAGTTCCCGGCGATCAACTCCTGCTGGGACGAGGCGAATCAGGAGATCATCACCAAGCACTACGTGAATCTCGGCTTCGCCGTCGCGACCGAACGCGGGCTACTGGTGCCGAATCTCAAGGAGGCGCAGGGGTTCACGCTGCGCGACCTGTGCCTGGAGATCGCCGGGGTGGCGGCCGGGGCGCGCGCCGGGACCTCCACGCCCGCCGACCTCACCGGGGGCACCTTCACCCTCACCAATGTGGGCGTGTTCGGCGTGGACAGCGGTGTGCCACTGGTGAATCCGGGCGAGGCGGCCATCCTGTGCCTGGGTTCGATCCGCAAACGGCCGTGGGTGCACCGCGACGAACTCGCGGTGCGCTGGGTGACCAGCCTCGGGCTGAGCTTCGATCACCGCATGATCGACGGCGAGCAGGGCGCGCGGTTCCTGGCCAGTGTGGCCGCGCTGCTGGAGGATCCGCTCACCCTGCTCGGTCGGGTCTAGTTCTCCGCGGACGCGGTGGTCAGCAGCGATTCGGCGGCCCGGCGGATCTCCGCCGGGATCGGCACCGGCTTGCGCGTCACCTCGTCCACGTAGACGTGCACGAAGGTGCCGGTCGCGGCCAGCTCCAGGCTGTGGCCGGTATCGCGGAAGATGGCCAGTTCGTAGCTGATGCTCGAATTGCCCAGCCGCTCGATGCGGATGCCGACCTGCAGCTGGTCCGGGAAGCTCAGCGAGTCCAGGAACTTGCAGGAGGTCTCGGCGACGATGCCGATGGCGGGCAGATCCCGGATATCGGTGCCGCTGGCGTGAATCAGCCACGCGTTCACGGCCGTATCGAAGTACGAGTAGTACGTCACGTTGTTGACGTGACCGTAGTGGTCGTTATCCGCCCAGCGCGTCGGCACCGGCCAGAGCACGGGGTATCCAGAGTCCTGCGTCACCCAGCGAACATTAGCCGCTCCGCCTGTGAGTGCTCTTCCGGTCAGGCGGAGCGTTCGTCAGGGGTGGCGCGATGGTCCCGGGGGCTGATGCCGTAGTGGCGTTTGAAGGCGGTGGACAGGGCGAAGGCGCTGCCGTAGCCGACCCGGCGGGCAATGGACTCCAGGGTGGCGTCGGATTCGTGCAGCAGGTCGGCGGCCAGGGCCAGCCGCCAATCGGTCAGGAAGGACATGGGCGGTTCGCCGACCAGTTCGGTGAACCGCCGCGCCAGCGCGGCCCGGGACACGCCGACCTCGGCGGCCAGCGAGGCGACCGTCCACGGCTGGGCCGGATTGTGCTGCATCAGGCGCAGCGCCTTGCCGACCAGCGGGTCACCGTAGGCGTGATACCAGGCGGGGGCGTCGGCGCGGGAGAACCAGGCGCGCAGGGCGGCGATCAGCAGCAGGTCCAATAGTCGGTCCAGCATGGCCCCCTGCGCGGGCAGCTCCTTGGCGGACTCGTCCACCAGCAGATCCAGCACCCGCGAATCGATTTCGCCACGGCTCAGCACCGCGACCGGGGGCAGCGCGCGCAGCAGCCGGCGACTGGCCGCCGACTCGTGCTCGTAGGTGCCGGTGACCAGCACCGTCTGGGCGTCGGCGCTGGTACCCCAGCTGCGCACGCCCAGACTCAGTGCCTCGCACAGCACTTCACCGTCCATGGTGGTGGTGATATTGCCGGGTTCGATGAGCACCTGCGGCGCGGTCGCCGGGTCGTCGGCCATCGTGTAGTGGTCGGGGCCGCGGAAGATCGCGATATCCCCGGTGCGGAGTTGTCGCGGGGCAACCGGCTTGCCGCCCTTGGGTTCCGGCAGCACCCAGCCGCCGCCGCGCACCACCGCCACCACGGTCAGCGGCGCTTCGTCGCGGATGCGCAGGGACCAGGGCGGGTCGAACGACGAGCGCATCACGAATGCCGCCCGTGCGCGTGGTCCTTCGAGCAGGCTGGCCAACGCATCCATAACTGAAGACGATGGCAAATGCGTGCGCGCTTCTCAACCATGTTCGCGCTCGCCGAATCCCGGTGTACTCGATACATGATCATCGAACACACTCCCAACAGCGAAAACACCGTTCTCGTGCTCGGCGCGACCGGAAAAACCGGACGCCGGGTTCTCGACCTGCTGACCGCCGCCGGGACGCGGGTGCGCGCCGGTTCGCGCTCGGCCGCGGTCCCGTTCGACTGGACCGACCGCGGCACCTGGGCGGCCGCACTGGCCGGCGTGAACGCCGTATACCTGTCCTATCAACCGGATCTGGCGGTACCCGGTGCACCGGCCGACATCAAGGCTTTCTGCGATGCGGCGGTGGCCGCGGGGGTGCACACCGTCGTGTTGCTGTCCGGTCGCGGGGAGCCCGAGGCACTGGAATGCGAAGCCATCGTGCGGGATTCGGGACTGCGCTGGACCGTGGTGCGGTGCTCCTGGTTCGCACAGAACTTCAGCGAGGGCGCGTTCGCCGATTCCATTGTCGCCGGGGAGGTCGCGCTGCCCGCCGGAGACGTACCGGAACCGTTCGTGCACGCCGACGATATCGCCGAGGTCGCGGTGGCCGCGCTGCTCGACGAGCGGCACGTGGGCGAGGTCTACGAACTGACCGGGCCGCGCGCGCTGTCCTTCGCCGAGGCGGTCGCCGAGATCGCGACCGAGACCGGTCGCGAGATCGCCTACATTCCGCTCACCCGAACCGATTTCGTGGCCGCGCTGACCTCCTACGGGGTGCCGGGCGATGAGATCAGCCTGCTCGACTACCTGTTCGGCACGGTCCTCGACGGGCGCAATTCCGCGACCGCCGACGGGGTGCGCCGGGCGCTGGGACGCGAGCCGCGCGACTTCGCCGAATACGCCCGCGACGTGGCGAAATCGGGTGTGTGGTCGGTCCCCGCGGACGCCTGACCTGTCGGTGCCCACGCCTAGAATGGGTATCAAACAGGTTGTACCGCACAAGATTCGGATCAACACCCGGAGCGTCGACGATGCCGCGAAAGGGTGAATGACGGGGAGCTGCCGGGTGCACCCGGTAGCGTCGTACCGATGGCCGCTACGACGCCCGCTCCCCCGATCCGGAAGGCGCGCCTGGCGCTGTTCGCGGTGTTCGGTCTCAACGGGATGCTCTCGGCCGTCTGGATCGTGCACATCCCCGCCGTCACCGCCCGCGCCGGCGTCGCACCCACCACCCTCGGCATGCTGATCCTGTTCATGGCGGGCTGCGCCATCCTCGGCATGCAGGCCGCCGGACCACTCGCCGACCGCTTCGGCAGCCGCACCCTCACCGCGGCCGCCGCGACCGTGCTGTCACTGGCCCTACTCGGCCCCGCCTTCGCCACCACCCCGCTCACCCTCGGACTCGCCCTGTGCGCCTTCGGTTTCGGCAACGGCGCGCTCGACGTCTCCATGAACGCCCAGGCCGTCCACGTGGAACGCGCCTACCCCCGCCCCATCATGTCCGCCTTCCACGGCTGCTTCTCCTGCGGCGGTTTCCTCGGCTCCGCCTACGGCGCCGCCACCCAGCACGCCCACTGGCCGATCCACCTCACCTTCGCCCTCGCGAGCGCGATCGGCGTCGCCACGGTGGCCACCGCCATCCCACGCCTGCTCCCCCATACCGCGACCCCGGCGACCGGCGACCAGCCCAGTCGGCCGGCGGCAACCGAAACGGTCGCGGGTATCGGACGGAAGGTGGTGGCGCTGGGGCTGATCGCGTTCGCGGTGCTGATGGCGGAGGGGGTCGCGGCGGATTGGAGTGCGCTGCAGGTGAAAGGGCGACTAGGGGTGGATGCTGGGACCGCGGCGCTGGCGTTCGCGGGGTTCTCGCTGACCATGACGCTCGGGCGGTTCGGGGCCGATCGGGTGAGCGGGCGGTTCGGGCGGGTGGCGATCGTGCGATGGGGAACGCTGGTGGCGGCCATGGGGTTCGGGCTCGTGGTGGCTTCGGGGTGGCTGCCGTTGACATTGCTCGGGTGGACGCTGTGCGGGATCGGGCTGTCCGGGGCCGTGCCGCAGGTGTTCACGGCCGCCGGCAATCTGGGGTCGGCGACGGCGGCCACCGATATGTCGCGGGTCTTCGGGCTCGGCTATGTGGGGCTACTGGCCGGTCCGGCGATCATCGGCTGGCTGGACAAGCTGATGCCGCTCACCGCGGCGATGGCCGTGCCGCTGCTGGCAATGCTGTTGTGCGCGTGGGGCGCTCGGGCGGTCGCGGTGACTCCGGTGGGCGTCGACCGATAGGGGTCAGGCCGTGTGTGTCGGCCTTTCGCGGGCCGTCGCGCCGTAGTCGCCGATGACCTCGGCGTGGTCGAGGAAGTCGTCGACCATGCGGTGGTTGAGGACGGCGAGGGCCTTCAGCTCCTCGGTGCTCCAGTCGGCCAGGGCATCTTGCATCCAGCCACGCATCACCCCGCGGATCGCGTCCATCGCACTGCGACCGGCCGCGGTGGGGCGGGCCAGCTGGGCGCGGCCATCGTCGGGGTCGGCGACCCGCTCGATATAACCGGCCTTCTCGAGCCGCTGGATCTGCCGCGTCACGTGCGGAGCCTCCACGTCGAGGCGAGTCGCCAACTCCCCCAATCGCATCGGCTCATCGGCGTCGGCGAGCAGGCGCAGCAGCGGCACGCTGGCCCGATCCATCGTCAGCCCGCACTTGACCATGGCCTGGTCATGGCGGCGGACCCGGGTCAACAGATAGGCGACGCGGGCCAGGGCGCGCTCCAGTTCCACGATGTGACCTGAGTCAACTTCACTGGCGGTTGTGGCTTCCGATCGCGGCATGTGGTTATCTTACGAAACCCATTTACTTAATTTTGGTAAGTAAACCAAAGGATCGCCGCCATGACTACGACCGCTGTCGGTCAGGTCGACGGGACCAAGCCCGACGATCATTCGAAGACCCATTTGGGGCTGACCCTGCTCGCGCTGTGCGCGGCCGGGCTCGTCGTATCGCTGCAGCAGACCGTCGTGATTCCGCTGCTGCCCCGCTTCATCACGCAGCTGCACACCGACGTCGCCGGCGTCACCTGGCTGTTCACCGCCGCACTGCTCTCGGGAGCCGTTGCCACGCCGTTGCTTTCGCGCTTCGGCGATATGTACGGCAAGAAGCCCATGGTCATGGTCACCATGGGCGTGCTCATCGTCGGCTCGGTGGTCTGCGCCTTCGCCACCACGCTGCCGGTCTACATCATCGGCCGTGCGCTGCAAGGCATCTCGTCGGCCATGATCCCGCTGGCCATCGGCATCATCCGCGATACGTTCCCGCGCGAACAGCTGGTCCGGGCCATCGGCGTCGTCTCCGGCACCATGGGCGTCGGCGGTACCGTCGGCCTGCTGGCCACCGGCATCATCGCCGACCACACCACGAATCCGCACCCGGTCTTCTGGCTGACCGCCGGTCTCGGTGTGATCGCCACCGTGCTGATCCAGGTGAGCGCGCAGAACAATGGTGTCCGCCACGGCGGCAAGCCCGATTACGTGGGCGCGGCCCTGCTGGCCGCCACGCTGGTCTGCCTGCTGCTCGGCATCAGCGAAGGCCCGCGCTGGGGCTGGGGCTCCGGTTCGACCATCGGACTGTTCGTCGCGGCCGCCGTCGTCGCGGCCATCTGGGTCTTCGTGGAGACCAAGGTGGAACAGCCGCTGGTGCGGCTGCAGTTGCTGGTCGGTCCGCAGTCGCTGTCGGCGAATGTGGCCTCGGCGCTGCTCGGCTTCTCCATGTTCGGCGCGTTCTCGCTGGTGTCCAACTTCATTCAGACGCCCGCGGACAAGGTCGGCTACGGCCTGTCCGGCACCGTGCTCTCGGTCGGCCTCTACGGCATTCCGAGCGCGGCGCTGATGACGTTCTTCTCCTTCAACACCGGGCGCATCTCCGCCAAGATCGGGCCCGCCTACACGCTGGCCATCGGCGCGGTGTTCGCCGGACTGTCCATGGGATGGCTGGCCATCTCGCACGACCACGGCTACGACATGATCATGGCGAATGTGCTGCAGGGCACCGGCTTCGGCATCGGCTACGCGGCCCTCGGCTCGCTGGCGGTGCAGCACGTGCCGATGAGCGAGAGCGGCATCGCCTCGGGCATCAACTCGCTGGTGCGAACCGCGGGCGGCTCGATCGCCGGCGCGATCACCGGGTCGATCCTCACCGCACACGTGCTGAAGCTCGGCACCCACGCGGTACCGACCGAAGGTGCCTACGTCGCGAGCTTCGCGACCCTGGCTATCGGCGCGTTCGGCGCGGCGGCAGTGGCTCTCGGCCACGGAATCCGCCACAAGGGGAAGTAACCCCTCGAGACTGAAAGGGCCTGCGCACACCGTGCGCAGGCCCTTTTTATGTCAGAACCTCGGTGCGGTCGCCGTCCACCACCACGACGTGGTCGTCAGTCAGCGCCCAGTGCGGGATACCCGCGGCGACGTACTCGCGCACCAGTTTCCGGGCGTGACCCGTCGGGTCGGTGGGTGAGTCCAGGTGCGGGACGATGCGGCGGTCGACGAGACCCAGTCCGTCCCAGCGGGGTTCGACGCCGCAGGCGGTGCGGACCTCGTCCGGGTCGTCCATGGATTCGATGCCGTGCAGGTCCGGGGTCAGGACGCAGGCTCCGGCGCTGTAGCCCGCGTAGACCAGGGCATCCTCGGCGAGGAGCTTGGTCAGGGCGAGATCGGCTCCGCTGCGGGCGAATTGGGCGCGCAGCACGAAGGTGTTGCCACCGCGCACCCACACCATCGGATACTCGCGCAGCCGCTGCTCGACCTCGGCCGGGCGGTCGATGTAGTCGCGCAGGTCGAGGACATCGGGCTGGAAGCCGGTGCGGCGCAGCGGAACCAGATCGCTGGTGACCGCGCCCTGCCAGGCCGAGGGCCAGGCATCGCAGGCATTCGCGATGACGGCCACCCGGCCGGGCGTGCCGACCAGCTCGAGGAGCCGCTGCTGGTGTGAGCCGAAGCGGTAGCTGGACAGGAACAGTCGCACGGAATCAGATCGTGAAGGCCAGGCTGCGGACCAGGCGGTTGCCGAGGTCCGTGTCACCGGTGACGGTGAACCGATCCGCGTGCGCGTCGGCCGTCGTGCGGCCACCGCGCAGGCGTGCGAACAGGCCGGAGTCGAGGCTGACCACGACGGTGGCCGGGGCATCGAGGGTTTCGACCAGGCTGGCCCGGCCGCCCTCGACCGCGATGTCGAGTCGCTGCGACACCGGACCGGTGACATCGAGCGTGAGCCGCGCGCCGTCGGGCGCACCCGCACCCTTGACCGCGGCACGGCCCAGCGCGGGCAGCAGTTCCTCGAAGGACCGCGTGCCACGGGTGCCGCCCTCATCGACGGAAACGCCCAGCGCATCGGCGATATCGTGCTCGTGCATCCAGCAGTCGAAGACGCGGATGCGCATGAACCGGCCGTACGGGGCCATGCCGACCGGGGTCGGGACCTTCGCCGCCCACGCCTCCGGGGTGGTCTGTTCCAGGGCCTTCAACCGGCGGCCGGTCACCTCCAGGAACCGTTCCAGCAGTTGAGAACCCGTCAGTGGCCGCAGAGCCGCGATCCACTTCTCGTTGAGCGCGCCGATCTCGTTGCGAATGTGCTCGCCGGACACCTCGATATCGGGGGTCGGCTCGCCCAGCAGCATCGATTCGGTGCCGATCACATGGGCGACCACGTCGAACACCGTCCAGCCCGGCAGCGGCGAGGCGGTGCGCCAGGCGTTTTCGTCCAGGCCGTCCACCAGCCGGGTAATCGCGTCCCATTGATCGGACAACAGGGCCGTGATCTCGGCGCGGTCGGGCACCGTGTCGGTCATGCGGTGGTCTCCCTTTCTTCGTCGGCGAGCCGGTCCAGACCGGATCGCAGGGCTGCGGCGGTGCGGTCGGTGTCGTGCGGGCGGCGCAGCACGAATCCCTTGGCGAAGCGCAGGATGTCGCCGTGGTGGCGCGGGATCACGTGCAGGTGCACGTGATGGACGGTTTGGAAGGCGGCCTTGCCGTCGTTGATCAGCAGGTTCGCGCCGTCGGCGGCGAGTCCGGCGCGGCGCATGGATTTGGCCAGGCGATGCCCGAAGGAGAACAGCTGCGCGCCCATGGCCGGATCGAGTTCGTCCAGGTCGGTGGCATGCCGTTTGGGAATGACGAGGGTGTGCCCGCGGGTGATGGGCCGGATATCGAGGAACGCCAGCAGGGCGTCGTCCTCGTAGATCTTGGTCGCGGGTGCGTCGCCCGCGACGATCCGGCAGAAAATGCAGCCACTCACCGTGCAGACATTACGGCGTACAAGTGATCTGCGACACCCCCTACCCGACCCCGAGGCGCGCCCAGCAGGACACATACCTAACGGTGTGTAGCTACCCCCGATTGTTGGTACTTGTCCACTACGGCACCCCGGCCGAGCATGGAGTTGTCCGGTTTTCTCGCCACACCATGTGATGGGCATCTCCGCTACGCTCACCGCGAACCAGGTACAGTTGCGAGAATTCTCACGAACTTACTGCAGAGTAAGTTCGGCCCACCGTTGGACCGGTGAATCGGCCCATACCGACAGGGTGGCCTGGGCTCACCACGAGAAGGAAGTTTGACAAGTGGACACAACGCAGAGCGCACAGACCGCTGCGCCCCGCGGTGCGCGTGTCGGAGTGGTTCGGGAGACGAACCCGGACGAACGACGCGTCGCATTGGTGCCGAAGATCATTCCGGCCCTGCTGAAGCAGGGCGTGGAAGTGATCGTCGAGGCCGGTGCCGGTCTGGGCGCATTGATTCCCGACGAGGCGTACACCGAAGCCGGTGCCACGCTGGGAGATCCGTACGCCGCCGATGTGGTCGTCAAGGTCGCTCCCCCGAATGACGCCGAGATCGCCAAGCTGCACTCCGGTCAGACACTGATCGGGTTCCTCGCGCCCCGCAACGCCGACACCAAGATCGGCGCTCTGAAGGCCGCGGGCGTGCAAGCCTTTGCGGTGGAAGCGATTCCGCGTATCTCGCGCGCCCAGGTGATGGACGCGCTGTCGTCGCAGGCGAACGTCGCCGGCTACAAGGCCGTGCTGCTCGCCGCCTCCGAATCCACCCGATTCTTCCCCATGCTCACCACCGCCGCCGGAACCGTGAAGCCCGCCACCGTGCTGGTCCTCGGTGTCGGTGTCGCGGGTCTGCAGTCGCTGGCCACCGCCAAGCGGCTCGGTGGCCGCACCACCGGTTACGACGTCCGCCCGGAGGTCGCCGACCAGGTGCGTTCCGTCGGCGCACAGTGGCTCGACCTCGGCATCGACGCCGCCGGTGAAGGCGGCTACGCCCGTGAGCTTTCCGACGACGAGCGGGCCCAGCAGCAGACCGCGCTGGAGAACGCCATCAAGGGCTTCGACGTGGTCATCACCACCGCCCTGGTGCCCGGCCGTCCGGCCCCGCGCCTGGTCACCGCCGCCGCTGTCGAGGGCATGAAGCCCGGCAGCGTGATCGTGGATATGGCCGGTGAGACCGGCGGTAACTGCGAGTTGACCGAACCCGGGAAAACCGTTGTGCGCCATGGCGTCACCATCGCCTCGCCGCTGAACCTGCCGGCCACCATGCCGGAGCACGCCAGCGAGCTGTACTCCAAGAACGTCGCCGCACTGCTCGAACTCATGTTGAAAGACGGTGCTCTGGCACCCGATTTCAGTGATCAGGTGCTGGCGGATTCCTGCGTCACGCGTGAGGTGGAAGCCTGATGTACACCCAACTGCTGGCGAATATCGCGATCCTGGTGCTGTCCGGGTTCGTCGGCTTCGCCGTCATCTCCAAGGTCCCCAACACCCTGCACACGCCACTGATGTCGGGCACCAACGCCATTCACGGCATCGTGGTGCTCGGCGCGCTGGTGGTGTTCGGCAAGATCCAGCACCCGTCGGTGCTGATGCAGATCATCCTGTTCGTCGCCGTCGTGTTCGGAACCCTGAACGTCATCGGTGGTTTCGTGGTGACCGACCGCATGCTGGGCATGTTCAAGGCCAAGAAGCCTGCTGCGAGCGAGAAGGCGAGCAAGTAAGCCATGGACAATCTCGTCAATATTCTCTACATCGTCGCGTTCGCACTGTTCATCTACGGTCTGATGGGCCTGACCGGGCCCAAGACCGCGGTGCGCGGCAACCTGATCGCCGCGGTCGGCATGGTCATCGCGGTCATCGCGACGCTCATCTCCATCCGCGACACCAATAACTGGATCATCATCGTCGCGGGCCTGGTCGTCGGTATCGGCCTGGGTGTGCCGCCCGCGCGGTTCACCAAGATGACCGCCATGCCGCAGCTGGTCGCCGCGTTCAACGGCGTCGGCGGTGGCACGGTCGCCCTCATCGCGTGGGCCGAATTCCTTGACACCAAGGGCTTCTCCAACGTTCACGAGTCGCCGTCGGTGCACATCGTGATCGGCTCGCTGTTCGCGGCGATCATCGGCTCGATCTCCTTCTGGGGCTCGATCATCGCCTTCGCCAAGCTGCAGGAGCTGCTCTCGGGCCGCCCGATCAGCGTCGGCAAGCTGCAGCAGCCGCTGAACCTGCTGCTGCTCGCGGGTGCCATCGCGGCCGCGGTCGTGATCGGCATCGGCGCGACCGACACCGGTGTGCCGCAGTACTGGATGATCGCGCTGCTGGTGCTCGCGGGCATCCTCGGCCTCATGGTCGTGCTGCCGATCGGCGGCGCGGACATGCCCGTCGTCATCTCGCTGCTCAACGCCCTCACCGGATTGTCGGCCGCCGCAGCCGGTTTGGCGCTCGACAACACCGCCATGATCGTGGCGGGCATGATCGTCGGCGCGTCCGGCACCATCCTCACCAACCTCATGGCCAAGGCCATGAACCGGTCCATCCCCGCGATCGTCGCGGGCGGATTCGGTGGTGGCGGAGCGGCTCCCAGCGGATCCGGCAGCGGCGAGCAGAAGCAGGCCAAGGCCACCTCCGCCGCGGACGCCGCCATCCAGATGGCCTACGCCAACCAGGTCATCGTGGTCCCCGGCTACGGCATGGCCGTCGCCCAGGCCCAGCACGCGGTCAAGGAAATGGCGGCCCTGCTCGAGGCCAAGGGCGTCGAGGTCAAGTACGCCATCCACCCCGTCGCCGGTCGCATGCCCGGCCACATGAACGTGCTGCTGGCCGAGGCCGAGGTGTCCTATGACGCCATGAAGGAAATGGACGACATCAACGGCGAATTCGCCCGCACCGACGTGGCTCTGGTCATCGGCGCGAACGATGTCACCAACCCGGCCGCCCGCGAGGACGCTTCGTCCCCGATCTACGGCATGCCGGTCCTCAACGTCGACCAGGCCAAGTCGGTCATCGTGCTCAAGCGCTCGATGAACTCCGGCTTCGCCGGCATCGACAACCCGCTGTTCTACGCCGACACCACCTCCATGCTGTTCGGCGACGCCAAGAAGTCCGTCGGCGCTGTCACCGAGGAACTCAAGGCGCTGTAAGGGATTCACCGAAGTACCCCGTTCTTGACCTGAGGGTCAAGAACGGGGTACTTTGCTTTCATGGGCAGGCCACGCAACTTCGAGGCGGACACCGTGGTGGATCGCGCGATGGAGGCGTTCTGGACCCATGGTTACGCGGGCTGCTCTCCGGCGCAGCTCGCGGAGGCCACCGGGATCGGAAAAGGCAGCCTGTACAACACCTTCGGCAGTAAGCGGGAGCTGTTCGACCTGGCCATGGCCCGGTACAACCGCATGGGAGCGGAGCTCGCGCGGGAGGTGCTGAACCAGCCGGGGTCGACCCGGGAGCGGTTTCGAGCCTGGATGCGGTTCACGGTGGACACCGAATTCGAGCCTCCGGTTCGACGCGGGTGCCTGCTCGTGAACACCGCCCTGGAGCTCGCCGGACACGACGCGGCAGCCACCAAGACAGTAAGCGACGGCTACGAGTACATGATCGAAGCGTTCACCGAACGGCTCGAGCAGGGGCGGCGCGACGGCGATGTCCGCACCGACCTCGACGCTCGGGCCTACTCCGAATTTCTGATGAATACCATTGGCGGACTTCGCATCACCGCCAAGGTGTCGGAAGCCGAAACCCTGTATCGGATCATCGACACCGCACTGTCCACCCTCTGAATCTCGGGCCGCGGTCTGCGGCCCTTTCTTCTACCCCAATTTTTGACCTGTAGTTCAAGAAAGGTTTGGATCATGGATCTCGGACTGAACGGCAAGACCGCGCTCGTCACCGGCGCGAGCCGGGGCATCGGGCTGGCCGTCGCCGACGAGCTGGCCGCCGAGGGCGTACGCGTTTTCGGGGTCGCCCGCAATATCTCTCCCGAGCTCGAAAAGGTCGCGGCGGGAACCGTTTCCGCCGACCTCAGCACCACCGAGGGCGCGGTCGCCGCGGTCGAGGCCGCACTGACCGAACTCGGCGGGATCGACATCCTGGTCAACAATGTCGGCGGTGGCGACGCCGACAAGCTGACGCTGGGCGGCTTCCTCGACACTCCCGAGGATCAGTGGCGAAAGCTGTTCGACCTCAACCTGTTCGGCGTGGTGACCGCGGTTCGCGCGGCACTGCCCAGCATTGTCGAGCGACGGGGCGCGATCATCACGGTGTCCTCGATCAACGCGCGGATCCCCGCGGCCGGGCCGGTGGGCTACAGCGAGGCCAAGGCGGCGCTCACCAACTTCGGCAAGCGGCTCAGCGAGGAGTTCGGGCCGCAGGGCGTGCGCGTCAACACCGTATCTCCCGGGCCGGTCGGCACCGATATCTGGCGCGGACCCAACCAGCTCGGCGCGAAACTCGCCGCCGCGAACGGTGTTTCGCACGAGGACTTCCTGGCCGCCATCCCGGGGCAGTTCAATATCGCGGCCGGGCGCATTGCCGAGCCCGCGGAGATCGCGGCGCTGGTGACCTTCCTGGCGTCCGAGCGGGCCGCCATCATCAACGGCTCGGACTACGTCATCGACGGCGGCATCCTGAAGAACGCCTGATCCGCACGGCAACGGCCCGCACCCGAAAGGGATGCGGGCCGTTGTTGTTTCGAGCTCTACAGGTACAGGCCGGTGCCATGCTCGGGGTGGGTGTTGGCGACGGCGTGCAGATCGCGTTCGCGCAGCACGTAGTACGCCTGCGCCTGGATCTCCACCTCGAACTGGTCGTCGGCGCTGAAGAGCACCTGATCACCGACACCTACCGCGCGGACGTGGGAGCCCACGCCGCACACCTCGCCCCACGACAGGCGCTTGGCCACCTGGGCGGTCGCCGGAATGAGAATGCCACCGCTGCTGCGCCGTTCGCCCGCCTCGGGGCTCAGCTTGACCATGACACGGTCGTGCAGCATCTGGATTTCTAGCTTGGCATCGGACACGGCGGCAGTGTACTGCGCCGCGAACGGTCGGTTACGCCCCGGTATCCGCAGCGGTATTCGGTGCGACGATGCGGCGGATGGCGTCCTTGATCCAGGCGCGCTGCGCCTCCGGATCGATATCGGGGCCGAGGGTGAACTCGGCGACCTGCGGGACCGCGAGCGGATAGTTGATCATCGACATCAGCAGCATCAGCACCTGACCGGGCGGCATATCCGCCCGCATCAGGCCCTTGCCCTGGGCCACCTCGACCTTCTGACGCTTTTCCAGGTAACGGCCGCAACGCAATTCACCCGCCGAGGCGTTCTCGCGGCCCAGTTCCAGGGCCTCCCACTGCAGCAGGCGCAGCAGTTCCGGATGCTCGCGGTGGTAGTCGATGTGCTGGTCGATCCAGGTGTCGAGGTCCTCGATATCGGTGGTCACCGAGGCCGCCACGGCCAGCATGGTCTTCTCCAGCACTTGGCGGAACAGCTTCTCCTTGTCGCCGAAGTAGGCGTAGATGAGCTGCTTGTTGGCCTTGGCGTTCCCGGCGATGCGGTCGACGCGCGCGCCCGCGATCCCGTATCGGGCGAATTCCGCGGTCGCGGCCTCGAAGATGCGCGCCTTGGTCGCCTCGGGATCCCTGGTGCCTGCCATGCCTTCGATGGTAACCAACTATCTGGTTGACAAGCGGGTGGCGTGGGTGGAATATCTGTAACCAACCGGTTAGTTACAAACCCTGTGCTTCCGGCGCAACGACGCGCCGCTCCCCCATCCCCCTTGCACGTTCGGGAGAACGACGTGACCATCCTCGAAAGCCGGACCGCCCCCGCGGTTCCCACCGGATTCGATGCCCGCTGGCGGGCCCTGCCCGTCATCCTCAGCGCCATGTTCATGGCGATGTTCGACTGGTTCGTCGTGAATGTCGCCGCCTCCTCGCTGCAGCACGACCTGCACGCCGGCGAAGCGGCACTGGAACTGATCGTCGGCGGCTACGGCTTCGCCTACGCCTCGGGCCTCATCACCGGCGGCCGCCTCGGCGACCTGCACGGACACCGGCGACTGTTCGTGATCGGCATGCTCGCCTTCACCGCCGCCTCACTGCTGTGCGGGCTGGCGCCCAATGCCTGGGCGCTGGTCGCCTTCCGCGTGCTGCAGGGCGGCACCGCGGCGCTGATGGTGCCGCAGATGCTGGCGCTCATCAACACCCTGTTCCCGCCGCACGAACGGCCCAGGGCCATGGCCGCATTCGGGGCCACCATCGGGCTCGGCGCGGTGTCGGGGCAGGTACTCGGCGGCGTGCTGCTCGACCTCGACCTGTTCGGCTGGGGCTGGCGCAGCATCTTCTACATCAACGTGCCGATCGGGCTGATCGCCGCCGCATTGGCTGCCCGCTGGCTGCCCCGGCACGAGCAGACCCATCGACCCAAGCTGGATCCGATTGGCGCACTGGGCATCTCGGCGGCGCTGGCACTGCTGCTGGTGCCCATCACCCTGGGCCGTCCCGAGGGCTGGCCGGTGTGGACCTGGGTCAGCATGCTCGCCTCGATCCCGGTGCTGCTGCTCACCCTGCGCTACGAGAACCGGCTGGAAAGCCGTGGCGGCGAACCGGTTCTGGACACCGGCATGGTGCGCGAACGCGGCTTCAGCCTCGGACTGGTCATCGCGGGCGGCTACCTGACCTTCTTCGCCGGGTTCATGCTGTGCCTGACCCTCATGCTGCAGAACGGGCTCGGATTGTCGCCGCTCACCGCGGGATTGGCCTTCGCGCCGCTGGGCCTGTGCTTCGCGGGCAGCTCATTCTTCCTCGCGCCCCGAGTGGCCGCGCGGATCGGCAACCGGGTGATGGTGCTCGGCACGCTGACCAGCCTGACCGGGCTCGCCATCACCCTCGCGGTGCTGGTCGGCATGGGCAGCGACGTCACCGCGCTGGCGCTGATCCCCGGCATGATGATCGTCGGCGCCGGCAACGGGCTCACCATTCCCTCGGTCGTCGGGGCGGTGCTGTCCTCGGGCATCCCGGCCCGGCAGGCGGGCATGGCGGCGGGCGTGCTCACCACCTCGCAGCAGTTCGGAAACGCCATCGGCGCAACGGTTCTCGGGGTGATCTTCTTCAGCGCGCTGGGTGCGCACCACGGGACCGGCGGGTACGTGACGGCCATGGAGATGGCGGCGCTGGGTGGAGCGGCGGTGTTGGTGGTCGTGCTGGCCGCGGCGCTCGCGCTCCCGAAGGCCACCGCGAAGGCCACCGCACCGGAGGCCGCGGTCGCCCACTGAGCGGTCGAACCAGAAGCTACGGGTTCCGGACAAACGCGGCCGGAACCCGTAGCTTCGGCATGTGGACATCGATCTCGACGGACTGCGTGGTCTCCTCCCCGACGGCATGGTGGTGACCGATCCCGATGTGCTGAACGGATATCGGCAGGATCGGGCCCTGGATCCGGACGCGGGCACCGCACTCGCGCTGGTACGCCCACTGACCACCGAGCAGGTCGCCGCGACCGTGCGCTGGGCGCACGAACACCGGGTGCCGATCGTGCCGCGCGGGGCCGGGACCGGACTGTCCGGCGGGGCCACCGCGCAAAACGGGGCGTTGCTGCTGAGCACCGAGAAGATGCGGGAGATCAGCGTCGACCCGGTGACGCGGACCGCCGTGGTGCAGCCGGGACTGCTCAATGCCGAGGTGAAGCGGGCCGTGGCCGCGCAGGGCCTGTGGTATCCGCCCGACCCGTCCTCGTTCGAGATCTGCTCGATCGGCGGGAACGCCGCCACCAACGCGGGCGGGCTGTGCTGCGTGAAGTACGGCGTCACCACCGATTACGTGCTCGGCATGCAGGTGGTGCTGGCCGACGGGACAGCGGTGCGGCTGGGCGGACCGCGACTCAAGGACTCGGCGGGGCTGTCGCTGACCAAGCTGTTCGTCGGCAGCGAGGGCACCCTGGGCATCATCACCGAACTGACGCTGCGGCTGCTGCCCGCGCAGCCGCCGCAGTCCACGGTGGTCGCCACCTTCGCGACCCTGAGCGCCGCGACCGACGCGATCCTGGCCATCACCGGCCGGTTACGGCCCTCCATGCTGGAATTCATGGACGCGGTGGCCATCAATGCCGTCGAGGACGAACTGCGGATGGGACTCGACCGGGAGGCCGCGGGCCTGCTGGTGGCCCGCTCCGACGCCCCCGGCGAACACGCCGGGCACGAGGCCGACATCATGCTCGAGGCCTGCGAGAAGGCCGGGGCCACCGAGGCTTTCCGTACCGACGATCCGGACGAGGGCGAAGCCTTCTGCGCGGCAAGACGATTCGCCATCCCGGCGGTGGAACGCAAAGGGCCGCTGCTGCTCGAGGATGTCGGCGTCCCGCTGCCGCGACTGGGCGAACTGGTCTCCGGCATCGCGGACATCGCCGCGCACCGGCGGGTGCTCATCTCCGTCATCGCGCACGCGGGCGACGGCAACACCCATCCGCTCATCGTGCACGACCCGGCCGACCCGGACGAGGCCGAGCGCGCGCACCTGGCCTTCGGCGAGATCATGGACCTGGCCATCGGTCTCGGCGGCACCATCACCGGTGAACACGGGGTCGGACGGTTGAAGAAGGCGTGGCTGCCCGATCAGCTCGGGCCGGACGTGATGGCACTCACGCAGCGGATCAAGGACGCGCTGGATCCACACGGAATACTCAACCCCGGGGCGGTGCTGTGACCGACATGCGCACGAAGCTGGAACACAATGCCGACGCCACCCGCTACGAGATCTACCTCGACGGCACGCTCGCGGGTTACGCCGACTACGCGGAGCGCCTCGACGGCGGCACCAAGATCCGCGACATCCAGCACACCCTCACGTTTCCCGAATTCCGGGGCCGCGGCGTGGCCGCCCAGGTCGTCGAGTTCGCGCTGAAGGATGCCCGCGCGGAAGGCTTCTCGATCATTCCCACCTGCTGGTATGTCGAGAAGTATGTGACCGAGCACCCCGAATACGCCGACCTGATGGCCTAATTCGACCGCGGGGCGTGGTGGCGCTGCCAGACCCGGAAATGCCGGTCGGCGCTGCCCTCCATGGCCGCACTCACCTTGGCGTCGTCGAAACCGGGCAGCGACTGCAGCTTTGCCAGGAAGGCGGTGTCGGCTGCCGAGTACGGCACCACACAGCCCTTGCCGGTCGCCCCGATCAGAACGAAGAACACATCACCGGCGAACGGCCCGTCCGCCGCCGTAATGATCCGCACCTCTGCCAGTTCCGTCCATGCGACCTCTTCCACCCGTCCGTCGGCCAGTGTGCGCCGGACGAAGGTGTCGTTGATTTCGACTCCGGCCATGGCTCCATAGTGCCCCCAGCATCCCTGCCCGAACAGTCCTCGAACCCTTGCTTTACCTGAGGAAGCCGTAAAGAAAAGGCCCGGCGAACCGCCCCGCCGCACATCGGCGGCGAACGCTCGAGCGGAGCAATTCTTCAGCTACTGAACAGAATTCGGCGCGCTGTGCGTGGCGACATTCCGGAACTGTCAGTCGGCTGTGAAAAGCCGGAATTTCATAGATTTGCGGTGCACGGCCCCGTTAGGGTCCGAAAGCCCCTCGACCCAGGGGTTTTCACCAACTGGGAGATATTGACCTTATGAAGAAGTCGGTCCTCGCTCGCTCCGGAGCCGGAATCGCCGGAGCGGTCGCCGTTGCCGGGCTCACCATCGCGATGGCTCCCGCCGCCTCGGCACAGCTGGCCATCACGTCCTCCACGGCCTACTGCGTCAGCACCACCTACTCGATCACCTTCCCGTCGGCCGATGCCGCGCAGATGGTGTCGCAGTCCAACGCCACCAGCTTCGTGCTGGAAGCCACCAACACCAGCACCAACCAGACCTGGTGGTCCGCCCCGGTGACCTACACCCAGGGCACCGACATGACCTTCCAGTGGACCCCGTCGCAGTCGGTGACCGGCTCGCAGAGCGCCGTCGGCAACTGGAACCTCTTCGTCACCGCGTCCGGCGTGGCCGGCGTCGCCGAGGGCCCGCTCGCGGTCAACGTCGTGCAGACCGCCCCCTCCGGCACCACCTGCAGCCCGTCCGCCCTCGGCACCGGCAGCGCGAACATGACTGTCGGCTCGCTGCTGAGCAGCCTGCTCAGCAGCCTGTCCGCCGCGGCGCAGCAGCCGTCGCAGTAGCGACCGCCCGAAATACGAAGGAGGCGGCCCGAGTTCGGAACTCGGGCCGCCTCCTCCTGTGTTCGGCGGATCGGGAATCGATCAGCGCAGGATCTGACGCGACATCACGACGCGCTGGATCTGGTTGGTGCCCTCGTAGATCTGGGTGATCTTGGCGTCGCGCATCATGCGCTCCACCGGGAAGTCGGTGGTGTAGCCCGCGCCACCGAAGAGCTGCACGGCGTTGGTGGTGACCTCCATGGCCACATCCGAGGCGAAGCACTTGGCGGCCGCGGAGATGAAGCCCAGGTTCTTCTCGCCACGCTCGGCGCGAGCGGCCGAGGTGTAGACCATGAGGCGGGCGGCCTCGATCTTCATGGCCATATCGGCCAGCATGAACTCGGTGTTCTGGAACGACGCGATGGTCTTGCCGAACTGCTTGCGGTCCTTGGTGTAAGCGATCGCGGCGTCCAGGGCGCCCTGCGCGATACCGACGGCCTGCGCGCCGATGGTCGGGCGGGTGTGGTCCAGGGTCTGCAGCGCGGTCTTGAAACCGGTGCCGGGCTCGCCGACCATGCGGTCGCCGGGGACCTTGCAGTTCTCGAAGTACAGCTCGGCGGTCGGGGAACCCTTGATGCCCAGCTTGTGCTCCAGCGGGCCGACCACGAAGCCCTCGTCGTCCTTGTGGACCATGAACGAGGAGATGCCGTTCGCGCCCTTCTCGGCGTCGGTGACGGCCATGACGGTGTACCAATCGGACTTGCCGCCGTTGGTGATCCAGCACTTGGAGCCGTTGATGATCCAGCTGTCGCCGTCGGCCTTGGCGCGGGTGCGCATGGAGGCGGCGTCGGAGCCGGCCTCACGCTCGGACAGCGCGTAGGAGGCCATCTTGCCCGCGACGATGTCGGCGAGGACCTTGGTCTTGAGCTCCTCGGAACCGTTGAGGATCAGGCCCATGGTGCCGAGCTTGTTGACGGCGGGGATCAGCGAGGACGAACCGCAGACGCGGGCGACTTCCTCGATCACGATGCAGGTGGCGACCGAGTCGGCACCCTGGCCGCCGTACGCCTCGGGCACGTGCACGGCGTTGAAGCCGGCCGCGTTGAGGGCGGTCAGCGCCTCCTCGGGGAAGCGGGCGTTGCCGTCCACATCCTTCGCGTAGGGGGCGATCTCCTTCTCGGACAGGCCGCGGATGGCCTCGCGCAGCTCGTTGTGGAAGTCCTCGAGCTGGAACAAGTTGAAATCGGGGTTGCCCGCCATGGGGAGTCTCCTGGTCGTTGTGCGGCACTCAGTGCCAATCGCAGCCAACTATACGCCGCAATATCGCGGCCACGTGCAGGTACTTGCTCACACATCCGTGGCACGCAGTGTCATTTATGCCACTTCGGACAACTCACAGCCTATCCAGGCGACTGGCTAGCAGGTCGGCGACCTGCCGGGGCGAGAGATCACGAGGGAACACCGCCACCACCATCTCGCCCGAGGCCGCGGCGGCCTCGCGACCCCCGCGCGGAATCGCCGCCAGTGCCGCGCGCAGATCCGCCGGACTCGCCGCCGACTCCCCGCGCACCATGCGCCGCAGCAGATAGTTGTGGGTCGCGGTCACCGCCGCCGTGAACTGCACCAGCGCCAGATCCGCGGTGCCGCGCAACCGCCCGCGCAGGAAGTCGGTGAACAACCGCTCGTACCGGAACACCGTCACGATCTCGCGCTCCCGCAGGGTCGGCACCTGCCGCACCACCTGGTAGCGCCGCGCCGCGATCTCCCGCCACTGCGTGAACCGCTCGAACACCTCCACCACGGCCTCGCACACGGCATCCCACGGATCCCCCTGCACCGCATCGAGAAACACCCGCGCCTGCGCCAGCTGTGACTCGTGATCGGCGAACACCACATCCTCCTTCGACCGGAACTGCCGGAAGAAGGTGCGCCGCGAAATCCCCGCCGCCTCCGCGATCTCATCGACCGTCGTTGCCTCGTAACCCTTTTCGGCGAACAACCGCAACGCCTGATCCACCACGGTCAGACGGCGTTCGGTCGAATCCACGTCGGCGCGCGGCCGCGCGGGCTGGTCACTGGGCATCCGACAACGGTATCGCTACGCTCGGGCCACGATGAGCAGCGAGTACGAAGAAGTGCCCGGCACCGACGTCACCCCCGCCGGATTCCACTGGAGCCTGTGCTGGCCGCCCGCCAAGCCGTCCGGTCCGGGCGGAATCGTTGTCGCCGTCCTGCTCACCGCGGCCTTCGCCGGCGTCACGCTGCTGTCCATCGCAGCGCATTCCGATGGCGCGCCCGCCGGGATGATCGTGATGTTCGGCGCGTTCACGCTGTGCATCCCGCTCATGATGTTCGTCGGCCGCAATCCGGTGCGGATCGAACGGATCGAAGGCGGCGTGGCGGTGCTTCGGGTGCCGTTGAAGCAGCCGAGTTTTCTCATCGGGGTGCCGACGCTGCTGGCCGTCGGGATCGGAATCCTGATGATCGGACTCGAAGTCCATGCCATCGTCTTCACCGTCTTCGGGGCTGCGATGACCGCGCTGGCGGCATTCGTGGGCGTGGCCGGTCTGGCGAATCGCCGTCCCCTCATCCTCACGAACGACCGTTTGAAATGTGGTGACTCCTTGTCGGTCGACTGGCAGGAGATCAGGGTGCTGCGGGCCAAGACCACCGCGGGCCGATCACCCCAGCCCTATGTCAGCTTCCGGAGAGCCGACCCGACCACCTACTCGGGCGCGAGCGACAAGCGCATCACGGTCACGCCCGGCGTCTGGAGTCTCGACCCCAACGGCCTGATCTCATTGATCGAGTTCATGGTCGAGAACCCCTCGGTCCGTGCCGGTGTCACCCCGGCACAGTTCGAGGCGATGCTTGCCGGACCGCCTCGCCCCTCCGGCAAGTGGTGGGACTAGCCCAGCAGCTTGTTACGCAGCGCTTCGTCCTTCTCCAGCACCATCTGCTCCAGGCTCGCCTGGAAACGCTCCATGCGGGAACGCAATTCGGGATCGGCGGAGGCGAGGATGCGGACGGCGAGCAGGCCCGCGTTGCGGGCGCCGCCGATGGAGACGGTGGCGACCGGGACACCGGCGGGCATCTGCACGATCGAGAGCAGGGAGTCCATGCCGTCGAGGTACTTCAGCGGGACCGGGACACCGATGACCGGCAGCGGTGTCGCGGAGGCGACCATGCCGGGCAGGTGAGCCGCGCCGCCCGCACCCGCGATGATCACCTTGATGCCGCGGTCGGCAGCGTTCTTGGCGTAGTCGAGCATGCGCTGCGGGGTGCGGTGGGCGGAGACCACGCCGACCTCGAAGCGAATGCCGAACTCGGCCAGGGCTTCCGCGGCGGCTTCCATGGTGGGCCAGTCGGAGTCCGAGCCCATGATGAGGCCGACCTGGGCAGTTTCAGTCATGGTGGTGATCCCATCCGTCGGTCCAAATGGCGTGCGACATCCAATAGGCGGCGCGCTCGGCCTTTTCGCGGGTCTCGACGGGGTCGTCGCCGAGGATGTTGATGTGCCCGATCTTGCGGTCGGGACGCTCGCCCTTGCCGTACAGGTGCACCTTGGCGTCGGGGATGCGGGCCGAAAGATGGTGCAGGCGTTCGTCCATGGACATCTCGGGGGCTTCGGCGGCACCCAGGATATTGGCCATGACGGTGACGGGGGCCAGCGGCTTGGTGCTGCCCAGCGGGTAATCCAGGACGGCCCGCAGGTGCTGTTCGAACTGGCCGGTGCACGCGCCGTCCATGCCCCAGTGGCCGGAGTTGTGCGGGCGCATGGCGAGTTCGTTGACCAGCAGGTCGCCGGAGTGGGTTTCGAAGAGCTCCACGGCCATCGCGCCGGTGACGCCGAGTTCGGCGGCCAGTCGCAGCGCCAGCGCCTCGGCCTCGGTGGCCTTGTCGGCGCTCAGGTCCTGGGCGGGCGCGATGACGATCGCGCACTGGCCGTTGCGCTGCACGGTCTCGACCACCGGCCAGGCGGCGGCCTGACCGAACGGGGAGCGCGCCACCATGGCCGACAGCTCGCGCTTCAGATCCACCTTGGTCTCGGCCATCAGCGAGACGCCGTGCGCCAACTGGTCTTCGATGATCGGGGCGGCCTCGGCGGCGTCGGCGGGCATCCAGACGCCGCGGCCGTCGTAACCGCCGCGCACCGCCTTGAGCACGAACGGCCAGCCGTGCTGCTCGGCGAAGTCCACCGCGTCCGCGACCGAGGTGACCTCGGTGTAGGCGGGGATCGGCACACCCAGCTCGGCGAGCTTGCGGCGCATCCGCAGCTTGTCCTGGGCGTAGATGAGCGCCTGCGGCGGCGGCTGCACGTTCACCCCCTCGGCGATGAGCGCCTCGAGGTGTGCGGTCGGCACGTGCTCGTGATCGAAGGTCAGGGCGTGCGAACCGACCGCGGCCTTGCGCAGCGCGGTCAGATCGTCATGACTGCCCAGCACCACATCGGGCGTGACCTGGGCGGCGGGATCGTCGGGGTGCTCGGCGAGCACGCGCAACCGCTGACCGAGCGCGATGGCCGCCTGATGGGTCATACGCGCAAGCTGGCCACCGCCGATCATGGTGACGGTCGGCATCGCGGCGGAATCGAAGGAACGGGCGCTCACGCTGGACAATGTTGTCATGGCACCCGGTGGCCACCGACCGGCGGGTCGCATGACAGGTATCCGCCGGGTCCGCAACCGCAATGAGCCCCCATTTGTACCGGGGGTACACGGCCAGGAGCGGAGACGTAGACTCGCTACGTGTCATTTGTCGATGAAGTGGTCAATCGCCTGCCCGCACCGCTGCGGGACCTCGCGGACCGCCATTACGAACTGCTGAAGTTCGCGATTGTCGGTGCGACCACGTTCGTCATCGACCTGGGCATTTTCTACATCCTGAAATTCACCATCATGGACACCAAGCCGACCGTGGCCCGCATCATGTCGGGCACCATCGCGGTCATCGTGTCCTACATCCTCAACCGGGAATGGACCTTCGACAAGCGCGGCGGCCGCGAGAAGCATCACGAAGCGCTGCTGTTCTTCCTGGTCAGTGGCATCGGTGTCGGGTTGGCCGCGCTGCCGCTGTGGGTCTCGAGCTACGTGTTCGACCTGCGCACACCCAATGTGAGTTTCACCGTCGAGAACATCGCCGACTTCGTCAGCGCCTTCATCATCGGCAATCTGCTGCAAATGGCATTCCGTTTCTATGCCATGAAGAAGTGGGTCTTTCCGGACGAAATGCAGGAACTGCAGGACGAATTCGAGGATCTGGTCACCGAGAACGAAGAGCAGCTCGGTCACAGCTGAGGGTGATCCGCAGGCGGACACCGCCTTCCGGGCTTTCCTCGATAGTCGCGGCACCACCGTGTAACCGGGCCTGCTGGGCGACCAACGCCAGACCCAGACCGCTGCCGGGGGTAGCGCTCGCGCGGTAGAAGCGCTCGAAGACGCGCTCCCGCTCCGCCTCGTCGATACCGACGCCGTTGTCGTCGATGGTCAGTACGACCTGGTCTCCCGCACTGCGCGTGGCGATTTCGATCCGATCCGCCCGGCCGTGCCGCACCGCATTGGTGATCGCGTTCTCGACCACCGACCGCAACCCCGCCGCCAGGCCACGCACCCGCACGGGTTCCGCTTCCACCGCGATCATCGTCACACCCGGATGCGTCCGGCGCGCGTCGTCCACCACCTGATCGATGAGCTGACCCAGATCCAGGTCCTCCCAATCGGATTCGGTGGTCAGATCGCCGACCGCCAGCCGTTCCAGCGCATGGAGCGTGGTCTCCAGCGCAGTCTGGGTGGTGAGGATCTCATCGACGATCTCCGCCCGCTCGGCCTCCGACAGCGGCATCGACCGCAGCACCTGCAGATCGGTCCGCATGGCGGTCAAGGGAGTTCGCATCTCGTGGGCGGCCGTGGCGGCGAAATCCCGTGCCGTGACCAGGGCTTCATCGGTGTGCCTGCGCTCGGTGGCGATCCGGCCGAGCATGGTGTTCATGGCGTCGGCCAGGTCGGTCGTCTCGCTGGCGACTGGGTGACGCGGCGTCTCCAGCTCCAGGCTCTCCCCCAGCCCGGCGGTCGCCGCGGTCAGTCGCCGCAACGGCACCACCGCACGGTGCGCGAAGAACCAGCCCAGCACGGCCGCCAACGCCACCGCCACCAGCCCGATCCCCAAGATCCGAAGCCGCTGCTGGGTAGCCGAATCCGAAACGACCTCGCTGGGCACGGTCACCGCGACCGGGTCGCCGTTCAACACCACCGTGCGCGTGTACCCGAGCTCCGCGCTGTCCGGGTCCAGCTGCCTGATGATCACTCCCGGCGACGGGGCCACCGGCGATTCCGCCGGGTCCGCAGGAGCGATCAGGGCCGGTGCGGGCAGGGCCGGTGTGGCCGGATGCGCACCGTCGGGAACGGGTTGCGCAGGCGAGGCCGGAGTCCCCTGAGCCGGCGTGAGCGCGATCGCGCTGATCACCCGGCCCGCCTGGCTCGCCGCATCATTCGACGCGGTGGCCAGCAACGCCACCGACATGGCCCCGACCACCACCGCCGCGGTCGCCGCGCTGGCCAACGCGACCCGCGCACGGAGGGAAATCGGCCGTCGCGGCAGGTATTTCATGATTCGATCCGCAATACGAATCCGACGCCACGGACGGTGTGGATGAGGCGCGGCGTACCCGTTTCCTCGAGCTTGCGGCGCAGATAGGAGACGAACACGTCGACCACCTTGGTCTGGGTTTCGAAGTCGTAGCCCCAGACCCGGTCGAGCAGTTGGGCTCTGGAGAAGACCTGACCGGGAGCGGAGGCCAGCGCCGCCAGCAGGTCGAATTCCCGTTTCGTGAGGTCGAGCGGGTTGCCGTTGATCGAGGCTCGGCGAGCGCCGGGCTGGACGAGCAGCGGGCCCACGGTGATGCGGTCGTCGTCGACGTGGGTGGGCGCGGGGGCGCGGCGCAGCATGGCGCGCAGCCTGGCCACCAGCTCGCCCAGGTCGAAGGGCTTGGTCAGGTAATCGTCGGCCCCGGCCTCGAGGGCGTCGATGCGGTCGGTGACCTCCGCGCGGGCGCTCAGCACGCAGATCGGAATGTCGTTGCCCAGTGCGCGCAGGGCCGTCACCACCTGCACGCCGTCCAGATTCGGCATGTTCAGGTCCAGCACCATGGCCTGCGGGGCGGCGGTGCCGATATGGCGGAGCGCGGCGGCCCCGTCCGCCGCGGTCTCGACCTCGAAACCAGACATCCGGAGCCCCCGCGCCACCGAAGTCAGCACCCTGACATCGTCGTCCACAATCAGAATCCGGGGACCCGTCACGAGATCAGACGATACTGACGCGACCTGAGGACGAGGCTCAGCGAGCCGGGTCCAGGATGATCGTGTGCGACGGGTCCCCGTAGCCGCCGCGATCGTCCTGAATGATGACGTGCTGACCGGGCTGCGCCGGCTGGGCGGGCTGCAACGGAGTCGCGGGGATCGCGTTGCCGGGCAGGCCGGGCTGTGCGGGCACCACGGTCACGTTCCCCTGGTCGTCACGGGTCACCAGCACGCCCGGGTCCTGGGCGACCGCCGGGCCGGAGCTGCCGGTATCGGCCAGGGATGCAATCGAATCGGGGGCGGCGGCATTCGCGACGGCCGGCATGGCCAGCACACCCAGGGCGGCCGCTCCGATGAAGCCCGCGGCGACAGTACGGCGGACGGTGAACTTCGGCATGACATCTCCTACTTTCGGTTCCGGTTGACGAGACCCGAAGGTAGAAAGCGAGTTATCGGTGCCCACTAACAAACAGTTAGAGAACTGATAGAAGATCAGCGCGGCTCGGTACCTACCGCGATCGGGCGGGATGCCACACCGGAGGAACCCAGGAACACCGCGAACAGGGCCGGGCGGCGACGCTGCAATTCGAGGCGGCCACCGTCCGCTTCGATCAGCGCGCGGGCCAGCGCCAGACCGACACCGGTCGACCCGGCGGCGGAGAAGCCGCGGTCGAAGATGTGTGGTGCCAACTCATCTCGCACGCCGTCGCCCTCGTCGGCGACCTCCACCACCACCAGCGGCTCACGATCATCCATGCGGCCCGCGACCGTGCGCACCGACACCGTGCAGGTGCCCGCGCCGTGCATGAGCGCATTGTCGACCAGCACCGCCAGCGCCTCGCGCAGGCGCGAACCCGTCACGGGCGCTTTGAGTGTCGGGTCGCCGAGCAGCACCAGTTTGCGGCCCGCCTCCGCGAAGGGATGCCGCCATTCCGCGACGACACTGCGCAATTCGGCGACCACCGGGACCGGATCGCGTTCGGCCGCACCCTCGTCGCGCGAGGCGCGCACCAACTCGTCGATGGCGTCGGTGAGCCGATCCACCTGTGCCATGGCCTCTTCCGCCTCGTGCACCACCTCCGGATCGGAGTGCGTGGACAACTCGTCCAGGCGCAGACGCACCGCCGTCAGCCGACTGCGCAGCTGATGTGAGACGTCGGCGACCAGCGCGTGCTCGCGCTGCAGGCGACCCGCGATTTCCACGGTGGCCGAATCCAAGACGTCCGACACCCGATCCAGCTCGGTGATGCCGTGGCGGCGCGGATCGGCGCGGAAGTCGCCCATGGCCAGCCGGGCCGCGCGGGCCGCGACATCCCGCAGCGGATCGGCCACCCGGCGCGCGGTCACCACCGCCACCGCGATGCCCGCGCCCAGCGAGATCAGCACCAGGCCCAGCACCGCGCCCAGCGCCTGCCGCTGCATGGAATGCATTGGGGCGGAAGGAACTTCCAGCCGAAGCGAACCGTCGGTGCCCATCGACAACGATTCCGACAGCGGATCGGCCACGGTGTCCGCGCCCAGATCTATCCGCTTGTTCTGCTCCGTCACGGTCGGATAGATGATGGTCAGCTTGCCGTTGACCGGGATCAGCAGGCGCACCGCCTTGGGGTCCAGTTCGCCGTGCACCACGCCGTCCCGCTCCTGCCGCGTCACCTCCTCGGAGATGCCGTTGAGCCGGTTGCGCAGTTCGTTGCGATTGATGTCCTCGACCCACTGCCAGGCCGTGAAGGCCAGCGGCACACCGAGAATCAGCGTGGTGAGGGTCAACGCGGCCACCATGGACAGCAAGATCCTGCGTCTCATCGTCGAGATGCCTCGCTTCGCCGAGCCTTCGGGGTCGGGGGTTTGACGCGCACGGAAGAGCACAACTGATCGGTTCAAGCGCTGAGCTAGTCGGTATTGAAGCGGAAGCCTACGCCGCGGACCGTCACGATGCGGCGCTCCGCCACCGGACCCTCGTCGCCGATCTTGCGGCGCAGCCACGACATATGCATATCCAGCGTCTTGGAGCCGCGCAGGTCGGCGTCACCCCACACCTCACGCAGAATGGTCTCGCGCGAGACCACCTGCCCGGCCCGGTCGATGAGCACCTTCAGCAGTTCGTACTCCTTGTTGGCCAGGTTGACCTCGACCCCGTTCACCAGCACCCGGCGCGCCGCCGGCTCCAGCCGGATGCCGCCCACCTCGACCGCCTCGTCCCCGATTCCGCTGCGGCGCAACAGCGCCCGCACCCGGGCCAGCAGTTCGGCGAGCCGGAACGGCTTGCCCACATAGTCGTCGGCGCCCGCGTCCAGACCCACCACGAAATCCACCTCGTCGGTGCGCGCGGTCAGCATGAGCACGGCCAGATCCGCACCCCGCGCCCGCACCTGGCGGCACACCTCCAGGCCGTCCATGCCGGGCAGCCCGAGATCCAGGATGAGTAGATCGTGACCACCCTCCAGGGCCCGCTCCAGCACGGCGGGGCCGTAGCTCTCGACGGTCACCGAATAGCCCTCACGGCCCAGGGCGCGCGACAACGGCGCGGCAATAGCCTCGTCGTCTTCGGCCAGCAGTACTGCGGTCACGGAACAAGACTACGGGTACGCGCCCGAAGAACCGTAGAAGCCGCCGCCGTTCGGATTGTTCTGCACCACATCGAAGACCTGGTGATACAACATCGCGTGCACCGCCTGCACGTGCGGGATGTCGTCGTACTCCAGCGGATCCTCCGACGACGAACCGATGATCAGCGTGCCGGTGCCCAGCATTCGGTCGAAAAGGCCATAGCGGAACTGCACATTCGAGATCCGGTTCATCGGAATGTCGATACCGGTATGGGTGAGCACACCGTGCCGGATCAGCACCCGGCGATCGGTCACGATGAAATGCGTCGACTTCCACCGGATCAGCGGAGCGAGACTGCGCCACAGCACGATCCCCGCCCACAGCGCCAGAATGCCCAGCAGCAAACCGGTCTGGAGCGTGCCCTCGGTATTGCGTGCGCTGACCCCCGCGCCGAACCCGGCCAATGCGGTGATCAGGATGAAAGTCACAGCGGGCCAGAACAACATCTTCCAATGCGGATGACGGTGCAGCAACAACACCTCATCAGGCGCCAGTGCTTCTTCCGGGTATCCCATACCCGAAACCCTATCGCGCGTATGTGTCGGAACGCCTCACACGCGACTGCGGCAGAGGGCACAATCGTGCGGTTGCCGATCGCGTATCGGCGGTCGCGAGTCGACCTACTTCGAGTTGTACCAAGCCAAACCGCAGGACCATTCAGGCTGTACCCGTGTGCATGACACAGGAGGCGTGTGTGACCCGAGAGTTGACGCAGTACCAGATCCTCCGCGAGCTCGAACCCGTGGCGGAGGCCAACCTCAACCGGCATCTGTCGATCGCCAAGGAATGGCATCCGCACGATTACGTGCCGTGGGACCAGGGCCGGAATTTCGCGGCGATGGGTGGCGAGGACTGGGACCCCTCGCAATCGAAGCTCACCGAGGTCGCGAAGATCGCGATGGTCACCAATCTGCTCACCGAGGACAATCTGCCCTCCTATCACCGCGAGATCGCCGAGAACTTCTCCCAGGACGGCGCGTGGGGCACCTGGGTGGGCCGCTGGACGGCCGAGGAGAACCGGCACGGCATCGTGATTCGCGATTACCTGGTGGTGACCCGGGGCGTGGATCCGGTGGCGCTGGAACAGGCGCGCATGATCCACATGACCAATGGCGTGCAGTCCCCGGCCGATTGGGGCGGCTTTCTGGAGAATGTCGCCTATGTGACGTTCCAGGAATTGGCCACCCGCGTCTCGCACCGCAATACCGGCCGGGTCTGCGACGACCCCATCGCCGACCGCATGCTGCAGCGCATCGCCACCGACGAGAACCTGCACATGATCTTCTACCGCAGCCTGTGCAGCGCGGGCCTGGACCTGGCCCCCGACCAGGCCGTCGAGGCGATCACCAAGGTGCTCACCCATTTCGTCATGCCCGGCCACGGCATGCCCAACTTCCGGCGCAATGGCGTCATGATGGCCAAGCACGGCATCTATGACCTGCGCCAGCACCTGGAAGAAGTGGTCGCGCCGGTGCTGAAGAATTGGAATATCTTCGAGCGCAACGATTTCGGGCCGCGCGGCGAGAAGGCACGCGAGGAATTGGCCGCCTATATGACGCGGCTCGCCGAGGACGTGGCCAAGTTCGAAGAGCAGCGCGACCGCATGCTCGCCCGCGAAGCCGCCCGGCGCGAATTGCAACCGGTCTGAAATAACAGGCGAGTTGTGTGCGTCTGAAATAAATTCGGTTCGCTATCGTGGTCCCCCAGAGCGACGAGAGGAAATGCGTTGGGGGATGGCTATCTGGGCCGATACCGCCTCGACGAACTGCTCGGCAGCGGCGGCTCGTCGGAGGTGTGGCGGGCGCACGACACCGTGGCCGACCGGACCGTCGCGCTCAAGGTGCTCGCGCCCGTCCTCACCGCCGACCCCGAATACCGGCGGCGCTTCGAGCGCGAAGCCCGGGCCGCCACGCTGCTGCACGGGCCGCACATCATGGCGGTCCACGCCCACGGTGAACTCGAGGGGCGGCTGTTCATCGACACGGAATTCGTCGACGGCCTGGATGTCGAGGCCATGCTCGAATGGGAAGGCCCGATGGCCCCCGCCGCGGCCGTCGACCTCATCACCCAGATCGCCGAAGCGCTCGACGAGGCCCACGCCGCCGGGCTCATCCACCGGGACGTCAAGCCGCAGAACATCATCGTCGCCCCCGACGACGTCGCCTACCTGATCGACTTCGGCACCGCACAGCAGGACGGCCAGCGCGCCATCACCCAGACCGGCATGCTCGTCGGCACCCCCGCCTACATGGCCCCCGAACGTTTCGAGGGCACCGCGACGCCACGCTCGGACATCTACGCGCTGGCCTGCGTCCTGTTCGAATGCCTCACCGGTCAAAGGCCGTTCGCCATGCGTAATCCGGCACAACTCATGCGCGCCCACCTGGAACGCACACCCCCGGCACCGTCCACCCTGGTTGCCGCGATCCCCGCGACCCTGGACCAGGTCATCGCCCGCGGCCTGGCCAAGGACCCGGCCGAACGCCATTCCAGCGCAGGAGAATTCGCGGCAGCCGCGCGTGCTGCCCTGGTCGCCGTCGGCGCTGACGAGGACCTCGGTGCACCCGAACGCCTCGGCACGTCAGCGCTTCCCGACGGCGACACGACCGTTGTCATCACCGGGCCGAATCGCTACCGACCCGGTGCCACCGCGCCGGATGCGCGCACCGTCGCGATGCCCAGGCTCACCGGTCCGGGCGATGCGCTGACCGGCAAGCCGTGGACCCGCCGGGCAGTGATCACCACGGCGAGTCTGGCGGGCGCGGCAGTCATCGTCGCGATGCTGGCGACCTGGCTCACCGGCCGTGCCGTCGAAACACCTGGGCACGCGGACACCCCCGCCACGAAAATCACTGCTCCCGAATCGATTTCACCGACCAGTCGGTTCGAACAGCCGCCCCCGGTGGCCACCACCGAACCGCCCGCCACCCCGGAGGCGGTCGTCACGCCGGACGAACCGGCGTGGACCGAACCCGCACAACCCGTCGGACCACCCGGTCCCGGCAAGCGCCCGAAGAACCCGGGCGGCCCGGGCGATGACCGCCGCGGCGATCACCCAGGTCGCCCCCGCCACCCATGAATCCCCTCGGTCAGTACTCGGCGCGCAGGTGGGTGACATCACCCGCGGAGACCGCGCGGTCACCGATGAGCAGGCGGCCGTGCTCGTCGACACCGGTGGCAACACCGGTGATCACCTCACCGCCGGGCAGTTCGGCCCGAACCTCGCTGCCGATGGTGGAACAACGCTCCCGGTAGGCGGCCGCCAGCTCGGTGATGTCCCAATTCGCAGCCTCCCAGGCGATGAAACGCCGGGCGAACTCGCGCAGCATCGCGGTCACCACGGCGGTCCGATCCGGATCGGCGACGCCCGACAGCACCAGCGAAGTGGCATGCGACACCGGCAGTTCCGCCTCGGTGAGGCTCACATTCAGGCCGACGCCCACCACCACCGCGGGATCGACTCCGACGGCGGCGATCTCGGCGAGGATGCCCGCCAGCTTGCGCCCGTCGACGAGAACATCATTGGGCCACTTGAGGATTGCCTTCACCCCGGTGGCGGCGCGCACCGCGTCCACCACCGCGACACCGGTCAGCAGCGGCAGCCAGCCCAGCACCGCCGGATCGATACCGCGCGCCCGCACCAGCAGTGACATCGCAATCTGCGCGCGCGGCGGCGAGACCCACTGCCGATCGTGCCGGCCGCGGCCGCGCTCCTGCGACTCCGCGATCAGCACCAGCCGATCGGCACTCGAATCCGCGGCCCGGGCAACCAGATCCGCATTGGTCGAGCCGGTCGATTCGACCACCTCGACGGCCGAGAAGAACCTGAGCTCCCCGTCGACATTGCGGGCCAGCAAGTCAGCATCCAGCGGCGACCTCTCCATGCCCAGCACGGTACTACTCGCCGACCACGCGAAAGGGGCGGGTCCCGGTTGGAACCCGCCCCTGGGTGCGTGCCGCGTCCCCCGACGCGGCCCGCCGTTCAGCAGCCCGCGCCGACCAGAGACATTCCGGCGAGTGACATTCGCGCATACGCGGGGACGGTGATGCCCGCCATCGCGCCGTCGATCTCGGCGAGGCCACCGTCGCGCGGGGTGCGCCCGCCATCGGTGCCGGACGCGTCGTTGTCGTCCCCGGTCTCGCGGAAATCGGGATCGGTCACTGTCGGCTCCGGGTCACGGAAGCGCCAGTTGGTGAACGACGCCGCTGTCGCCCGATCGGATACGTGTCTACTCCAGCTGAACATGACGGCCTCCCCTGGTCGTCGATTTCTGATGCGACTTCAGGGTCCCTCACGACCGGGGGTCGGCACGACCCATTTTCGTCACGCAAACGGCATGACGACTGGTAGAGGCCATTTTTGAGGGGATGAGGCAGTATCCGGACCGGACGGGGAGACGCGGTCCGCTGCCGGTTTCAGGCGTCTATCGGTTCCAGGCCGAGCGCTCCGGCGGTGAAACGGCGGACCGTCACCAGGCCGTCGTCCAGCGCCTCGGCGTAGCCTGCGCGCGCCCAGCCGGTGACGGTCGCGGTGCCGTCGGCATTGGGCCGGACACCGATCTCGGCGACCATCTCGGCGGTGGTGGGCACGCACACCGCCCACGAGAAGTGGCTCTCCTGCGCCCATTCGGCGCTGCGCCGCGCCACATAGCCGGGATCGGTGATGCCGCCGTCGGCGAGGGCCGGGCGGTCGTCGATGCGCTCGTCGGCGCGCAGCGCACGCAGATACCAACTGCCCGCATTGATCTCGATGGGTTCCATCAGTCCTCCGATCCCCGATCCAGGCGGCGCTGCCGCTTGCCGTCCCGCCGTGCGCCGCGACCCCGCCGCCGCGCATTGTCGCGGCTGCCGAACAGTGCCGCACCGGCCAGCGGAATCAGCAGGAACACCCACCACTGGTGACTGACGATCGCGATGATCACGCACAGGATGCTGACCACCGGCATCACTCGCTCGGGCCACTGCGAACCGAAACCCGAACGGCGCGGCGCGGCAACGGCATTGCCCGCCACCGGTTCCGGCAGATCGCCGAACACCGGCTCCAGATCCCCGCGGGTGAGCGCGGCCGCGATCTTCCCGCTGCGCTCATCGAACTCGGCCACGGTCAACCGCCCGGCCGCGAAATGATCCGATAGCCGCTTCATCGCATCCTCACGCTCAGCGGTACCGATACGAATCTCGGGAGGTTCAGCCATGCCACGACATTAGCGCGAATGGCCGCCCACCTCGCAGGTGAGCGGCCATTCGCGAATTGCTCTGTCTTACTTGATCTCGGCCAGGACGGTGCCCTGGGTGATGGCCGCACCGGCCTCCACCGACAGACCCGTGATCACACCGGCCTTGTGCGCGGTGACCGGGTTCTCCATCTTCATGGCCTCGAGCACCACGACCAGGTCGCCCGCCTCGACGGTCTGACCCTCTTCGACGGCGACCTTGACGACCGTGCCCTGCATCGGGGCGGTCACGGCGTCACCGGACGCGGCACCCGCGCCCGCGCCACCACGCTTGCGCGGCGTCGGCTTCTTGCGCACGACACCGTTGCCCGCCGGGGCAGCGCCCGCGCCGACCGAGAACTGGCCCGGCAGCGACACTTCCAGACGACGACCGCCGACCTCGACGACCACCTTCTGACGGGGAGCCTCGTCCTCGTCCTCGATCGGGACCGCACCGGCGTAGGGCTCGATGGTGTTGTCCCAGTCGTTCTCGATCCACTTGGTGTAGACGTCGAACTTGGTGCCGTCACCGATGAACGCGGGGTTCTCGACGATGTGGCGGTGGAACGGCAGGACCGTGGCCAGGCCCTCGATCTGGTACTCGGCCAGCGCGCGGGCGGCACGCTGCAGCGCCTGCTCGCGGTTCTCGCCGGTGACGATCAGCTTGGCCAGCATGGAGTCGAACTGACCACCGATGACGCTGCCCTCGACCACACCGGAATCGACGCGCACACCGGGGCCCGTGGGCTCCTTGTAGACGACGACCGGGCCGGGGGCCGGCAGGAAGCCACGACCGGCGTCCTCACCGTTGATGCGGAACTCGAAGGAGTGCCCGCGCGGGGTCGGGTCTTCCTTGACCGACAGCTCGTGGCCCTCGGCGATGCGGAACTGCTGGCGCACCAGGTCGATTCCCGCGGTCTCCTCGGTGACCGGGTGCTCGACCTGCAGGCGGGTGTTCACCTCGAGGAACGAGACGGTCTCACCCTGCACCAGGTACTCCACGGTGCCCGCACCGTAGTAGCCGGCCTCGCGGCAGATGCGCTTGGCGGACTCGTGGATCTTGCCGCGCACCGCATCCGACAGGAAGGGGGCCGGAGCCTCCTCGACCAGCTTCTGGAAGCGACGCTGCAGCGAGCAGTCACGGGTACCGGCGACCACGACATTGCCGTGCTTGTCGGCGATGACCTGGGCCTCGACGTGGCGGGCCTTGTCGAGGTACTGCTCCACGAAGCACTCACCACGACCGAAGGCGGCAATGGCCTCACGGGTGGCGGACTCGAACAGCTCCGGGATCTCCTCGATGGTGTGCGCGACCTTCATGCCGCGACCGCCACCACCGAAGGCGGCCTTGATGGCCACCGGAACGCCGTACTCCTTGGCGAACGCGACGACCTCGTCGGCGTTCTTGACCGGGTCCTTGGTGCCCGCGGCCATCGGCGCGTCGGCGCGCTGCGCGATGTGGCGAGCGGTGACCTTGTCACCCAGATCGCGGATCGACTGCGGCGACGGGCCGATCCAGATCAGGTTCGCGTCGATGACGGCCTGCGCGAAATCGGCGTTCTCCGAGAGGAAGCCGTAACCGGGGTGGATCGCGTCGGCGCCGGCCTTGGCGGCGGCCTCGAGGATCTTGTCGAAGACCAGGTACGACTCGGCCGAGGTCTGGCCACCCAGCGCGAACGCCTCATCGGCGAGCTTCACGAACGGCGCGTCGGCGTCCGGTTCCGCGTACACGGCGACGCTGGCGATACCCGCGTCCTTGGCAGCCCGGATCACGCGCACGGCGATCTCGCCTCGATTGGCTACGAGGACCTTCGTGATCTGCGCGTTGGCATGGTTGGGCACTGAGCCTCCTGTGCTCTGGATACTTTCGTCAGTCGGGATTGTAGGCATCGTGCCAACAAACCCCACAAGGGGATAGGGCTACTGGAGAGTAGGCCCGAAGAGTGAGCAATGCGACTCTCGAATCCACTTTTCTAGAACCTGTTCTACCAGATTCGGTTCGAACCCTTCCCCGATGAATCATCGGGAGGGGTCTCGAGCGTTACGAGCTTGCCATGTTCACCGGAACCGTGCCGGGTTCTTGACCGATCACGATCGGTGCGCCGACGGCATTGGCCCATTCGGTCCAGGAACCGTCGTAGTTGCGGACGCCGTGCACGCCCAGCAGGTAGGTAAGCACGAACCAGGTCAGGGCCGAGCGCTCACCGATGCGGGAGTAGACGAGCGGGGCAAGGGCATCCACGACACCGCCGTAGATGACGTCGAGTTCGGCGCGGGGACGGAAGCGGGTGTCGGCCCCGACCGACGAGGTCCACGGAATATTGACCGCGGTGGGGATGTGGCCCGCGCGCAGCGCCTGCTCCTCCGGACGGTCCAGCACCACCAATTCGCCGGTGTACTCGTCGAACACGCGCGAGTCGATGAGCGCACCGCCCAGATGGGTGACCACGTCCTGCCGGAAGGCCCGGGAAGTCTTGTCGTCACGGTCGATGACCGGGTACTCGCCGAGTCCGGCCGAGGGCACCTCGAAGGTAGTGTCGCGAGCCTCGGAGATCCAGGCGTCGCGGCCGCCGTCCAGCAGGCGCACGTCCTCATGTCCGAAGAGGGAGAACACCCACAGGGTGGCGGCCGCGGTGCCGTTGGACTTGTCGCCGTAGATGACGACGGTGTCGTCGCGCTCGATGCCCTTGAGCCGCATAAGGTTGGCGAAGGCCGCGCCGTCGATGACATCGCGAGTGCGAGGATCGATCAGTTCCGAACGCCAGTCGATCTTGATGGCACCCGGGACATGCCCGATGTCGTATAGCAATATGTCTTCGTTGGACTCGATGATCTTGAGTCCCGGCGTGCCGATGTTTGCCGACAGCCACTCTGTGGTTACTAGTCGGTGAGGATGTGCATAGGAGCCGAATGAGTGATGCGGATCCGGAGCGACGGGCACGTTGTGGTCCTTCACGCGTGGTGGGTTAGGTATTGGCGGTTCGAATCTCAACACCGATCGTAGGCATGGTGTGGTTGCGAAACTCGTTTCAGATCACGAATCGGATGATTGGGCGAATTAAGCGCAGCTTCATCCGATAAAGTCTCTCGAGAGGAGGGGTGAGCTATGTCCGATTCTTGGCCGCGACGGCGACTGCTTGCGATCCTACGTGGCGCCAGCGAGCCTCTCGATGCCCAGGAACTGGCGCGCGTCACCGGACAACATGTGACCACAGTTCGTTTCCATTTAGATGTGCTCACCCGGGAATCGCTGGTCCGCCAATTCCAGCAGCCGCCACGCGGCCGGGGCCGCCCCCGCATCGGCTATACCGCCGTACAGCGATCGGTCGGTTATCAGGAACTCGCGCAGGTCCTCGCCGACCAGCTGGGCAGCGATCCACGCCGCCGTTCGGATGCCGCCATCTCGGCCGGGCGCACCTGGGGTTCGAAACTCGAGGCGGTGGATCAACCCATCGAATCGCTGGAGGACGCCAAGGACCTCACCGTCACCCTGATGTCGGAACTCGGCTTCGCCCCCGAACGCGACCACGCCAGCGAGACCGAGGAATCGGCCCTGATCCGGATGACCGCGTGCCCGCTGCGCGAATTGGCCCGCACGCATTCCGAGGTGGTGTGCGGTGTGCACCTGGGACTCATGCGAGAGGTGCTGGACCGCAACGGCGGTCGCGAGGCCGTGAATGTGCGCCTGCACCCGTTCGTGGAACCCGAACTGTGTGTGGCCCGCCTGGAACTGCTGCACGGCCGTCCCGGCGACTCCGCGCGCGAGGAGGAGCAGCCCGCCGATACCGGCGAGCCCCGATTAGCGCCGTCCACCGGCCGCATCGCACCCCAATTGCGCACCACGACGGAACCGCAGGTACGCGCGAACACCGAGCCGCAGTTACGCGCGGTTCCCGACCCACAGCTCCGCAACGCCGACGCCCACCTCGGCAAGCAGTCGACGAACCAGCGGTAGCCCGATCCCGATCACGCTCGACGGATCACCGTCGATGCGGTCCACGAACCAGCCGCCGAGGCCGTCCAGGGTGAAGGAACCGGCCACCTGCAGCGGCTCCCCCGTCGCGATGTAGGCGTCGAGTTCGTCCGGTTCGGGCTTGGCGAAATGCACTGTGGTGGAACTGCAGTCGGTGGCCTCGGCGACGATCTCGCCGGCCCGTAGCCGCAGCACGCTGTGCCCGGTGAGCAGATCCGCGCTGCGCCCGGCCATCTCGGCCCAGCGGGCGCGCGCCACCTCGGCGGTCAGCGGCTTGCCCTGCAGCACGCCGTCCACCAGCAGCATCGAATCGCAGCCGACCACAACGGAATCGGCGAAAGCCGGATCGCCGGCCAATTGCCCGGCGATTTCCCGTGCCTTGGCCCGCGCGAGTTCGATGACCACCCGGTCCGGCGGGGTGCCCGGCGGCAAGGCCGCGGCGATCGCGTCCTCGTCGACATGGGACACCCGCACGACCGGCTCGACGCCTGCGTTGCGCAGGACACCGAGCCGGGCGGGAGATTGCGAAGCCAGTACGAAGACGGTCAAGGCCGTCAGTCGCGCAGGTGCGAGAGCGCCGGGAACGCGTAGGGAGAGAAGGGCGAGGAGCCGCGGTGCGACAGGGTCGGGCGACCCCAGTTGTCGGCGGGGCCGTTATCGGCCGGTGCGGCAGCGCCGTTCGCCGACGCGGCGGCGAACACGGCGATCAGGGCGGCGAGTTCGAGATCGGTCGGGTTGCCCTTCAGGACCCGGATGACCGGCTCGGTACTCGACGATTCGACCTCAACGACGGCCTTTTCGACAGCGCCCGCAAGTTCGTCGACACCGGCTAGATCCAGTTCGGCGGCGCGCAGTACTTCTTCATCGGCCATGGTCGTCACAGCGCCAGTCCTCCTGTCCGTGTGCCGCAGGGTGTGCGGCTCGCTTGTGGCCCGAGTGTGTTTCGGTGGACCGCAAACGGTATTCGATACAACCCTCTTGAAGGAGGGTCATTCCAAAACATCATTGCTCGGATGAGGCGATCGTGCGCGGTACGAGTCATCGTCCTGATGCCCAGTGTGCGCCCCATACCGCGCATATCGCATCTTCAGAGCGGAATGTTGCCGTGCTTCTTGGGCGGCAGCGAAACCATCTTGCGCTCCAGCAGACGCAGCGCCGAGACGATCTGACCGCGGGTGTGCGACGGCGGAATCACCGCGTCCACGTAGCCGCGCTCGGCCGCCACGTACGGGTTGACGAGGGTGTCCTCGTACTCGTTCTGCAGCTCGAGGCGCAGGGCGTCGACGTCGCTGCCTTCGGCCGCGGCGTTCTGCAGCTGCTTGCGGTAGACGAAACCGACCGCTCCGGACGCACCCATCACCGCAATCTGCGCGGTCGGCCACGCCAGGTTCACATCGGCACCCATGTGCTTGGAACCCATGACGTCGTACGCGCCGCCGTAGGCCTTGCGGGTGATGATTGTGATCTTGCCCACAGTGGCCTCACCGTAGGCATACAGCAGCTTCGCGCCGCGGCGAATGATGCCGTTGTACTCCTGGCCGGTGCCCGGCAGGAAGCCCGGGACATCCACCAGGGTGATGATCGGAACGTTGAAGGCGTCGCAGGTGCGCACGAAGCGCGCGGCCTTCTCGGAGGCGTCGATGTCCAGGCAGCCCGCGAACTGCGAGGGCTGGTTGGCCACGAAACCCACACTGCGGCCGTCGATCCGGGCGAAGCCGACGATCACGTTCATCGCGCGCTCGGCCTGGACCTCGAGGAACTCCTCGTCGTCCACCAGGCGCTTGATGACCTCGTGCATGTCGTAGGGCTGGTTCGGGGAGTCCGGGACGATGGTGTCCAGCTCGAGGTCGGCCTCGGTGAGGTTCTCCTCGATGGCGCCCGCGGCGGCGGTGGCCGGGAAGCGCGGGGCCTCGGCGCGGTTGTTGCTGGGCAGGTAGCTCAGCAGATCACGCACGTAGTCGAGGGCGTCCTGCTCGCCGGAGGCCACGTAGTGGGCGACACCGGACTTGACCATGTGGGTGTGGGCGCCGCCCAGCTCCTCCATGGTCACTTCTTCACCGGTGACGGTCTTGATGACGTCGGGACCGGTGACGAACATCTGCGAGGTCTGGTCGACCATGACCACGAAGTCGGTCAGCGCGGGCGAGTAGACGTGGCCACCCGCGGCCGGGCCCATGATCAGCGAGATCTGCGGGATCACGCCGGAAGCCTGGATGTTGCGGTGGAAGATCTCACCGTAAAGACCCAGGGAGACAACGCCTTCCTGGATGCGCGCGCCGGCGCCCTCGTTGATGCCGACCAGCGGGCGACCGGTCTTGAGCGCCAGGTCCATGACCTTGACGATCTTCTCGCCGTACACCTCGCCGAGGGAGCCACCGAAGACGGTGACGTCCTGGGAGAAGATGCAGACGTCGCGGCCGTCGATGGTGCCGTAGCCGGTGACCACGCCGTCGCCCAGCGGACGCTGGTTCTCCAGGCCGAAATTCACGCTGCGGTGCCGCGCCAGGGCGTCGAGCTCGACGAAGGAACCCTCGTCCAGCAGGGCGAGGATGCGCTCGCGCGCGGTCATCTTGCCCTTGGCGTGGACCTTGTCGACCGCGGCCTCACCCATCGGGTGCTTGGCCTCTTCCAGCCGATTGCGCAGGTCAGCCAGCTTGCCGGCGGTGGTGTGGATATCGGGGGCACCTGCCGAACCCGGCGAAGGCTGCTGCTGGACACTCGTCATGACGGGGAGTGTAACCAGTACCAGAGGCCCTATGTAATCCAACCGGGGCTACTCGTGAGTACGGTTATTGACTACCCGCCAGTAGAAACCCGCAGGTAGACCGATATATTCGGGTTCGGACGCGGCTCAACTCGAACGTTGTTCAATGGTGGAATCCCCCAGTCATCCGAGCGACCTTTTGGGCAGGTCCACACTCGCCGGTTTCGACGCGAAGAACGCCCGGTCAACGCATCACTCCGGTGTGTCCGGTCGAATAGCGGCCCGGCTGCGGCCAGATGGTGAGACCGTGCGCGCCACGGCCGACGGGGATGCGGGCGAGCAGCTTCCAATCGACGATGTCGATGGCGTAGACCTCACTGTGATTGCGGCCCGATACCCAGAACACGCGGCCGTCGGCAGAGAGATTTCCCATATCCGGGCTACCGCCGCCGGGAATGTCCCATTTGCTGACGAGTTGACCCGCCGTGAAGTCCCACATCGAGATGCTGCCTTCGCCACGGTTGGTGATGAGCATCTGCTTCGAGTCGCGGGTGATGTAGAGGCCGTGGGTGCCGCCGCCGGTCTCGAGGAACCCCGTGTTGTCGAAGGTCTTGGCGTCGAAGACGTAGACGCCGTTGGCCATCATGTCGGCCACGAAGAAGGTGCTGCCGTCGGGTGACAGCTTCACGTCCTGCGGCATGCCCCCGCGGCCGCCGGGCAGATCGATCATGCGCAGCAACGACATTCCCGCGATGTCCACCACGGCCATGCGACCGCTGAACTCGCAGCTGACCAGCGCGGTGCGGCCATCGGCGGTGAAGTCCATGTGATTAACGCCCGGACAGTCGGGGACCGCGATGTCGTGCAGCTTCTCCCAGCTGTGGGGGTCGTAGAAGTCCAGGGACCGGTCGGCCTCGGCGACAACCAGGGCGTATTTGCCATCGGGCGTGAAGTACATGTTGTACGGGTCGCGCACGGGGATCGGGTCGCCGGGTTTGCCGGTGCGGGGATCGATGGGCAGCAGGCTGCCGCTGCCGATCGGGAGATCGTTGTTGGCGTAGAGCGTCTGCAGGTCGTAGGACGGGACGACGTGCTGGGGTTCGCGGCCACCGGCCGGGTAGGTGTCGATGACCTGGAAGCTGTCCGGGTCGATGACGGTGATGGTGTCGGATTCGCTGTTGGGGACGTAGACGCGAGTGGGCTGGTCGGCCACGGCGGGGCTGAGCGTGCGGGTGGCGGCGTAGACGTCGGTGGGTGAGAGCGGGGGCGGCATGCCGGGTAGCAGGTTCGGCGCCACCATCGCGGCGGGATCCACACCGCCCGAGGGGCCGGGCGATGGCGTGACGGAGCGCTGCGCGGGACCGGTTTCGGAACTCGAGCAACCGGCCAGCATCGCTATCGAGAGGATCAGACCCAGACGTGCACGGCGCGCGATCACAGGGCGCACCGTGCCATGGCGGCATTGCGGTGAGCTGACATGATGCCGAATAGTAGGCGGCGACATGGAGTTTCGCGGCGCGTTGACGGAGTGTCTCACTGCGCCACGCGCTTCGGTCATTAGACGCTTTTAGGAAATTACGGGCAACCCGGACCAATGCGGTCCGGGTTGCAGCTCAACCCAATACGCGCTCGAGGGCGTCTACGGCCTCGTCCAGCTCCGCCCTGGTTACCGTCAGCGGCGGGCGGAAGCGAATCCCGCGCTCGCCGGTTCCGAGGATGAGCACGTGCTCCTCCTCGCGCAGCCGGGTGACCACCTCGTTGCGCAGTTCCGGCGTCGCCAGCGTGATCGCGCACATCAGCCCGCGACCCCGCGGATCCGCGACTTCCGCATGGACAGTGGACAATTCGGTCAAACGTCCGAGCAGGTGCGGCCCGAGTTCCCGGGCCCGGGCCACCAGATCCTCGTGTTCCATCACCTCGAAGACGCGCCGCGCCCGGACCATATCGGCGAGATTGCCGCCCCAGGTGGAGTTCAACCGCGAGCTGACGTGGAAGACATTGTCGGGCACCTCGTCGATCCGGCCGCCCGCCATGATTCCGCAGACCTGGGTCTTCTTGCCGAAGGCGACCACATCGGGTTCGAGGCCGAGTTGCTGATACGCCCACATGCTGCCGGTCATGCCGACACCGGTCTGCACCTCGTCGAGGATGAACAGGGCGTCGTTGTCGTGGCAGAGCCGCTGCATCGCGCGCAGGAACTCCGGCCGCAGATGCCGGTCGCCGCCCTCGCCCTGAATCGGCTCGGCAATGAAACACGCTATGTCGTGCGGGTTTTCGGCGAAAGCGCGGCGGGCCTGGTCGAGGGCATGCGACTCGGCGGCCTCGATATCGGCGTGATCGGGTCCGACGTACGGGGTGTCGATGCGGGGCCAGTCGAACTTCGGGAAGCGGGCCGTCTTGACCGGATCGGTGTTGGTGAGCGAGAGCGTGTAGCCGGTGCGGCCGTGGAAGGCGCCGGTCAGGTGCAGCACCTTGGTGCCGAGTTCCGGTGCGCGCCCGTGCATCTCGTTGTGCCGGGACTTCCAGTCGAAGGCGGCCTTGAGGGCGTTTTCGACGGCGAGCCCGCCGCCGTCGATGAAGAACAGGTGCGGTAGCCGCGGATCGCCCAGCACGCGCGCGAAAGTGTCCACGAAGCGCGCCATTTCGACGGTGTAGACGTCGGAGTTGCTGGGTTTGTTGAGCGCGGCGGCGGTGAGGTTGGCCAGGAAGGGCCGGTCCCCCAGCAGTGCCGGATGGTTCATGCCGAGGGTGGAGGAGGCGAAGAACCCGAACATGTCGAGGTACGCGGTGCCGTCGCGGGCGTCCACGAGCCGTCGGCCACGCGATTTTCGCAGGTCCAGCACGAGGTCGAAGCCATCGGCGAGAATGCTCGCGGACAGAATGTCATGCACCCGGGCGGGGGTGACGAGAGTGGTTTCGGCGGCCGCCCCGAGCCGATCGAGTCCGAGGGTCACGCCACCCAGCGTAAATGAATATTTACGGCTAGGCCCGTAAATCCCGGAAGTATTACAGCCGTAACCGGGTCGTCACCCGAATGTCTGCGGCCGACTTCGCCCGGCTCGCAGACTACTTGTCATAGAATGTCTGCAGGATGATCGTGCTTCGCGTGCGGACGTTGGCCGTCGCGCGGATCTCCTGCAGCAGTTGTTCCAGGTGCCTGGGCGAGGCCACCCGCACCATCAGCATGTAGCTCTCGTCACCGGCCACCGAATGACAGGCCTCGATGCCCGGAATGTGCTGCAGCAGTGCGGGCGCGTCATCGGGCTGCGACGGATCGAGAGGAGTGATCGCGACGAATGCCGACAGCATCTGCCCCAGTGCCTCGGGATCGACGTTCGCCGTATAGCCGCGGATCACGCCGCGCGCCTCCAACCGCCGCACCCGCGATTGCACGGCGGACACCGAAAGGTTCGCCTTCTCCGCCAGATTGGACAGGGTGGCGCGACCATCGGCAATCAGCTCACGGATCAGCAGTCGATCGATGTCGTCGAGTTGTGGTTTCGCCGGTGTATCCGCCATCAGCGAAGGCTAACGCAGCGAACCGAACTCGGTGACGGAACCCAACCTGGAGCATGTAATGAGTCACGCACTGACCGACCCGGCCACCCGTGAGCTCCGTGAGCGCGCGGAGAACATTCTGCGACGCCTCGGTGTCGAATCGCCCGAACCGGGTGAACTTCCGGCACGCACCCCGATCACCGGCAGTGAGCTGCTCACCTTGCGCGCGAGCACAACTGCCGAAGTGGACGCCGCTATCGCGCGGGCGGACACGGCCTTCCGGAGCTGGCGCACGGTGCCCGCACCGCAACGCGCGGCGGTGGTGCGGCGGTTGTCCGCGCTGCTCACCGAAAATCTCGACGATCTGGGCGAATTGGTCACACTGGAGGCGGGCAAGATCGGGCCGGAGGCGCGCGGTGAGGTCCAGGAGATGATCGATGTCTGCGAGTTCGCCATCGGGCTCTCGCGGCAGTTGTACGGGCGGACCATGCCGTCGGAGCGGCCGGGGCACCGGCTGATGGAGACCTGGCATCCGCTCGGCGTGGTCGGGGTGATCTCGGCGTTCAACTTCCCGGTCGCGGTGTGGGCGTGGAATACCGCCATCGCGCTGGTGTGCGGGGACACGGTGGTGTGGAAGCCGTCGGAGACGACGCCGCTGACCGCGCTGGCCTGTCACGGGCTACTACGCCGGGCCGCGGTCGAGGTGGGCGCGGATCCCGAAGTGCACCAACTGATTCAGGGTGCGGCAAGCGTCGGTGAGCAATTGGTGGACGATCCGCGGGTGGCGCTGGTGAGCGCGACCGGATCGGTGCGGATGGGACAGCGGGTGGCGCCGCGGGTGGCGGCCCGGTTCGGGCGCTGCCTGCTGGAACTGGGCGGCAATAATGCGGCCATTGTCACACCGTCGGCGGACCTGGAATTGGCTACGCGGGGAATCGTTTTCGCGGCGGCGGGTACGGCCGGGCAGCGGTGCACGACCCTGCGGCGACTGATCACGCACGTGGATGTCGTAGGGCCGCTGCTGGATCGGATTTCTTCTGCGTATCGGCAACTGCGCGTGGGTAACCCGCTCGAGGAAGGCGTTCTCGTCGGGCCGCTCGTCAATGCGCGGGCCTACGAGGGCATGCAGGCGGCGCTGGAGCGCGCGCAAGCCGACGGGGGCGAGGTGGTCTGCGGTGGCGAGCGTATCGAGGGGCCCGGCGAGGACGCCTTCTACGTCCGGCCCGCCATCGTGCGGATGCCCGCGCAGACCGCGGTGGTGCGGGAGGAGACGTTCGCGCCGATCCTCTACGTGCTCACCTATCACGATCTGGAGGCCGCCATCGAGCTGCACAATGCGGTGCCGCAAGGGCTTTCGTCGTCGATCTTCACGCAGAACCAGCGTGAGGCGGAACGGTTCCTGGCCGCGGACGGTTCGGACTGCGGTATCGCCAATGTGAACATCGGCACCTCGGGCGCCGAGATCGGCGGCGCGTTCGGCGGTGAGAAGCAGACGGGCGGTGGCCGCGAATCCGGCTCGGATTCGTGGAAGGCGTACATGCGCCGGGCCACCAACACCGTCAACTACTCCACCGAACTGCCCCTGGCACAGGGCATTCGGTTCGAGTAGACACCCCTGCGGCCTACTCGAACCGGCCGTCGGTCAGGACTCGTCGTCCTCGGCGGTGATGGCACGCACCTGCGCCTCGTACTGCGAGCGGACCTTCTCGTCGGCGGGGTGCAGGGCGCGGTCGGCGTTGAGGGCCTTGCGCACCAGGCGCATCGCGGGTTCCGGGGCGGCGGCGATGGCGACGTCGAGCCCGCCCAGGTAGTTCGGGACGGCGACCTCGGCGCGACGGCTGCGCACCGTGCCGACCACGGCCGCGGCGACGTCCTCGGGATCGACGGTCGGCATGCCGCCGCCCAGGGACAGGCCCGAGGACAGGCGGGTGCGCACGGCCGACGGCATGACGCAGCTGACGCTGACCCCGTGCGGCGCGAACTCCAGACGTGTTGCGGCGGAGAGGCCGACGGCGGCGAACTTGCTGGCGTTGTAGACGGCCAGACCGGCGACCGGGAGCTTGCCCGCCAGCGAGGCCACGTTCACCACGTGGCCGTGGCCGCGGTCGATCATGCCGGGGACGACGGCGCGCATGCCGTGGATGAGGCCCCAGACATTGACGTCGATGGTGGTGTGCCCCACCGCGTCCGGCTCGTCGAGGAAGGCGCCGGCGGGCATGACGCCCGCATTGTTCACCAGGATGTCGATGCGGCCGAAGTCGGCGACCACCTTGTCCCACTGGTCGCGCTTGCGCACGTCGAGCTCGAAAGCCTTGGCCCCCAGGGCGGCCGCGGCGGTCTGGGCGGCGGCGGTGTCCACATCCGCGATGGCGACCTCCGCGCCCTTGCTCGCGAACAGTTCCGCCGTGCACTGGCCGATGCCGCGGCCCGCGCCGGTGATCAGCACCCGGGCGCCGTTCAGATCGATGGCGGGATAGTTGTTTCCGAAGATGCTCACGCGAATACTCCCTGCTCGACCCGGCGGCGGATGCTGACCAGGCTGTGTTCGAAGGTGGCGAGACGGCGGCGGCCGTCCATGAAGTTGGGGCCCATGACGGCCAGGTCCTCGGCGGTGGCGTCGATGCGCAGCACCTTGACGCCGCTGGCGCGCAGCAGCGCGACCTCGGCATCGAGCTTCTCGCTCATGCGGTTTCGCAGCTGGCGTTCGAGGAAGTGGCCCGCGCCGGTGGCGGGCAGGCGGCCGGTGGAGGCCATCGGTGCGATCACCACGACCTCGTCGAGGTCGGCGGGGATGAGCAGGTCGGCCGAGGCGGTGGAGGCCGCGCCGCCGTCGACGAAGCGGCGGCCCGCGATCTCCACGGCCGGGAACCAGCCGGGAATAGCCCACGAGGCCCGCAGTGCCGCACCGATAGTCGCGTCCGGGGCCGACGGCGCGCCGAAGGGCACCCGTTCGCCGGTGGCATTGTCCATGGCGACCAGCCAGGTGGCGGGGTGCTGGACCCAGTCGCGGCCGGGATTGAGTCGTTGTGCCAGGCGTTGCAGCCAGGCCGGGTCGCCGCTGCCCTGCGGCAGCAGCCCGCTGCCCGCGGTGAGCAGGGCGTGGCCATTGCCCGGGCGGGCCAGCAGTTCTCGCGCGGCGCGGGCGGGTGCGCCGAGGCGCGGTCGCGGCAGCGGCGGGAATCGCGGTGGCTCCGCGCGCATGTGGTCGATGAGGATCGGGTCGGTGGCGGTGCCGCGTTGCATGGCGATCAGATCGTCGACGCCGACACCGCTGCCCAGCATGGTGAGTGTCTCCGCGCCGGCCGAGGTGCCGATCATGGCGTCGGCGGTGCGCGGATCCCAGTCCAGTACGTCCCGCGCCGCAGCCAGTGCGGCGACGATCCAGGCCATGCCGACGGTGCCGCCGCAGCCGATGGCGAGGCCACGTCGCTGTGACCCGTTCCTGTTACTCATGGTTTCGAACACTAGCAGTATTCGCATACCGACGGTATCCCAAATCTTTCAGTACATAGAATCGTCGTCATGGCACGACTCACCAGGCCCGAGAGCCAGGCCCGCACCCGCTCGGACCTGCTCGCCACCGCGCGCGAGATGTTCCTGCGGGACGGGTACGCCAAGACCAGCCTGGAGAAGGTCGCCGAGGAGGCCGGGTACTCCAAGGGCGCGGTCTACTCGAACTTCAAGACCAAGTCCGCGCTCTGCCTCGAGGTGCTCGGGCTCATCCACGAGACCAAGTTCACCGAGTTGAGCGATCTGCTCAGCGGCGAGGATTCGCTCGAGGATCGGATGGAACGCTTCGAGCGCTGGGCCGAACGCACACTGGGCGATGTCGAGTGGACACTGCTGGAATTCGAGTTCGCCATCGTGGCGCGCGATGACGCCGACCTGCAGGCCGCGCTGGTCTCGGGGCTGAGCATGATGCGCGGGGCCGCGGCCGCTCAACTGCAGGTACTGGCCGATTCCATGGGGGTGGTGCTGCCCATGTCGGCGGAGGACTCGGCCACCACGATCCTGAGTCTCGGTCTGGGACTGGGCATTCAGCGCGCGGTGGACCCGAGCATCTCCGCCCGGCTGATCACGGACGCGGTGCGGGCCATGCTGGCGGCGGCCGTGCCCATCGGCGAAAGTGCGGTTGCGGTCAGCGGAAGTTCAGCGTCCACTCGCCGCGATACTGCAGCCGGGTGACGCTGACCGGGGGAACGTCGATGCGCCAGAACGACTTCGCGGGGGCGTCGAGGGTGACCAGCAGGGCGGCGCGGATGACGGCCGGGTGGGTGATCGCGATGGTGGGTTCGCCGTCCAGGGCGATATCGGCGAGCCATTCGCCGGTGCGCTCGATGACATCGACCACGGCCTCGCCGCCGTGGCCGCGATAGCCCGGATCGGTGAGCCACAGGTAGAGGTCCTCCTTGGGCACCGACATGAGTTCGCCGCCACGCCAGGCCCCGGCGTCCATATCGCGTAGTCGATCGTCCTCGTCGCCCGCGAGTCCCATGAGGGTGGCGGTCTCGACCGTGCGGCGTTCGGGGGCGGTGATGACCCGCGCGGCACTCAAACGGCCGCAGGCGGTGACCGAACGACGACCTGCTTCGGTGAGTGGTTCATCGACCGGAAATCGTGCTTTGCGCATCGCCTCTGTCATGCCGTGACTGACAAGATCGAGTCGGAGCACCTTCTGCACGGACCGAAGCCTACGCGCGGCGGCCAGGGGCGGATCACCAATTGCTCGGTCTTCGCTCACCCCCTACGAACCCGGAAAACGGACATGCGGGAGAACCTTCCGATAGGGGCCGGGTGGCGAAGTCTGTCGGTGGGCGGGTGCAGACTGGGGCGATGGATCGGTTCTCCCCCGCGACCAGAGAGTGGTTCGACGGCGCGTTTCCGGCGCCCACGGCCGCGCAGTTGGGGGCGTGGGAATCGATCGCGGCGGGGCAGCACACACTGGTGATCGCGCCCACCGGATCGGGTAAAACACTGTCGGCTTTTCTGTGGGCCATCGATCGGCTGGCGACGCGGGAACCGGTAACCGGGCCTCGCAAGACCTCGGTGCTCTACATCTCCCCGCTCAAGGCGCTGGCCGTGGATGTGGAGCGGAATCTGCGCGCGCCGCTGGTCGGTGTCACCCAGACGGCCAAGCGGCTCGGGGTGGAGGCGCCCGAGATTCGGGTGGGGGTGCGGTCCGGGGATACCAGTGCGGCGGATCGGCGCAGCATGCAGCGCACGCCGCCGGACATTCTGATCACCACGCCGGAATCGCTGTTCCTCATGCTGACCTCGGCGGCACGGGAGTCGCTGAGCGAGGTGCACACCGTGATCGTGGACGAGGTGCATGCCATCGCGGGGTCCAAACGCGGTGCGCACCTGGCACTTTCGCTGGCACGACTGGATCGTCTCACACCCTCGCCCGCACAGCGCATCGGCCTTTCGGCGACCGTGCGGCCGCCCGCAGAAGTCGGGAAGTTCCTGGTCGGGAGCGCGCCCATCACGATCGTCGCGCCGCCCGCGCCCAAAACCTTCGACCTGTCGGTGCGGGTGCCGGTGGCGGATATGACCGAACCCGATGCGGGGCGGGAGGATTCGGATCAGCCGGGCTCGATCTGGCCGCATGTGGACGAGGCCATCGTGGATCTGGTGCTCGAACACCGGTCCTCGATCGTGTTCGCCAATTCGCGGCGGCTTTCCGAACGCCTCACCGCGCGCCTGAACGAGGCGTACGCGGCCCGGCTCGGAGAAGCCGTCGAGACCGAGCACAAGCCGCCCGCGCAGCTGGGGGCTTCCACCGAGGTGATTCACGGTGCGACAACGCTTTTGGCGCGCGCCCACCACGGGTCGGTGAGCAAGGAGCAGCGGGCGCTCATCGAGGACGACCTCAAGAGCGGGCGGCTGCGGTGCGTGGTCGCCACCAGCAGCCTCGAACTCGGCATCGATATGGGCGCGGTGGAACTGGTGGTACAGGTGGAGGCGCCGCCGTCGGTGGCCTCGGGGCTGCAGCGGGTGGGTCGCGCCGGGCACCAGGTGGGTGAGATCTCACGCGGCGTCATCTTCCCCAAGCATCGCACCGATGTCGTGCACTGCGCGGTGGCATCCATGCGCATGACGGCCGGGCAGATCGAGGAACTCCAGGTCCCGACCCATCCCCTCGATATTCTCGCCCAGCAGACGGTGGCCGCCTGCGCGCTCGAACCCATCGACGCCGACGCCTGGTTCGACACCGTGCGCGCCACGGGAAGCTATGCGGCACTACCTCGTTCGGCCTACGACTCGGTGCTGGACCTGCTCGCGGGCCGCTACCCCTCCGACGAGTTCGCCGAACTGCGGCCGCGCATCGTCTGGGACCGCGACGCGGGCACCCTCACCGGCCGCCCGGGCGCGCAACGCCTCGCCGTCACCTCCGGCGGCGCGATCCCCGATCGCGGGCTGTTCCCGGTCTTCATGGTCGGTGAGAAGGCTTCCCGCGTCGGCGAACTCGATGAGGAGATGGTCTACGAATCCCGGGTCGGTGACGTCTTCGCCCTGGGCGCGACCAGTTGGCGTATCGAGGAGATCACCTTCGACCGGGTCCTGGTGACCCCGGCCTTCGGGCAGCCCGGCCGACTTCCGTTCTGGCACGGCGATTCCCTGGGCCGACCCGCCGAATTGGGCGCGGCATTAGGCGAATTCGTGCGGCTGGCAGGCCAAGCGGTCGAAGAGCATCGCGCGGGTGACAAATCGGCGACCACGCGAACAGCGGCATCCGATCCCGTCGACTTGGCCACCGCACTGGGGGAATTCGCGGCAGGTAAGCCCGAGGAACGGCCGGGTAAGGGCGGAAGCAAGACGAAATCCACCGGGGGTAAAGCGAAATCCGCCGGGGGCAAGGCGAAATCGGCACCGCGGTCCGCGCTCGAGCAGGTCTCGGCTGCGGCCGGACTGGACGAGAACGCGACGGGCAATCTGGTATCGCTGCTGGCCGAGCAGCGGGAGGCGACCGGGCAGTTGCCGACCGACAAGACGCTCGTAGTGGAGCGGTTCCGCGATGAGCTGGGCGACTGGCGGGTGGTGTTGCATTCGCCGTACGGGTTGCCGGTGCACGCGCCGTGGGCGCTGGCGGTGGGGGCCAGGCTGCGGGAGCGGTTCGGGGTGGATGCCGCGCCGACGCCGTCGGATGACGGGATCGTGGTGCGGCTGCCGGATACCACCGATGATCCGCCGGGGGCGGAGTTGTTCGTGTTCGAGACCGATGAGATCGATGATCTGGTGACCGAACAGGTCGGCGGCTCGGCACTTTTCGCGTCCCGGTTCCGGGAGTGCGCGGCGCGGGCGCTGCTGCTGCCGCGCCGCGATCCGGGGAAGCGGGCCCCGCTGTGGCAGCAGCGGCAGCGGGCGGCGCAGTTGCTGGATGTGGCGCGCAAGTTCCCGGATTTCCCGATTCTGCTGGAGACGGTGCGCGAGTGCCTGCAGGACGTGTACGACCTGCCGTCGCTGCGGGAGCTGCTGGGCCGGGTGGCGCGCCGGCAGGTACGGCTGGTGGAGGTGGAGACCGCCACGCCGTCACCGTTCGCGAATTCGCTGCTGTTCGACTACATCGGGCAGTTCATGTACGAGGGCGACTCTCCGCTGGCCGAGCGGCGGGCGGCGGCGCTGTCACTGGATTCGAGCCTGCTGGCGGAACTGCTGGGGCGGGTCGAACTGCGAGAGCTGCTGGACGCGGCGGTGCTGGAGCAGACCGAGCGGGAACTGCAGCGGCTCACGCCCGAACGGCACGCGCGGGATATGGAGGGGCTGGCCGATCTGCTGCGGCTGCTCGGGCCGATCACCGCCGGGGAAGCGGCCGAGCGGTGTGTTGACGATCCGCGCGAGTGGTTCGGAGAGTTGGTGAAATCGCATCGGGCGCTGGAGGTTTCGTTCGCGGGTTCGCGCTGGTGGGTGGCCATCGAGGATGCCGCGCGGCTGCGGGACGCGTTGGGGGTGCCGCTGCCCATCGGGGTCCCGGCGGCGTTCATCGAGCCGGTCGCCGATCCGCTCGGCGATCTCGTCGGGCGGTACGCACGCACGCACGGGCCGTTCACGCTGACCGCGGTCGCGCAGCGGTTCGGGCTGGGACCGGCCGTGGCGGCCACCGCATTGCATCGTCTGTCCATCGAGAAGCGGGTCGTGGAAGGCGAATTCACGCCGGGCTCGGCCGGCTCGGAATGGTGTGACAGCGAGGTGCTGCGCCGGTTGCGCCGTCGCTCGCTGGCCGCCGCCCGCAAGGAGGTCGAGCCGGTCGCGACCGCCGCGCTGGGCCGGTTCCTGCCGTCCTGGCAGCATGTCGGCACCGGCGAGCTGCGCGGCGTGGACGGGGTCGCGGCGGTGGTGGAACAGCTTGCGGGCGTGCCGATTCCGGCATCGGCCTGGGAGTCGCTGATCCTGCCGCTGCGGGTGCGCGACTACTCCCCCGCCATGCTCGACGAGCTGATGGCGACGGGTGAGGTGATCTGGTCCGGGCACGGGTCGATCACCGCCAAGGACGGCTGGATCGCGCTGCACCCGGCGGAGGGGGCGGGGCTGACCCTGCCGCCACCGGACGAGATCGATCTGACCGAACGGCACATCGGGCTGCTGACTGCGTTGGGGGCCACCGTGATCGGCGGCACCGTGGACGGCGCGGCCCAGGCCGACGGTGAGACCACGGGTACCGCTCTGCCGAAGGGCGAGTATCAGGTGGTGGCGGGTAACACCGGTGGCGCGTACTTCTTCCGGCAGCTCCTCGACGGTGCCGAGACCGAGGACGAGACCGCGGTGACTGCCGCGCTCTGGGATCTGGTGTGGGCCGGGCATATCGGCGGCGACACCTTCGCACCCGTCCGCGCCCTGCTGGCCGGGACGACCCGCACCACGACCGCGCATCGCACGCCCCGGCGCACCCCGCGCGGGCGAATGTATCTGCCGCGCACCGGCATGCCCGCCCGCACCGCGTCACCGCAGGTCGCCGGTCGCTGGTCGCTGCTACCGGAGCGGGTGGCCGACAATACGATCCGCGCGCACGCCACCGCCGACGTGCTGCTGGAGCGCTACGGGGTGCTGACCCGCGGCCCGGTGCAGAGCGAGGGCGTGCCCGGCGGTTTCGCCCTCATGTACCGGGTCCTCACCGAATTCGAAGATCGCGGCCGTTGCCGGCGCGGATACTTCGTGGATTCGCTGGGCGGCGCGCAGTTCTCGACCACGGATGTGGTGGATCGCCTGCGCTCCTTCGACACCGACCGCACCCGCGGTGACTCGTTCTCGGCCGACCCGGTCGGTAAGGCCGTCGCCCTGGCGTCCTGCGATCCGGCCAATCCCTATGGCGCGGCGCTCCCCTGGCCCAAGGCCGCCGCCGAGGGCGCGGGCCATCGGCCGGGCCGCAAGGCGGGAGCCCTGGTCGTTCTCGTCGAAGGCGAATTGGCGCTCTACCTGGAACGCGGCGGCAAGACCCTGCTCACCTTCAGCGAGGATCCGGCCATCCGCACCGCCGCCGCCACCGCCCTGGCGGCCCTGGTCCACGATCGCCGCGTCGACTCCCTGGTCATCGACCGGGTGAACGGAGAATCCGTCCACGGGAACACCTTCGCCGGATTCCTCACCGAAGCCGGATTCGCCGCCACCCCCAAGGGCTTCCGCCTCCGAGGCCGACCGTGAGCCCCGATGCCCGAAGGTGACACCGTCTTCCTCGCTGCCGCCCGCCTCCGAAAAGCCCTGGCGGGCAAGGAACTCACCCGCAGCGACTTCCGGGTCCCGCGCTACGCCACCTTGAATCTGCGGGGTCAGGAGGTCGACAGCGTCGGCACCTACGGCAAGCACCTGTTCATCCGGACCCCGGAACTGAGCATCCACACGCACCTGAAGATGGAGGGCGAGTGGCGGATCTACCAACCCGGACAGCGCTGGACCAAACCGGGATTCACCGCCCGCCTCATCCTCTCCACCGCCGATAGCGAAGCCGTCGGCTTCTCCCTCGGCCTCGTCGAAGTCCTCCGCCGCCCCGACGAACACACCGCCACCGACCACCTCGGTCCCGACCTCCTCGGCCCGAACTGGGATGCCGCGGAAGCCGTCCGCCGCCTGTCACAGGATCCGGCCCAGCCGATCGGCCTCGCCCTCCTGGACCAAACCAACCTGGCGGGCATAGGCAACATCTACCGCAGCGAGATCTGCTTCCTCCGCCGCGTCAACCCCGCCACCCCGATCGGCGCTGTCGACGACCTCCCCGCCCTCGTCGACGAGGCCCACCGAGTGCTCACCAAGGCAGCCCACCAACCACCCTGGCGGGCACAGGCTTACGGCCGCCACCGCCGCCCCTGCCCCCGCTGCGGCACAAACCTGGTCGTCCACCTCCTAGGCGACGATTCCCACGCCACCCGCGCCGACCGCGGCATCTACTTCTGCCCCCGCTGCCAGCCCACGCCGAACCGCGAGCCAAGCTAGCCGACGAATCCTTGCGCACCAGGCCACGCGATCATGGCATCGAATCCGTTTGGCGCAACGGCAATCAGGACAGCAAAGCCAACTTCACGGAATCCGCGACAAGGATGACGTGGCTCACCGGATCGACCGCGAGCCCTACCTCAGGCTCACTGTCCTTCCCGCTTGCGATGGTGACGGCCGAGGTGACCGCACCTGTCCTGGTATCGAGCGCCCGCGTCGATTCGTAGTTCTGCTTGGGGTCGTCCCCGGCCGCGAAGTTCTGTTCGAGCACGTACGCGGTGTGGGAGCTCGGATCGACGTCGAGTCCCCATGCCATCGGCGCCAATGACAGGGTGCTGCGAATCGTATTGGTGACCGTGTCGATGATCTTCAGGACCCGGGGTGCGTCTCCGGTACTGCCGGTCTCGTCGCCTATCGCGACCAGCGAGTGGGTCTGCGGGTCCACTGCCAGGCCGCGAACACGATCGCCGAACGCGATTGTCGCGGTGACCTTCATGCTCGCCACGTCGATTACCTGGATCGGTTCCGGCAGTTCGGACCCGACGTAGACGAGGTGGGTGCGGGAATCGACAGCGATGTCCTTCTCTGATTCGCCGACCTGCACCTCGCCGACCACCGCGTTCGTGCCCGTATCGACGATCGCGAGCGCATCCCGCGATTTCGGAATTTGTTCGCCGACATAGAGACGATGCAGCGCGCTGTCGATCGCGAGTTTCCATACGCCGGAATCGAACCCGATGGTGGTTCGGACGACCTTCGCGTCGGTATCGATCACGGTGACCTTGCCGTTGTGGCCCAACCCTGGATCGCTGCCGACATACAGCAACCTGGTCGCCGGGTCGAATGCGATGCCGAAGGAGTTCTGGCCCACGGGGACAGCCGCGGTCACAGCCCCGGAGGACAAATCGACGAACCGGACCTTGCCATCGAAACATGCGATGTATGCAACATTTCCGTAGGCGGCGATCGTATCGGAGGTGTAGTCCGCAGGAATGCTCTTACGCAGGGCGACACCGGCCGGATGTCCGGTTCCACCGATACCACCGGGCACCAGAGACAGCGCTCCGAGCGCCGCCCCGACTGCCACCAGTACCGAGGCCATCACGACGCCGATAACGATCGTTCGCCTCGCCTGGGGCCGACTACCCAGCCGCCGCCCCATGAGTTGTAGCGCGGCTTCGGGAAACAGTTCGCGCGGCAATGCGATTCCGCGTGCCCCGCGCACCCGCAGGAATACCGAATCGCCGATGGCGAAGAGTTCGCGGATCTGCCCGAAGGCGATCACGCTGGTGCCGGTCGCGAGGGTGAGTTCCAGCGAATCCCGTTGGTAGCGCGTCGTCATCGTCGCGCCCGGTGTCGCATACGCCATGACGGCGCGGCTGCGGCGCACCATGGCTACGGCGGTGAGGAGCGCTCCGATCACGATGGTGACCGCCAGTAGGCCGAGGTACAGACCCGCCAACTCCAGGGCCCAGGAACCCGAACGACTCACGCCCACAACCAGATCGACGATGTGCCGGACCATGAGAATCAGTGGGATCGTCGCGATGAATCCCAGTCCCGCCGGCGACCGCCAGCGGGCCAGCGCCGTTGCCCGGCTCAGGCGCATCGCCGTATCTGCTTCGGCGGCAAAGGCTGCCACCCCCAGTATCTCGCCGTGCGCCCCCGCCGGTTGCGCCGCATACTGTGCCGGTCGCAGCGCGGAATGTGGCTGATCCATTGCCCCCGCCTTTCGTCGCAGCGACGATAGCCACGCCCTGCGGGGGATTCAACTCGCGCGGTTTCACTGGTCACCACGGGAGAATTCGGTGTGTCTCATGGCTGATCTGGTTAGGGTTCGGGCTTGCGAAAGGAGGCACGGGTGAGTTCGGTGTCCTGGCTCGGTCGGCTGTTGACGCTGGAGGACTGGATCGCAGTTCCGAAGGATGACGGTCATGGTCTCGAGTTGGCCGAGGGGGTGTTGATTGTTACGCCGCAGCCGAGTCAGCGGCATGAGCAGGCCGTTCTGCGGCTGGCGGCGCAGCTCGAGCCGCAGTTGCCGATTACCTGGGGCACGTTGCGGCGGGCTGAGCTGGTGGTCGATTCCGGGCCGGTGCCGACCGTGCGGTTGCCCGATTTGCTGGTGGGGACCGAGGCCGGGATCGAGGACAATCTGCCGCGCTGGTCGCCCGAGCATGTCTGTCTCGTAGCGGAGATCATGTCGGAGGGCACCAGGCGAACCGATCGGGTCACCAAACTCGACGAGTACGCCGAGGCGGGCGTCGAGAACTACTGGTTGATCGATATGGACGATCCCATGAGCCTCAGAGCCTTTCGCCTGATGGCCGACCGGTACGAGAACCTCGGGAGGCAGACCGGGCGGATCGCGCTGCCATTGCTGAATTCCAGTGTGACGATCGATCTTCCGGCGCTGACCGGCAGACGGACTGCCGGTCAGGCCGGATGAGGCGACGCGGTCAGGCCCAGTCGTAGGTGCGTTCGACCGCCTTGTTCCATTCGGTCATGAGGTGGGTGCGGGTGTCCGCCGACATCGACGGGGTCCAGCGTTTGTCTTCGGACCAGTTGGCGCGGATGTCGTCGGTGGAGGACCAGTAGCCGACGGCCAGGCCGGCGGCGTAGGCCGCGCCCAGCGCGGTGGTTTCGGTGACCATGGGGCGGACCACGGGGGCGTCGAGGATGTCGGATTGGAACTGCATCAGCAGTTCGTTCACGACCATGCCGCCGTCGACCTTCAGGGTGACCTTTTCGACGTCGAGGTGCTGGGCTTCGGAGTCGGCGCGCATGGCGTCGATGACCTCGCGGGTCTGGAAGGCGGTGGCTTCCAGGACGGCTCGGGCGAGGTGGCCCTTGTTGACGAAGCGGGTGAGGCCCGCGACGATGCCGCGGGCGTCGGGGCGCCAGCGGGGGGCGAAGAGGCCGGAGAAGGCGGGGACGACGTAGGCGCCGCCATTGTCGGCGACGGTGCGGGCCAGCGGCTCGATCTCGTCGGCGGAGGAGATGATGCCGAGGTTGTCGCGCAGCCACTGGACCAGGGAACCGGTGACGGCGATGGAGCCTTCGAGGGCGTAGACGGCGGGCTGGTCACCGAGGCGGTAGCAGACGGTGGTGAGCAGGCCGTGCTCGCTGAAGACCGGGGTGGTGCCGGTGTTCATGAGCATGAAATTGCCGGTGCCGTAGGTGTTCTTGGTGTCGCCGGGCGAGAGGCAGGCCTGACCGAACGTCGCGGCCTGCTGGTCGCCGAGGATGCCCGCGAGGGGGACGCCCGCGAGCGCTCCGGTGGTGATGTCCCCGTAAACCTCGGAGCTGCTGCGGATTTCGGGCAGCATCGCCATGGGAATGCCGAATTCGGCGCAGATCTGCGAATCCCATTGCAGCGTGCGCAGATCCATCAGCATGGTGCGCGAGGCATTGGTGACGTCGGTGATGTGCAGGCCGGTCAGCTTCCACAGGATCCAGCTGTCGATGGTGCCGAAACACAGTTCCCCGGCCTCGGCGCGCGCCCGCGCACCGGGCACCTCGTCGAGGATCCAACGCAGTTTGGGCCCGGCGAAATACGTGGACAGCGGCAGTCCGGTGCGGTCGGCGTAGCGGTTGGGCCCGAGGTCACCGGCGAGGGTCTCGGTGAGCTCGGCGGTCCGCAGGTCCTGCCAGACAATGGCGTTGTAGATGGGCTTGCCGGTGGCGCGTTCCCACACCACGGTGGTCTCGCGCTGATTGGTGACGCCGGCGGCGGCCACTTCGGCGGCTCCGATGCCGCAGCCCTTCAACGCCTGGGCGATCACCAATTCGGTATTGCGCCAGATGGATTCGGGATCGTGCTCGACCCAGCCGGGCTGCGGGAAGAGCTGTTCGTGTTCGCGCTGGGCGACTCCGGCGATTCGGCCCTGATGATCGAACACGATGCAACGACTCGACGTCGTCCCGGAATCGATGGCGGCCACATAACGACGCATCGCTCGAGGCTAACCGACGCCGCGGGCTACTGTGGGTACCGTAGCCCTCGGTAGCCGAAAAGTAGCCCAGAGGAGTCTGAGGATGACGAAGCAACCGCGATCGCAGTTCCTGGGCCCCGAGCAGCGTGAAGCTGCCTGGGCACGACTCGGGAAGGACACCTTCGACGTCATCGTGATCGGCGGCGGCGTGGTCGGCGCGGGCATCGCCCTGGACGCCGCCACCCGCGGCCTGGAGGTCGCGCTGGTGGAGGCCCGCGATCTGGCGGCGGGCACCTCGAGCCGCTCCTCGAAGATGTTCCACGGCGGTCTGCGCTACCTGGAGATGATGGAGTTCGGGCTGGTCCGCGAGGCCCTCAAGGAACGCGAACTGGCGCTGTCCACGCTGGCCCCACACCTGGTCAAGCCGCTGCGGTTCCTCTACCCGCTCAGCCACTACGGCTGGGAGCGGCCGTACGTGGCGGCGGGCCTCACCCTCTACGACACCATGGGCGGCGCGAAATCCGTTCCCGGACAGCATCATCTGACCAAATCGGCGGCCATGCGGCTGGCTCCGGGCCTGAAGAACGGCGTCCTGACCGGTGGGCTCACCTACTACGACACCGTGGTCGACGATGCCCGGCACACCATGACCGTGGCCCGCACCGCCGCCAATTACGGTGCGGTGGTGCGGACTTCGACCCAGGTGGTCGGCTTCCTGCGCGAGGCCGACCGGGTGACCGGGGTGAAGGTGCGCGACAGCGAGGACGGGCGCACCGCCGAGATCCGCGGCAGCGTCGTCATCAATGCCACCGGCGTCTGGACCGACGAGATCCAGGCCATCGCCGGGCAGCGCGGCCGCTTCCACGTGCGCGCGTCCAAGGGCGTGCACATCGTGGTGCCGCGCGACCGCATCGCCAGCGACACCTCGATCATCCTGCGCACCGAGAAGTCGGTGCTGTTCGTCATCGCGTGGAGCACCGACCACTGGATCATCGGCACCACCGACACCGACTGGAATCTGGATCTCGCGCATCCGGCGGCCACCAAATCCGATATCGACTACCTGCTCGAGCACATCAACAAGGTGCTGGTCACCCCGCTCACCCACGCCGACATCACCGGCGTCTACGCGGGCCTGCGCCCGCTGCTGGCCGGGGAGAGCGACCAGACCTCGAAGCTGTCGCGTGAGCACGCCGTGGCCCGCATCGCGCCCGGCCTGGTGGCCATCGCGGGCGGCAAGTACACCACCTACCGGGTGATGGCCTACGACGCGGTCGACGAAGCAGCACAGGACATTCCGCGCCGGGTCCCGCCGACCGTCACCGAGAAGGTGCCGCTGCTGGGCGCGGACGGCTATCACGCCCTGATGAATCAGACCCCGCACCTGGCCGAGAAGTACGGCGTCCACCCGTACCGAATCCAGCACCTGCTCAACCGGTACGGCTCGCTCATCGACGAGGTGCTCGGCCTGGCCGACGGCAAACCCGATCTGCTGCAGCCGATTACGGAATCACCCGGCTATCTGCGGGTGGAGGCGGTGTACGCGGCCGCCGCCGAGGCCGCCCTGCACCTGGACGACATCCTGGCCCGGCGCACCCGCATCTCCATCGAATACGCCCACCGCGGAGCGGATTGCGCCGACGAGGTGGCGCGCCTGGTGGCCCCGGTACTGGGCTGGTCCGAGGCGGATATCGACCGCGAGGTCGCGGTCTACACCGCCCGCGTCCGCGCCGAGATCGAATCCCAGACCCAGCCCGACGACGCGGGAGCCGACGCCCTGCGCCTGGAAGCCCCGGAAGCCCGGCGGGAAGTCCTCGACCCGATCCCCCTCACCCAGTCCGAATCCGTCTGAGCTCAGCAGAGCCCGATCCGGGTGAGCTCAGCTCACCCGGATCCGCCTGAGCGACAAGACGATCCGTCCTTCAGACGCGAACGGTCGCGGCGTGGGCCTTGGCGAGGCGGTCGACAGCCTCGGTCAGGGTGGCCGCGTCGGAGGTGGTGAAGCACAGGCGCATCGAGCGGGTGTAGTCCGTGGAGACGGCGAAGGCGTTGCCGGGGACGTAGGCGACGCCCGCGTCGAGAGCGTGCGGGAGCAGGGCATCGGTGTCGGTGCCGTCGGTGAAGTCGGCCCAGACGAACATGCCGCCGGCGGCATCGGTGCAGACCACGTTGTCGCCGAAGCGGGTTCGCACGGCGTCGACGAGGGCGCGGGCCCGGTCGCCGTAGACCTGGCGGACCGTGTCCACGTGGCCGGTGAGCCAGTCGGTGTCGGCCAGGAGGTCGGCGGTGATCTGCTGGGTGAGGGCCGAACCGCACAGGTCCGCACCCTGTTTGAGCAGTTCGACGGCGCGGCAGACCGGTTGCGGGGCGATCATCCAGCCCGCGCGCAGACTGGGGGCCAGGATCTTGGAGGCGCTGGAGAGCCGGATCACGAAGGGCGAGTAGGTCGCCACGGGGGCAGGTGAGGGACGGTCGAACCAGAGCTCGCCGTACGGGTCGTCCTCGAGGATCCAGAAACCGTACTGCTCGGCCAGCGCGGCCAGCTCCCGGCGGCGGTCCGGGCTCAGCGTGACACCGCCCGGATTGTGGAAGTTGCTCACGGTGTGCACGACGGCGGGACGCTCACCGGCGGCGAGCAGTTCGCGCAGCAGGTCGACGCGCATACCGTCGGAATCCAAGGGCACGGCCACGATTCGCGCGCCCGCGGCCCGGAAGACCTGCAGCGCACCGACATACGCGGGATCCTCGACCACGACCAGCGCGCCCGGATCCAACAGCACCTCGGCCAGCAGTGAAAGCCCCTGCTGGGAGCCGTGGGTCACGAAGATCTCGTCGACCGGAACGGGCCGACCGGTGCGTCCGGACTCGCGGACGGCCAGCACCTCACGCAGCGGCCCCCAACCCGGGGACTCGGTGTATTGCAGCCGGGCGCGATCCGACAGCGCGGTGTCGGCGGCCGCGGCGATGCGGTCACGGGGCATGAGTTCGGCGTCCGGCAGCCCGCCGGCCAGGCTGATGATGTCGGCGCGCGAGGTGAGCTTGAGCAGGTCACGAATCGCCGAGCTCTGCAGGCCGTCGAGTCGCCGCGCGAGGGGCGGGAAGGTCGCGGACATGAAACCACCTCCGAGGGGACACCGGGGTATGCGAAATTCCACCATGTCACACGGTGACCAGGATATGAAATTCCGATCCCAATATATGGGAAGCGAGTCCAGATTCCGGGCTACTCGATCGACTGGATGAGGTGCTTGCCGTCCCGCTCCACGGTGGTGACCCGCTCGGTGTAGACCTCCGTGGTGCCGTCCGCCCGATGCTCGGTGATGTCCACGTCGTAGAACTGCTGCGCCTGATCGGGACTCTTCCCGGATTCGACGATCTTGAGGCAGTAGGTGGTGCCCGCCTTGAGCGGGTCGATGCCCTTCTGCTGGATCACGTCGGCGGGCATCACCGTGGTCGACTCCGGCACCACGAACGACCGCGCCAGCGAACCGCTGCGCTCGACGTAGAAGGCATGCTCGAAACCGAGAATCGCGTCCACGCCACTGCCGGTGCCACCGGAGCCGTTGCCGATCGTCAGCGGACCGTCGTGCTTGGACGGGCAGCTCAGCGCCGCCACCGTCGAAGGCACCTTGCCCGTGGTGGTCACCCCCGCCACCGGCGCACTGTCCTTGCCGCCGCGCAGCACCGCGAACACCACCAGCCCGATGACCACGAGCAGCACCACCGCACCGCCCGCGATCACCCCGATCTTGCGATACGACCGCTTGACCTCCGGCTTGGGCTGCGGCGCAGGGGTTTTCGGCGTCAGCGCCCTGACGATGGGATCGTCCGCCCAGGACAGCGATTCACTTTGCGGCGCACCGGATTCCGCGGGCGGCGCGGGCGGGAAGCCGCTCGGCGCGGACCGCCACCACGAGTCCGGGGCGGCGGGTGCGGTCTCCGCCGCGGCCGCGCCCGTCGAATTCGGTTCGGCGGCGGCCTCATCGGCCGCACCGATGCGGGTGGTGAGTTCTTGATCACCCGACGCCGATTGCGACCCGCCAGGCGGGATTCTGACGGTCTGTTCGACGTCCGGGGTACCCGATTGCTGCCCGGCGCCCTCGACCGGCGCGAACTGCCCCGTGGACATGCCGTTCACCGGCGGGTACTGCCCGGTCGGATACTGCGCCGGGTACTGCCCGGTCGTCGGAGCCCAGGCATCCGGGGCCCGGTACTGCGGCGGCGGGGGCGGCACCTGCCCACCGGCCGGACGCCACGCCACATCGGGGCCCTGCGGCCCGGGAGCGGGACTCCAGCCCGGCGCGGCCGGAGCCGGGGTGGGACCGAACTCGTTGATCGAGGGCCCGAAATCACCCAGCGACGGCCCGAATTCGCCCTCGGACCCCTTCGACTCCCCGGGTTCGGGACGGTCGGCGGATTCGTCCTGACCGGAAACCATCACCCGTCCTTTCGCCACATGCGCGTGGGGCGGTCGCTGACGACCGCCCCACGCGACGACACTTCCCCTACCGGTGCCATCACCGGAAACCTATGGATCTGTCAGTACTGAACCGATTCGCCCACCTGGGCGGTCACGCCACCGACGTCGACCGAAGAGGACGGCCGCTCGCCCTCGGGGAGCTTACCAATCTGCGCGGCGGCCTCCAGGATCGTGGCGCCGCCCGGCATCAGGCGGATGAAGTTCTCGGCGTCGGCCTTGGCCGCGTTGGCCGCGGCGGTGTCCAGCAGGAACTCGACCTTCTGATCGTTGTCCGGGCCGCTGCCCGCGAACGCCGTCACCTTGATCTGGTTGAGCGTGGTGAAGTCCAACGACATGCCGGCCTCGCCGATCCCGCCCGGCGTGGTGTAGCCGATGGTGCCGACGTAACCGTCCAGGTTGCTGAAGTGGTGGGTGTTGGCGGCCCAGCCCGGCAGCACCGCGCCACCGTCGAGGTTGACCCCGACCTCGGTGTGCGGACCGGTCATGGCGACCACCGGCGCGGCCGGGGCGGTGTCCACGGCGGGCGACTGCCAGCGCGGCTGCTGCGCCGGGGTGTTCGTCGCGGGCTGGCCGGTGATGGTGTCCACCGACGGGTCCGGCTTCGGGGTGGTCCCGGCGGGCTGCGCGGTCTGGTCGTTCGGCTTGGGCGTGGTGGCCTGGCCCGGCGTGGCGGCCGGATCCGGCTGGGTCACCACGGGCTGGGTGGACTGACCCGGCACCGGCAGCGGCGCGACACGCGGCACGGTGACACCCGGCTGCGGCTTCACCGACTTGGGCTGCGCGGGCTGCCCGTTGTTCCCCGCCTGCGAGGCGTTCGGATCACTCTTCGGCGCGTTGGGATCCACCTTCGGGGTGGTGCCCTCCGGCTGGGCGGCGCCCGCCGGCTGACCCGGATCCTGCTGCGGCGCAGTGGTGTCCGGGGTAGTGGGCGCGGTCACACCCGGCTGGGTCTGCTGCGGCTTGGTGGTGCCCGGCTGCACGTTCTCCGGCTTGGGCGCGGGCACGACCTGCGCCTTGGCGTCCGGAGCCGGCGTCTCGGTGGTGGGCGGCGCGGCCGGATCGGGCTGCTGCTGGTCGGCCGGGACCGCACCCGGATCGGCGGGCGCGGCGTTGGCGGGCGCGGACAACAGCGACACCACCGCGGCCGCACCGGCCAGCGTCAGGGAGGTGCTCGCCTTGATCCGACTCGGCTTGCGGTGCTTCACGTTTCGCTCAATTCCTTCGTCCCTCGGCGGCACGATCGCTCCGGGGCATCGAAGAGCCTCGCCGCGGAGGGGAATTGAGAGCCCCCGCTACGTAACGCTCGCGACCGCCCTGCCGATCGCTTCCGCCGCGAACTTAATCACAAGGGAGACAAGGCAGCAAGACGGGCCGGTAACAAAGGGGTGTGAAAAGCGTTGCGGCTAGTCCAGATCGTCGTGCCGCATGAGCTGACGCGCGGCCTCCGTGACCGATCCGGTCAAGGACGGATACACCGAGAATGTCTGCGCCAGATCGTTCACCGTCAGGTTGTTCTGCACCGCGAGCGCGATCGGCAGGATCAATTCCGAGGCGATAGGGGCCACGACAACGCCGCCGATCACCACACCGGTGGCCGGACGGCAGAAGATCTTCACGAAACCCCGTCGCAGGCCCGACATCTTGGCGCGCGGGTTGGTGTTCAACGGCAGCATGACCGTGCGGGCGGGCGTCTCACCATTGTCGATGGCGGTCTGCGAGACACCGACGGTCGCGATCTCCGGACGCGTGAACACCGCGGACGCAACGGTCTTGAGGCGAATCGGCTGCACGCCCTCACCGAGTGCGTGGTACATGGCGATGCGGCCCTGCATGGCGGCCACCGAGGCCAGCGGCAGCAGGCCGGTGCAGTCGCCCGCCGCGTAGACGCCCGTCGCGGTGGTGCGCGAAACCCGGTCCACGCGCAGGTATCCGCCCTTGTCGAGTTCGATGCCCAGGCGTTCCAGGCCCAGCCCGGTGGTGTTCGGGACGGAACCGACGGTCATCAGTGCGTGGGTGCCGGTGACGGTGCGCCCGTCGGACAGCTTCACCACGACGCCTTCGGGGGTGCGCTCCACCGCGTCGGCGCGCGCGTGCTTGGCCAGTTCCACACCGCGCTCGGCGAGGGCATCCTCGAGCACCAGCGCGGCGTCGGCGTCCTCGCGGGGCAGCACGCGGTCCTGGCTGGAGACCAATTTCACCTTCACGCCCATCTCCGTATAGGCGGAGACGAATTCGGCACCGGTCACACCGGAGCCGACGACGACCAGCGTCTCGGGCAGCTCCTTGAGGTCATAGAGTTGGCGCCAGTTCAGGATTCGCTCACCGTCCGGTTCGGCGCCGGGCAGCACGCGCGGGCTGGCACCGGTGGCGATGAGCACCACCTCGGCTTCGATGACCCGTTCCTGACCGTCGGCAAGGGTGGCCTTCACCAGGTGGGTGGCCAGGCCGGGAGCCTGGTCGATGATTTCGCCGTAGCCGGAGAGCACGGTCACGCCGGCGGTCTGCAGTTTGGTGCGGATATCGGAGGACTGGGCCTGGGCGAGGGCCTTCACGCGCGAGTTCACCTCGGAGAGACGCACCTGCGCCTGCGAGGGATGCACGGTGATGCCCAGGTCACGGGCGCGGCGCAGATCGGTGCGCACGCCGGTGGAGGCGATGAAGGTCTTGGACGGCACGCAATCCCACAGCACGCACGCGCCGCCGATGCCGTCACTGTCGATCAGCGTGACCGGGGCCCCGTGCTGGGCCGCTACCAGCGCCGCTTCGTAACCGGCAGGGCCGCCACCGATGATCGCAATGCGGGTCATTGTTCCTCCGCGTTCATTCCGGCCCCGGGATCTCCGATGCCGGTCCCTTACGTTATCCGTCCAGCTCCTTATGTGTTTGACCGCATCCCAGGACAAGCGTCCCACTGTGGCGCATCCCATTCGCGAAGTTCGTCCGTCATCGAGGGAGTGTTGCCCGAACTCCTTGTCGCCCCAGGACGAACCGGACACGCGCGAGGTCCGGCACCGGTTCCGGCGACCTCACGGCTACCGATCATGCGTGCGCCGACCGACTTGTGACGGGATCGGGGATGGTCTTCCCGGATTGTTCGATAGGCTTCTATGGTGCCGATTTACGCCGCCTATGGGTCCAACATGGATCCCGAGCAGATGCTCAAGCGCTGTCCGCACTCCCCCGTATACGGAACCGGCTGGCTGGAAGGGTGGCGACTCACCTTTGCCGGGGACGACATCGGCTGGGAGGGACCGCTGGCGACGGTGGTCGAAGATGCCGGACAACGGGTCTTCGTGGTGCTCTACGACGTTCCCAGTGAGGACGAGCTGAGTCTCGACCGCTGGGAGGGTTCGGACTTCGGAATCCACAAGAAGATCCGGCTGCGCGTCACCCCCAATCAGGGTCCCGGCTCCGAGCCGGTACTCGCCTGGCTCTACGTGCTGGACGCCTACGAGGGCGGGCTGCCGTCCGCGCGCTATATCGGCGTCATCGCGGATGCCGCCGAGAAGGCGGGCGCGCCAAGCGATTACACACACGCGCTCCGCACCCGCAACAGCAAGAACGTCGGGCCGGGCACCTTCGGGCCGTAGCCGCGCCGGAAGATTCGGCGCGGCAGCGGTGTTGCGGGACACGAACGATCTTCGAACCGTCGAAAGAGGAGTCATGCCCGCGACACCCGTGCCCGCCCCGATCGCCGAATTCCTGTCCCGGCCCAACCCGGCCGTGTTCGCCTCGAATCGCCCGGACGGTCAGCCGGTCTCGGTAGCCACCTGGTACCTGTACGAGGACGGCCGAATCCTGGTGAACCTGGCCGACTTCCGCAAGCGCCTCGACTACCTGCGCGAGGACCCGCGCGTCAGCCTGACCGTGCTGGCGGACGGCAACTGGTACAGCCACGTCAGCATCCAGGGCCGCATCGTCTCCATCGAGAACGATGCGGACTCCTCGGTCATCGACCGCATCGCCCAGCACTACACCGGCGGCCAGTACGGCGTCCGCGACCAGAAGCGCGTCTCGGTCTGGATCGAGATCGACCGGTGGCACGCCTGGGGCGCGATCGCCGACGAGGCCAAGTAGCCCCGAAACACGAAGCCGGGCCGCACCTTCGGGTGCGGCCCGGCTTGTTCGTGGTGGGTCAGCCGGCGTTCAGGACGATATTGGTGAACACCCGGACACCCGCGGCCAGCGCGCGCTCGTCGATATCGAAGGTCGGCTGGTGCAGGTCGAGCTGTTCGCCCTGTCCGGACCAGACGCCGAGCCGCGCCATCGCGCCCGGCACCTCCTCGAGGTACCAGGAGAAGTCCTCGCCGCCGCCGGACTGCTGGGTGTCGGCCAGCGCGTCCGGGCCGAGACCGCGAATCGCCTCCTCATACATGCGCACGGCCTGTTCGTCATTGACGACCGGCGGCACGCCGCGCTTGTAGTTGAGCTGGTAGCGCACGCCGGTCGGGGCCAGCAGGCCCTCGACGATCTCGCGCACCATCGGCTCGAGCAGCGACCAGGTGGCGTGATCGCCGGTGCGGACGGTGCCGGTGAGCATGCCGGTCTGCGGAATCGCGTTGGGCGCCTTGCCCGCCGACACCGCGCCCCACACCATGACGGTGCTGGTACGCGGATCGATGCGGCGCGAGAGCAGACCGGGCAGACCGGTGATCACGGTGCCCATGGCGTAGACCAGATCGCTGGTCAGGTGCGGGCGCGAGGTGTGGCCGCCGGGCGAATCCAGCACCAGTTCGACGGTGTCGGCGGCCGAGGTGATCGCGCCGACCCGGATGCCGACCCGGCCGACTTCCAGCCGCGGATCGCAGTGCAGCGCGAACATGCGCGAGACGTCTTCCATCGCACCCGCGGCGACCATGTCGATGGCGCCGCCGGGCATGACCTCTTCGGCGTGCTGGAACACCAGCCGCACACCGACCGGAAGGTCCGGAATCTCGGCCAGCGCCAACGCCGTACCGAGCAGGATGGTGGTGTGCGCGTCGTGCCCACAGGCGTGCGAGACGCCGGGCACGGTGGAGGCGAACGGTAAGCCCGTGTACTCCTGCAGCGGCAGCGCGTCCATGTCGGCGCGCAGACCGATCCGCGGAGTGTCCGGGCCGATGTCGACGATCAGGCCGGTACCGCTCGGTAGCTTGCGCGGTTCCAGCCCGGCCTTGATTAGCCAGGACTCCACGAATTCGGTGGTGCCGAACTCGGTTCGCGAGAGCTCCGGGTTGGCGTGGATATGACGACGCCAAGCCGCGAGGTCGTCCATATGCTCCGAGAGCCAGGCCTCGACCATCTCGTGCCCGGTAGCCGGTTCCATCACGACGTCCATTGCCGCGCCCACCGATGGACGCGCACAGACGGAACCTCTGGAAAGCCCGGGTTCAAAACCGCGAGCGGATCCGCCGGCATGGCCGGTTGTGCTCACCGAATGTCCTCCTGTCGCTGAAACTGCCGTTGAATGACTCGTTCCGACAACCTGTCCCTGTGCACTTTGTCGCCCGCAATATGTATCGCGGTGCGAGCCAACGCCGTTGCCCCGTCCAGGACCGCGCGGTCCGCCGAGGCGTTCACGGCGGCGGCCGCGAACGCGGGTTGGTGGGTCACCGCACCCCCGGCATCGATGCCGATGACCGGGTGAATACCGGCGATGACGTTGGTGACGTTGCCCATATCGGTGCTGCCCAGCGGCCGTGCCGCCTCGAATTCCGGGGCGATGGGCTCGCGTCCGAGATCTCGGATCTGCTCGCGATAGGCACACAGTAGTGCGCTGTCGGGAGTGAGCTCGGTATATGTCGGCGCGAGCTTCCGGATTTCGTGTGTGCATCCGGTCGCCAGGGCACCTGCCTCGAAACATGCCGATGCTCGTTGCATCAGATCTTCGAGGGACGCGGTGTCGACTGCGCGTAGGTAATACAGCAGTTCCGCGTGTCCGGGCACGATATTGGGGGCGACGCCGCCCGACCCGACTATACCGTGCAGTTGCTGTCCGGGCAGGAGATGTTGCCGCAGCAAACCTAAAGCAACTTGCGAAACGGTGACGGCATCCAGGGCATTCCGCCCATGGTGCGGCGCGGCGCTGGCATGCGATTCCCGGCCGTGGAAAACCACGGACACATCGGCGAGCGCCAGCGAATGCGCGCCGGCGATATCCTCCGGGCCCGGATGCACCATCAGCGCCATGGCGAGATCGTCGAAGACGCCGCGCTCGAGCATGAGGACCTTGCCGCCGCCGGACTCCTCGGCGGGCGTACCCAGCAGTTTCACGGTGATGCCGCAGGCGTCGGCGACGGCGGCCAGACCCAGGGCCGCGCCGACGGCCGAGGCCGCGATGATGTTGTGGCCGCAGGCGTGCCCGATTTCCGGTAATGCGTCGTATTCCGCACAAATTCCGACCACCAGGTCGCCACTGCCGTATTCGGCGGTGAATGCCGTCGGAAGATCCGCTACGCCCGTTTCGATCCGAAAGCCGCGTTCGCGCAAAGGCTCGATTGTCTTTGCGACACTGCGAAATTCCTCGAAGGCGAGCTCGGGTTCGGAATGAATGTCATGCGAGAGTGCGATCAATCGCTCGCGCTGCGCGGCGATCGCGGCGTCTACCTCGGCGAGGAGTATCGGATCCGCCGGTGCCAGGACAGCATTCGACGTCGACACGGAAAGCGCATCGTGCCGACTAGTCGGTTTGCGAAGAGTGCGTTCATCGCTGTTGCGCGACGCTTGCATCCCAACAGTCTCGCACTACCGTGCCGGTCTGTCGCACCAGGTCCGGTGGAAAATATCCGGCAGATCACGGGATGGGCAGAAATTAGGGGTTCGAGGGCAAGCCCTCGAACCCCTCGAAACGGAAGGAACAGACCTTACGGGTTGAAGGCCAGGTTCTCCGGGGTGGTTTCCACGGCCAGGCCCGCGAGCGCGTTCTGGTGCAGGGCGCGCTTGATGACCGGGAGGTTCGGCTTGCGGTTGCCCTTGAGCAGGTCGGCGCGCGCGATGGCGGTGGCGAGCAACGCGTCGGCATCCGCCTTGGCGTCCACGATGCCGGCGGCGATGGCGTCATCGGCGCCGTAGCGGCGGCCGGTGGTCATGGCCTCGACCGCAACCTGGTTGATCAGGCGGTTGGTGACCAGGGCATTCATGGCGACCGTGAACGGCATGCCCAGGTGCACCTCGGGCAGGCACCAGAAACCGCGGTCGGCACGCATGACGCGGAAGTCGCAGGAGGTGGCGAGCATGGCACCGGCGCCGAAGGCGTGCCCGTTCACCGCGGCGACGGTCGGCAGCGCGAAGGCCAGCAGGCGGCTGTAGAGCGAATGCACGCGGTCGAGGTACCAGCAGTTCTTGTCGAAATTGCCGAACAGCCAATCGGTGTCGAGACCGTTGGAGAAGAACTTGCCGTCGGCGGTGACGACCAGCGCGGCCGGACCCTCGGACGCCTCGACCTCGTCGAGCAGCGCGTGCACCTCGGTGATCCAATCCGGGTGGAAACGGTTCTCGCTGTCGATGGTCTGGCCCTCGGTCCCGAGAGACAGCACGAACACGTCCCCATCACGCTTCAAATAAGGCATGCGTGCAGCGTAGCGAGGGCGCGGAGCGATACCTACCCGTGGGTAGGGATAACTTGCGGGACACGAAAGAGCCGGACATACGGCGTGAAAACGGCAGGTCGTGGCGGTGGTCGGGCAGCGTTGATCGCCTAGGACTAGGGTGGGCGACATGCTAGCCGAGAAGGCCATGGGCGGGGTTTCCGAACTAGCCGCCGAAGCCATTGCCGAACGAACCGGGGTGCGCAAGCACCGCGTCGCCGTGGTGCTGGGATCGGGCTGGCAGGAAGCTGCCGCCGTGATCGGCGAGCCCGCCACCTCCATCCCCATGGCCGAGGTGCCGGGATTCGGATCGCCCACCGCGCAAGGACATCAGGGCACCATCCACTCCGTCCCCGTCGGGGACGAGCCGGTGCTGCTGCTCATGGGCCGCCAGCATCTCTACGAGGGCCACGCCCCGGGGCAGGTCGTGCACAACGTGCGCACCGCGCTCGCCGCGGGCGCGCAGACCGTGCTGCTCACCAATGCCGCCGGCGGCATTCGCGACGGGCTCGCGGTCGGCGAGGCGGTGCTCATCAGCGACCACCTCAACCTGACCGGGCGCACCCCCATCGAGGGCGCGAACTTCGTGGACCTGGTCGATGCCTGGGATCCCGAATTGCGCGCGCTCGCACAGGAAATCGATCCGAGCCTGCGCGAAGGCGTGTACGCGGGCCTGACCGGGCCGCAGTACGAGACACCCGCCGAGATCCGCATGCTGCGCACCCTGGGCGCGGACCTGGTCGGCATGTCCACCGTGCTGGAGGCCATCGCCTGCCGTGAGGGCGGCGCGAAGGTGCTCGGCATCTCGCTGGTCACCAACCTGGCCGCCGGCGTCACCGGACAGCACCTCTCGCACGCCGAGGTCCTGGCCGAAGGCCACGCCGCCGCACCGAGATTGGGCAAACTGCTGCGCGGCGTGCTGGAACGCGTCTAGGCGCGCGGGGATGCTGCGCTTCGGAACCGCCGGGCTGCGCGGGCCACTGCAGGACGGCCCGGACGGCATGAACGTGGACACCGTCTCCCGCGCCTCGGCCGGGATCGCCGCCTGGCTGCGTGACCGCTGCCTCGGCGGCGGGCTGGTGATCGTGGGCCGCGACGCTCGGCACGGCTCCGCGGAATTCGCCGTCGCCACCGCCGAAGTCTTCGCGGCGGCGGGGTTCTCGGTGCTGACTCTCCCCCACCCCGTGCCGACACCGGTGGTCGCCTTCGCCGTTCGCGAGCTGAAAGCCGTTGCCGGGGTGCAGATCACCGCCTCGCACAATCCGGCCACCGACAACGGCTACAAGGTCTATTTGGACGGCGGCTCCCAGCTCATCCCCCCGGCCGACGCCGAGATCGAGCGCTGTATCGACGCCGTCACCACACCGATCCCCCGCACCGAACCGGCCGCGGTCGATCCGAGCATCCTGGGATTGCCCACGGATGCTCCGGCCGATGCCCTCGGCGAGGAGATCATCAGCCGCTATCTGACTCGAATCACCCTGTTGCCCAATCTGATCGGCGGGGCGGCAGCGCAGCGGGCGGATATTCGGATCGCGTTGACCGCCATGCACGGGGTCGGCGGGGAGCTGGCGGTGTCCGCGCTGCGGGGTGCGGGATTCGACGAAGTACTCGTGGTCACCGAGCAGTTCGCGCCGGATCCGGACTTTCCGACCGTGTCGTTCCCGAATCCCGAGGAGCCCGGGGCGTCGGATCTGCTGCTGGATCTGGCGAAACGGCTCGAGGCCGATATCGCCATCGCGCTGGATCCCGACGCGGACCGGTGCGCGATCGGCGTGCGCGGGCCCGACGGGTGGCGGATGCTGCGCGGAGACGAAACCGGGGTGCTGCTGGGCGATTTCGTCTTGCGGACCGCCGATCCGGAGTCGCTGGTTGCCACCACCATCGTGTCGTCGCGGCTGTTGAGCAAGCTGGCTCCGGCACGTGGCGCGCGATACGCGGAGACGCTGACCGGATTCAAATGGCTGGCACGGGCAGGCGAAGGACTCGTCTACGCCTACGAGGAAGCGATCGGGCACTGCGTCGATCCGGTCGCCGTGCGCGACAAGGACGGGATCTCGGCGGCCGTGGTGGCGGCGGATCTGGTGGCGCAGTTGAAGGCTCAGGGCCGGACGGTGCTCGAGGTGCTCGACGATTTCGCCGTGGAGTTCGGGGTGCACGCCGGGGATCAGGTGTCGCTGCGGCTGCCCGATGTGAGCGAGGCCACGGCGACGGTGGCGCGGCTGCGCGAGGCCCCGCCCACCGAGATCGCCGGAGAAGCCGTGACCTGCACCGACATGTCGCAACTGCGCGGGCGGATGCGCACGGACGCACTGGTTTTCGAGGGATCGGCGCTGCGGCTGGTGATCCGGCCGTCCGGGACCGAGCCGAAGCTCAAGTGCTACGTGGAGACCGTGGTGCCGGTCGCCGATCGGGCCGAGCTACCGGCCGCGAAGGCCGCTGCGGCGCAACGGCTCTCCGAGATCCGGCAGTTCTGCGAGAAGCTCTGAGGGTCTGACAGAGGTTCCGAGATCGGCTCAGCGCGGGCCGAATTGGCGGTCGCCCGCGTCGCCGAGACCGGGGACGATGTAGGCGTCGGAGTTGAGGCCACGGTCCACCGAGGCGGTGACCAGGCGCACCGCGTGACCCGACTTCTCCAGGGCGGCAATGCCTTCCGGCGCGGCCACCACGCACAGCACGGTGATGTCGCGAGCATTGCGGGTGGCCAGCAGGTCCAGGGTGTAGACCATGGAGCCGCCGGTCGCGAGCATGGGATCGAGCACGATGACCGGGGTGCTGGAGAGATCCTCGGGCAGCGATTCCATGTACGGCGTCGGCTGGTGCGTCTCCTCGTCGCGGGCCAGCCCGACGAAACCGATGCGCGCGTCCGGAATCAGATTCTCCGCGGTCTCCACCATGCCCAGTCCGGCGCGCAGCACCGGCACCAGCAACGGCGGAGCATTCAGCCGGGTCCCCTCCGCCGCGGCCACCGGCGTGGCGATCGGAAACCGCTCGACCGGGGCATCCCGCATGGCCTCATAGACCAGGATCCCGGTCAGATCCCGCAGCGCCGCCCGGAATGTCGGATTGGTTGTGCGGGAGTCTCGCATGGTGGTCAGCAAAGCGGCAGCGAGCGGATGGTCCACGACGAGAGTGCGCATACGAAAACCATAAATCAGCCAAGCCCACCAAGATCCCCGCCCGCCGGATTTCCTCGCCCCCGGAACCAACCCACCCCGCCGAACGTCCAACCCCCTACAACCGAAATCCACCCCGCGACCGGCATGAAAGGGGCATTCATGCACCGCATTTCGATCCACACCCCCGGCCTCGCCACCTACGCGACGACCACCACGGCCCTCGCCACCGACGTGGCCACCCTCACCCCCCGAGCGGCCAGCGCCGCCCCCGAGCTACTCGCCCCCACCTTCGGCCTCATCGGCACCGATTTCCTGGCCGCCTACACCGCCACCCACGCCACCCACGTCGCCGACCTGCTCGAACTGTCCGCGGCCTTCGCGAACATCGGCACCGCCACGGAAGAGGCCGCATCGACCTACGCCGACCACGACGCGCAGTACACCACCGAACTGCGCGCGACAGACGAGGAGCTGCGCGCATGAGCACCGCTGCCACGCACCACGGCGGATCCCGCCGCGCCCGCTCCCGAGAGCCCCTGCCCGGCTGCCGCCTCAGCCGTCGGCCGACATCGCGCGGGGACGACGGCCACGACGCCATCGCCAGGGTAGATCCGCTGCCGCGCACCGGAGTTCACAGCGGGACATCCCGATGAACGCGCCGGTCAGCGATTCGACACCGGCCGCCCGGACGGCCTCGGCCATTCGCACGGGACAGGCCGCCGCGGCGCACGGCTGGGCGGCGCCGCCGTGCATGGGCCGGGCCGCGGCCCGCACCGGGATGAGTTATGCCGCTGGAGCACGACGGCGCATGCCCACCGGACCCGAATGGCCGACAGCCATTGCACCGCAGCGCCGTTCGACCGGAGGTTCGGTGATGAGCATCGGGTTGGAAGCAACCGTGCTGGCGGAACTGACCATCGAGATGCTCGCGGGCGTCGGCGCGTCCGGCACGAGGTCCACCGTCGCGGCGCTATGGGAGACCTCGGCGGCGGGCCACGATGTGCAGGGGGTTCAGAGATGAGCGGGGAGGTGGCTGCGTTGGCGGAGCCGATCATTGCGTTGCTGGGGAGTTTCGGGGGCGGGGGTGGCGGGGCGGCTGCTGCGACGCTGCGGGAGACGTCGGGGGTGGTCGACGAGGTGGGGGCTGCGAGTCGGGCGAATATCGATGGGATGTACGAGGCGTGGCGGGGGCGGGCCGGGGATGCTGCCATGGATGCGGGGTTGCGTGGGCAGACCACTGCCGCAACGGCTTCCGAGCGGGGTAGAGCCATGGCCGACATCGTCGAGCGGGCGGACCGGGAGGTGGGTGCCGGGCAGCGGGAGATCGAGGAGATTCTGCGGTCGTTCACGGCAGAGGCCGACGGGCTGACCGCGGGCGGGCTCACGCCGGGCGCTGTGGCCGCGCTGGTCGAGTCGGCGATCGAGCATGTCGGGCGGGCGGTTCGGGTGACCGAGCGGGTTCGGGCCGAGCTCGACTCCGAGACGGCGGCCATGCGCGAATTGGCAACACCGGCACCCGCTCCGGTCCTCGGGGGTGGGTCGGTCGGCCAGGGTGAGGCACCGGAGGTTGTTCCGGCGTCGGTCGGCTCCGGATTCGGGAGCGGGATCGAGAAATTCGGCGGGACGGCCGGAAAGGTCGGTGAGGCGATCGCGGCGGGCGGGAGTACGGCGTTCGGGTCGGGGTCACCGCCGTGGAGTGGGTTCGACACCAGTCCGGCCTCGGTGACGACACCGAAGACTTCGGATCGTGGTCATGATTCGACCGTCACCCGGCCGCAAGGGGGTGGGGTGCGGTTGACGCTGCCCGATGGGAGCACTGTCGAGGCGCCGAATCAGCGGGCGGCGGATGCGGTGCGGAATGCGTTGAGCCAGGTGGGGACGCCGTATGTGTGGGGTGGGGAGACGCCCGGGGTGGGGATGGATTGCAGTGGTCTGACACAGTGGGCGTATGCGCAGGCGGGTGTTTCGCTGCCGCGGCTGGCGCAGGAGCAGGGGTTCGGGCACCAGCAGATCGGTCCAGGGGACTTGATGCCTGGGGATCTCGCGGTGTGGAGCGGGCACGTGGCGATGGTGATCGGGAACGGCCGGTTGGTGGAGGCCGGTGATCCCGTACAGATCGGACCGATACGAACGGAGAACTCGGGCATGCGGTTCCTCGGTTTCTACAGGCCCACCTCATGAGCGCGGGGCCGACCTCATGAGCGCGGAGCAGGTGCCGGCGGTGACGACGGCGGCGTCCGGCAATCGCTCGGGCACGGTGACGGTGCGCGCCACCGACCAGGGCATGCCGGTGGAGATCCAGTTCGAGCGCGGTGAATACCGCTACGGCGCACAGGCTCTGGCCGACGAGATCCTGCGGCTGACCAAGCGTTCGGCGATCGTGGCGCGGTCGCGGCGACGCGAGCAGCTGGCCGAGGCGGGAGTACCCGACGCCGTGCTGGATCGGCTGGGCCTGCCCACCCGGCAGACCGCGGTCGACGAATTGGATCGGCTCGACGACGCCGATACCGGACAGACCAGTTGGCTGCGGAAATCATGATCCGGGCCACCGGAAACGGTTGGGACGCGGCGGCGCGGGTATTCCGGCCCCGGGCCGGAAGGAGTTCACGATGAGTGCTGAGATGGATTCGCTGCTCGATCGCGTGAACCAGCAGTTGGCGACGCTGGAGGCGACCCTGCACGGATTGTCGCAGGTACGGGCGCGTTTCAGCGCCGAGGATCGCTCGGTCACGGCCGAGGTCGACGCCGACGGCGCGCTCACCGGACTCTGGCTGTCCGAATCGGTGACCTCGCGTTCTCCGGCGGAACTGTCGCGGCTGATCCTGTGGGCATGTCAGCAGGCCGCCCAGGAGGCGACCGCGCAGCGCGCCCGAATCGTGGCCCACTTGAACGAGTCCCTGACTCCCGGCGGAAACATTTCGGGAAGCATTGGGGGCAGCCCGGATAGTGCCTGACGCGACGACTGGATAGGCTCTCCGTCATGGCTTCTGGAGACATCGTCCCGATCGCACTCGGCCTGACCAAAGGCGATCTTGTCACCCTCTGGGCACCCCGCTGGCGCGACGGCGACGATGAGTGGCAGGCATTCCTCGGCCACGAGGAAGACCTGTACGGTTTCGAGTCCGTCGCCGAGCTGGCGGCGTTCATTCGCACCAACTCCGAAAACGACCTGGTCGACCATCCGGCGTGGAAGATCATCGCCGGTCTGTCGGCGGCCGAACTGGAGCCGGAGGAGCAGTACGTCTTCGATCTGGTCGGCGTGCCCGAGCTGGCCGCCGACGACCCGGACCCGGAGGTGGTCTCCGAGCTCGAGGAGACCCTCGAGATGGTCCGGAACCTCGGTGACGTCTGTGAACTCGACACCGTCACCAAGTTCTTCGGCTCGCATCCGGTCCTGGGCGCGCTGCCGGGCGGCGTGAGCGCCTTCCTCGGCCGTGAGGGCGAGGAACTGTGGGATCAGATCGGCGCGGCCATCGCCAAGGACTGGGAGAAGGTCATCGACGCCATCGACTCGGTGGTGACGATTCCCGAGGTGGACGCCGACGCGGTCTCGGTGGCCGAGGCCGAACTGCTTGCGGCGCAGGAGAACATCGTCGACGCCGAGGACGCTGCCGAGAGTGACGACGACGAGATCGAGGCCGTCGACCTGGACGAGGAAGACGAAGAGGACGAGGAGCTGTCGTTCTGGCACGAGGTCGGTATCGACCCGGTGCAGATCATCACTTCCGACGGCACCTTCTTCACCCTGCGGTGTTATGTCGACGACGAGCCGATCTTCCTCGGCAAGGACGGCAACATCACGGTCTTCGGCTCCGAGCGTGCCCTGGCCCGCTACCTGGCCGACGACCACGACCACGATCTGTCGCGGGTGAGCACCTACAGCGAGGTCCAGACCGCGGCCGTGGACGGCTCCCTCGATGTCGAGGTGGACGAGGAGAACGTCTACGTTCTGCCCGGCCTGTCCGACGACCTGGCCACCGGCCCCAAGGCCGTCGACACCGACCAGCTCGACCTGGCCGTCGAACTCTTCACCGACGCAGCCGATTACGCCGAGGACGACTCGGTCGAGTCCGCCCTCGCCGTGTCCACTCCCCTCGGCTGGTACGTCTCCTACCTGCTCAACCCGGACCCGACCCGCATGGCCCCGAACCCCCCGTTCGAGGCCGAGTCGGAATCCTGGAAGGCCCTCGAGACCGCCTTCGAGTCGCGACTCGAAAAAGCCTGACCTGAAACATGATTCGGGCCGCACCTACGGGTGCGGCCCGAATTTTTTTGCGGTGCAAGTTATCCCAGCAGTACCGCGTAGCCGGGCTTGATGACCTCGTCGATCAGGCGGAGACGTTCGGGGAAGGGGATGAAGGCGGACTTCATGGCGTTGATGGTGAAGCGTTCCAGGTCGCTCCAGCCGTAGCCGAAGGTCTGCGACAGCTTGAGCATTTCGTTGCTCATGGTGGTGTCGCTCATGAGCCGGTTGTCGGTGTTGACCGTGACCCGGAAGCGCAGGCGGGCCAGCAGGTCGAAGGGGTGCTTGTCGAGGGAGGGCACCGCGCCGGTCTGGACGTTGGAGGACGGACAGAGTTCCAGCGGAATTCGCATGTCGCGGACGTAGTTCGCGACCACGCCGAGTTTGGGGCCGTCGGGGGAATCGGTGATGTCGTCGGTGATGCGGACACCGTGGCCGAGGCGTTCGCAGCCGCAGAAGGCGACGGCCTCGTGGATGGACGGCAGGCCGAAGGCTTCACCGGCGTGAATGGTGAAGTGCGCGAGGTTGGCTCGCAGGTGATCGAAGGCGTCGAGGTGTCGGGAGGGCGGATAACCCGCCTCCGCACCGGCGATGTCGAAGCCGCCGACGCCGCGGTCGCGCCAGCGCACGGTGAGTTCGGCGATCTCGCGGGAGCGGGCGGCGTGACGCATGGCGGTGAGCAGGCAGACCATGCGGATCGGGGTGCCCGCGGCGGCCGCGGCCGCTTCGCCCTCGCGGAATCCGGCGATGGTGTGCTCGACCACCTCGTCGAGGGTGAGGCCGTTCTCCAGGTGTTGTTCGGGCGCGAATCGCACCTCGGCGTAGACGACGCCGTCGGCGGCGAGGTCCTCGGCGCATTCGCGCGCCACCCGGCGCAGGCCCTCGGGGGTCTGCATGACGGCTACGGTGTGCGCGAAGGTTTCCAGATAGCGTTCCAGCGAGCCGCTGTCGGCCGCGTCGCGGAACCAGGCGGCCAGGGTTGCGGCGTCGCCTGCCGGTAGCTGGTCGTAACCGCAGGCGTTGGCGAGCTCCAGCACGGTCGCGGGTCGCAGCCCGCCGTCCAGGTGATCGTGCAGGACCGCCTTGGGAGCCTGGCGGATCGAGGCGAGAGTGAGGGGCGTCGGTCCAGTCATGTAGCAACGTTAGCCGCATTCCCGTTCTGCGGCAGGGTGGTTGATGCGAGTCACCCGATAGTTCGGTCTGTCGTTGCCCTCACGTTGCTGCCCGCTAGGTTTCCTTCACTCACCGGGAACAGGCCACGCCGGTCCCGTTCGGGTCGAGGTAGGCCGAGTAACCGGGCTGCCCTTCGTAGATGGGGCCGCCGCCGTGCTCCCACACCTGCTCGCAGCTGCTGTAGATGGGGTCGGGTTTGGCCTTCTTGTCGGCCTTGGGCGGGGTGGCGTCGCCCCGGGCCAGCGAGTTGGGTTCGTAGCCCGCGCCGGAGTTGTCGCCACCGGCATTGTCGGCGGGGTTGGCCTGTGCGACCGCGGCGGTCGACCAGCCGACCGGCGCGATGGCGCCCAGCGGCATGACGATCCCGAAGACGCCCAGCGCGGCCAGCGTGGCGGCGCGGGTCCGGAAAGTGCTTCTGTGCTTCACGATCCCAGGCTAGGCCGATTCGGGCGAAGCGGTCAGGCCGTGATGCGCCCGAGGATGAGCGGTTGCGGCTCCGCCTCGCCGTCGGCGATCGTGAACGCGTCGCGCAACAGCTCCAGCGCCGGGGGAAACGCCTCGGGCGTATCGGTGTGCAAGGTCAGCAGCGGCTGCCCCGCGGCAATGGAATCGCCTGGCTTGGCATGCATTTCGATACCCGCACCGGCCTGCACCGGATCGCCCTGCCGGGCCCGGCCCGCGCCGAGCCGCCAGGCGGCCAGCCCGACCTCGAGGGCGTCCAGCCGGGTCAACGTCCCGGCGGCGGGCGCGCGCAAAGTTTCGGTATGGCGGGCTTGCGGCAGCGCCGCGTCCGGGTCGCCGCCCTGGGCGCGCACCATGGCCCGCCACTGGTCCATGGCTCGGCCGTCGGCGAGCACGTCGGCAGGGTCGATATCGTCGATTCCGGCCTGGGCCAGCATCTCCCGGGCCAATGCGAGGGTCAGGTCGACGACATCGGCGGGACCGCCCCCGGCCAGCACGTCCAGGGATTCGCAGACTTCCAGCGCGTTTCCGGCGGTGTGGCCGAGCGGGGTGTCCATGGCGGTGAGCAGGGCCACGGTCCTGACTCCGGCGTCGGTGCCGAGTTCGACCATGGCGGTGGCGAGTTCGCGCGCCTGCTCCAGCTCCTTCAGGAAGGCCCCGCGCCCGACCTTCACATCCAGCACCAGCGCCCCGGTGCCCTCGGCGATCTTCTTGCTCATGATGGAGCTGGCGATCAGGGGGATGGATTCCACGGTCCCGGTCACGTCGCGCAGCGCGTAGAGCCGTTTGTCGGCGGGCGCGAGGTCGGCTCCGGCCGCGCAGACGACGGCCCCGATCGCGGGATCCGCCAGCAGTTCCCGCATCCGCTCGACCGGAATGTCGGCCTGCCAGCCGGGAATCGCCTCGAGTTTGTCGAGTGTGCCGCCGGTGTGCCCCAATCCGCGCCCGGACAGCTGCGGCACCGCGGCCCCGCACGCCGCGACGAGCGGCGAGAGCGGCAGCGTGATCTTGTCCCCCACCCCGCCGGTGGAGTGCTTGTCCACGGTGGGCCGTCCGAGATCGCTGAAGTCCAGGCGCTTGCCGGAATCGATCATGGCCTGGGTCCAGCGCGCGGTTTCGCGCCGGGTCATGCCGCGCCACACGATGGCCATGGCCAGCGCGGACATCTGCTCGTCGGCCACCTCCCCGCGGGTGAACGCGTCCACCACCCAATCGATCTGCGCGTCGCTGAGCTGTCCGCCGTCACGCTTGGCCCGAATCACGTCCACCGCCGAGTGCACCGTCACGTCCTCCACCCTGGCACGCGTACCCGGGCGTTTCCATGTAAAACCCGGTGCGCCACGAAGATCAGGGGTTATAGCTGTCCAGCACTGAGGTCGTCGGGGCCGAAGGAGTCCGGCAGCAAGGTGTTCAGCGGGACAGCACCCTTGTGGTGATCTACGAGCAACTCGCCGCCGCCGTGTTCCAGGAGGATCTGCCGGCAGCGCCCGCAGGGCATGAGCACCGCGCCTCGGGAGTCGCAGACGGAGACCGCCAGGAGGCGTCCCCCTCCGGTCGAAATCAAGTTACCGACCAGTACACATTCGGCGCAGAGGCCCAAACCGTATGAGATATTTTCCACATTGCAGCCGCTCACCACGCGGTCGTCGGCGGTGAGAGCTGCCGCCCCGACGGGGAATCGGGAGTAGGGGGCATATGCCCCTTGCATTACCTCGAATGCCTTGTAGCGCAAGGCTTTCCAGTCGATTTCCGACAATTCGGACCATCCTCCTATGGACGTGGCCATACCCGCGTGATACGCGTTCCGCATGGTCGCGAAAATCAGGAAAGGCAAACCTAACTCACAACAATTTGGTCCAACGAGCGGCACGCCGAATTAGTTCCCCCCCAAAGCTGGGTTTAGAGTTCACGACAGATCGGTTCAGGTTCCCGAAGCGGGTCCTGCAGCACTGCCACCGGACCTTGATTCCGCTTGTGAGCAGGTGGTTTCAACAGTCCTCAGGCTCCGCGCCGGATCTGACCGGGTCCATCGACGACGTTGGAGGCACCGCACTCTATGACCACGCTAGAAGCTCCGGCGGCCAAGCCGAAGCGGACCCTGTACCGAGGCGACCCCGGCATGTGGTCCTGGGCTCTGCACCGCATCACCGGCGTGACGATCTTCTTCTTCCTGTTCGTCCACGTCCTCGATACCGCGTTGGTGCGCGTCAGCCCGGACACCTACAACCGGGCGATCGAGACGTACAAGAACCCGCTGGTCGCGATGATGGAGATGGGTCTCGTTGTCTGCGTGCTGTTCCACGCGTTCAACGGCATCCGCATCATCCTCATCGACTTCTGGTCGCAGGGCCCGCGCTACCAGCGGCTCATGCTGTGGATCGTGCTCGCGATCTGGATCGTCGTCGCCGGGGCCGGCGTCGGACGCCAGTTCTTCTACCTGCTGACGAAGTGAGAGCCGACATGACCGCACCCATTCTCGGCACGTCCTACGACCGCCCCGCCTCGCTCGACGCCCCGCGCGCCCCGCGTCGCCAGTCCGGCAACAACTTCGAGAAGTACGCGTGGCTGTTCATGCGCTTCTCCGGCCTGCTGCTGGTCGTACTCGTGATCGGCCATATGACGATCATGCTGATGCTCGACGGCGGTGTGCACCGCCTCAACTTCGCGTTCGTCGCGGGCCGCTGGTCCTCGCCCTTCTGGCAGATCTGGGATCTGACCATGCTGTGGCTGGCGCAGTTGCACGGCGGCAACGGTGTCCGCACCGTCATCGACGACTACGCGCGCAAGGACTCCACCCGCTTCTGGCTGAAGACCGCGCTGGTCGTGTCCATGCTTCTGATCATGGTCACCGGCACCTACGTGATCTTCACCTTCGACCCCAACATCAGTTAAGGACAGGCCACCTCGAATGAGTGAATCCCGACCGATTCAGGAACACCGCTACGACGTCGTGATCGTCGGTGCCGGTGGCGCTGGAATGCGTGCGGCGATCGAGGCCGGTCCCCGGGCCCGCACCGCCGTGCTCACCAAGCTGTACCCGACTCGCTCGCACACCGGTGCCGCGCAGGGCGGCATGTGCGCCGCACTCGCGAATGTCGAAGAGGACAACTGGGAGTGGCACACCTTCGACACCGTCAAGGGTGGTGACTACCTGGTCGACCAGGACGCCGCGGAGATCATGGCGAAGGAAGCCATCGACGCCGTGCTCGACCTGGAGAAGATGGGCCTGCCGTTCAACCGCACGCCCGAAGGCAAGATCGACCAGCGTCGCTTCGGCGGCCACACCCGTGACCACGGCAAGGCCCCGGTGCGCCGCGCGTGCTACGCCGCCGACCGCACGGGCCACATGATCCTGCAGACGCTGTACCAGAACTGCGTCAAACACGACGTGGAGTTCTACAACGAGTTCTACGTGCTCGACCTGATCCTGTCCGACGGCCCCAACGGTCCGATCGCGACCGGCGTCGTCGCCTACGAGCTGGCCACCGGCGAGCTGCACGTGTTCCACGCGAAGTCGATCATCTTCGCCACCGGTGGTTCGGGTCGCATGTACAAGACCACCTCCAATGCCCACACCCTCACCGGTGACGGCATGGCGATCGTGTTCCGCAAGGGACTTCCGCTGGAGGACATGGAGTTCCACCAGTTCCACCCGACAGGCCTCGCGGGCCTCGGCATCCTCATCTCGGAGGCCGTGCGTGGTGAGGGCGGCATCCTGCGCAATGCCTCCGGTGAACGCTTCATGGAGCGCTACGCGCCGACCATCAAGGACCTCGCGCCGCGTGACATCGTCGCGCGCTCCATGGTTCTCGAGGTCCGTGAGGGCCGCGGCGCGGGTCCGAACAAGGACTACGTGCTCATCGACGTGACCCACCTCGGCGCGGACGTCCTGGAGGAGAAGCTCCCGGACATCACCGAATTCGCCCGCACCTACCTGGGCGTGGACCCGGTCGTGGAGCCGGTGCCGGTCATGCCGACCTGTCACTACGTGATGGGTGGCATCCCGACCCGCATCCGCGGCGAGGTGCTGCGCAACAACACCGACATCGTTCCCGGCCTGTACGCGGCCGGCGAATGTGCCTGTGTCTCCGTGCACGGCGCGAACCGTCTGGGCACCAACTCGCTGCTGGACATCAATGTGTTCGGCCGGCGCGCGGGCATCGCCGCCGCGGAGTACGCCCAGCGTGCCGAGTTCGTGGACATGCCGGAGAACCCGACGCAGATGGTGCAGGACTGGCTGTCGCTGATCCTGTCGGATCACGGCAACGAGCGCGTCGCCGACATCCGCACCGAACTGCAGAACGCCATGGACGACAAGGCCGGTGTGTACCGCACCGAGGAGTCGCTGAAGTCCATGCTCGAGGAGATCCAGGTGCTCAAGGAGCGCTACTCGCGGATCACCGTGCAGGACAAGGGCCGTCGCTACAACAGCGACCTGCTCGAGGCCATCGAGCTGGGCTTCCTGCTGGAGCTGGCCGAGGTCACGGTGGCGGGTGCGGTGAACCGCAAGGAGTCGCGCGGCGGCCACGCGCGCGAGGACTACCCGGACCGCGATGACGTCAACTTCATGCGGCACACCATGGCCTACAAGACGAGCCCGGAGCTCATCTCCGACATCCGGCTCGACTACAAGCCGGTGGTGCAGACCCGCTACGAGCCGATGGAGCGTAAGTACTGATGACTGCTGTCGCTGAAACGCCGCAGAAGCCGGCTCCGGTGCCGGACGGGTCGACCATGATCACGGTCAAGATCGCCCGCTTCAACCCGGAGGACGGGCTGGGCGCGCACTGGGACGAATTCAAGGTTCCGGTGCTCCCCACCGACCGGTTCCTGAACGTGCTCATCTACATCAAGTCCTACCTGGACGGCACGCTCACCTTCCGGCGCTCCTGCGCGCACGGCGTGTGTGGCTCGGATGCCATGCGCATCAACGGTGTCAACCGCCTGGCGTGCAAGATCCTGATGAAGGACATGCTGCCGAAGAACGGCAAGGACATCACCATCACCGTCGAGCCGATCCGCGGTCTGCCGCAGGAGAAGGACCTCGTCGTGGACATGGAGCCGTTCTTCGACGCGTTCAAGGCGGTCAAGCCCTACCTGATCACCAAGGGCAACGAGCCGACCTACGAGCGCATCCAGTCCCAGCACGACCGGGCTCGCTTCGATGACACCACCAAGTGCATCCTCTGCGCCTGCTGCACCACCTCCTGCCCCGTGTACTGGAGCGACGGCAGCTACTTCGGCCCGGCCGCGATCGTGAACGCGCACCGCTTCATCTTCGACAGCCGTGACGAGGCCGCCCGCGAGCGTCTCGACATCCTCAACGACGTCGAGGGTGTCTGGCGCTGCCGCACCACCTTCAACTGCACCGATGCCTGCCCCCGCGGCATCGAGGTCACGAAGGCGATCCAGGAAGTCAAGCGCGCCCTGCTGTTCACGCGGTAAGTGCGAATCCTGAAAGCCGCCCGCATCTTCTGATGCGGGCGGCTTTTCGTATCACCATGGGTAATCGGGGAACTCGACGGTGCGGTCCCCGCGTTTCCAGTTCGGATAGCAAGAAGCCCGGGTCCCGCCGGGCGCGCGCGTAGAGGGATGTTCCTGTGATCTGCTTCTTCGACCCGGCTCACGGCCCGGCCACCATGCAAATGCCGTGGACGCCGCAGTGGGGTGTGGCCCGCACCGTCGAGGTCTGCCAATTCTGTGCGCAACGCCTCCAGACCACGCAGCCCCCGTTCTATCAGCCTGTGCAGCAGGGATATCCGCCGCAGCCGGGCTATGCCCCGCAGCCCGGGTATCCGCCCGCCGGGTATCCCCAGCCCGGATATCCGCCGCAGCCCGGTTACGCGCCCCAGCCCGGTTACGCTCCACAGCCCGGCTACCCGCCGCAGCCCGGGTACGCTCCCCCGCCGCCGCGGCAGGGGCACAGCACCGGGGCCGTGGTCGGCGCGGGTGCGGCCGGGCTGGTGGGCGGCATGTTGATCGGCGAGATGATGGCCGATGACGACAACCGCGACGAGGAACGCGCCTACGAGCGCGGCTATGAGAACGCCGAGCGCAATGACTTCGCCGGTGGCGGCGACTATTACGACGGTGGCGGCAACAACAACAACGACGACGGGTTCTTCTGAGGACCTGGACTCGAAACCCATGGGCCGCCCGCCACGTTGGATGCGGGGGGGCCACTTTTTTAAGAAAACCACCGCGGTGAAGCGCTGGATTATTTATGGGAACTCTGGCTTATAAAGATCT
>NZ_JBHZAC010000017.1:112925-172106 GCF_042753865.1 Nocardia sp. NPDC059240 | reverse complement strand
CGCCAGATCCGCGCCACCCCTCCGATCCCTCCAAACCCTTGTGGGCCGCGTCACAGAATGAGTAGCATGCTACTCATTCTGAAAGGCATGCCACTTGTTGGGTGGCTGCCGAATTTAAGTCCATGTGGAGGAAAGATGGACAAAGTCGTAGTCCGACCGGAAGATTCGCCGTTCGGCTCGAGCGTCCTACGTAAGGTGACCGTGCGATTGGTCCCGCTGCTGGTGATCGGGTACATCGTCAGCTACGTCGACCGGATCAATATCGGCTTCGCGAAGTTCGGGATGGACAAGGCCTTCGGGATGAGCGCCACCCAGTACGGGTTCGTGGCGGGCATCTTCTTCGTCGGCTACATCCTGGCCGAGGTACCCAGCAATATCGCCATGACCAAGGTCGGCGCCCGGGTGTGGCTGAGCCGAATCCTGGTGACCTGGGGCATCATTGCCGCAGCCACCGCCTTCGCACCCAACTTCACCACGGTGTGCGTGCTGCGGTTCCTGCTCGGCGTGGCCGAGGCGGGCTTCTTCCCCGGCATCATCGTCTACCTGACCCGGTGGTATCCGAATGCCCAGCGCACCAAGGTGATATCGACGGTGATGGTGGCCATCCCCCTCGCCAGCGTGCTCGGTGGTCCGCTCAACGGCTGGATCCTGGACTCCTTCGACGGGGCGCTGGGCCTGGCGGGCTGGCGCTGGGTGTTCGTGGTCGGCGGAGTGCCCGCCATCGTGCTGGGCGTGCTGTTCTTCCTGACCTTGACCGACTCACCGGAGCGCGCCCGCTGGCTCAACGACAGCGAGAAGGCTTGGCTGACCGGCCTTCTCGCCGCCGAGGACGCCGAGCGTGCGGTGGCCGCGCCGACCGGGCACCGGGCCGCGCTCAAGGATCGCCGCGTCATCGCGCTGTGTGTCGCCTACTTCCTGCTGCTGTGCGGGGCGTACCCGCTCACCTACTGGATGCCTTCGGTGATCAAGAAGGCCGGGCACGGGCTGAGCAGTTTTCAAGTGGGCTGGCTCTCGGCGGTGCCGTTCCTGCTCGCGGCCGTGTGTATGTATCTGACCGGCCGTGCGATTCGCAATGAGCGTTCGTCGACACCGGTGCTGGTGGCGCTGGCCATCTCGGTGGTGGCGTTCGTGGTGACCGCGGTCGAGTTGTCCGTTCCCGTCATCGCATTCGCGGCCATCACCGTCGCGACCATGGCCGCGCAGACCGCGAAACCGCTGTTCTGGGCGGTGCCGACGTCATATCTGGCGGGGGTCGGCGCGGCCAGCGGTATCGCACTGATCAACTCGATGGGCAATGCGGCGGGCTTCGTGAGCCCGTACGCCTTCGGCTGGATCCAGGACGCCACCCACGGCGATACCGGCCTGTCCATGGGCGTGATGATCTTCGCGAATGTCGGTGCGCTGGTGGTGCTGGCCGTGCTGGCCAATCGCGCCCGGACCCGGCGTGCCCCGCTGCCGGAACCCGCGCCCGGCGTGGGCGCGTAAGCGATCGATCGAGCACGCACTAAGCTGGGCAATCGCCCGTGGCAGCCTGCCGCGGGCGATCCGTCGTTGCTCGCTCCCCGAAGAGGTCTCGTGTCGCAGGATGTGCCGGCTGACAGCAAAGCCGAGGTGATCGCCGAGGAGATCCGCGACGCCATCCGGCAGGGACGGCTGCAGCGCGGTGTGCTCTACTCCTCGCGCGAGCTGGGCGAGATGTTCGGCGCGTCAAGGACTCCCGTGCGCGAGGCGCTGCTCAAGCTGGCCGATCTGGGCCTGGTGCGCATCGAGCGCAATCGCGGCGCGCGGGTGGTCGGGCAGGACGGGCGCGGCATCGTGGAGCTGTGCAGCATGCGAGTGCTGTTGGAGCCGCCCGCGTGTCGCAGTGCGGCCGCGGTCATGACCGGCCGCGACGACGAGGCCATGCTGACCGAGTACCGGATCATGGAACGCACGGCCGACGGTGGCGCGGAGTACTTCGCCGCCGATGAGCGGCTGCACGAGCTGATCCTGGCGGCGAGCGGAAATCTGCGGCTGGCCAAGACCGTTCGCGAGTTGCGGCAGACGCTGACCCTGGACGGGCGGCACAGTGTGCCGCGCTATCAGCCGGTCGAGACCGCGTTGCGTGATCACTGGGACATCATCGACGCGCTGCGTAAACGTGACGGGATGGCCGCTGAGCGGGCCATGCGTAAGCATCTGGTGCGCTCGGGTGATCTGCTGGTGGCGCACAGCAGCGAGAACGAGCGCGGCCTGGTGGCGGAATGGCGGCGCTGGGTGTCGGTCTCGGTGCCCGAGGGCGAGCAGATCACCTACTGAGCTGTCGCTCCACTCGCCGGCTGCACCTCCCGGAAGCTGAGTCGGATCGGATTCAGCTAACTTCTATCAATCAGTTGCATGCTACTCACCTTAATTAGTATGTTGTGAGTGGTTATTGAACTGCCACTCGGCAGTTGGTCCCTGTGAAAGGACATGCTGTGGACCCCAATTCATATGCGGCATCGATCGCGCGGGGGATCTGGGCGGCGCAGGTCGATCTGGTCGGATACGTTCCCTCGGTCAGCGTCGCCCCCGTCATCTCCGCGCTCGTGGATACCAGCGGCGGCAACGCCGGCCGCTCGCGCACCGTCTTCCCGCTCTCCCGCGAGGAGGAGGCGGCGGGCGTGCTCGGCGCGCTCCCGCTGGCGGGTAAGTTCGGCGCGATCGTCATGCAGGACAACGGTTTCGGCAATGCGCTGACCGCCCTGACCACCTTCAACATCGCCTACCATCTGCCGCTGCTGATCGTGGCCAACACCCGCGGCGGGCTCGGCGAATACAACTCGATGATCCACACCTTCAGCCAGTACGCGCCCGCGTTGCTGCGCGAGATCGGGTTGCCGGTCTTCGAAATCGACCGGCGCAGTGCGGCTTCGGACTGGGAGGCGGTGGTCACCGAGGCGGGCGTACACGCGCGCATGACCTTCCGGCCCGCGATCGTGCTGGCCCATTTCTGGAACACCGACGGAAAGGCGGCCTGAGCGTGAAGCGCATCGACGCCCTGCGGATCCTGGCCGAGCACACCGCCGAACTGCCGGTGGTGGTCACCTGCGCAGCCTCCAGCCGGGAGCTGGCGGCCGTGGCGGACCGGCCCAATCATTTGTATCTGCTGGATTCCATGGGGCTGGCGGGCTCGGTGGCGACCGGCATCGCGATGGCCCTCGACGACACCCCGGTGCCGAAGGTGATCGTCATCGAAGGCGACGGCTCGCTGCTGATGAACCCGAATGTGCTTGCCACGGGTGGGTTTCTGCGGCCGGACAAGCTGGTGATGGTGCTGCTGGACAACGCCGTCTACGGGGCCACGGCCAATCTGCCCACCTATGCCGAGGACATCGATCTGGGTCTGCTGGCCGAGGCGAGCGGCTGGACGGTGCGGCGCGCGGCCGACCCCGACGAGCTGCATACCGCGATGCGTGCGGTGACGGAGCTGGCGGGCCCGGTTCTACTGCACGTCCACCTCGAGGTCGGGAACGCGACGAATGTACCCAAGCTGCTGGAGGATCCGGTGATCATCGGCCGCCGCTTCCAGGACTGGCTGGCCGCCCAGGTCACCGCGGCGGCGGAGGTGCTGCTGTGATCGGGACCGTCGATCCGACCACCGGACGCACCCTGGATACCTACCGCTTCACCTCCGACCGCGAGCTGGAACTGCGCCTGCGGCGCGCGCATTCCGCGGTCCGGATCAATGCCGATCGACCGGTCGACGATCGGATCGCGGAGTTCCGGATTCTCGCGCAGCTGTTGCGGGAGCGCCGGGAGGATCTCGGGTTGCTGATGACCGTCGAGATGGGCAAGCCGATCACCCAGTCCTGGGCGGAGATCGACAAGTGCGCGCTGGCGTGTGACTTCTACGCCGACAGCATGGCCGAACTGCTGGCCCCGCAGCGGGTGGATGTCGCGCCCGATACGGCGGAGGTGCGGCTGCGGCCGCTGGGCGTGCTGCTGGCGATCATGCCGTGGAATTACCCGTTCTGGCAGGTGATTCGGGCGATGCTGCCCGCCATCGCGGTCGGCAACGCGGTGGTGCTCAAGCATGCCGACAATGTCACCGGGTGCGCGAAGGTGCTGCAGTCGCTGTTCGACGAGACCTTCGGCTACGGGGTGCTCACCCATGTGGTGCTGCCCCCGCACCGGGTCGCGCCGCTGATCGAGCATCCGGTGATCGCCGGGGTGGCGTTCACCGGCAGCAATCGAGTGGGCGCGCTGGTGGCCTCGACCGCCGGTCGGGCGGTGAAGAAGTCGGTGCTCGAGCTGGGCGGGTCGGATCCGTTCATCGTGCTCGACGACGCCGATGTGTCGGCCGCCGCGGCGGCCGCGGTGCGTTCACGGTTCCTCAATGCGGGGCAGAGTTGCATCGCGGCCAAGCGGATCATCGTGCAGCGCGGCGTCTTCGGCGATTTCGTCGAGGCCATGGTGAACGAGCTGGGCAAGCTGGTCTACGGCGCGCCCACCGAATCCGATACCGATATCGGGCCGATGGCGCGCGTGGATCTGCGCAACGAGTTACGCCGTCAACTGGAGACGACGGTGTCCTCCGGGGCCCGGATCCTGTTCGGCGGCAAGGCCGATCACCGGGCGGGGGCGTGGTTCCCGCCCACTCTGGTGCAGGTGCGTGACACCGACGCGGCCGCCTTCCGGGAGGAGACGTTCGGCCCGCTGGGTGCGGTACTGGCGGTGAGTTCGGAGGAGGCGGCCGTCGCCGCGGCCGAGGACTCGGTCTACGGATTGAGCTGCTCGCTGTGGGGCACCGACCGCGACACCATCGACCGCATCGCCCGCCGCCTGCATACCGGTTCGGTATTCGTGAACCGCATCTCCGAATCCGATCCGCGCCTGCCCGTCGGTGGCGTCAAGGCCAGCGGCTACGGCCGCGAGCTATCCCATTACGGCGTCACCGAATTCGCCAATGTCCAGACGGTGCGCTGCGCCGCGACCTCGAGGAGCCACCCGTGACCATCACCAGTATCCGCACCCGCGCCGTCGCCGTGCCCGTCGACAAGCCGACCCGGATGTCCAACCGCGAGTTGAACGTTCGCCACTACCTGCTGGTGGAGGTGGAGGCCGACGGGTACACCGGTGTCGGCTACACCTATGCCGGGACCGGTGCGGGCCTGCTGGCCAAACTGGCCGCCGACGAGCTGCTGGCGCCGGTCTACCTGGGCGCGGACGAGAACGATGTGGCGGGACTGTGGGAGCGCGCCTATCAGGAGACACTGCTGGAAGGGCGGCGCGGCACCGTGATTCGCGCCTTGTCGGCCCTCGACATCGCGCTGTGGGATCTGCGCGCCAAGCGCGCAGGCCTGCCACTGGTGAGCCTGCTCGGCGGGTCGACCGCGCCGCTGCCGTCCTACGCCTCCGGCGGCTACTACCAGCCGGACGAGGGCTCCTGGACCGAGGCCGTGACGCGCGAGATCGCCTTCAACGCCTCCCAGGGCTTCACCGACCACAAGATCAAGGTTGGTGGGCTGTCTGTCGCCGACGACGCCCGCCGCGTCGCCGCCGCCGTCGAGGCTGCGGGCGAGGGCGGCCGAGTCTCCTTGGACGCCAACAACGCCTACCGCTCGGTCGCCGAGGCCCGCACTGCCATCGAGGCTTTCGAACGCGCCGCCGGCGGCCCCCTGTGGTGGTTCGAGGAGCCCCTCTCGCCCGAAGCGTTCGCCGGCCACGCCGAACTCTCCCGCACCATCCGCACCCCCGTCGCCACCGGCGAAATCCACCAAACCCGCTGGGAATTCCGGCCTCTCATCGAAGCGGGCATCCCCGTCCTGCAATGCGACGCCGGTGTCACAGGCGGAGTAACCGAATGGCTCCGCATCGCCAACACCGCCGCCACCTTCGGCCTGCACATGGCCCCCCACTGGCACCACAACCTGCACGCCCACCTCTGCGGCGCCATCCCCAACGCCCTGGTGGTCGAATACTTCGCTCTCGAAAAAGGCATCTACAACTTCGAGCTTCTCCTCACCCCCGAATCCCGACTCCACTACGCCGCCAACCACGTTCACATCCCGGACCGCCCCGGCCTCGGCATCGAGCTCGATTCCGTGATGCTGGAAAAGTATGAGGTGACCGGCTGAGCGGTCTGCCTATACTGCCGCCGTGGTCCGGTTGATCTTCTTGATTCCGCTGGTGTGCTGGCTGCTGGCGGCTCGGCCGTCGCGTGCACGCCTGTATATCGGACTGGCGTTGACGGCGATCCTCGTGGTCCAGTTGGTGGTCTCGTTCCAATCATGGGCGCTGCGGTCATGTTTCGAGAGCGTCGAAGTGCTGTTGAGTTTCGTCGCTGGGGCGGTGCTGGTGGCCGGGCTCATCCGCGAGGTGCGAAGTACCGACACGCCGCTTGCTCGAATCAGCGTGGGTGCGGTCCCGGCGACGCTCTACTGTGCCGCGCTGGTGCTCGGAACCTTGTGGCTCACGCTGGTCAGCTCCGGCACCCTGGATGGGCCCGGCGGAAACGGCGGCAAGTTTCCGCCGATTCCACCGGCGGATGAATTGGGTTCCTTGCCTGCGGGTTTGACGGTGCTGAGCACGTCGGCCACCTGTTCGCGGACCAACTGGGGACCCTACTGTGAACGTGAGTTCGCCATCGGCAGCACCGACGGGGCCTCCGACGCGCAGGTCGCCGACCGGGTCGTGCGCTATCTGCAGGACGTGCGTGACCTGCCGCTGCCGCCACGTGGCGGTGACGGCGACTTGAAACAGTGGGAGACCTGCCGGTTGACCGGCTGGTGGCTCGATGTGGAGGACGAGACCGTGGCCGTCGGCCTCCAAACGAGTATGCCGGAGCAGCCCGCCACGGTGGTCACCATCGATGTGAACCATCAAGGATGCTGACCGATCAGGCGGCGGGGATCTTGACCTCGATCTCGCCGCCGAGGTGATAGCCGTCGGGGAGGCGGAGGTTGTCGCCGCTCCAGAAGCTGCCCGGGTCGTAGCGGTTCGGGCGCTTCTGGGGGAGCAGGCCCATCGATTGGTAGGTCATGGCGACGATCTCGGCGCAGTAGGCGCTTTCCAGATCGGCTTCGGCGGCAGCGGATTTCGGGCGGTTCGGGAGCGGGACGCGGCCGCGGAACCAGCGTCCGGCCAGGGCACTGGTGGAGGGGAACGGCATGCCGTCGAGACGGGCCACCGCACGCAGGGCGGCATTCTCCATCTCGGGGGACACCGGCCGGTTCAGCTGGCGCAGCCAAGCCTGCTGCCCGTACGTATTGGCCCAGCGCATCGCCGCGGCCCGCAGGTCGTGCAGTTGCGCGCCGCGATGATGGTTGCCCGACCACACGTCAGGTAGCGCCTTGCCGAGCTCGGCATGCCAGATCAAGGCCGGGAGATCATCGATCACCAGGGCCATGCCGACATGGTTGACCGGGCTGTTGGTGAGCCCGCGGATCGCGCGGTCGGCACCGGAATGTCCTCGGAACAACCACAGATCGCCGGTCCGGGTGAGCTCTACCGCTTGGTCCAAACCGATACTCGACAGCGCTTCATGGGGCACGAGGACTAGCCTAGGCGCATGCGTTGGTGGAAGGTGCTCGGCTTGGCAGGGGCCGCGGGTGTCGCCGCGACCGGAGTGGTCATCGTGCGGTCGGAACGTAAACGCCGCGCCTACACCCCGGAACAGGTCCGCGACCGCCTACACGAACGGCTGCGCGAGCAATAGCTTGCCTTCGAGTCCACTCGAACCTCTAACGTCGGCTGCGGTCACGATGAGAGGATTCGAGATGACGGACAACATGCTGGCGTTGAACAACGGAATTGCCTTTCCCGCCGTGGGTTTCGGCACCTGGCAGCTGACGGACGAGGTCGCCGAGCGAGCGGTGGTGGAGGCGTTCGCGGCCGGGTACCGCAGCGTGGACACCGCCGCCGCGTACGGCAACGAGCGCGGCGTCGGGCGGGCGGTGCGCGATGCGGGGCTCGACCGCTCGGAACTGTTCGTGACCACGAAACTGGTGAGTCGCGAAGGCTATTCGGACGCCGTGGACAGCTGCCGGGCCAGCCTGGACCGGCTCGGCCTGGAGTTTCTGGATCTGTACCTGATCCACTGGCCCTTCGACGAGTCGATCGCCGAGACGTGGCGGGCCTTCGAGGATCTGTACGACGCCGGACTGGTGCGGGCCATCGGCGTCTCGAACTTCTCGCAGGCCCGCCTGGGGAAGCTGCTGGCGAGCGCGCGGGTGCGTCCGCAGGTGAATCAGATCGAGCTGCACCCGCGGCTGGCCCAGACCGGAATGCGGGATTACTGTGCGGCGCAGGGCATTCAGATCGAATCCTGGAGCCCGCTCATGCAGGGCGGTGAGCTGCTGGGCCACCCGGTCCTCACCGGCCTGGCGCAGGCACACGGCCGGACACCGGCGCAGATCATCCTGCGCTGGCACCTGCAGCACGGCCTGCGGGTGATCCCGCGCTCGACCAGCCCCGACCACATGCGCTCGAACGCCGACCTTTTCGATTTCGAACTCAGCGCCGCCGATATGCGCGCGGTCGATGCCCTCGACGAACAGCGCCGCGCGAACCCGCTCGCCGACCCGGACGCCTATGTCTTCGCCGAGGAGACCTACCGGAATCTGCGGGCGATCAATGACTGAGGCGCTCACCGTGAGTCAGGTCGCCGAACGACTCGGCATCACGCCCCACACCCTGCGCTACTACGAGTCCGAGGGGCTGCTGGGCGACACCGTCCAGCGCGACGCCCACGGCCACCGCCGCTACACCGGCGAGGCGGTGCTGTGGCTGCGCCTGCTGAGGTGCCTGCGCGATACCGGCATGCCGATCGCCGATATCAAACGATTCGCCGACCTGGCGCGGCAGGGTCCGGACACCGTGCCCGAGCGGCTCACCACCATCCGCGAATACCTGGCGGTGCTGGACTCGAACATCGCTCACCTGCAGCAGGCCCGAGCCATGCTGGTGGAGAAGGAAACCCGCTACGAAGAACTACTGGCCGGGGCGGGTGAAGCGCAGGGTCACCAGTTGGAAGGGGCGTAGTTGCAGGCGGATTCGGTCGCCGTCCGCGGTGACGGCGTCGGTGGGAGCTGGGCGTTCCAGTAGGTCGCAGGTGTAGTGGCCGGTGGTGTCGAAGCCGGGGGTGAGTAGGCCTGTGGTGCGTGCGCCGGCGGCCTCGTAGAGGCGGATGATCACGTCGCCGGAGCCGTCGTCGGCGAGTTTGACCGCGCTGGTGACGATGTCGTCGTTGTCGAGGGTGAACAGCGGTTCGACAGGCGCGGCGACACCGGGGGTGAAGGGCTGGAGGTTGGTGCGGTAGCCCTCGCGGACGGCGTCGGTGATGCTCGCGCCGGGGATCAGCGCGTGGCGGAAAAGGTGTGTGCCGTGGTCGGTGTCGGGGTCGGGGAACTGTGGGGCGCGCAGTAGTGAGGCGCGCACGGTCGTGGTGGTGCCGCCGTCGGGACGGACGGTGCGGGTGAGGTCGTGGCCGTAGGTCGAGTCGTTGGTGAGGGCCACACCCCAGCCGGGTTCGGCGATATGCACGAAACGGTGATTGCAGGCCTCGAACTTCGCCCATTCCCAGCTGGTGTTGGTGTGGGTGGGCCGGTACAGGTGGCCGAACTGGGTTTCGGCGGCGTAGCGGTCGGCGTGAATGTCCAGGGGGAAGGCGAGTTTCAGGAACTTCTCGGTCTCGTGCCAGTCGACGGTGGTCTCGATCTCGAGTGCGGGGGAGCCGGGCCGCAGGGTGAGGGTCTGCTCGACGGTGGAGGAGCCGAAGGAGCGGGTCAGGCGCACGGCGGCGGACAGTGAATCCGGTTCCGCGGCAAGGAAATCCAGCTCCGTCAGATCCGTGACCCGGTTGCGGTAGAACCGGTCGACGTCCCAGGCGTCCCAGGAGTTCGGGAGATCCGGGTGCAACTGCAGCAGATTGGCGGTCGCGCCCGGCGGCAGCGCCTCCCGGTCGTGTGTCAGGTCGACCAGGGAGACCACCAGGCCCCGCCCGTCCACCTCGGCCCGCAGCAGATCGTTGGCGAGTACGAAGCCGCCGCCCGCGTGTTCGGTCACCGAGCAACGCTGCTTCGTGGCCTCGCGCCCCGCGCCGCCGGCGGGGATCCCGCGCCAGGCGTGCGGGGCCGGGTTGAACACGTGCGGCCCCGACTCCCGGCCGCCGAGCATCCACTGCGCGCGCTCGATCAGGGAGGACAGTTCCGCGGCCACCGTCGCGTAGGTCTGTGCGGCCTCCCGATGCACCCAGGCGATGGAGGATCCGGGCAGGATGTCGTGAAACTGGTGCAGCAGCACGGTTTTCCAGAGCCGGTCCAGATCCGCGTACGGGTAGTCGAGACCGGTGCGCACCGTCGCGGTGGCCGCCCACAGTTCGGCCTCGCGCAGCAGATGCTCGCTGCGCCGATTGCCGTGCTTGGTCTTGGCCTGGCTGGTCAGCGTCGCGCGATGCAGCTCCAGATACAGTTCACCCACCCACACCGCGGGTTCGGGGTATTCGGCTTCGGCGGCACGGAAGAAGTCGGCGGGCCGCTCCCACACCACCTTCGGGGAACCCTCCAGGTCGCGCATGCGGGCGGCCTTGGCGATCATCTCGCGGGTCGTGCCGCCACCGCCGTCGCCCCACCCGGTCGGCGCGAGCGATCGCGACGCCCGGCCCTTCTCCTTGAAATTGCGTGCCGCATGGGCGATCTCGCGCCCCTGCATGGAGCAGTTGTAGGTGTCGACCGGCGGGAAGTGGGTGAAGATCCGGGTGCCGTCGATGCCCTCCCACAGAAACGTGTGGTGCGGGAACTGATTGGTCTGACTCCAGGAGATCTTCTGTGTCAGCAGCCATTTCGATCCCGCCGCCTTGATGATCTGCGGCAGCCCGGCCGCGAACCCGAAGGTGTCGGGCAGCCACGCTTCCTCGTTGTCGATGCCGAATTCCTCGAGGAAGAACCGTTTGCCGTGCACGAACTGCCGTGCCATCGCCTCCGAGCCCGGCATATTGGTGTCGGCCTCCACCCACATGCCGCCCGCGGGCACGAACCGGCCCGCCGCGACCGCCTCCTTGACCCGCGAATACACCTCGGGCCGATGCTGTTTGAGGAAGTCGAATTGGGCCGCCTGCGACATCGTGTAGATGAAGTCGGGCTCGTCGTCGAGCAGCGCGGTCATATTGGCGGCGGTGCGCGCCACCTTGCGGACCGTCTCGCGCAGCGGCCACAGCCACGCGGTGTCGATATGTGCGTGACCGACGGCGGAGATGCGATGGGCCGATCCGATGGCCGGTCGCGCCAGCACGTCCGCCAGGCATGCGCGGGCGACCGCAGCGGTGCCGTTCACGTCCCGCAGGTCGACGGTGTCGAGCGCGCGTTCGATCGCCCGCACGATGTCGTAGCGGCGCGCGGGATCCTCGGGCATCTCGTGCATCAGCTCGCCCAGTACCTCGAGGTCCTGCACGAGCTGCCACACCTGCTCGTCGAACACCACGAGATCCATACGGCCCAAACGGTATTGGGGCTCGGAACCCGCCGTCGACTTGTCGCCGAGCGCGGTCGGCCCGAAGAACGGGATCTGCGGATTGGATGCCGCCTCGACATGCAGCAGCACCTGCTCACCGCCCACCGCCGGCGCCGCCACCCGCACCCACCGGTTCTGCGGATGCAACCCCTTCACCGGCGACCCGTCGGCCCGATACACCAGGCCCTCGCACTGGAATCCGGTCATGCCGCCGTCGAATCCGAGATCGATGATCGCCTCGACGATCTTCCCCGCCCAGGACTCCGGCACCGTCCCCTCGACGGTGAGCCAGCTGGTTCCCCACGGCGCACCCCACCGTGCCCCCGGCTCCACCGCCGTGCGCGGCGCGGCCAAACCCGTTGCGACAGGGACGGGTTCGTCCGGCGCGACCCACATCGACGCCCGCAGCGGCACCGATTCCGGGTAGATGGCGGGAACGATGCGGCCCCCGAGCACCCGCCCGAGCCGATCCTCGATCAAACGGCGATCATCGTGCATGACGGTGGCTCCCATCCGATGGGGATGTACTGGACGAACCGCTCGATGACCGACTCTAACGGAGTCCGGCCTCCGCTACCCTGTCGGCGCGGACCGGTAGGGGGCCGGGACGAGTTGGCGCAGCAGACGGAGGGTCGGGACGGTGATGATGCCGGCCAGCCGGGTGTAGGGCCAGACGGCGATCAGCAGCATGATGATCAGCCCGCGTACCTGGTAGACGGCCGGGGCGTGGCTCATGACCTGCGGGTCCGGATGCAGGGCCAGCAGGGAGCGGACCCACGCGAAAAGCGTTTCGGCGGTACGGAATCGGGTGTCGGTGGAGCCGCCGTCGAAGGTCACCAGCACCGCCGACAACAGCGCGGCGGCGGTCAATGGCAGGGTGAGCCGATCCAGCGGCGTGACCCGGCTGCGGATGTCCGCGGAGATGAGCGGCGGAATCAGGATCAGCGCGACCCCGACGATGGTGATCGGCACCGTGACCACCTGGACGACGGCCAGCAGCACCTGAATGTCGTGATCCGGTCGCGAATGTGGTCCGGAGGCCAGCATTTCCGCGATCCGCACGATGAAAACGAGGGGGAGTCCGGCCCGCACGGCCGTGATCCCGATGTGCTGCACCCGATCGATGTTCGGCCCGTACAGGTATCCCAGGAATCCGTCGCGGCGGTACCGCCAGATATGCCCCGCCACACACGACACCACGGCCGCGTAGGGCAGCACCACCCACACCGTGATCATCATGCCCACACCTCACACCGCCGGTCACCGCACTTGTCGCCGAGACACTGTCGCACGGACGACGCCCCGAGAGAAGTGCCGAATTGTGCCAACCTGCGAAGGACTTTCGACCCTTTGTGCGACCCCTGGGCACCGCGCACCCCGCAGGCAAGTGAGGGCGGCGTGCCGCAATTGCGGGGACAGGGGCGGGGGTGTGGCGCATGATGGCGGCATGGCTTCAAACGCGGCGGGGCGTGCCGCACTCGGGATGATTTGTGACAGCTTCACACCGGGGGACGGCGGTGAGCTGGCGACGGCCTCCGAGCTGGGGGTCGTCGACACCGTGACCGAATTGCTCGGGCGCAATCCGCGCGCGGCGGAACGACGGCAGTTCGAACTGCTCATGCGGGTGTGGGACACCCGGATCTTCGGTGCGCTCAACGGGGCGGGCTTCAAGAAGTTCTCGCGACTGACCCCGGAGGCGCGCGAGCGGTGGCTGCTGGGGATGGCCAACTCCCGGCTCGAGAAGAAACGCGCACTGTTCCAGGCGCTCAAGGGCGCGGCGGTCACCTCCTACTATCTGACGCCGGGACCGACCGGGCAGAACCCGGTCTGGGATCGGATGGGCATCCCGCCCGCCTTCGGCCCGGTCGAGGACGCGAAGCGCGGGCTGACCCCGGAGCGGCCCGACGCCGATACCACCGTGGTGTGCGATGTGGTCGTCATCGGCTCGGGCGCGGGTGGCGGCACGGCCGCCGCGGTGCTCGCGAAGGCCGGGCTGGAAGTCGTTGTGCTGGAACGCGGGGACTATTACGACGACCCCGATTTCGGTACCGGGGAGAAGGACGGCTTCCTGCGCCTGTACGCCCCGGGACCGGCCACCACGGCGGAGGGGCAGCTCGGGCTGGTGGCGGGCACCGCCCTCGGCGGCGGCACCGTGGTCAACTGGACCACCTCCTTCCGCACCCCCGACGATGTCCGCGCGGAATGGGCCGGACTCGGTGCTGAGCAGTTCGACCAGCAGGAGTACACCGACGCGCTCGACGCGGTGGTCGCCCGGCTGGGGGTGAATCAGGAGCACTCCCCGGCGTCGCATCGCGACGAGATCCTCGAACGTGGTCTGCGCAAACTGGATTGGCATGTCGAGCCGCTGCCCCGCAATGTGGGAGCCGCCTGCGACGCCGGGATCGACTGCGGCCGTTGCGGTTTCGGCTGTCGTGTCGGCGCGAAACAGTCGGTGGTCAAGACCTGGCTGGCGGATGCCGCCGAGGCGGGCGCACGGCTGCTGGTGGGCACCGATGTGCGCCGCATCGTGGTCAGCAACGGCAGCGCCACCGGAGTGGAAGCCGTGACGGCGGACGGGCATTCGGTGTGGGTGCGCGCCCGCGCGGTGGTCGTCGCGGCCGGTGCGGTGCAGACCCCCGCTCTGCTGCGCCGCTCGGGTCTGGGTAACCGCAATATCGGCGACTTCCTCCGATTGCACCCGGCCACAGCCGTTTTCGGCGTCTTCGACGAGGACATCCGCCCTTGGGAGGGCGGCATGCAGACCCGCTATTCCAAGCAGGACCGTGATCTGGACGGCCACGGCTACGGGGTCATCTACGAGACCGGGCCCATGACCCCGGGCATGTCGGTGGGCTTCCAAGCGTGGACCGGCGGGGCCGCGCATCGCGACCAGATGCTGAAATTGGCCAACACCGTGGCCGTCGGCGTCATCACCCGCGACCGCGACCACGGCTCGGTCGAGACCGACAAGGTGGGGGAGGCCGTGGTGCACTATCGCCTCTCCGCCCGCGACGCCGCCCACATGCACACCGGAATCGTCAATGCCGCAAGCATTCTGGAGGCGGCGGGCGCGCAGCGGATCTTCTCCGGCCATCAGGCTGGGGTCGGCTACGAGCCCGGCGTGAGCGGCTCGCACGACGAGTTCGCGCAGCGGGCCGCCGAGGCCGGGTACGCCCCGGGCAGGTGTTCCATGGGTGCGCTGCACATCATGGGCTCCGCGCGCATGGGCGGCTCGCCGGCGGATTCGGCGACCAATCCCGACGGCGTGACCTGGGAAGTGCCGAATATCGTGGTGGCCGACGGCTCCTGCTTCCCGACCGCCTCGGGCGTGAACCCGATGGTCAGCATCGAATCCATCGCCTACATGAACGCCACCCGGCTCGCCGCCCGGTTGCAGTGACTCCGAGGTGAGTTAATCCCGTTGCGGCGCGGCTGAAGTCGAGATCGACCCGAGGGCCGCGCCGAACGTCGCCGAGATCACCAGCCGGATCTGCGCGACCGCCCGATCCACGGGCCCGGTCGGCTGGAACAGATGGCTCAGGGCGAGCCGGACCAGCACTTCGGTCATCGAACCGAGTCCGGCATCGTCCATCTCGTCGAGCCCGTACTGCGCGCGAATGGCGGCGGTCAGGGCGCTGATCGCGCGCCCGAGCACGGGTTCGGTCTCGGTCATCAGCACCGGTAGCAGGGCGGTGTCGGTGGCCGACCGCCCGGCCAGCACCGCCTTGAGCAAAGTGTTGTCGGCACCGGTCCGCAGCGTGTATTCGACCGCTGCCGTAAAGCCCCCTACCGCGTCCGCCGGATGCGCGGCCAGGCTCTCGGCGATGCCGATCAGGAACCCGTCGACCTCTTGGCGGACCACCACTTCGGCCAGTTCGTGCTTGTTGGAGAACTCCTTGTAGAGCACCGGCCGGCTAACGCCGACCTCTTTGGCCAGCCGCGACATGTTGACCGCGCCCCAGCCCTCGGTGACGACGATGCGGCGTCCGGCGTCCACGATCCGCTCGCGCAACAGTTGCCGCATCTCGTTCTGGAAGTTCGGCGCTTCAACCACGCCCCGATCGTACATGAGCTCGCCTTTCGTCCTGTCGTTGACAGATTACGCGACTCTGTATCTAATGAATACAGTTCTTCGGAAAGTGTAAATGCTAGGAGTACGGCAATGACGACGTCTCGTTCCCGGGTGATTCGCAGCGGAGAGGAAACGCCTCCGCTCTGGCGTGACCGCAAGCGGTATCTGTGGTTGTTCGGCCTGGTGCCGCCGACCGCCCTGTTCCTGGCCACCGCCCTGGTCTGGGCCTTCAACGAGCTCGGCCTCTCGGCGGTCTCCCCGGTCTGGTGGTGGATCGGCCCGCTGCTGGTCTACGGCCTGCTGCCGCTACTGGACCGCTTCTTCGGACCCGACGGGCAGAACCCGCCCGACGAGGTGATGGAGTACCTCGAGAACGACAAGTACTACCGCTACTGCACCTACGCCTACATCCCCTTCCAGCTGGTCAGCCTCACCGCCGCCTGCTACCTGTGGACCGCGAGCGACCTGTCGTGGCTGGGCATCGACGGCGGCCTGGGCGTGGTCTCCAAGCTCGGGCTGGCGCTGAGCATGGGCGTGATGGGCGGCGTCGGCATCAATACCGCGCACGAACTCGGCCACAAGAAGGACGAACTGGAGCGCTGGCTCTCGAAAATCACACTGGCCCAGACGTTCTACGGGCACTTCTACATCGAGCACAATCGCGGCCACCACGTGCGGGTCGCCACCCCCGAGGATCCGGCCAGCGCCCGCTTCGCGGAGACCTTCTGGGCGTTCCTGCCGCGCAGCGTGTGGGGGAGTCTGCGGTCGTCGTGGGAGCTGGAGGCCAAGCGACTCGAGCGACTCGGCAAGCGGCCGTGGACGATTCGCAATGACGTCCTCAACGCGTGGCTGATGTCGGTGGTGCTGTGGGGCGCGCTGGTCGCGGCGTTCGGCCCGTCGATCCTGCCCTGGCTGGTAATCCAGGCCGTCTATGGTTTCGCGCTGCTCGAGACCGTCAACTACCTCGAGCACTACGGTCTGATGCGGCAGAAGACGGCCAATGGCCGCTATGAGCGCTGCACGCCGGAGCACAGCTGGAACTCCGACCACATCGTCACCAATATCTTCCTCTACCACCTGCAGCGGCACAGCGATCATCACGCGAATCCCACTCGCCGCTACCAGATCCTGCGCAGCATGGACGGCGCGCCGAACCTGCCGAGCGGCTACGCGAGCATGATCTCGCTGGCATACTTCCCGCCACTGTGGCGTCGCGTGATGGATCACCGCGTGCTGGAGCACTATTCGGGCGACATCACCCGCGTCAACATCCAGCCCCGCAAGCGGGCGCGCGTGCTGGCGAAGTACGGGGTGGCGTGATGGCCGCCTACCGCTGCCCGGTCTGCGACTACGTCTATGACGAGTCGAAAGGCGCTCCCCGCGAAGGCTTCCCGGTAGGCACCGCCTGGTCGGCCGTCCCCGACGACTGGTGCTGCCCCGACTGCGGCGTCCGCGAAAAACTCGACTTCGAACCCACCTAGACAGGACCTTGCCATGACCACCGATTACAAACTCTTCCAGTGCGTGCAGTGCGGCTTCGAATACGACGAGGCCCTGGGCTGGCCCGAGGACGGCATCGCGCCCGGCACCCGCTGGGCCGACATCCCCGAAGACTGGTCCTGCCCGGATTGCGGTGCCGCCAAGGCCGATTTCGACATGGTCGAGGTCAGCCGCGCGTGACCGGCCGCATCGTCATCGTCGGCGCGGGCGTCGCGGGCGCGACCGCCGCCCGCACCCTGCGCACCGAGGGCTACACCGGCGAGATCATCCTCCTCGGCGCGGAACCCGAACCGCCCTACCGGCGGCCCATGGTCTCCAAGGAAATCCTGGCCGGCACCGCCGAGGATCGCCGAACCCTGCTGCAGCCCAGCGAGTTCTGGCGCACCCACGACATCGAACTGCGCCTCGGCACCCTGGTCGAATCCATCGACCCGGGCCCCGGCCTGGTCTGGCTCGAAGACGGCTCCGCCATCGGCTACGACAACCTGCTCCTGGCCACCGGCGCTCGCCCCCGCAGACTCCCGTCGACCTTGTCCGGAAGTGCCACAATCCGGGGCGGTTTCGGGGATGCGAGTGCTGCCGCACGGGTTCATGTGTTGCGTGGCCGGGCGGATGCGGAGGCCCTGCGGGCGGCGATCGGGCGGGGTGGGTCCTTGCTCATCGTCGGGGCCGGGCTCATCGGGTGCGAGGTTGCGGCAACCGCGCGGGGACTGGGGGCGGAGGTCACGGTGTTGGATGCGGCGGGTGGGCCGCTCGAGCGGGTCGCGCCGAGGATGATCGGCGATTTCGTGCGGAAGTTGCACGCCGACAATGGGGTCGCGATCCATACCGATGTCAGGTTGCGCGGATTGGAGTGCCACGGCGACCGGATGGTGGCGGTCGGGGCGGCTGACAACAGGTGGGCGGCGGCCACTGTGCTGGTCGCGATCGGATCTGTCCCGGACACTCGGCTTGCCGAGGCCGCGGGACTGGTCGTGGCCGATGGAATTCGGGTGGATGAGTGCTATCGGACGTCGGCAGCGGGGGTTTACGCGGCCGGCGACGCGGCCAGCCGATTCGATGCGGCGGCCGGTGTGCATCGGCGGGAGGAGCATTGGAACAGCGCTCAGGCGCAGGGGGCCGGAGTGGCGCGTTCCATGCTCGGGTTGCCGCCGCTCCCGGGTGAGGTGGCGTGGGGATGGTCGCTGCAGTATGGCCGAAACATCCAGTTCGCGGGCACTATTCGGGCTTCGGATGAGCTGGTGGTGCGGGGCAGCGTCGAGTCGGGTGACGCGACCGTGCTCGCCCTGCGCGAGGGTGTGGCGACCGGGGTCGTGACCATCGCGCGCCCGGCGGAGTTCCGTGCCGCCCGGGATCTGATCGGCCGCGCCGCGCAGGTGGATCGGGTCGCGTGTGCGGATGAAGCGCTGCCGCTGGGATCGGTGGCCGAACTGTCCGGACAGTCGTGAGGTCATGCGCCCGCAGTTGAGCTAACGACCCGCTAAATCTGAAATGCCGCTGGACCTACCGACTGGTCTGGCGGCATTTCGCATTTGCCGACCCATAGCTGAAAACTGCTGGTAGAGCGTGCTAATTGCGCGGCGCGCGCATTTTTCACCGGCACGGCAAGCCCTGTCAACCCCCGAGATATTTCCGTGAAGACTGACACGTCAGTCCGAAATGTGTATTACTGTCTCGGTCAGTCGGAACCGGCCAACAGAGGGGCCGGTCGGCGGCGACCAAAACAGTGGGGCTGTGGGGTGGTGAACATTGGTCGACAAGGCTGTTCGAGGGCCGGATCCGTTACTACGGCAGGCCGTCGAATTCGTACTTTCGGGACTGCGGACATTCGGACGGACAATTCAGCTGGCGATCGCGGCGTTCCGATTCCTGATCGTCGACATCGTCAAACTGCGCCATCCGTGGCGTGACACGCTACAGCAGGGCTGGTTCATCGTCAGCGTGACCGCGATTCCCGCTGTGCTGGTATCGGTTCCGTTCGGCGTCATCGTGGCGGTGCAGGTGGGGAGCCTGACCCAGCAGGTCGGCGCGAGCTCGGTCTCCGGTGCGGCCGGCGGTCTGGGCGTGATCCGTCAGGGCGCGCCCATGGTGACCGCGCTGCTGCTGGGCGGCGCGGCCGGTTCGGCCATCGCCTCGGATCTGGGTGCGCGCACCATCCGCGACGAAGTGGATGCCTTGCGCGTCATGGGCATCGACCCGGTGCGTCGCCTGGTCGCGCCGCGGCTGGCGGCCATGATCGTGCTGACCCCGCTGCTGTGCATGCTGATCATCTTCATGGGCGTGTTCACCGGCTATGTGATCGCCGTCGGATTCCAGGGCGTCACCCCGGGTTCCTACCTGTCGGCCTTCTCGGCCTTCGCGAAGATGAGCGACCTGTGGGTGGCCATCGTGAAGGCGGTCATCTTCGGGATCATCGTGCTCATCGTGTCGTGTCAGCGCGGACTCGAGGCCACCTCCGGCCCGCGCGGCGTCGCCAATGCCGTGAACGCGGCGGTGGTGATCGGCGTGATCGCGGCCTTCGGCGTGAATCTCGTGATCACGCAGCTGGTTTCGATGTTCCTACCGACGCAGGTGGGCTGATGACTCAGGTACCGGCCAGATACACACCGCTCGGCCACGCGGGCCGGGTCATCGGTCAGACCGCTCGAGCGCCCATGACCGTCTTCGAATCCCTGGGCCACCAGGCGACTTTCGTGATCGACGTGCTCGCCGCGATTCCGCACACGCTCAAGTACTACCGGCGTCAGACCATGCTCATCCTCTCCGACATCACCTGGGGTTCCGGGGCGATCATCGTGGGCGGCGGCACCGTTGCGGTGCTGGCGTTCCTGGGCATCGCGGTCGGCGGTTCCATCGGCGTGGAGGGTTTCACCGCGCTCAACATGGTCGGCATGGGCCCGCTCACCGGGTTCGTCTCCGCCTACGCCAACACCCGTGAGATGGCACCCATGGTCGCGGCGATCGGCTTTGCGGCACAGGCGGGTTGCCGCATGACCGCCGAGATCGGGGCGATGCGCATCGCCGAGGAGATCGACGCGCTCGAGGCCATCGGCATCCGGCCGATGCCGTTCGTGGTGACCACCCGCGTCATCGCCGGCGTCATCACCATCGTGCCGCTGCACCTGCTCACGCTGATCCTGTCGTACCTGTCGTGCGCGACCGTGGTGAACGTGCTGCACGGGCAGTCCTCGGGCACCTATTACCACTATTTCGACGCCTTCCTGCAACCCGGCGACGTGGTCGCCTCACTGATCAAGGCGACGATCTTCGTGGTCGCCATCATTCTCATCCACGGCTACCAGGGCTTCTACGCCTCGGGCGGCCCGGAGGGCGTGGGCCGGGCCTCCGGTCGCGCCATCCGCGCCAGCCTGGTGCTGGTGGTCATCCTGGACATGATCCTGACGATCGTGATCTGGGGCCTGGATGTCGGCATCCGGATCTCGGGGTGAATCATGGCCATTTTCAAGGATCATTCCGGGCGTAGCGCCGGACCGTGGATGCTGCGGGTGCGGGGCGTGGTGCTCGCCGTCGTGCTGGTCGTGGTGGCGATCGCGGTGAGTTCCTATGCGCGTGGCAGTTTCGCTGGCCGCTTCGAAGTCACCGTGGACGCGGCGACGCTGGGTGAGGGGCTCGCGCCCGGCGCGGAGGTGAAGTTCCGCGGCTACGCCATCGGCACGGTGAAGAACGTCCAGACCATCGGCTACGGGCATCAACGCATTTCGCTCGAGATCGAGCGTCGCCAAGCCGACGCGCTCACCGACGACGTGACCGCGCGCTTCACCTCCTCGAACGTCTTCGGTTCCAGCGCCATCGAATTGGTACCCGGCGCGGGCGGCCGCAAGCTGAAGGAACACGCCATCCTGCAGATCGGCGAGAACGCCACGACCGCGACCGTGGCCGGTGTCTTCCGCCGGGCCGCGCGCCTGACCCAGGTGCTGGATTCGGCGTCGGTGCACCGGCTCTTCGATCTGCTGCTCGACAACACCGCCAGTCTGGGCCCGGTGCTGCAGTCGTTCTTCGAGACCGCCGAGACCCTGGCCGACGGCCAGCAGAACACCCTCGCGCACTACCTGCGCATCGGTGGGGACATGACCGGCGCGTTCCGGGATCTGACTCCTTCGGCCGGGCACGCCATCCTGGCGGTGCTCGAGCAGAGCGCCTACTTCGGTGACGCCGACAACCGGGCGCGTACCAACAAGGCCACCACCGGGGTGGATCAGGCGGTGCTGATCGGCATCTCGAATCTGTTGCAGCAGAACAATCCTGACCTGGAGAAGATCCTCGACGGCGTGCTGGATCTGGCGGTGCCGTTGAGCGTTTCGATCGGTTCGGTGGCCCCGGCCTACAACCGGATCCCGAATCTGCTGGCCGCCATGAACGACGCGATGCCGGTGGTGGACGGTCACGTGCAGCTGCAACTCGAGCTGATCGCCAAAACCATGCCGTACCTGGCGGATTCGCTGGCGGGAGGGACCAAATGAGCGACATCACCAAGTCCGCCGTCAAACTCACCGTCTTCCTCCTGATCGTGGCCGCCTGCACGACGTTCATCGTGACCGCGCTGCGCAACCCGATCCCGGGTGACAAGGTCACCTACGACGCCGTGTTCACCGATGTCTCCGGGCTTTTCGCCGGCGACTCGGTGCGCATGTCCGGAGTCGCGGTCGGCAAGGTCGAGGCGGTGAACCTGGACGGCGGCACCAAGGCGCGCGTGCACTTCACCGTCGACAAGACCCGCCCGGTCTACGACAACACCAAGGCCGCGGTGCGCTATCAGAACCTCATCGGGCAGCGGTACGTGGAACTGCTCACCGACGGCCAGGGCGGGGCGAAACTGGCTGCGGGCGCGACCATTCCGGTGGAACGGACCATCCCCAGCTTCGACGTGTCCAAACTCTTCAACGGTTTCAAGCCGATGTTCGACACCTTGGATCCCGCGCAGCTCAATCAGCTCGGCAACAACCTGCTGCGGGTGATCCAGGGCGACGGCTCCGGTATCGGCCCGGTGCTCGCGGATGTCGACACCCTCACCCGGCACGCCAAGAACAGCGAAGCGGTGATCGTGCTGCTGATCCGCAATCTGGGCGTGGTCGCCGACGCCATCGGCGGCAAGTCGCAGGCGGTCGGTGATCTGGTGCAACAGCTGGCGGGCATCCTGCACCAGTTCACCTCCAAGACCGATACCATGCTCAACGCGGTCGACACCGCCAATTCGGTACTGGGCCCGCTGATCCCGCTGCTCGAGCAGACCCGCGACGCCTACGACCAGGGCTACGGTCCGATCGACGGGCTGTTGCGGCGGATCGTGCCGCAGACCGATCAGCTCACCCAGATTCTGGCCCTCACACCGCAATTGGTGACCGGCCTCAACCAGTCGACCCCCGGTCAGGGCTATAAGCCGCGGATCGCCTGCTCCAACGGTGAGGCGACGTTGCCCGCGGTGGTCGGAGCGGTCCTGTCCACCCAGAACTTGGTGGTGTGCAACTGATGCGAGGTTTGATCACCTATGTCGGCGAGCTGATTCGCGACATCGTCGCCGGGCGCGGCGACCAGAACACCCAATTGCGCTGGGGCATGGCCGGAGTCGTGGTGTGCGTCATCGCGCTGGCCGTCGCCGGTGCGCTCTATGTCATCCCGTTCGGGCAGCGCACCTACGTCGCCGATTTCAAGATCTCGGGCGGGGCCCGCTCGGGCGACGAGGTGCGGGTCGCGGGCATCAATGTCGGCAAGATCCGCAGCGTGGACCTGGTCGGCGATCACGTGGAGGTTGCCTTCACGGTGAATCAGGATGTGCACGTGGGGGATCGGTCGGCCGTCGAGGTCAAGATGCTGACCCCGATCGGCGGCCACTATCTGGCGCTGGCCCCGGCCGGTGACAAGAACCTGGGCACCGGCCACATTCCCCCCGACCGCACCGCCACCCCGTTCGAACTGAGCGACATTCTCGACAAGGGCACCCCGATCTTCGGCAAGGTGGATGCCTCCACCATGCGCGACACCATCGGGCAGCTGAACACCGCCCTGCAGGGCCAGCCGGACGCGCTGCGCAGCGTGATCGGCAATGCCAACGACCTGACCGGAATGCTCGCGCAGCGCACCGATCAGCTCAATACTGCGCTCGACGTCTCCGACGAGTACATCGCGGCCATTGCCGGCGACAAGACGGTGCTGGCGGATTTCGTCAAACAGCTCGGCGGGGTCGCCGATCGGCTGGGCAACCGCCGCAATGACATTGTGGGCCTGTTCAACCTGGTCAAGCGCCTGTTGGTGGTGCTGGACCGGCCGATCATGGCCTACGGCGACAGCATCGAACCGTCGGTGACCCAGGCCGAGCAGTTGTTCTCCAAGCTCGTCGACGATCCCAACCGGATCGACACGGTGATCAACGGCCTGCGCGACGTCATCACCAAGCTGAACGGCCTGCTGGGCAACCAGGTGAAGGTCGACGCACCGGCCGCCGGGGTCCAGTTGTGCATTCCCTACGAAGGCAAGGCGTGCTGAATGAGATGGGGTAGAACAGCACTCGCCGCCGGGGTCGCCGTCGCGGTGGTGGCCGCCGGTGCGGTGGGGGTCTCGTGGGCGAACACCGCACGCGATCCGAAGCAGAGCGTGTGCGCCGAATTCACCGACACGGTCGGGCTTTACGAGGGCAACAGTGTCACCATGCTCGGTGTCGAGATCGGCACGGTGTCGAAGATCGAGGCGCTCGGTGACCGCATGCGGGTCACCATGCACGTGAAGGATTCGGTGAAACTTCCGGCCGATATCCAGGCCGTCACCATGTCGAGTTCCATTGTGACCGACCGGCATGTGGAGCTCACCAAGCCGTACACCGGCGGGGCGCGCTACGACACGTCGAAATGCATTCCGCTCGACCACACCAAGACGCCGATCGGCATCAGCGAGGCCCTCGACGCCATGGGCAAGCTGGCCGGGGATCTGACCGGTGGCACCGGCCCCGGCGGCAAGCCGGACACGCTCCTCGACGACACGCTGACGGCGGCCAACAATGCCATCGACGGCACCGGCCAGCAGTGGAATCAATTGCTGCAGCGGCTCTCCGCCGCCATCGGCGATCCCACCCAGAAGGACGCCGTATTCCGGCGGCTGGTCGACAATCTGGATCAGCTCACCACCATGTTCGTGACCAACTGGCCGGATATGGCGCAGGTGCTCGACAATCTGCGCAACGGCTTGAAGTTGATCGGGGACTTCTCGGCCGAGTTCGCCGGTGCGGTGGATATCGCGGTGGAGTTCCTGCCCGTGATCGCCCGGAATGTCGGCAAGTACGACAGCCAGATCTACGGACTGCTGGATTCGGTGCTGCCGCAGGCGCACACGCTGATCCAGCAGCACCAGGGCGATATCGACTCGCTGCTCGCGGCGTTGCCGCCGCTGGCCGCCCAGCTACCGCAGGTGGGTGCGAAATGAGACGCACGGTAATCCGGCTGCTGCCGATCATCACCGCGGCCACGCTGGTGCTGACCGGATGCGGTGTGAAGGCGACCGACATCCCGATCCCTGGCACCTATCCCAGCGGCGACACCTACACGGTGCGTATCGAATTCGGCTCGGTGCTCAACCTCCCCGACCGGGCCAAGGTGATCGCCGACGGTGTCGAGATCGGCATGCTCGACCACATCGACCTGATCGGCACCACCGCGGTGGCGACGGTCAAACTGCACACCGACGCCAAACTGCCCAAGACCACGACGGCGGAACTGCGGCAGGACACCATTCTCGGCGATATCCACATCGCGCTCGAGGCCCCGAAGAACTCCGATGCCGCGTTCCTGGGCAATGGTGATGTGATCCCCGCGTCGCAGACCATTCCCGCCACGAATGTGGAGGACATTCTGCGGGCGCTGTCGAACATCATCACGGGCGGCCGCTGGACCGATATCCAGAAGATGGTCGTCGACGTGAACGCCGCGTTCCCGTCGGATCCGGCCGAGCTGGATCGGATCAACAACGCCGGCCGCGCGGCCCTGCACGATATGGCCGCGCACACCGACGATTTGAACCGCATCCTCACCTCGGCGCAGGCGATCACCGCCAAGCTGGAGTCCGGACGCGGGTCGCTGGACCGGATCCTCACCGTCGGCCCGGATCGCGCGGCGGGTCTGTCGGATGTGCTGCTGGCGGTGGTCAATCTGATCATCAGCGGCGGCGCGCTGGCCGGGAACGCCGGAAACCTGCTGCTGCCGCACGTCGGTGACTTCCGGTCCATCGTGGCGATCCTCGCGCCGACCGCGGTGACCGCCGGATACGCCGACCTCACGCTCGGCTCGGATCTCGACGCCCTGCACACCCTGCTGCGGGACAAGATCATTCCGTTCCTGCAGTCACCGGATGTGAAGGTGCAGAAGATCTCCGCCGACGTGCAGGCCGACCAGTTGATCACCACACTGCGCTCGATCGGAATGGTGCCCTAGATGAAACTCTCACTCTCCGGGCCGGTTTCGCTGGTACTGCTGCTGATCCTGACACTGGTCTGCGGCAGCTATATGGCGGTCGGGGTGCTGAACCTGGATCCGCGCCGCCAGAACAACACCGTGACCATCCTGCTCGACAGTTCGGGCGGTCTGATGAAGACCTCCGAGGTGACCCTGCGCGGTCTGCCGATCGGCAAGGTGCGCGATATCGGCGCGACCGCGCGCGGGCTGTCGGTGACGCTGGAATACGACAGCAAGTACAAGATCCCGGTCGACAGTGTCGTGCAGATCGGCAACCTCTCGGCGGCCGGCGAGCAGTTCGTCGACTTCCGCCCCAGCGGCACCGCGGGCCCGTTCCTGCGCGACGGCAGCATCGTCCCCAACCGGCAGGTCAAGATCGCCACCACCGTCGGTGACGCGCTGGCCAAGCTGGATGCGCTGACCGCCCAACTGGATCCGGCCAAGCTGCAGAATCTGGCGTCCACGGTGGCGACCGGATTCGAAGGCCGCGACGCCGACGTCGCGAAACTGACCACCACCCTGATCGATACCGCGAAGCTGTTGCACGACAAGCACGATGCCATCGCCCGCCTGTACTCCAATGTGCAGAATCTAGGCGACAAGTTCGACGGGCGCGCACCCACTCTCAGCGCCTCGGCGGGCGATATCGATGCCGCGCTGCCGGAGCTGCTGCACATCATCGGGGCGTTCCAGAACTACTCGTACGTCGGTCAGCAGATCTTCGACGATCCGATCGGGCCGCTGGTCAACAAGATCAACGACTACCTGCAGCTGGTCGGGCCCGATCTGAGCCATTTCGCCACCGTCCTGAAGCCCGCCACCACCGCCATCAAACCGCTGCGGGTCGACGCCGGATCGATCGTGGACCTGCTGGCCACGGTATTCCCCGGCGACGGCGCGGCGCACGTGGCCATCGAAACTCCTCGCTAGAGAGAAGGCATTTCATGAGTGAGACCGACGTGAGTGAAACCGCCACGATCGAGCAGGTCACCGAAACGATCCCGCAGCCGCCGGTGACGATCGAACCCGCCCCGGTGCAGGATGCCCCGCCGGTGACGACTCCGAAGCCGCTGCCCGCCAAGAGTTTCGGGGAGCGCGCCTTCCCGTTCGTCGCGGCCGCCGCCGCGTTGTTCGCGGTCGTAGCCGTGGTGTTCGGGGTGTTCTGGCACAACTCGGCCGGCGACTACGACGCGCTGAAATCCAGTCAGACGGACCGGGATCGGGCCGCCGAGATCGCCAAGGAATACACCCTGCGCTCGCTGACCTACGACTACCGCAACCTGCCCGCCTTCTTCGACGGCGTGCAGCGGGGCACCTCGAACGCGTTGCGCGACCGCTACACCCAGTTCCACGACACCCTCGCCAAGATCATGACCGATGCCCAGGTGGTGGCCACCGGCGACGTGGTCGGCACCTCGGTGGATTCGAAGGGCAACGACCAGTACACGGTCACCGTCTACGCCACCCAGAAGACCCAGAACGTACAGCAGCAGGACCCGGCGACCGTGCCCAACCTGCTGGTGCTGACGGTGGCCAAGAACGGCGGCGACTGGGTGGTCACCGATTACGGCCCCAAGGATGTCGGCGCGAAGAGCGGGGCCGCGAAATAGCCTCGGGGCGGGCGCACGAATCGCCCTCGAGAAAGCTCGGCCGCCCGCCGCAGACCGAACTCCCGTCGCGGCGGCGGCAGCAGATCATCGAAGCCGCTTTCGAGGTCTTCACGGCCAACGGGTACGAGGCCACCGCCATCTCCGAGGTCGCCGCCCGCGCGGGCATCGGCCAGGGCACCGTCTACCGCTACTTCGGCAGTAAACGCGAAATCCTGGACCACGTCATCGATCTCGGTGTCGGCAAGGTGACCGATGCGATGGAACTGCATCGGGTGTTCGGGTCCGCGGGTGATGTCGGTGAGCTGGTGGCGGCGGTGCGGGCGGCGGTGGAGCGGCTCTACGCGCTGTTCGAGCGGGAGCCGCGGGTGCTGCGGCTGCTGGTGGTGGAGGCGGGGGCCATCGATCCCGAACTGTCGCATCGTCTCTTCGGGCTGGAGGCGATGACGGCCTCATTGATCGCGGGGGAACTGACACGTGGCATGGAGGAAGGTTGGATCCGTCCCGACATCGACCCGGACGTGCTGGGGCACACCATCTTCACGATGGCCGGGCCGTGGATCATGCGGGAACTGCTGGGCGCGGGCAGTCCGGCCATCCGCGACCGCAGCATGACCGTGGCCCTCGGCCTGGTGGAGAAGACGCTCCGGCCGTCGGCGGCCGGACCCGCACCGAGCGCCGCCGCGACCAATTGATCGCCGCGGCCTACGAATTGGTGATGACCCGCGGCTTCCGCGGCATCGGCGTGGACGATATCGCCACCGCCGCGGGCGTCAGTCACGGCACCTACTACAACTATTTCACCAACAAGCGTGACATCCTCGACGCCGTCATCGACCACTGCTTCACCCAGTTGCGCCTGCGTGTGCTCGGTCCCGAGGGCGATGACCCGCCGGAATCCCTGGACGCCTTCTGCGCCCGCTACGGCCGGGTCATCGACCGCCTCTACGACCTGGTCGCCACCGAACCCGGCCTGGTGAACTTCTTCCTGCTGGAGGCCTCCGCCATCGACGACCGAGTGTTGCAGCGCTGCATGCACAATGCCCGCGGCTACGGCGAGCAGTCGGTGGACATGATCCGCCACGGCATCGCCGCAGGCTACCTCGACCTCGACCTCGACCCGCACATCGCGGGCGAAGTACTGCTCTCGGTACTGGTCTCCGCGCTCCTGTCGGCCCTGCGCGCAGGCGCGGACGGCCTCACCCAGGACCGCGTCCGCGACCAGTCGATCGGCTTCCTGCGCACCGCCCTCGCCCCGGGCTGAGCTCAGAGCGTCTCCAGGATCATCGCATTGGCCTGGCCGCCGGATTCGCACATGGTCTGCAGGCCGTAGCGGGCTCCGCGTTCGCGCAGGGCGTGCAGGAGGGTCGCGGTGATGCGGACGCCGCTCGCGCCGAGGGGGTGGCCCAGTGAGATCGCGCCGCCGTGTACGTTGACGCGGCTCAGGTCGGCCCCGGTTTCCTGCGCCCAGGCCAGCACGACGCTGGAGTACGCCTCGTTGACCTCGAGCAGATCGATGTCGGAGAGTTGAAGTCCGCTGTGCTTCAACACCTTCTCGGTGGCGGGGATGACCGCGGTCAACATGAGGAACGGGTCGTCGCCGACGGCGATGTGGCTGCGGATGCGGGCCAGCGGGGTCAACCCGAGTCGGCGGGCGTTCTCGCTGGTGGTCACCATCACCGCCGCGCTGCCGTCGCCGAGCTGGCTGGCATTGCCGGCGGTGATGTGCCACTGGATCTCGGGGAAGCGCGCGGCGATCGCCTCGTTGCGGAACGCCGCCGGGAGCGCGCCGAGTCCCGTTGCGCTGGCGTCGAATCGGATGGCCTCGTCCAGGGCCAGCTGGTTGATCGGCGGGGTCAATTCGGCATCGAAATGACCGTTCTTGGTGGCCTCGGCGGCGCGGCGGTGGCTCTCGAGCGCGTAGTCGTCGAGCTGGGCGCGGCTGAATCCCCAACGCGCGGTGATGAGTTCGGCACTGATGCCCTGCCACGGCACGCCCTGCGGATAGCGTTCCAGAAATGCCGACCCGGTGAGGTTGTCGGCGTCGAGCAGGCTGGTGCCCATGGGAATTCGGCTCACCGATTCCACGCCCGCGGCGATCACCAGCTCACAGTCGCCCGCGATCACCGCGTGCGCGGCGAACCGCAGCGCCTGCTGGCTCGCACTGCATTGCCGGTCGATGGTGCTGGCGGGCACCGATTCCGGCAGCCCGGCGGCCAGCGCCGCGCGCCGGGTCACGTTGGTGGCCTGCTCGCCCACCTGGCTGACCACACCGCCGATGACCTCGTCGACGAGCGCCGGTTCGATTCCCGCCTCGGCCACCACCGCACGCAGACTGTGCGCCATCAGATCCACCGGGTGCACGCCGTCGAGCGCGCCGCCCTGCTTTCCCCGTCCGATCGGCGTGCGCACCGCCGCGACGATCACCGCGTCGCGCGGGCTCATCGGGGGATCCCCAGCACCCGGCGCATGGTGGCGAGTTTGGCCGAGGTCTCGGCGAATTCGGTGTCGATACGACTGCGGGACACCACGCCGCCGCCGGCGCGCAGCGTCAGATGTCCACGGTGCGAATCGAGTTCGAGACCGCGCAGCGCCATATGGAATTCGCAATCGCCCTCGGCGTCGAGCCAGCCGACCAGACCGCCGTAGTACTCCCGGGCCGATTCGTAGCCCGCGATCATGCGACGGGCATCCTCCTGCGGGACACCGCAGACGGCGGGGGAGGGATGCAGCGTCGCGACCAGGTCGGCGACCGGCGTCTCGTGATCGAGCAGGCGGGCGGTGATGGGAGTGCCCAAGTGCCACAGGCCCGGAGCGGTCACCAACTCGGGCTCGTCGGGGAAGTCGAGGTCGGCGCAGAACGGTGCCAGACCCTTGACCATGAAGTCGACCAGGTGCCGATGCTCGGCCAGATACTTCTCGTCGAACAGCAGGGCCTGGGCACGTGCCCGATCCTCGGATTCGGGCAGCCGGGTATCGCGGGTGACGGTACCGGCCAGCGGTGTCATGGTGATCGTGTAGCCGGTCTTGCGCAGGAACAACTCCGGGCTCGCGCCCATCGTGTACACGCCCGGATGCTCCAGGTGCTCGACGAAGTAGCTGCGCGCGTTCGGGTACAGCGCCGCGATCCGCTCGAAGAGCGCGACCGGGTCCACCACGCCGTCGTAGAAGTAGCGCTCCGACCGCGCGATGACGATCTTCTCCAGCGCCGAATCCGGCGACCGCAGCAGCAGCAGCGCGTCGTCGATCAGGCGCAGATAGTTCGCGATGGAGGTGTCGTTGAAGTCGATATCGGCGCGAAAATGGGCCGCCGCGTTGGCCTTCGAGTCCGCACCGCTCCGATTGGTGATGCGCCAGCCCAGATACAGCGAATGGTTGGCGGCATCGTCGTCGAAGGGGATGGACCCGGCGACGAGATTGCCGTAGTTGCCCGCGCGAACCGCGGCCTCGGCTTCCGCGAGGCTGTGGTAGCAGATCAGCGGGCCGTCGAGGCCCACCGGGCCGTTGGCGCCGCTGAGGCGAAATCGCACGGGTTCACGCACGCGCATGCTCCGTTCCGGTTGTCAGCCGTCCGTGGACGGCGCGGCGGTCGATCTTCGAATTGGGCAGCAGCGGCAGCTCGGTACCGACGACGAAGCGCTTCGGGACGGCGGCGCGCCCGAGCCGCTGCCGCACCAGGTCCCGCAGCAGTTCCGGTTCGGGCATCGAAACACCTTGGCGCGGAACGATATACGCGGCGACGAGTTCGCCCCATTCGGTGTCGGGGATGCCCATGACCACGACGGACGCGATGGCGGGCAGCTCGGCGAGGGCCTGTTCGATCGCGACCGCGGAGACCTTGACGCCGCCGGTGTTGATCAGATCGTCGATGCGTCCGGTCGGTACGAGAACGCCGTTCGTGAACACGCCACGGTCGGCGGTGCGATACCAGCGGGTCTCGCCCTCGGCGTAGAAGGGCACCTCGCCCGGAGACTCCAGGTAGCCGTCGGCCACCACGTCACCGCCGATGTGAACGATGTCGTCGATGATTCGCACGTCGACCCCGCGCAGCGGGACCCCGTCGTAGACGCAGCCCCCGCAGGTCTCGGTCATTCCGTAGGTCACCACCGCGTCGGTGACCTCGCGCAGGCGGCGGTCGGTCGCCGCGTCCAGGCGGGCCCCGCCGATCAGGACGGTGTCGAAAACAGCCAGCGCGGAACGGGATTCGGGCTCGGCGAGCAATCGTGAAACCTGGGTGGGCACCAGCGAGGTGTAGCGGCGACCGGGCGGCATGCGGCGTGCGGCGGCGGCGAAACCGGCCGGATCGAACCGGCCCTCGCGCAGCGTCGCGACCCGGGTGCCGCTCAGCACCGCCCGCGAGATCACCTGGAACCCCGCGACGAATCCGGCCGGCAGGCACAACAGCCAGTCGCCCGCACCGCCGAGCCGCTCCGAGGTGGCCGTGGCCGAGGCCAGCAAGGCCTTGCGGGACAGGATGGTTCGCTTCGGCACGCCGCTGGAACCCGAGGTCGACAGGACCGCCGCGGTCCCGGCCGGAACCCGTTCGGGCAGCCCTTGCGCCTGGCCGGGCTCGGTGATGGGCGCGATGGCCCGATCGCCGCGGTGGACCGCCTCGAGGGCGCGCTGCAGGGTCGCGACGGCGATATCCGCATCCTCGGGGAGGAGCAGGGGCGTCAGTGGAACGGAAGTCATGGTGTCGCTCATCAGGAGTACTCGAGGTTTCCGGTGAGTTCGGGGGTCTGCAGTTCCAGTTCGAGCGCGGCGTCGGCGACCTCGGCGGATGCCGATGCGAAGGCCGCGTCGACCGCCTGCCGCGCGGTGGCGTGCACATCGCGTAAAGCGGTGCGCGCGACCGGGATTTCGAGCACCGAGAGCCGTCGCGCGAGGCGCTCCTGCCGCAGCGCGATCCCGAGATCGCCCAGTTCGACGCGGCGGTGTGCGACGTCGTACGCGCCGCACAATTGCGCGATGTCGACGCGCTGCGGGGTCCCGTAGATCCGTTCGAACGTGTCGCCGTAGGGCTCTTGCCGATAGCGGGTGTGCCCTTGCTCGAGCAGTTCGAAGATGCCGCCCCCGGCATCGTTGGACACCACCAGGATCAGATTGCCGGGCACCTGCTCCAGCTGTCCGGTCTGCAGGCCCGAGGCGTCGTAGGCGAAGGTGAGATCGCCCAGCAGCGCCACCACCGTGCGATCCGGTGCCGAGAGTGCCGCGCCGATCGCAGCGCTCACATTGCCGTCGATCCCGGCGACACCCCGATTGGACAGCACCTGGACCCCGGCGGGGACCACACCGGCCAGCGACACATCGCGGATCGGATTGGATGCGCCGAGCCACAGTAGGTCGCCGGGTTGCAGGCCCGCGAGCACCGCGCGGGCGACCCCGAGTCCGATGCGGTCGGCGGTCTCGTTCATGACCCGGGTCCACTGTCCGCGCACGATCGCGTCGGTCAGCCCGAGTTCCTCGGTCCAGGCCGCATCGGCTTCGCCGTGGAATCGCGGATTGCCCGACAGCACTTCGATATCGGGTGCGGCGTAGATCCAGTCGCCCGGTCCGCTCGCCAGCACTGCGCGCACGCCGTCGCGGGCCAGCAGTCGCCCGACATTGCGGTGCAGGGTCGGGCGGCCGTAGACCACCACCTGCTCGGGGTCGACGTAGTCGAGGACCCAGGGGTGCAGGCGTTTGCGGTCGCCGAGCTCCACCGTCGGTTCGGCCATAACGGGCATTCGTGGCGGCAGGGCGGCGGGATCGGTGCCGTCACCGGCGATGATCAGGGTGGGGCGGCGCAGGTCGACGGCCGTCGAACCGGAGGTGGTGCGGCGAGCCGCACCGGGCATGCGGATCCAGGGCGCGTCGTCGGATCGGCCCGGGGGACAAGCGATTTCACCGGCGGGTGGCAGGCCGGAGGTCAGCGGGACATCGAGTTGCACCGGGCCGGGACGTCCGAGCAACTGCCCGGTCCCGATCCCCAGCGCGCGGCACACCTGCGAGCGGAGGATGCCGTTCGCCTCGGGCCCGAACGATTCGCCCGACCAGACCTGCTGCACGTGCCGGGTCTGCGAGGTGAGCAGCGCGGTCTGTTCGACGGTCTGCGACGCCCCGGTGCCGAGCACCTCGGGCGGTCGATTGGCGGTGACGAGCACCAGCGGCAGATCGGAGTAGTTCGCCTCGGTGACGGCGGGCAGCAGGTTGGACACCGCGGTGCCGGAGGTCGTCACGACCGCCGCGGGCTGCCCGCCGGCCTTGGTGATCCCGAGTGCCACGAAAGCCGCCGAACGCTCGTCGAGTCGCACCTGGAATTTGATTTCCCCGGCCCGCGCACGGCGCGCGAGTTCGAATCCCAGCGGACCGTTCCGCGAACCCGGGCAATAGACAAACCATTTCACGCCATTGCGCACGAGTTCATCGATGACGACCGCGGCAATTAGCGACGGCATGGCTTCGCGACCGGATGAATTGTTATCGGGCTTGAAAAGCTCTGGCCCTGTGGAAAAACCGTTCACGAGAACTTCCCCGACCCTTCTGCGTTGCTGGTCATCTGACCGGCAACGTTATGGCGACACGCTAGCGGCGCTGCGGCTTCGTGTCAATTCCGCTCGAAGTCCAACAACTGTGCAGCTCAGTGGGTTTCGTCACGCCACCCGGTGTCTCTCCAAGGGGACTCTGACCCGCTGACCAGGGCTCGTGTTCCCTTCCAGTTAACGATCGCGGACGGTTGGGTAAACCTGGTTGGCACGGGATGTCAGTGGCCCCGATAAGGCGCGAATGCGGCCGCGAGCGGCCTAGCTGAGGTGATCGACGATCGGTATCGAGTTCCGTCGGTTCCGGTTTGGCGCTGTGCGTCAGATTGTGTGAACAGCGTGTTGGAACATTTACGTACCGGTAGTCGATCCGACCGCGGATATTCGCGCACAACGCAATAACGTGCAGGTTTGCGGGCGACCCGGCATTGCTCGATCGGTACCGTCGAGTGGCGGATCTCACCGCGTGCGTGGAGCCCCCGCGCGGTCGCGTAGTCGGGCGGGGAAGGCGGGCGCGAGGCGGTGATATGTTCGGGCGGTGGGGTGGAGATCGCTTGTGGGAGCTCGGGACTGCGGGATCGTCGAATCGGGTCGGGGGCGCGGGGAGTGGGTTCGGTGAAGGCTCGATTGGAGCGGGCGGCTCGGGAGCGGGCCGTTCGGATCGTGGGGCGAATTCGCGGGCATCTGCCGGCGGGCGGGCGGGTGCTCGATGTGGGGTCCGGTACCGGGCACAATGCCGACGCGCTGCGGCGGGTGGTCGGGCTGGAGGTGGTCGAGACCGATGTCGTGGACATGCATGTCGTCGGGGTAGGACCGGTGTTGTGCGCGGATGGGGTGTTGCCGTTCGCGGATGACGCGTTCGGGGCGGCGGTGGTGTTGCACGTGCTGCAGTTCCCGGCAGATCCGACGGCCGTGCTCGCGGAGACGGCACGGGTGGCGTCGCGGGTGGTGGTGCTGCAGTCCACCACCGGGGGAGTGCTCGGCCGGGCGGCGCTCGTGGCGCGAGGATTCGTTTTCGGCCGCTTGGCATTTCAGGTGTCGCGCCTGGTCGGGTTCATCGATTCGGGGATGGCGGCCGGAGTGGCTTTGCACGTGCGCCGGGTTTTGTCGCGCGAGGACGTGCGCACGGCCGCGTACGCGGCGGGCCTGCGCGAGATCGCCTTCGAACCGGATCGACTACCGGTGCCCTTCGGCGGGCGCGACCTGTTCGTGTTCGACAGAGCCCAGTGATCCTCTCGGTCATCGTCCCCGCCCGCAACGAGGCGGCGGCACTCGCCTCGACCCTCCGATCCCTGCTGGCCGCAGCCGCTTTCGCGGAGCCGGCCCGAATCGAAATCCTCGTCGTGGACAGTGCGAGCACCGATGGCACCGCCGATCTGGCGCGCTCCTTCGGCGTCCGTGTGCTCGAATCGCCGCTCCCCGGCGCGGGCCGCGCCCGCAACCTCGGCGCCCGCCACGCCCGCAGCGACCTGCTCGTCTTCGTCGACGCAGACACCCACGTCCCCCTGGACGCTTTCACCCGTGTACTCACCCACCACGCCAACGGCTTCGACGGCGGCTTCTCCCGCCTGGCGGCCCTCGACGGCGGCCTCCGCGCCCACCTCTGGTGGCTGTTCTGGGACCACATCCGCCTCCTCCCGCTGCCCCGCGCAAAAGCCATGTCCGCCTTCATGTTCTGCACCCGAGAAGCCTTCGAAACCTTCGGCCCCTTCGCCGAATCCGTCCAACTGTCCGAAGAATGGCCCATCCTCGCCGGCCTCTACCGCACCCGCCCCACCCACTTCCACCACGATCGCCACCTCACCGCCCGAACCTCCAGCCGCCGAATGCACCTCCAACCCTTCGGCTACACCCGCACTTTTGCGAAATACGTCTGGGCCGTACTCCAGCCGTCCGGCCGCACCCACTACCCCGACACCTTCCGCACTCCAGCCCTGACCGCCGTTCCCTCCGCCCCGGTGGACGGCACCGGGACCGCCTCCTTCGATTCCGCCTCGATCGTGCGCGCCCGCACGTCGGATGCGTCGGTAACCGCTGCGGCGGTGACGCCGATTCCGGTGTCGTGCCCGGGCATCTCCACCGTGCTGCCGGCGCGCCTGCCTGGGGCCTTCTCGCGGTGGCTTGCTCGGGCGGTATCCGCCGCGCCGATGCATACCCTGCGGGTGGATGACCGGGCATTGCAGGTCGAGAAGTGGCGTCGCCCAAGCTTTCTCGTATTGATTCCGCTGTGGAATCTCTGGCTGGCAGGATTCGGTGAACCGATCCGCGTGTTGTCGGGCCGAGCTTGGCATGCCCGCGAACGTGTGCTGCACCGCAACCGGAACGGCAACGACACGGTTCGATCTGTCGGCCGCAGGCTGCTGGTTCCGCTCTTGCCGGGCGCACCCGCCGACGAATTGCTTCGCGATTTCGCGGTTGATCCTGTTGCCGCGCTCACCGCCGCCACCATGGCGCTGCGAAAGCTCCACGCCGCAGCCGAAACTCATGGCGACGCGATCCTCGGCAACGTCTTGCTCGAACCCGTGCTACCCATCGACCAGGGTGTGCTACTCGGCTCGGCGTTCCACGACGTGCCTGCTGCCCGGTGGATCGACTTCGAGACCCGCCATGCCGCGGCGCTGCTGCCTCCGGAGCGGCGCGCCGACGACCTGTGGACGCTGGCCCGGTCGGCCGCGCACACCTTGGGGCCCGATTATGTCCATGTCATCGCAACCGCCACGGCCGCAGGCTGTCTCGACGAGGTAACCCGCCGCTGTTTGGCGCTCGAGGCGGCGTCGCCGACCCGCTCGACCACGGTTCTCGCGCTGGCGCGGGTGCCGCTCACCGGGCCGCCACTCGACGCGCTGCGCCACGCGGTGCTGGGGCACCTCGACGCGGCCCTGATGACTCGCCGCGACAGTGCCTGAGCTGCCTACTTCTGCAGCGTGAACTGCATGACGTCGAGGTGGCCGGCGCGGAAGTAGTGGGCGCAGCCGGTGAGGTACTTGAGGTAGCGCTGGTAGACCTCTTCGGAGGTGAGGTGGACCGCCTCGTCGTGGTGGGCTTCGAGGGCATCGGCCCATAGGTCCAGGGTGCGGGCGTAGTGGGGGCGCAGGGATTGGATGCGGGTGGTGCGGAATCCGGCGGGTTCGGCATTGCCGGTGACGGTGTCGGGTTGGGGGAGTTGGCCGCCGGGGAAGATCTCGCGCTTCATGAAGATGTGGAACAGGGCGTCGTCGCGGGTGACGGGGATGTCGTTGGCGCGCAGCTCGGCCAGGGTGCGGCCGATGATGGTGTGCAACAGCATGCGGCCGTCCGCAGGAAGCAGCCGGTGGCAGCGGGCGAAGAACTCCGGATAGCGCTCCTTGCGGAAGTGTTCGAACGCGCCGATGCTGACGATCCGGTCGGCGGTGCCGTCGAATTCCTCCCAACCCTGCAGGCGCACTTCGGCTTCGGTGATGCCGAGCTCCCGCAGCTGGGTCTGCACATGATCGAACTGGTTGCGGCTCAAGGTGAGTCCGATGACGCGCACCCCGTAGGTGAGTACGGCGCGGATCATGGTCGACCCCCAGCCGCAGCCGACATCGAGCAGCGTCATGCCCGGTTCGAGCCCGAGTTTGCCGAGCGCCAGGTCGATCTTGGCCTGCTGGGCCTCCTCCAGGCTCATGCTCGCACGCTCGAAGAAGGCGCAACTGTAGGTCATGGAGGGGTCGAGGAACAGGGCGTAGAAATCGTCGGACAGGTCGTAGTGCGATTGCACCTGCCGGTAGAAGGGTGCGAGCTGGGCCATGGCGGAACTCTCCTGGGGCGGGCCGACATCCGCGGGTGCGTTATGGGGGGACACCAGGACATACGAGGCGGAGCCGCTCCCGGTTCTACATCCATGACACACCGCCAACACGCCGTGTTTTTCAGTCCGAGTTTCCGATTCGAGCCCGCCGTAACGGCGGCGACTGCTTTCCTGATGTGACGGGCAGCATCGCTTCAGCAAACACAATTCGGAGGGTTGGGGACCAGCCATGCACCGCACGGGGCTCGAAGAGGTCCATTCTGGCAGGCCATGGTTGTGGACGATCCTAGCGGGAGCGGTGGTGGTAGGGCTGGCCACGTGGTGGATCCGGCCGCAGTCGCTCAGCTGTCACGCCGCCACACCCACCACAACCGTTATCACGCTTCCCGCCGCACCGGCCCCGAGTTCGGTTACTACCCAGCAGATTCAGCCGCCGGAATCGCAACCGGCCCCGCAACCGGGCGAGGCTCGCTTCTATGCCTTCAGTCAGGGCGTGGCCTGCTCGCTGCCGGATCTGCCGCTGGACGGCTACTACGTCGGGGTTCCGACCGGTCAATACAACGGTTCCGCCCCGTGTGGCTCCTACGTCGACATCGACGGCCCGCTCGGCAGTGTCCGCGCCGAGGTCGTCGACCGCTGCCCCGGTTGCGGCCCCAACCAATACGATTTGAGCCGTTCGGCTTTCGAGGCGATAGCCAACTCCACCGACGGTGTCGCGCAGGTCCGCATCGGTCAGGTGCGCGACCCCAATCCGGCCCCGGAGCTGGTGTATCGGGTCGAGCCGAGTTCGTCGGCCAGCTGGATCGGAATCCTGTTCTCGGGCACCGGGAATCCCATCGCGCAAGTCTCCTTGAAGCCGGATTCCAGCGGCGACTACCTGCCCTTGCGGCGCGGCAACGACAATTACTGGAGCATTTCTGGCGCGGGCGCGGGCCCGTTCACCGCCGAGGTCACCGATATCTACGGCCACGCCGCCTTCATCTCCGGCGTCACCATCACCCCGGGGCAGTTGCGCCACACCGGAATTCGTCTCTACGAGATCCCGGTCGAGCCACCCGCCACCCCGCCCCCGCCGACCGCGCCCGTGGTCGTCACCACGGTGGTCGCCGCGCCGGAGCCCTGTAAGCCGTAACCGGCCACTCCCGGCCCGGTATGGCATCATCAAGTGAAACGTGTTCCATTTTCGACCGCCGCAGCGGTGTGCCGGGAGGCCTTCGATGACGAACCCCAGCTGGAATCCGACCGTGCCGCCCGCCGCGCCCAGCCGCGGCCGCCGGCTGTCGCCGCGCATCTCGCGGCTGACCGAGGTCCCGCAGGGCAGCATGGTGGAACTACCCGGTCGCGGCAGCACCTACGTGGTGGATCTGGCGGGCCCGGCGGCGGACTCGCCGACGGTGTTGCTCCTGCACGGCATGGCGACCACCGCCATGCTCAACTGGTTCCCGTCCCTGCGTGAACTCAACGAGCGCTACCGGGTGGTGCTGTTCGATCAGCGCTGGCACGGGCACGGAATCCGTTCCGAGCGTTTCGATCTCGATGATCTGGCCGACGACGTCGTCGCGGTCGCGGACGCGGTGGGTATCGAACGGCCCATCCTGGCGGGCTATTCCATGGGCGGCGTGGTCGCGCAACTGGTCGCGCACCGGCATCCGGATCGGGTGGGTGGGCTGGTACTGGCCGCCACCACCTACCGCTTCCAGGAGAAGTGGCGCGAGCGCGCCTTCCACCGCGGCTGGGCGGCCACCGCGACGATGTTCTCCGAATGGTCGTTCCGCCGTGCGGAACTGCGCCGCGACAAACTCCCGATGCTGCCGGAATCCTCCTGGCCGGTGGGCCGGATGGACCGCTGGGCCATGGCGGAATTGCGGGCCACCAGCGGGTGGGCGCTCGCACAGGCGCTCGTGGTGCTGGGGCAATTCGATTCGTCGGAATGGATCTCGACGTTGAAAGTGCCGACGGCGGTGGTGATCACCACGCGGGATCGGGCCCTGCCCGTCTTCCGTCAGCTGGAAATGGCGAAAGCGATTCCGGGAGCGGAGATCTTCCTCGCCAAGGCCGGTCACGCGGCCTGCGCACTCGAGGCGGACGTCTTTGTCCCGGTGTTCCTCGAGGCCGTTCAATCGGTGGTGGAGCGCTTGTAGCTCAGGCCTTTTCGCGTGCGGCCTTGAGCAGTTCGGTGATCACCTCGGGGACGGCGTCGGCGATCGCGCCCACATCGGGCACCAGTTCCCGGCAGGCGATGAAGCCGAAGTCCAGGTGGCCGTTGTTGGAGATGACGGTGGCGGTCAGGCCCGCGCCGTGGAACACCGGCCCGAACGGATACATCGAGGCCACCCGCACTCCCAGGAAATACATGGGGAAGTTGGGTCCCGGCACGTTCGACACCACCAGGTTGTGCACCACCGGGTGATGTTCGGCCAGCTTGAGCGAGGAGTACGCCCGCGCGGCCAGCTGGAAGGTGTTGGGCGGCGCGTACTGTGCCCAATCCTGCAGGAAGTCGGCGCCGATGAGGTGGTGTTCCTCCTTGGCGCCGCGATTGTCCTCGGCGATGGCCTGCATGCGGGCGACCGGATTCTCGATATCGGTGTAGAGGCGCGCGAAGATGGTCGACACCTTGTTGGTGCCCTCCTCGTGGCGCGAGGTCTCGTGCGTGGATACCGGAACCGAGGCCACCAGTGAGGTTTCGGGCAGTTCGTCGTGCAGTTCGAGGTAGCTGCGCAGCGCCCCGCCGACCACGGCCAGCACCACGTCGTTGACCTTCACGCCGAAGGCGGTCTTTATCTCCTTGATATCCGACAGCTCGGTCTGCACGAAGGAAATGGCGCGATGCGGGGTGATAGCTCGATTGAACGGGGTGCGCGGCGCGGTGAACGGCAAAGCCATGCCGCGGCTGCCGTTCTCGCGCCGGCGCTGCACCAGACCGCCCAGAATGCCGACGGTCTTGGGCACCATGCCGACCATTCCGAGTCGGCCCGGCAGCTTCAGCAGTGCCTCACCGGCCAGTTGAAGATCATTGGGTTCCGGTTCGTCCGTACCGATTTCGAGTGCGGGCGGGGTGTAGGAGACCCCGGGCTGCATATCGCACAGGTGCATCATCATGTTGGTGCCGGTGATGCCGTCCACGATGGCGTGGTGGTACTTGGACACCACCGCGACCTTGCCGTACGGCAGGCCTTCGATGACCCACATCTCCCACAGCGGCTTGCTCCGGTCGAGCGGGCGTCCGGCGATGTCAGCGGCCAATTCGGCCAGCCCCGCGTCCCCGGCTCCGCTGGGCAGGGCCAGCCGCCGGATGTGGTAGTCGAGATCGAAGTTCGAATCCCGCACCCACACCGGATGATCGAGGTTGAGCGGCACGCTGTGCAGCCGCCGCGTCATGGCAGGAATGAGGTGCAGTCGCCGCCCGAGTTCGGCCTTGAAGGCTTCGTGCTCGTAACTCACCCCCTCGGCGGCGGGGTCGAGTATCAGCATTGCGCAGACGTGCAGCAGCTGGGTGTCTGTTTCGAGATAGAGGAAGCTCGCGTCGAGCCCGGTAAGTCGTTCCATACCAACACACTATGAGAACTGGTTCCATTTTGCGCGGCGTTCGCGGTGTGGTTCGAATCCCGTCCGATGCCATTTCGTAGCCCCAAAATAGCACGTAGATAACAAGTTTCATGATGAAACGGTTGGGTACCAATTAGGTGACTCTCCAGTAGAATTCGTTGCCGCCCGATTCGTCCGTTCCTACCTTGGGTCACATAGCCCGGTGATCGTTCTCTAGTCAATGACAAGAGTCACCGGGCTTCTCACAACGACGTGAGGTGAGGACAATGGGCGACCGGAAGGTACTGCTGCCTGGAAAATGGCGTACGGCATGGGGTCTCGCGGCGATGGTGACCATCGCGGCGACGGTGTTCATTCCACCATCGACGGCCCACGCGGACGGATGCGCCGCCGTGGACGTGGTAGTGGCAAGGGGCACAGGCGAACCCGGCTGGCTCGGCGACGAGATAGGCGATCCCCTATACGGCATGCTGCAGGACCGGTTACCCCTCTCGACCACCGCCTACCGCGTGAACTATCCCGCCGATTACAGCTTCAATGTCGGCGCGGGCACCGCGGATCTGGTGGGGCACATGGTCGCCCAGGCCGCCGCCTGCCCGGGCCAGCAGTTCGTCCTGGTCGGCTACTCGCAGGGCGCGGCGGTCGTGCAGGCCGCGCTCGGCACCGGCGCGGTGTCCTGGTACCCGGGCCGCGTGCAACTGCCCGACTGGCTCGGCGGTCGGGTCGCGGCGGTACTGCTCTTCGGTGATCCCGTGCGCGGCCTCGGCTGGACGGTCCCCGGCCAGTTCCTCGGCCGCACCGGAGACTGGTGCACCGGAGGCGATCCGGTGTGCGGCTCCGGCGTCGATGCCAATGCCCACGTGGCCTACGGCAGCGACCTGGTGGATGCGGCGAACTTCGCCGCCGACCACCTCTGATCCGGGGAGGGGCAAGGGCCCAACCCTCGAGCGGTTTCGGCGGGCACAATCCGAAGCCCCAGGGCGGTCCTGGTATCCCAGGTCGTGGGGCGTCAGATGTCATGGCACTTGGCGCCTCTGTCCCACCTCGGCCTAGTGGATACCGAAGGGTTCGGCCCGGTATGCATGTTCCATGCCGGGCCGAATTCGACTATTGGGTAGAAGCTTACTGGTTCGCGCGCTGTTCCTCGGACTTCTCGTGCAGCCCAGTACGGACACATCCGAAACCGTTGAGATGGACTCCAGGTGATTCCCTCGCTGAAATCCTTCCTGCTTCATTGGCCACAGCCGACTTCCGGAGAAGTGTGGTCTCACATGGCCTCCACGAGGCGTTTAGCCTCTCCGGGCAACTTCCCGGCGAGTACTGTTTGCTGAAACTCGGTGTCGGCGAGCATCGCCGCGAGCAGGTTTCCGGCGGCATTACGATCACGCTCGTGGATTACCCCACAGCCTGGACATTGCCAGCTGCGATCGCCGAGGCTCAGGGCCCGATTGATGGTCAGGCAGTCGCCGCATGTCTTGGAAGACGCGAACCAGCGATCAGCTTTCCACACTTGCGAGCCGTACCAGGCCGCCTTGTAGTCGAGTTGCCGCACGAACTCACGGAATCCGGCATCCGCGACGGCCCGCGCCAGGCGACGATTGGCCTGCATTCCCTTGACGTTCAATGTTTCCACCGCGATGGCCGACTTGGTTCTCGTCAGCCTCGTGGTGGTCTTGTGTAGAAAATCGTTGCGTCGGTTGGCCACTCGCAGATGCACCCGGGCGAGCTTGATTCTTGCTTTGTGCCAATTTTTCGACTCCGGCTGACAGCGCGCGAGTTTTCGGTTCGCTCGCGCCAATGACCGTTGTGCCCGCGCCAAGGGCTTGGGTGCATGGATTTCCTGGATGGCGCCGTTGTCGTCGCGTAGCGTCGCAAAAGTCGTGAGCCCCAGGTCGATTCCTGTCTGTGGAGCGTCCTGGGGCACAGCGCGGCGGAGGTTGAGGTCATCGCGGTCGATTTCGAGCTGGAAGGACACCCACCATCGCCCGGCGTGCTCCCGGACGGTGGCACCGAGAATTCGGGCAGTGCTGACGCTCAACCGGACGGTGAGCCATGACAAATCTTCCCGAGTGGTCACCGCGCCGATGCCGGGCAACCACACGGCTCGGGTATCGACCGGTTTCGCGCGGTCACCGTCGTAACGGAATCGGCTGCCGTGCTTGCGTTTGCGCCACCTCGGGAATCCTACGGGCGCGCCCTTGCGGTTCCCGGTTCTGGATTTGAGAAAGGTGGCGAAGCCGGTCGCGCGTACCCGACATGCCTCCTTTGGCACCCGCGACGACAACTTGCCGGCACCGAACCATGGGAACCTTGTGGGATGGGCAGCGCGCCATTCTTTTTCGAGCTCAGGTGCGGTCCAGGGCGCCTTGGTCAGATCCTCGCCGGTGAATCCGTACGTTTGCTCGGCTTGGCGTTGCGCCCACTTCTTCTGCACGATTTCGAGGCAAAAGTTCTCCACCACCCGTGACAGGCCCGCATGACGCCCCATCAAGAGCGTCTGATCCGGGTCAGGCGCAAGCTCGAAGCGCACTCCTTGTTTGTGGCTCACTCCGCCCCCTGTCGAGTCAATGCTGAATCGAACAGATAGACGATAGCTGAAGTGCATCAATCGTTGCAGTGAATTTTCGCGACAGCTACGACCGAAGGGTTCGGCCCGGCGTGCTGTCGCACGCCGGGCCGAACTGCGTTGTAGTGAGTTGTGGTGCGGGGGAGGGGATTACCAGTGCAGGCCGGGGATCCGGTTGGTGATGCGCGCGGCCGGGGCGGGCAGGCCCATCAGGGGCTGCACGATCGGGGCCAGCGCGAGCAACGGGCTGCGCGATTGCGGCTTGGCCGAATCAGTCTCGGCGGCACTGGTTTCGGTGACACCGGTTTCGGTGGTGACCGCGGTCTTGGGTTCGGTGCGCGCGGCCTTGGATTCGCCGAACATCCGGAAGCCTTGGTGCAGGATGGCCCGCTTCACCGACGGCATGACGGTGTCGACGAGCTGGGCGAAGGTGCCGATGGGGGTGTCGATGCGGCTCGGGCGGTGTTCGAGCGCCCGGACCACGATGTCGGCGGCCTGCTCGGTGCTGTGCACCGGGATCGACTTGTAGAGATCCGTCGGCGCGATCATGGCGGTGCGCACCAGCGGCATGCGCACCGAGGTGAACGTGATTCCGGCATCGGCGTTCTCGACCGCGGCGATCTCGCTGAAGTTGTCCAGCGCCGACTTGCTGGCCACGTACGCCGCGAAACGCGGCACCTTGGTTTGCACGGCGATCGAGGAGATGTTCACGAAATGCCCGAAGCGACGCTCCCGCATGGACGGCAGCAGCGCCAGGATCAGCCGGACGGCACCGAAGTAGTTGACCGCCATGGTCCGCTCGAAATCGTGCATGCGGTCGGTGGAGTTGAGCACCGAACGCCGGATCGAACGGCCCGCGTTGTTGACCACGTAGTCGACATGGTCGTGATCGGCGAGCGCCTGCTTGACCAGCAGCTCGACCGACTTCTCGTCGGTGATGTCGCAGACGTACGCCTGTGCCGCACCGCTTTCCGCGCGCACCTGGGCGGCGGCGGCCTCGATATCTTCCTCGGTGCGGGCCACCATGAGCACGGTCGCGCCGCGGCGGGCCACGGCGTGCGCGGTGGCCAAGCCGATGCCGGTGGAGGCGCCGGTGATCAGCACTACGCGGCCTTCGAGCTGTTCACCCTCGTTGCGTCGGGCGCGATCGGGGTCGAGATTGGCCTGCCAGTACTTCCACAGGGTGTCGGCATAGTCAGCGAAGGGCGGCACCTCGATGCCGGTGCCGCGCAACTGCGCCTGCGTCGACTCGGAGACGAAGTTCGACTCGAACGAGGTGTGCGGGGCCACCTCGGCCGGAATTCCGAAGCGCTCCAACAGGAAATCCCGCACCGCGGGCACGCCCGGCAGCCCGCCCAGGGCGTGCAGCGCGGTGTGTGAGCCCGGCACGGTGCCGATCGCGGTCGGCGCGCCGGCCGCGCGGGCCAGCGCGTTGTAGATCTCGGCGAACGGCTGCGGCGTCGGGTTGGTCAGGTGGAAGGTCCGCCCGATCAGGCCCGGCCGGTTGATCAGTTCGACCATGGCGTCGACCACGAAGTTCACCGGGACCACATTGGTGGCGCCCAGGTCCGGGATCGGCATGGGCAGCTCCGACGGCAGCGCCGCCAGCCCGGCGATGGCCGGGAAGAAGTAGTACGGACCGTCGATCTTGTCCATCTCGCCGGTGCGGGAATCGCCGACCACGATGGCCGGTCGGTACACCCGCCAGCGCAGGCCCGCGGCTTCGCGCACCATCTTCTCGGCCTCGAACTTGGTGCGGTGGTAGGGCGAGTGCAGGCCCTGGCCCAGATCGAAGTCGTCCTCGAAGAACTTGCCCTTGTGGTCACCCGCGACCGCGACCGACGACACGTGGTGCAGCACCGCGCCGAGCTCGAGCGCCAGGTCGATGACCGCGCCGGTGCCCGCCACATTGGCGGCGTAGGTGACGTCCTCGTCGGCGGTCATGTCGTAGACCGCGCCCAGATGAATCACATGATCGGCCTGCGGGGCCTCGGCGTACCCGCCGGCCAGACCCAGTCCCGGTGCGGCGAGATCGCCGACGAGCGGGAACACGCGGTCCCCGGCTCCCCAGCCGTCGGCCATCTCGCGCAGCTTGGCCACCGACGCCTCGCGGGTCAGTGCGTGGACAACGGCTTCCTTGTCGCGCTCCAGCAGTGCCGCGACGACGCGGCGGCCCAGAAAACCGGTGCCGCCCGTGACGATGTACGAAACCATCGTCCCCTCCTTAATAACGAACCTGTTGGTACCCAACGGAGTTCGTCCGACATGCGTCGGTGGATGCGGACGGTTATTGCTAGCCCCCTAGCAGAATGTCGGGCCGAGGTAGGAACACCATCGTGCCTAACTGATGAGTAACTTTACGGACCGCGAAACGGCCATTCAACCGGAATGGCCGTTTCGCCGCTGTGTGACTGGTCACCTCGGGGCTATCCGAGTTGGTATGTGTAACAAGGGGTTTGATGTAACCGCCGGGCGCACATGGCAATCTGTCGGCTATCGCTCAATCTGGTGAGCGGTCGCTCACTTGGTTTGATCTCTGGGACTTTGCTGGCGCTGCGGAGGTTCACATCGTCGGTTACGAATCGCTTTGGATGAGAAAGTGTTCGACGTCTGCCGTGCTGACCGACCACTCCGAGATGTGGTCTCCGTCCTCGTTGACGGTAGAGCGGGGTCCCAGGCAATCCCAGGGGGCCGTCGCATCGAACGAGGGTTCCTCCGCGAGGAAGATCAGCCGATTTTGAACATGCACCGTGGCACCGTCTCGATACAACGGCCAGACCTGGATGAAGTTGGCCGTGGCTGGATCCAGCATCGACGTGACCAGGCAGGAGATGCCGGCATCATCGATTACTTTGCGCAGTGCGACGTCCCAACTGCGGCGATAGTCCTCGATCGTCCAGAACCCGATCGGAGCATGGAAGCGCTCCTCCATGTCGCGCAGCCTGATGATGCCCACTGCCAGCGAACTGTCCCGCTCGGAGTGCTCACCAGTGAAGTCGATGTCGAAACTTCCCACCTCAGGCCCCGATCCGCGTCTTCAGATCCCAGGAATATGTGCCGGTTCTGTTGCCGCGCCTATCGAACATCTTCCATCCGTTCGTGACATTGTGGCTCGTATTGTCTGGAGTAATGTAGTTGGTGCCGTTGGAAAAGGCATCCTCGCCGTGTGAATCGAACGGTGCTCGCTGCGGTGATATCCGCTGAGTATAGCCGAGGCTAGTTGCCTGAGTTGCGTACTCCTGTTTGGTCTTTGGTTTCGACGCGCCCTCGCACTCCGTCTTCTCGGCGGTAAGTTGAGCACTGGTCGTCTGTAGGCGAGCCTTCCATGCGTCATATTGTGCGACTTGCCAACTGGGGCCTCCGCCCTTGGCGTTGAGTGCATTGACCTCGCCGTTGTACTTTGCCGACTCGGCATTAAAAGCGGTGATCCTGGCTTCCAATGTCGAGCAGTCGGCTGCTGCCGCATTGCCTGCTGCCAGCACCGTTCCGGCGAGCGCGATCCAAAGCGTCACCGCTGCAGAAATGATTCGAGCCCTCATTGTCCCTCCCGTAATTCGACCCCACCCAGAGGTTTGCCGTGGATGAATCCCCTGAACATCCTCGACGTGCTCTACGTCGACGTAGTTCCGTCGCGATCGCAGCGAAAGATATTGCGCTGCAACCATATCCGCGGACAGCTCCGGCTTCCCCCTCTGGACGCTTCGACGCTATCGTGCTGCCGGTCAGCGCGCCAGCCGATTTTGGCGCCAGAATCGCCGTTGTGACGCCGGTCGCACTCCTTGCCGCGCGGCCTGCCGTAGCTGTCCCGTGGAGCCCCCGCCGTGACGAGCAGGCTTGTCCAATGCGAATGGATCCGAGAAGGGGGCGTTGCGCGAGCCTGCGTGTTCCATGTCCTTTCTGTCCGAATCGCCCGGCTGAGCGGTAAAGGTGCTGGTGGAGGTCTCACGGGAGGGGAAGTGAGGTTAGGGTGTTCCAGTCTTGTTGGCATCGGACCGTGGAGGGAGTCGGTTATTTATCAGTTGGACCTGCCTCGTAGCGGCGTGCGCACGCGGGCCGAATTCGACACCCTGCCGGCGGTTCCGCGCGGCTGGGCCTGGGAATTGCGATCCGGCCGATTGGAGCTCAGCCTCATGCCCGTCACGTTCTGGTATTCCCGGATCGTGTTCCAGGTGCTCGATTTCTGGCGCGGGCACGGTTATGAAATAGCGGGCGACCAATACATCGCCGACAGCGGATTCGCGCGCGGCGATATCGGGCAGCACAACTTCGTGGCCGACGGCGTGGTCTTCCAGCCGGGCCATCGCCCCGGCAAACACAGCACCACGCATGCTCCCGCGGCGCTGTTCGCGGTCGTCGAAGCGGTGTGGCAGCCCGTGCAGGTCGGCGAGGCCATCGACAAACTGCGGGTCTACTCGATGCTCGGCATCCCGCACTTCTGGATCGTGCGCGGCGACCACGATAGCGACGACCTCGACGGCTTCGTCAGCATGTACGAACTCGTCGGCGAGGACTACAAACTCACCGGCAGTCGCCTGGTCTCCGAACTCACCCCGAATTAGGCGCTAGTGCGGCACGGTCACCGGATCGGTACAGCTGCCGGGAGTGTCGAGTAGCGAGCAAGACAGCGGCGCGCGGGTGGGCCGATAGTCCGCGGATACCCCGGACGCGCGAATGATCGCGCGGTAGGCGTCCACGACCGGCGTGGGCCGCCGGGTCAGCGTCGGATCCGTGCGGACATCGACGGTGTAGAGGCCGAAACGCATTGCGTACGTGCCCCATTCGTAGGAGTCGGTGAGGCTCCAGTAGTTGAAGCCCAGGACGTCGATGCCGTCGGCGCGCGCCCGCTGTACCCAATAGACGACATCGCGTAGGTGATCGGCGCGGTCGTAGCCGTCGCTGCGGGCCTTGCCGTCGATGTCGTAGAGCCCGGCCTCCGCGACGAACAGCGGCTTGCCCGGATAGCGGCGCGCGTAGAAGGCCAGCGCGTAGTAGAAGTCCTCGGGCTGCACCGACCATGACCCGGGCTGAGCCAGATCGAACGGATTGCGCGCGAGATCCTGCACGGTCGGGGTGTAGTAGTGGCTGATACCGATGTAGTCCAGGCGTTCGGCGACCGGGTCGGTGATCGGGAGGTTCATGATCGGTTCGGCCGCGCCCGCCAGGAACGGGATGGTCACCGACACCATGGCCGTCGGCTGCACCCGGTGAATATGGTCGTAGATCGTGTTGTGCGCCTGGGCGATTCGTTGTCCCATGGCCGGGATCTCGAGGGTCGGCAGGTCGCCGTCGCGCCATTCGTACTTGATGTAGTTCTCCGGCTCGACGAAGGTGATCCAGAGCGGGTCGCGATCGGCGTAGCGGTCGACGACGCGGTGCGCATTGGCCAGCCAGTCGTCCACGATCGCCGGATTGCGCCAGCCACCGCGATCGGCGACCCAGCCGGGATACACCCATTGGTCGAGGACGAGCATCGGGCGAATCCCGTTGGCGGTCAGGGTGTCGAGGACCGCGTCGTAGAAGGCGAAACCGTCCTCGGACCACTCGCCGGGCGTGGGCTGCAGCCGCGCCCACTCGATACTGAGCCGGAACACGCCGACGCCGAGACCGGCGGCAAGGGCGATGTCGGCGGGGTATCGGGGTGTAGAAGTCCGTGCAGTCGGGGTGCTGTCGCAGCTCCTCGGACAACCGGGTGAAATAGCGGCGTTGATTGCTGTCGGGTGTATGGCCCTCGCATTGGAACCCGGACATGGCCACACCCCACAGGAAATCGTCGCCGAGCCCTGCCACTAGGTCCGGGGCGGGCGGCCGGGCGGCCGCGAGGGGGCCGCCGAAGCCCGCGGCAGCCGAAAGCGCAAAGATCCCTAGGACATTTCGCCGTGAAAGCCGCACCAAATCCCCCTTGGTGAATGCCACCGGCACCGGTTATGCCGACCCGAAAATCGGTATACCACATCGATTCGATCGGGACGTGCCATCTTCACGCCCGGATCCTCCAGTGGCGCTATGTGTTTCGGGTTCGGTGAGCGGTCGGATTACTGCGGGATGCAGCGGACGTCGCCGTCCGGGGCTTGGGCCACCACGGTGAATGGTGGGCACTGGCGGAGATTGCCCCATTCGTCGTGAATGCAGGAGTCGTAGGTGAACGGGTCGGCGGTGGGAGTCCGCTGGCCGGTTTGGCACTGTGACGCGTCGGGCGTCGTATCCGCCGCCGCGATGCCCGCGCCCAAGGCGGCCGCGGGCAGGCTCAGGGCCGCGCCCGCGAGCGCGCCGGCAACCATCGTTCGAAAGTGATTCATCGTCCCTCCAGGTAGTCCAGCCAGGGCCGATCGAGAGTGGACGGGATGTCCGGGCCCGCCCAGCAAACATTTCCAATATACCAATTGGTATACCGTTGCTGAACTGGATGAACGTCACATCCACGCGTGTCGGGCATGGAGTGGCGGGCGTCTCTGCCGGGTAGTGGCGGGCGTCTCTGCCGGGCAGGTTCGGCATTTCGGGCGCATCGGGTTTCGCGGCGTGGTGAGAATGATGCTCGAGGATGTGGGTCGGTACGGATGCGGTGGCGGATGCTGTTCGGGCGTGTGGTCGAGGTCGAGATGATTTCCGCGTTTCTCGCGGGTGACGCGGAGACCGTTCTGGTGGTGAGCGGTGAGGCGGGGGTCGGCAAAACCGCGTTGCTGGATGCGGCGGCGGAGACCGCGCACCGGCAGGGGCAGCGCGTATTACGCGCCGCCGCTCTGGAATTCGAGGCCGACCTGCAATTCGGGGCACTCAATCAACTGCTGCAACCGATGGCGGGGCTCGTCGACGAGCTCGATGCACCCCAGCGCACGGCCATGCGGGTGATCATGGGATCGGCCTCGGGCCACCTGCCGCCGACGCTGCTGGCGGGCGCGGCAACGCTTGCGCTGCTACGGATCTGGGCTCGCGCGCAGGGCACCGGGGTGCTGCTGGTCATGGACGATGTGCAATGGCTGGACCTCTCCAGCAGCATGGCGCTCATCTTCGCGCTCCGCCGCCTGGACGGTGCGAACATCCGACTGCTGGCGGCGGTACGCTCCGAATCCGGTGATGCCTTCACCCGCAGCGGATTCCGCGTGCACGAGGTCGCGGCCCTCGACGACCGCAGCGCCGAACAACTCCTGGAATCCCAATTCCCCGCCCTCCCCGACACCGTCCGTCGCCGCCTGCGTGCCGACGCCCGCGGCAACCCCCTCGCCCTGCTGGAACTGCCCATCGCCCTCGAAACTCACGGCCCCGGTAGCCGTCTCCCCGAAGTCCTCCCTCTCACCCGCCGCCTGCAACGCCTCTTCACCGCCCGCATCGAAGCCCTCCCCGAACCCACCCGCCGCACCCTCCTCCTCATCGTCCTCGCGGGCTCGGAACCCGGCTCGATCGAATGGACACACGGCCCGGTCGGTGCCGACGGGTTGGCACCCGCGGAGCGGGCGGGGGTGGTGCGTGTCAATCCGGGTACGGGGCGGCTCGAGTTCCGGCATCCTCTCATCCGGTCGGCCGTGGTGGAGTTGTCGACGAGCGAGGAGCGGCGGGCCGCTCATCTGCTGTTGGCCGACATGTTCGCGCGGTCGCCGCAGCGTCGGGGCTGGCATCTGGGGCAGGCCGCGATCGATGTCGACGAGGACGTGGCGGGCCTGCTGGAAGCGGTGTCGCGGCGGATGCTGCACGACGGCGACAGCGTCCGCGCGGCCGCGACCATGCTGCGCGCCGCCGAGCTCTCCCCGGCCGTCGCCGATCGGGCGCGTAGGACCGCGCGAGCGGCGTATCTGGGTTCACTGCTCACCGGCGACCTCTCCGACACCGGCCGATTGCTGCGTGCCGCATCGGAATCCGCTAGCGGAGGCCACTCGCTTGCGGTCGCATTGGCCGCCGCCTTCCAATTGCTCAATGCCGAAGGCGATGTCGCGACCGCCAGCCGCCTGCTGCTGGCGGCCCTGCACAGCGGCGATGCGGCGCAGGATGATCCGGAGACGGTGGTGGAGGCGTTGCATACGCTGCTCTACATCGGGTTCTACAGCGGGCGGGCGGAGTTGTGGCCTGCGATCACGGCCGCGATGGAAACGTTGATGCCGGAACCGATGGATACGCTGTCGCTGCTGAGCGGACCGTTCGTGGACCCGGTGCATGCCGGGCCGAAGGTGCTGGGGGATCTGGACTCCGCGTTGGAGGAGCTGCGGTTCTCCGCCGATCCCGTGCATATTGTGCGGGTCGCGACGGCTGGGGCGTACCTGGATCGGATCTGGCGGGTGCGGGAACCGCTGCAGCGGGTGATCGAGGACGGGCGGGCCGGGGGTGCGGTGGCGCGGGGGATCGACGCGCTGTTCCTGATCGGGAACGACGACTACTTCTGTGGCCGTTGGGATCACCTGCTCGAGGTGACCGGCGAGGGTTTGGGGTTGTGCGACGACCTCGGCTATCTGACCACTGCCGGGCCCGGGAAGTTCCTGCGCGGCATGGTCGCGGCCGCGCGCGGTGATATCGAGACGATGGAGCGGATCAGCGAGCAGTTGCTGATGTTCGCCGCACCGCGCAATCTGCTGGCGCTGGCTCACTACGCCTCTCATATCCGGTGCGCGCACGCCCTGGCGACCTCCGCGTTCGCCGACGCCTACCGGCATGCCGCGTCCATCAACCCGCCCGGAACCTTCCTGCGCCACACCCCGCAGGCGCTGTGGACGGTGCTCGACCTCACCGAGGCGGCGGCGCGCAGCGGACGGCTCACCGAGGCGCGGGCACATGCCGCCGCAGCCGAAGCTGCTGCACTGGAGGAATTCTCGCCGCGCCTGGCGATGATCACCAAGGCCGCTCGGGCACTCGCCCATCCCGAGGAGAGCGCCGCGCTGTTCGATACGGCGCTGACCACGCCCGGCACCGAGCGGTGGATCTTCGACCGGGCTCGCATCGAACTCCTCTACGGCGAACAACTCCGACGTGACCGTGCGACCGTGGCTGCGAGGGCTCATCTGTCTTCGGCAGCAACGGTTTTCGCCGACTTGAAGGCCGAGCCCTGGTCGCGGCGCACACAGGCCGAACTGCGTGCCGCAGGCGGGTCAGCGACCGGTCCCGGCGCGTCCCCACTGACCGCGCAGGAGCGTGCCGTCGCCGACTTGGCGGCCATCGGACTGACCAACAAGCAGATCGGTGCGCAACTGTTCGTCTCGGCGCGAACGGTGTCCACGCATCTGCAGCGTGTCTTCCACAAACTCGGAATCACCCGCCGGGGCGCGCTCCGCGATGCGTTGCGGCAGCAGACCGGCGAAGACTGACCCCGCGCAGCGGGCCTCACATACGTCATCTGACGGATTACGTACGCGGGCAGCGTGTCTAGGTTCATTGGTGTCCGACCAGCGCAGACTCGAAGGAGCATGACATGCCCGCAACCGATAAGACCGTCGTCCTCGTCCACGGCGGATTCGTGGACGGTTCCGGCTGGCGAGCCGTCTACGACGAGTTGACCCGCGACGGCTTCCGGGTCCGCATTGTGCAGAACGCCACCAAGTCGCTGGCCGACGACGCCGCGACCACCCAGGCCATCCTCGACGAGATCGACGGCCCCGTGGTCCTGGTCGGCCACTCCTACGGTGGGGCGGTCATCACCGAGGCAGGCCGGCACGAGTCGGTGACCGCCCTCGTCTACATCACCGCCTTCGCCCCCGACCAGGGTGAATCGGTGAACAGCCTGCTCGCCACCTTCCCGCAGGACGGTCCCCAGCCGCCCATCCTGCCGCCCGTCGACGGCTACCTCTTCCTCGACCGCGCCAAGTTCCACGCCTCCTTCGCCGGGGACCTTTCACCCGCCGACGGCGCATTCCTCGCCGACTCCCAAGTGCCCTGGGGTGTCGAGGCTTTGGCAGGCACCATCAGCGAGGCGGCCTGGCGCGTCAAGCCCAGCTGGTACCTGCACGTCACCGAGGACCGCATGATCCCCCCGGCCGCCCAGCAGTCCATGGCCGAACGCATCGGCGCCAAGGTCCACGAAACCCCCGGCAGCCACGCCATCTACGTCTCCCAGCCGGCCGCCGTAGCCGAAATCATCCGCGCCGCAGCCGAATAACGCCGCCGTCACCCGTTGTAGGCCGCTACCGCCCGAATCGTCAAAATGCCTATCTTGGTGCAGGTTTGGCGCGCCATCGGAATGAACACCGACTCGGTATTGTCCGGCGGATAAATCCGCAACCCCGCAACCGCCACCGGACCGCACGTATCCGCCGGATAAACCCCCACATCATTGACCGTCCGCAACGTAGCCGCCGCCCGCCCACCGGCCGCGATCACCACCGCCACACCCCCGTCATTCCCCTCGAATGCCTCCCGCGTCGCCGCAGGCCCCACCGGCTCCCCATTAGCCCCTTGCGTATAGGACACCCCCGGATACCCGGTCAACGAGCAAGCCCGAGACCCATTATTGGTAAACACAATCGGCACATAAGTACTCCCCGCCGCCCCATCTCCCCGCCCGAGCGCCACCCCCAACTCCGCCGTCTTACACCCCGAAACCCCGACGGGCACAGTCGTAGTAGGCGCGACCGAACTCGAATTCGCCTGTGTCCCCGTCGGACCAGGCACCGTGGTCACCGGCCCCGCACTCGTCCCACCCGCCTGCGTACCCGCGCCACCACTCGAACTCGCCCCACCCGAACACCCAGCAGCCAACGCCACAATCACTGCGGCAACCGGCACCACCCGCACTCCCCGCGCACCCATTCCGATTCCCACCACAGCCCTCCATCCCACGCTCTGACCGCCACCTTTCGCTCAGGTTATCGCCGCAACTCCCGCCCCCGTCACAGCCCACGCCGCGCCGACCCGAGAACTCCCCGACCAAGATCAAGGTGTAATCAGCGCGGAATTTTGTCCGGATCGCCACCATGAGTACACCCTGGTCCTGAATCCGAGAGGGGGAGGACGTCGAAGGGGTGGGTTTGCCAGATCCGGCGGGAGCAGGATTCGGGGTAGGGGGCGGTGGTGGGGGTCGCGGAGTAGATGCGAGTGAGCGCCTGGTCGGGGGTGTAGGGCGCCCAGCCGGGTGTGCCGGTGGCGGCGAATGTTGTCCAGGCGGTGCGGATTTCGTGGGAGATACGGGGAAGTTCCGCGAGGGCGGTGGGATGGGCTGTGGGGTGATTGCGAATGTCGGCAGGAGTGAGGGTGTCGAAGAGCAGGAGGAAGTCCAGGCTGTGGGAGGCACCCTCGGATTCGTTGAAGGACCAGGTGAGTTCGTAGAGCCAGGTGGGGGACGGGTGGTGGGCTTCTGCCAGATGGAGGGTGGGCATACGGAAGAGCCAGTCGGCGTGGACGAGTTCGTGGAGTTCAGCGGGAGAGAGGGCGGGGTGGTCGGTGCGGTAGGAGGCCGCACCGTGGGGAGTGGGCGCGAGCTCGTGGAGGGTGCGGGTCACCAGCGCCTCTGTGATGTCGAGGCCGAAATGGGTGGCGATGAGGCGGTATTCGTCTCGGGTGTGGCCTACCAGGAGGTCGATTTCCCGGGCCGCACCGTTCTCGAGTGCGCGCCAAGGAGATTGGGGAAGCAGGCTGCCGTCGACGATGGGGGAGAACGGGGTTGGGGTCAGGGCCATGGGGCCCCAGGAATCGACGAGGCCGGGCATGCGGTCGATGACCGCGTAGGTCGCGTCGAGGAGTGTGCGCGGGGGACTGGGGGACAGGTCGTCGAGGGTGGCGCGAACACCCAGCTCGGCCGCGATGGTTGTCGAGATCGTGGCGGCCAGTTCGGGAGTGAAGTACGTTCCGGGCAGGCTTTGGAGGATCGCGCGCCGAAACAGGCCCTGTGCCATGGGCATGGCGAGTTGGGCTGCGATGCAGCCCGCGCCGGCGGATTGTCCGAATACCGTGACGGTGCGGGGGTCGCCGCCGAATGCGGCGATATTGTCGCGTACCCAGCGTAGGGCGGCGATCTGGTCGAGGATGCCGCGGTTGTCGGGTGCTCCGGCGATGTGGGCGAATCCCTCGACGCCCGTGCGGTAGTTGAGGCTCACCATCACCACACCGCATCGAGCGAGTGCGGCACCGTCGTAGTGCGGGTTCGCGGCGGAGCCCTCGAGGTATGCGCCCCCGTGGATCCATACCATCACCGGCAGCGAGGCGGTGAGGTCCGGTGACCAGATGTTGAGGGTCAGGCAATTGTCGGAACCGTCAGCGGCGCAGCCGGACTCGGCGGTCATGACCGCGCCGGGGTGCGACCTTTGTGGCACAGCGGGGCCGAAGGCCAGGGCGTTGTGGACGCCCTTCCACGGTCGAGCGGGCAGGGGTGCGCGGAAGCGTTGCGGTCCGAATGGGGGCTCGGCGTAAGGGATGCCCCGGAAGACCGAGAGGGTGTGGTCGCGGCGGCCTTGCACCAGCCCGCCGGTCGTGCGGATCTCAGGCGTGGGGTCCATGTACCGGTGTCAGGGTGCCGGTCAGGGCGTGGTGGTCGGGAGTGCCGGTTGCTCGGACGGTTTCGGGGAGGTTGGCGGAATCGGTGGGTACCAGTTGGACGTCGACCCAGCGGTAGTGCTTGCGGCGGTGGATGACTCCGGCGGAACCGGCGGCGCGGATATTGCGGACCCAGTCGGAGTTCGTGCCGTAGTTGACGAGTACCGACATGCGGTCGTTGTCCACGAACACCATGACGGGCGTGCGGTAGTGCTTGCCGGACTTGCGGCCCACGTGTTCGAGGACGCTGTAGTTGGCGATGCGGGTCGCCCACTGTAGTTGGATCGGGTTGGTGACTCGCTTGTTGAAGCGGGCGAGGCGGCGCATCATGCGCGGGCCGAGCAGTGTGGAGATTTTGCTCGCCCCGGCGGCGACCGCTGATTCGACGTTTCTCGGCATCGATGACCCCTTCTCGAATCCGTTCGTCGACTGCGACATTGCCAGTCGGTGGCGGGGGTCGTCAATCGGTGATCAGCGGGATTTCCGGACCGGAATTTCGGTCCGGGGCTGTGACCGGTGCTGATGGTCGGGGCGCGGTGCGGGGGGATGGAGGTTCGGGGGCGGGGTTTCTAGCGTTGATTCATGACAGTTGCGAATGCCTTGCCGCCCATGGTTTCCGGTGGTCTGCCCCTGGTCGGGCTCGGACCCGAGTTCATGCGGAACCCGGAGCGAGTATTTCAGCGCGGGCTGGACGAACACGGGGAAACCTTCCGCATGCGCGTGTTCGGCAATGACACGGTGGTGATGCTCGGGGCGGAGAATTCATGGGTTTTCTTCCACAGCAAGAATTTTTCCACCCAGGGCGCGACACCATTCTTCGAGAAGATGTTCTCACCCGGGTTCTACAGTCTCGCCTCCGAATCCGAGTACCGCCGGCAGCAGCGCGTGCTGATCCCGTTGTTCCAACGCGCCCAGATCAGCGGGTTCATCCCGACCATCGAGGCGGTGACCGACGCCTTCCTCGAATCCCTCGGGGAGAAGGGCGAATTCGACCTCACCGCCGAATTCGGCCCGCTGGTCTTCCGGATCGCCTCCACCTGCTTCCTCGGTGAGCAGGTCGCCCAGGAGATGGGCGCCGACTTCTACCGCGAGTTCCGCAATTTCTCCGACGGCATGACCTTCATCCCGCGCTGGGTCAAGACCCCGCGCAATGTGCGCAGCCAGCGCGCCGCCGTCCGGCTGAAGTCTGCACTGGGAGCCATGATCGAGCGCCGCCGCACCCGACCGCTCGCGGAACCGGACTTCCTGCAGCAGTTGGTCACCCAGCGCTACGAGGACGGCACCCCGGTCCCGGACGACATCCTGGTCAACATGGTGCTGCTACTGGCGTGGGCGGGCTACGAGACGACCGCCGGTCAGCTCGCCTGGACCCTCACCGACCTGCTGCTGGAGTCCGGAACCCTGGCCCGGGCCCGCGAGGAGGCCGACCGGATCGTCAAGGACGGCAGCCTGGATCGCGCCGCAGTGGATCGGATGACCGTGCTGACCGCCTGCATGAAGGAGAGCGAGAACCAACATTCGATCGCCCCGATGCTGGCCCGCCGCGTCACCGCCGACACCCAGGTCGGCGAGTACCTGATTCCCGAGGGCACTCTGGTGCTGGCCGCACCCGCGCAGACCCACCGGATGACCGACGGCCTCAACTGCCCCTTCGGCTACGCCCCGGACCGCTTCCTCGGCGAGGACGGCAAGGCGAACCTGAACTCGCTCATCGGTTTCGGCGCGGGCACCCACCGCTGCCTGGGCAAACCGTTCGCCGAGGCGGAGATGCTGGTCATCCTGTGCCGGGTGCTCGCGGGGTTCGAGCTGGAGCTGACCACCGGCACACCCCGCCCCACGCCGGGCGCGACCGGCACGAAATGGCCTGCCGCCCCGGTTCGGGTCGCCTATCGACGACGCTAGCCATGCGAAACCCCTGGTCAAAAAACAATTGTCGCGAGATCCGGCAGTCCTGCTAGCCTGCTGACCGACCGTGACACCACCTGAGGAGGTGAGACCCATGTACACAGCACTGATGTTTGGGGCTCCCTCTCGTCGTCACGGGTAGGCGCGCGATTCGATCGTCGCCGGGAGCGCCTGCCTGACAAGGCATCCCGAAAGGTGACGACAATGAACACTTCAGCTTTCACCTCGCGTGCGGATGATTCCGCCGTGCAGGTCACCCGGGTCGCACTGACCCATTGGCAGGCCGTGGACCACGATCGAGTGGTCGGCGACGGCGAGCTCTCCACCCGACCCGACGGACGCCTGTTCGTCAGCATCGACGCCTGGCACGACGCGGTCTTCGACCGGATCGCGGCCGCCATGCTTCCCACCCTGCGCAGACCCCTGCACACCGTCGTCGACGAGCACGACACCGACCTGCTGTCGCGTTGGCAGCGAGCCGGTTTCGTGACGCGCCGACGCGAATGGGAGTACCTCCTACCCACCGATCCCCGGACCACCGGACTGCACGACGTGCAACCACCACCGGGAGTCACGATCGTCCCCGCCGGTCGAGCCGCGGAAGGTCCGCTGCGTGCGGTGGACCGCGTGATCCGCGACGAGGTGGGGGCGAGTGTCGGCTGGCAGGAGATGCCCGTCGAAAACCTCGGCGGGCCCGGCGACACCATCGTGGATCCGTCGAAATACGTGGCGGCCGCGGAGTCCGATCGATACGTGGGTCTGTTGCGCGTGGTGGAGGTCAGCCGCGTGCCACGCCTCGGTTTGCTGGCGGTCCGGGCGGATCGGCACCGCCGCGGCATCGCCCGCGCGCTGCTGGCGCACACCCTGGGCGTCCTGCACGACCGCGGTGTCGGCACCGCTTCGGCCGAGGTCAAGGAGTCCAATCTCGCCGCCACCGCCCTGCTCGAAGGCCTCGGCGCGCGACCGGTGAGCAGCAACCTGGAACTGGTGCTGCGATGACGAATCCGAACAAGAGCAAGGGCATCGAGATCGAGGGCATCGTGGTGGACTGCCTGCGCAATGCCACCTTCACGGTGCGCCTGCACAACGGCCATCAGGTGCTCGCGCACATCAGCGGCAAGATCCGGAAGAACTACATCAAGATCGTGCCGGAGGATCGCGTGCTGGTGGAACTGAGCCCCTACGACCTCACCAGGGGCCGAATCCTGTTCCGGTACCGGAACTGACGGGCACCGCGTCGGGGGGGGGGGCGGCCGCCGCGGGCGCGCCCGGGGGGAACCCCACGTAGGGGGGTGTGGGGGTGTGGGTGTGTTTAAGAGACCCGCGCAA
>NZ_JBHZAC010000017.1:0-112915 GCF_042753865.1 Nocardia sp. NPDC059240 | reverse complement strand
GCGGGCCCCATTGCTGGTCCGCGCCCCTCACCGCCCCCCCCCCGCGGCGCCCGCGCCCCCCCCCCCCCCCCCCGACGCGGCTAACCCACTCGGTAGGTGTCTATCGCGTTGGTGCGGTAGAAGAACTCCGCTTCCTGATCGGTGGCATCGGTGCCGACAATGTGATCGATGGCGGTGACCAGTTCGATGTAGGTCCCGGCCATCGAATCCACCGGCATGTTCGAGGCGAACATCAGCCGCCGCCATCCCCACAGCGACACACTGGATTCCAGCCAGTACTCCAGTGTCGGCCACGCCAGATCCGGGCAGATCAGCCCGAATCCGGACAGCTTGCACAGCCACTGGGTCTCCTTGGCCGCCAACGAGACCGCGTTGTGCCAGGCCGCCCGCTTCGCCTCCGACCGCCCCTGCGGGAACCCGAGATGCTCGAGCACCACCCGCAATTGCGGATATCCGGCGAGAAAATCGATCCAGTCCAGGATCTCCTCCGGCTTGGCCACCAGATCGAAGACACAGTCGCGTTCCTGCAGCCAGCTCGCGATGGTCTCGGCGGCAGGCGTATTCGGTGCCAGCCCCTCGAAAACCCGCACGCCCCGGAACCGTTCGGTCCGCGCCTGCTGCTCGAGATGTTCGATGATCTCCGCCTTCGGCAGCCGCGCGTCGACCGCCCCGACGATCGCGAACGGTCGCGGGTCGGTCTCGGCAATGCCGTCCACCCAACGGGTTTCCTCGAGGTACGCCTGCGGCGCGGTGGTCGCCGACACGTGGACCAGTCCGTTCACCTCGACCTCGCCGCGCCCCCGATCGAAGTCCGGCAGCAGGAAATTGCGTGCGATCTCGGGTTTTCCGGCGTCGACGAACCGGGCCAGGCCCGGATACCAGGCGTGAGAGCCGGTGTCCCACAGGTGCATGTGGGCGTCGACGATGGGCACGGTGGGCATGTCTGCAACTCCTATTGCATGGTGATGCCGCCGCTGACGCTGATCAGCTGGCCGGTGACGTAGCTGGCTTCCGGGCTTGCGAGCCATGCGATGAGGGAGGCTACTTCGTCCGGTCGGCCGAGGCGTTTGAGGGGGATGGCTTTCTCGAGTGCGGCGAGGGTGTCGCGGTGATCGGCCATGGCGTGGGCGACCATTCGACCCTCCAGTGGACCGGGGCACACGACGTTGACGGTGATGTGATGGCGGGCGACTTCGCGGGCCAGGGACTTGGCGAAACCGAACAGTCCGGATTTTGAGGCGGCGTAGACGGTTTCGCCGGACGCGCCCGCACGAGCACCGTCGGAGGCGACGAAAACAATGCGCGCGGACTCGGTGTCGAGCATGCCCGGCAGCAGCAGCTGGGTCAGCCGCATGGGGCCGCGCAGATTCACTTGGAACATGAGATCCCAAGCCAGGGTTCCGCTGTCCAGGAACGGTTCCACCACCGCGACCCCGGCGCAGTGCACGACGGTCGAGACCCGTCCGCCGACGGCCCTCGCGGCCGCCTCGATGCTGTCCTCGCGGGTGAGATCGAGTTCCAGTGCGGCAGTGTGCACCCCGAGCTCCGCAGCGTGCACCCCGAGCTCCGCGGCATACGTGTTCAGCTCCGCCGCGCATTCCCGCGCGGCGTCGGCGTCGACATCGGCGACCCACACCGGCTGCCGTGCCGCCACCAGCCGGCGCGCCACCGCCCGCCCGACATCCCCGGCCCCGCCCGTCACCAATGCCCCCGGCGCCTCGGCACCGCCCGCCCCGCCACCACCCACTGCCTCACCCTGTTCCACTGTCCTCGAATCCCTTCGGATTCCATGCATAGTCGGTCAGCGTGAATTACGCGACACAATGTCCGCGATTCGCCGATGGAACGTCCTGGTCGGTCCGGATTCGAGCGCATCGAAATCGCGAGCCCGCACCCGCGCCGCATCACCGAGCTTGGTCCGCAATTCCTGATCGCCGATCAGCCTGTCGAGCGCCCCGGTGAGTTCCCCCCGCTGCCCCGCGCTCACCAGCACCCCGTTCACCCCGGACTCGATGATCTGCTCCGCCCCACCCGACCGCGTCGCGATCACCGCGCACCCCGCCCGCATCCCCTCGATCATCACCCGCGCGAACCCCTCGGCCCGAATCGGGCAGTAAACCAGGATATCGGCGTGCCGCAGATACGATTCCGCATCCAGCACCTCCCCGGTGAAGGTCACCGGCAACCCGAGCGCGGTCGCATGCACCTCGAGCTCACCCCGATAGCCCTCCTCGCCACGCGCGGTGCCGCCCACCAGGAACACCTCCCGGGGCAGCACCCGCACATCGGCCAACGCCCGCAGAAACAGATCCTGCCCCTCCCACCGCGCAAGCCTCCCCACCACGGCGATAACGGTCTCCCCCGCCGCCCGCTGCTCATGCGGAGTCGCATCGACATCGTCGACCCGCGTCGCACCACCGCCCACACCGAATTCGACACTCCCCATGCCATATTCGTGCGCCCGCGGCACGGACGATATCGGCGATGGTGAGGAAAGCCGCGGCCCCCTCGAGGCCAGCGCGGCGATGACGCCGCGCACTACCACCCAGCCGAACGCCAGGATGAGCACGGCCTTCATCGGTGTCACGGGCCGCATCGAAACCGGCACCCCCGGATCTGTCAGCCACACCCGAACCGCCTCGACGATCCGAATTCCCTTGCCGCGCAAGTCTATCCCAATCCACCTCCCCGAGCCCGCCACCCACCGGCAACCCCCGCCCGGCCCCGGCCGCATCGTCGAGTGGCACATTTCGGAGGGGATTCGCCCGAAATGTCCGCAAAAATGTGCCACTCGGCGGGTGGGATGGGGCGATTAGTTTGGGTGGGGTGGGGCGTCTGGATTGGTATGACGAAAGTTCTGTGGCATATCACGATGTCGTTGGATGGGTTCATTGCGCCGGAGGATGACTCGGTGGGGTGGATGTTCGGGCATGGGGCGGCGGGGGCGCTCGGGGTGGAGACGATGGAGCGGACCGGAGCCGTGCTTTCCGGGAGGCGGGGGTATGACCTCGGGAACCGGGCTCGGGATGGGGAGCGGAAGTTGTACGGGGGGATGTGGGCGGGGCCGGTGTTCGTGTTGACGCATCGGATCGATGAGGTGCCGGCGGATCCGGCGGTTACGTTTCTGTCGTGCGGGGTCGCCGAGGCGGTCGAGATCGCGGGGGAGGCGGCGGGCGAGAAGGAAGTGGGGGTGTTCGGGGCGAATCTGGCGGGGCAGTGTTTGGAGAAGGGGCTGGTCGACGAGATCGCGGTCCATCTGGTGCCGATATTGCTCGGGGGTGGGGTGCGGCTGTTCGAGAGCGATATGCGGGTGCGGCTGCGCAAGATTCGGTGTGATGATCCGGGGCAGATCACCGATCTGCGGTTCGCGGTGGAGGGGGCCGGTTAACGGAGCTACCGTCTCCGGGGATCTGCGTTACGGTGAGCGACATCGGGACGTGGTCGGAGGGTAGGCAGGCTGTGGGGCGGACACTCGCGCAGGGGCAGGTATTCGCGGGGTACACCGTGGAGCGGCTGCTGGGCGTGGGCGGGATGGGCGAGGTGTATCTCGCCCAGGACCGGGACCTGCCGCGATCGGTCGCGTTGAAGCTGCTGGCCGCCGGAAAGGCCGACGATCCGGAGGTGCGGGCCCGGTTCCTGCGCGAGGCCGATACCGCCGCCCGGCTGTCGCATCCGAATATCGTTGCGGTGTATGCCCGGGGCACCGACGAACATCGGCTGTGGATGTCCATGCAGTACGTCGAGGGCACCGATGTGTCCGCGGTGCTGCGCGACGGTCCGATCCGGCCGGATCACGCGGTGCGCATCATCGGCGAGACCGCCCGGGCCCTCGATCACGCGCACCGCGCGGGCGTACTGCACCGCGATGTGAAACCGGCGAACATCCTGCTGGAATGGGGGCCGGACCAACGGGTGTACCTGGCCGACTTCGGGATCGCCAAGGCGGTCGACCACACCAGCGCGCTCACCCGCACCGGCGAAATGTACGCGAGCTTCCAATACGCGGCACCCGAACAATTCGAGCTACGCACCGACACCGATCACCGCGCGGACGTCTACGCCTTGGGCTGCACCCTTTTTCACATGCTCACCGCGCGGCTCCCGTACCCGGGGGAGACCACGGCGCAACTGGTGGCCGCCCACCTCGGCGCGGAAATCCCCCGCCCGAGCCAGGTCAATCCGGCCGTCCCGCCATCCTTCGACGCCGTCATCCAGCGCGCGCTCGCCAAGAACCGCGACGAACGCTTCGCCGGCTGCGGCGAATTGGCGGCCGCGGCCGCCCAGGCGCTCACCGTCCCCGCGGGCACCGCCGGACCCTGGAATCGGGGCGAGGGTCCCGGCCGGCCGATCACCGGACCCGCCCAGCCGATCAGCGGACCGCTGAATCTCGGTGCGCCCCCGTCGCATCCGGTGTTCGACCCGAGCCAATTCACCGGTGCGATCACCAAACCCAGCATCCCCACCCAAACGAATTCGCCGAATCGCACCGGGCAATCCGATGCGTCGCCAGGGACGTTCACCACTCAGCCGGGACAGATCGGCCCGCCGTGGCAGTACTTCTCGCAGCCGGGTCTGCCTGCTGTGCCGCCCACGCAGTATCCCGGCCCGGCGGGCAGCGGACCGCATCCGGTGGATGCCCCGCCGCCCCAGTTCGCGCCGCAGACCCCCGTGCCCGCCGATCTGCCGCCCCGGCGTCGGCGGACCCTGCTGATCGCGGCCGTCGCCGCCGTCCTCGTGGTCGCCGGTGGGCTCGGCGTCGGATTCGGCACCGGTGCAATCCATCTGCGCTTCGGCTCGACCGCGCAGCCGGGCGCTGCGGCCCCGGGTGGCACCGCCCCGGCTGGTACTCAAGCGCCGGTACCCACGGGCGCAACTCGGGCCGCCGCGACTCAGGCAGCCGCAACCCAGGCCGCCTGCGCCTACGGCGAGTTGGTGAATACCTACGACTACAGCAACGGCGACACGTGGCAGACCAAGGTCGAGGACGGCGCGACCGGAGCCTGGAAGAGTCAGGCGCAGTCCTACCTACCGATCCTTCGGGTGCTGTTGGAAGCGGGCACGCCCACCCGCTCACCCAGCGGCAAGTGCACCGTCACCGGTGGCAGCGGCACCCATTACGAACTGAGCGGCGTCTTCGATCTGATCGACACCGTGAACGGTAAGGACGCCAACCAGCGCACCCAGACCATCCCGCTGGCCATGGATTACGTGGACGGCCGTTGGCTGTGCAGCAAGATTGCCATTCCGGGGCTGTCGGGCTGAGCACTGCCGCCCGATGAGTATGCGAACAAACCGTTTTCGCGTGTGCGGACGGTCTTCCCTCGTGTAGCGCACCGGACTGGTCGTGCGATAGATTCGCTGCGAATTGCTCGGGCCGCCATCGGAAGGAATCGAGCGTGGGGAACTCTGGCGCGGGGGACGGTGCCGGGACAGTGCGAGTGCTCGTCGACAACGGTGAGTACGGGCTCCGCAATCGCGGAGACATCGCGATGATGGTGATGACGGTCGAACGGCTGCGCGCCCGCTGGCCGCAGGCCCGCATCGGCATGCTCACCGACGCACCACATCTGCTGCGCGGCGTGGTGCCGCACGCCGAACCCGTGGCCGCGCACAGCGGCGGGTACTGGGGCAGAGGCGGATTCGCGGGTCTGCTGGATGAACAGGCCGGCATCCACCTGCTCGGCCCCGCCGCCACGCAATGGCGGGCCGCGACCGAGGTCCCGAAACGTCATCTGCGTGGCGTCACGGACTGGGCGCGCAAGGAGATGCGCCGCTTCGCCACCGAGGACCCCGCGCCGATCGTGCTGCCGCCGGTCCCCGGCGCGCTCGCCGAAGCGGATCTGGTCATCGCCCTGGGCGGCGGCTACCTCACCGACGGCAACCGCCACCAGGCGCACCGCACCCTCGCACTGCTGGAAGCCGCCCAGCGCCGGGGCATTCCGAATGTCCTGATCGGCCAGGGCTTGGGCCCCATGGGTGATCCCGGTCTGTTGCGCCGTGCCGCGGAGGTGCTGCCGGGCGCGGACCTGATCGCCGTGCGTGAGCGCCTGCGCGGGCCGCGACTGCTGGCCGGGCTCGGCGTGCCCGCCGACCGGATCCTGATCACCGGCGACGACGCGATCGAATTCGCCTACCGGCTGCGGCGTCCGGGCATCGGCACCGATCTCGGTGTGTCCCTGCGCATCTCGGAAAGCACCAAGGTGAGCGACTCGGCCCGCGACACCCTCGGCACGGTGCTGCGCCGCGAAGCCGCCGCGCTCGACAGCGCGCTGGCGCCGCTGATCGTCTCCGAAAACGACGATGAGGACCGCCGCCACACCCTGCCGCTGCTGGACGGCGCGGTCCGCACCCGGCCTGCCATCGGCCGCACCGGCACCGCGCAGCAGGTGGTGCGTCAGGTCTCGCGCTGCCGAGTCCTGGTGACCAGCTCCTACCACCTCGCGGTTTTCGCGCTCTCCCAGGGTATTCCGGCGGTGGCTGTAACGGCCTCGGAGTATTACGACGACAAATTCTATGGATTGGCTGACATGTTCGACGCAGGCATCGCCGATGCCGGCGCAGCCGGTCTGCGGATCGTGCACCTGGATGCGGACAACCTCGACGCCGAATTGACACGTGCGATTCGGCTGTTGTGGGAATCCGCACCGGAATTGCGGGATACGCTGCAGCAGAGGGCAGTTGAGCAGATCGATGTCGGCCGCGCGGGTCTGGATCGGGTGTATGGGCTCGTGGCGGGAGGTGAGCGCCTGCCCGGCAAGATCGCCGAACCAGTTCAGGGGGCATGAATGAAGAACATCTCGGTGTGCGTCCCGGCCGACAATTCCGGGTCGGCCCTGGCCACGACATTGCGCTCGATTCTCGAGCAGGACACCGATGTCGAGGTGATACTCCTCGACAATGCGAGCACCGACGACACCGCCGCCCTCGCCTACTCTTTCGACGACCCACGCGTGCACCTGCACCGCAATGCGGAAGCCCTGCCGCTGGGTGAACATTGGAACAAAGCGGTCTCGCTGAGCACGGGCCGCTTCGTGAAGGTGGTCCGCGCCGGTGACAGCCTGTTGCCGGGTGCGCTGGACAAGCAGCTGGAAGTGATGGGCGACAACAGCATTGCCCTGTGCTCGGCCAAATACCAGATCGTCGATGCGGCCGGTCGGGTCCGGCAGACCGATCGGGGCCTGCCCCACCTCCTGGGCCGCCGCGATGCCCGCGCCGTGCTGCGCGCCCTCGTGCCGCGCGGCCCCGCCGACTTCGGCCCCACCGCCACCACCGTCTTCCGCCGCCAGGACTTCGACCGCGTGGGCGGCTTCCGCGGCGACCCCGGTTACCCGATGGACGTCGACCTCATCGCCCGCCTCTGCCTGCTCGGCGCGTTCTACGGCATGCCCGAAACCCTCGCCGCCCGACCGGATTCCGGATCCGACCCGATCGACGACACCTCCCCGGTCACCAAACTCACCGAAATGCTGCGCCTGCACCACCGCCTGGCCGCGGAATACCCGCAGTACGTAGGCCGCGGCGCAGTCCTGGGCGGCGACCTCCGCCTCGTCCGCGCCGCCGCCCGACGCGTCCGCCCCCGCACTCTCGCCTCCGCCCTGCGCCGCCCCGAATTACCACACTGAACAGCGGCGGGCCCATGGAGACAAGGATTTCTGGGCTGCCACGGCCTATGCAACCGACATTGAAGCCCATGACTCGGCCGGTGCGCGTGCACGTGGAACTGCCTGTGCGAAACGGGATTCCGGCCAGGTGTGTGGCCAGATGACGAACGAGTCGCAGGTCGGTATGCCAGGTGAGCTGGAGGCTGGGGTACCCACCCGACTTCGCCGGGCGGTGCCCCGCCCTGGGAGCGCGGTGCTCTGGCCCGGGTACGTGGGAAGCACCGCGCTGCTGCGGATGCCCGCGGCCGTGGTGGTGATCAGGTTGCTCGGGGGTCCGGAATTCCGGGTGGCTGCGGCCTCTGTGGTGGTTGCGGTGGCGGCCGTCGCGGAGGTGGTGCTGACGGTGCTCGTGATCCGGCCGACGTGGCAATGGTTCACGGCCGCGATCGAGCCCGATGGGCGGCAGCGGGTCCAGGCGCTGCGGCTGCCCGCGCACGTCGCGATGCTGCAGGCGCTCGCGTGGGCGGTGCTCGGTCTGATTCTGGTGGTCCTGCAACTCGATTCGTCGTGGCGCATGCAGTTTCTGATCGTGGTCGCCGCGGTGAGCGGTGGGGCGGTGTCGAGTCTGGCGAGCTACCTCGTGGGTGAGCGGATCATGCGGCCGATCCGGGCGGTGGCACTGGCCGGGCAGCCGCCGCTGCCGGTACCCCGGCACGGGGTCGCGAACCGCATGCTCATCAGCTGGTTGCTGTTCGGCGCTTCCTCGTACTTCCTGATCGCGGTGCTGGTGATCGATCAATATTCGGGATCGCATCTGATCGTCGTGCGCGATGTCCGCGGTCCGGTGCTCGCCGCGGCGGTGCTGGGGCTCTACGCGGGCGCATTCGGCACCACCTTGGCGGCGCGGTCCGTCTCGGACCCGCTGCGCGAGGTCACCAAGGCGATGGCCGCCATCGCGGCGGGGCGATTGTCCACCCGGGTGGAGGTTTACGACACCACCGAAACCGGAGTCCTACAGGCCGGATTCAATGCGATGGCGGCGGCGGTCGAGGAGCGGGAGCGGCTGCACGACCTGTTCGGCAGGCACGTCGGGCGCGAGGTGGCGAGTCGTGCGCTGCGCAACGGTGACGGGCTGACGGGTGAACTGCGCACGGTCGCAGTGCTGTTCATCGATTTGGCCGGTTCGACGAGCTTCGCGGCCACCCACGATCCGGAGCTGGTGGCGGGCATGCTCAATGACTTCTTCCGGCTCGTGGTCACCGCCGTGGACGAGCGCGGCGGATTCATCAACAAATTCGAAGGCGACGCGGCACTGGCCATCTTCGGCGCTCCGCTGGTGCACGACGATCCGGCGGGAGCGGCCCTGAGGGCGGCACGCGAGTTGCACACCGCACTCGTGGCAGTACCCGGCATGCTGGACTTCGGAATCGGCGTCGCCCACGGCCCGGTGTTCGCGGGCAACATCGGCGCGGAGGCCCGTTATGAATACACGGTCATCGGTGATGCGGTGAATCAGTCCGCGCGGCTGTCGGATCTGGCCAAGACGCGGGCCGGGCGGGTGGTCGCGGCCACCGAGGCGGTACTCGCGGCCGATCCGCAGGAAGCCCGGCGGTGGCGGGACGCGGACACGGTCACATTGCGGGGTCGCAGTGCCCCGACGGTTCTCGCGGAACCGGCCTGAGCGGGTCCGAGCGGGCGCCGAGGGGCGGCGTCCGCGCGGACCCGGGCGCTCAGATACTCGCGAGCGGACCGTAGGCCACGACGGTATCGCCGCTGCCGCTCACCAGCCGCACGAACGGGCGGATGGTGGTGGTACCCAGGACACCGGTGACGGTGCCGTGGAAGCCGGACATGGTGATGCAGCCGTCGGTACCGGAGACATCGCCACCGGCGGCGTCCACGGACTGGATGCCGGGACCGAAGCCCACATCGAGCTGAATGCCCAGGGTCGGAATGAGATTGAAAACGTCGGCCTGGGCGTGGTTGGCGCCGAGCTCGAGTTCCAGGCCCGGAGTCTGGTACTGGAAGGAGATCTTGCCCGAGAGCGTGGCCGGATAGCCGACCTGGTAACCGATGGTGATGTGGCCGTTCCACGGGGCGCCGTCCGGGCCGTCGACGTGGAAGCACGCCTTGCCGTTGTGGAACCACTCGCGGGTGAGCGGATTGCCGTCCAGCGGCGGCACCCAATCGATCCGGGTGTCCGCGGAGATGGCCTCGACGGTGCGGCCCTGCTGATCGACGATCTGATTGGTGGCGTCGACGGCGGCGGCACCGGTGCCGCCGCTCAGAACGAGTCCGACGGTGCCGGCCGCGGCGACCGCCGCGGTACGCGAAAGCGCGGTCTTGGTGTTGCGCATGATGAATCCCATTCCCTCATCAGGTGTTGCTGCGTATTGCATACGCGTGTTTGATGATTCCCCAGTTGGTGCTGGAACGTGGGTATACGTCCCCCTCGGCCGAAGATCGGCCCCCTGCTGAGACTATCCCACTCAATTGTCTTGGGTGTGAGCGCAATCGCATGATCGCGATCACAAGCCGATCGGTCGGATGCCCGGCGTGATCATGCGCGTGCCAGGTCAACTCTGCTGGCTTTCATAGTGATTCGGGCACTTCGGTCACCCACCTCCCTTCCAGCTCCGGCCACCGGGTGGCCACCTCGGGTAACAGGTCGGGAAGCGTCAGCAGCACTCGATCCGGTTGCGCCGCAACGAGTTCGGCCGGAGCTACGATCGGGATATCGGTGCCCGGCATGCGACGGCCCTGTTTACCGGGGGAGGCGTCGGCCACCGCGGCCAGCAGCCCTCGGTGCGCACCCGCCAGATGTAGCAGTGCCACCGCCCGCGAGGCCGCGCCGTAAGCGTAAACCCGGTGGCCCGCCGCGGTTTCGGACTCGAGCCAGTTGCGCAGTGCCCGCGCCTGCCGGTCGGCGGCGTCCTGCAGGCCGCGCACCACGGCCGGATCGGCGACCGCGGCCTCGGTGGCGCGGATCCGCGCGATCGCCGGATCGGCTTCGGCCGGTGCGTGCACGGCAGCCACCAACACGGTGCCACCGTAGAGCCCGAACTCCCACGCGGTCACCGCCACCATCCCGGCCGAACGCAGCAGGGCCTGCAGCGCGTCGAGCGAGTAGTAGGCGAAATGACCGTGCCGCAAGGCATTCCACTGCCCGTGTCGCACGATGGCGTGCAGGGAGTGGAACTGCAGCAGCAGCACCCCGCCGGGCGCGGTGGCCGCCGCCCGCTGCGCGAAGGCCACCCGTTGATGGGGTTCGTGCATGATGCCGAAGCAGTCGATCACCACGTCGGCGGGCCGGTCGGTGGCGGTGTAGCCGCGCTCGGTCAGCAGCGGCAGCCAGCTGCCGCCGTGTGGGCTGCCGAATTCGCGCACCGTGCCCTCGCCGGGCAGCCAGCCCGCCGCGGCCACCCTTGTCACCGCGTCCTCGGCCTGGTCCCGCAGCGCCTGCGGCTCCACCCCGCGCGGTTCGGCGGTCACGGTGTCGTCCTGGGCGAGCTGCGCCAGCCCGCACATGGCGCACAGGTCCATGGCCAGCGGATGCGTCGACTCGGTGCCCGCCGCGACCCCGTGCAGCGGCGGAAAATCGTCCGCCGCAGGCATTTTCCCGAGATCCAGCACCCGCACCAGCGGCCCGAGCCCGCAGCCGCGGCACCCGTACAACGGCTCGCCGCTCATGAGGCGGTGGCCTGCAGGGCGGCGAGCAGCTCGCGCCACGACCCCGCGCCCGCGTCCCGTGGCGACACCACGGTCACCGGCTGCGGCCAGGCGATGGCCAGCTCCGGATCGTCGTAGGCCACACCCAGATCCTCGGCCGGGTCGTGCGGGCGGTCGATGCGGTAGCAGACATCGGCGACCTCGGTCAGCGCCTGGAATCCGTGCAGGAAGCCGGGCGGGACGTAGAGATGCCGGAAGTCGTTGTCGTCCAACAGGAATGACTGTCGCACCCCGAAGGTCGGCGACTCTGGGCGGATGTCGACGAGCACATCGTGCACCGCGCCGTGGGCGCAGCGCACCAGTTTCGCCTCCCCGCGCCCGGAGCGCCCGTGCATGCCGCGCACCACTCCGCGGCCGGAACGCGACTGCGAATCCTGCACGAAGCTCGCGGCCGTCCCGGGTGTGCCGAGATAGGTGTCGAACTCCTCGGCGTCGAAGGTCCTGGTGAACAGGCCGCGGTCGTCGCGGTAGGGCTGCGGGGTCAGCAGCAGGACGTCCGCGAGGTCGGTCGTCTCGATACGCACCGAGGTCACGCCCCGGTCCCGAGGCGGCGCAGCTCGTCGTCGAGCACCCCCGCCGCCTTCAGCGAGTTCAAATGGGCCAGGCGGGTGAAGCGCTGGAAGAAGGCGTCGGCGGTGAGCCCGCGCGCGATGTACTCCTTGTACAGCTCGGTCGCGCCGTCGGGAATGCTCCACTGCGCCTCGAAACCGAGTTCCTTGCGGGCGTACGAGAAATCGACCCGATAGGAGCGCGGATCCGCGCCGCTCTCGCCGGTGATGAGCAACGTGGATTCCGGGACCGCGTCGACCACCGCCTGCGCGATCTGCGCCACGGTCAGATTGTTGGCTTCGGTGCCGATGTTGTAGGCCCGGCAGTGAATCGCGTCGATCGGGGCTTCCAGACAGGTGGCGAAGGCCGCCGCGATGTCCTGGGCGTGCACCAGCGGCCGCCACGGCGTGCCGTCGGAGAGCACCTTCACCTCGCCGGTGAGCACCGCGTACCCGACCAGATTGTTGAGCACGATATCGGCGCGCAGCCGCGGCGAGAAGCCGAACGCGGTGGCATTGCGCAGCGAGACCGGGGAGAAGCCGGAGTCGGCGAGGGCGACGATATCGTCCTCGACCCGCACCTTGGATTCGGCGTACGGGGTGAGCGGACGCAGCGGCGCGTCCTCGGCCACCAGCCCGTCGCCGGCCGCCCCGTACACCGAACATGTGGAGGCGTACAGGAATCGGTGCACCCCGGCCTGCTTGGCCAGCCGGGCCAGCCGGACCGAGGCGTGATGGTTGATGTCGTAGGTGATCTGCGGGGCCAGCGCGCCGAGCGGATCGTTCGACAGCGCCGCGAGATGCACGACGGCGTCGAAGCCCTCGAGCTGTTCGGCGGTCACATCGCGCAGATCCACGCTGATGGTCGGCGGCGCGGGCGGCGCGTCCCCGAGGATGCATTCCGCGAAATAGCCGCTGTCCAAGCCGGTTACCTCATGACCGGCCTGTTGCAGCCACGGCACCATGACGGTACCCAGATACCCCTGATGCCCCGTGACGAGCACGCGCATGACTATGCACCTCCGAAGGTGATGGTGGCCTTGTCGAGCAGGAACGCCTCGGCGTGCCGGGCGCGGCACTGCACCCCGCGCAGCCGGGCCAGGGCGAGGAAGGACTCTTCGTCGAACCAGTCCCGATCACGCTGCGAGGGATAGTGTTTCATCAGCAGCGCGGCCTTGCGCTCCGCGCAACCGACCGGCAACGGGTGGAACACCGTCGGCTGCGGGGTGTCGGTCTCCCACTTGAGGATCTCGTAGCCGAGGATCAGGTGGTCGCGAAACTCGGTGGGGGCTAGCTCCGCCAGCAGCCGGTGATCCTGGTGGGCGTCCCCGCGTTGTGGGGAGAACACCAGTTGCGGGTCGCCGTCGCGGCGCAGCGCGGCCACCGCGTCCTTGACCCGCTCCCAGTGCGCGGGTGTGCGACCGTCCGGCACATCCAGGATCCGCAGATCCAGATCCGCTCCCGGACAGAAGGATTCGAGCGCCGCCTGCTCCTCCTCGGCCCGCTCGGTGCCCGCGCCCGAGAGCACCAGCGCCCGGACCCGCAGTCCCGGCACGGCCTCCGCGAGCGCGAGCAGGGTGCCGCCCAGTCCGATGGCGAGGTCATCGCAATGGGCGGCCAGCATGGCGATCTCGGTGACCGCCGCCGTGTCGAGTCGGATCATGCGCCGCGCACGTCCTGGACGGGGCGCTCCCAGACCATCCACGGGCGATCACCCTGCTGATAGCCGGAATCGAGTTCCGCGCGCTCCTTGAAGGTGTCGGCGGGCTTCCAGAAACCGTGATGCTGATAGCCGAACAGGCGGCCCTGCTCGGCCAGCGCGCCACAACCGTCCGCGACCAGATCGCCGCCGGGCGGAATATGGTCGAAGATCTCCGGGGTGAGCACGAAGTAGCCGCCGTTCATCCACAGCGGCAGTTCGGTGACGGGGGTGATGGTCTTGACCTCGCCGGCCGAGTTCACATTCACGCAGTGGAAAGTCGACGCGGGCGGCACGATCATCATCGACGCCGCGGCACCGGAAGTCTGGAACTTGCCGATCATCTCGTCGAGCGGGGCGTCGGTGAGCACGTCGGCGTAGTTGGCCAGGAAGTAGGGCTCGCCCTCGAGGTGGCTGCGCACCCGGCGCAGCCGCTCACCGATGGGGGATTCCACGCCGGTGTCGACGAAGGTGATGGTCCAGTCGCTGATATCGGACTGCAGCAGTTCGACCTTGCCGTCATGGATGACGAAGTCGTTGGACACCGACTCCTGATACGTCAGGAAGAAGTTCTTGATGTGGGTCGCGCCGTAGCCCAGGCACAGCACGAAATCCTTGTGCCCGTAGTGCGCGTAGTAGCGCATGACATGCCAGATCAGCGGGCGCGGGCCCACCATCTGCATGGGCTTGGGGATGGCGTCGTCGGTGCCGTTGCGCATCCGCATGCCGTAACCGCCGCAGAACAGTACTACCTTCACTTCGCTTGCCTTTCCGCATGATCGGGTGCGGCGGCATCGTCGAACGTCGCATGATGAAGATGGGGGAGGGGATAGACGAGCTCGGTCCCCTGGTCGATGAGATGTCGCAGCTGCGCGGTGATCTCGCGCTCCAGATTCCAGGGCAGCACCAGCACCACGTCGGGGCGATCGGCGTCGATCCGCTCCGGTTCGTGTATCGGAATCCGGGTGCCGGGTGTGAACCGGCCGTGCTTGTAGGGATTGCGGTCGACGGTGTACTCGAGCAGGTCGGTGCGGATACCGCAGTAGTTGAGCAGGGTATTGCCCTTGCCGGGCGCGCCGTAGCCGACCACGCGCTTGCCGGAGGCCTTGGCCTCCAACAGGAATCGCAGCAGATCCTGGCGGACGCGTTCGGTGTCGGGGCGCAGTTCCAGGTAGCCCGCGACCTCGTGCAGGCCGGCGTCGGCCTCCAATCGCAGGACCTCGGCCACGCGGGCGGTGGGTGTGCCCACGCCCTCGGGGCGCGCCCAGACGCGGAGTGAACCGCCGTGGGTGCCGATCATTTCGCAATCGACGACCTCGAGGCCCGCGCTGGCGAGGGCGCGCTGCGCGGACAGCAGCGTGTAGTACTGGAAATGTTCGTGGTAGATGGTGTCGAACTGGGCCAGCGCCACCAGGTTCAGCGCGTGATGCACCTCGATGGACAGCCAGCCGTCGTCGGCCAGCAGGGCCCGCAGCGAGCGGGTGAAGCCGCGCAGATCGGGTATGTGGGCGTAGACATTGTTGGCCACCAACAGATTTGCTGGGCCGTGTTCGGCCCGCACGCGCGCTGCGAGCTCCTCGTCGAGGAAGGCGGTCTCGGTGGGAACGCCCTTGTCCCGTGCTGCCGCACCGACATTCACCGAAGGCTCGATGCCCAGGCAGGGCACGCCCGCGGCCACCGCGTGCTGCAGCAGGTAGCCGTCGTTGCTCGCCACCTCGATTATGAAACTGTTGTCGTTCAAACCAAGTCGGGTTACCGCATCATCCAGAAAGAGTTTTGCATGCTGAACCCAGCTATCGGAAAATGACGAAAAATAGGCGTATTCCGTGAAAGTTTCTTCCGGAGTGATCAGGGCGGGAATCTGCAGCAGCAGGCAGTTCTCGCACAGGCGCAGATTCAGGGGATATGTCGGTTCCGGCAGGTCCAGTTCCTCGGCGGTGAGAAACTTTTCGCACGGCGGTGTGGCACCGAGATCAAGAACGGAGATCAAACTCCGGGAGTCACATAGACGACACTGCAACAGAATTCCCCACCTTTCACCGAGCCCGGCTGCCCCACGCAGCATCGGATGACCTGAGGTCGGCTCGATCCGGCCTTACGTTACAACAGGTTTGCGCGCCGCCACGGGGTCGCTCGTGTGACGGATAGTGCCAAAACAACTGGATTTCTGCGACTCGCAGAACCGGGCGTCCGGTCGGCAACCGCTCGAGCCTTGCAGCTCAAGGATTTCGCACAGCTCACACGGTGTGTCTTGCGTAGTGCAACCTGCGAGTTTGCGAATAGGGGAAAATTAGGGGACGACGCAAAGATACCGGTCGCTTCTTAATCCGTTACTTCCTGGAAACGTTGTCTCCCTGCGGGATAGGGCCTGCACGCCACCCCGGGTGTGTAACATTCGGCATCTGTCCGCCGAAAAACACGACGGTCAGATCGGTTGTCATGGCCATGAAAGCCCTTGGGAAGCCGGCGTCAGCCCGTTCGTGGAACTGATCAGCGGGGATCGGAACCAAGTTCTCCCGTGGGGGAGGTGCGTTCGTTTCATGAGTTACCACATTTCCACCGGTCGTACCCTGCGCGGGAACCGGATGCCGAAGCCGGAGCCACGTTCCGATCGTGAACGCTGGCAAGCGGATTACGCACGACGGTTATTTATCAGCGACCTGTTGGTGCTGGGGTTGTGTATCGCAATTGCCCAGTTTATTCGGTTCGGCAGCACCGGGACGGCCTCACCGCTGGCCGCCCAGCTACCGCTCGAGGTCCGCTACACCATGGTGTCCACCGTGCTGGCGCTGGCCTGGTCGGCCACGCTCACCCTCAGCGGCACCCGTTCACCACGGGTAATCGGCAGCGGCGCAGAGGAATACCGGCGCGTTGTGGTCGCCTCGCTGCGGCTGTTCGGCGGCATCGCCATCGTGTCGCTGCTGCTGCGGATCGATATCGCCCGCGGATATCTGGCAATCGCGTTGCCGCTGGGGATGATCGGGCTCATGGCCGAGCGCCGGCTGTGGCGGCGATGGGTCGCCACGCGTCGCGCCCACGGCGGCTACCGCACCGCCCTGCTCGTGGTCGGCAGCCCCGCGGCGGCGCGCGCCATGGTGGCCGCGTTCTCGCACGACCGCGACTCCGGCTATCAGGTGATCGGGGTGTGCACCCGCGACGAGGGTTCGCTCGCCGACCGCTTCCTGGAGGTCGGCGGCCGCGAAATCCCGGTCGTGGCAAGCGATCACGGCGTGATCGACGCCGTCCGGCGCACCGGAGCCGACACCGTCGCCGTCACCGCCACCGACAACCTCGGCCCCGCCGACTTCCGGCGCATGGCCTGGGAACTCGACGAACTCGGCGCCGAACTCATCGTCACCCCCGGCCTCGTCGACATCGCCGGCACCCGCCTCACCCACCGCGTGGTCGCCGACATGCCCATGCTGCACGTCGAAAAGCCGCAATACGACAGCGCGAAATCCATCCGCAAGGACGTCTTCGACGTCTGCTTCGCCCTGATCGCCCTGCTGGCCATCGCCCCGGCCCTGGCGCTGCTCGCCCTCACGGTCAAGCTCACCAGCCCCGGCCCGGTCCTCTACTCCTCCGAACGCATCGGCCGCGACGGCCACCCGTTCCGCATGCTCAAGTTCCGCAGCATGTATGCCGACACCGACACGCACCTCACCGCCCTCGTCGAAGGCGACAGCCCCGCCGACCCCCGAATCACCCCGGTGGGCAAGCTGATCCGCAAATACTCCCTCGACGAACTGCCCCAATTCCTCAACGTGCTGCGCGGCGACATGAGCATCGTCGGCCCCCGCCCGCGCATCCAACGCGAGGTCGACACCTACGACGGCGTCACCCGCCGCCGCCTCCTCGTCAAACCCGGCATCACCGGCCTCCGCCAAATCCGCGGCCGCACCACCCCCACCCCCGATGACGCCACCCGCCTCGACCTCTCCTACGTCGAAAACTGGTCCATGGTCCTGGATCTCCTCCTGATCGCCAAAACCATCGGCACCGTCACCAGAGGCGAACCCACCCGCTGACCCCCTGACCACGGCAACGGCCGGCCCCCGGTTCAATTCGCATTCACGCTGTGGCGCCGAATCGCGCAGTCGACCGGATGCGCCGTATTGGCCGGATTCGGGGACTCAACCCCCTCGAAGATCGCGTCCAACAGAGCGGCACGATCGAGTGTGCCCCGGCACCCATGAGATTCGCGCGCACTGACAACGACCGCCTGCAGCACGACAGCGAAAACCCGCCACCGAGCCCCGGCCACCCGCCACCCCCGACCCTCCCACTCGCGCAGCCGAGCCTCAACCGTCCCGAGAATGTCCTGAATGACCTGAACCTCGATCGAATCAGCATCATCGCCAGGCATGACGACCCCCGAACAACCCTGCACCCCAACCGAACACGGCCATCCCAACCGCCGTGAACAGCGACCGTCTCGGTCTCCGTGTCGGCCGGGTCGGCTCTCTGTGGGGATCAGTGCAACACCACCACAGCTCCCCGCCCCCGGCCTGCTTCTTCTCCCGTTCGACTCGGTCGATGATCGCCTGCACCGACCACTGGTTGCTGCTGGACATACTCACCTGCCTCCGTGAATTCGCTGTTGCCCCAGCACATCACCGCCCTCCCGGTCTGACATTGTCATTCCGGGATTCCTGGAAAACCGCAGTGAATCGCCTGGAGCGCTGCCATTCTGGGATGCGGAGAGTGCCAGTTCGACCAAGTCGAGGAGCATCCATGTCCGAGGAGAACCCGCGCGCCTCGCTGCCACGTCGTCAGCTCGGACGCTATATCCGCCGTCAGCGCGAAGAGAACACCGCACTCACGCAGGCCGAGGTGGCAGCCGCGATGCAGTGGAGCCACAGCAAGTACTCACGGTTGGAGCGCGGGGAACCGGGCAGGATCCTGGACCGCGACCTCCGCGAACTCGGCAACATCCTCGAGATCCCCGACGACAAGACCGACGCCATGATCGAACTCGCCCGCCAGGTCGCCGAAAAGACTTGGTACAACAGCTTCAACGACCTGATCCGGGCCAACTTCGACGTCTACATGCGGATGGAGACCGAAGCCGCTGCAATGGAGATTTACCGCCCGGATCTTGTCCCGGGACTCTTCCAGACCGCCGACTACGCCCGCTCGCTGAACCGGATCTATTTCCCCAAAGACTCTGCGGAAGAACAGGATCGGCGTATCGAGTTGAAGGTCAGGCGTCAGGCGATCGTGACACGCAAGAAGACGCCGGTCACTGTCGACTTGGTGCTGCACGAGTCGGCCTTGTATACGACGGTCGGCAGCGATCTGATCATGGCAACGCAACTGAGGCACCTCGCCGACCTCGGCACCCGCCCCAACTTGAGCGTTCGCATCCTGCCCTTCCGGGCGGGATTCCCGCTCGGCACGCCTGCCGGTCCATTCGTCGGGCTCGACTTCAAGCCGGACGCAAAGGGTGTCGCCGAACCGACGGTCATCTATGTCGAGAGCTACACCGGCGATATGTACCTTGAAGACGATAGCGACGTCGGCAAGTACCGCCGCGCCTTCGCGACGATCCAACACGCCGCCCTGGACGCGGTTACCAGCCGGAACCTGCTGCGGCAGGTAGCACGAAGGGACTCCGAACAGTGATCGATCACGGCCTATCCGGCGCTGAATGGTTCAAAAGCACTCACAGCTCAGGCAACTCCGAATGCGTCGAGGTCGCGTTCCTCGCCGCAGGCAAGGTCGCCGTCCGCGACTCCAAGAACCCGACCGGCCCCGCCCTCGTCTTCACGCCGGGGGAGTGGGACGTCTTCACCGCTGGTGCGACCGCCGGTGTGTTCTCGGGTCCGGCCTGACAATCTGCGGAGGCTCAGCGCATCCTGGAACTGGCTGGAACCCGCACAAAGCCACCGGAATTGGTCAAAAGTTGCCTCCGCGGAGCAGTTTGTGCGAGGTATGGCCAGTCCTCCGCTGCTTCGCTTCGGCGATTTCGGCCGCTACTCATGACATCCAGCGCTTGAGTCGAAGCACAACCCGCTACAACCCTTTCCGTTCCGGCTACGGCTGGTATCCGGCGCCGTCGGGCAGAACGAATCGATGGATAGCCGCTGCGAACTGTCGCAACTGCTCGCCGGCCTCCAGGTGAGTCACGACCGTGGCGGCCCAGGAAAGGGATTCCGTCGGCTGACGGTTGAGGCTCCAGTCCAGCCGAACGTGGCCCAAGGTCAGGTGTCGCGCGTCGATTCGCAACTCGTGGTCCATGCTTTCCCACGTCCGGACCCCTTGCCAGCCGGCGAAATCCTGCTCCAATGTGCTGAGGAAAGCGGGCAGCGAGCGACCGTTGACGTAATCGAGGATGAGTCCGCGCAGCGACGCGACCATCCCATCGGCCGACAACTCCGCGCAGACCGCGACGAAGTCGTCGCTGTATGGAACGGTGCGGTGCCACAACCGCACCCGCGTCCCGGCGGAACGGTCCATGACTTCGATCGCCTCACCTCGATCGACCATCTCACTCTCGAATTCGCAGGACATCGGCCGAGACTAGCGGCGCCATTCAAGATCAGGGAGCTCTCACTGCGGAATTCTGTCCGGTTTCCCTCGGTGACAGCTCCCTGATCTTGTCGGCGACGGCTACCTCAGCGAGGTCGCGGCGGGAGCGACGGGATCGCGTTGGGGGAGGGTGAGACTGGCTGCATTGTCGGTGGCAGGGGAAGGATGATGGGTGCCTGCACGATTCTGTGCAGCGGCGTACTGGGCGGTTCGGTGGGGGTCAGCATCATTGCGACGAGCCAGAACTCCCACAACACCAAGGACAACAGGAAGGCGAGCAGGACTGCGCTTCCGAAGTCCTTCCCATACTCGCGCCAGTGCTGACGCTTCAGTGCTGCGGCTTCGGCGGCCATGTCGGACCTCCATCGCTGTGAAGTTCCCTGGTTGTGACGTTCCCTGGTTGCGTATCGCCGCGCGACCGTGCCCATTACGAACACTCGCTCCTCGGCTTCCCCGCCGCCATCCGCCGGGGGAACGGGGTGGCTGATCCACGAGATTGTGGAACGGCGTGGCGGCGAGACTCGGGCGCGTAAAGCGTCTACGTTTCAGATTCATGCAGGAGAACTCCTCTCGCACTTCGATACGTGATCAGCTCGTTCAGTACCTGCTCGATGACGCCGACATGAGCGATTGGGATCACGTCGCCGCCGTGGCCTCCGCGGTGGAGACGAATTCGGCGGATTCCTGGTTGCGGGACGGGATGCCCACCGGCGGCGACGTGCCGCGGTTGGATGTGGCCGCCGCGTTGCAGCTGCTGCACGAGCATCGGATGGCGGTCGACCTCGTCGAGATGACGTTGGTGGACGCCCTGGGCACCACCGGGTGGGGCTGGGAACAGATCGCGGCTCTGCACGGCGGTGAATCCCGAAAGATGATGCGGCAGTATCGACGCCGGTATCTCCGCTACCTGCTGCGTGCCCCGTCCCTGCGTCTCTGGCTGTAGGTCCGGCTCGGACCGTGCCGGTTGGGTCTCGTCGTTTCCTGTTGCGTGGCAGACTTTCTGCGAACCGACGTACGGGGGAAGGACGACTGTGGAACTGCTGCTCGCCGTCGAGGCATCCGAGGATGATGTCGAAGAACTGCATTCGCTGTTCGAGGCGTTGATCGAGGACGACGAGCTGCGCGCTGCCCCGAAAACCCTTGCCGCCGGGAGTGAGCGAAGCGGAACCCTCGGCGCGGAGGAAGTCATTCGCATCGTCGTCGACTCCGCCGCGCTCTGCACCGCCCTGTCCACCTGCGTGGTCGCCTGGCTGCGCATGCGACGGCCCAAACTCCGCATGACATTCACCGGACCCGACGGCGCCAGCGCCGAAATCGACGCCACCGGAACGCAAGCCGTCGAACAGGTGCAGATTCTCGACATTATCGATCGGGTGCGTGGGACCAAGAGTGACGCTTCCTGATCCGGAAGCCACCCGCGCCGTACTCATCGGCGCCGCCCACTACGCCGAGGATTCCGGGTTCGATTCGTTTCCCGAAATCGAGCGCAGTCTGCGAGATTTCGCCGAATTCCTGCGCAGTACGACGGGAATCCCGGATCGGCATATCGACGTGGTGATCGATCCGTCGGACGGCACCAGGGTGGCCGCCACCATCACCGCGGCCGCGCGCGCGGCGCGCGGGCTGCTCCTGGTCTACTACGTGGGACACGGGACCGTCGTCGACAACCAGCTGCACCTGACGCACAGCGGGTCCCGGGCCGACGACGCGGATGTGACGGCCCTGCCGTACTCGGTCATCCGCTCACGCATCAAACGGGACGCGCGCGGGGCGGTCGTGGTGATCCTGGACTGCTGCCACAGCGGCAAAGCCTTCGGCAGCGGTGTGCTCGCGCCCGACGGCGAGCTGCTGCGCGAGGCCGCCGATATCGACGGCGCGTTCGTGCTGACGGCCACCGACGAGAAGACGAAATTCGCTGTCGCCCAAGGTGATAGCGGGCGCACCGCGTTCACCGGAATGATGCTGGACATCCTGCGTGCCGGAGTGCCGAGCGAGGATCGGTATCTCACGATGTCGATGCTCTACCGCGAACTCCGCGAGCGACTGCCCGCGGCCGCCCTGCCCAAACCCAAAGCCCTGGAACGCGGTACGGCGGGCCGGGTTGCGCTGGCGGTGAATGCCGGACGCGCGGGCGATGCCCGGTCCGCCGGTCTGCCGGACACCGTCGCCACCGCGTACACGGCGCAGATCCGCGACCTCGCCCCCGAATACGGGCTGATCGACCGCGCCGCCGAACTGGCCGAACTCGCCGAATTCTGTGCCGGTGAGGAATCGTATGTCTGGTGGCAGGCCGGACCCTGGGCGGGCAAGACCGCGCTCATGTCCTGGTTCGCTCTGCACCCGCCGGCCGGCGTGCGCGTGGTGTCGTTCTTCATCACCTCGCGGCTGGCCGCGCAGGACGACCACCACGCGTTCACCGACGCTGTGCTGGAACAACTCTCGGCCCTGCTGCCCGATCAGGCCGACGCGGTGACTCATGCCACCGGCAACCGCGATTCGGTCCGCATGCACCTGCTCGAACTGGCCGCGCAGCGCGCGGCCGAGGACGGCGGCCGGATCGTGCTGCTGGTCGACGGGCTCGACGAGGACCGCGGCCGCCCCAGCATCGCCTCGCTGCTGCCCAAGCGGCCCGGACCGGGATTGCGCGTCATCGTCGCCGGGCGCGAGAACCCCGGGCTGCCACTGGATGTCGTGCCGGTCCACCCACTGCACGACTGCAGTCGTCGCGAACTCGACCCCGCCGCCACCGCGTTCGATATCCGCCGGGCGGCACGGCTGGAGCTGCTGGGACTGCTCGACCGCTCCGTCGTCGACCAGGAAGTGCTCGGCCTGGTGACGGCCGCGCACGGTCTCACCGGCAGCGAGATCGAGGATCTCACCGGGCAGCCGCCCTTCCGGATCGAGGCCATCCTGTCGGGCGTCACCGGACGCACCTTCCGCACCTACACCAGCCGGTACGCCGCCGATCAGATCAACCTGCTGGCCCACGAGACGCTGCAGCAGGAGGCGGAAGCCGCCCTGGGGCGGGTCCTGCTGGGCGAGTACCGCAATCGGATCCACGCCTGGGCGCTGCACTATCGCGAGCAGGGCTGGCCGAACTGGACCCCGACCTACCTGCTGACCCGGTACTTCTCGATGCTGCGCCGACTCGGCGACATCGCGCGCATGACCGATCTCGCCCTCGACACCGCCCGGCACGATCGGCTGCTCGATCTGACCGGCGGTGACGGGATCGCACGAACCGAGATCGCCACCGTATCCGAACTCTGGCTCGCCGAGCCGGATCCGGACCTGCTCGCCGTCTGCAAACTCGCCATGCGGCGTCGGCGACTGACCCAGCGCGGCACGAACATTCCGGTGCGGTTGCCCGCCGCGGTCGCGCTGCTGGGCGATCTGCCGCGGGCGCGCAGCCTGGCCGACGGCATCCTGCGTTCGGGACGGCGTCTGCGCGCGCAGATCGCCTTGGTCGCCGTGCAATTCAGTGCCGACGATCAGCGGCACAATCGCGCGCTCATCGACGGACTTCGTGAATCGAGCCAGCGCCCGCTGACCGACGACGACCGGTGCCGACTGGCCATCGCCCTCGTCGATGTCGGCGACAGCGACGGCGCGGCGGAACTCGCGAAGGAGATCACGCTGCCCCGGGAACGGGTTCGTGTTCTCGCGCGGCTGGTTTCGGCCTGGTGCGAAGCCGGTCGGCATACGGCGGTCGACGACGCGATCACCGAGATCAATCGGCACGCGCTCCTGGTCAAAGGGTCCGCGCACCGCGACGAGATGGTGTGCTGCGCGATCGGGGCCTTCGCGGACGTCGGCGATTTCGAGGAAGCGTTCGCGCTGGGCCGCATGCTCGACAGCCGTTACGGCCAGGCCGTGGCGTTGGCCCGCATCGCCCGCGCCATGGCGTCGCAGGGCGAGCCGGAGCCCGCCGCCATGTGCGTCGGATCGACCCTGGCGATCGCGCAGCGGCAAAGCGACCTGGTCGAGTGGGCCGGGCTGCTGGCTCGCGTCGCACCGGACCTGGTGGCCGGTGGGTTCCGCGCCGAACTGTGGGAAGCCCTCGATGCCGTCGAGGCCCGGCTTGCCGGATACCCGCGGCCCGCGCGACTACAGGCGGTCGAGCGGGTGGTCGACGGCTTGCTCGAACTCGGGGACGCCGATCGCGCGCTCGGCCTCGGCCGCCGATTCGCTCTCGGCACAGCCGGTCTCGACATCCACACCGGTGTGCTGGTTGCCCTGGTGCGGGCGGCGCGGATCAATGAGGGGCGACGCCTCGCCGCCGAGATCGAGCGCACCTCCTACCAGACGACCGATCCCTACGAACGCGGCTTCGCGCTCTACACGGTGCTGCGCGCGCTGGTCATCGCCGGGGATCTGCCGAGGGCCCGCGCGCTGGCCGAACGCATCGACGACAGCGGTTGCCGGTTCCTCGCCTACACCCACCTCGGCACCCGGAATGTCGAAACCTCCGAGTACGCCTCGGGTTTCCTGGCGCGTGCGGTGAGCACGCTCGCGGCCCTGCTCGACCGGGTACGCAGCGGCGATGACAAGGCGTCCTGGGAGTTCACCAGGGCACTGTTCCCCGCAGCCCGTCCGGAGTACGACGGCGCGGCACCCGCACCACTGGCGAAGCTGGCCCGCGGCCTGGTCGCGACGGGCGCGATCGACAGCGCCGCGGGGCTGGCCGGTCGCCTCACCTTCCTTTACGCGGGCTGGTCGCAGCCCCTCGACCTGCTCGACCACGAATTGGGCCGCCTGGCAGCCGCATTCACCGAACTGGGCCGAACCGACTGTGTCCTCGGCGTTTTCGAGGCGGTCGCCGGTCGCGGACACCGCCTGACGGTCATGCGACGCATGGTCGAGGAAGCGGGCATCGCCCTCACCGCACCGATCGTGCAACCCTTGCTCGACGACATCGAGCAGTCCATCGTCGCGGCGAACTACCGCGACACACTGCAGGATCGAGTCGACCTCGTCCTGCTGGCTGCGACACTGGGCGACGCCGACCGCATCGGCAGGCTCGTAGACGGCCTCTCACCCCTCGAACTCGATCCGCAGCACGTGTACTCGGTGCTCGCCACCGCGCGCGCCCGCTCCGGACCGCTCGGCGAGGCGGCCATGATCGCAGGGGCCGTATCCGACGAGCACGAACGATCGGTTGCCTATCGTGAAGTGGTCGCCGCGCTCGTGCGCGCGGGGCAACAGTCGCGGGCCCTTTCCTTCAGCGATCGAATTCCCTTGGCCGAGGAACGAATTCGCGCGCTGGCGCTGACGGTTCCGGCGGTGGCGGTCGGCCACGGGGCCGACACCGCCCGCACGACGCTGCGGGTCGCTACCGCGTTGCTGGATGCGATCCCGAGCGCCGATGCCCGCGACCGCGCCACGGCCGGACTGGTCGAGGTGGCGCTCGTGATCGGCGAGGCCGACTACGCGCTCGACTTGGCCCGCACCATCGCGGGCGAGCGCCGCGCGAACTCCCTCGCCCGGATCGCCGCCGCCCGAGAACGCGCCTACGACGCGTCCGCCGCAAACCACGATTCCGGCCTCGATGAGAACGGCAACGCCCCACACGCCGACAAGCACGCCGCCGCCCGCCTCGGGATTCGCCGCTTGCTCGCGGAAATGTGGAGCGTCGGCCCCTGGTATTCCGGCCTCGACGTAGTCGCCCGCTTCGACCCGGGACTGCTCGCCGAGATCGCGGACGAGGCGCTGCGGCTGGACTCGGCGGAGGTCTCGGCGGGTCAAATGAACGCTATTTAGTAATAGGTGTTCACAAACGGGGTGTGGCGTGGCACACTCAACCGGAACGTGTTCCAAAGGAGGTTCCGTGTCCGCGCCGTCCATCCCCACCGGTTTCGACTTCACCGATCCCGACCTGCTGGCCCAGCGTCTGCCCGTCGAGGAATTCGCAGCACTTCGCAAGCAGGCCAAGCCCTTCTGGGTGCCGCAGGCCAACGGCCTCACCGGCTTCGACGATGGCGGCTACTGGGCCGTCTCCAAGATGGATGACATCAAGGAGATCTCGAAGAGCCCGGAGCAGTACTCCGCCGAGGAGAACACCGCCGTCATTCGCTTCTACGGCGACATCGCCCGCGAAGAGATCGAGGTACAGCGCTACCTGCTGCTGAACATGGACCCGCCGCGGCACACCAAGCTGCGCCGGATCATCTCCAAGGGCTTCACGCCGCGCGCGATCGAGTCGCTGCGCAACGCCCTGCGCGACCGCGCCGAGCGCATCGTGCACGAGGCCAAGAAGAACGGCGGCGGCAACTTCGTCGAGCAGGTCGCGGCCGAGCTGCCGCTGCAGGCCATCGCCGAGCTGATCGGTATTCCGCAGGAAGACCGCGGCAAGATCTTCGACTGGTCCAACCAGATGATCGGCTACGACGACCCGGAGTTCAACGGTGACCACAAGGTCGCCACCGCCGAGGTCATGGGCTACTCCTGGAACCTCGCCGAGCAGCGTCGCGCCTGCCCGATGGACGACATCGCCTCCACCCTGCTGCACGCCGACATCGACGGCGACGCACTGGCTTCCGACGAATTCGCCTGGTTCGTGATCCTGCTGTCGGTCGCCGGCAACGAGACCACCCGCAACGCCACCACGCACGGCATGAAGGCGTTCGTCGACAACCCGGACCAGTGGGAACTGTTCAAGGAGCAGCGTCCGCGCACCGCGCCCGACGAGATCGTCCGCTGGGCCACCCCGGTCATCGCCTTCCAGCGCACCGCCGCGGAAGACGTCGAGCTGTCGGGCCAGCTGATCCAGAAGGGCCAGCGCGTCGGCATGTTCTACAGTGCCGCCAACTTCGACGAGAACTACTTCGAAGACCCGTACAAGTTCAACGTGCTGCGCAACCCCAACCCGCACGTCGGCTTCGGCGGCACCGGCACCCACTACTGCGTGGGCGCGAATCTGGCTCGCCTGCAGCTGGATCTGATCTTCAACGCCATCGCCGACGTGATGCCGAACCTGCACCAGGTTTCGGAGCCGGTGCGCCTGCGTTCCGGCTGGCTCAACGGCATCAAGAGCTGGCAGGTCGCGTACGAGTGAGCGATTCGGGCCCGAAGGCGGTAACTTGCCTTAACCACCTAGGGCCCCAATCATTCGACACGGATGCGGAGTGAATCGATCAGCATGAGTGAACCTCGCCGACGAGGCCGGATGCCCGCGGTCAACGACGCCGACATCCGCCGCGTCGCGCGCTCACTGCTGGTCGATCAGGGCCCCGACGCCATGACGTTGCGGGCCATCGCGCGGGAGCTGGGCATCACCGCTCCCGCGCTCTACCGCTACTACGACTCCCGCGACAACCTGGTCTCGGCGGTCCGCACGGATGTCTGCGCCGACCTCGCCAAAGACCTCGAGGCCGCCATCGCCGACCTCCCCGACGACGCGGGCCTGCGCTTCTTCGCCATCTGCCGCGGCTTCCGCCACTGGGCCCTGACCCACTCCCGCGAATTCACCCTCGTCTTCGCCTCCCCGGTCTCCGCTGGAATCACCAGCGCCATGCAGCAATTCGGCGAACCGGTAGGCCGCATCTTCCTAGGCGCCGCAGGCCGCCTCCTCACCGAGTACCAGGTAGTCACGCCCCCACTGGATCTCATCCCGCCCGAACTCCGCGACGACCTCATCAAGTTCCAAACGGAACTCCTTGCGGTACTGGCAGATTCAGGCCAGAAGTTCCCGGCGGAAAAGCTCGACCTAGGCGTCAGCTACGTCATGATCCAATTCTGGGCCCGCCTCTACGGCCACGTAACCCTGGAAGTCTTCAACAACTACCCCATCCAAATCTCCCACCCGGATGTCCTCTTCGACTCCACCCTCGCCGACATCGGCCGAGGCATCGGCCTCGTCCCCGGCTGACCACCCAGCGTCGACCATGCATCCTGGCAGACAAACATCGAGAAGCCATCCCACCCAATGCATTCTCGCCGGCTGTCGAGTGGCACATTTCTGACGTGATTTGACCGTTTCGTCCCGAAGAATGTGCCGCTCGACGAACGAGACCCGTGAGGCGTCGAGAGGCTGGGACGTGTAGTTCGCGCGTGCGGCCTATCGTGGTCGTGTGCGTGAAGACGACGAAATCGTCGGCAATGAGGTCTTGGTCGATGGGATGAACATTTCGTTGAGGTATCGGCGGGACTTTCGGGTGACGGACGCGGCTCGGCTGCTCGCGGTTGCCCGCCGTGCCTACCTCGAACTGAACCCCGGCAGCACGTCGGAAGATGCGGAAGCCGAGGTCGGCTGTGCTGCGGATGCCATCTACACGATTCTCGAATTCGACCAGCTGCTCGGCGACCAGGTCGAAACTCGCCTTGCTGCCAGGGAAAGCGACGGTCTGAGTTTGGGCGGGTGGGGAGCGCAACTTGTGTTGGACGAACCCCTACCGCTGTCGCGCGAACCCCGTGGGAACTGCTTGCGGGCCGATGTTTTCGCGCCGCCGGAGTCGGAGTAGCCGTCGGCTTCGCAGTCATCCGACCGATTAATCCGTTGCCGTGTATGCGCCGTGCGTGGAAATCTAATCAAGCACGGTGGGGCATGGTCTAACGGTAGGACACCGCTCTTTGGAAGCGGTCGGTGGAGGTTCGAATCCTCCTGCCCCAGCACACTATTGGGATGTACCTCGATCGTCGGGTTCGAGGTTGAGGAACTCGGAAAAGGTCAGTTTGCTCTGTTTCCCATGGTCTCGGAGCATCTGCATTCTCTTCACGTAGCGTCCGACGTCGGGATCAGCTGAGTCGAACCAGCTCGTCACCGATGGCCAGCACTGTTCGACGCCGTCGGTTTCGCTGATGATCCAGACGGCGGGGTCCGGCTCGGTGAGGCAGGCGCCGTCGATGACGTAATACTGGTAGGCCTGATGGTCGGCCAGCACCAGAAGTCCGGCTGAATCGGTGAAGGGGTCGGTGAAGCGCGACAGTGTCGCGAGGGCCTCTCGCTTCGAAGCGCCATCGATCGAACCGATGCCGAATGCGGTACCGGCGAACCACAGTCCCCGCCGAACACCGATCAGCCGCAACACTTGGCGAAACGCCGCAGGCACATCTCTCACGCCCTGCTCGTTGGCAAACGCATCGATCTGGTGGTCGGTGGCACCGGTCATCGACTCCGGCTTCAGCCCATCGGCGATCACGCGGTCGAAGATCTCGATAATTCTGTTGGACGATTTCAAAGCTATTGGGCGTCCGTTGAATTGGTGTGCTTGGCGCGGATCGCGTCCAGTTGAGCGGCCTTGCGGGCGGCGATGCGGTCGCGGGTGGCGGGACTGCGGTGCGGGGTGGGCGCGCGGCGTGGACGGGGCGTGGTTGTGCGGCGGCGTGCGGGTTGGTCGGTGGGGTCGCTGGTGTCCGCTGCGCGCATGGCGTTGAGGAACATGGTGACCGGGAGGATGAATACCCAGAAGAAGATCCGGTATTCGCCAGTGTGGAAGAAGGCCGCTAGGTAGATGCCGTAGCCGAGGAATGCGAGACCCACCAGACCGTAGAAGGCGCGCACCTCGATATTCAGTGCCGATGGCATGAACGCCAAGCCGACCACAATGACTCCGCTGACAAACAGCAGCACAACATACAGCCCGAACACGAATTCCCCCACAGAGAGCAAACAACGCCAGTCAATGTAGGGCACCCGCCACCGGCTGATCAAATCGTCCGCTGAGTGGCCCATTTCGAGTCGCCTCGCCGTGGCTTTCGTGGCTCAGGAGGCGATCACTCCGTTCTCGGGCCAAGTGTTGGCGCGGGCGGCTCGTCTCAGGATATGGCCGGCCGTCGTTCGAGACATTGCGTCGTCCGGTTGGGCAGTGCGGACGCGTCGAGTGGCTTTCTCGATCGTCAGCGTTCGGGACAGGGCGTCCCTGGTCTCGCCGAACTGGTACTCCACCACGGTCGGAGAATTGTGAATCTGGTTGAAGTACACCAACAGTGTCATCGGATGGGCCTAGCTCGCTGGGGCCGTGGTGGTTTCGACCCAGTCGGCGTAGCTGTCGATACACCAGTCGATCGGGGTCGCGGTGATTTCTGGGCTGTCCCATGGATGCAACTCGGCGATGCGGGCCGCCAAGCGGTCACGGCTCGCAGCCGCCGTTCGCAAGGTCACTCGCCATTCCTGGCCTTCGCCGAGCTCACCCAGGTGCCAGAACACCGAGATGGCAGGGCCCGTGATCTCGGCACCGGCGGCCAGGCGTTCGGCAACTGCGGTGCGGGCGATGGTCTGGGCGGCCTCAATGGTCGGCGTTGTCGATGTCACCGACCAGATCCTGGCTGTTTCCATGTGGCCACACTAGATCGGGAGCTACCAGGTGGCCCAGGTGCGGGCTATGCGGGTGGCGCGGTCGATGGGGATGGCGAAGGTGACGGGGTTGTCGGGGCTGATGCCGGTGATCATGGCGATTACCCGGTGGTCGGCGTCGTAGACGGCGCCGCCGGAATCACCGGGGGCGGCAACGGCATCGAGGGCGATCATGCCGGTGAGGACCGAGGATGGGGATTCGGTGTTGGTATTGGCTTGGGTGCGCTGGTTGAGCGAGTTCACGGTGCCGGTGCTCGTGGTGGGGAGCGGGCGGGCTTCGGCGTAGCCGATCTCGAGTACGGGGTCGCCGGGTTCGACGTGCCGGGACGCGTCGAGTTGGGCGGGCGGAAGATCGGCCGGGGCATCGAGTTTCAGTAGGGCGACATCGTCGGCGGGGGAGAAGCCCACGCGGGTGGCCGGGTAGGAGTGGGTGCCGGTCGAGTCGACGACCGTGATCCGAGTGGACTTGTCGACCACGTGGCTGTTGGTGAGGATCAGGCCGGTGCTGTCGAGGACGATTCCCGAGCCGACGCCATTGCCGGGCGCATGCACCGACACCACCGAGCGCGAGAGCTCGCCCGCCTTACTCTGGAGCTCGGTCAGTTGAGCTCGCAACCGGACTTCCTCGGCGGCCCGGACATGGTGTCCGGCAAGACAAACCGTCACGACGACGGCCAGCCCCACCGACAAGCTACCCAATCGGTCACTGCCACCGGGAAATCGCCGAACGAGTGCGAGCACGTTGCCGACCATGCCCCGAAGCTACCGCAGTTACTCCACAGCGACCAGCCCGAGCGTGCGCCAACGAGCCCCTACCAGCCCGCATCGATCAATTGTTTTGCCAGGTCTTCCCCTTGGCGGACGCCGCCCCGAAATGCGTGTGGCCAGCTCGCGAGCGGGTCCGGATTGGCTGCGAACGAGGTGAATACGTCGGCGGTGGCCGCGTCGGGGTGGAAATGCACGACCCTGTCGGCGCTGGTTGTCGCGAGCTCGGCCTGCAGCTGTTCGGGCGGGATCCGGAACGCCAGCGGTTCCACGACCAGCAGGATGTTCGAGGCCACGGCGAGGTCCGCGTTGGTGGCCGACCATACCCCGCCATCGATGTAGTAGCGACCTTCGACGACGACCGGCCGTTGGAGTCCAGGGAATGCACGGCTCGCGGCGATAGCCCTCGCGAGAGGCACGCCGGAGCCGTTGTCCCACACCAGCCGCTCGCCACTTTCCGCATCAACGACGACCACGCGAAGCCGGTGATCCGGCCACTCGTTGCCATCGACCAGCCACTCCAGCTCCGCGATATCCGACGGCTGCGCCGGCTCCTCGGCCATCGCCATCCGGCCCATCTTGCGCCGCCTGGCATCAGGATCCATCGTCCGGTCCGCCATTATCGCGAAGGCGGCGCCGACTGCTTCACGCTTCACTACGGCGGGCGGTTCCGAATAGCCCGGCGGCCGCGGATCATCGGCGAACGAGTCCAGATCCCTCCCCACCACCAGCGCGGCCCCGATGATCGCACCCGCAGACGTGCCGACAATCGATTCCGCCGCACCCAAATCGATTCCCCGGCGGCGCAATTCAGCGGCCAACCCCGCCATCCACGCCGTCCCGACAACGCCGCCCCCGGCCAGAACTACCGAACGCCTTACGGTTTCGCCGGACACTCGATCCCCACCACGACTCTCCATGCCGCAATCCTAGCGAAACGTATCGTTCAGCTCGGTGCGGCCGACGCGAATGTGTCGATCATCGGAGGGGTGAGGCCCTCGCACAGCCAGCGGCCGTTGACCTTTCGCAGGTCCAGAACGTACTGCAGTTCGCCGTGGCGGGGTTCGTGGGCGGTGTCGCTTGCCAGGGTGTGGGGGACGTTCGTGGAGACGTGGGCGGTGTCGGCCGTGTGCGAGTCGACCGTGCACCACGCACCCCATACCTGGGAGGAGGCGCGGGTTGTCAGCATTGTGTCGCGCAGGCTCTGTTTCTGTTTGTCCCATGCCGCGAGCCAGGATCCGGTGGCGCCCTGGCTTATCGCGGCGGAGTAGGAGTCGAAGCGGTCGGCGGACCAAATGCCGTAGCGGAGCAGGGTTGTCGCGTAACCGCATGCGGCATTTTCGGCTGCCTCGACATTCGAGCGGTTGATCCGGCGGGCTTCCAGCCGGGACAAGGTGGGCACGGCGACCGTGATGAGAACAACCACGGCCGCCAGCAGGGCGCTGACGGCCGCCCAGTGCCACCTCGACCAGCCTCTGAAACTTGTCACCATTTCCCCCGGTGCCGAATCAGCTTCGGGCGTCGGCTAATTCGGGGGAGCGGAGGTTTTCGGGCTCTTCGACCAATGTCGGTTCACTCAGGCCGATTCGGCGTTGGATGCGTTTCATCCAGCGGGGCGCCCACCAGACGTAGTCGCCGAGGAGTTTCATCGTGGCGGGGACCAGCAGCATGCGCAGGACGGTGGCGTCGATGAGGAGGGCGGCGATCATGCCGTAGGCGATGTACTGCATCAGCACGAGGTCGGAGAAGGCGAAGGCGCCGGTGACGACGAGGAGGATCAGGGCGGCGGCGGTGATGATGCGGCCGGTGTGAGCGGTGCCGGAGCGGATGGCCTCCTCGGTGGTCGCGCCGGCGGCGCGGGCTTCGACCATGCGCGACAACAGGAATACCTCGTAGTCGGTGGAGAGGCCGTAGACGATCGCGATGATCAGGAACAGGATGTTGGCCTGGATCGGCTGCGGGGTGAAATCGAGCAGGCCCGAACCATGGCCCTCGGTGAAGATCCAGGTGAGGATGCCGAGCGTGGAGCCGAGGCCGAGCACGCTCATGAACGCGGCCTTCAACGGCAGCACCAGCGACCCGAAGGTGAGGAACATCAGCAAGGTGGTGAACGCCAGCACCAGCAGGATCATCAGCGGTAGTCGATCCAGCAGCGCGGAGATGGCGTCGTGCTGCACCGTCGGCACACCGCCGACCATCATGGTCACCCCGTCGGGCACCGGCAGTTTCCGCAGCCAGTCGATCGTCTTGTCGTACTTGGTGGAATCGACCAGATACGCCGCCGTGCGGAACACATCCGGCTGCAGCTGCGACCGGGTCGGGATCTCGAACCCGGCGGGCAGAATGCCGGGCGCCTGACTCGCCTGCGCGATGAGCGGCCCGACCTGCGTGCTGTCCTTCGAGACGATGATCAACTCGATCGGATCCGACTTGCGATACGGGAAGTTGGCGTCGATCTGCTGCTGCGCCACCCGAATAGCGTTGTCCGGCGGCAGATACTTCTCGCTGAACCCACCGAACGCGATATTGCGCACCGGCACGATCAACACCAGCAGCCCGAGAATCAGCACCGCCGTGATCGCCCGCGGATGCCGCATCACCCAGGAGGTCGACCGGCCCCAGAAACTGTTCTCCACATCCCGGGCCGCATCGGCGCGGCGGAATCGCTTGATACCCAGCGCATCCACCCGCCGCCCCAGGATCGCCAGCATCGCGGGCAGGATGGTGACGGCCGTCAGCGCCGCCAGCGTGACGGTCGCGATCGCGCCGTACGCGATCGACTTCAGAAACCCCTGCGGGAACAACAGCATCCCACCGAGACTCGCCACGATCATGGTCGCCGAGAACAACACCGTGCGCCCCGCGGTCGTCACCGTCCGGCGCACCGCCGTGGACGTGTCGTACCCGGCCGCCACCTCCTCCCGGAACCGGCTCACGATGAACAAGGCGTAGTCGATGGCCAACCCCAGCCCGATCATCGAAACCACCGGCGCCACGAACGAATTCACCTCGGTGAAGTTGGTGATCCACCGCACGATCCCGTTCGCGCCCAACACCGTCAGCACACCCATGAGCAGCGGCAGCGACGCGGCGACCACGCCACCGAAAATGAAGAACAGCAGGATCGCGACCGCCGGAATGGCCAGCAACTCCATGCGATGGGTATCGGCGGCAATGGTGTCGGTCAACGCCACCGACACCGGCTGCAACCCGCCGACCTGCACCTGCACGCCGGGCACCGCGAACGCGTCCTTCACCGCCGTATAGTCCTGCGCCCCATAGTCCTTCAACGCGATCAGCGCCAGCGCATGCGTGCGGTCCTCGGTGGCCAGCTTCGCCGAATTGCCCTTGGTGGTGTGCACGGCGGGCCAGTACGCCGCGTTCACGCCGGTGATCTCGTTCGGGAACCGTTGGGTGAGACCGTTCAGATTCTCGGCCACCGCCGCGACCAGGTCGGGATCGTCGACCGTCGACCCCTCGGGTGCGGTGTACAGCACCGCCACGTCCGCGGAATGATCCGCACCGAACGCCGCGGCCGCCAGATTCGCCGCCTGTGAGGACTCCGAACCCGGATCGTCCAGACCGCCCGCACTGAGCCGGCCTTCGAATCCCCAGGCGTAGCCACCCAGCGCCAGCAGCGCGGCCGCCACCAGACCGAGGACCAGAAAGCGGTGGTGGGCTACGAGTTTTCCCCATAGCGCGAAGACATCGCGGTCACGCGGGCGGCTGGTCATAATGCACGGTATCAGTCTCACTGGGAATGAACGAAAAGCGTTGCATTGCAATGCAATTCGGCTATTTATCGATCAGTGGCAATTGTCGCCGGTCGGGATCGGATGGGTGGGGTCGAAGTAGTAGTCGGCATTGTGTTCCGGCGGCGCGGCACCCGGACTCTGACTCTTCGCGAACGAAGGCGCGAGGAATCCTTTGTTGCCCCACGTGCAATCGCCCGAATAGGTGTGGCCCTTGGCATTACGCAACCAGATCCCCTGCGTGCCCTCGACCCACGGCCGCCCGGCGGCGTTGGTGGCATTGGCGAACGTGTAGTCCACCTCCCAGCGCTGCACCACGATCATGTCCATGGCCTGGTGTATCCGCTGCGGATCACCGGGATCGAAGGCGTACGCGACGACATAGTTGGTGTGGATCGCCAGCTCGCCCTCTTCGTTGAGCTGAGCCTGCATGCTGCCGTAGACCTTCGGCTGCGCGGGCAGCAGCACCTGCCCGGGCGCGATCGCGGTCACGTAGAAGCCGGTGGTCGCCTGTGGTTTGTCGCGGAGTTCCCCTTCCGCGAATTCCCGCATCTTGGGTGCCAGTTGTCCCAGCACCTGTCCGGTGTCGTTCGAGGTGATCGCCGCACGATTCACCCGCTGTGCGATCAGCAACTGCCGCGTGCGCTCATAGGCCGACGCGACCGTGGCCGCGTCATAACCGCCGACGGGCGCGGCCACGGGAGCCACGTAGCCGTCCGCGCCATCCGCCCACCCCGCCGCCGGGGTGTTCAGAAACGGCATATTGAGATTCACCCGCGCGGTCTCGGGTGCACGCTTCGTCGAGGTCGTCGTCGGTGTCCCCGAACTCTGCACCCCCACCGCACCACCGATGTTCGGGTGATTGAACGCGATCCAGCCGCCGAGCACGACCACCAGGACCGCGCCGACCGGTAACCACTTGCGCGCCTGCCGGTTCCGCCCCGACCAGCGCTGTCGCCGCGAATGCTGCTTTTCGATGCGGGCGATCCGGCCCGCCCATTCCGACCCCATCAGATCCGGATGGTTCGAGAGGTCCTCGTTCTCGCTGTACATCTGCCCCCAACTTCGGTCGAGCGGACCGAACGGTAGCCGACGAACGCGGCGATGATCAACTGGAGACGAACCGCGGCCGCGCGATACCGCCGATCCGCTTCATGATCCGAGGTCGCCGCAGGTCGCGGGCGATCCACTCGCCGAGCGTGACACCGGCCGCCAGTGCCAGACCCACACCGAACGCGCCGGAAAGCTGATTGAACCCGATCAGCATCTCGTCATTGAGCAACGCGTACAGCCCGCGATACACACGCAGACCCGGCAGCAGGGGAGTGATGCCCGCGACCGCCACCACCAGCGGCGGGGTCAGCGCTCGGCGCGCGAGCAGACCACCGGCCAGGCCCACCACCGTCGCCGCGCCACCCGACGCCACGATCGGCCCGAACCCGAAGTGCTGGATCAGCAGATACACGATCGTCGCCGCCGCACCGCTGAACGCCGCCGCGGCCAGCGCGCGGCGCTCCGCATAACAGGCCAGCGCGAACGCCGTCGAGATGACGGCACCGGCCAGCAGCTTCAATGGCAGATTGGTCAGATCGCGGGTGTTGTTCATATCGACGGTCGGGACCGTGGCCTCGAACACCTCCGCCACCCGCAGCGTGAGCGCGATGCCCGCGATGATGCCGCCGGTCATCATGATCACCTCGAGCATGCGGGCCGACGCGGTGATCGGCGCGCCCGTGATCGCGTCCTCGACCGCGCCGACCAGTTGTAAACCGGCCAGCAGCACCGCGATTCCGGCGGCGATGATCAGCGCGGGATCCAGATGCAGGCCCTCGGCATAGGTCGAGACCAGCACCGCGGGCGTGGCCGCGATGACACCACCGACCATGTGCTGGAAGAAGAACGGCAACCCGCGCCGATTCAACAGCCGGTTGGTGCGATCGATGAGCGTGGTGGTGGCGAAACTCAGCAGCGCGATCAGCCAGCCGCCATTGAGCAGCAGCGCCACCCCCGCGGCCATCAGCGCCCACCCGACGGTGGCCGACCAGCGCGGGTACGGGTGTGGCGCGGAGGTGATCTCGTCCAGCGCCGCGAGCGCCTCGCCCGGCGGCACCAGTTCGGTGCGAATGCGACGGGTCAGCCGATCGACCGCGGCCAGCCGGGTGAAATCGAGGGAGCGATAGTGGACCACCCGCATGGTGCTGGCGGGCGGTAGTCGCGGGCCACGATCGGCGGAGATACGAATCGAGTTGTAGGTGACGTCGATATCGCATTTCGACAATCCGTAGGTGGCGGCGATGAATTCGACCTGGGTGGTGGTGTCCATGACCGCGGTCCCCGACGCGAGCACCACCTCGCCGACGCGCTCGGCCAGATCCAGCACCTCGGTGACCGCCGCGTCATCGGTGAGGTCGATGGGCCGCACCGGCGCGGGCATATCCACCACGGTGTCCGCGGTGGCGCGATGATCGGCGGTCACCCGGTCCATCAGGCCGGTCAGCAGCCGCTGCCAGCGGGCCCGTAGCCCGCCGGGCGCTCCCGCTTGCTCGTCGGTAGCCAACTGGTCGGTCACACGGCAAACGTACACGGGTGGGCTGGATCACCAGGGTGAGTGGTGGGAGGGCAGTAGTGTTTTGGAGTATGGCGACGAGCGGCGTTTCGATTGCGGAAGAGCTACGCGCGGCACTCGACGGTCCCTGGCGGGAGGTGCGCGAAGAGGCCCGCGGCAGTCTGGACGACGACCGCCTCTTCGGTGATCCGGCCCTCGACATCAAGGCCGCGCGGGCCCGGGTCCTGGAACAAATGCACCTGGTCGAGTCCTACGGCTGGGTGGCGCGCGGCTTCCGGCACGTGAACGGCAAGCCCAGCGACCCGGGCGGCGCGGTCGTCGCGCTGGAGATGCTCGCCTACACCGATCTGTCACTGTGGGTGAAAAGCGGTGTGCAGTGGGGACTTTTCGGTGGCGCGGTCGAGAACCTCGGCACCGACAGGCACCGCGCCTACATCGACGACCTGGTTTCCCTGCGCCTGCTCGGCTGCTTCGCCATGACCGAGACCGGCCACGGCAGCGATGTCGCCAACCTCGAGACCACCGCCACCTACGACCCGGCCACGCAAGAGTTCGTGGTGCACAGCCCGACCCCGTCCTCGCGCAAGGACTACATCGGCGGCGCGGCCGAACATGCCCGCATGGCAGCGGTTTTCGCGCAGCTGATCACCGGCGGGGAGAGCCAGGGCGTGCACTGCTTCCTGGTTCCCATCCGCGACGAGGCGGGCAGCGACCTGCCCGGCGTCACCACCTCCGACTGCGGGATCAAGGGCGGCCTGCCCGGCGTCGACAATGGCCGAATCCTGTTCGACCAGGTGCGAATTCCGCGCGAGAACCTGCTCAACCGCTACGCCGACGTCGCGCCCGACGGCACCTACAGCTCGGAGATCAGCAACCCGAGCCGGCGCTTCTTCACCACCCTCGGCACCCTGGTGCGCGGGCGGGTCAGCGTCGGTGGCGCGGCCGCCGCCGCGGCGCGGGTCGCCTTGAGCATTGCCGTGCGGTACGCCGAGCAGCGCCGCCAGTTCTCCGACCCGGATACCGGCGAGGAGACCCTGCTGCTGGACTACCGCAGCCATCAGCGCCGACTACTGCCGCTCGTAGCCCGTTCCTACGCACTGGCTTTCGCGCAGAACGAGCTGGTGCGGCGCATGCATCTGGTGCAGACCGGTCAGGACCTCGACCCGCGCGCCCAGCGTGCGCTGGAAAATCGCGCGGCCGGTCTGAAAGTGGCGCAGACCCGGCACGCCACGGGGGCCATCCAGGAGTGCCGCGAGGCCTGCGGCGGCGCGGGCTACCTGACCGAGAACCGCCTGGTCACGCTGAAAGCCGACACCGATGTCTTCACCACGTTCGAGGGCGACAACGTGGTCCTCACCCAGCTGGTAGCCAAGGACTTGCTCACCGCCTACGCGGAAGAAGTGCGCGATCTCGACGCCCTGGGCTGGGTGCGTTTCGCCGCCACCACCGCCCGCGATGTGGTGCGCGAGCGCTCCGGGGTGCGCCAGATGATCCAGCGCCTGCGCGACCGCGGCGACGACAGCGTGGACGAGGGCGACCTGTCCCGGCGCGCGGTACAACTGCAGCTCTTCGCCGACCGCGAGGACTATATGGTGCGCACCGCCGCCCACCGGTTGCGCGCCCGCGCCAAGGAAACCGGTCCGTTCGAAGCCTTCAACAATGCCCAGGACCACATCCTCGCCGCCGGCACCGCCCACATCGAGCGAATGGTGCTGGAGGCCTTCATCGACGGCATCGCCGACATCCAGGACCCCGACGCGCGAGCGCTCGCCGACACCGTCTGCGACCTGTACGTCTACTGGACCCTGGAACAGAACCAGGCCTGGTACATCATGCATCGGTTCATGTCCGTCGAACGCGCCAAGGCGGTGCGCCGCGGCGTCAACGAACTGGTCGACCGGCTACGCCCCGAGGCGCTCACCCTGATCGAGGGACTCGGCGTCCCCGAGGGCGTGCTGCGCGCCGCCATGCTGGACTGACCCGCCGCGCCCTCCACACTGAATCCGATAGCCGCACTGAACCGGATGGCCTGCGTGCCTCGTTGAGAGGTTGCACACACTCACCTCTACTACACACAGTCGGACCCCAAGATGTGATCGAGATCCGCCCGGGAGGGGCGGTGAATCGCAGTGCCCGCAAGGGGGAGTCATGGATCTGGCGCAGCATCGGCCGCACGACGGCGAGGCCACCCGATGATCGACAAACTGGTGGCACCGGCGCTGCGCACCCCCAAGCTGCTATTGGTCATCGTCGGCATCGTCTTTCTGCTGTGTGGGGCGGCCGGTTCCCAGGCGGCGGCGCGTCTGACCAACGGCGGCTTCGTCGCTACCGACTCCGAATCCGCCCGCGTCGCCGACATCCTCGACCGCGACTACGGCATTTCGGGCATGCAGCTCGTGCTCACCGTCGAATCACCCGGCGGCGCACAGGATGCCGCGGCGACTGCCCGGGGCAAGGACATCGCCGGGCAGCTGAAGACCGACCCGCGGCTGTCCAAGACCGTCTCGCTGTGGACCGACCCCCAGCTCGCCAGCGCCTTGCGCAGCCGCGACGGCAAGATCGGGCTGATCGTGGCGAGCGTGCGCGGGGACGAGAACTCCGCGCCCGGTATCGCTCAGGAGCTTGCGAGCGAATTCACCGGCAGCCGTGACGGTGTCAGCGTGCACGCGGGCGGACAGGCCATGGTCTGGAACGAGACCGGGCGGCAGACGCAACGCGATCTCACCATCGCGGAGGCCATCGCCCTGCCGCTGACCTTCCTACTGCTGGTGTGGTTCCTGCGCAGCCTGGTGGCCGCGCTCATCCCGTTCGTGACCGGTGTCGTCGCCATCGCGGGGGCCAGCGCGATGCTGTATCTGCTCAGCTTCGTCGTCGACCTGTCGATCTTCGCGCTCAATATCACCACTGCCATCGGCCTGGCCCTGGCCATCGACTACTCGCTGCTCATCATCGGGCGCTATCGGGAGGAGATCGCCGCGGGCCGCGAACGCACCGAGGCGCTCACCGTCGCCATGCACCGCGGCGGCCGCGCGGTCGCCTTCTCCGGTCTCACCGTCGGCATCGCGCTGATCGGAATGCTGTTCTTCCCCATGGCATTCCTGCGCTCACTGGCCTCGGCCGGACTCGCCGTGGTGGCGCTGTCGATCCTGCTGGCCCTGACCATGGTGCCCGCCCTGCTCATGCTGCTGGGCGACCGCATCAACCGCAAACCGCTGCGCGAGGCCGCGCCCGTCGAGCAGAGCGTGCTCTACCGGGTGGCGCGCGCGGTACAGCGGCGGCCCGCGCTGTGGGCCTTGCCGGTGCTGGCGCTGCTGCTGGTACTGGGCTCGCCCATCCTCCAGCTGAAGCTGGGGCTGCCCGACGATCGGGTGCTGCCCGCCGGATTGGAGTCACGGCAGGTCGGCGATCTGCTGCGAGATCGCTTCGACGACAAGGCCACCGGGACCGTGCACCTCATCGTGCGCGCCCAGGGCAGCGTCGCGAGCGACTACGCCGCCGCGCTGTCGCAGGTATCCGGTGTGGACGCCGTCGTCGGCCCGACCGGCAGCTTCGTCGACGGGCGCCTGGCCGGTCCGGGCGACCCCACGGCGGCCGGACCCGACAGCACCCACCTGGCCGTCGCCACCCGCCTCGACCCGTATTCGGCGGCGGCACAACGGCAATTGGACGCTCTGCGGGCCGTCGACGCCCAGGCACCGGTGCTGTTCGGCGGCCAAGCCCAGCAGACCGCCGACGCCCAGCTCGGCATCGCACAGGGCTTCCCGAAAACCGTGGCGTGGATCGCGATCACCACCTTCGTGCTGCTGCTGTTGCTCACCGGCAGCGTGGTACTGCCGCTGAAAGCCCTGGTGCTCAACGTGCTTTCGCTCTCGGCCACCTTCGGCGCGCTGGTGTGGATATTCCAGGACGGCCACCTCGGCGGGTTCGGCACCACCGCCACCGGATACACCATCGGCACGCTGCCGGTCCTGCTGTTCTGCGTGTCCTTCGGACTCTCGATGGACTACGAGGTATTCCTGCTGGCCCGTTTCACCGAGGAATGGGAACGCTCGGGACGCACCCGTGCCGACAACGACACCGCGGTCGCACTCGGCATCGCCCGCTCCGGCCGTATCGTCACCGCCGCCGCCCTGCTCATGGCGGTCGTGTTCGCGGGCATCGCCGCCAGCGGTGTCACCATGAACCGGATGCTCGGCGTCGGCCTGGCCGTGGCCGTCCTGATGGACGCCACCCTGGTTCGAATGATCCTGGTACCCGCCTTCATGCGACTGATGGGCACCGCCAACTGGTGGGCCCCGGCGCGGTCGCGCCCCCTGCTCGAAAAGGTCGGCCTGCGCGAGTAGATATCGTGCAGGCGTGACCAGAGCGACCGACCTCGCCCCGGCCCGCCCGGATCCCTGGATCCGCCGGGCCGCCCTGCCCGTGCTCATCCTGGCCGGGGTGATCGTGACCGTGCTTGTGCCGCTGTCGTTTCCGGGCGACGGCGGTTCCACGAGCGTGGACCTGACCCTGGAACGCCACATCCATTCCGCGCTGGACGCGCATACCTGGGTGTATCGGGTGCTGGTGTTCCCCAGCAACAGCTATGTCGTGCTGCCGCTGCTGGTCGTGTTCGCCGCCTGGTTCGCCTACCGGCGGCAGTGGTGGGCGGCGGGTTTCGCGCTGCTCGCCCCGGAGGTGGTCGTAGCGGTGAATACCTATGCGCTCAAACCGTTCTGGGATCGCAAGCTGGATCACTATCTGGCCTACCCGAGCGGGCACACGGTCCAATTGGTCGCCGTCGTCACCGCTTTCGCCTTGGTGAGCGAGTCCGCTCGCGTGCGCACGGTGTCGGTGATCGTGATGGCGGTGGTACTTCCGGCCGTCATGATCGGCATGGTCGGCTTCGGATACCACCATCCGACCGATGTGCTGGGCGGGACCGCGGCCGCGATCGCACTCGTTTGCGCCCTGTATCTGCCGTTCCGCTACTTCACGGCAATGCGCCCGCTCAGTACGACAAGATGACCGCGGCCATGAACCAGACGCCCCACAGCGCCGCCACCAGGAAGCCCAGACCCAGCATCACCCGCATGAATCCGCGCCGCAGTTCGAGGCGGTCACTGCGCCGCGGATACAACTTCCACGGCGCGAACCAGGGTGCCGGAATCGACAGGCCGCGCCCGGCCGACCCGTGCTCGGCCTCGAGCCGGGCCTGCTCCTCGGCGAACGCCTCCGCCTGAGCCTGCTGCGGGCCGCCGTGCCACAGCGTGACATCCACCGGCCCCAGGAAACCCTCGTTGATCAGGTCCTGCGGTCCCGGCAGGTAGGGCAGGATGCCCAGCCCGCGAAACGCCCACGCCACATCATTGGCCGACCACTGCGGCCGCCCGCGCGAGAGCATCGCGGTGAAGTGATCGCGCAGCCCGCGCTCGTCGCCCAGCAGCACCTGGAAGCTCGGATCGCTCCACAGCTGCGTCACCTTCAGGTCCGAGCCGGGCGGCGGCACCACCAGCACGATGCCGTGGATGACCCGCTGCCCCAGACCGCGCTCGGCCAGCCAGCCCTGCAACGCGAAGGTGTGATCGCGGGACTTGTCGAGCGGATTGCGCTTGTCGCCGCCGTCGAAGGTGATGATGCGGTCACCGACGCGCCAGGGCCCGTTGACGGGGATCTCCAGCTCGCCGTTCATCTTCTCCGAGAGCGCCTCGGCCTCGATCACCACGCAGCTGGTCGGCGTCCACACCACGGCGTCGAACGGATACAGCCGATCACCGTGGAAGAGACTGCAATTCACCGTCGCGACGCCCTTGGGGTCGGTCGCGCCCTTCCAGGTGCGCAGCCAATCGATGAGCACCTTCTCGGCGTGCGTGCCGGCGGCGTTCTGCACTCGGACGAGCATCGGCTCTCACCTTCCTCGTCGAATCGTTACCGGGAATGGTACGGGCACAAGGCCCAAACTACCGCCGGGCACGCCGCCGCGCGCAATGGCACGGCGGGTCCCGGATCGGTTGTCGGGCCTTTGCTTATCGGTGGGCGCGCCTTTGCTCAGTGGTTGGCGGGCAGGGCCGGATCGGTGGGGTAGTCGGTCGGGAAGATGGGCAGCCGCAACGCGCCGGGCGCGAAGTCCGGCACCGCCGCGTGCTTGGGCGCGACCGGGGTGATGCGGCGATAACGCGAGCCCAGCTCCGGACGCGGATCGGCCTCGTTTCGGTTGGGCCAGAACGCCATTGCGCGCTCGGCCTGCGCGGTGATGGTCAGCGACGGGTTCACGCCCAAGTTCGCCGTCACCGCCGAACCGTCGGCGATGTGCAGGCCCGGATGGCCGTACACGCGCTGATACGGGTCCACCACACCGCTTTCCGGGCCCTCGCCGATCACGCAGCCGCCGATGTAGTGCGCGGTGGCCGGGATGTTGAACACGTCCATGGCCAGCATCTGCACATCCCCGTCGACCTTCTCCCCGAAGCGGCGGCCGACATCGTGGGCGAGCGGGATCCAGGTCGGATTCGGTTTACCCGTGCCCTGTTTGGTCTTGAGCTGCCCCCAACGCCGGAACGAGGTCAGCGAGTTGTCCAGCGACTGCATGACCAGCAGGATCACCGACTTCTCGGACGCCCGACGCGCATTGAGACTGCGCGCGAACACCACCGGATGCAGCACCATCGCCAGCAGGAACCGCAGGAACCGGAACGCGCCGCCGTCCACCAGCGGCACCGACAGCGGGAACAGGCCGTTCTGTCCCTTGCCGTAGTGGCACACCTCGACGTGGGTGTTCGGCTCGGGATGGATCGAGGACGTGATGGCGATGCCCTCGGCGAAGTCGTCGCGGGCCTTGCTCACCACGTTCAGGATCGCCTCGGAATTCGAGCGGGTCAGCTCGCCCAGGCGCGGCGAGAGCTGCGGCAGCACACCCTCGTCCTTCATCTTGTGCAGCAGCTTCTGGGTGCCCAGCGCGGCCGCGGCGAACACCACCTGCTCGGCGGTGAACACCTTGCGCCCCTTGCGAACCCAGCGGTCCGAACGGGAGGTCTCGATGGCATAGCCGCCGCCGGTCATGGGCCGCACCTTGTCGGCGGTGGTCAGCGCGAACACGTGCGCGCCCGCCTGCTCGGCCAGGTACAGATAGTTCTTCGGGGTGGTGTTCTTGGCATTGTGCGGGCAGCCGGTGAAGCAGCGCGCGCAATGGATGCAGCCGCTGCGCCTGGGGCCCGCGCCGCCGAAGTACGGGTCGTCGACCTCCTCACCGGGGGCCGCTTCGTTGAAGAACACGCCCACATTGGTGGCGTGGAAGGTGTCGGAGACGCCCAGATCGGCTGCCACCGAACGGATCACGTCGTCGGCCGGGGTCATGCGCGGATTCGGCGCGACCCCGAGCATGCGCTGGGCCTGGTCGTAGTAGGGCGCGAGCTCGGCGCGCCAGTCGGTGATGTGGGCCCACTGCTTGTCGGTGTAGAAGGCCGGCAGCGGCTCGTAGAGGGTATTGCCGTAGATCAGCGACCCGCCGCCCACGCCCGCCGCCGAGAACACCGCGCACTTGCCGAGGATGCTGATGCGCTGCGTACCGGTCAGTCCCAGTCGCGGGGCCCAGATCGCCTTGCGCACATTCCAGTTCGTATTCGGGATGTCCTCGGCGTTCCAGCGCCGGCCGGACTCCAGCACGGCCACCCGGTAACCCTTCTCGCTCAGGCGCAGCGCACTGACGCTCCCCCCGAACCCGGAACCGATAACGACGACGTCATAGTCGAAGTCGGGCATGGTGTTTCCTCTCGCTGCTCAACCACCTTGTGAGAAGGATTGCACAGAACTCTCTCACGCAGTAGCTGGCGTGCCCGGATGGAGATGCGCGAACGATTGGGGTTGGATCGAGTGGTGACAACCGAGCAGAACGCCGAACCGGTCTACAGCGACCGTATCCTCACGGTGCCCAATGTGCTCAGCGTGATCCGTTTGATCGGCGTCCCGGTTTTCCTGTGGCTGCTGCTGGCCGAGAAGGCCGACGGCTGGGCCTTCGCGCTGCTGGTGGTCAGCGGCTTCACCGACTTCCTCGACGGCAAGCTGGCAAGGCTGCTGGATCAGTCGTCCAAACTGGGCGCGATCCTCGACCCGCTGGTCGACCGTCTCTATCTGCTGGCGACCCTGGGCGGCTTCCTGATTCGCGGCATCCTGCCGTGGTGGGTGGTGGTCATCCTGATCGCCCGCGACGCCATCCTGACGCTCACCCTGCGCGTCTACCGCCGCCGCGAGCTACCCCCGCCCGACGTCATCTACCTGGGCAAGGCCGCCACCTTCGCGCTCATGTCCGCGCTGCCCTGGCTGCTGGCCGGGCAGATGGACTGGGCCGCCGCGGGTTTCGGCCGGGCCTTCGGTGGGGCATTCTTGATCTGGGGCACGGCAACCTACGTCTGGACCGGAATCCTCTACCTCGGCAAGGCCATCGCCGTGTCCCGCGCGATCCCACCCGTCGGCCCGAGCGATACCGCCCGTGCCACACCATGATCACTCCCGATAGGGTGTCGGCGACGGATCGACGACGATCCCGAGAGGAACGCCCGTTGAAAGGACACTGCCTGTGACCGCAGTACCCGAGGATTTGCGCTACTCCGAAGAGCACGAGTGGGTGAGTCGAGTGAGTCCGACCCGGGTTCGGGTGGGTATCACCGATTACGCGCAGTCGCAGCTGGGTGACGTCGTGTTCGTGCAGCTGCCCGCGGTGGACGCCGATGTGGCGGGCGGCGACAGCATCGCCGAGATCGAATCCACCAAGAGCGTGTCCGACATCTACGCTCCGCTGGCGGGCAAAGTCGTTGCGGTGAACGATCTTCTGGATGGTGCACCCGAGACGGTCAACTCCGACGCCTACGGTGACGGATGGCTCTTCGAGGTCGAGGCGGAGTCCGCCGAAGCGCTCGACGCCGCACTCGGAAAGCTCCTGGATGCCGCAGGTTATCAAGGAGTTATCGGAGGCTGAAGCAGCCTTCACAGTTCTACCTGCACGGGTACGCCCTGGCAGGGTACGGTCAATGCCAACAGAAGTGCGCGCAGCCGGTGCCCGGATTTTCCGGACCTACCCGAAGCGGGGAGCGGCCGGAGTGCCGCATCGCTGAGGGCATCAACTGCTTGCATGGATTATTCGGTTCGAGGAGGAGAGCAAGGGTGAGCGAGAACAAGGACCCGGGTTACCAGGAAACGGCAGCAGAGACCACTTCGGTGTTCCGCGCCGACTTCCTGAACGAGGTCGACACGTCGCGCCCCGAGCAGACAGGCGAGCAGCCGGTACAGGGAGTGGAGGGGCTGCCAACGGGCGCGGCCCTGCTGGTGGTCAAGCGTGGTCCGAACGCCGGTTCGCGCTTCCTGCTCGACCAGCCGACCACCTCGGCGGGTCGCCACCCCGACAGCGACATCTTCTTGGACGATGTCACCGTCAGCCGTCGCCACGCGGAGTTCCGCCAGGACGACGACACCTTCCAGGTGGTCGATGTGGGCAGCCTCAACGGCACCTACGTCAATCGGGAGCCGGTGGACTCTTCGGAGCTGCAGAACGGCGACGAGGTACAGATCGGCAAGTTCCGCCTCGTCTTCCTGACCGGTCCCAAGTCCGCCGCAAGCGATTCGGCGCTATAGGGCCGAGCGGAATGACTGGCGCAGCGCAGTGGACGCGCGGAGGCATGTCGATCGGCTCCGTGCTGGATCTCCTGCGTCCGGATTTTCCGGATATCACCATCTCCAAGATCCGATTCCTGGAATCGGAGGGTCTGATCAGCCCGGAGCGCACGCCCTCGGGGTACCGCCGCTTTCATGTGGCGGACGTCGAGCGCCTGCGCTTCGTGCTGACCGCGCAACGGGATCAGTACCTGCCCTTGAAGGTGATCAAAGAACAGCTCGAAGCGATCGACAGTGGGGCGGCGACGCTCGGGGTCCGGGAGGCCCGGGCCCGGGCGAACGCCGTGGGAGGGGTCGGGGCCATGCCCGATTCGACAGAGAGCCTCGCCAACGGCGGCGGTCGCCTGCGCAGGCTGAACGCCGTGCCCGGTGAGGTGTCGCCCGAGGAGCTCCGGTTCGATCACGAAATCCGGATCACCCGGGCGGATCTGCTCGACCAGGCCGGCATCGACGAGAAGTTTTTGACCGAGCTGATCCGCGCCAATCTCATTACCCCCGGCGCGGCAGGCTATTTCGACGGCGATGCCGTCACGCTGGCGCGCACGGCCAAGGCGCTGAGCGAATTCGGTTTGGAGGCAAGGCATCTGCGTGCCTTCAAGCTGGCCGCCGATCGTGAGGCCGCCATGGTCGCGCAGATCGCCGCCCCGATCGCCAAGAGTCGTGACGCGGATGCCCGCGCGCGTGCCGAGGAGACGGTCCGGGAGTTGGCGGCGCTGTCGCTGACGCTGCACACCTGCCTGGTGAAGACCTCTGTGCGCGCTTCCCTCGGAGGCTGAAATCTTCGCCTAGACTCGGTATTACAGCCGGGGGCTGGCGGCCGGTGTGGGATTTGGGAGGCAGTGCGATGAGCGAAATGCGAGTGATCGGCATCCGTGTCGAACAACCACAGAATCAGCCCGTGCTGTTGCTGCGAGAGGTTTCCGGGGATCGGTATCTACCGATCTGGATCGGACAGGCCGAGGCCACCGCGATCGTGCTGGAGCAGGAGGGCGTGACGCCCATCCGCCCGCTCACCCACGATCTGGTCAAGATCTTGATCAAGGAGCTCGGCCACACCCTCAAGGAAGTGCGGATCGTGGATCTGCAGGAGGGCACCTTCTACGCCGATCTGGTCTTCGAGAACGATCTGCGGATCTCGGCGCGGCCGTCGGATTCGGTGGCGATCGCGCTGCGCGTGGGGTGTCCGATCTATGCCGAGGAGCCGGTGCTCGAGGAGGCCGGGCTGGTCATGCCGGACGAGCGCGAGGACGAGGTCGAGAAGTTCAAGGAGTTTCTCGAATCGGTATCTCCGGATGACTTCAAGGCAACGGACAGCTGACCAACTCCTGACCGGCGGATGATTCGCCGATGATCTCCAAACGAGACAAATCCGTGTCTCTACCTCAGGTTTAGGGTTAAAAACACGCGCCCGTTCATGCTTTGACGGTGCCGATTCTCCGGCCACAATCAGGGGAGTAACCTCGATTGTTAGGCCAACGCTCCAGAGGTCCTCGAGACACGAGCCCAGCCCTGATAGGCAAGCAGTAAGGGAGTAGTCAGTGGGAGATCAACCGCAACCTCAGGATGTGGTGCAGCCAGGGCTGTTCCCCGACGACACGGTTCCCGACGAACTCGTCGGCTACCGCGTGCCCAGCGCTTGCCAGGTGGCCGGTATCACCTACCGCCAGCTCGATTACTGGGCCCGCACCGGACTGGTCGTCCCGTCCATCCGCAGTGCCACCGGCTCCGGCAGCCAGCGCCTCTACTCGTTCAAGGACATCCTCGTCCTCAAGATCGTCAAGCGTCTCCTCGACGCGGGCATCTCGCTGCAGAACATCCGCATCGCGGTGGATCACCTGCGCAGCCGCGGTGTCGAAGACCTCGCCGGGATCACGCTGTTCTCCGACGGTGCGACCGTCTACGAGTGCTCCTCCGCCGAGGAGGTGGTCGATTTACTGCAGGGTGGTCAGGGCGTGTTCGGCATCGCCGTCAGCGGCGCGATGCGCGAATTGACCGGGGCCATCGCCAACTTCCCGGCCGAGCGCGCCGAGGCGGGCAGCACGACCGACCGTCCGGAGGACGAGCTCTCCTTCCGCCGCAAGGCCCGGATGAGCAAGACCGGTTAGACAGCCTTTCCACGATGCGCGTCACCCGTTGGGTGGCGCGCATTTTCGTTGCCGGTCCGAGCCCGCGATGTGAAACGGAGCCCAGGCAACATATCTGTAACGTGCGCACGCTTAAACTAGCGAGTGCGTCGCAGCCGTGCGGGAGAGTTCCGGGGGTAGCCTCGGACGCCGAAGGAGCAGCACCTCCCCGTCAATCTCTCAGGCACAAGGGACCGTGCGGAGTTTCGACGCCTCTGGAAAGTGGTGGCCTCGCGTCGCCCGCCCATGGTGAAAGGGCAACGGCCGCAAGGTCGTGGCCCGAATCTCTCAGGCATCGAGGACAGAGGGGGAGGGCAGACGAAGCATCGGCCGCCGCGCCGATACCCGCCCACCCCCTGGAGCAGACGTGATCTGGACTCGATCCTTCGCCGACCGCCACATCGGCCCCGACAGCGGAGAGACCGGCCGCATTCTGGAGACCGTCGGCGTCGAGTCGCTGGACGAACTCGCCACCAAGGCGGTGCCCGCCAGCATTCTGGACGCGCCCGCGGGCAATGGCCTCGATGCGCTGCCGCCCGCGCTGTCGGAGCACGAGGCGCTCGCCGAGCTTGCGGCGCTGGCGAATTCGAACACCGTGGCCACCTCCATGATCGGGATGGGCTACTACGACACGCACACCCCGCCGGTGCTGCTGCGCAATCTCGTCGAGAACCCGGCCTGGTACACCGCGTACACGCCGTACCAGCCGGAGATCAGCCAGGGACGCCTGGAAGCGCTGCTCAACTTCCAGACCATGGTCGCGGATCTGACCGCGATGGAGGTCGCCAACGCGTCCATGCTGGACGAGGCGACCGCGGCCGCGGAGGCCATGACGCTGCTGCAGCGGGCCAACCGTAAGAGCAAGTCGGTGCGGCTGCTCATCGACACCGATCTGTTCCCGCAGACCCGGACGCTGCTGTACACGCGCGCCGAGCCGATGGGCATCGAGATCGTCGAGGCGAATCTGGCCGACGAGGCGCTGCCCGAGGGGGAGTTCTTCGGTGTGATCGTGCAGCAGCCGGGCGCGTCCGGGCGGATCGTGGACTGGGCTCCGGTCATCGAGGCCGCGCACGCGCGCGGTGCGCTGGTCGCGGTGGGCGCGGATCTGCTTGCGCTGACGTTGATCACGCCGCCCGGTGAGCAGGGCGCGGACGCGTGCTTCGGCACCACGCAGCGTTTCGGTGTGCCGCTGGGCTTCGGTGGCCCGCACGCCGGATATCTCGCGGTGCACTCCGCGCACGCTCGACAGCTGCCGGGCCGACTGGTCGGTGTGTCCGTGGACGCGGACGGCAACCTCGCCTACCGGCTCGCGCTGCAGACCCGTGAACAGCACATTCGCCGGGAGAAGGCGACCTCGAACATCTGTACCGCGCAGGTGCTGCTGGCCATTCTGGCCGCCATGTTCGCCTCCTACCACGGTGCCGACGGGCTGCGGTCGCTGGCGCGTCGCGTGCACGGGCATGCGCAGTGGCTGGCCGCCGGGCTCGGTGACGCGGTGGTGCATCAGAGCTTCTTCGACACCGTGCTGGTGAACGTGCCCGGCGGTGCGGAAGCCATTGTGACCAAGGCGAAGGGGCACGGGATCAACCTGCGGCTCGTCGACGCCGATCATGTCGCCATCGCGTGCGACGAGGTGACCACCGATACCCACGTGGTCGCGGTGCTGGACTGCTTCGGCGCGGAAATCCCGGTCGGGCCCGAAGGTGCGCTGTTCCACGGCAAGCAGCGTCCGCACATCGAGGTCCGCACCTCGGAGTACCTGACCGCGCCCGCGTTCACCAAGTACCGCACCGAAACCGCGATGCTGCGCTACCTGCGCGCGCTCTCGGACAAGGATATTGCGCTGGACCGCAGCATGATTCCGCTCGGCTCCTGCACCATGAAGCTCAACGCGGCCGCGGAGATGGAGTCCATCACCTGGCCCGGCTTCAACCGGGTGCACCCGTACGCGCCGGTCGAGGACGCGCCAGGTCTGATCAAGTTGATCGAGGATCTGGAGGGCTGGCTGTGCGCGGTCACCGGCTACGACCGGGTTTCGTTGCAGCCCAATGCCGGTAGCCAGGGCGAGTACGCGGGCCTGCTGGCGATCCGCCGCTACCACCTGGATCGTGGTGACTCGCACCGGGATACGTGCCTGATCCCCTCCAGCGCGCACGGCACCAACGCGGCCTCGGCCGCCATGGTCGGTATGCGGGTGGAGGTCGTGAAGACCCGTCCCAACGGCGATATCGACCTCGACGACCTGCGCGCCAAGATCGCCGATCACGCCGAGCGGCTGGCCTGCATCATGATCACCTACCCGTCCACGCACGGCGTGTACGAGCACGAGGTGGCCGAGCTGTGCGGGCTGGTGCACGAGGCCGGCGGCCAGGTGTACGTGGACGGCGCGAACCTCAATGCCCTTGTCGGACTGGCCCGTCCGGGCAAGTTCGGTGGCGACGTCAGCCACCTGAACCTGCACAAGACCTTCTGCATCCCGCACGGCGGCGGCGGTCCCGGCGTCGGACCGGTCGCGGTGCGTGAGCACCTGGCGCAGTACCTGCCCGGCGATCCGCTCGACAAGGGTTCGCACGCCGTGTCGGCCGCCAAGTACGGTTCGGCGTCGATCCTCCCGATCACCTGGGCCTACATCCGCATGATGGGTGCCGACGGCCTGCGCCGCGCCACCCTGACGGCCATTGCCTCGGCCAATTACATTGCCCGCAAACTGGACCCGCACTTCCCGGTCCTCTACACCGGCGACAACGGCATGGTCGCGCACGAGTGCATCCTCGATCTGCGTGAGATCACCAAGCAGACCGGCGTCACCGTCGACGATGTGGCAAAGCGCCTGGCCGACTACGGCTTCCACGCCCCGACCATGAGCTTCCCGGTCGCGGGGACGCTCATGGTGGAGCCCACCGAGAGCGAGAACCTCGAAGAGCTGGACGCTTTCATCGAAGCCATGATCGCGATCAAGGGCGAGATCGACCAGGTCGAAGCCGGCGTCTGGCCCGTCGAGGACAACCCGCTGCGCGGCGCCCCGCACACCGCGGAATGCCTTGTCGGCGAGTGGGATCACCCGTACACCCGCGAAAAGGCCGTCTACCCGCAGGGTGTCAAGCACGCCCGCGCCAAGGTGTGGCCGTCGGTCCGTCGCATCGACGGCGCGTACGGTGACCGCAACCTGGTCTGCTCCTGCCCGCCCATGGACGCCTACACCGACTGACGGCGGATCATCCCGAACACATCAGCGCCCCATCGGTTCTCGAACCGGTGGGGCGCTGTGGTCGATTCCGGGCGTCGGTCGGGCGCGGGGGCTCGACGACTCCGCTGTTCGGCGGCAAGATCGATGATCATGAGCGACATCGCGTTGGTCACCGGCGGCAACCGCGGGATCGGCCGGGAAGTATGCAGGCAACTGGTCGAACACGGGTTCACCGTTGTGTTGGGGGCGCGATCGGAGGAAGCGGGGAAAACCGTGGCAGCCGAGGTAGGGGCGCTCCCGCTGCTGCTGGATGTCACCGACGACGCGAGTGTCATGGCCGCGGCAGCCGAAGTGGCCGAGGTGCACGGCCGGCTCGATGTGCTGATCAACAGTGCGGCAATCACATACGACACCTGGCAGCGCGCGGAGACGGCGGACCTGGCCGTGGTGCGCGCGGCCGCGGAAACCAATCTCTACGGTCCGTGGCGGATGGTCCAGGCCTTCTTGCCGTTGTTGCGCAAGAGCTCGCACGCCCGCATCGTGAATGTCTCCAGCGAGGCCGCCTCCCTCACCGGTATGCGCGGCGGCACTCCCGCCTACAACACGACCAAGGTGGCTCTCAACGCGCTGACCCGCATGCTGGCGGCCGAATTGCGCCCCGACCGCATCCTGGTCAACTCGATCTGCCCCGGCTGGGTGGCCACCGATATGGGCGGTCCGGGCGGCCGTCCGGTCGCCGAGGGTGCAGCCGGAATCGTGTGGGCCGCAATGCTCCCCGACTCCGGCCCGACCGGCGGATTCTTCCGCGACGGCCGGCCTTTGCCCTGGTGACAAGTTTCCGCAATCGAGGAGTGTCATGAAGTACCTGGTCATCGGTGGTACCGGCCGCACAGGCCGCCGAGCTGTCGAACTGCTCCGCGACCTCGGGCACGAGGTGCTCATCGGCACCCGCCACCCGCGCGACGATGGGAGTCTCGCGGTCGACCTGGCCGATAGCCTCGACCCCGGTTTGCTGACCGGCATCGACGGCGTCATCGTCTCGGTGGAACCCCCGGCTGATGACGCGGCCGCCGATGCGGTCATGCACGCCGGGCTCCGCAGGCTCGCCGAACAGGCTGCCGCACACAAGGTTCCGATCGTGCTGGTCTCGCAGATCTATATCACCCGCGCCGCCGAACACCCCGACATGGCGGGCATCATCCGCGCCCGTGGAGCCGGTGAACAGGCGCTGCGCGACAGCGGCGCACCGTACGCGATCCTCCGCCCCAGCTGGCTCACCGATGCCCCCGCCACCGGCGTACATCTCGAACAGGGCGACCGCGGCGACGGCCGAGTCAGCCGCGAAACCGTAGCCCGCACAGCGGTCGCCGCCCTGCTCCACCCGGAATCTCACGGCAAAACCTTCGAACTCTACGACGGCCCCACTCCGGCCGACTGGCCCGCCGTCTTCACCGCCCTGACAACTGATTGAACCGCCACGGCTCCAGGTGGGATCGGATAGCCCACCGGCCCGCGATGAGGGCAGGAGGGGTGGGGGATGGGCCGGTTAGGGTGGAGGTGTGAAGTTGATGGGGGAAGCCGGGATCGACGGTGCGAGCAATATCTTGGTGGCGCCGACGGGCTTGTGGGACAACGAGTTGGGCAGGGAGTTCTTCGGGGTCGTTGTGACGCCGGAGGACCTTGCCTCAGGGGCCTTGGAGCTGGTGGGGAAGACCGTCTACCTGTGTGGTGATGTTTCAGCGATCAGTGAGCGGCAGGTGGCGGCGGCTGAGCGGGTGTTCGTGGTCCGCGAGTTCTCGCATGGTCATGGTTCCGGGGGAGACGCACCGTGGCAGGTCATCGATCTCGGTCGGGTTCCGGTTCGCGTGCACGGGGTGGGCGTGTATTACCGGCGATTCTTCGATCTCGGGGACGACCTTTTCGGTCGGATCCGCGCGGAGCATGTGTTCCAATCGCTGACCGAGTCGACCAAGCCGGGGACGGCTCATCGCAGCGGGATCTATTTGACGCCCGTCGCTCGCAGCGGTGACGAACTGCGGTTCCGCTTGCTGCGGTGTTCGACGAATCTGTCGGGTCCGACCGAGAATTTCGGGCCGAGCGATACGGGGATCGTCGAGGCGCTGAATCGTGAGGCCGACAGCGTTTTTCGGGGTCATGCGGTGCTCAATCACGTGCTCGCGCAGATCTATCACAACACGCAGGCGACGGCCGAGCGGAAGCAGGCCAAGGCCAAGATCTCGGCACACGCCGACAAAACCAAGGACATGCCGGTCAACGGGATCATGGCCTTCAGCACGTTCTACGACGGGCTCGACAAGCTCCGGCCGCTGAACGGCGACTGCTTCGATTACGGCGTCAAGAACGTGAGCGGGCTGACCAAACTCCGTTTCCGGCTGAAGGATTCGGTGGCAGACCGCGAGGGTCTCCCGGCCCAGTTCGAGTTGACCCTCTATCCGGGCTCGGTGTTCTTCATGCCGTTGTCCACCAACCGGCTGTACACGCACGAGATCCGGCCCTCGATGCTGGATGCCGAGTTGCTGCCGACCCGTTTGGGATACGTGGTGCGCTGCTCGAATACCGAAGCCGTGCACAAGGACGGCCGGACGTTCCTCTCGCGGGCAGGCGGATTGGTGGAACTGGGGCCGCCCACGCAGGAGGGCATGGACGAGTTGCGCGGGCTGTACGCCGAGGAGAACCGGAGCTCGTCCTTCATCGACTACGGGGACCGATTTCCGTTCAGCATGAACGCGGGAGACTATGTTGCCCCGCATGCCTGAGCTCTCGGAGGAGATCGTCTCGTATGACCTGCCGGGCGAGGAAGACCTCTTCGCTGAGCTGTACGCATCGGTGGTCTGGGAAGACCTGGGAAAAGGCCGAAAAGGCGCCACCCTCACCAAGATCGACGAGGCGGGCAGGGTGCCCCTGGTCCGCACCACCACTCGATACAGCAGCCCGACACAGTGTTTCAGCGCGGTACACGATCGGCTGGCACAGCGGATTCAGGAGCGAGCAGGGGCCTCGGCCGTCTTCAACAACGCTCTCATCGAGACCTACACGAATGCCTACGCCACCATGGGCTTTCACTCCGACCGGGCGCTCGACCTGGCCGACGACTCACTGATCGCCGTCTTCTCCTGCTACCGGCACCGCGATGCCGCCTCGTCGAGGAGGCTGATCGTCGAAGCGAAGGAGTCCGGCCAGAAAGCCGAGATTCCGCTCGGCCACAACGGTTTCGTCGCCTTCTCCGTCGCGTCGAACCGGGGATTCAAACACAAGATCGTCCTGGACGCGCCCGCCGGTTCAGCCGAGAACGAATGGCTGGGCGTGACGTTCCGGACCTCGAAAACATTGCTGCGGTTCAGCGAGGGGCAGGCGTACCTCCCGGACGGCACGCCCCTCACCTCAGCCGACGACGACCAACAACGTGAGTTCTACCAATTACGCCGCCGCGAGAACAACGAAACGGGCTTCGTCTATCCCGCAACGACATACACCGTCAGCAACAGTGACCTGATACCCCCAACTCGAGCATGACTTGTTCGCTGGAGTGCCTATCGCCAGCGCCGGAATGCATGCTCAGCCGATGGTGTCGCCGATCACCAGACCCGGGCCCAGCACGCGTACTACGGCATCCGCTATCGCGGGGCACGGATAACCGCCGCCGCCGTGCTTGTATCCGACCGACACGAACGCCTGCACCCGATGCATCGGGCCGTTGTTCGGATCGCCCAGGGTATTGGCGGCCAGCGGCCGGTGTTGCGGGCGAGCAAGTGCGAAGCATGTCAGCTGGATTCGGCTGTCCTGACTCCGGAAGTGATTCAGCACTTCGGGATTGCTGAAGTCCAACTGGTCGAAGGTGATGGCGAGGTCCTCCTGCCCGTAGGGGGCGCAGGAGAGTGCGGGCGCGATATCCGCAGGGTCGGTTCCGGTCGCCAACACTCGGCCCGCCTCCAAGGACTGCCCCCACGGCGGCGGCTGGTCGTCGTCGTCCCACTCGTGGCGTTCGGTGGCCCGTTCGCCGCCGACGGTCAGGGACCCGTCGCGGACGTTCCATCGGATATCGCCGAGTATCCCGACATAGGGTAGTTCCGCATTGGCAGACAGGTTTCCGGCAACCAGCGTCCAAGGCGCGCACGCCACCCGATAGTGGATCATGCTCGCCGCCAGCTCGGCGAACTCCGCCGCCTCCGGGAGGTATGCCTCATACGGGGCGAGGAATTGGTCCGTCCAGATACCCATTCACCAGACCATGCCAGAGCGCCTGCCACTCGATCCACAGCATTTTGAAAGGTAAGCGCCCCAGCGGTTCTCGGAACCGGTGAGGCGCTTCTCGATGTTTCGGGGTTCAGCTTGTCGCGGGCTTGTAGGCGGCGATGGCCCAGATGACTACTACGTCGAGGGCGATGATGAGCAGGGACCAGGCCGGGTAGTAGGGGATCCAGAGGAAGTTCTCGACGATCGAGAGGGCGGCGAGGATCATGGCGGCGGTGCGGCCCCAGGTGGTGCCCTTGAGGAGGCCGATGGCTACGCAGATTTCGATGGCGCCGAGGATGATGTGAATCCAGCCCCAGCCGGTGGTGTTGAGTTTGTAGATGTAGTCGTAGCCGACTACGAGGAGGTCGTCGGCGGCTACGGCGGAGATGCCCTGCAGGACCGACAGCACGCCGATCACGATCAGCAGGATGCCCGCCGCGATCGTGGTTCCGGCTGCGAAGCCCTGCTTCAGAGTGGGTTCAGGACCAGTACTGTGTGCCATTCGCCGAATATGCCACGGGTTTGCTGACCCATCGGTAAAGCGACGCGCCCGTGTTGCGGTCCGGATCTCGGGCGCGTCGCTCGCATGTGGTCGCCGCCGGCGTCAGGGTGTGGTCAAGGCTTGGGAGACGGCGGTGCCGAACGGGAGGTCGGCGGTGGTGTTCACCTTCGTGTAGGTGCCGCCGGTGCGCTGGCTGAGGGTTTGCAGGGTTTGGGTGCCTTGGCTGCCGATGACGACGACGTCGATACGCACAGGATGCGCCGGATCGTTGGCGGCCGCGATGTCGGCGAGTAACTGGTCGCCGGTGACGGTCGAGTCGTCCTCGGGACCGTCGGTGATGAGCAGGATCGAATTGGTGCGGGCGGTCGCGTAATTGGCGAGCACGTTCTTGTAGGCCGCTTCCAGCGTGGGATAGGTGCGGTCCGGTTTGGAAGGGCTCACGGTGACGGTGGTGAGCGCCTGACTGATGGCGGTGCGCTGGGCGTCGGCCAGCGGCGCGGTCGGGGTGAGCACCTTGTAGGGGTTGTTGCCGTCGAGATTCTTGGAGTACTCCCACACGCCCAGCCCGAAGTCGGGCGGCATCACGCCCATCGTGGACTCCAGTGCCGCAACGGCATTCGCGAGCCGGGTGCCGTAGCCCTCGGACGCGGACATGGAGGAGGAAACGTCGAGCAGCACGGTGGCCTGCACGCCCAGCACCGGGTGGGCGAGGATCCCGGTCACCTTGTCCAGCACGGCTTTCGCGGGGACCGCGGTGACGGCCGGGGGCGCCGCGCCGAAACCGTTGTCGGTGAACAGCTTCGACTGGTCGGGTGCGCGCAGGAAGTCGGCGAACAGGCTGCCGACCAGATTCTGAGTGGGGTCGACCCAGGAACCGGTGAGCTGGGCGGCCGGAAAGTCCGCGACCGGGCCCGCGCCGTCGGGCCGGAAGGCGGTCAGCCCGTTGCGGGCCCGGATCTGCTGCTCGGTGGCGGCGACCGCGTGCACCGGCGCGTTGGGGTCGGTGGCGGCGGCCAGCGCGGTGAGCGCGCCCGCGGCATCCTTGGCCGCCGGGGCGTCCGCGGCCAGCAGGGAGATGGCGGAGATGACCTGACCGGTGGCGACCGCCTTGTCATCGAGTGGATCGGTGCCCGAGACTCCCGAGCCGACCGCGGTGGCGACGGCCAGAGAGGCGTCCCCGGCCGGCATGGCCAGGCGCAGCTTGCCCCACGGTGCGAGGCCGATATCGGCGAGCGAACCCTGTTGTAGCTTCGGCAGATCCGCCCAGTGCACCTTGCCGGTCTCCATCGCGGCGCGCAGTGCGTCGGGTACGGCCAGGGAGATGGGGCTGATGGCGATGGGTGCGGGGGTTCCGGCGATCAGGCCCGGCACTCGCATCTGTTCGACCGACCGCGAGGATTCCGGGATCCAGAGCGCGGGCTGCGGGCCGAGGGCGGGATCCCACGGCTTGTTGGCGGTGAACGCCGCGACCATGGCCGCCGACGGCTGCGCGGCGACCGTCACCTCCGCGCAATGGTCGCGGACGTGCGGTTTGGTGGCGTTGAAACGGTCGGCGGCCGCCTTGACCGGAGTCAGAATGTCCGGATCGACGGTTACATTCAGGGTGGCGGTGCCTTCCACGCACGAGGCGGCGGCGCGGCTGTCACGCTCCTTGGAACGATCCGACAACCAGGCCCAGCCGACGACGGCCAGGGCTAGCACGATCACCGCGGCAATTGCGATAACTGGTCCCTTGCTGACACCTCGTGACCCGCCCGCGGCGCGATGAGTACCCACGATCGACCAGTCTATGTTGACGACCAGGTAGCCACCTGTTCCAGGCGGTTACGCGCAATCCGACCGGCACGAAAACGGCGGCCGTTCCTGGGGAACGGCCGCCGCCCCTTCCGGGTTAATCGCGGATCAGCTTGCCGCGGTCGTACTCGTGCCCGCCCCAGACACCGGACTGGCCGGTACGGGAGGCGAAGGCACCACATTCGCGGCGGATCGGGCAGCCCGTGCAGATGGCACGTGCGTACTCGAAGTCCTGCGAGGGGTACGGGAACCACGCCTCGTGGTTCGGGTCACCCTCGCAGGCCGCGTGCTGCCAGTAGTCCTTCGAGTCGGAGATGGGGAGCAGATCCGCCAGGGTCTGCTCCTGCAGTGCAGTGTTCGTCATCGGATCTCGCTCCTTTCATGTCCGATCACGCGTGATGGATGACTTCTGTTCAATCGATACGGAAGTTCACGAAGCGGCCAGCTCCTTCCAGACCTGACGCTGCGCGCGCTCTCTGTCATTGGGCGCCTTGGGCTCCCACAGCAGGCGCATCCCGGCCTCCTCCGGAGTCCGGTCCGCCTTGGACGTATTGCAGGGACCGCACGCGGCAATGAGGTTGGCCCAGGTATTGGGCCCACCGCGGGAACGCGGGCGGATGTGGTCGACGGTGCGAGCCCAGCCATTGCAGTAACCGCAGCGGTAGCGGTCACGGCGCAGGATCGCGGGCAGGGTGGCGCGGCTGTTGTCGTCGTGCACGAGGATCCGGTGCTCGAGGTAGATGTAGCGCTGCAGCCGGATGGTCTCCGGCAGCACCAGCTCCAGATGCTTCGAGCGGATCGGGAAGTGCGGCTGCCGTTCCGTGACGGTCTCGGCGGCGCCGCTGAGCAGCAGCACCATGGCGCGATCGGCACGGATGGTGGTCAGCGCCTCGTAGGAGGCGTTGAGCAGCAGCACTCCGGCGTGTATCCAGTTGTCGGTGGTTATCTCCGGGTCTTCGGCATGACGGAACAGCATGGGGGTCACCATGTTTCATACTGGGCTGTTTCAACGAACAGAATCGAACAGAGGAAGAAGAAGGGGCGGCTTTACGCGCGGGCCTGGAGACGGCCGATGGACCGGTCATCGCTGCGCAGGCTGCGCTTGCTGAGGCGCACGAGTAGGGTGCGCTGTCCCGTCGAACTCGGGTACTGTTCGGGGACCGTCGGATTCATTGCCGTCTCCTCCTTCCTGCTGGTCACGACCGGGAAACGGTCGGCTGATCTTCGGTGAAACATATGGTGGCACAACGCTGGTGCCGTACGCGACGGGTTTATCGCCCCCGGCTCCGGAGTCCCGCCGGCGTGCGGAGTCGGAGCGCTGGTTGTACAACGAAGGCCATCGAGGATTTGTTCCGGGGTGCGCCGGAATTCATCACCGGTTATTCGCCGTGGCTAGCGTGGCTGTTACCCGGAAGGAGGCGGTCATGGAGTTGCGGCATCTGGTTTCGTTCATCACGCTCGCCGAGGAACTGCACTTCGGGCGGGCGGCGCAGCGGCTGCATCTGACGCAGCCGAGTCTGAGCGCACAGTTGCAGAAGCTGGAGAAATCGATCGGGGTGACGCTGGTCGCACGCAATTCCCATGAGGTGCGGCTCACTCCGGCGGGGCGCGAATTCGAAGTCGCCGCGCGGCAGATCGTGGCGCAGTTGGAGCGGGCGGCCCGCTCCGCGCGCGCCCTGGCAGAGGGGCGGGTGGGGACGGTGAATGTCGGCTACAACCTGCCGGCGAGCCGGCACGTGCTGCCGGACGCGTTGCAGCGCATGGCGCAGCGGTATCCCGATATCGAGGTGTCGATGTGGGAGAAACGGACCGGGCCGCAGCTGACGGCCTTGAGCGAGGGCGCGCTGGATGTGGCCATGGTGTACGGGCATCCGAGCACACCGGAGTTCCGGTATCGGCGGCTGTTGCATCGGGTGCCGCTGGTGGCGGTGGTGGGCAGGCGGCATCGGTGGGCGGATCGGGCGGGGGTGCCGTTCGCGGAACTACAGGGGCAGGAGTGCGTGCTGTTCGCGCGCGAGCAGTGTCCGGCCATGTACGACAACATCTTCCGGGCGGCCGCGGAGACCCGGATCGCGTTGAACGTCACCCAGTACGCCGATGATCCGGGGGCGACCGCGCACATGGTGTCGGTTCGGCCGCTGGTCGGGTTCGCTTCGCTGCCGCGCGCCATCTCGATGGGGATGGGCGGTCCGGGCAGTATCTCGGTTGCGGTGAAAATCGTGGATCCGGTGCCCACACTGGATCTGTACGCGGTGTGGCGCAGCGAGGAGACCAATCCGGCGGTGACCGCGTTCCTGGAATGTCTGGAAGGTCCGGACACCGAAGGAGCAGTCAACTATGACGATCGACGTCTGGGCACAGCATCCGACGGGTCGCTTTCTCGAGCGTGACATCTTCGACTCGCTGCGGCGGTGGACCGGGAATGTCATTCCGAGCGAGGAGATTCCGCTGAAGGCCACGCTGGCCGCGATGGATGCGGGCGGGGTGGATCGGGCGCTGCTGTCGGCGTGGTGTGCGCCGGAGGGGGTGCTGATCTCCAATGACGAAGTGGCACAGTGGGTCGCGCAGGAGCCGGAACGGCTGATCGGGATCGCGTCGGTGGATCTGCGGCGGCCGATGGAGTCGGTGCGGGAGCTGCGCGGCCGGGTCCGCGACGAGGGGTTCAAGGGGCTGCGGGTGCTGCCGTGGCTGTGGGAGGTGCCGCCGACGGACGCGCGGTTCTATCCCTTGTACGCGGCGTGTGTGGATCTGGGGATTCCGTTCTGCACGCAGGTCGGGCACACCGGGCCGTTGCGGCCGTCGGAGCCGGGGCGGCCGATTCCCTACATCGACCGGATCGCGCTGGACTTCCCCGAGTTGACCATCGTGTGCGGGCATATCGGTTACCCCTGGACCCAGGAGATGATCGCGGTCGCGCGCAAGCACCCGAACGTCGTCATCGACACCTCCGCGTACACGACCAAACGGATTCCGGCGGAACTGGTGTCGTACATGAAGACCGGCAGCGGACGCCGGAAGGTGTTGTTCGGCACCAACTATCCGATGATCCTGCCGCAGCACGCCCTCGACGGGCTCGACAAGCTGGGGTTGGACGACGAGACCCGGGAGCTGTATCTGGAGGGCAATGCGCGGCGGGTGTTCGGGCTGTGATCATTTGAGCCCCGAGCGGACGAAGGCATTCACGATGTGGCGCTGCAGCAGCAGGTAGAGCACCAGTACCGGCAGGCACGCCAGGCCCGCCACCGCCATCATGGGACCCCACTGATCGCCCTCGGTGCCCATGAAACTGCGGAGGCCCAGCTGCAGGACCGCATTGGAGCGGCGGAGAACCACTGCGGGCCAGAAGTATTCGTTCCACTCGTTGATGAACAGCAGGATGGCGAGCGCCGCCAGCGCCGGACGCAGGTTGGGGACCACGACCGTCCACAGAATCGACCAGGACGAGCGACCGTCGATGCGGGCGGCGGCGATGAGCTCCTTGGGGAAGGCGGCCAGATGCTGGCGCAGTAGCAGGATCGCCAGCGCCGAGCACAGGGTGGGCAGGACGACGCCGACCAGGGTGTCCAGCAGACCGAGGCGGGTCAGCAGGATGTAGTTGGGCAGCATGGTGACCTGGAACGGGACCAGCCAGGTACCGACGAACGCCAGATACAGCAGGCGTTGCAACGGGAACGTATAGACGGCGAAGGCGTAGGCGGCGAGCAATGCGATGAGCAACTGGCCGACCGCCGAGAGTGCCGCGACCACAAAGGTATTGGCGATCAGGCTGGTGATGTTCACCTCGTGCGCGGCGTCGGAGAAGTTGCGCAGCGACAGCGGCCAGGGGATGGGGGAGAGCGAGGCGACGTCCTCGGGGCGGCGCAGCGCGGTCGCGAAGAGCCAGTAGATCGGGAAGACGCAGACGAGCGCGGTGGCGGTGAGCAGTATCCGGCCGGCCACGTCACCGACGCGGTCACGCAGCGGTGCGCTCGGCCGCGCGGCCGGGGCATCAGTCGTCATGGAAGGCAACCTTTTCCGAGATCCAGACCAGCAGGGCGGCCACCGAGCCGAAGCCGACGAACAGCAGAATGCCCGCGGCGGCGCTGAGCCCGGCGTCGAAGGTGTGGAAGCCGTACTCCCACAACAGGTAGTAGATGTTCGTGGTGGACTGCGCGGGACCGCCCTGGGTCATGGTGTCGATGAGCGGGAAGGTGAGGGTGGGGGAGAGCAGGACGGTGGTCAGCACCAGGAACAGCAGTGTGGGGGAGAGCAGCGGCAGCGTGATCCAGCGGCGGATCTGCCCTGGAGTCGCGCCGTCCACCCGGGCCGCTTCGTCGTAATCGCCGCTGATGCCGGCCAATCCGGCCCACACCACCAGCGTCGCGAAACCCAGCAACTGCCAGCCGGTGATGGTGATGATCACCGCGTGGGCGGTGTTCGCGTCATAGACCCAGTTGCGATCCGATCCCAGCATGCGGTCCACGAATCCGGTGCGCGGGTGTAGCAGCCAGCGCCACACCGCGGCTGCGGCGACCGGCGCGATGAGGAACGGCGCGAAAATCAGTGCGTGATAGAGGGTTCGGGCACGCGGACCAACCCGGCGGCTGGCCATGGCGATGAGCACCGGCAGCACGACCGTGAATGGCAGTAGCCCGACGATGAGCACGCCGGTCCGGCCCAGCGAGGACCAGAACGCCGGAAGATGCACGAGCCGCTCATAATTCGCCCCACCCACCGACCGGATCGGCGAGGTCGGCAGCAGATTCCAGGACAGCGTCGACAGTTGCCCCGCCTGCACCAACGGCTGATACGTCCACACCACCAGCAAGAACAAGGCCGGAGCGAGATACAGGTACGGGACCGCCTTGCGGCCCAGTCGGCGCAGGATGCGACGACCCGATGGGCCCGGTTCCGGAGGGAGCCCGCGCCGCGGGAAGTCTCGCTCGGCGCTGAGCGAACGGCGCGGCACACTCCACCCCGGACCGAGCGAACGGCGCGAGAAGGTCCCCTTCCGGCCCGGCGCGAGGCGGAGTGAATTCGCCGTGCGTCCGGGCCGCTTTCGTGCCGTGGGTTCGGGGGGTTCGTCCGGCCCGGCAACGGTGTTCGTCCTCGCCGAGGTCGGCTCACCCGGAGCCGAATTCGGTTCCTGCCGGACGGGTTCGGGCGGGTCGCTCTGTGCGGTGGCGAGGACGAACATCGTTACCTCTGTTCCGCTGCGAGGGCTTCGAGGCGTTCCTGGACCTCGTTCTCGGATTTGTCGTAGAGACGGGTGGTGGGGGTGGTCTCGACGGCGGTGGCGACGATCGCGGTCTCCAGGACGTCGATGCGGGTGAAACCTGAACCGGCGAGGCCGTGTTGGCGGCCGTTGGGGGCCATGGCGTCGATGCGGTAGGCGAGGGCGGGGCCGACCCAGACCGGGATGCCTGCGCAGGCGGAGGCGGCGGTCATGTGGTTGTGGCCGCACAGGATCATGCGGACGTCGGTGCCGGACAGGACTGCGGCGAGCTCGTCGGCATTGCGGAGCTTGAGGTATTCGGCGGCGGGGATGGCCGAGGGGAGGGGAGGGTGGTGCAGGACCAGGAGGCTGCCGCGGGGTGCGGGTTCGCGCAATCGGTCGGCCAGCCAGGCCAGTTGCTCGGCTTCCAGGTAGCCGTCGTGGCGACCGGGTGTCGTGGAGTCCAGGCCGATGACGCGCAGGCCGTCGACGTCGAGGACCTGGTCGTAGGGTGCGGCGGCGGAATCGGGGGTGCGGCCGAACAATTCGATTCCGAAGGGTTCGCGCTCGTCGTGGTTGCCCATGACGTAGAGCACCGGCGCGCCGAGTTCGGCGGCGACCGGTTCCACGGCGGCACGCAGCCGACGGTATGCCTCGGGGGCGGCGGTGTCGGCCAGGTCGCCGGAGAGGATGAGCGCGTCGATGCGCCGTCCGCCGGTGCGGAGCTTGTCGAGGATGTGCAGCAGTACCGCGTGGGTGTCGACCGCGCCGAGGACGTGTTCGCCCGTCGGCCGCAGGTGGGTGTCGGTGATCTGGACCAGGGTCAGGTCGGTCGCGGAAGTCATGACGCGGGAAGGAGTTTGGCGCCCTCGGCGCGGGCGGCGGCCAGGGTGGACTGCGGATCCTTGCCCTGGAATACGATGGATTCGACGGCGTCCATCATGCCGTCGCGGATCTGCAGATAGTCGTTGCCGGGCAGCGAAACCCAGGGTTCCATGGTGGCCAGCTGTGCGACATTCGGTGCCAGCAGCGGGTTTTCGGCGGCCCAGGAGCCGAGCACGGCCGGGTCGGTCATCATTTCCGAACGCAACGGCAGATAGCCGATGTTCTGGGAGATCTTCACGTAGGACTGCTCACTGGTCAGATATTTGATCAGCTCCCAGGCTGCGCGCTGCTTGGCCGGGTCGCTGGTCAGAATGTGCAGGCCGGCACCGGAATTGGTGGGGACCGCCGGCTTGTCGCCGTAACGGGGCATGGGCGCCGCGCGCAGATCCCATTTGTCCTTGGCGCCGGTCACGAAGGTGCCCTGGATGGCGCTGGTCTCCAGAATCATGCCGACCTCGCCGCGGGCGAAGGCCTCGTAACCCTGCTTCTGGGCGAGCTTGGGCATGGCCCCGGTGGTGACCAGGTCCTGGGCGAGCTTGGTGACCTCGACGGCCGGGGCGTCGGCGTAGGTGAGGCTGCGGCGGTCCTCGGAGATGACGCGGCCGCCGTCGGAGCGGACCAGGGATTGGAAGCACCAGTCCTTCGCGGACTTGGTGAGGCAGTCGATGTAGACGCCGCCCTGGCCGGTCTTGGCGTTGATGGCCTTGGCGTCGTCGGCGACCTGCTGCCAGGTCACCGGCGGCTTCGCCGGGTCGAGTCCGGCGGCGGTGAAAAGGCTGGCGTTGTAATACAGGACGGGGGTGGAGAACACGAACGGGACGCCGTAGGTGTGGCCGTCCCAGTCATCGAGGGTGCGGGCGCGCGGATGGTAGTGGAAGCGGGCGCCGTCGAAGTTCGCCTGCACGGCCTGCTTACCGAACAGCTCGTCGAGAGGTTTGGCCTGCAGTTGATGGATCGTGAAATCCAGGTCGCTGAAACCCAATTGGGCGACATCCGGCGGGTGGCCGGCGACCATCTGGTTCTGGATGCTGGAGATGGTGTCGGTGGCCGGGTTCGGGCTGTTGCCCTGCGGCTTCTGCGCGGTGACCTTGATATTCGGGAACTTCTTGCCGAAACCGTCGATCAAGGCGTTGAACGTGTCGGTCCAAGCGCCCGCGAGACCGTAGTTGTAGGACTCGAAGACGATCGAAACCTTCTGATCGGGACCCAATTCCGGGACCTGGCCGGTGGTGGCGGGACTGTCGGTGACGGTGCCGCCGAGACCACAACTGGACAGGGCCAGGGCGGCGGCGAACACCAGGCCCAGCCGGGGCACGGTGCGTTTCACAGGGATTCTCCTCGGGACGGGGTATCAGGCGACGGACACGGCCGCGTCGTCGCGCGACTCGGAGGTGGTTTCGGGCTCCTGCCAGACGAGGCGGCGGCCCGAGTCGGGGTCGAACAGGTGAATATCGGTGGGGGCGACCCGAAGTCGAAGATCGTCACCGGCCGAGATACCGGTGGGGCGGGCGGCGCGGACACAGAATCCGGACGTGTCCAGGTGGATGAGTTCCTCGCTGCCGAGGTTCTCGACCATGGTCACGCGGCCGCGCACGGCTTCGGCCTGGGCGTCGATGCGCAGGCGCTCAGGGCGAATCCCGGCGAGAACGGTGGTGCCGGAATGGGATTCGGCGTCGATGCCGAGCGGCACATCGATGCCGTCGGCTCGCACTCGCAGGCCACCGTGGTGCGAAACGACATCGGCCGGAAACAGATTCATCGGCGGAGCGCCCAGGAAGCCCGCGACGAAGGCCGTACTGGGCCGGTCGTAGAGGTCCTCGGGGGTGCCGACCTGCTCGATGCGGCCCGCGTTGAGCAGTGCGATGCGGGTCGCCATGGTCATGGCCTCGACCTGGTCGTGGGTCACGTACAGGAAGGTGGCGCCCAGGCGGCGGTGCAGGGCGATGAGTTCGGCGCGGGTGGCGCTGCGCAGCTTGGCGTCCAGGTTCGACAGCGGCTCGTCCATCAGGAACGCGCCCGGATCGCGAACCATGGCGCGCGCCAACGCGACTCGCTGCCGCTGCCCGCCCGACAGCGCGGCCGGGCGACGATCGAGCAGCTCCGAGAGCTCCAGCGTGGCCGCGACCTCGGCGACCCGCGCCGCGATCTCCGCGCGCCGCTGCCGCCTGCTGCGCAGTGGAAAGCCGATGTTCTTCGCGACCGTCAGATGCGGGTACAGCGCGTAGCTCTGGAAGACCATGGCCAGGTTCCGCTGCTGTGGCGCGGTCTCGGTGATATCGGTGCCGTCCAACAGGATTCGGCCGTCCGTGGGTTCCTCCAGGCCCGCGATCATGCGCAGCAGGGTGGATTTGCCGCAGCCGCTCGGGCCGAGCAGGACCAGGAATTCGCCATCGGCGATGTCGAGGCTCACCTCGCGCACCGCATGGTCGGGGCCGAATCGTTTCGACACCGCGTCGATCTGCAGCCGGGCCACTGCTCTCCTTCCGCCGGACTGAGCTCAGTCTCGGTGGGGGAGCGGGGTCGGTGGCGTGGCGATCGGCAATGCCTATCGCACGAATCGAGAACCGGGCATGGCCGCGCTCACGGCCGGGGTGTCGGACACGGTGATCGCGACGCCCGGCGATCGGCGGGCGATCTCCCCACCCACGCAGAGAGAATCAGGCAGAACCCCAGATGAGGAAAACCGCTGCGGCGTCCGTGCTGCTCACCGCGTCGCTGAGCCTCGGCGCCGCCGTCACCGGCACCGCGAGCGCCGACACCCCCGCCCCCGTGAACTACACCGCCGACTCCACCGACACCGCCGCCGTCATCCGCACCGACGCGGGCTCCCTCACCGTCGAGAACGGCGTCTTCAAGATCAAGGCCGCCGACGGCACCACCCTGGCGGGCACCGAATTGTCCTTCCGTGTCGACGATTTCGTCTTCCCCATCGCCGCCGATATCGCCGGCCACACCGCCACCCTCACCCCGCAGTACGACGAAGCCCACGCCGTCTACCAGCCCATCGCCCTCCCCTACGAGGACCAGGCCCCCTGGAAAACCCCCTACGACCGCGAACAGGCCGCCTGGGGCCGCCTGCGCGACACCATCTCCGTCGGCGCCGCCCTCGGCACCCTGGTCGGCGGCCTCGGCGGCGCCGCCCTCGGCTGCGTAGTCGGCGGCGTCGTCTTCGCCGCCGCCACAGCCCCTCTCGCCACCATGTTCGGCATCGGCCCCGTGGCCGGCTGCCTCATCGGCGCCTCCACCGTCGGCTTCATGGGCACCATCGCCGGCCAACTCTTCGTCACCGCCCCGATAGCAATCGCCGCCGCCATCCAATACTTCACCACGGTCAATTCCCCGTTCCAGGGGCATTGATCCGACCTGGCGTTTTGCCGTGTTGACCGGCCGCTGACCTGCCCATTTCGGTCTGCATCATTGGTGTGTGACACACGCATGGCGGTAGCCGATTCGGGCGTGGCATGACCATCAACGCTCGTTGCTTGATGCAAGGAGCGTATCGAGACCCGGCGAGCTCGCCCGGGGGACGCGACCCCGTCCGGATCAGTGATCCGGACGGGGTCTTCGTCGTTGGCGCGGAGTGGCAGACAGAAGTGCGGAATCTTCCGTCATGCCAGCCGGTCTCGGGCAGTCAATCTTCCCGCCCGACCATGTTGGCGGGTTCGGTCAGCACGGTGTGTGGTGCTGTTCGGACCAGCCAGCCATGGTGGTTGGCCAGGCCCGAACCTGGCATGTCCGCGCGGCAGTGTAGTGCGTTGTCTGGATAGGTGGCGTTAATAGGTCGGGCGGTCCATGTCGCGCCATAGGTAGTTCAGATGCATCGGATGATGACTGAACACGCCTCAAGCGGCCTGTCGCACTTGAGTTCCCAGGTCGACCCCATTCTTGCCGCTACTCTCTCGACGTTCGTCGGCAAACGAAGGTGATCGAGAGGTGGGTTTGCGCGTGCGTATCAGCTTCGGTGTCGTGTTCGCAACGATGCTCGTCTGCTGCGGTTCGGGTACCGCGTCGGGCGACCCGGTCCCGGATGCGTCACGCACTACGACCACTCGTGACGGGTGGGAGCTGACGGTCTCCAAAACGGGGGAGAATCTGACTCGGGTGCCGAACCTGGCCACCACATTACTCACCCGGGAGGGGTTCATCAGCGCCGATTTCGACGCCTACATTGCTGGCACTGGCACCTCCCCGCTCCGCGCTGCCAGTCTGATCGCGGCATTCCAAATCGGCTGTCAAGTCGATATGAGCAACGGTGTGACCGGTGGCGTGGGTGCCAACGCCGGGGTCAACGCCGGAGTCAACGGCTCCGGCACGATTGGCCAGTATCCATCCCTCAACGGTGGACCGAGTGCCGGTTTCAACGCCGGGGTCGCCCCTAGCGTCTCGGTCACCGTCAAGCCCGGCACCATCACGACCCTGGCGGTGGCGACCAAGGCCATGGCCGGGCCGCACGCCTCGATCCACATCGAAGAGATCAATTTGAAGGTTGATTCCTGTGGTGGGCTCACCTCCATCAGGGCTATCGGGACCCTCTCGGCATCCACCGCCGAATACGACACCCAGGTCACCGCCTACGGGCCTCCCATCTGGCTGTGAAGACCCTGCTGGCCATCGCACTGAAATCCGACATTTTCGACATCTGTGACTAAGTGAGCCTGGTAGCACAATATGATTGCCGCAAGATAGCTGATCTTGTTCGTCGGGCGGCCCCACGAGGGCCGCTGCAACGCTTCACCGATTCCGTCCAGAGCGATGTACGTCCGGTGTAAGGAGTGATCGGCGATGACTGAAGCGCAACCCTCAGCTCCCACCCGACCAGCCTTTGGGGCGGTGGCCCCGCCGCTGTCGGGCGGCATCGGGTGAACGTGTCGCTGGACTGGAGTAATCGGTGACCGCCATCGGTTCGGGCGGGTACCAGGTCAGAGCTCTCGAGGTGGTGGCAGCTGCCGGATTGGTTATCGCCTGGCTGACGGTTGTGCCAGCAGATGCCCAGCCGATCTGCATCCCTAACCCGGTGCTCGGCATCTCGTGCCCGGTACCACCGCCTTCGCCACCACCGCAGCCCGGTCCACCTACCACCTACGCCCCGCCAACGGCCCCCGTCCCGACCCTCCCGACCCCGCCCGGCCAAGGAGCCGGACCCAACGTCGGCGCTAACACCGTGCCCCCGCTCGGTCCATACAACGGCACACCCATCATTCCCGTCCCCGGATACACCGACCCTGTCCTACCTGGCAACACCCCCTCTGTGCCGGGAGGTGCTGCACCTGAGTCCAACATTCCGGGCAACGAACCGCCCGCACCGCCGGAATCGGCAACACCGCCGGTTCCCGACGTCGCGGAAGCGTGCGCCACTGCGGCTCAGCAACTGGGACTGGCGAGCGCCACCTCCAGCCCGAGCGGATGCGGGCTGGCAGGGCTGGTGGCATCGCTGATCAAACAGGCAAGTGGTGGCGACACCGAAGGCTACGGCGACCCCGCCAACTGCCATCTGCAGGTCCCCTATCCTCACCTGCGGAAGTCGGGTGGATACTCCACGATCGGGTTCAAACCGATCACCCGATGCGAGTTCCCGGGAATGGTGCAGACGGTTCACAACGAGATGAAGCTGGTCCAGGTGTACGACTACTGGTTCGGAACCTGGGAGGAGCATCTTGGATCGCCCATCAGCGACAACCCGGTCTACGACGCGAACAAGCAGGAGTGGGTGAGCAAGAACTTCGCAATGACCTGTAAGACCGGCGGTATGCACGCATTCATAGGAGAAACCGTGTCCACGATCGTCGAGGGCGGCCAGACTTACTACGCAACTGCCTACTCTGTGGTTGTCCAGTTGCCCTGCGGCGATGTGTTCTGACCCCGCCCGGCAGCTGGCCGACAGCGTCCTGGGCCGGTTGCAGATTCTCGCTGTGGCCCGCGACCTGCAGCAGCGACCGCCGGAGACGACGACTGCGCAGGACATGTTCAAGGTAGACCTCAACCTGTTGCTGTTCGGTGGTGAACAGGAACGCGGAATCAGTGAGGCGAAGGCCGCGTTCAACCGCCTACCCAACGGCATGGAGTTAGCACACCGCATCGTGACCGCGCCGTCGTCCGCATGGTGGTTCCGGCCCTCGACCGCACAGCGTTGGTCACCCCGGACTCCCGTCGAACAGCACACGCGAGCCGAGCCGGATGTCTATGGCACCGGTAACCCCGGATCGTGGTGGTCAGAGCCGGTGTTCTGGAACAGTGCAGCCTGCGGCCCCACAGCAGTGGCTTGTGACGTCGTACCCGGCACGGGCCAGGTTGTGCGCGAATTCTGGGAAGACGAGCACACCTCGATGGCAGACGGCGAATTCCACTTCACCGAACCCATCGACCTGCGTGCCCGAAACATCCTCCACATCGCCGGTCCGCAAGACTGGATTGAGCTGGTAAACCGATTCCCATCGGTGGTGCCACGACCCGAGCCCGACGACCTCTACAGCACGATCGTGAGCCCTGACTGGTTCCGTCACGGCCCCACCGATGAACTCCAACCGAAGTGGTCAAACGTCGCCGAACACTACGACGGCGTTCACGTCACAGTCGGCGGTTTCCTCCTCACCGCCTATACCTGGTGGCCCGTGAACGGCGGCCTGCACACCATGCTCGCCGGCTGGAACCCCGGTGAAACCATTCTGTTCCGTCCCGACAATCCCACTGGAGCGACGGCATGACCCAGACCGCATCGCGCCGATCCCGCACCGCGGCACGGTTCCTCGCGCTAGGGCTGTCGATCATGGCAGGCACGCTGGCCACCGGATGCAGCAACGAACACACCCCATCCACGCGACCGACGACCGGCGCACCATTCATGCCGCCATACGTGTTCAACCCCGTCGTGCAATACCCCGCCACCGCCGATTCACCGGCCCCCGGTGGGCCTCGTCGCGGGGACTGCGCCAACATCAGCGGAACCGGAACCGCCCGGACACTGGAAATCGTCAGCTGCGAATCCGGCACAGCAGCCTACCGAGTGGTCCAGCTCGCCGACACCCCCGAGCATTGCATCGACGACGCCGACAACAGGTACTTCCACGCCTCTGCGGAAACCCGGTGGACTGCATGCCTGGACATCAACTGGAACACCATCAACTGTGACACCCTCGCCGACGACCAGGTCACCGCCGTCGACTGCAAACCCTCGCCGGGCCGGGCAGTCGTCAAACCGGACAGCTACATAACCGGCGGCACCGAACTCGGACTATGCCCCCACAAGACCGGAATACCGCACAGTACAAGACAATTCGTCGTCTGCACCGAAGAGCTCACATAGAAAGCATGCCATTCGACCAGGGCGAAGAAACACGATGCCTCCCATGTTGTTTGCCTTGGCCCCTGGCTACTCCGATCCAGGCCAATGCCCCCGCGCCGGACGACCCGCTTCTACCCACTCGCGGTGAGCTTCGACGGCATCGCCGCAGCCGACGCAAGCAGCGCGCGACCAGCGGCATAGAGCTCACTCTGGCGAACTAGAGCCAAATGTCCGGTCGGTGCGTTGCCAGGCTCGAACGACACCTGGCCAGGCCAGCGCCCACACCGTGATACCTATCGCGAGGTTCGCCAGCATCGACCATGAGTAGTGGCCGGACGACAGGTCCACACCGATCGAGATCGCGCTGCCAACGGTGAGGATCAATAGATAAAGTACGAGCCCTCGCAGCCTGGTCACCCTGGTCAGAAGGGCCAGCACCTTAGCTCGCATATTGCGGGAGTGGGAGTGGCCTTCCTCTTCGGCGCGGGTCATATCCGCAGAATAACGACCGATTGGTCCTTAATGCCGTTTCGGTAGTCGAGTCGCATTGTCAATTCGCGGTCGTTCGAGCCACGACGTTCGGCATAGATCGTGCGGTCGCCGACGAGTGCCTCAGCCTCGTCGGACGACCCGGGTCGCGGCAATTCCGGGCGTGAGTCCGGCACCGTCGATCAACGGTAACTGTCCTGGTAGCGTCGTTTTTCATGCAGCTTCGTGATCTTGTGGCGCGGGCCGTGGCAATGGGTGCGACCCTCGGGCTTCCGGCGTCGACAGCCGAGCTCGCGGCCGCGGAGGCCCGGTTGGGTATTCGCTTCGACGCCCAGTACCGGGAACTGATGTCGATCTGCAGCGGCATCGAAGGGCTCGAAGCATTCCTGTACTCAGTAGAGGAACTCGGCGCGTCGCCACGCTGGCTGGCCTCGACCGCACAGCTCGAGATCGAATACTTCCAGTACGAACCGACCTTCGAGACCCACAACGGCGAAACGATCGAACCGATATTCAACCCTGCACCCGCAGGTCGCGCGCATGTCCTGATCGGCGAGACCGAGCTGGTCTCGAGCTGCCTGGTGTGCAATTTCTCCGTCTCCGATCCCGGCGCCCCCTCCGGTGATATCGCCGATTGCCGCTATGAGCCCGACATTCTCGGAGACCTCGCCGCGACACTGACCCGACTGCTCGACCGGCACGAAGACCTCCGGAGCGACGACTCGATTGATCTCGCCCAACATGATCGCGCCGACGTGCGTTTCCAGACAGGTCGTCTGATCGGCGGCATCGCGACGCAGAACCGTGCCATCATTCGGCACGCGTTGTCAGGTCGGTGGCGCGCCGAGTTCGACCGGCGACCTGGACAATCCGGTCTCAACATGTTGCGTAAGGCCGTGCTGTGGGGTGGCGCGGCGCAACCCACCCTCGAATCTCTGGAATGCGACCTCTGGGGCGACGCTCCGCCTACTGTGCGTGCCATCGTGAACGCACCCTCCGGCTGGGTCGAAACTCGGCGTGAAGTCGTCATCGGAGTCGTCAAGGAGAACACGGTCTGGCGGATCGATTCCTGGACATGGAGCGGTATCACTTGATTCATGTCGGCGCCTCACGAAAGTGGCCAACACCGTGTAATCAGGCAATGCCGGATGTTTGACCGTGCGTGGGATTGCCTCGGTCCGTTGTTCTCGAAGGGGTATGCGTTGGCTGCGAACCGAGCGTCTTGCGGGTCGATGCGGTTTCGCTCGAAGCGAGGATCGGCTCTGGCCCGATTGTCGAGCCAATAGTGGGGAACCATGTCGGGAACCGGCGGTTTGAGGTGCGGGGCGCGTGTGGGGGGAGTGGGCTGTCGGGGTTCAGGAGGCCGTCCGTCGCCGCCGTTGTGATTCTGTCCTTGCTCTGGTCTGGAATGTCGAAATCGCGACGGAACGAAGCATCTTCCGGTCAGAGCCCTATGCCGTTCACGCCGGGTACTTGAGGACGGTCAATTCCCCATTCCAGGGGCATTGATCCGACCTGGGTTTTTGCCGTGTTGACCTGTCGCTGACCGGCCCATTTCGGCCTGCATCATTGGTGTGTGACACACCTGGCGGTGACCGATTCGGGCGTGGCTTGACCATCAACGCTCGTTGTTTCCTGCAAGGAGCGTATTGAGACCCGGCGAGTTCGCCCGGGGGACACGACCCCGTTCGGATCTGTGATCCGGACGGGGTCTTCGTCGTTGGGTCGGAGTGGCAGGCGGCAGTGCGGAATCTTCCTTCATGCCGACGGGTCTCGAGCAGTCGGTCTTCCTGTCTGACCGTGTTGACCGGTCCGCTCAGCTCGGCCTGCGGCGTCGATACCTTCGCGCGTTCTACCGCGTGCAGGAGCGCACTCGGCGGGACGCCCGACGGTGCCCTCGTGCCGTCGAATCTTTACGCCCACGCGAAGCTGCACCAAATTTGCCGCCCCCTTTCACGTCCGTATCAGCCACTCAGGTCCCGATAATGCGGCGCGCCCAACCGCCCAGTCGACAGCTCGCCCAATCGAACATGCCGGATAACGACCCGCGAGTGGCGGGAGTCACAAATGTTTCCGACCAACACGGCCATATCCCGGCGAGCAGGAAGTCTCGCAAGCGAAGTGGATGACCGGACGATAACGGGAGGGGCAACCCCACCACTTGAAGTTGCTGAAAGATAGCTCTGCTGTTGCTATTGAGCCCCGGTCGGAATCCTTCAACGGGGAAGGATTCTGATCGCTCGAACGATCGACACCACGGGGTGGGACAGCATGAATCGCTTCGCATCAGCACACCGCAACACCATCGGCGCCGCTTTCAGCACGACCGCAGCAGCTGCTCTTCTGTTCTCGGGCACCGCACTCGCGTCCGCGGATACCGTGCCCGACAAATTCCGACAGACCCTCACCGACGATGGCTGGACCTTGTCGGTTACCAAGACCAGCGAGAACCTCGACCGCTATCCGAACCTGGCCGCGACCATGTTCACCCGCGAAGGCTTCGTGTCCCTCAAAGCTATCGCCGAGGTGAGTGGCGCTGGCGGACAACCGATCTCGGCGGGCACGCTGACACTGGGCTACCAACTCGGCTGCCAGGTCGACGTATCCAACGGACTGACCCTCGGCATGGGGTTCTCCATCGGCCCCAATGCTTCGGTCACGATCTCCCAATTCCCTTCCGTCAGTGTGGGAGCCAGCGCCTCGGTGTCGCCCAACATCTCCACCACGCTGAAACCCGGATCGATCGCCACCATCGACTTCGGGTCCAAACCCCTTGCAGGACCACGCGCTTCGATCACCGCCGAAGGGGTCGAGATCAAGATCGATGCCTGCATGGGGCCTGTCACCCTGCGCTCCTACGCCACCGCACGCATCTCCACCCCGGCCGCCGACAACACGGTCACCGTCTACGGCGACCCCATCTGGCTGTAAATCGCCGTCCAGTCCCACTTCCTGCTTCCGGCCGAAGGAGAACCGCGATGATCCCCACCCACCGCCGCCGGCTGTTTCGCTCCGGGGGTTTGCTGGGTGCCTCGGCCGTCGTGCTGGTCACCGCGACAGTGATCGGCATTGATACAAACCGTGGCGCGCCCGCTCAAGCCGGACCCTACATTCCGTGTGAACAGTGGCAGCAGATGCACCCTGGATGGCCATGCATCGATGTCCCCGACCCGCCGACCCCGCCACCGGGACCACCTTCCACCCCGCCCCCACTGCCCACACCATCCCTGCCCGGACAACCCCCGACGGGTACTGGTGGCGGTCCTAACGCGGGTGCGCTCACTCCGCCTCCTGTCGGCCCGGGAAACGGTACTCCGATCGTCCCGGTGCCCGCCGCGCCGTCCCCGCCATCAACACCACCACTACCGCCGCCGATCCCTTTGCCCGGCAGCGGATCGGGTGCACCAGACCATCAAACACCCGCAGCGCCCACGCCCGGGGATATCACCGACCCCACCGCACCGACGCCGGGACGAGGACCCATCCCGCCGGAACTGGTACATCCAGCGTGCAATATCCCAGGGTTGAAGGTCCTCGATCCCGGACAGGTCCACGAGATCGTCACCCGTATCCTCGGACCGCTCGAGGACGAGGACCCGAACTCTCCGCTGGTCCGACGCACAATCGACCTCACCAACGAGCTCAACCGCGGCTGCTACGGCACCGAAGCTCAGATCGCGCAAAAGGTCTGGGACGAGGTCCGCGACGAGTGGTACCAGGTCTACCGCGACCGCAACATCAACCGCGACCGCACCAAGAAGGAATGCGACCGCACCGGAGACACCTCCAAGGACTGCGAAGGAATCGTCGCGGTCTGCATCTCCCGCGACCAGGACTCCATGCCGGATCCCCAGCGCGCCAACCTCATTCGACAACGCGACGCCTACGTCGCGGGAAGTAACGAATACATCCAAACGGAGATGTTCCCCGCCTGGCGCATCAGCACTGCGAACACGCCCGAAGGACAGCTGGGGAGCCGACTTGCCCAGCAGTGGAAGCAATCCCACGAGCAGGACTACCCCACCGGCGACAAGGTCGACCGCAACATGTACCCATCAGGGGTGATCAACGCTGGGCACGTACCCGATACCATGTGGACCGGGCCCCCGCCACCCAAAGCCGAGCCATTCCGGTGGCTGCCCCTAGACGACTCTCTTAACAAATCCATCGGTTCCCAAGGCAAGCAGTACCCGGTCAACTACAAAGCCCGCGCGTTCGTCCCAGGTGACTGGATCGATGGCAAATGCCTGCCTTCCGTCACGACCCCCGACATGCCACTGCGACCTCCGGGCACCCGATGAATACCGCGGCCCTATCTCAGCGGAACCAGCGCAATCGGATAGTCCTACAGTCGGTTACAGCAATGTTCGGTCCAGGAAGGAGACTTTCGGTGCGTGTTTTGCGATGGTCACTGATCGCGGTAGTGGTGACGCTGTGCGCGTGTTCACGCACACCATCGGCCACCGACTCCGAAGACTGGATCCCACAGGCCGTGGCCGACCTCAAGACGCTGCAGAAGGCGTGGTACGACGCCGATCTCGCCAACGGGATGCGATCGGACTGGATGTTGAAAGGTCCTAACCCTCCTGCCGCCACCGACACAGTCAGCGCCGCAGAAGACCGCCTCGGGGTACGCCTGGACGATCAGTACCGGGCCTGGCTGACTCGCGTCGGTAACGGCTGGCCGGCGTTTTCCGGCGGCATCACCCTGCACTCCCTCGTTGAGATCTCTCGCGACTTGCCCTCCTACCAGAACCTGGTCAAGTTCCTGCGTGAGGAATCCAAAACACCCCAGGACCTGGGCACCGACTCTTACGACAACCTCCTCGTCATAGGAGACACCGCCGACGGTATCGACTACGTCACGCTCGCCTGCCCGAACCGACAGCCGTGCGCCTCGGCTCCGGTCTGGATCGTCGACCGCGGCGACTACACGCGATTCGACAGCCTCAAGGACTTCATCGAGAACCAAATCGCTCTTATGAGAACCATCGTGAAACAACAAACGACAACACAGCACCCCAAATGAGATGAGCGAATTCACCGTTGGCCGCACAGATGAGGCGAGTCTCGAAATGTCGGGTCGTACGTTCGTAGTCGCGGCGTCTCGGGCGGATGCTCAGCAGCCACAGAAACTTGCATTCGCCCATATAGCGCTGCGTCCTGTCGCTGAACTTCTCGGCTCATCGTGGCAGCGCATATCCCCCTTCCGTGAGTTGATTGCCATGCGAACTTCTCTGCTGGACAAGCAGACTCATGCAGGAAGTCTGCAACTTCCATGATCGCCGCTCTCGCGGCGAGGTGCGGTGCGGTTTCATCCGCAGACGTCAGATGGCGTCAGTGCAGTCCTCATGCGAAATCCACACCATCCTCGGCACTGCCGGACGCTCCGCCGCCGTCGGATCGACTCGGCCAGTTGTTCCTTCGCCGAATCGCGCCGACCGGTTCCGTCAGCGCGCCTCGCGGCATGTGAGTGCGTTCTGACGCCCCGGATGAGCACGGCCAGTTGATCTTCCACGGGCCCGCGCTGGCCGCTTGAGACAGCGAGGGTCGCGGCAATTGAGTGCGTTGGGCGCGATGGCAGTTACTCGATGACGGCATCGCGGACAAGGACGTCACCCTCCCGAATATCCGAAACTTGCAGGTCAGGAAGAAGTACTGCCATCGGAACAGGTTGCCCTGGTTCCCAACTCGCAACCCGTAGGCGACCTACGCCTGTGCATTCGGCCGTGGGACCGAGCTCACCATCGACTCTTACGACACGAAGCCGGTCGCCGACGACTACCCAGCCAGCCTTGATGTGCCCGACTACGGACGTCCCCCGACTTGTGAGGTTGAAGGCACCCTTGACGACGAACCGAAGCTGCTCATCGTCCGACATCCCTTTAGGCATCCCACGATCATGTACCGCCGTGAGCCGTTCGCCGGTCTGCCGCTCCGGGTCTCGGGAACCGAGCGGTCAGCGGTGACAGTGCGTTGAGGATGCCTGGATCTGCAACGCGTTCTAGGATTTGCGGGTGGCTGTAGCGCACCTGGGATCGATCACCGTCGACTGCGACGACCCGACCGCGTTGGCGGCCTTCTGGGCGGAGCTGCTGGGCGGTGCGACCGTCGCCAGCACAGAGAAGTTCGTGAGCGTGAAGCTACCGCATCTGGTTCTCACGGCGATTCGCGTGCCGGACTATCGGCCGCCGTCGTGGCCGGATGAGGCTCCTCCCAAGCAGATTCACCTCGATCTCGTGGTGTCGGATCTCGACGAGGCGCAACGCCATGCCGTGGACCTCGGTGCGCGCCTGGCCGAGGATCAGCCCGCGCCCGGCAAGTGCCGGGTGCTGTTCGACCCTGCCGGGCATCCGTTCTGCTTGTGCCTATCGCCGGGCGCGTGACAACGGCCGAAGTGCCTGCGCAGCAGGTCCGTTGGCGTCAGGTCTTGGCAAAGTCGCGGATCGCGGTGACGAACTCGTCGGGTGCATCGGATTCCACATAGGTGCCGGCGCCTTCGACGATCACGGTCGTGTGATCGGCGAAGGTGGCTTCCAGCCTCTGGCGTTCCTGGGCGCGGAAGGCGATGTCGGCGTCGCCCCACACGATCAAGGTCGGCAGGTGGGCGACGTCGGGAAGGTGGGCTTCGATCTCGGCGAAGAACTCCCGACTGGCGAGAACACGGCTGGGCAGTATCGCGGATGCTTGACGCCGATCGGTGGTGTCCAATGCTCGCCGGTAGTGGTTCATCTCGGCGTCGGTGGGTTTGCGGCGGTGATGCCCGGTCGGGATGAACGCGTTGACCAGCAGATTGAACTGCCGGATCAGCAAGCGGCTCAGCGGGTTTCCGACGATGTGGCCGAATGCTTCGAAGTGCAGGACGCCATTGACCGGCCATGCCCAGGTGTTGGCGAGCACCAGGCGCTCGAAGCTCCCCGGTCTCCGCTGCGCGACCGCTACCCCGATCAGGCCGCCCCAGTCCTGGCCCACGAGGGTGACCCCGTCCAGGCCGAGCGTATCGACGAACTCGGTGACCACGTCGGCGTGCTCCTCGGGCAGGTAGCGGTATCCGGGTTTCGGTGTCGAGAGGCCGAAGCCCGGATAGTCGAGGGCGATGCAGCGGAAATCCTTACGCAGGGCGGTAATCACGTCGCGCCACAGGAACGACCAGGTCGGATTGCCGTGCAGGAACAGCAGTGTCGGCCCCGCCCCCTCGTCGATGTAGTGGACGGTGTGTCCGTCGATGTCGACGAAGCGGCTGCCGAACGGGAACAGGGTGTCGTCGACCCAGTCGGGTCGTACGTCGTTGCTGGTCTCGGCCATGGTGAACCCCCTACGATTGGCATCACGGTATGGTTGATCTTCTCAACTACACTTGAGATTCTCAAGCGATTGAAGGAAATGATGCGTAGCTACGGCCAGTACTGCGGGCTCGCCCGATCCCTCGAAGTCGTCGGCGACCGATGGAATCTGCTCATCGTGCGCCAACTGCTGCTCGGCCCCGCCCGCTACCGCGACCTGATCGACGGCCTGCCCGGAATCGCGACCAACCTCCTGGCCGACCGGCTGCGCGATCTCGAAGCCTCCGGCGTGGTCGAACGACGCCTGGCGACCGCGGGCAACACGATCGAATACGCCCTCACCCCTTGGGGTTCGGAGTTGCGCGGGCCGATCGAGGGCCTCATCCGCTGGTCCACCCCACTGATGATCCCCGGCCCCGGCACCGATGCCTTCCGACCCGAGTGGCTCGCCCTCGCCGTGCCCGCCCTGCTCGCCACCCGAGTCCAGAACCCGCCCGCGGCGATGATCGGTCTCGACATCGGTGGCGCGCTGTTCCAACTCCGTTCAGCGAGTACCGGATTCGAGGTCGGCCCCCACGACAACCACGCCCTCGACGCCACCGTCCACGCCGATCCCGCCTACATACTCGGGCTCGCCGCGGGAGCGCTCACACTCGGCGACGCTCGCGCCCTCGGGGTTGTCGAGACCGACGGCGACGAGTCCGTCATCCGCACCGTCTTCGCCGCCTAGTAGGAGCGTAAAGCCGCCCGCCGCAACATCAATCGCGTCGGCCCGACCAGCGAATGCAAGCGAATACCGATTACACGATGTGTCCTTACGTCATCGCAGCTGGACTTGAGTCTCCAGTGGGGGGAGACCGCAGGATCAGGACATGAACACTGACAACACCCTCGCTGCCACCCTGCACGCCGACGGGCCCCATCCCGCCGCCGCCGACCGGCTCGCGATGTTCGGCCAGTTCATCGGCGCCTGGCACATCGACAACCGCATTCGGGAGCGCGATGGCTCGTGGTCGATGCACCACGGTCGATGGGACTTCGGCTGGATCCTCGGCGGCTTGGCCGTACAGGACGTCCTCGACTGCCCAACGGCATCGAATCGCTATCCCGGCACCACCATTCGCTGCTATCACCCACCCACCGACCGCTGGCACGCGGTCTGGCTCGACCCGCACTCGGGCATGTACGTGACATTGCGGGCCCATTCAAACGACCACGCCATCATCCTCGACGGCACCACCCAGCACGGCACCACAGTGCACTGGAAATTCTTCGACATCACCGACACCAGCTTCCAATGGCACGGCAGCCTCACCGCCGACGGTGAATCCTTCGAACTCGTCCAGGAGATGACCGCACATCGTATGTAGCCGATGTACTCCCCTGTCCGGACCACTCACCGCGGTCCTGTCGCCCAGCGGACAGCCGAAAGTGTGCGCTCAGGCCAGTATCCGCAACTCGGCATTTCAGTGTGTTCGGCTGACCTCGGATTGGCTCGGCCCGTTGATCTTCGATCATCACCGGTGCTGGCTGGTTCGGTCATTACGGCAAGCAGTTCGATGAGGTACTAAGTGGTCGCCAGCACGTGGCCACTGAAATCGCCTACCCGTCCCGCCAGCTAGTTTGCAGTTCACGCCTCAAGCCCTACGCATGTCGAAATCCAGGCATCTCGACGCAACTTCCAGTTGAGGTCCTCTGTCCGTCGTCCACGGTTAGTTGGCCACGGTCAATTCCCCATTCCAGGGGCATTGATCCGACCTGGGGTTATGTCATATTGATGGCCCACTGACCTGCCTATTTCGGCGTACATGATTCGTGTGTGCCACGCGCGGACGGCATCCGATCCGGGCGTGGCGTGACCATCAACGCTCCTTGTTTCTGCAAGGAGTGGTTCGAGGCCCGGCGAGTTCGCCCGGGGGACACGACCCCGTCCGGATCGGTGATCCGGACGGGGTCTTTGTCGTTGAGGCGAGTGGCCGCCGGAGTGTCCTTCATGCCCGGTGCAAAGGTACGAACTCGCGCCGTCGGAGTTCGGCAGCCGATGCGCCCGATTGCGGCCGCGCGGCAATCGTGCTGGCATCGCAAATTCGCTCCAGGAAAGAAAGTCTGGGATTTTTGGGCGCGTAGTGGCGTACCGGACATGACGATGCGCGAATCAGCCAGTGCCCCAGCGGCCCGTGCATTCACTCGACGCTGTCAACTGACAGTTCTCGTCGTCGGTGGCCAATCCTGCGGTTCGACATTCGCAGGCTTCCGCGTCACGTCCCCGTCCCAGTCGAACACCGGCGCAGGCGGTCCCCACTGCTTAGGGTCTCTGAATGAGGCCAAGGCGTCGCCGAAATCGACCTTTTCGAACCGGGTGTTCCGGGAGAAGGTCGCCTCGTCGAACTCGGCGTCACGCGAGAACGTCGCGCAGCTGAAGTCGGCGTCCTTGGAGAAGGTCGCCCCGCCGAAGTCGGCGACCATGGAGAAGGTCGCCCCGCCGAACCAGGCGTCCTCGACGAAGGTCACCCCACCGAACCGGGCGGTTCCGGAGAAGGTCGCCTCGATAAACTGGGTGTTCCTGGAAAAGATCGCCTTGAAGAAGCCGGCGTCATCGGAGAAGGTCGTCCTCCTGAAGTCTGCGTTCCTGGAGAAGGTCGCTCTGTCGAACCGAGTGTCTCCCGAGAAAGTCGCACTGCCGAAGTCGGCGTCCCCGAAGAACGTCACCCCATCGAACAATGTGCCCCCTGAGAAGGTCGCTCTGTCGAACCGGGCGTCCCCCGAGAAGGTCGCCCTGCTGAAGTCGACATTCTCGAGATGGGCGGTGCGGAAGTCGAAATCGTTCGCAGACCAGCCATATTCAGCCCCAGGCCGTAGATGGTCGGCGATGACGCGGACGATGGTGGCGCGGACTTCGCGATCGTTTTGCCGGTATTCGAAGTGGTCTTCGACATCGCTTTCTGGCTGTTCATGGGAGTCGTGCCACTTACGGATGCGTTTAGTCTGATGGTTGGCGCCCTGGCTGGCGTAGTAGGGCAGCCGCAGGTAACCGCAGAGCACCTCGATGCACTGCTGACGGTGCGGCTCGTCGGATTCGTCGGCGACGACCGTCAGCGCGTACACACCGGCGAGGCGGACTGCAACATCGGTGGCGCCGAGTTGCGCGGCCGCAGCGCCGAATCGTTCAACGAACCGGCCCCGTTCGAGGTCACGCTGGCGGCGGTAGGCGATCACCAACGCGACTACGCCACCGACACCTGCGACGACAGTCAACGCAACCTTGGTGAGATCGATCGGTGCGGCCGCCACATTGCTGGTAGGGGTGATCAACCACAGAACGCCATAGGCGGCGCACGCCACGAACAGACCGATGGCAAGCGCGGAGCCGACTGCGGGGAACAGCTGGATTCGGGCGGCCCTGCGCCGGAGCTGCACGCGGCCGTTCTTCGTTATGTACGCCTGCATCGTCATCATCAGCTGCCTGCGTGCGCGAACGTCCACAGTCCTAGCCCACCCGAACATGACCAGATTCTGCATGAGCCAACCGTCCCGCGCACCGTGAATCCACAGCTGATATCAGCTGTGGCAGAGGATATCTGATCAAAAAATGAGCTTGCCTCTAGTTGGTGGAACAGGTGGGGCTGCTGCAGGGGTAGGTGACACTGTCACCCAATCCTGCAGCGGCCCCGGTTGCCCCTCCGCCTCGTCCGTGATGGTCAGCGCGGGAAGCGGCAGAATTGTACGTTTGGGGCAAATCTTACCTATTCCCTATTCGGGCTTGAGCAACACGTTGATCTTTCATGGGGAAACCGGGCAAATCTGCACCGTTCCAATGGAATTGGATCAGCCTGAACGAGCGGGCGCATGTTTTGAACCCGAAGAAACACGCTCTGACGATGTGCAAGCTGCCAGTGGAGTCGGCCAAACCGACAAGCACAGCGCGCCCGACGGAGATTCGACGCTGTGGCGTCTGCTGGAACTCAATGCAATCGGAGCTTGCGGTAGCAAGGCGGGCCGCCGAGAAGGCGGTGAGCAAGGACAGCTCGCGAAGAGTACGTGCGCAGAAGGCGGAGATAGACGACCGTAGGGAACGCAAGCTGAACCGAGACGTGTCAGTCCCCACAGCGAGCGCGGGAGCGCCTGGGCTTGGCAAACGAGCGTGAGCTCCAGGCGCGAGTCAGGACCTCGCCTCCGGTCCACTTGGTGGTACCGACCTGTGAACTGCACTGCATTCGGTGCGGGCTCAGGTTGTCGGCGGGTCGAGATGATCTCGGCACGTTGATCTTCAGGTGTGGTTGGCGGCCGCTGTCGACCGAACTGCACGTGTGGCATGAACGCGTATTGGCGAGGCTCTCGGCCTGCAGAGTGACGTGCCCGAACCGCGTTGGGTCTTGTATGGGTATCGATCGTGGGTCACGAGGTCGAGAGACCAATGTCTGTGCGTGCAGCTTGGACGAAAGCACCGTCGTGGTCGCGGATAGCAACCGTCGCGGACCGCACGCCGGTCAGCGTGGTATCGATTGTTGCCCCGGGGTTTTCACCCCGCATGATTGAGATCGTGGCATTGAGTTCGTGTAGCAGCGATTCGCGCTGGCCGAGTCCGGAGAAGAAGGCAACTCGTGCATCGCTGCTGCCGAGCAACGACATCGAGGTTTCGCCGTTGTGCAGATCGTTGTAGGCGACCTGGTATCGGCCAACGAACTGGACTAGTGAGTCAGCTGATACCCGGACTCGGCCTGGGGGATTTGCGGAGCTCAGCGGTGCATACAGCTCGATGTTCGTGGTGACCAACTCGTCCTCAAGCCCTTGCATCACCACCAGCTTGTCCACGACTGCGGAGTAGAACGTCTTGCGCTCGGTTCGAATGTACTGGGAGGACTGTGCGTCGACCTGTTCGCGCGCGACAAGCCAAGTCGTAGTGCCGCCGATAGTGCTGCCAAGCAATGCAGCAATAGCTGCGATGCCAGCAACCCACAGGGTGAGCTGCTTGTCTCCGGAGTTCTGACTCTCGGAAATCTGTTGCGGTGCAGCTGGTTCTAGGGATGCAGAGGTCTCTGGTTCAGGCGGTGGCGTGGTGTTGTCAGGTGGCGGATTCCCGGCGGGATCGGGCACAGTCATGAACCTACGCGTCGATACACGAGCTCGGGGCAAGTTCATGAGGTGTCGGCCATGAACAGGTGTCCGCGGAGGACTGACCATCAATGCCCTCAACTCGGTGCGGGTTCAGGCGGTCATGCCCGGTCGGGCGGACACGCTGGCCGGTGACGTCAGATTTCGCCGATCCCAACGGATCTCGGCCCTGCGGGCTGGCTCGAAAGTTCACCGATAACCGACATTCGGATTGACCAGCGTAGCCAGATCCGCAAGAGCGCAAACAGTATTCATCGATCGGACCGGGGTAACCGGGGCTAGCATCGACAGGTGGGAGTCGCATGGATTGCTGTAGTCGGAACCCTGTCCGGCGTCGTTGTCACCGCCGCAAGCAGTCTTACTATCAACGCTCTCAGCAACCGTCATCAGCGTGATGTGCTGAACCGCCAGCTGGAGGCAGCAGCAATCGACCGAAACAGGAAGGAGGTCAGAGATTCCTTCATCGACTACTGGGCTGCGTACGACGCTCTACAAGACCGGATCTTGGTGTTCCGCTTTGAAAGGCAGAGCCAGCCCGAAAGCAAAGCTGCATCGAACATGATTGAAGCATTCGCGCCAGACGAGTCAACTCAGTTCAACCGTGCGACCAATGCATTAGCCATCACCGCCGCAACTTCCGCCTCGATTGAGGCGGCAGATGCCGCCATGTGGCAGCTGTGGAGATTGGCGCAGGCAGCCGAAGTCAACGACACCGCAGCCTTCGACGCCGAGTGGGCTGCGGGCTACGCTCTGCGTCGGCAACTGCGTTCTGCCATGAGGGCCGAGCTTGGAGCACCGGAAATCCCGCTGCCTGCTCCGCCTAGTGCTGAGCTGTTGAAAACGTACCCAGGGATTCTAACTACCAACCCGCATAAATGAATACGAGCAAGCCGCGCAATCTCGCGTGAAGTACCTACAAGGGATTCGAACCCCCATCCACCGGCTTTTGGGGTCGGCCGCTCTGCCATTTGGCGCACATAGGAAGTGCTGGGACACAAGGATTCGAACCTTGATTGGCCGATCCAGAGTCTGCCGTCTAGGCGTTAGGTGACATCCCAAAGGTGCTGGGGCGCAAGGAATCAAACCTCGGTTCCCGCGACCAAAGCGCGGTGTCCTGCCGTTAGACGGCGCCCCACCGTCAGGCAACGGTCTCACGTGCTCAACAAGCATTGCGACGGATTTACCGGCCGGGGTAACACGATTCGAACGTGCGGCCTGGGATGATTCGGCAGAATCGTGTAATGCTGCCAACGGCGGCAGCCTAAGACCGCCGCGAAGACAGCTGTCCAAATGGCCAATAGCCCCAGCCGTCCGTTCACTCGGAAGCCTCGCGATGTGATTGTTAGCGCGCAAAACGATACGGTGCGGGCATGAACGCCCGTTTGCTCGTACTGCCCGCAGTCGCCCTCGCGCTCACCGGCTGCACCTCGCACACCAGCGCATCCCCGCAGCCCACGACGACGGCCACCTCCGCCCCTGCCGCGCCCTCCACATCCACCTCCACCCCCGCCGCGACAACTACCGCGGCCCCGGCGCTGACGACTACCGCCCCTGCAACGACGGCCGCGCTCACGAACACCCGATACAGTGCCGCAGAACTCGCAGACGCATGCAACAGCCTCATCGACTTCGAACACCAGATGCGGCAGTTGACCGAGCCGGGCGCGCCCGCCCCCACGGATGCAGAACTCATCACAGGCTCCCTCGACTTCATCAAATCGGCCTCCACCGCAAATGATCCGATGACGGATGCCGACCTCGCCAAGATGCGCGCTCTGTTCACCGCGGCTCTCGCAACCGGCTGCCGCCACTGAACGAGAAAATGGCCCCTCCCCTCGATGCGCGAGGGAAGGGGCCACTCGGCCGGCGGTCGTCGGCCCGCCGGGGCCTCTACCCGGAACTATCGATGGTCCGGGCTGTAGCTCGGGGAAGCGCGGTCATTGGGCTGGAATTCGGGGCCGTCGAGCGTGATCGGACTTCCCAGCCGTCGCGGGCGCGTCGTACTTGAACGACAGCCCGGTAACCGGCAAACGGCGCTGCTCAGCGCGGCGGGGCGGGGCGGGGCGTCAGATCATGCACGGTCGCTGTCACGGGGACGATTCTGCGGGAGCTTGCTGACACAGTGTCCAAATGCCCAAATCCCCAGGCGGCAGATAGCACGATTTCCCCTGCGGTGCAGGCGACCGGAATCGGTCAGCGAATCAGTAGGCCCGTGCGGTGCGGTTGGCACAGAAGGTCAGAACTTCGAATCCCGTTGAGCGACTGATTAGTCCACTGATTTGGGTACTGTGTGCGCGACCCTCGGGAGGGAAACGAAATGAAGGTCTTCTCGTTCCTCGTCGCGACCACTGTCGGTCTCGGCTGCCTCATAGGAACATCCGCTACTGCGCACGCGGACGACCACTCCGGCTCATGCCTGGTGATCAACAACCGCACGCTCGACATGATCACCGTGCACCTACAGATCCCGAGGCTGCCCGACGATATGAACAGCCTGTTCGACTGGACATTCTCCCCGTGGGAGAGGCAGGTCGTCTCCCTCAACGGCGATCTCATCAAGGCCGGTGAGAGCGGCAACTTCTCGATCCGGGTGGAAGACCCGCATCCCATCGACTGGATTTACCGTGCAGACCGCAACACGAGCTTGGGATGCAACGGGTCCTGGGTCGCCACGATCTATCCGAACGACTAGGGAACTCATGCGGTTCACCTGTGCGGCAATATTTCTCACATCAACCCTGTTGTCCGCAGGCTGCGGCACGAGTTCCTCAACCGCAAGCATCTCCCCAACAATGTCGCCTGTAACGGCGACCTCGGCGAATGCAACAGGGGGGATGGCCGGATGGTCTGCGCCGGTCATATCGGCATGCTCGCTGGTTACGAGAAATGAGGCGGCGCAGATCTTCGGCGTGACCTGGGATGATGTTTCCCCTCCGTCCGACGGAGGCATGTCGGAGCATGAGGACGGCGGGATGAATTGCTCGTGGTATGCCCTGCGCACGCCTGTGAAACACATGGTGAACGCGACATTCACGGGCAGCGGAGGCTTCGCAGAGGGCCGGGATTCCAAGGCAGAGTATGCAAAGTGGAGTGCCGAGGAGGCGAATAGCGACCCTCGACCGGTCGCGAACCTCGGGGATGCAGCCTTTTGCGCCATGGACCCGGGCGGTCAGGGGCCACGAGCAGGGCTAGTGATTCTCGCCGGGGAGCGGCTGCTGTTCGTCAACGCCGTCGAGGACGCCGACAACACATGCGACACGCTCAAGAAGTTCGCGAACCTCGCCCTCGGCAAAATGCGTAGCCGCTGAAACGAGCGCTGCCCCGGAGTCGTGCAAGCCCCTGGACAGCGTGCGCAGCCCACGCATGGCTACATACGCGAATCATGACGGAGCTCATCGGTGAATCTCGACGGCGGTCGCAGCGAGCTGGATGCCGTATCGGCGAAAAACTACATCACAAGCGGACTTGACACCCCGCAGTGGCCGTTTCGAACCGCGCACCATGCGGTATTTCCGGATGGTTCCAGCGACGGTCACAGCGCATTACCATCTCAGTCGCCTTCGGAGAGGAATTCGACGGCGCGCAACAGGGATTCGGGTGCGGAGTCATGGCGGTCCGTCACGGCCCAGATGCTCCCGATCATCGCTCCGGCGAGGGCGCGTCGGATCGCCTCGGTCCGTTGTTCTTGAAAGGGTATGCGTTGGCTGCGAACCGAGCGTCTTGTGGGCCGATGCGGTTTCGCTCGAAGGGGGATCGGCTCTGGCCCGATTGTCGAGCCGGTGGTAGGGAACCGGCGGTTCGAGGTGCGGGGTTTTTGTGGGGGAGTGGGCTGCCGGGGTTTAGGAGGGGGCCGTCCGTCGCCGTCGTTTGACGCTGTCCTTGCTCCGGTCTGGAATGTCGCAATCGCGACGGAACGATGCATCTTCCGGTCAGGGCCCTATGCCGTTCACGTCAGGTAGTTGAGGACCATCAATTCCCCATTCCAGGGGCATTGATCCGACCTGGGGTTTTGCCGTGTTGACCTGTCGCTGACCAGCCCATTTCGGCCTGCATCATTGGTGTGTGACACACGTGGCGGTTACCGATTCGGGCGTGGCGTGACCACCAACGCTCGTTGTTTCGTGCAAGGAGCGGATTGAGACCCGGCGAGTTCGCCCGGGGGACACGACCCCGTCCGGATCGGTGATCCGGACGGGGTCTTCGTCGTAGGGTCGGAGTGGCAGGCGGCAGTGCGGAATCTTCCTTCATGCCGGCGGGTCTTGAGCAGTCAGCCTTCCTGTCTGACCGTGTTGACCGGTCCGCTCAGCACGGCAGGTGCAGTTGCGCTCGGCCAGTCGTGGCTGCTGGGCGGTCCGAACAGCCTTGTAAGCGGCAATGTAGTGCGTTCGATCAGGACCATTGGAGGACTGTGGCTCGGTCCGAATTGTGCGTGTGGTGCGCTACGTGCCCGGACTATCTGGTCGCTACCAGATCAGTACACCGCCACCCACACCCAGCGCTCGACCAGCCGCGATCTCAACGTTAGCCAAGCGCTCCAAGATCCCCGATCTCAGTCGTGCGGCGGCGGCCGCGTCTAGATCCGCCGGTATGAGCTCGGAGAGAAACTCACGGACCTCACGGCATTCCCGGAAGAGCTCCGGAAGCTCGTCTGGCATAACGATGAGCGCGCCGTTGGGTTGGCTCAGATCTGCCAGGACCGGGAAAAACTTGGCATCCAGGGAGCGCATGCCTTGCGACCCCCACACCTTGGTGCGCCAGCTTTCCGGGCCCGCTGAGTCGCTGACTCCCTCGGGCCTATCGAGTATTTCACCGATGACGCTGCTGCTGCCGTCAGCGCTGAGCAGGAAAGTATGGACGCACAGGCTCACATGAGTACCAAACCACGCCGAGAGACGATCTCTGGCACGGCCCACCGTGGATGGTCGAAACGGCGCACTCAACTGGAGCCATGTGCGGACACCGTGACGGCTCCGAGATGCCCCGGGCCGCTGATCTTCAGTCAGATCACGCCGGGCCGCCGAGGGTCGCGCTGTCCGCGGCATGTGCGGATGTGTGACGGAGGGCCGTTCAGCGTGGATGGCGGTTGAGCTACGAAGATAGGGGCCATGCAGTCTTTGGGGAGCGAGCTGGAACACCCGGCGGTGGATCGGTTTCTGAGTGCGGTGGACGAGGTGATGAACAGCAACACGCTGTTGCTGAAGATCCGAACCGATTCACCCATCACTGACGAACACGAGGGCGCGGCAGTACTCGAATTTTTCCTCCGATCGGCCGTGTTCTGCTCAGCCATGCTCGAAGCCGATCTCAACCGTGATTGGTGGAACCTTCAGTGGATGGCCGACAGTGCGGCGGCCGACAAATCCAGGCTGCTGCGGGAGGGATTCGAGCTGACTTGCTCCCCGATGAGCGCTTCCGAGTTCGAAACACGATTGATCTGGATGTTGTGCACGGCATTCAGCCCGTATGGACGGCACCGAACAGCAGGTCAGGCGCGCGAGTTGATTCGTGACTTCGAACGTCAGCTGTTCGGGCCGTCTCCGGCCGATTGGTCCTTCGTTGCGGTGCAACCGAACTTCCTCGCCTCGACTCATTACTACGACCGGCAGGATGGAGGCTCGTCCCCTGCCTACTTCGATGGCGGACCGAATGACTCGGCCAGCTTCGTCTTCCGCGGCGACATCTTCTACTTCCTGCTCACCAACGGATCTCCTTGACCCCGCGCTGCTATCGGCATTTCAGTGCGTTCGGCTGGCCTCGGCTCGGCTCGGCCCGTTGATCTTCGATCACCTCGCGCTGGCTGGTTCGGTCAGTGCGGCAAGCCGCAGGTGAGGTAGGAGGTGTTCGGGGGCACGTGGTCCCTGAGATCGCCCACCCATCCCGGCAGTGAGCTTGCGATTCACGCCTCAAGTCCGACGTATGTCGAAATCGAGGCGTTTCGACGCAACTTCCAGTTGAGGCCCTGTGTCCGTCGCCCACGGCTAGTTCTCCACGGTCAATTCCCCATTCCAGGGGCATTGATCCGACCTGGGGTTTTGCCGCGGTGACGGGCCGCTGACCTGCCCATTTCGGGGCACGTGATTCGTGCGCGACACGCGCGCGGCGGTCAGTCGGACCGGGCGTGGCATGACCATCAACGCTCGTTGTGTCGACAAGGAGCGTATCGAGACCCGGCGAGTTCGCCTGGGGGACACGACCCCGTCCGGATCGGTGATCCGGACGGGGTCTTCGTCCACCTTGGATGCTATGGGATGAGCGTGTCGACGACTGCCTGGATTCGGGCGTTTCGATCGCCCGGCAGGGCGTGGGCGCTCGCCAACTGCTGAGTCCACGCCTGCAATTGTGCTGCGCCGCAGAACATCAGGGCCATAGCCCATACGTCGGCGTCGTGGGTGAGGACGCCGGTGGACTGCCAGCCGGCCAAGTACGTGGTCATGGTCTCCACGGCCAACTGGGGTCCGGTGTCCTGAGCGGTGTTGGTCGCGCGGTACGCGTCGAAAAGGGTGGCGTCCGCGACAGCGCTGGCGATGAGTGGGAGCGAGGCCGCGTAGTAGTCGATTGCCCTGTCCCCGACGGTGATCAGCGCGGCGCGCAGGTCCTCCCGGCGGGCGGTCGGTGGGGTGAGTGCGGCGTGCCAGGCGGCCAGTTCCGGAAGTTCACTGGACAGCAACGCGGTGAGCAGGCCGAGCTTGCCGCCGAAGTTCTTCGTGATCGAGCCCTCCGCGGCGTCGGCAGCGAGGGCGATCTCACGTGTGGTGAGGCGGGCGATGCCCTTCTCACGTAGCAGGCGCGCTGCGGCATCGAGGATCCGCTGTCGCGCGGGTGGTGCCATCGTTTTCTCCCTCGGTCGGCGCGAACCCACCCGTTGACAAGTGAGGTGAGCGCGCACCATAGTAACGCCATCGCAGAATGTGGTGAGCGCGCACCACACTATTTCTCGGCTTCGGAGGAACACATGGACACCAACCTCGTCAGCACCGCCATCGCCATCGGCATCACCGGCGCAGAACGATTCGCAGTCGGCATCGTCGCCGCTGGCGGACTGATCATGGTCGCCGGAGTCCGGCCTTTGTTGCTGGCTGCTCAGTCGCCGGGTTCCGCCCCGAATACCGCGCTCGCCGTCGAGAAGATCTCGGTCGGGGCGTGGAACCGCTACAACCGCGCTTCGCTGATTGCCAGCGTGATCCTCGCCGTTATCGAGGTCGTGCGACTCGTGACAGGCACCGGAGCGATTGCGGTTGTCTATCTGATCGGGGCGCTGACCATGGCCGCAATCCTCACCGTCAAGCTCCGTGTCGACGCCGCACTCGCGACCCGCGCAGCCAGTGGGGCAGACAGTGCTCGTGGCATCTCGGGGGATGGCACCCATGCCAATGTCGATCTTGATCGGACACATGCCCTCGTCGAGCGACTCTCGGTCCCTCTACTCGTCATCGCGGTCCTGCTCGCCCTGTTCCCGGTCCTTCGCTGAGCCGAGACAGTCTCTGCCCGTTGGCCTTCCGTCGAGCCACGTGGCCGATTCGAACCGGCCACCATGTGGCGGTTCAGGATGATCCTGGCACCGATGACCTTCGTCAGTCCGCATCGGTTGTCCTTGCTTGCGACCGTGGCTCAGTGAAGAACGCGACATCCACTAGCGGGAGCCCCAGTTCGGTGCGGGCGGAGACGATAAATCGCTGGAATGCGTCGCGTGCGGGCGTCCTCGCTGTGTCCCAGTTGAGCTCGGAGACTGTGCGATCGGCGACGCCGTAGAACAGATCGGTGACCGCCTGATCCAACTGCATTGCGGCGGTTACTACTTCGGACGAGCCGTGCAGCCAGACCGCGGATAGCGCATTAACCCAGACTGGGAAAGTGCTGGACCGTGCGTGCTCGACCAGAGCGGCGAAGGTATCGGTGCGTGAATCTGCAAAGGCTGCCAGACGCGTTGCCTCGTACAGTGCTTGGAATTGTTCCGCATAGCGCTGGTAGCTGGTGGTCTTTTGATCTCGCCGCCACCGTGCGGACTCGGTTCTTGTATCCCAAAATCGCCCGATCACGATTCCAGCCACGCCTGCAAACCCCGCTAGTAGCGCTGTGACCACTGGATTCACCCCCCACGATCAGCCGCCTGACTGGCCTTTCAAGCTCGATTGTATTGCCGTAGAGGACTATCGGAGACGGGGTTCCGCACACCGTGGCATTCGGCAGCGCAGGATGCTTCCGCCCGGTCCGGATCGGCTCGGCCCGTTGACCTTCAGCTGTATCGCGTTGGCTGATTCGATCAGCGCGGGACGCGGCATGACAGCGTGTTGGTTGAGGCAGCTTGGAGTGACTGCCTGCTTCGATGACTCGGTGGGCGGCTGCTATGACGACGTGCTGTGTGCGACTTCGAATCTGCGCGGTGCCTGCACACCGCAATCGCCCGCACGATCGCGACCGCGCGGCGCGGCGTCGCCCGCGGCGGTCTCATGGTGGCGGCCCGGCCCGCGGCGGCACGCGGACAACAGGTTCCGTGACGTCAGCGATGCGCGTCATACGAGTCCGCAGACTGCGACCGGCCGAGCCGCTCAGCATTAACAAGCATCTGCTTGACGTCGATAGCAGGGCAACCTACTCGGCTGCGATATCGCGTTCTACGACCAACCACCGTCGATCGAACTCCATTTCAGCAGCGACCTGCGCCATACTCTCGCCCGTACGCCTAATCCCTCCAGAGGAAGCCCGGACGTGGACACAGCGAGTGTGGTGGTCGTCATCACCGGATCAGCAGCAGCCGTCTCGGCAGCCGCCGTCAAGATCACGTGTTTCGTTGTCGCTTTGAAGAACACTGATCCGAAGGAACGGCCAGCGATCATTCGAGCGCTCGGGTCACCTTGGGCGAAGTAGCCCTCGTACCCCGCACGCTTCATTTGCGCCAACCCCACCCGCGAGATCTCGATGCGGCTATCCGTCGTCTACACCGCCCTCATCGGCCTGACGGATTCGATTCAGGCAGCAACCGGATGCATCATCACGATCAACCACCGACTTTCCGCTGTCGAGGACCGGCTCGCAGCCCTGGAGGCGAAGTGACGTACCAGTTTCCGGAGCACCAGCCGTACAAGCTTCCTCCGCGCGAGAAGACGATCAACGGCAAGGTAGTCGCCATCATCGTGGGCGCGTCTGCCTTGGGGTTGTGCACGCTCGGAGCCCGTGGTGGTCTCGCGGGCCCTACTGGCCGAGGAGCAGTGGTCAGTGGCGACAAGAAGGCCACCACAGGGAAGCCGGGGAGCCCGATCTCCGTCTCGGCCATGGCGACCACGACCTACGTCCCGCCGAAACCGACTGTGGTCTACGACGTTCCGACCGTGGATCTCCTCGGGGTGGACCTAACGGTGACGGACAAGAAGTGCTACGGCTCGGCCGGCTGCAACTTCAAGTATGACCTCGCGGTCAACCTCACCACCCACCTGAACTCGACCCGTCGAAGTCCTACCGCGTCTCGGTCGTGGTGGGCGAGGGAACGTCGTGGGAGCGAGTAACTTCGCTGAAGATCCGCGGAACCAAGACGGATGTCGCCTCCGGCCTCATCAGCACCGATGATTCCAACACCCCGACAGCCCGGGTCCAGTCCGTGACAGAACTCTGAACCCTGGATACACGAAAAGCCCCTCCCACGTGCGCGGGAGGGGGCCCTTTTTCCCGTTCTGTCCGGAGGCGCGAGGTCGGAACTCGATTGGTTCGTCCATGCTCAGTTCTGACGCGCCACGCGGGCGAAGGGTTCCGAGAAACGGAGCAATCAACGCGTCTTGGACACTTACCGGGGTTTCCTTGTGATCATGCCCCCCAACGGGTTAAGTTGCGGCAATCGTATTGAGGGGTGGGCGATCTCAGCCCGCCCGAAGGCTTCAACCGTATGCGCCACCACTGATGAGGGATTGGGCTGCGTAGGAGTCTGTCTGGTCTCCCCGGCCCCACAAACCGGAGGAGAGGACGATTCATTGAACTGGCCTGCAATCATCGCTTCCGCCGCGGCCTTGGTGCTAGCCGTAGGGCTGGCAGCCACTCTGATCTGCCTGGTCGTGTTGTCGCTACGGGATTCGACAGCGACTGAGCGCCCCGAGATCCTTCGGGAGCTGACCAAACCACTCAAGGTCGTTGCCGATGCGGCGTCCCGCTTACGCACATCACCGAATGCCGAGGATGATTCGCGTACGCTTCGCCTAATGTCCGATGCCGAGATCGAACGCCTAAGAGCAGAGATCCAGCGGAATCGGCTCGAGGAACTTCAGGCCGACCGGGAGGACATCCTCGCCGACCTAGACGAAGCCCACAGGACCAAGGACCGCAAGGGAATCGCCTTCGCAGAGAAGCAGCTCGACGGGATCGACGAGACGATCAACGCCTTGCTCGACCGACGAGGCACCGCAGTCCAGGATGAGATCCGCAACGGTCCTAAGCCGGTTGATCCCACCCAGCCGAATCGATTGTTCTGAAACGACGAAACCCATTGTTGTTGTACTTCATTGCGATCTTGAATCGAGAGCACCTACTCTGGAACCAGACGAACGCTCCTCTCCAAGGGGGAGCGGCGAGAGTTCGCTCGCATTGTCTGTGTTGCTTCTCTTGGTCAGGGACGGCAGCGCAACCTACATCGTAGGTGGATATTGTAGCTGTTGCTGGGACAGGAATCCCGGCCGGAGCCGCTGTTTTAGGGCTGTTCCGTTACCTCACCTTCCGCTACGCACTGAGGAACACTCAGCCAGAACAGCGGGAGAAGATCATTCGGGCCCTGGGAAAGATGAACAGGGACAGTCAGCGGGACTGGCCGACTTTCGGTCGTCGCGAGATCGAACAGCCCCGTGACGACGACACCTCCAGCAGCGCATAGGCCTCTGGGGCTACTCCGTCAGAGACGGTGGACCTCCGTTGAAGCTGACCGGGTGGCCAGTCCCTTCCAATGCCGCATCGACGTACCTGATCGCGGCGTTGAGCGCCTGCCAGCCATCAACCCCGATGGCTGGGCTGCCGGTGAGCGGCTCCTCGTCGAGCCCCTCGATTCGCCAGGGGCAGAGCCATGTTCGTCCGTTGGTCGGGTGCAGCCGAGGCTTCCCGATGGCCACGATCACTGGCCCCCCGTGTACCTCGGAGGTCAGAGTCCGCGTGACGATGGGTTCTCCGAACGGGCCTACGTCCCGCTTCGGGTCGATCATGGGCTCTGGCATGAATTCACCTTAGAAGGTCGCAGTGCCGCAGGCAGGCGTGAATTGGTCGGGTCGGCTTGGAACAGTCCCGCTCAGGCAGGGGTCATCGGGGTATGCGTCCTGGCTCCGACGGCAGTCGGCGTACCAGCGGTTGACGGTTGCATAGCAGGCCTGGAGGTACTTGAGGTTATCCGACCTGTCGTTCAGGTAGTACGCATTGCACAGGTTGATCAAGTACTGCTGCTTGGTGTCGCACCAGTCGTCGTGTGGTGTGGCGTGGGCCGCGCCAGCGCCCAACATGACCGCGGTGAACACTGATACTGTAAAGAGAATTGATCGAATCGCGTTGTAACGCATAGTATTTCCTGCTGTTGAGTCGTGATTCAGTTGTCCGAGAGGCAGATCACCCCTCGACCGAAAGGATGCGGAGCCTGGCCAAGGGGTGTCCGACGATGTCCTGTCTGGGGCTAGGCCGTAGAACCACCTCCTCCCCGCTCGGACTCCACCAGGCCAGTTGACCAGCGCGCGTGGGTGTTCTCCGGACTCACCGTGATCACGTCGACCGCCTGGACAAGATCCGCAGGTACGTTCTCACCCTCGAAGTGCGCGAGGCACGGCACGAAAACGGCCTCCGCGTCGAGCCGGGCGATGGTCGCCTTCACCCCGGCCAGAAGCCGGGTCGCCGTGCGGCCGTCAATGACCACCATGCGCGCGAAGTCGTAACCCAATCTCCCAGCGAGGCTGCGGATCTGGGTCTCGTCCCACGCTTGCTGAACCCCGGACACGTCGCTTCGTAGGTATCCGACGGCTGTCGGTCGGTACTTCATCGCGGCTCCCTAGTGCGTCAGTCGATTGGTAGCCTCCGGCCCTGACCGCAGCCCTTTCCGGAGGTGAATTCAGCTCACCATCAGCGGCAGGACATTCGACGGGATACGGTGGTCACAGACCTGCACCTCACAATCTGTAACCACGGGGGACGAGGAGAAATGGGCTCCACGGCTACAGGATTGCCGAATATGAACCCAAACCGGACAGGCGTGACTCTTCGGCACTACCGCTGCGCGCGTGGGCTGAGTCTCCGCGAGGTAGCCGCCCGCCTGTTCTGTAGCCATACGTGGATCACGGCGATGGAGTCCGGCCGCAGGCTGCCGACAAGTCGCCAATGGGTCGACGACGCGGACAAGCTGCTGCGCGCTGGTGGCGAGCTGCTGGCAGCGTGGGACGCCGACCAAGCGGAGCGAGCAGAGGCACACGCGACGATGAAGGCGCTCAAAGACGCCCGCCGGGAGTCCGAAACGTTGCTCGTCGCGCCGGACGGCGCTCACCTCGATGACATCCAAGACGACATTGCACAGGTTGCCCGGTCGTCAGGGATCGAGGCGTACGACAAATCGATTCGGCACGCGCTGGAGCTTCGCGCAGAGCTGGCACGCCGCCTACGGGTCGGCGCTCACCGGCCGGAAGAAATCCGCGACCTCTACATTGCCTATGGGCGGGTCTCGGGCGTATTGGCCTATCTGACATTGGATCTCGGCCAGGCTGATGACGCCCACGCGCACGTCACCGCGGCATTCACGTTTGCGGATCGAGCGGACTATGACCCGCTGAGGGCGTGGGCGAAGGGGACCGAGTCGCTGGCGTGGCGGTTCGACAAGAAGTTCAAGCCAGCGAAACGCGCTGCGATAGAGGGGCTTCAGTACGTCGGGGCGTCGACCGGAACCGCCGGGCCACGGCTGCTGTGCGGGCTCGCGGCGTCCACCGCGAACCTCGGGGACTCGTGGGGTGCGGTCGAGCTGCTGGAGCGTGCGGACCGGGTGCGGGCACAATGCGGCCCGGATGATCTCGATGGGCCGTTGTTCGGGTTTAGCCCCGCGAAACAGCTGTACTACTGGGGCTTCTCGCTGATGTGGGCCGATGAGCCGGCGATCCTCCGCCTGGCGATCAAGTCCTCCCATGAGGCCATTGCAGCCTGGCAGGAGACAAAGTCCCCGGGCGACGAGATGCTGACCTACATCTACCTCGCCACGGCGTGCGCCCGCCTCGGCGACCTCGACGGAAGTATCGAGGCGGTGAATCCGATCCTGGAACGTCCACTCACAGCATCGTTTTCATGGGTCAAGAAGCGCTTGGGTCAACTGGACGACTTGCTGGACGAGCACTTCCCCGGCTCGCAAAGCGCCCTGGAGGCACGCGACACGATCCAGGCATACATCCGGGCCGCCTAAGCCCGGAAACGACGAAAAGCCCCCGCGCCCACAGGCCTTGGGTCTGCAAGCAAGGGGGCTTCGCTAGCGGTAGTCGGCCTTATGCGGGTCTAGGGCTCGGTCCGACGGGTGGGAGGCTACCAAACTCACATGTCCTGATCACTGACGCGGAGCGGGCCGTGACATCACGGATTCAGCTTGACATCCAGCTCTGGCGCGGATCGGTCAGCGCGCTATGCGGCTAGTAGGGCAGTGGCGCAGCGAACGGAACGCCCATAGCTGAGATCGCAACCACTCCAACCAGGGAGTTCGCGTTTTCTTGCTGTTACCCAACGGTTTCCGGCGTGTCAGCAGAGTAGACGACTGCCAGATCGACTCCCGGGAAGACATATCCTTCCGGACGTGGCGGCGATAGAGTCGCTGAACTTCCTACGTGGCGTACGCGACTTCGAAAGGCAGATCTGATGGGCAGCAAGGAGTTCGAGGTCGTCAACGTCAATGCTGACGAACTAGCGCTGTCGCTCGTGGGATGGCAGATAGTTGACGCTCAGGCTCGGATAGTCACTGAACCGCGTGGCCGTAACGGTTGCAAGCAGCAGGTCGCCTTCTCAGGCACCTTCCGGTTTCTTCCCGAGGACTGGACTGACCGGTTCAAACGCAGCGATGGTAGGAGCTACGCATCGGAGGTCTTCCTCACCTTGAACCGACAAGGCGTTCCGACTCATTCGGGTAGCTACAAGTGGGTTGTCCTCGAGAAGATCAAGGACGCGGAGAATGGCGTGATTCGGGTATCTGCCCAGAGTGATGACTGGACCTGCGACGCGCCTCTGGCGGCAACAGACATCGATCTCAGACTGACGGCCTACGATCTCGATGACGTTTCGGACCTGTATATCAACTCAAAGCTGAGCCTTCCCACTCCGGTGACGACTCCACTCGAAACATCAGTGGTGAGCGAAACCAGCCTGGGGGCGCCGTGTGCGAAGGTCGCAGTCGCGGCGGCTTATGTGTCGAAGGGCGACTACAAGACAACACTTACCGTGCACACCGAAGGCACCTTCGAGTTCGGCAGCGTCGAGGATCTACTCAAGGGGTACCGTACCCAAAACGATTGGGATGACCACGGATCTACCGTGATGGACTACGCACCCTTCGAGGTAAACGTGCCGCAGGTCAGATTCGAGATCCTGGATGGCACAGGGTTCCTGCTCAATGACCGAACATGTAGTTTCTATGGGTATATCCCTGTCGACAACCTGGGCAACGTACCTCGCCGCCAGCCACGATGGATCGGCCGCAGAGTCTTCGACGTCAGCGACCTTCCAGGCGATCCATATCGGGTTGTCGTGCGTGTGACTGACAGCATCGCATGAGCGGGCTGGCCCAACACCTGGCGGCGTTGCAGACCCGACTGGTCAACGAACACAGGCAGGCCCCAGGCTTGTTTGGGGAAATTGCCCGAATGGAAGACCTACTGGCCGACACCTACCGCAATCGTGTGCCTTACGAGCTACTTCAGAACTCGGATGACGCCGGATCCACAACTATCACTATCACTGAACTCGACGGCGGGGCCTGGTCTTGGGCGAACAATGGTCGGTCGTTCACCACCGCAGATGCCGAGGCACTGTGTAGAAGTGCAAGTTCGACCAAACGCCGAGGCGGCGATTCCATCGGATACCGTGGCATCGGATTCAAGTCCCTGGCCGCGATCGCCTCCCACATCGATGTCCAATCTGCCGACGTGGCTTTCACTTTCGATCGAAGCATCGCTACTGGGCTACTCGGCGAGCAGTCACCGTCGATAGTCCCCCTAATCCGGATCCCGTGCGAGATCCGAAGCACTGCCAAAATCGACGGCGCAGTCTTTACAATCTTCGGGCGCCTCGGCGCCGAGGCTTCTCTGGACGCCATTGACCCAGTCAGCCTGCTGTTCCTCCGTCACGTCGGCCGCGTCGACATCAGCACCCCTGCAAGGGATGTCACGATCAGTGTGGGCCGCGACGGCTCAAATGTGACGCTCCACGACGATGCTGGCGCTGCGCACTTCGGGTTGCTCCGGCACGGAACTGCGACGGTCGCCGTCCCTCTCGATCCACATGCCCAGTCGCTGACGGGGCTTCGCGGCCGGCTTGCCTGCGGCCTACCGCTAGATGACGAACCGGGTCTGCCCGTGGCGGTTTCCGGGGACCTACTTACCGACCCATCACGCACGCACGCTGTCGTTGGGGACGAATCTACTCAGCAAGTGCTTTCGGACGCCGCTGCTGCCATCGCAATCGAGCTGACCACACCAGAAGCGCCTTTGTTCCAGCGGCTTTGGGAGCTCGTCTTGGAGGGCGAGGACCTCCGGTCGCACTTGGTCTCGTCACACCCGACTGTGAGCGGAGCACTGCTTACTGCACTTCAACGCGTGATGAAGACTCTGCCGAAGAACTTCGCCTACTCTCCGTTGCCATTGACAGCAGGCGACGTAACCCGCATTTTCCCAAAAGGTGCACCTGCAGCTCTGTATACGAAGAAGAATCAGCCCAGCGCACGCGCGCTGAAGGCCGTTCTAGGACTAGACACGCTCGAAGTCGAGCAGCTTGTGGACGGTCCCTTGGTCGCGCAGTTATCCGACGAGCTGATCGCACAGCTGGGAGCACACCTTGGGGAGATGGCCCGTGGCTACGGTCGGCAACTCACCACCGCTGAGCAGCGCATCGTCGACATGAGCCCCGGTACGCAGTCGTGCTCCCCACAGCTCATCGCGCAGAGCTCTGCAGCGGCTGCGGGTCGAGGAGAGATTCCCCAAACAGCAGAACCTTTGGCGGACATCGTGTCCCGTTGGCGAACTGCCGAAGTTGCAACGATGGAATATCTCAACTGCCGCGGCTGGCTTCTCGAAGACGTCAGCGGACAGAACGTCGGATACGACCTCTCCGGCAACAACCCTGCCGGAGAGCCCGTGCGAATTGAGGTGAAGAAGGTCGATCACATGGATGCACGCTTTGCCATGACGAACAATGAGATGTCGTTGATGCTCACCTCCCCGGGCAGCTACCTGCTGGCGGTGCTTGTCGGCGATGGCCGTTACGTCAAGCTCATGCTCGTCGATCCAAGCGACGAAGGACTGCCAAAAGAACGGGTTTGCCGCAGATGGGACTGGGAGTTCACCGACTGGGCACGCTTCGCAACTGTCGTCGAATGAGCAGTCCCCCGTATATTCGCTCGGCTCTAGGGAGTCCGCCTGTATTCCTCCGCCTTCAACCAGCCGCGGCCAGCGCTGACCGCCATTTCGGCCTGCATCATTGGTGTGACCCACACGTGGCGGTAACCGATTCGGGCGTGGCGTGACCACCAATGCTCGTTGTTTTGCGCAAGGAGCGTATTGCGACCCCGCGAGTTCGCCCGGGGGATACGACCCTGCCCGGATCGATGATCCGGACGGGGGTCTTCGTCGTCGGGTCGGAGTGGCAGGCGGCAGCGCGGAATCTTCCTTCAGGCCAGCCGGTCTCGGATAGTCAACCTTCCCTCCCGACCATGTTGACGGGTTCGGTCGGCACCGTCTGTGGTGCTGTACGTACCGGCCCGCCGTGGGCAGTCGATCGCGCGCCCGACCGCGCGGATTCATCCGAGATGAATCCCCGGACACCGGTATTCATCTTCCCGAATTCCGCTCTGGACCAAATGGGCACGGAGACAACAGGATGTGATCGACGCAGTGTTCGAGATCTTCGGCGATATCGAAGCCGCTGGCACGATACCGCGTTCCATACTCCGTCCTGAACTACCACCGACCGATCACGCGGCGTAGCTCAACCGAGACCGTCCACTCCGGCTGTCTGTGGCCAAGGGGCAGCCGGAGTGGACGGCACCTGGTCGGATGCGGCCGGACGACCTTTCTCTGCGCGTCGCGACGGACCGCGCCCATGCAGCCAGAGCAGGGGCAGGCCGTGGATCGTCATCTGTCCGTGCTGCCGAGTGCCATGGCCTGGCAGAGGTTGCAGTGGCTGATCGGGGCGATGCGGGATGGTGAGATGGGGGTGACGTCGATTAGGGCTTGAGGGCGGTCGCCATCGGCGATGCGATTCCAGCGGCCGTGGAGGGTGATCCACTCGTCGTTGGGGTGGAAGCGGACGCGGACTTGGGTGGTGGCGGTCCGCCGGATGTTGGCGGCGAGTTCGTAGCACGTGGTGGCCACCATGAGTTGGTCACCGGGTTCGATCTCGGGGTTGTGATGCCTCCATCCGGCCAATGGGCTGTGTTCGTCGGTGAGCCATTCGTGGATGAATCCAGTTTTCAGGTCGACGAGGCCGAGGGCGTGGCCGGGAGGGATGGGCATGGCGCGTAGGGCGAGGGAGCTGATGTCGGGGATCGCGCGGGTCTGGTCGTCGGTGATGTCGCAGACGATGGCTCGCACGGTGCGGTCGGTGCCGGCACCCGAAGCGTGGGCTGCGATGTGGAGTTGGTGGGCGTTGCCGTCTTCGTAGATCTTGGTGGCGGTTCCCGCCCAGCGGTCGGTGGGATTGTCGAGGTTGAACAGAGAGAAGAAACCGGGGCGGTCCTCGAAGTTGTGGAAGCTCGCCAGCATTTCCGGAACGGTGTGCACGGCAGGGGTATCCAGGTAGGACAGCCGCAGCAGGTATTGCGCAGGGGGCGTGGTGGCCGCGATGCCTGCGGCGGTCCACTCGACGGACCCGATTTCCGGGATCTCGGGGATAGGGTCGCCTCGTGCACCGGTCCACAGGGCGACTGCATTAACGGAGCCGAACGGACCCAGGACGGGGACCGCGATCATGCGCATCTCCCGTCCTCCCGACGCGGTGAAGCATTCGGTTTCGGCGGCACCGAATGTAGTACACGACCTAATCAGCTGCCCGAGCAGCGGGACTGCTGCCGCGAGGCGGCCGACGCTCGAATGGTTGAGCCGAGTGAACGCGCGGCCATGCGGACCGTCCAGGACGGTCGTCGGCTGCTCGGGGTCTGCAAGGGTCTCGGCGACGACCCAGTTGTTTCGCGGATGTGAGCCGGCGCTTTGTCGACAACGGAGTTGGTGGCGTGCCGCGGGGTGGCCGGGTACGTTCGCGGCCTTCGGAACGTCCGGTGCGTCGGATTGCGGATCCGCTGCGGGGACAAGCGGGACCTGTGACGGTTCGAATTCCTGGTCATCGTCTGTGTCCATGGCTTCGATACTCGCGTGGCGACCAGTATGTTTGCGACGCGATGGGGGCGCGACTGTGTCGCGTTATAGTCTCGTGGAGTCGCTTTTGCTTGCGCTGGAGATGGACCTCGCCGATGAGGAACTCGATGCCGACGATCGCGTTGAAGGCGCTGCTGCGCGCTCGCCACATGCACGGATACAGCGAGTTCGTGGCCGAATATCGGCGACATGCCAAGGCGCTGGATCTGCCGGTGATACCCGAGCCACCGACAAAGGCCCATTACTACAAATGGGTCGCCGGTCAGGTGAAAGGACTCCCCAGGGGACCACACTGCCTGGTGTTGGAGCACATGTTTCCTGGCTGGACAGTTGAGCGATTGTTCGCGCTGTCCGACACCGAACCCCAGACCGAGGTCGTGGCGGATGGCGCGTTGTCCGACGAGCTGGCTCCCAGCCTGTCAGCGGCGGTGCTGAACGGGTTGTGGGTTACGACCTACCGGGTCGAGGACGTCGGCTGTCATGTCGATCTGACACGCCTGACTGCTGTGTCAGGGCATCGCGTTACGGGCCGGAACTGGCCACCGGAGCCGCGCAGCGAGAAGGTCCATACGGGGTACCGCAACGAGATCGATGCCGAGCTCTCGCAGCGGCACCTGGTCGGGCATTGGCGAAATAGCAGAGACAGCTACTACTTCGGGGCTTTGCATCTGGCTGTACTGCCGGGCGAGACGATCCTGTCGGGCCTCTACACCGCGAACACCTCGGACGTCACGGTGGTGGGCGAGCCGTGGAAATGGGTCCGTGTCAACGAAACCGCCACCGCTGATACGGATCTGGGCGAGCTACGGATGAAGGCACCTGAGCAGGTTTACGCTCTGGTCCAACAACGATCACGTCTGGACCCACCGCTCGGCCTGGCCGACATTACGGAGTGAGGATCGATGCTGACCAAGGACATCGCGCGCCGGGTGATCGACACCTATTTCCAAGCGTGGGAGCGCCAGGATCCCGCGTTGATCATCACGATCTTCACTGAGAATGCCACCTATGCCGAACGCGCCTTCGAACAGCCCCACCGCGGCCACAACGGGATCGCCGCCTATTGGAAAGACAAGGTCGTCGGCGACGAATCCGATATCCGTTGCAGGCTTTTGAGCCTGTACCTCGAGGGCGAGACCGCCATCGCGGAGTGGGAAGCCGAATTCGCCGATCGCGGTGTCCGCAAGATCATGAGAGAGGTCGCGATCCTGGAGTTCGACGGAGACAGGATCGCTTCGCTGCGCGAGTACTGGCAGTCGAAGAACCTCTAGGGCCCGAACTTCACAGTGGGCGTCGCTGACGAAGCGTCCTCGGAACCGCGAGGTGGCTTGTACGGCAGCAGGATTGTGGCCGTGGAACCCGGTGGGGTGGAAGTCATTCCGGACGCGGACCGCCACGGTCGGCCGCTGCAGATGCTGTGGACATGGATATCGCCGAACCTTCAGTTCGCCACGGTGTTCGTCGGTGTGATGGCGGTCGCGGTTTACGGTCTGTCGTTCTGGCAGGCGAGCGTGGTGATACTGCTCGGCAACGGTCTCGGGTCACTAATGCACGGGCTGCTGTCGGCGCAGGGCCCGCGGTTCGGGGTTACACAGATGGTGTTGAGCCGCCTGTCATTCGGCTATCGCGGGAACATGCTGCCCGCCGGGCTCAACACACTCACCAGTGTGGGGTGGTTCGCGGTAGGCAGTATCAGCGCGGCGCTGGCGCTGAATACCCTGACGGATCTGCCCCGCCCCCTGTGCCTGCTGATCGTGGTGTCGATCCAGGTGGTGGTCGCAGTCCTGGGGCACAACCTCATTCAGGTGGTCGAGCGCTACGCATCGGTCGTACTGGCGGGAGTGTTTACGATCGCCACGGTACTGGTGCTCTCCCGAGCCTCGTACGCGGTGGCCGCGAACGGCCGAGGAGTCACTGGCGGCTGCCTGCTGGCCTTCGCGACATGTTGGAGCTATGCCGCCGGGTGGAGCCCCACCGCCAGTGACTACACCCGGTATTTGCCTGCATGTGAAGATCGCCGAGGGGTCGGATTATGTTGCGGGCTTGGGGTTTTCGTCTCATGTACCGTCCTAGAGGTCGCCGGTGCGGCCTCGGTCGGCGCGGGACGCGAGGCACTCGCGGACCCCACCAGCTCGTTCACCGATCAATTGCCCGCACCGGTCGCGGCAGCGACCTTGCTCGCGATCACCCTCGGTGCGATGTCGGCGGGGGTGATGAATGTGTATTCCGGTGCAGTCTCTTTCGTCACTCTGGGAATCCGGCTGGGGTCGCGGTTCCGGCGGGCGGTGGCGGCGTTGATGTTCGGGACAGCGGGTTCGGTGCTCGCCTACCTGGGTCTGACCGCGCAAGCTGATCGATATCAGGCATTTCTGCTGATGGTCGCCTACTGGGTGGGGCCCTGGCTGGGCGTCGTCCTCCTCGACCTGTATCGGCATCGACCAGGGCCGAGTGTGGTGGATGATGATGCGCACCTGCGCCGTCTAGTGTTCGACCATGGGTACCGGCATGGCGCTGGGCCGATCTCCATGGGGGTGGGATTGGTCGTGTCGGTGTGGCTGTTCGCCAACCAGCAACTCTATATCGGTGTTGTGCCACAACATTTTCCATCTTTCGGCGACCTCGCGCCCGAAGTCGGATGTGGCATTGCTGCCGCGTGCTACGCCCTATTGCGTCGCTGAACCACCACCCAATCGGACCCAGGTTCGCGAAGACTCCGAAGGGCCCCGGACCGATTTCGCCGAGTCGGACAGCTCCGCCTCGACCCAGGTTGGTGTCGAGTTGCCATCGCCGGTCCTCCGCTGGTTGGCGTCGACCGTCTCGTCGGTGAGCGATTGTCCAGCGTCGGTACCCGACTACCCGCAGGAGATCGAGTCTCTTTTGAACAGTTGCCTGAAAAACCAGTACTTTCGACGTATTGCAAGCGTCACATCAGACGGCTATCGTGGATCGAACTTGGCAACTAAGCAACCTTCGAGTTATCTCGCGGATTGTGCTTCCGAGCTGAGTGAACTCCAGAACTTTCCAGGGCCTGTGTAGACAGCCTCTGAAGGCGCAACGGCTTCCGCGATCGGGGAGCCGACCCTGACGCGCAATCCACCGATCGATCCAATAACCTCGCCCCCTCGGGCCACGTAATCAGCTGCGCACCAGGCGCTTTCACGCCTGTGTTGCCGCTGCGTGCGTCGCGGCAGGGTGGCCTTCTCGTAGAAGGAGCGCGCCATGAACTGGTCAATCGGTAGTAAGTACCCGCGGTCGGCAGAAGCAACAGCGCTCATCGCTGCGGCGAGGAGTGCACGGAACTCGGCTGCGACGGTGGGGATATGGGTGGTCTGGATGCGAGCAGGCCGAGCGTTGGCCTGCGAATGGACTTCACATCTGGATGCCGAAGTGCCCGTCGAGATTCGGGCCGACGCTGAAGCGGTGGTGGTGATAGCCCTGGCACCGGACCGCGTGGCACACCCGGTCATCGGACGCGTCGAGGTGATTGGTGACTATCTGGTGGGCAAGGGCTTTCATGTGTATGCGCTGCACACCCGAACATTGCGGGAGGGGGTGCTGTGGACGTCGCTACGAGGGCAGGCGTTGGCGGGAGTCATGCCCGCCTCACAGTCGCGCGTAAGCACCTCGCCGCATCTGCCACGACTACCTCACCTTCGGGCGGCGAGAGTGCGGTCTCGACTGTTGGTCGCCGCCTTGGCGGCGGTGGCCACGCTGGTGTGTGCGTCTCCGGTTGTGGTGGCCAGCCCGCCCACCGGGCAGCCGGGACTGATCATCGATCCCCCGTCGCATAGGCAAGCCGGTCTGGCCCCCGCTGCACCCGCGACCGACCAGACCCGGGGCAACCCGAACGCAGGCGCGGGGGCGGTGACCGCGGTGACCGAGCAGGGCGGTGAGCAGCCGCAGGCGGTGACGGTGACGGTGGTGCCGCAGGTCCCGTCGGCATCGTCGGCGCCGCGCTCGGCGCAGGTAGTTACCGAGGCCGTGCCGCTGGCCGAGGAGTCCGTGCCCGATGCCCCAGGACGCGAGGACGGGTTGCGCATCGACGCGGCGGCGATCGCGCGACCTGTGTGGCTGCCCGCCCCGATCGCGGCGCACGAGCGCGCCCTCAATGCCCTTGTTGTGGACCAGGTGTCGAAAGTGGTGGCCGACGCCGGCCTCTCCGGCCCTGCCACCGAGGTCACCCTCGGCGGCGGGGACGAGCAGCCCGCTCCGCTGGCCGATGAGCTGGCGTGGGCGCAGATGACGGTCACGGACCCGCAGCAGTGGGTGCCGCTGGTCCTCGACGCCGTCGAGCCCGCCGTGGCCGACCTCGCACCGCAGGCCCAGGACGCGGTCGATGCCCTCGCGGCCTCCCTACCTGCAGAGCGGCGGTGAGCACGATGCACGACACCGACATGCACGACACCGACAACAGTGACGAGCCCGAGGAGATCCTGCTCGAGGACACAGCACCAACGACCGGTGAGCTCGAGGACTGGTGGACCACCCACACCACCCCCGAACCCGAAGACGACCTCGATGGAGGCGAGGACGATCACCACGCTACGGACTCTGCGCCGCGTCGCAGGCCGTCGTGGCGAACGATCGTGGGCGGGATCGGTGTGCTCGGTATCGGGATCGCCGCGGTCGGCGCGAGCCTCGGCGATGGCCACCGACCGGTGGCGAACAGCCCCACGCCACCGGCGGCGGTCGCGAGCATGCACCCGTCGCAGCCGCTGGTGACCGGCAATTCCCCCGGCTGCGCACACGATCCGGGCAGCGGTGCACTCGCCGCGGTGGTCACCGGGCAGGGCCCCTGGCGTGCAAGCGATGGGGCGCAGGCTATTTCGGTGTTCGAGGCCGCCTACTATCTGGCCCGGTCCGGGGCGCGGGCACGAGACGTGGTAGCTGCTTCGGCGGCGATCCCCGACGCGGAAACGATTCAGGCCGGGATCGATACGGTCCCGCTCGGCACGACCTACTGCGCGCGCATCATGGCGCTGACGGTCGGCCTGTACGCGGTCGAGGTTCACGAGACCCGGCCGGGTGAACCGGAAAGCGTGTGGCGGCAACAGATTTCGACCAGCCCGCCCGACGCGGGCGCGTTGATCACCGCCATCACGCATCTGTGACGTTACGGCTGACCGAACACAGTGCACGGCAATGCAATACACAGTCCAGGAACAGGTGGTGGTGTCCATGTTGATCGCAGTCGCGGGCCTCGGGCCGCACACCGGAGCGACGACGACCGCACTGGCGTTGGCCGCCGCCTGGCCCGCCACCGAATCGGTGATCCTGGTCGAGGCCGACCCTCACGGCGGCGTGCTAGCCGCAGCGTGCGGAGGCTACGTACGGCGCGGGCTCGCCAGCATGGCCGCCGCGAGCGCTCCGCGCGCCGCCGCCCATCGGGTCGAGCTCGTGGCGCATCTGCAGTGGCATCCGGCAGGCGTGGCCTACCTGGCCGCGCCGCCGGTGCCCGGCCCGCACGCCAGCCGCGAGGTCCTCGCTGCGCTGCGGCGCCCCGGCCCGGGGCGGGAGTGGAGCGGCGAGCTGGTCGTGATCGCCGACTGCGGAAACCTCACCAACCCCCGGCCCAGCCCGCTCATCGTTGACGCCGATCTGCTGCTTCTCGTGCTCGGGTCGCAGCGCCGCGACACGGTCGCGCTTGAAGAGGCGGTCGCCGAGCTGGCGGCACGCTACCCCCGGTTGGCGATCGTGTCGATCGGCTCCGAACACACCGGGGGCGATTCCGTCGACCGGTTACCGCTGCCCGTGTTGGGTCGCCTCCCGCACACCGACGACGCTGCGACCCTGTGGTCGGGGCGAGTTCGGTTGTACGAGAGCGGGTTCGCCGAACCGGCCGGCGCGCTCGCCGCGGCGGTGCGAGCACATGTGAATACTGGCACCACCACCCCGGCGAGCCCTGAACCGCCCTCGGCGCAGGCCCGCACGGCGTGGCACGGCCCTGGCGGTCGAGCACGCCATGACCGCTCGACCCCCCACATCTATCGCATCAGCCTCCCCGGCTCCGGCAACCCGGTCGGCGGCCCCGTGCACCCCGCTCGCGCCCTCGGGGCCCTGACGACCAGCCCTCACACCCAGGCGCGAGTCCCGATCGCCGAGCCCGTCGCCGTGGTCTCGGGATCGTGCGAGACCGCCCCGATGCGCCCCGTCTCGGTGGGGGCGTCCTCGGCCCATACCGCGCCCGCACCCGACGCTGTGGGACCGGTGTTGGCGTTGCGGCTGTTCGGGCCGGTGCGTGTGATGTGGCGGCCAGCTCGGGGCGAGGACGGCCAGGGCGGGCAGGAGGTGGAGATCACGATGCGGCTGCAGCGCCGCAGCCGGGAGGTGCTGGCGCTGCTGGCGACCCACCCGCACGGGTTGACCCGCGACCAGCTCATCGACGCCCTTTGGGGCGAGGCGTGCCCGCCCCGCGCGGTCAATGCCCTGCACACCACGCTGGGCCGAGTCCGCACCGCCCTCTCGGCCGCGACCGACGGCACCGGCAACCAGGTGCTCATTACCGACGCGGGCCGCTACGTCCTCGACCCCGCCGCGGTACACCTGGACTACGCCGACTTCACCACCGCCGTGGCGGCGCGCCGCCGTGCAGGCACCGACGCGCAGCGCCGTGACGCCTGCCAGCGCATCGTCGACCTGGCGGTAGCCGGGGTGCTGGCCGAAGATCTCGACGCCGATTGGCTGCCCCCACTGCGCGAGGCCGCGCGCAGCGACGCGCGGACCGCCCTGGGGGTGCTCGCCGCGCTGCTCGCCGCCACCGACCCGCGCGCGGCCCTGGACCTGCTCGAGACCGTCCTGGTCATCGACCCCCACAACGAACGCCTCTACCAGGACATGCTGCGCCTGCACGCCCGCCTGGGCGAACACTACGTCCTCGATCTCACCCTGGCACTGGCCGCGCGCCGCCTGGCAGAAATCGGCGAAAAACCCAGCCGCGAAACACTCGAACTCGTCAGCCACCTCAAAAACACGCAACCCTTGATCTGAATACCCACAAAAACCTTTCCATGCGACCGTTCACCCCGGTATCGACAATCATCAAGATTTCCCACACAGGCAGCGCAACAACGCTCACGCATCATTCTCCCCATTATTGAATAATCTCCATTTCCGAGCGTCTCGGCGATAGCATCAATTGCATTCGATCGAATGAAACCACGTCACCGCCCCGGCCGGATCACTATGATCGATAGGCAGCCGATAACAGCGACTCGAGCACTCTCGATCAATTCGGCGCGATATTTATTCAGCGTTCTAGTCGGAGCCGGTCGGAATAGCGCCAAGCGCCGATAGCGCACTCGCGGCGTTGTTCGCGTATTCCGGAAACAGTTCGGCGCGCCGCGTTTCCCGCCGCAAGTCCGGGGAGTGGATCTTCGAGGGTCGGGTCGAGCTGGTTGGGTGGTCTTGTCTGTCGTCTGGTCGGTGGTCTGTTCCGTGGTCTGATCAAGCCAGACCACCCTCCCGCCCGAGGGCTGCCCGGTCATCGGCGCAGTATCGGCGGTGGCGGCTCCCAGGGTCCTACCCCCGGTAGGAGGGTTTGTACATGAGGGCGGGGCGGTGGCCGGTCGGTGTGTCCGCTCGGATGTCCTCTTCGGTGCCTATGGTTGATCGTCCGTAATTCTCTGAATTACTTCCAGCCTTTCCCTTTTACAACTCCCGCGCCGAGCCGCGGCGGCCGGCGGTTCGAGACGGATGCAGTGGGATCATTGGCCCCCTTGCTTGTCCGGAAATATGTGGTGACCTGCGGAATCGCCTCGATATTTTCGGCGAAAACGGTTGAATTCGCGGGCCGGGTGGAGCTAGCTTCGAACGGCACCCGGGGAAACCGCAAAAACCACCGAATTCGAATGACGGCCCCGCCCGCCGTGTGCGACTATCCGAACGAACGGCGGGCGAGCCGGAATTCGATTCATTCCGAAAAGGAGTCCCGAAATGACCGCACCCACCACCCCGCGATTGGGCAACGGCGAGCTCCGGCGCATGGTCGCGCACGTGCTGGCCGACAATTCCGGCACCGAATACAGCCCCCGCGATATCGCCAAGATCACCGGCCGTTCGTCGGGCGCGATCGGCAACGCCCTCGACACGTTGACCCGCGCCGGGCACGCCGACCAGACCCAGGCCGCCCCGCGCCGCTACCGCGCCAACACCCACACCCACACGGCCGCCACCGCGACCGCCCCGGCCCCCGCCCCGCGCCGCCCGAAGGCCGCCGCGCCCACCCGCACACCGGCCCCGGCCCCGGCGCGCACCGTGACCGCCCGCCGCGTCCACGCCGTGCCCGCCCGCCCGGCGCACGTCGTGCCCGCCGACGCTGCGGGCCGCCGGGTCGCCGCGCGGGTTCGCCGCGCCGCCGCGACCTTCCGGCCCGCCGCCGCCCGCGCCGTCACCGCCGCCAAACCCGCGTTGGCGCACACCGCTTTCGCCCTGGTACTTACCGCCGCCGCGCTGGTGCTCATGGCCGCCGCCGCGATGCGGGCCACCGCCCGCGCCGCCACCGCCGCCAAGGCCGCCCTGGCGACGCCCGACACCGCCCCGGCCGTGGCCACACGGCCCGCGCTGACAGCGGTGCCCGCTGCGGCCGAACCCGCACCCCGCGCAATCGCCCCCGCCCCGGCCCCCGTGCCGGAACCGGAACCGGTGGACACGGACACCGCCCCGGCGACCGTGCCACCCGCCGCCGAACCGCCGCAGGCCGACGCCGCCGCCGACGCCCCGGCCGCCGCGCCCGAGATCCCCGCGCCCGCCGCCGAACCGGCCACCGCCAAGGCCAAGCGCACCACCGCAAAGAAGACCGCTGCCGCACCGGCCGCGCGCCCGGCCGCCGCACCGGCCCCCGCCTCGAAGGCCGCCACCGCCAAGGCCACCGGCACCGGCAAGGCCAAGCCCACGGCGACCGGCAAGGCCCCGGCGACCGGTAAGGCCAAGCCCGCAGCCAAGTCCGCGAAACCGGCCACCACGCCCGACGCGGGCACGCCGACGCGGGCACGCCGCACCCGCACCCCGAACACCGCAGCCGCCTGACCAACCCAGCGGGGGGGGCCCCCCCGCGGGCCCCCCCCCCCCCCCCCCCACCCCCCCCCGCCCCACCCCCAAGGGGGCACCCCGGGGGCGGATAAAAAACAGAAGCGGCCCCCC
>NZ_JBHZAC010000016.1:190407-191234 GCF_042753865.1 Nocardia sp. NPDC059240 | reverse complement strand
AGCCCTGAGTCAATGCTCAGGGCTTCCGGTCGTGGTGGCTTGCACGAAATGGGTGCGGCACAAAGATTATTCGGCTCCGGAAGGCGAGATGATGCGCGAGCAGGGCGTTTGACGTGTAGGTATTGAACGCCGAGGGGGCCGAGTTACGAAGTGGATTAGCCTCTGCCAAGAAGTAGAGATTTAGCTTGTGAGCGTGTCGGGGTGGTCGTCGGGGCCGAGGATGCCCTCGGAATCGGCCAAGGCGGTTTCGACCAGGGTGATGGCTTTGTCGAGCTGCCCAGAGGATTCATAGGCGTAGGCGAGGTTGATGCAAGCGGTGAGGGTGTCAGGGTGGTCGGCGCCGAGGATGCGTTTGGAATCGGCGAGGGCGGCCTCAAGTAGGGCAATAGCTTTGTCGACCTGGCCGCTAGATTCGTAGGCGTCGACAAGGTTGTTGCGGCCGGTGAGTGTTAGAGGGTGGTCGGCGCCGAGGATGCGTTTGGAATCGGCGAGGGCGGCCTCAAGTAGGGCAATAGCTTTGTCGAGCTGCCCCGCTGACCGGTAGGCGCCGGCGAGATTGTTGCGGCTGACGAGGGTGCTGGGATTGTCGGCACCGAGGATCCGCTCGCGATCGGCGAGGATGGTTTCGAACATATCGATGGCCTTGTCGAGCTGCCCTGAGGATTTGTAGGCAGCAGCGAGGTTGTTGCGGCAGGTGAGGGTGCTTGTGTGGTCAGCACCGAGGATGCGCTCGAAGTCGGCGAAGATGGTTTCGAACATATCGATGGCTTTGTCGAGCTGCCCCGCGGATTCGTAGGCGCCGGCGAGGTTGTTGCGGCCGGTGAGTG
>NZ_JBHZAC010000016.1:0-190310 GCF_042753865.1 Nocardia sp. NPDC059240 | reverse complement strand
GTGTTAGAGGGTGGTCGGCACCGAGGATTCGTTCGGTGTCGGTGAGGGTGGCCTTGAGTAGTGCGATGGCTTGATCGAGCTGCCCCGCTGACCGGTAGGCGCCGGCGAGGTTGTTGCGGCCAATAAGTGTTAGAGGGTGGTCGGCACCGAGGATTCGTTCGGTGTCGGTGAGGGTGGCCTTGAGTAGTGCGATGGCTTGATCGAGCTGCCCCGCTGACCGGTAGACGTCGGCGAGATTGTTGCGGCTGGCTAGTGTGTCAGGGTGGTCGGCACCGAGGATTCGTTCGGTGTCGGTGAGGGTGGTTTCGTAGAGGGCGATGGCTTTGGCGAGTTGGCCTGCGGATTCGTAGGCGCCAGCGAGATTGTTGCGGCAGGTGAGGGTGCTGGGGTGATCCGCGCCGAAGAGGCGCCCGTAGTCGGCGAGGGTGGCCTCGAGTAGGGCGATGGCTTTGTCGAGTTGCCCCGCTGACCGGTAAGTGGAGGCGAGGTTGTTGCGACCGCCAAGACTACGGGGGTGGTCGGCGCCGAAGAGGCGCTCATAGTCGGCGAGGGTGGTTTCGTAGAGGGCGATGGCTTTGTCGAGTTGGCCTGCGGATTTGACGGCGCCGGCGAGGTTGTTGCGGTAGGTGAGGGTGCTGGGGTTGTCGGCACCGAGGATGCGCTCCGCGTCGGCGACGGTGGTTTCGTAGATCGTGATGGCTTTGGCGAGTTGGCCTGCGGATTCGTAGGCGCCAGCGAGGTTGTTGCGGTTAGTGAGGGTGTCAGGGTGGTCGGCACCGAGGATGCGCTCGGTGTCGGCGAGGGTGGTTTCGTAGAGGGCGATGGCTTTGTTAATCAGCCCAGCTGACATGTAGGCGTAGGCGAGGTTGTTGCGGCTGGTGAGGGTGTCAGGGTGGTCGGCACCGAGGATGCGCTCGCGATCAGTGAGGGTGGCTTTGTAGAGAGTGATGGCTTTGTCGGGCTGCCCTGCGGATTCGTAGGCGGCAGCGAGGTCGTCACGGCTGGTGAGGGTGCTGGGATGGATCGGGCCGAGGATGCGCTCGCGATCAGTGAGCGTGTTTTCCGCGCGGTCGATAGCTCTTGGGAGGTCCGCTAGCTCATGCAGTTGGGTGACTGCCCACCTTCGGGCTGTGAGGGCGAGTACTGTTTCGTCGGTTCCGGCCCGTTCAGCGATGTTCGTGTTCCAGATGGCATCGATCTGGTCGACCAAATGAAATACGAGCTCTCGGTTTGCCCAGGCATCCTCTATTTTAGGTATCTGCTCCGCGACCAGGGCTAGCGCATTGAAGATGAGTTGTCTTGTGGTGTTGTTGGTTTGGGCACGTTCACGGATGACGCGGGCGGTCAGTCGGTGCATCAGAATGGTGTCGCCGGTGTCGGACCAGTTCATGATCGATCCGGTGACACAGCGTTCAATGGCTTTGTCGAGTTGCCCGGCGAGGGTGGGCAGGATCCTGCGGTTAACGCCAGCGGCGGACAGCATTGACATCAGCTCGATTAGTTCGCATGTTGCGGTATCAAGACTGAGGTCGACGGAAGCAGCTTCGGTCGTTTTGAGGGCAAGTAAAATCGCTTGATCGGCAGAGCGTGGATAGTCCTGGCCAGGTCTGCGTACTAACGCTTCCGGCAGTGCCTGTGTGTCGAGCAGGCGTTGATACTGAGTGAAATTCAGCCGTAGTCCAGTAATGGTCGCAGCAGCTGCGGCAAGGGCTAGCGGGTGGTGACCGAGTGTATCGGCGAGTTGACTGGCGGCGATGCGGTCGGTGAGATTGGTGGCTTGGCAGAGGTAGTGGACTGCTTCGCTAGGGGTGTAGCCAGCGAGATCGATGGTTTCGCCTAAGTACGTGAAAGCGTGATCGGTGGTGGTGATGACAACTCGGCTACCGTCGCCTGTCGGCAGGAAATCGCGGAGCCGGTCGGGGTCGGTGGCGTTATCGAATACAAGGAGTGCGGGTTCGTGTCTGCTGGATAGGTGGTCGCGCAGTCGGTATGCTGCGATGTTCGAGTCTTCCTCGGGGCCAACAATTCTCAGTCGAATTGCGATATCGGCGAGGGCAGTGCGGGAGTTGTCGATGGTTTCGGCGTTGATCCAGGCCACGAGACCGTCACCGTCGATTACTTGGTGACGGGCGAGTTCAGCGGCGAGCTGGGTTTTTCCAATTCCGCGTAGCCCAGTGACAACCACAACGATGCGAGACTGGCCGACGGCCTGGTGCAACTGCTGGGCTTCGTCACGGTCGACAAAATGCCTTGGCTGCTGGGGAATCACGCCATACACGATCCGACCCACGGGCGCCGGGGCCGGGAGATGCTGATGGACTGTGGCAATGAAGTCGCGACCGACCGTCGCTCGCGAGACATGTATTGCGGAATCTGGCGGCGCGGCGAGGCTGCGGGTTAACGCCGCGCCGCGGTCGGAGGGTGGGGCGGCTCCTGGGGGCCGGCGTGGACGTCAGTGATTCTTATTGTACCGGTGGCTTTGATGTCTTCCGCAATAACGCCGCTCCCGCTTGAGGTGACGTAGCTGATTTCGAGTTCGTCGGCTTCGATGCGCCGTAACTGGATGCCGACGGCTTCGGCAGCAGCCGGCGCCGCCTGTTGGACCACGACCAGCAGGTGTTGTGCGGCTTGAATTAGTTCGGGATCGTTACCAGCACCGGCGAGTTGGAGTTCGTCGGCGAGCACTGCGCGTCTGGACGGCAGCCCCGGGCGGGTTTCGACAACGCTGATATCGACGTTCTGGTATCGGCGGGTAATGATCGCCCTGGCCGCCAGATAGGCGTCGGTGACAGCCTTCTTGGCTGTGTCTGTCAAGCCTGCTGCTGCGCCCGCGGCGATTGCCGCGGCGATCATCGTTACTGGTTCCACCCCGCCGAACCTCCCGCTCGGTACCCGATCGTTGTCGTCGCGGCCGGCATGTGGACCACGTCGTGAAGCGCTTGTAACTGCGGCGAACTGACTGTGATCGTTTGGGCCGCTAGTTGCTTTGGCTCCCGGCTATCTAGCGTGCCAGAGGTTGGTCGACGGCGTGACGCGAAACCGTCACGAAGCTGGGCAACTTCATCATCTACGCTGGTGGGCACCGGTTCTGTGAGGTTCCGCGGCGCGCGTGATCGGGTCGAGTTCCGAACCGGAATAGCATCACCGTCAAAGAGCAAGTAGCGCTTGGGGGGCTGGTGAGAGGCCCGCGAGTTGACTGAGCCCCGTCCGGTTACCGGTCGGGGCTCAATCTTGTCTAGTGATGGACGGGGAATTAGGCCAGCGCGGCGCTTCAGCGCGATTGGTCTGGCGGGCTATTGGGGATCATCAACGGCCAGGCGTCAGGTACCGCCCGCGGCGCGGTGAGGGGAGGACTCCGGTACGCGGGACAAACCGAGTTCCTTCCGCGCAGCCTCTATGAAGTGCCCAAACGCCTGATGGGCTGAACTGGATGCTTGGTTCCATTGCTGCTGTGTCATCGGTCGTTGTCGGACTGCCGCCTCATGCAGCTTCACAATCTCGTGGTCCACGGAATCCAAGGCCACGACCACACCGGTCGATCCGTGCAGGGACACGGTCGCGACGGCGCTGTTCCAGTACGCGCGAAGGTCACTTCGTTCGCGTGCTGCCGTGGTCTCGTCGGTCGGCTCTGTCAGTGCGAGCTCGTATATCGACTCCAATACCGCCCCGTACTTCTCGATCAAGACCTGGTAGGTCGTCATTTTCCGGTCGCGGATCCACCGCATCGACTCGGACCTGTTGTCCCACAGGCGACCTATCGCCAACCCGACAACGCCGGAAACTGCTGCAAGAAGGGCTGCGGTCATGAGATCCCCCGATTCCTTCAGAATCCTGACAAGCGCGGTGCGCTCGTTGGGATTCAGTCCCTGCCGAGGATGATCCATGTTCGCCCGGTCTGCGTCGAGCCGTCCGGAATGCCTTGTTACCAAACGGGTGCCGACGAATGGTGAGGTATCAGGGCAGTGCGGTGATCTTTGGCTGCCTCACTCTCGCCCGCCCCATCACTTCCTGCTATGCGGAATGACTGGATGTCGGACAATGGCGGCTTGGACGTACTGTGGCGCTGGGGGAACGATGTCTGAGCCTGACAAAGGCGATTCCACAACAACTTGGTGGTGGCTTCCGCGTCGACCTGCTCTAGGGGCTGGCCAGGGAGCGAATCCTTCGGCGGCTCAATCAAACCTACGGACTGAGACTGCAACATCTGTGTTGACGGGGGAGTTGGGAGCGGAGCAAGCGGCCAGGCCGACACGCGACTTGGCGAAAGTTGCAACGGTGGCTATTGCTGCTTCAGCGCTGCTGGCCAGTGCCGGCTCATCGGTCGCCGCATGGGAGGCTTGGCGTACTGCTCGTGCTGTCGAGGATTTGGGGCGGGCGAGCCTCGCGGTCGGCGGAGCGGAAGTTACGGTGGATCCCGTCATAGACGGCGACGCGACGAAATGTGCAGGCAAGTCGACGGATACGTTCACAGGGCTCGTAGATGTCCGGAACGAAGGTCGGTCAGCTGTGACGATTCACGTAAGTGTTGTGCTCGTAGGCGTACGTGTGAGCGCGTCCGACCTGGGCGGTCCGGGCCTTACCTCGATCAGCGTAGAAAACCAGTTGGCGATTCCTGCGCTGTCGAAGGACACCTATCAGGTTGAGGTGGCTTGCGATGGCCTTGCACTGCAGGGCCGCTCGGTGCGGCTCCGAGTCAATGTCGGTGGCAATGACAACCCGGTCTATGTGTCTGTCCCTAAGGACAGCGTTCGCTTCAACTGCAAGAGTACTGCTGGGGGAATCGATTTGGTCCCTTGTTGATTCGCCAGCTGCTGAATGTCCCAGCTTTCTGCTCTCCGTCGGCTGATTCAGTGGCTGGCGTCGACGGCGGCGGCACACCGGTCGAATGGATACTGGCGATCGCCCGACAGACAGGCCAGCAGATTGGGAGAATCTGGTCATGACGGCTGGTGTCACCACGACGTTGGTGACAGGACTTCTTCCGCTGTTCGGTGCGGGTCTCGGCGCATCGGCAACGCTTCTCGTGCAACGAAGTTCGGCCCGCGAGGCGAAGCTTCGGTTCCGCGCTGAGAGTCGCCTTGCGCACCGCGAGGAGTTGAAATCGGCGCTCCTCGACTACTTCGAAACTGCCCAGCGCCTCCAGAGGGAACTCGACGTTCGGGAACGCGGAGGCACCCCACAGGATTTGAAGCGGTTGATCGAAAACGTTTGGCTGGCAGAGAAGCGTATCGAGATCATCTGTTCGGAAGTCTTGCGTGATCGTGTAGTCGCCCATGCCCGTGGCCTGCATGATGCCGTTCGCGACTCTGTCGCGCACCCTGACTGGTGGGCTCACTGTCAGACACTCCAGTGCGACTTGCTATCGCAGGCGAAAGTAGAGCTTGCACGGAATCACGACTGGTAACCAGCACCCCTCCGTTACTGGTCGTGATGGATGAAGACCCAACTCGGCTACTTAAGTCTGGTGTGAGGACCGGGTGCCGGCCAGGATCTGGAGCGGGCACGACAGACAGTCAGCACTCCCACGCCCAGAGGTTATTCGGCTTCGGAACGTGAGTTGTCGTGCGAACAGGGCATTTGACGTGCAGATATTGGATGCCGAGGGAGTCGAGTCCCGAACCGGAATAGAATCACCGTCAAAGAGCAAGTAGCGCTTGAGGGCTGGCGAGAAGCCCGCGAGTTGACTGAGCCCCGTCCGGCAGCCGGACGGGGCTCAGTCGTTGTGCGGGTGCTCGGTGTGCCTGGCGGTGAGCGGGTTTGGCCCGTTCCGAACCGCACGATATGCGGCAATGTAGTGCGTTCGGTAGACATGTCCCGTCTGCATTACTGGAAGGGTTTGTGCACGGAGATGGAGCGCCAAGGCACCACAATGACCGTGTGGATCCCGAATCCAACCATCGGTCTGAGCCTCAGCCCCGTGTGATCACGGAGGCCCATCGCCGCCTCAGCGAGCACTTCACTGCGGTGGAATCTCCACGGTGGGCTGAGCAGGCCGTTTCCGCATGCCTGAGACGGCTGATGTCGAGCACGATCACAGAGGCCGCGGTCATCGCTGTGGAGGACGCCTGGGTCGAGGATGAATGGACCTTCGTAGTCGTCTATCGATCGCCGTATTTCGACGGTGTGCTCGGGTTGCGACGGTCGACCTACGACCCTCGTGACAACACGTTCTCGACCATGTTTGACCCGGAGTTGACCGCAGCCCCTGACCCGAAACGGTACGGCCGCGATGTGGCCGATTTCGATATCGGCGAACCACTGGGAACCGTGGTGGGCAATCTGCGAGTCGACGACCGCAGCATTCATTGGTGGGGACATCCGCCAGTGCCACGCACACAATGAAGCACCGATTTTTGTTCGTCGCCAGATGACAGAACTACGGGCGGTCTCGCCGAGTGTGCCTGGCACCAGCACTGGCTCCGGGCACCCGGGTCGCGGCAGGTGCGGATACCTTCCGTCACTGGGCATGTGCAGGCCAGCCGACATAAGCACCCTCGCGGCGGACGTGTTCTGCTTACTCGGAGATGGTGCCGCGGACCGGCCCGCCGCTGATATCGACCTCCCTGCGCCTGTACTTGCTCGCCAAGGCGGGGTCACGGGTGCACAAGAAGTCGGTGAGGCGCTCGGATAGCACAAACGTGTAGGTTTCGGCGAAGTCATCGACACCTGGTTGACCGGTGATCTGGAGTGCGTACACGCGTGGGAAGACCAGGGTCGAAGGGTCTGGGCCATAGTCGTTGGGGAATTCCGTGGGTTCGGTCGTGGCAGGAGCCAGGCGGTACCCGGTGAAGTCGGGCGCGGCCAACGCTTCCGCTAGTGGCTCGGTCACGCCGGTGAGACCACCGAGGCCGGAGGCGAAAATCTCGGTTTCGATCGGTGCCACCATCGAGAACACCGCGCTGACCAGCGTGCGGGGATCGGTGGTGGTGTCCCAGGTTTTACGTGCGTTATCCGCAGGAACGGGCAGATTCAGGTCGAACCAACGCATGGCAGGCACTACCTCCTCGCGGCATCGATGTGTTAACAGGACCCGACTTACTCGCGGTCAGATTGTCGCGGGACGGGTGCGCCAGCCAAGGACAGACTCACCGGCGATCCCATCCGGAAATCGGCAATGCAGTGCGTTCCCAGGTACGGCCGGTGGCAAGATCGACTGGCTTAATCGCGCACCACTGCAGTGAAATTGGCGGTTTGACGCCGCATGACTGCGGAAGGTGCGAGGTGTGGCTGGTTGTTCGAAACTCGGTGGATTCGGGTTCTGGCGGCCTCGGGGCGGCACGGTGAGTTGATTCTTCACCGCAGCGTGCTGGTCGGGGCGGTCGGCTTTCGGCAGCTCTAAGGCTTCAGGGCCTGCTCGAGGTCGGACCAGAGGTCGTCGGGGTGCTCGATGCCCACTGACAATCGGATCAGGTCGGTGGGAATGGTTGGGGCTTCGGCGGGCCAGCGGCGGCGGCGTTCGAGCATTGACTCGACGCCGCCGAGGCTGGTTGCGTGTACCCATAGTTTGGTGCTTTCGCAGACTTGTTGTGCGGCTTCGGCGTTGCCGCCGAGTTCGAACGCGAGGATTGCGCCGAAGCCTGACATTTGGGCTGCCGCGCGGGTGTGGCCGGGGTCGTCGGGCAGACCGGGGTAGCGGACTCGGCTGACGCGTGGGTGGTCGAGCAGGCGTTCGGCGAGGGAGGCGGCGTTGGATTGGGCTCTGTCCAGCCGGAGGGCGAGGGTTCGCAGGCCTCGTAGTGCCAGCCAGGCCTCCATCGGGCCGGGGATCGCGCCGAGGGTGCGGCGCCTGGACTCCAGGGCGGCCCACAGGTCGTCGTCCGCGGTGACGACTGCACCCAGGACGACATCCGAGTGGCCGGCGATGAACTTGGTGGCCGAGTGCATGACCATGTCGGCACCGAAGGCCAGTGGCTGCTGGAGGAGCGGCGTGGCGAAAGTGTTGTCGACCACGACGGTCGCACCGGCGGCCCGGCCCGCCGCGCACAGTGCCGGCAGGTCGGCGACCTCCATCGCCGGGTTGGTCGGCGACTCGATCCACAGCAGGTCCGCGCCGGTGACGGCGTCGGACACCTCGGCGGTGTCGGCTATGTCCACGCGTTGCACGTGCAGTCGGCCGGTCGAAGTCTGCTGGTCGAGCAGGCCGAGTACGCCGTTGTAGGCGTGCCGCGGGGCGACGACACGACCGCCGACGGGGACCAGGTCACAGATCGCGGCGGCGGCCGCCATGCCGGAAGCGAAGGTCAGCCCGCGACCGCCCTCGAGCTCACCGAGGGTCTGCTCGAACGCCATCCACGCGTCGTTGCCGAACCGCCCGTAGCCGCGGTCGCCGCCCGCGATGTAGGTCGAGCTGAACACCGGCGACCCGCCGAGCGGCGCGTCCGGGACGCGCTCCGGGCGGCCGGCATGCACGACGACGGTGGAAGGATCGAGGTCAGAGATCATGCCCGCAATTGTGCCAACCGACGCGACACGAGTAGTCGCTCATCGTGCGCAGCAGACGTGCTATCGGCCCCGGATCGCCACCGTCACGAAAGTGCGCTGAACCGGCCGGTGCTCGTGAAGGGCTGTTCGCCGATTGCGCCGAACAAGTGGCGGACCGGGCTATCGGGCTGCTGCGGGCGGAACCCGCTTCGATTTTCGCTGCCGTGTGCGAGTATCTCTGACTGGCCGATTCTGGAGTCAGCTGCCGATTACCCGGTAGAGACGCCAGTTCGGCTGGCCTGCACCGTCGTTGGGGATTTCCAGTTCGAGGGTGGCGATCTGGGCGCCGTTTTCGTACATGGTGGGGTAGCGGCGGTTGACCGCGTCGGAGGTGCCTCGGCCGGTGTTGGGAACGGCGAGAATGTATTTGGCGCCGCGTTCGGCGGGGCGGTTGAGGATGCGGACGAAGTCCTGGTCGGAGGGGATGACGAAGCGGTCCGGTTGGGCGGAGGCGACCAGGACGGCGAAGCCGTAGACGGTGTCCATGAGGATGGAGCCGGGCGGGAGGTGCAGGGCGTCGAGGTAGTTGGCCAGTTTGCGTTCGGTGGAGAAGGTGGCCGCGATGCGAGCCTGGTCGAAGTACTTGTCGCTCACGTTGTTCGGGTCGGGGAAGAGGACCGCACGCAGCGGGTATTCCTGCACGGCCATGAGCTGGCTGTTCATGCCCACCGCCGTCGCGGGCAGGGAGACGACCAGCAGCAGCGCCGCGGCCGCCGCGCCGAGCATCGGGACCAGCTCGCGCCGCCGCGCAGACGGCCGCGAAACCGTCTCCGGCACAACCTTTTCCGGCTCGACACACTCGGCGTACTTGCCCGGCCGATGGCTGGGCGGGCACCCGCGGGCGGCCGGAATCTGCAGCGCCAGGATCGCGGCCAGCGGAATCGCCGCCACGTAGAACCGCAGGAATGCGAAGGTGGAGCCGCTGGCGAAACTCAACGCCTGGAACCCGAGCACCGAGCCGCACAACAGGATCGGCACCAGCACCTGGGCATCGCGGCGACGCCACCCGAGGGCGGCGACCACGGGCAGCAGCAGCGGCAGCACCGGCGCGAGAATCAGGATGGCACCGAGCGAATACTGCACCGCGTCGAACGGACGTCCCGCCGTCGCACCCGACTGCTCGAGAATCGCGGAATTGCCGTACTGCGAGGTGAATTGCTGGAACGCCTGCCCGGTGATCAGCCAACTGGTCGCCGCCCACACCACGAACGCCAGCACCACCGGCGCACTCAACACCACCAAATCCATTGCCGCCCCGGCGAATCGCTGCTCGGTGCGCCGCCGATAGGTGATCGCGAACACCAGCAGCGCCGCCACCCCGGCCGGAGCCAGCGCGTCATAGCGGGTGAGATAGCCGAGCCCTAGCGCGATTCCGGCCGCCACCAGATCGTGTACGCCGTCGGTGCGCGTCCAGCGTATGAGCCGCCGCATCGCCCAGCACAGGCAGAACAGGAACAGCGCCTCGCTCATCCCGTTGCCGCCGTAGAACACCACCATCGGGTTGAGCGCGAAAACCGCTGTCACCAGCGCGCACAACCAGCGCGGCGCGTCCCGATCGGTCCCGATGCCCCAGATCATGGTGACCGCGCCCGCCATGAACAGCGCGGTCATCAGCACGCCGGACAGCCCCCACCGGCTGACCGCCGGAAACAGCCCCGACAAGGCCACGAACGGCAGTTGCGCCAGCGAGCTCAGCGGCGTGAACACGAAACCGATGGCCGAGAGATGCGGGTCCCGGCTGAACAGAGCCGACTGCGTCGCCGACACCCGGCTGAGCGCATCGCCCATCAACTCCGCCCGCCCGGCCGCCACGAAGGTGCCGGTCGCCAGGTACAGCACGGCCGATCCGGCGAAGATCAGACGCGGTATCCGGTTCACGACTTGTCCTCCGACGTGGTACCCAGCCCGTGAAAAGTCTTCTCCCAGTACGACGGATTGCGCAGCAACTGCCAGCACCCCTTGCTCGCGGCAATCGCCATCAGCAGCCAGTACGCCGGCGACAGCAGGCACGCCACCAGCAGATCGGGCCGATCGTTCTCCCGGCACGCCAGCAGATTCATGTACACGGTCGCCGCATTCCCCAACACCAGCGCCAGCAGCGCGGGGTAGTACACCGCGGCCGGGAAAATCCTCTCGATCACCTCCGGCTGCCCGAAAACCCAAGCCAGGGTGACGAACCAGAACAGCAGGTTCAGGCACGCGATGATCGGGGTCCCCGCCAGGAACAACGTGAACCGCAGGAAGCTGACCGGACCAATCTTGCGCCACAGCGTGATCGGCCGCCGCGCATGCACCAGCCAGCTCTGCAGATACCCCTTGTACCAGCGCGACCGCTGCCGCACCCAGTTGATCGGATCCGGATTCGCCTCCTCCAGCGTGGTGGAATCGATGACGGCCGTGGAATATCCGCGCGCCGCGATCCGCACCCCCAGATCCGCGTCCTCGGTCACGTTGTACGGATCCCACGCACCGATAGCCACCAGCACATTGCGCCGGAAATGATTCGAGGTGCCGCCCAACGGAATCGGCGACGCCGACCGCATCAACCCGGGCAGCAGGAACCCGAACCACAGCCCGTAATCCATGGTGAACCAGGCGGTCAGCAGATTCTGCCGGGCGTTGTGGAACGCCAGCTTGGCCTGAATGCACACCACCGAGCGCGGCAAACGCCGAAACGCCGCCACCACCCGCCGCAGCTGCAGCGGGTCGGGAATGTCCTCGGCGTCGTAGATGGTGACGATATCGCCGGTGGCGGCATGCAATCCGTAGTTGCACGCCTTCGGCTTGGTGCGTGGATCCGCGGCGGGCACCAGCACGATGGTGATGTGCTCACTGCCCGCCTCGCCGATCCCGGCCGCGTGCGCCGCCTCGATGGTGGGGGAGTCGTCCTCCTCGAGCAGCAGCAGCGCCTGCATGCGATCGCGCGGATAGTCGAGCCCGTTGAGCGCGGCGATGAGATCACCCACCACCTCCGGCTCACCGTAGGCGGGGACCAGAATCGTGTACGGCGGCAACTGATCATCGGGCAGAGCACGAGCGGTCTCGTCGTCCACGGTGAGAATCGCGTCGCGCGACATCCCGCGCGTGAAGATCAGTATCCGGTCGATCATGACCGCGCTGTACCCGAGCGTGCACCCCGCCATCACCACGACCAGCGTCACCATGGGCGCGAACACCAGGCACACCACGGTGATCGCAGCCGCCGCGAGCAGTGTATTGCGTTGCCACGGCAGGAAAGCCACCGACGCCGACGCCATCGGATCGGTCTCCCGCAACCCGTGCACCGCCGCGTGCAGCGCCCGCTCCCGCTCGGAATCTGTTGCCAGTCCCGGAAGTTCGGTCATTCGCCCGCTCCGATCCGCACGATCTCCCGGGCGACCGCGGTGAGCATGTCGCGGTCCTTGTGCTCGGAATCCGGGTCGCCCTCGTCGGATTCCGGATTCAGCACCACCGCGTTGCCGCGCAGGATCTGATGCATCTGGTTGTCCAGCAGCCGCGTCACCGACGGTTCGGGCTGCGGGAATGTCGCGTCGGGCAGATGATTGTCCGCCGCGATCAGGCTGATCCGCTGGTAGTCGCCGCTCTCGCCCTTCCAGGTCCAGGTCAGCCAGGTCCAGCTCAGCAGTTGCCGGTCATCGACCACGGTATTGAGCCGCGCCTGCACGCCGTGCCCGAGCTCGATGCGTACCGGCGGGCTGATGCGCGGCTGGTCCAGCCGGTACATGGTGAACTCGCGGTAGTTGTCGAGCCCGTGCAGGGTCTTGGTGGTGACGATGTCGACGGCGAGCCGGCGCCGCCGGGATTCCTTGTCCCAGGCCGGATTTCCGCGCACGGCCTGCCAACTCTGCCGGGTCCAGGAATTACCGCGGCCGAAATACTTCGGGGCCCACGGGTAGACGCGTTCGCCGACCAGCTGCCAGCCGGGCGCGACGGTGGGGGAGTCGGCCAGACGCAGCCCGGCGATCTGCGGCGCGTGGACCACGTACTCCTCGGGCACCGGAATGAGAGCCAGCAGCGCCGCCGCGATCAGCGCGGTCAATGCCGCGGCGCGCGAGCGGGCCGCCGTCGGCGGCAGGAACGGACGGTCCAGCGGTCTGAGGCTGGTCCAGCGCCTATGGTCGAGATACATGACGGTGGTCGCCGTATACGCGCCGACCAGGGCGGGGATCAACTGATAGGCGATCAGCGGTGCGTGCGGAAACCAGACCGCCATCGCCGCCAGCACCACCGAGCCGGCCACCAATGCCACCAGTGCGCCCGCAATCGCCCGCACGCGAGTGCGTCCCGCCGCGATGGCCGCCGCTGCCGCAGCAGGTATCAACATCACCGCGCCGTCCGCGATCCGATTGCCGCCGAGGGAGGCCACGACCAGCCGATACGGCATCGGCACCACGGTCAGCAGCATCAACAGCCCGACCGGCCAGAACCGGAAAACCGGCCGCAACCCGAACAGCAGCACGCTGACGCTGATCGCGAAGAAGGTGGCGGCCAGCAGATCCAGATGCAGCGCCTCGTATTCGTACGGGTAGCGCAGCACCAGCAGCCCGATCAGCAGCGCGGTCGCCACCAGCCCGATCAGGCCCACGATGATGTCGGTCTGCCGGTCGTAGATGGGCAGTTCCGGACGGCGGCGCAACGCCATGCCGATCGTCGCCAGCACTGCCAGCACCGGCAGCGCGAACACATAGCCGATATCCGCGCCCTGCTGGACATCCTCGATCAGTTCGCGCCACAGGTTCCAGAACGCACCGACGGTGCAACCAACCACGATCACCAGCCGGGCCACGATGAGCCACGGCACCGTCCGAGCCGGGCCTCCGGTGTGCTTGTCGGCGGTCATGGCCGGGTCAGCGGGAACGCCGCCGCTGCAACAGGATCGCGATCGCACCGAGCGCGCCCACCGCCAGCGCGATCCCGCCCGCGAGCGCGATCCGGCGGGCCAGCGGGATTTCGGTGTCGGTGACCTTCGCGGCGGCTTCTGCCTCGGGCGAACCCGCCAGCGGATCGAAGAGCTCCGGATCCCGATCGCCGACCTGCAACAGCACCGGCCCGGCCAGCCGGAAGGACCGGTCCGGATCGGCGATCAGCCAGGTCAGCAGCCGGTCCAGATTCTGCGGGGCCGCGGTGGAGGTGGCCACCACCACGACCCGCTTACCGGTCCAGGTGGCCTGCAGCGAGCCGAAGTTCAGCGGCGGTCGCAGATCGATCTTCGTCTCCAGTTCGGCGTCGTCGCCGTAGACGGTGAGCGTCTCGCCACTGCGCGACAGCGGCAGCGTAATCGACTGCGGGACATCACCGTCCGCCGCGATCAACACCGCGGGCAAGGTCGAGCGGACCGCGTCGTCGAAGCTCACCAGCTCCGGCCGCAGCGGCACCGAGGTGAGCCGCTGCACCGCGATCAGCACCTGCGCGGCGCGCACGGTATCGGCGAATCCCGGTGTCTTCAAACCGATCTGGACCCGCGGCAGCAGCGCCTGCGGCACCGCGCCCAGCCCGCCCGGCACCGGCGGCGTCGCGGGATCGCTCCGCACGACACCGTCCGGATCGATGGTGAGCGTCACCGGCTGCTCGAGCCCGCAGCCGTGGGTCAGGCCCGCCTGCTGCAGGGTCACCGACACCGTGGTGAAGCGGGTCAGCAACGCGTTCGGGATATCGACCCACTGATCGAAGTGCCCCGACGAGGTCACCGGCCAGGCCGCGAGCTGCCGGTCCCCGACGGTCACCGCGAGCTGACCGTTGAGCGTGTCCGGCAGCGGAGTGTGATTGCCGTACAGGTTGATCCGCACATTCTTCGACGAACGGCCCAACCGGGTCATATCGACGGCGAAGTCGATCCGCACATACCCGATGGCGGTCGCGCTGAGCCGGTTCTGGCCCAGCTCGGCCAGCGTCGTGGTCTCCGGGGCCAGCTGCGGCGCGGCGGGCAGGCCCAGCGCGGTCGCGGAGGTGCCCAGCGCCGCCTTGGCGAGATCGCTGGTGAGCAGCCGCATCTGGGTCGGCAGCGCCTTCGCGTCACCGGAGACGGTCACCACCGGCGCGGCCCCGGCGGTGAGCCGCACCCCGGCGTCGGCGTCCTCCCGCACCACGATCTGGCGTTCCAGGAAGGCGGGCGGATGATCGGGCGGTGTCGCCCCGCTCGCGATCGGCCGGATATCCACCGTGACAGGCGCATTCGCGTAGCGGGCGGTCACCGCGGTGGTCAGCGACAGCACCGCCGCGCTCTCGGTCGTCGACGGGGTGGCCGGGGTGTACACGGTCAGTTTGTTCAGGACCGGCGGCAGGAATTCCGCCACCGTGGTCGGCTGCGCTTCCTCGCCGGAGTAGATCACCGCGGCATCGGTCAGGGTGAGCGGCTGCCCCTGCCAATCCTCCGGGCAGATACCGGCTTCCGGCAGCAGCGCCGAGGTCAGGGCGACGCTCACGGCCGAGCCCTGAAGTTTGGCCCCGGCCAGCGAGATCCGGATCGGGGCGCGCGGATCCTGCGGCAGCCCTACCCGATCCAGCAGCCGCTGATCCGAGCGAGCTTCGAGGGTGCCCCGCGCCAGGGTGGGCGGCAGCTGCACGGTGCCGGTGATCGCGGTCGGCGCGAGGCCCGGCAGCAACGGCAGTGTGAGGGTGACTTCGTGCTCGCGGCCGGGGAATTGGAGCGACTTGCCCAGTCCCAGGCTCTGCAACGCGATCGGATGATCCCCGGGCTCGGCGTTCGCGGCGGGCAACGGGCCGGGCCCGAACCCGACCGGCACGGTCCCGACCGGCAGTGACACCATCGCGACCGGCAAGGACAGCGTCGCCACCGCGAGGGCGGCCGTCGCGGCGCACCGGCCGGACCACCTGCGGGACATGAGCGTGCGAGGGATCATGCGGAGGCTCCCAGGGGCGGAGTCGGGCCATCGGAATGGCGCGGAGCCCGGTGCGTGTCCGGACCGGGTTTACAACCAGGTGGGGTCGCCGAAAACCGCACCGCTGTCATCGGTTTCGGCGGATTTGGCGTAGATGTAGGTGTACTGCCGGATGGAGACCGGCCCGGCGCACTGGTTCACCGCGATATGGAAGTCGCGGATGATGATCTGCACCTGCTTGCCCGGGATGAGGTCCTTGTCGGCGACGGCGATGTCCTTCACCTCGCCCGGAGCGAGATTGACGCTCATCGGCACCTGGATATTCGGCCCGATGATCTGCAATGCGGGACTCTGCGAGAGGTTCCCGCTCGGCACATACACCTGGGGGATCGCCCCGAGGTTGCCGTTGGGCAGGGTGACCGAGCAGCCGACGTGATAGCCGGTCTTGAGCTGGCCACCGGCGATGCCGTCGACCCTGGCGTAGGACATATTGCTGACCATCGCCTCGCGGGTGGTGCCGACCTGGTTCAGCGGCGCGATGCGGTTGACGAACTCGTCGCGATTGCCGACGGTGAAACTACCGAAGGTGGACTGATAGGTCCGCTCGTGGGGTGCGAGCGTGACGATATCGGCGCGCGCGGGCTGTCCGGCGGACAGGGCGGCACCGACGGCCAACAGGAGAACGCCCAGCGTGGACAGCCTCATGAGCTTCAAGCTAACTGAGAATTTGCCGGAATCACCCGAGGGACACGGACAGCACGCCCGGATTTAACAGAAGAACGTCCGCGATCAGTGCCGCGTCATGGCCAGCAGCCAGCGCAGCGCCGCCACGGTGGCCGCGCCCAGCACGGCGACCTGCACCGAACCGGTGATGAGGGCGAGCATCAGGCAGACCACCACACCGGCGAACAAGGCTTCCAGCTTGTAGACCGGCCACGCCGTTCCGGCGATGTCCACGGTGGCGCGCGCGGAGGCCCGCTCGGTGTCCGTAGGGTTAACCACTGCCATACGGACAGGGTAGGAGGAGACCTAAAGTTCGGTCAACCGAAACCTGGTGTCGGGAACAACACATCATCGGTAATGGTTGAGCACGTCATGCCACTAATCGGAGAGTATGAGCCCAGCCCTTCCGACTGGGCCCGAGAGCAGGCCGAGCAGTACGAGAACTCGCAGGGCGCGGAGGCGAACCTGCTGCGCGGCGTCCCGATCATTCTGCTCACCAGCCGCGGCAACAAGTCCGGCAAGCTACGCAAGACGCCGCTCATGCGGGTCGAGCACGACGGTGAGTACGCGATCGTCGCCTCCCGTGGCGGCGCGCCTTCGCATCCGGTCTGGTACCACAACATCGTGTCCGACCCGCACGTCGAACTGCGGGATCAGGCCGTGGTCAAGGACTACGACGCCCGCGAGGTCACCGGCGACGAGAAGGACCTGTGGTGGAAGCGCGCGGTCGAGGTCTGGCCGGACTACGCCGAGTATCAGAAGAAGACCGACCGTCAGATCCCGGTATTCGTCCTGACTCCGCGTCCCTGATCGTCGCCCGCCGCGACACCGGGAAGCACGGCGGTCGATAAGCGAATGCCCCGGTCACCTTGTGGCCGGGGCATTCTCGCGTCAGGCAGTCGTCAGGGCAGGACCTGCGGGACGACATCGGGGGCGATGGCTCCCGTGGCGAGGCCGACGACCGTGCCGATGAGACCCCAGTTGATCGCGCCCGAGAGCGCGGCGCTGCCGACCGCCGCGGAGCCGATGCCGGGAATGATCAGGAGCGGCGAGGTCAGCAGTGCGCCCACGCCCGCGCCGGCCGCGGCGCCGATGCCCGCGCCCGCGGCGGCACCGTTGGCCAGCGGGTCGTGGTTCTGGGCGTCGGGGTTGGTGGCGACCGGCTCCAGCGCGACCGGCTCGGCCGAGGCGGTGGTGGTGCCCGCGGCAATGCCGAGGGTGATCGCGGCGGCGGTCAGCGTAATGGCAACGGGCTTACGGAAATTCATCAGGTTTCGACCTTCTTGCGTCTGGTTCTCGGAGTATCGACGCTAACTAGACGTTTGCTGACATCGCAAAACGGAGGTTCGGCCTCCTCTGGCAAACATGGTCAGATGACCAGTTCGCGACCCTGGTGTTAGCCGGCTCACCCTGCCGGGCTCTCGGCAAACCGGCCGGGCGGTCCAGCAAACCGGACTATCCGCACCGAATCCGGCGGTGCTGCGGGTGACCCGCCCGCTCCCAGCTAGCATGTTCGGGTGTCTGATCCGCTTGCTGTAGCCGAGAAAGTGTCCAATCCGCTGCCCGAATTGTCGGCGGACGAGATCGATGCGGCCGCCAAGCGAATTTCGGACATTATCGAGCCGACACCGTTGCAGCGGAATCCGCGGCTGTCGGCGCTCACCGGGGCCGAGGTCTACCTCAAGCGCGAGGACCTCACCGCCGTGCGCTCCTACAAGATTCGCGGCGCCTACAACCTCATGGTGCAGCTGACCGAGGCCGAGAAGTCCGCCGGTGTGGTGACCGCCAGCGCCGGAAACCACGCCCAGGGTGTGGCTTTCGCGTGCCGGGCCATGGGCGTGCGGGGCCGCATCTACGTGCCGACCACCACCCCGAAGCAGAAGCGCGACCGAATCCGCGTCCACGGCGGCGAATTCGTGGAACTCATCGCCGTCGGCGACACCTACGACGCGGCCGCCGCGGCCGCCACCGACGATGTCGCCCGCACCGGGGCCACCATGGTGCCGCCCTTCGACGATCCGCGCACCGCCGCCGGTCAGGGCACCATCGCCGCGGAATTCCTGGAACAGCTCGGCCGCCAGCCCGATCTGGTGGTGGTGCCCGTCGGCGGTGGCGGCTGCCTCGCCGGTGTCGCCACCTACCTGCGGGAGCGGTCGCCGCAGACCGCGCTGCTCGCGGCCGAGCCCACCGGCGCGGCCTCCATGACCGCCGCACTGGTGGCGGGCGGCCCGGTGACCCTGCCCGAGATCGATCCGTTCGTCGACGGCGCGGCCGTGCGCCGGATCGGCGGGGTCGGGTATCAGGCGGTGGTGCGCTTCGGCGGCGCGGTCCGTTCGCATGCCTCGCTCCCGCTGCTCACCAGCACCGAAACCCGTTCGGGCGCGGGCTCTTTCCGCATGCTGCAGGTGGACGAGGGTGCGATCTGCACCGCCATGCTGGAGCTGTATCAGAACGAGGGCATCGTCGCCGAACCGGCGGGCGCGCTCGCAACCGCCGCGCTGGCGGAGATCGACGTCGAACCAGGCTCGACGGTGGTGGTGCTGCTGTCCGGCGGCAACAACGACGTCTCCCGCTACGGCGAGGTCATCGAGCGCTCACTGGTGCATCAGGGGCTGAAACACTATTTTCTGGTGGACTTTCCGCAGGAACCCGGTGCGTTGCGCCGCTTCCTCGACGAGGTGCTCGGGCCCGACGACGACATCACCGTCTTCGAATACGTCAAGCGCAACAACCGCGAAACCGGTGCGGCCCTGGTCGGAATCGAACTCGGCACCCCCTCGGGCCTCGAACCCCTCCTCGAGCGCATGCACAAGGCCCCGATCCAATGCGAACGCCTCGACCCGAAATCCCCGGCCTACAGGTATCTGACGTAAAGCGTTGGATCCCAGCCATACTTCGCGAAGCGATTTCAGGCGTGCAGCAAATATCCTGCCGCCGAGGTGTGGATGATCGCGGGCTCGCCGAGTTTGCGGTCGAGGCGGGTGATCACCTCGTCGATGGCGCCGGCGGAGGTGGGGTCGCTGCAGAAGGCGGCGATCTCGGCCGGGGTAACCAGCGTGCCCGCGCGGGTGGCCAGCAATTCCAGTGCGCAGAATTCGCGGGTGGTCATGGTCAGCAATACGCCGCTGCGCCGGACCCGGCGGCGGAGTCGATCGACGACCAGGTCCCCGACGGTCAGCACCGGCGTGACCTGGGTCCGGCGGGGCGCGCACAGGGCGCGGACCCGGGCGGCCAGTTCGCCGAGCGAGAAGGGTTTGGCCAGATAGTCGTCCGCGCCACCGGCGTAGCTCTCGCGGCGCGCGTTCGCGCTGTCGCGCGCGGTGATCAGCAGGGCAGGTGTGCGATTACCCGATTCCCGTTGCCGCCGAACCAGATCCAGTCCGTCGCCGTCGGGTAGCCCGCGATCCACGATGAGGCAGTCGTAGAGCCGCACCCCGCACTGCGCTCCGGCGTCGGCGAGATTGCGGGCCAGATCGACGATGAATCCGGCGCCGCGCAGTCCGTCCGCGACCCGTTCACCCAGCTGCTCGTCGTCCTCGCACACCAGGACCCATACGGTGCGAGCGACTACTCCATCGTCGGACATGTGTTCACGGTGCCATAGTGATCGTGAACGATTTATGAGCGATCGCGCAGCGATCGTCCGGTGTTAACACCTCGGGGCCGGGTACTTATAGGGGCACGCGTCGGAGTTAACGGCCGCGAGTACCGCGGTCGATAATCGGGTAGTTCACTACGCGTGAAACCGAACGGTCAGAACGGGAGGCTGGCGTTCATGAAAAGGCTGGTGGTGTGCTGCGACGGCACCTGGAAGGCCGAGTCGAGCACGACGGTGTCGAACATCGTCAAGATCGCGGAAACGGTCAAGCTGACCGGGGCGGACCGGGAGGGGAAGTCCGTCGGTCAGCGGATCTGCTACGTATCGGGACCCGGATCGCGCGGGTTCATGTCCGACAAGCTGATGGGCGGCGCGTTCGGCCTCGGCCTGGAGGCCAATCTGTCGGCGGCCTATTGGCAGCTGGCGCTGAACTGGGAACCCGGCGACGAGATCTTCATCTTCGGGTTCAGCCGGGGCGCGTACACCGCGCGCAGCCTGGCCGGCATGATCAACCGCCTCGGAATCCTGAAGTACGACGCCATGATTCACGGCAAGTACCCGAAGGCGCTGGAGATCTACAAGACCCGCAAGAAGCATCCGGACGATCCGGATCCGCCCGAGTGGGCCGAATTCCGGGCCGAGTACTGCTATCCGGAGCGGCCGACCATCAATTTCCTCGGCGTCTTCGACACCGTCGGCGCGATGGGTGTGCCCGGGCTGACCGCGTGGAAGCACCGCTTCCACGATGTGCGGCTCTCGAAGATCGTGCTGTGTGCACGGCAGGCCCTCGCCATCGACGAACGGCGGCGGGAATTCGCGCCCTGCCTGTGGGAGATCCCCGCCGACCAGAAGGAACTGTTCAACCGGCCCGACCGGGTCAAGCAGGTCTGGTTCGAGGGCGTGCACAGCGATATCGGCGGCGGCTACGAAGACTGCGGCCTGTCCGACATCACGCTGCGCTGGATGATCGCCGAGGCCGAGGCCGAGGGACTCACCTTCGACCATGATCGCCTCGACACGCTGCTGCAGGGTTGCCCGTTCGACGCCAGCCATTTGCACGATTCGCTGAGCCCCGGCTTCCGGGTGCTGAATCTCGTTCGGCTGGCGGCGAGTTGGCGCAGTCCGCGCTTCTACTGGGATTCCTGGCGCAAACTGCTGCAGCCCGAGGATCAGGACAGCTTCCTGGCTTCGACGGTGCTGGATCGAAAGGACTACCGCCCGGCCAATATTCACCGCTGGTGCACTGCCGACCACGGTCCGGTGCCGCCGGATCTGGTCGAGCCTATCGAACTGGTTCCGCTGCCGCCGCCGGACGCGCGAGTGCTCTCGAGCTGACGGCCATGCTGATTTCCTCCTACCGGACTGTCGTCGCGGCGCTATCCTCGCATCGGCGGACTCCGGGAGGAGGTGCGCGGACAGTGGTCGCTTCCGAGCTGGTCGCGGGGTCGGTATTCGCCGGATATGTGATCGAGCGCCGATTGGGTGCGGGTGGGATGGGCACGGTCTATCTGGCCCGGCATCAGGTGCTGGATATGCCGGTCGCGCTGAAGGTGCTGACGCCCATGGTGACCGGCACCTCCGGCAGTGCGCAGTTCCGCCGGGAGGCGCAACTGGTGGCGAACCTGGCGCACCCGAACATCGTGGACGTCAAGGACTTCGGCGACGAACGTGGCACCCTCTGGATGGCCATGCAGTACGTCCCCGGCGGCGATCTCGCCGATCTCATCGAGGAGAACCCGCACGGCATCGACCCCGACCGTGCGGTGCGCATGATCGCCGCCGTCGCCGACGCCCTCGACTACGCCCACGCCCAACAGGTCATCCACCGCGATGTGAAGCCCGCCAACATCTTCCGCACCACCGGCACCGGCGGCACCGACTGGATCCTGATCGGCGACTTCGGCATCGCCCGCAGCCTCGCCGCCGAAGACACCCTCACCGCCAGCGGCCGCTGGGCCTTCTCCCAGCCCTACGCCCCACCCGAACAACGCATCGGCCGCCCCGTCGGCCCCCGCGCCGACGTCCACGCCCTGGCCGTCACCCTCTACCAACTCCTCACCGGCGAACTACCTGCCGAATTACCCATCTCCACAAGAGATCCCAAACTCTCGGCCCCCATGGCCCGAGTACTCGCCAAAGCCACCGCCTGGAGCATGGCCGACCGCCACCCCGGCTGCGGCGATCTCGCCTCGGCCGCAACCCGCGCCCTGCATGCGCACCCGCGCACCGACGGCGCGGTAGCCCGCATCACCTCCGGCCGTAGTCGGGTGGCGGCAGCGATCCGGCGCGTGTCCGATCCAATCGGTGAGAGCGGGCTACACGGGCACAGGCGGCGGATCGTCACCATTGTCGCGGCGGCCACCGGGGTGTTGGCGGCGGCGATCGCCGGTGTCCTGTACTGGAATTCCGGTTCGGACCCGAGCGGGGCCGCCCCGGCTCCGGCGGCATCCATCACCGCCCGCTGCCTGTACACGACCACGCTCTCGGTGGCCCCCGGCGTGCACGCCGTGGTCCCCGCGACCGGTGATGGCGGCCGCCACTGCATCCTCTCGATCAAGGACGCCGCCCAGGGCCCACTCGAGGGCGTGAAGGCCCTGCAATCCGCCCTCCGCACCTGCTACAGCACCCAAATCACCGACACAGACGGCATTTTCGGGGACGACACGAAACGCGCCGTCCTCACCGTCCAACAACAGCACTCCGTCAAACAGGACGGCGTCTTCGGTCCTCAGACCTCGAACGCTATGAACTGGCCGGTCTATTCCGCCGACAACACCCTCCAACCGCCCTGCCGCACCATCGCGCACTGACCACGGTCAGCGGACGAGGAGGGCTACGGGGAGGCGGGCGAAGAGTTTTTCGAGGCGGGCTCGGCCGGAGAAGGTGTGGCCGGTGAGGCGGTCGGTCCAGTGGCCTTGGGGGAGGTCGATGACGGTGTCGGTCCAGCCGCCAGCTTCGTCGAGGCGGATGCTGTGGCGGGTGGCGGCGACGATGACCTCGGGGGTTTCGCCGGTGCGGCCGCGGGCATAGGAGATTAGGTGGGCGGCGCGGTCGCCGGAGGCGAACAAGGGGGTGTAGGTGCCGCCTACGAAGCAGTCGGGGCGTTCGCGGCGCAGCCAGAGGGCGTAGGCGGCTATCCACATTTTGACCGCGCCGGAGGCGTCGAGATCGGGTGTGCCGGTGAGGGATTGCAGTAGCAGGGTGCGATGGGTGAAGTCGACGGGCCGGCGGTTGTCGGGGTCGACGAGGGAGTCCTCCCAGAGTTCGCAGCCCTGGTAGATGTCGGGGATGCCGGGGCCGCACAGTTGCAGCAACTTCTGCGACAGGGAGTCGGTCCAGGCGTGGGCGGCCAGATCGTTGACGAACTCGCCGAGTTCCGCGCCGACCGGCCCGTCCAGGACGCTGTCGATCCAGCGGTGCACCGCCGTCTCGAACTCGACATCCGGTTCTTCCCAGGAGGATTGGGTCCCGGCCTCGCGAACGGCCTTCTCCGCGAACTGGTGCAGCCGCTCCCGCAGTCCGGGCACGGCCGCGGCCGAGCGTCCGTCGGCGGGCCAGACGCCGAACATGTTCTGCAGCAGGAACAGCGTGGTCGCGCCGTCGGGTCCGGGCGCGATCTCCTCCCAGGTGCTGACCGAACGCGCCCAGATGTCGGGCACCTGCGAGAGCATGCCGATGCGGGCGCGCACATCCTCGCCGCGCTTGGTGTCGTGGGTGGACAGCGTCGTCATGGTTGCGGGCCAGCGGGCCGCCCGCTCGGCATTGGCTAGATGGAATTCGACGATCGAACGGCTGAACCGGGCCGGATCCGCGCCCATCTCCTGCAGCGACACCAGCCGCGCCGCGCGGTAGAACATGGTGTCCTCCACGGCTTTCGCGGTCATCGCCCCGCCCACCTGATGGAAGCGGGTAGCCGCCTCACCGCCGACGGACAGCGCGGTGACCAGCACCTGCAGCGGCGCGGTGAGCTCGGCATTGCGCCGCGCCACCTCGGCCACGACCGCACCGATCATCCCCGCCAGCGGCGCGTAGTCGGTGCGATACACCGGCACGAACGACAACACCTCGATGGCGGCGTTGGTGAGCGCCATGGTGTCGAAGGCGTCCGCGCGCGCATCGCGTTTGACCGCGGCGACCAGCCGGCGCACCTCGGGCACCAGCATGGTCTCGGCGACCGCGCGGCGAATCCGATGCTCCTGCTCCACGAACCACGCCCGGTCGCTGCCGTGCCCGGTGAACTGCCGCGACAGCTCGGTCAGCTGCTTCTCACCGTCGGGATCGATGAGCACCCCGCCGAGTTCGGCGAGCGCGTCGTAACCGGTGGTGCCGTCGATGGGCAGGGTGGCGTCGAGGGGTTCGCGCTCGGCGAGCACCTTCTCCACCAGCAGCAGCCGCTGCGGCCCGATCAGCTGCCGCAGTCGCCGCAGATACTCGCCGGGCCGGGCCAATCCGTCCGGATGATCCACGCGCACACCGTCGATCAGGTCGTGCTCACACCACGCGGCGAGTTCCCGGTGGGTGGCCTCGAAGACCGCGGGCTCCTCCTGCCGGATGGCGGCCAGCCCGCCGACGGTGAAGTAGCGCCGGTACCCGCACAGCCCGGACTTCCAGTTGACCAGCCGATAGTGCTGCTTGTCGTGGATGCGCAGCGCGTTCTCGCCATCGGTGCCCGGGGCGATCGGGAACCGCATATCGTGCAGCGCCAGCATGGGTTCGGCCCCGGAGCGGTCCACGGTCAGCGCGGCCGGATCGTTCTCCCCGGCCAGCACCGGCAGCGCGATGCGCCCGCCCGCGCCGTTGCCCGGCGTCCAGTCGATGTCGAACCAGGTGGCGTACTGGGATTCCTTGCCCAGCCGCAGCACATCCCACCACCACGCGTTCTGCTGCGGGTCGGCGACGCCCACGTGATTGGGCACCAGGTCGATGATCAGCCCCATGCCGCGGCTGCGGACCTCGTCGGCGAGCGCCTTGAGTCCGGTCGGTCCGCCGAGCCCGGCCGCGACGGCGGTGGGATCGGTGACGTCGTAACCGTGGGTGGAGCCGCGCGCCGCCGTCATGACGGGCGACAGGTACAGATGCGAAATGCCCAGCTGCTGCAGGTATTCGGCGATACCGCGCGCATCGGCGAAGGTGAGCGCGTCGGGCCGCAACTGCAGGCGGTAGGTGCTGCGCACGGGCGTCTGCCGGGCGATGGGTCCGGTGTGGTGTTCGGGCGAGCTGGTCATGGCGCTATCGATCATGCCGTACGGCGCAGCACGAGCAGACAGCGTGCGGGCACTTGCACGGTGGCGGCGGCGGGGCGGGCGGTCTTCTCGGCGGGATCGCCGGTGGCCGTGGAGCAGTCCAGGACGGTTGACCAGGCATTGCCGTAGCTCGCGGCGGGGAGTGTGAAATCGAGCTCTTCGTCATGAGCGTTGAAACACAGCAGGAACGAATCGTCGGTGACGCGTTCGCCGCGCGGGCCGGGTTCGCGAATCCCGTCGCCGTTGAGGAACACGGTCAGCGAGCGCGCGAAGGTGGTCATCCAGTCCGCGTCGGTCATCTCGGTGCCGCCCGGCGTGAACCAGGCGATGTCACCGAGCCCCTGGCTGTCCGGGGCCGGATCGAAGAAGCGGCGACGCCGGAAGATCGGGTGCGCGCGCCGCAATGCGACCGTGCGCGTGGTGAATTCGAGCAGATCGGCATGGGTGTGCATGAGGGTCCAGTCCATCCACGACAGCGGTGAATCCTGACAGTAGGCATTGTTGTTGCCCTGCTGGCTGCGACCGAATTCGTCGCCGTGCAACAGCATGGGCGTGCCTTGCGAGAGCATCAGGGTGGCGAGCAGGTTGCGGGCCTGGCGGGCGCGCAGCGCGAGGATCCCCGGATCGTCGGTGGGGCCTTCGACACCGCAGTTCCAGGAGCGGTTGTAGTTCTCGCCGTCGCGATTGTCCTCACCGTTGGCCGCATTGTGTTTGTCGTTGTAGGACACCAGATCCGCGAGGGTGAAGCCGTCGTGCGCGGTCACGAAGTTGATGCTCGCGCACGGCCGCCGCCCTGTCGCTTCGTACAGATCCGAGGACCCGGTGAGCCGGGAGGCGAACTCGCCCAGCGTCGCCGGTTGCCCGCGCCAGTAATCGCGCACGGTGTCACGGTATTTGCCGTTCCATTCCGTCCATGCGACCGGGAAATTGCCGACCTGATAACCGCCCTCGCCGACATCCCAGGGTTCGGCGATCAACTTCACCTGGCTGACCACCGGGTCCTGCTGCACCATGTCGAAGAACGTGGAAAGCCGGTCCACATCGTGCAATTCGCGGGCCAGGGTGGCGGCGAGATCGAACCGGAAGCCGTCCACGTGCATATCCAGCACCCAGTACCGCAGTGAATCCATGATCAGCTGAAGGGCGTGCGGATGCGCCATGTTGAAGCTGTTGCCGGTGCCCGTGTAATCCATGTAATGCTGCGGATCATCGTCCACCAGACGGTAATACGCGGCATTGTCGATGCCCCGGAAACTCAACGTCGGCCCGAATTCATTGCCCTCGGCGGTGTGGTTGTAGACCACGTCGAGAATGACCTCGATATCGGCGGCGTGGAAGGCGCGCACCATGGCCTTGAATTCGGTGACCCCGGAGGCCGGTGCGCTGTCGGCCGCATACCCGCGATGGGGTGCGAAATAGCCGAAGCTGTTGTAGCCCCAGTAATTCCGCAGCCCGCGATCGAGCAGGATCCGGTCATCGAGGAACTGGTGCACGGGCATCAACTCGACCGCGGTGACACCCAGTTTCTGTAGGTGCTCGATGATCGCCGGATGCGCCATCCCGGCGAACGTCCCGCGCAGCGGCGGCGGAACCTCGGGATGGGTGAACGTCATCCCCTTCACATGCGCCTCGTAGATCACCGTCTCGTGATACGGCCGACGCGGCGCGCGATCCCCGGACCAGTCGAAATACGGGTTGATCACCACCCCGGTCATGGTGTGCCCGAGCGAGTTCTGCCCGTAGTTGTAGGGCGCGGAATCGGTCCCGAAATCGCCCTCGAACGCCTTGCCGTACGGGTCCAGCAGCAGCTTGCTGGGATCGCAGCGCAACCCCTTGGTCGGATCGAACCGCCCGTGCACCCGGAACCCGTAGCGCTGCCCCGGCCCGATCCCTGGCAGATAGGCATGCCAGACATACCCGTCCACCTCGTCGAGCGGAATCCGGGTCTCGCGGTGATCGTCGCCGATCAGGCACAGTTCCACGCGCCGGGCGACCTCGGAGAACACCGAGAAATTCGTCCCGGCGCCGTCGTAGGTCGCGCCGAGCGGATAGGCGGTTCCCGGCCAGACACCGAGCGCGGTGGAGCCGGGGGTCGCGGGAGCCATGCCCCGACCCTATCGAGCCGGTCCGGGCCGCGGTCAGAGTCCCCTGCGCCAGGTCTGCCCGACCAGATCCACACCGAAGCTGTGGTGCGGATTCGATTCCACGAGTTCGAATCCCGCGCGCTCGTAGAGGTGCCGGGCCGAGGTCAGGATGCTGTTGGTCCACAACACCATCTCGGTGTAGCCGGCGTCGGCGGCGAAGCGCAGGCATTCGTCGACCAGCGCGCTGCCGACGCCGAGCCCGCGCGCGGACGGTTCGACCAGCAGCAGCCGCAACCGCGCGGTGGCGTCGTCCTCGCGCATGCAGTAGACGCAGCCGACCGGGTTGCCCTCGTATTCGGCGATCCAGGCCCGTTCCCGCTGCGGGTCATGGGAATTCAGCCAGTCGGCGACGATCTTGGCGGCCAGCGCCTCGTACTCGCCGTTCCAGCCGAACTCCTCGGCATAGAGCTCGGCATTGCGGCGAATCACCCAGCCGTGCTCGCCGGGGCGCGGGGCGCGCAGCACGACGGCGGCCGGATCGGCCTCGAGCTCGGTGTCGAGGATCTGCTCGATGGTGCGCATGGCCCCGACCAGCCGGGTCCGCACAGTGGGGGAGTGGTCTCCCAGTAGCCCGCCGATCTGCTCGTCGGTGCGCTGATCCAGCACCTCGAAGGCGGCGCGGCCGAGGCCGGTCAGCTCGACGATCTGCCGTCGCCCGTCGGCCTCCGACCGCCGCCGGGCCACCAGCCCGCGCTCCTCGAACCGGGCCAGAATCCGGCTCAGATATCCGGCATCCAAATCCAGCGCCAGCCGTAGATCCACCACCTCGGCGGCCCCGAAGTTGGCCAGCTCGAACAGGATCCGGCCCTCGGCGAGCGAGTATTCGGTGCCGAGCATGCCGCCCTGGAGGACGCCGATGATGCGCGTATAGCGCCGGTTGAAGGCGCGCACGGCGGCGATGTGGTGTGCCTCGATCAGCTGATCGGCGGTGCTCGTCCCGCCCTCGACAGAGTTGGTCGTCATCACGACTCCAATCCTTTGACCGAGTCAAAGAATACGCCGGAGCGGCTGGGTCGGGAATGGTTCGTGGTAACTTGAACACCGTTCAAGCCAGCTCCTCGTAAGGACTTCCTGTGGCATTGACCCCCGCTGAGATCGCCGCCCTCGACGCCGCGCACGTGTGGCATCCCTACGGCGGATTCCCCGCCGGGACCGAACCGCTCATCGTGGCATCGGCGTCCGGGACCCGGCTCACCCTCGCCGACGGGCGCGAGCTGGTGGACGGGATGAGCTCGTGGTGGGCGGCCGTGCACGGATACCGGCACCCGGTGCTGGACGCGGCGTTGATCGCGCAGGTCGGGAAGATGAGTCACGTGATGTTCGGGGGGCTCACCCACGAACCGGCGGTGCGGCTGTCGCAGTTGCTGGTCGAGCTCACGCCCGAGGGGCTGGACAAGGTCTTCCTCTGCGACTCCGGGTCGGTGTCGGTCGAGGTCGCGGTGAAGATGTGCCTGCAGTATCAGCGGGCGATCGGGCGGCCGGAGAAACATCGCCTGATGACCTGGCGCGGCGGGTATCACGGGGACACCTTCACGCCCATGAGCGTGTGCGACCCCGAAGGCGGGATGCACTCGCTGTGGACGGATGTGCTGGTGCCGCAGGTGTTCACCAGCGCGCCGCCGGAAGACTATGTACCCGAGTACGTTTCGGAGCTGGAGCGAGTGATCGCCGAGCACGCGCACGAACTGGCCGCGGTCATCGTCGAACCGATCGTTCAGGGCGCGGGCGGCATGCGCTTCCACGATCCGCGGTATCTGTCCGACCTGCGCCGGCTGTGTGACGAGCACGGTGTACTGCTGGTCTTCGACGAGATCGCCACCGGATTCGGCCGCACCGGAACACTTTTCGCGGCCGAGCAAGCTGGCGTACGACCCGACGTGATGTGCGTCGGCAAGGCGCTCACCGGCGGCTATATGACCCTCGCCGCCGCACTGTGCACCACCGAGATCGCCGAGACCCTGAGCCGCGAACACGGCGGCCTCATGCACGGCCCCACCTTCATGGGCAACCCCCTCGCCTGCGCGGTCGCGGTCGCCTCGATCGAACTACTGCTCTCCCGCGACTGGCAGGCGGAGGTGCGCGACATCGAAGCTGAACTGCACACAGGCCTCGCCCCGGCCCGCGACCTCCCCGGCGTCGCCGAAGTCCGGATTCGCGGCGCCATCGGCGTCATCCAGTTGGACCATCCGGTGGACATGCGCAAGACCACGCATGCGGCCGTCGAAGCTGGAGTGTGGTTGCGCCCCTTCCGCGATCTCATCTACTGCATGCCCCCGTTCATCAGCACCCCCGATGACGTCCGCCGCATCGCCACCGCCATGTGCGCGGCGGCCGCAGTCTGACTCTGCGGGCAGACGACCGGTTCCCCATCTACCGCGTGCCGGTTCATCGGCAGTTGTGACGACGTCTGCCGCATCACTGCCGCAATGTGTGCGGCGGTGGCCGTCTGACCACGGGCGAATTCGCGTAAACGGGTGGCCACCTCGCGGGCGGTCGCCGCGTGACGAGGAGTTGCGCGTGGAGGTCATCTCGCCGGGCAATACCTCTGAAACAGAGCTATCGTTGGGGGCGTGCCCGAATCTCGTGATGCCGAGGACCATGCCGAGCTGCTGACCCTGCTGTTCGGCAGCATGGGCAGGCTGCGGCGGCAGGTTGGGCGGCTGGCCGGGCGGTCCTTCGACGAGCCGGGGCTCTCGGGTGCGCAATCGGAATTCCTGCGGCTGATCGGGCGGCGGCCCGGCATGTCGGTGAAAGAGGCCGCCGCGGAACTGGGTTCGGCCGCCAATAGCGTCTCGACACTGGTCACCGGGCTGGTCGGTGCGGGACTGGTGGTGCGGGAACCGGATCCGCACGACCGCCGCACCATGCGCCTGTCGCTGACCCCGGACGCGCAGCGGATCGCCGACGCGACCCGGCGGCACCGGCACGCGGTGGTTGCCGACGCGCTCGACGAGCTCACCGAAACCGAACGCGCACAACTGCGTAACGGGCTGGCGGCGATGACCCGGCTCACCGATCTGCTGCACGAACGTGAGCACTCCCGTGGAGGCGACCGATGACCAGCGTGCCCGCCGTCGAATGTGTCGGCCTCACCCATCATTACGGCAGCACCGCCGTGGTCGACGACCTCGACCTCGCCATTGCGCGCGGCGAAGTGTTCGGACTGCTCGGGCCGAACGGGGCGGGCAAGTCCACCACTATCCGCCTGCTCACCACGCTCATGCCCATCCAGTCCGGCGCGGTCCGGGTGTTCGGGCTCGACGTGACCACCCGCGCCGCCGATGTTCGCTACAACCTGGGCTATGTGCCGCAACAGCTCTCGATCGAGGCTGGGCTCACCGGGCGGCAGAATGTGTCCTGGTTCGCGCGGCTGTTCGACGTGCCGCGCAACGAGCGCGCCGAGCGGGTCGACGAGGTACTCGACGCCATGCACCTGCTCGATGTGGCGGATCGCCTGGCGGGCAGCTACTCCGGCGGCATGATCCGCCGGCTGGAACTGGCGCAGGCGCTGGTCAACCGGCCCGCGCTGCTGGTGCTCGACGAACCGACCGTCGGCCTGGATCCCATTGCGCGCGACAGCGTCTGGGAGCGGGTCGCGCACATGCGCACCGAGTACGGCACCACCGTGTTGTTGACCACCCACTACATGGCCGAGGCCGACGCCCTCTGCGATCGAATCGCGTTGCTGCACAAGGGTGTGCTGCGCGCCACCGGCTCACCCGCCGAACTGAAGGCCGGACTCGGTCCCGGGGCGACCCTGGAGGATGTCTTCCGGCAGGCGGCGGGGGAGGGGCTCGACGATGTCACCGAAGGGAACCTGCGCAATGTCCGAAGTACTCGCCGGTCGGCCCGGCGCATGGGCTGACACCCCGTTCACGCCGGTCCTGGCCCCGCGCGGCTGGGCCCGCGTGCCCCGATTGGCCTCGCGGATCGGCACTTTCGCGCTGGTGGAGATCCAGAAGCTGCGCCACGACCAGACCGAGGTGCTGACCCGCGCCATCCAGCCGGTGCTGTGGATGGTGATCTTCGGGACCACCTTCTCGCGACTGCACACGCTGCCCACCGGATCGGTGCCCTACCTGGATTTCCTCGCGCCCGGCGTGATCGCGCAGTCGGCGCTGTTCATCGCCATCTTCTACGGCATCCAGATCATCTGGGATCGCGATGCCGGAATTCTTACCAAACTGCTCGTCACCCCGACCCCGCGCGCGGCGCTCATCACCGGAAAGTGTTTCGCCGCAGGCGTTCGCGCCATCGCGCAGATTGTGGTGATCGTGGTGGTGGCGCTGCTCATGGGCGTCGGACTCACCGGCAACCCGCTGCGCATTCTCGCGACCGTCCCGGCGGTGTTCCTCGGCACGGCGTTCTTCGCCTGCCTGTCCATGACCATCGCCGGGCTGGTGCAGGCTCGCGATCGGCTGATGGGTATCGGGCAGGCGATCACCATGCCGCTCTTCTTCGCCTCCAACGCCCTGTATCCGGTGGATCTGATGCCGGGCTGGCTGCGGGTGATCAGCCACCTCAATCCCCTGAGTTACGAGGTGGATGCGTTGCGCGGGCTGCTGATCGGTACTCCGGCAAGCCTCTGGCTCGACTTCGGCGTGCTCACCGGGGCGGCAGCGCTCAGCGTCGCGACGGCCTCGGCCCTACTCGGCCGTCTGGTCCGGTAGCCGACCGCGGTTGTCGGTCACCGGCGTGGGGTTCCACTCGCTCGCGGCGAGTCCTCAGCGGTTAGCTCGTTTTTCGCGCACTTTGTCTGAATTGTCGCTGTCGGACAGGACTTCCCAGACTCTGAACACGCAGTGATATTCGTCGGACCAGCCACGAGCGATCAACATGTAGGTGTCACCGTCGCGCAGGATCGTGCGCCGACTGATCAACCTTGGATGATCGGGAATGAATTTCGAAACGAGGTCCGGGACCTTCGCGAGGGCTTGTTCGCGGGTTCCCACCACCTCGGTGAGGATCTTCGGACTCCAAGTTTTGCTCTCGCCGAAGCCGGTCGTCTGCTCGACCACTATTGCCCATCGTGGCATCGCGCAGCCTCCTTACGAATCCCAGCATAGTCCCGCCCACCGACACCCATGGTCTCCTGAACGGCGTTCAAGTATGCTTCCGAGCTGTGACTGCCGATCCCTTGAGCTGGCTCGACACCCGCGCCGCCGAGCGCGTGGACGCCGGACTGCGCCGCGCCCTGCGCGCCCGCACCCCCGAGCAGGCGAGCATCGACCTGGCCTCCAACGACTACCTCGGGCTGGTACGCCACCCCGAGGTGATCGCCGGGGCCATCGCCGCGATCCAGCGCTGGGGCACCGGCGCGACCGGGTCCCGGCTGGTCACCGGAACCACCGCCGAGCACGAACAGCTCGAGACCGAACTCGCCGAATTCGTCGGGGCCGAGGCCGGATTGGTGTTCGCCTCCGGGTACGCGGCCAACCTGGGCGCGGTCACCGCGCTGGCCGGGCGTGGGGCGCTGGTGGTTTCGGATGCGGGCAGCCACGCTTCGCTGGTCGATGCCTGCCGGCTGTCGCGGGCCCGGGTGGAGATCGCGCCGCACCGCGATCCGGCGGCCGTGGATCGGTTGCTGTCGCAGCGTCGTGAGGAACGGGCACTGGTGCTGACCGACTCGGTGTTCAGCGCCGACGGCGATCTCGCGCCGCTGGCCGAACTGCACCGGGTGACGAGGGCCAATGGCGCGGTGCTCGTCGTGGACGAGGCGCACGGGCTGGGAGTGCGCGGCGACGGCGGTCGCGGGCTGGTGCACGAATGCGGGCTGGCGGGCGAACCGGATCTGGTCATCACCGCGACCCTCTCCAAAGCCTTTGCCGCGCAGGGCGGTGTGGTGCTCGCGAGCGAACGCGTCCGTGCCCACCTCATCGATACGGCTCGCACCTTCATCTTCGACACCGGGCTCGCCCCGGCGGCCGTCGGCGCGGCCCGAGCTGCTCTCGGACTGCTGCGCCGCGATCCGGCCATGGCCCAACGGGTGCTGGATCGCGCGGCCGACCTGGCGCGCATCGCCGGTGTCGGGCAACCGGATTCGGCCGTCGTATCGGTGGTGCTGGGTGAGGCCCAGGTCGCCTACGACGCCGCGCAGGCGTGCATCGCACGGGGGCTGTCGGTCGGCTGCTTCCGCCCGCCGTCGGTTCCCGAAGGCACCTCCCGCCTGCGCCTGACCGCGCGCGCCGACCTCACCCCCGGCGAACTCGCCACCATCGCAACGATTCTCACCGAGGTGCTCGCCGAAGCCCGCGCCCGCGAGGTGGTTCCCGCGTGACCCGTCTGCTGTTCATCACCGGCACCTCCACCGACGTCGGCAAAACCATCGTCACCGCCGCGCTGGCCGCCGCCGCCCACGCGGCCGGTCTGAACGTCGCCGTCTGCAAGCCTGCCCAAACCGGGGTAGCCCCCGGCGAACCCGGCGATCTGGCCGTCATCACCCGGCTCAGCGGTGTCACCCGCACGCTCGAACTCGCGCGCTACCCGGAGCCTTTGGCCCCGGATACCGCTGCGCGGCGCAGTGGCTACCCCTTGCTGACCTTGTCCGAGACCGTCGCCGGGATCGAATCCTGTGCCGACGCGGACCTGGTGCTGGTCGAGGGCGCGGGCGGTCTGCTGGTCCGCATCGGCGACTTCACCCTCCTCGACCTGGCTCAAAAGCTCGGCGCCCCGGTGCTGTTGGTCGCGGCGGCAGGTCTCGGCACGCTCAACCACAGCGAACTCACCACCCGGGCGCTGGCTGCGGGGGGAGTCGAATGCGCGGGCTTGGTCATCGGCTCCTGGCCGGGCGAACCCGACCTGGCCTCCGAATGCAACCGCACCGATCTCCCCGCCGTCACCGGCGTGGATCTGATCGGCTCGCTGCCCGCCGGCGCGGGCACTTGGCCCGCACCCGATTTCGCGGCCGCGGCTCCCACCTGGTTCGACCCGGCCTGGACCGCCGCCTACCTACGACCCTGAACCGGTATCGGGGCCGAAGAATTCACGCAAGGCGGCCGCGACCGAAGTGAAATCGTCGGGATGGTGGGCCAGCCCGTCCAATACCGTGAGCCGTGAATCCGGCAGGGCCGTATGGAGTTTCTCCATGCTCTCCAGCCCGTATCGATCACTCGCGGAACCCGCCAGCAGCAGGGCCGGTGTGGTCGTGGCCGACCAGCGGGACGGGTCCGGATCCATCGCGGCGAGGCATTCGAGGTCGGCGACCAGCCCGGTCGCGCGGAAGGCCATGGTCTCGCCCATCAAGCGCAGGATGCGGTCGGGAAGCGGTGGATCGCTGATGGCCCGGAAGAATTCGGTGACCGCCTCGGCGGGCTGGTCGGCGACGAGTTCGCGGGCTCGGTCCAAGGTCGGTCGCAGCGGGCCACCCGCGAACGCCAGCGGCGCTTCGTACAAGGCGAACCGTCGGATATTCGGGACGCCCGCGGCGAGTGCCTCCAGGGTGACCAAGCCGCCCGCCGAGTGTCCGAAGACGAAACTCGGGCCGTCCTGGCGTTCGAGCACGGCGGCCAGGTCATCTACCTGCCGCGTGAAAGTGCGTGGCCCCGTGCTGTTTCCGCTCGGCTCGTAGTCGCGCCGAGCGACCAGAACTACTCGGTAATCGGTAGCGAGCAGCTCGGCGAGCTGCTGATACATCTCCGTGGTGACCAACGCGCCGTGCACGATCACCAACGGCGGTCCGTCGCCGATCGTATGGAAGACGATGCGGGTGCCGTCGGCCGAGGTGACGCTGTCGGTAGTTGTCCACATGCCCCCATCGTGCCCGCCGCCGCTCGGCCTCGCCAGAATGCGCTGGTGCACAGCACGTCTCGACGTTCGATCGCGTCGGCGCAGGCTCGGGGGCGTTACTCGGGGCGGGGGCCGAAGGCGCGTTTGAGCAGGGCGTGCAGCTGGGCCTGGTCCGCGCCGGTGAGTCTGTCCAGGCCATCCCGGGTGGTGTGCATCTTCGCGTGGATCGCGTCGGTGAGCTGCTCGCCCGCGGCCGTGATGACGAGGTTGGTGACGCGGCGGTCGGAGGCGCTGGGTTCGCGGCGCACGAGGCCGCGTTTCTCGAGCCGGTCGATGATGCCGGTCACGTTGGAGGCGTCGCAGGCCATGATTTCGGCCAGGGCGCGCATGGCGACGGGGCCGCGGCGCAATACGACCAGGGCCTTGCCCTGGCTCGCGGTGAGGTTCTCACTGGCCGCGGCGATGGTGAAGTCCCCGTAGTAGACGCCGAACGACAGCCAGAGCGCCTCCATGAGCCGGGCGGTGTCGACGGGGGGAGCTTCGGTCATACGGCCAGCCTATCCGCAGAAACTTGACTATCTCAAATATTCACCACTAGCGTCTGGCTGTATTGCTTGAAGTTCTCAACCATCTAAGTTGGCAAGTAACCATGAGGAGCAACCTGTGACCGTCATCGCCTCCGACACCTCCCGGGCGGCTCGGCTGCTGTCACGGCCCATCGAGCTGAACGGACTGACCGTCCCGAACCGCATCGTCATGGCGCCGATGACGCGCATGTTCTCTCCTGGCGGCGTACCCGGTGACGATGTGCGGTCCTACTACGCGCGCCGCGCCGCCGCGGGCGTCGGCCTGATCGTCACCGAAGGCACCTACGTCGGCCACGACTCCGCCGGGCAGAGCGATCGGGTGCCGCGCTTCCACGGTGAGGATCAGCTCGCAGGCTGGGCCAAGGTCGTCGATGACGTGCACGCCGCCGGCGGCACCATCGTGCCGCAGCTGTGGCACATCGGCATGGTCCGCATGGACGGCCAGGCGCCCTTCCCGGAGGCCCCCGCGGTCGGTCCCTCCGGCATCCGCGTCGACGGCACCGAACCCACCGGCAAGGCGATGACCCAGGGTGACCTCGACGACGTCATCGGCGCCTTCGCGGAGGCCGCCGCGAACGCCGAGCGCATCGGCTTCGACGGGATCGAACTACACGGTGCCCACGGCTACCTCCTCGACCAGTTCCTGTGGTCGCACACCAACCGCCGAACCGATTCCTACGGTGGCGATTCCGTGGCACGGACCCAGTTCGCCGCCGAAATCGTGGCCGCGGTCCGGGCGGTCGTCTCGCCCGAATTCCCGGTGATCTTCCGCTACTCCCAGTGGAAGCAGGAGGCCTACAGCGCCCGTCTCGCCGAAACCCCGCAGGAGCTGGAAGCAATCCTGGCCCCGCTCGCCGCGGCCGGTGTCGACGCCTTCCACGCCTCCACCCGCCGCTACTGGCTCCCCGAATTCGAGGACTCGGACCTGAATCTGGCCGGCTGGACCAAAAAGCTCACCGGCAAAACAACGATCACCGTCGGCTCGGTCGGCCTCGACGGCGACTTCCTGCGCGCCTTCACCGGCCAGGGCGCCCCCCTCGGCAGCCTCGACAACCTCCTCGACCGCCTCGAGAGCGACGAATTCGACATGGTCGCCGTAGGCCGCGCCCTGCTCCAGGACCCCGAATGGGCAGCCAAAGTCCTTGCGGGACAACTCGACGCCCTGAAGCCCTACGACGCGGCAGCCCTCAACACCCTGAGCTAGCCCGGTCGCTCGCGCCCGATCAAGATCAGGGAGTACTCACTGCGGAAACTTGTCCGGTTTCCCGCGCTGAGGACTCCCTGATCTTGTTGCGGTTCCGGGTGGGGTGACGGCCTCGTTCGGGGGGACGGGGGTGGGGGCGGCGTGCAGGGCGTCGAGGACTCGGGAGAGGGCGCGGCGCTGGGTGGTGGCGATGTGGGCTTCGGTGCCGAGCAGGCCGTTGCGGCGGAAGGGTTCTCGCAACTTGGCTCGCTGACGGAGGGCGATGATCGCGGGGTGATTGCGGGCAGGTTCGGCGTCGGGGTCCACGAAGGTTCGGACTATGCGGCCGGTGGTGCCCCAGACCAGGCGCGACACCACCGGCCGCAGGAGCGGGGCGGTGCGGGCGTGGAAGCGTTGGGGGAGTAGGCGTTCGGCGCGGATGCCGCTGCTCAGTAGAGCGTCCGTGAGGATCTTCGTGTCGTCGTCGGGTGGGGCGAATACGAGGGTTGCAGCGCGGTTCAGCGCGAATGCGTCCTCGATCGAGTGCGGTAGTAGCTCGTCGGGGACGCCCATCAGATAGGCGATCCAGCACCAGAGTTGGCGGACGGATTCGGTTTCGTCGGGGGTGAGGGGGATGTCGAGCAGTTCGTACATGGTCAGCGGGATCAGCAGGAAGGCTTGGGCGGTGGTGGCCATGCCGGTGGTGTGGATCGGCTCGCCCCAGGCGAGGGTGTTCCAGCGGCCGCTTCGGCGGAGGTGGCGGCGGACCATGGCGTGTACGAAACGGATTCGCACGGTGGCGTCGAAACCGGTGCCGCCGGGGATCAGGGTGCCCGGGTCGGTGGCGGCCAGCACCCAGCGTGCCGTCTCCTCGTAGCGGCGGGCCGCCATGGTGGTCGAGCGGGAATTCATGGCCTGCGGCTTGTTGAGATCGCCGAAGGCGTAGGCGGTCAGCAGGCTGCCACCCATGCCGACGATGACCGCGGGGGCGAAGCGCCACCACAGCTGAGCGCCGGTGCGGATCCGGTCGGCATCGAACCAGTCGGGTGGGGTCAGTAGGGGAACGAGCAGGTTCCGCAAGGAGTCCGGGGCACCGGGCGGCTGCGGATCGCGGTCGCGCAGGGCGGTGCCGAGCAGCCGCCAACCCGCTCCCCGATCCAGGGCCGCGAAATCCTCGACCACCGTGTCGATCACGGTGTCGGTGCGGAACAGGCCGTGTGTGACGCGGTCGACCGCATCATCGGGGACGTATCGGCGGGCGCGCTCGATGCGGTCCGCGCGGCCCGGCTCGAATGGGATTGTCTGCGTGGTCATGTCTCTCCCCGGATCGAAGGTGTGAATTCGACGGTAGGAAAAGGGAATTCACGCAGACAGGTGACAGTCGGACCGGTATTTGTTAGTTTCCGCCACATGGGCGACGCGGGGCGGCCGAGCCGATGGCAGATCGAGCGACCGGCGGTATCTGCCCGGCTGCTGCTGGACACCGGACGCGAGCACGGGCTGTCGGTGGCCGAATGCCTGGCCGGGACCGGGCTCACCGCGGCGGATCTGGAACATCCGAGGGCGCTCGTGCGGCCCGATGTCGAACTGCGCATCATCCGCAACCTGCGCGCGTGTGACGACGACCCGCGCGCACTGGGACTGGAGACGGGTCTGCGCTACTCGCTCACCAGCGCAGGCATCCTCGGTTACGCGATGCTGTCGAGTTCCACTGTGCGCGAGGCAATCCGGCTGCTGCAGCGCTTCACCGAACTGACCTCCGACTTCTTCGACGTCACCTACACCGAGACCGAGGCGGGCATGCTCGTGGTCGTCGGCGACGGGGACGTGCCGGCCGATGTCCGCTCTTTTCTCCTCGTCCGCGATCTGGTGGCCGGCTTCCGCATCGCCTCGATGCTGCTCTCGCCCGCGGTCCGGGAACTCATGGATGCCCTGGACCGGCCCATCCACCTCGAACTCACCGACACCGACATGCTCGACGAATACCGCCTGATCGCGCAGGCACTCGTGGACCCGTACGGCATGTCCATCACCGTCGATTTCGCCGCCCCCCGTAACGCTTTCACCATCCCGAGCACCTTCCTGGACCAGCCCACCCCCGCACCCGACCCGCACACCGCGGCCCTGTGCATCGCCCAATGCGAGGAACTCCTCGACGAACGCTGCCGCTTCACCGGCACCGCCGCCCGCATCCGTCACCTCCTGCTCCGTGACCCGTCCGCCATGCCCGCCCTCCCCGCCATCGCCCGCGAACTAGCCCTCTCCGAACGCACCCTCCACCGCCGCCTCGCCGCCGAGCACACCACCTTCCGAGCCCTACGTACCCAAATCCTCCAATTCCTGGCCGACGAACTCCTATCCCAAAACCTCACCGTCGAATCGATAGCCCGCCGCCTCGGCTACTCCGACACCGCCGCCTTCACCCACGCCTACCGCCGCTGGCACGGCCACCCACCCACCCGCCGCCGGGTACCGCCCCCATAGGGCTCAATGTTCAAGAAGCCTTGCGGTCTTCGTCGTGCTCATGATTGGCGATGACTGCGAGAAGCTCTCGTACCCAGGCGGGGCGGAGTTCGCCAGTGTCTGCTTCGGCTAGGTCGCGCTCAATCAGCGATCGGATATAGACCGACTGATTGAGGCCGAGTTGTTTGGCGCGACGCTTGCACGCCTGGTCGAGTTCGTAGGGCATTTTGATGGAGCGCGGAACCAGCACCGGCTCGGCATTGGGGCCGATGACGATTCCGTGGTCGGCTTCCGTCGTCGTCTCATCGGTGAACTCGAGGCGGTCGACCATGGCGGCCACCTCGTCAGGGGTCATGTTGTCGAACGGGTCAGTCATCGTGGCTCGCCTCCCATTTCTCGAATTCGGCGGTCTGGTCGTGATCGAGGTAGCGGGCTGCGTAGACCTCGATGTCTTGTCCTCGGGGTCGGGCATAGACGGCGACCGTGGTGCCGCAGTCGGCGCGGCCCCAGACCACAAAGGTCGTCAACCCGGTGGCCGGATCAGTGGCGGTCCGGAACCACACCGATCGTTTCGCGGTGATCCACGCATCGATGACGTCGAATACGTCGTCGGGATGTACCCCAGCGCGCTCCAGCATCCTCGCCAACGCCCAGTACCATTCGATCGCCACCTGTTCAAGACTACCGATGAGACTACCGCAGCCGATGGGATTCGTTCTGATGAGGTGGCGGCGATCGGCGTGTTCGGCGGAGTACGGGGCTGGCAGCGTTTCGCCTCATGAATTCCTAACGGGTGGGTGAGTTGGCGGCGGTGTTCATGCGGGCGGGGTTGGAGATTCGGCCGCTGGTGGAGGCGATACTGCGGGATCCGTCGTTCGCGGCGGCGGTGTACGCGCGGCCGCGGTATCCGGTGGAGTGGGTGACGGCGGCGTTCGCGGTGTTCGGAATCGATGATGTGGTCAAGGCTTTCGAATTGATGACCGCGCTCGGGCAGGCGCCGTTCTATCCGCCGAATGTGGCGGGCTGGCCGCCGGGGAATCGGTGGATCACGCCGGGCGCCGTGGTCGCACGGGCGGGCTTGGCGGTGGAAGCGCCCGTGCTCGAGGAGATCGCGGGTGCACACGATCCGGTCACTGCGGTGTTCAGGCGGGCCTCGATCTACGACCCGACGCCCCGAACTCACACCGCCGCCACGGATTTGGCCTTCGAGCTGCGCCGCGAGCCGCAGCGTGCGGCCGCCGCCCTGCTCGCCTTGGCGATCACCGCACCGGAATTCACGCTGGCATGAGCGCGAACGAGGTGAAGCGGCGCCGGCTCCTGCAAGCCGGACTGGGTGCCGGAGCGGTGGCCGCGATCGGCGGCGCGGCCGGGTATCGGCTGCTGAGTGCGGCGCCGGCCCAGCGACTTTGGCATCCACCCGCGCCGGTCAGGGCCGCCGCCATCGACCGCCGACGGCTGCTGGTCATCGAAATGGCCGGTGGCAGTGACGGTTTGTCGATGACCGTGCCCTACGCCGATTCCCGCTATCGGGACCTGCGTCGGCGCACCGCCATCGCCGCCGAGCAGGTGCATGTCATCGACGACCGGCTGGGCCTGCATCCGCGCCTGGCGCAACTCGCCGCGTCCGGCGTCTCGGTGGTGCCGGGCGTGGGCACCGCCAAACCCGACCTGTCGCATTTCGAGATGCTGCACCGCTGGCAGACCGGCGACCCCGAGGGCACCGCCCGCACCGACACCGGATTCCTGGGCCGCCTCTGCGATCACCTCGGCGACCCGGGCGCTCCCGCCGTCGGTGTCGCGCTGGGTGCCGGTCCCTCACCGGCCCTGGCCTGCGAACGCGTCACCACCCTGTCGGTGGATCACGGAACCGAGGGCCTGTTCCCGGTTTTCGAGGACGACAACATCCGTGACGCCTGGCTGGCGGCCCAACGCGCCATGGCGCACCCCGACCGCGCCGACGCACCGACCTTCGCGACCGCACGCTCGGGAAGCGCTGCCGCACTGAGGTTCTCGGATGTGGCCGCCACGCTCTCCCCGGCCGCCGACGGCTACCCCGACAGCGACCTGGGTATCCAATTGCGTTTGGCCGCAAGGCTGCTCGCCGACGACAACCACGGACTGCGCATCGTGCACGTCCCCATGGGTGCGGACTTCGACACCCACACCGCCCACCCGGACCGCTACGCGGACCTGATGACCGACCTCGACGATTGCCTGGCCGCTGTCCGTCGCGACCTGGCCGCCCGAGGCCTCACCGACCGCGTCCTCATTGCCGCCTACAGCGAGTTCGGCCGCCGCGTCCCCGACAACGACTCCGCCGGCCTCGACCATGGCGCGGCCGGCACGGCCCTGCTGCTGGGCCCGACCAACCCCGGTGTCTTCGGCGAGCCCCCATCCCTGCGCAACCTCGACGCCGACGACAACCTGCGCGCCACCGTCGATATGGCCGAGTTCTACGCGACCATCGCCGAGGGTTGGTTCGGCGTCCCCGCCACCGACGTCCTGCCCGGCACGCCCCGGCCCCTGCCGGGGGTCATAGCCGTCTGAGCGGTGAGTCGGCGCGAGGATCCTCATCGAATCCTCATCGGGGATTCGGCAGACTGCGGGGGTGGTCGTGGCGGGTGCTGTAATGGGACGGGTGCGGGTACTCGTGTGCGAGGACGACAGGAATCTCGGCGACGAGGTCGCGGCCGGATTGCGGGCGGGCGGATTCGCCGTCGACCTGGCCCGGGATTATGCGGACGCCGATCTGAAGATCGCGGTCAATACCTACGATTGCCTGGTCATCGACCGTGGCCTGCCCGACGGCGACGGGCTCGATCTGGTGCGCGCCCAGCGGGAGTCCGGTCTGCGCACGCCGGTACTCATGCTGACCGCGCGTGACGCCCTCGCCGATCGTCTCGACGGCTTCGCTCAAGGCGCCGACGACTATGTGGTGAAGCCCTTCGCGATGGACGAACTCACCGCGCGCGTGCAGGCGCTGTGCCGCCGCCGCGAACTGCCCGCCGCCACCCGGACCGTGGTCGGCACCCTCACCGTGGATCGCCCGCGGCGTCGCGTGCACCGCGCGGGCACGCTGCTCACCCTGACTCCCAAGGAATTCGGCGTCCTCGAACTGCTGGCCGCGCGTGCGGGATCGGTGGTGACCCGCTCCGAACTCATCGAATGCTGCTGGGATGAGATGGCCGAACCCGCCTCGAATGTCGTCGATGTGGTGATCGCGCAGTTGCGTCGCAAACTGGGCGAGCCGCCACTGATCGACACCGTGCGTGGCATCGGCTTCACCATCGCGCCATGAGCGCCGATTCCGGTGCGGTGGAGCAGGATTCGGGAGGTATCTTCCGGCGTATCCGCGCCCGGCTGCGACGTGATCGCGGGGATCGACCGGCCACCCTCGGCCGGCTGCGCCGCACCCGCTGGCTGCTGACCGGATTGTTCACCGTTCTCACCGCTGTCTGCCTGATCGTGCTCGGTTCGCTCGCGGCCTCCATCGACGCGCATTCGCGTGACCGCGAGCTCGATGCGGGGATCGATCGCGTGGTGACGGGCCTCGCGCGCGAGGTCTATTGGGCCGAGGACGGCAGCGTCGATCTGGAGACCGTGCGCGCCGACGAGGATCTGGTGGGCGGCCCGGACCCGGTCGTGGTGCTGGTGCTGGATGCGAACGGCGTCTGGCAGGAACCCTTCGTGCACAGGCGATCCGGGCTGCCCGCCGTCCTGACCGGGCTGGCGAAGGCGAGCGCCACATCCGAGGAGACGCAGTGGCACACCCTCATCGATCGCGACGGCGATCCCGTGCGGCTGGCGTTCGCTCCGGTGTACGACAACGACGGCACGATCGGCGCGATGGTGGTCGCGGGCGCGGATCCCGCGCCCGGCAACAACGATCACCGCAGCCTGCTGCTGGCCCTCTGGGGTGGCGGGTCGGCCCTGGTGGTGCTGGCCGCGCTGGCCGGGCACCTGCTGTCGGGCGCGAGCATGCGTCCCGCGGTGCGCATGCTCGATCAGCAGGAGCGCTTCCTGTCCGAGGCTTCGCACGAATTGCGTACGCCCCTGGCGACTTTGCGGCTCTACCTCGACGCGGCGCTGCGCGATCCCGCCGAGACCCGCCGCGCCGTCACCGACGCGCGCTCGCTCACCGACCGGATGGGCCGCATGGTCGCCGGGCTGTTGGCCCGCACCCGTGCCGAAACCGGTGTGGGCGAACTGGATCGGCAGCGGCTGTACCTCGACCAGCTGGTGGAGGGCGTGGCCGCGGAGTGCGGCGGTGAGGTGTCGGTGGTGACCGAACCGACCGCGGTGCGGGCGGATCCGGACCTGCTGGCGCTGGCCGTGCGCAACCTGATCGACAACGCGCTCGTGCACGGCGGCACCCCGGTGGAGGTGCGGGTCGCCGCCGGACAGGTGACGGTGCGCGATCACGGTCCCGGGCTGGATCCCGAACTCGCCGACCCCTTCCGGCGTGGCGCGGTCGGCGCGCGGGGGCAGCACGGCATCGGACTGTCACTGGTGCGCTGGGTGGCCGAGGTCCATTCCGGTTCCGTCACACTGGATCCCGCGCCCGGCGGCGGGACCATGGCCACGCTGTCGCTGCCCGAGGCGCCCGAGGAATCGCCGAACATCACATGAACCTGCGGTGATCTTCATCACATGCGGCGTAGGGTGGCCGCGTGCCCTCCACCCGAGTAGAGAAGTTCGTCGGTGCCCCGCGTTCGAATGTCTTCCGGGCGCTCCTGGATGCGCGTTCGGTCCGAACGTGGATGGTCCCCGACGGAATGACCAGCCGCGTCCACGAATTCGACGCCCGCGTCGGCGGCCGGTTCCGCATCTCGCTGACCTACGATCTGCCAGGCCCGACCGGTAAGTCGACCGCGCACACCGACACGTTTCACGGTGTCTTCGCCCGCGTCGTCCCCGATCGCGAAGTGGTGCAGACCGTCGAATTCGAAACCGAGGACCCGGATCTGTGTGGCGAGATGACCGTCACCTACACCCTCGACGACGCCCCCGGCGGCACCCGCGTCACCGCGCGGCACGACAATCTGCCGCCCGGATTGTCCCCGACGGACAATGAGGTCGGGTTCCGTACGTCGCTGGCCAAACTCGCCGGACTGACCGAGCACGCCGCCCGGCACTGACACTCGCACCCGATCTTTCGGCAACTCCCACCCCAATCTTCGGCCGGAATCCGCTGGGATTCCGGCCGAAGTCATGTCGTGGCAGCCCGCTGCACACCCGAATGACCGCCGCTGTATCAGGAGATGGCCACCAGGACAAGCCTGGATGAAGTGCCGGAAATTCGTACAGTTGATTGGTATGGCCCTGCCGGGTTTCCCGCATCCCTCCGGAGTCGCCGAATACGACGATCGGCGCCGCCGTGAACTGCTGCGCGCGACCCGGCCGAGCAGCGGGTGGGTGCGGTGGCGGCGAACCCGGCTGATGCTGCTGCGGCTGAGCCTGATTCCGCTGGTCACCCTGGGTGCGTTCGCCGAATACCTGGGCGCGGACGTGCTGCCCGAACAGGACCGGTTGGCCCGCACCGAGCCCGCGGTGCTGCCGATCGCCGGGCCCTCGGATCCGCAGGCGGGGGATACCGCCGTCTTCGATCTGGTCGGACTCGGCGTGCTCGACGCCTCCGACACCGCGCGCGCCCTGCCGTCGCTGCGCAAACTCGGCTCGGTGTGGGCGGTCCGCTACGACCAGACCGGTATCGACACCAAGGTCATCGCGGATCTGATCGTGAAGGTCACCGATGCCGCCAAGGTGTCGAATGTGGTGCTCGCCGGGCACAGCATGGGCGGGGTGATCGCGCTGGAGATCGCCAAACACCTGCACACCGGCAGCACCAAGCGGGTGCAGGCGGTCATCCTGGACTGCACGCCCGTCGATCTCGACGCCGTCCGCCCCGAAGCCCGCGACCAGGGGGAGGAGATGTTGCGCTGGATGGGCTGGGTGCCCGGGGCGCGCGAGAGCCGCCTGCTGCGGCTGGTCGTGGAAACCTATGCGCGCCATGATCGTTTCGTGGGCGGCCGGTACGTCATCCGGGGTGCGGAGTTCCGCTCGGCGCTGAAAGATGTGCTGCGCGACAAGATCCTGAACACCGACGCCGCCAGCAACGGCCTGATCGAGGCGCAATTCAAGGCGATCGTGGCCGGTGGCGCGGTGGACGATCTGAAGGCGCTCGCCAAACCGGCCGCGGGCAAACCGCGACCGGCGATCGTGTTCATTCGCCCACACAATCCCTTTGACGATCCGACGGTGGATGTGGCGTACTCGCACAAGGTGCTCATCGATCAGGTCGGCGGGGTGGACGGGACGCTGCTGGTGGTGACAACACACACCACCGGGCATGCCAATCCGATCGAGCGGCCACAGGAATACAACATGGTGATCGCCAACCAGGTGGTCCCGTTCGTGCGGCAGATTCAGCACGACGAGGCGACGATGGTCTACCTCGGACGCTGACCCCGGGTCAGCGCACCGTATCGTCCGAGGCGGGCCGAATTCCCGACGGCGGCACCATATTCCAGCGTTCCAGCTGCGCCCGTACCTGCTCGGCGGCGTCGATGTTCAGCGGCCCGCTCGTCCACAGCGCGTACGGCAGGTTCAGGAACCGGCCCTCGGTGACGGCCCGCAGATTCTGAATGCCCGGCTTGCCACGCAGCAGATCCACCTTCTGCTGATAGCTCTGCGGCGGATAGTCCACGAAGACAATGGCATCCGGATCCGCGGCCGCCACCCGCTCCCACGACACCGCCGTCCAGGTGTCGTCCACATCGTCGAGCGCATTGCGCGCCCCCGCCGCCTCCAGGATCGCCTGCGGCGCACCGAATTTCCCGCTCGACATGACGGTATCGGAGGCACTGTCGAACACGAACACGGTCGGCCGCTTCGCCGCCTGCGGTGCCGCGAGCAGTGCCGACAACCGCTTGTCGAGATCACTGTTCACCTGCGTGGCCTTCTCGGTGCGCCCGGTGATCGCCCCCAACGCGGTGAGATCGGTCCGCAATGCCGTCCACGCGTCCACGACCCCGCGCTCACCATCGGGCCTGCGGCAACTCTCGGTCAGCACGTACGGCGCGACCCCCGCCGCCCGCAACGAATCCGGCGTCAAGTTGGCCGCCTCCGAATACCCGTAATTCCACCCCGCCACCATCACATCCGGCCGCTGCGCCAACACGGTCTCCCGCGAGGGGTAATCCGGCGCAACAGAATTCAACCTGTCGACCGCATCCCCATAATGCTTGCGCAAGGTGTCCGCATCCCGCTTCAAACTCGACACCGCCACCGTCTGCTCCTGCGCCCCGAGCGCCAGCACCATCGAAATCAGATTCCCGTCATTGACGAACATCCGCTGCGCCGGCGACGGAAACTTCATCTCCACACCACAATTCCGCACCGCCAGATTCCCCGACGCCGCCTGCGGCGACCCACACGCCGCCACCGCCCCCACCGCGGCGACGACAGCCAGCGGCCGCGCCCACCAACCGGGAGACCGTAGCCGGGCGGGGATCGAAATCTTGGTCAAGAGAGTGCCTTTCGTCCAGTGATGATCAGGTGGGTGCCGCCCGCGTGCGGGTCCGGCACGCGATGCGCGTGCACACCGAAAACGTCTTCGAGGATCGCGGGGCGCAGGGCGGTCTCCGGCGGTCCGAGCGGATGAGCCCGGCCCTTGTCGACCACCAGCACGCGGTCGCAGTACCGGTCCGCCAACGCCAGGTCGTGCAGGCTCATCACCACGGTCCGTGCCAGTTCCCGCGTCAGCGCCAGCAATTCGAGCTGATGCGTGATGTCCAGATGATTGGTCGGCTCATCCAGCAACAGCACCGGCGTCTCCTGCACCAGCGCCCGCGCCAGCAACACCCGCTGCCTCTCACCGCCGGACAGCCGGTGCACGGGCCGCCCCTCGAACCCCTCGAGATCCACCTTCCGCAGCGCGTCCTCCACCGCGGCCCGCTCATTCGGCCCGCCCGCACCCCACGGCGGCAGATACGGTGTCCGCCCCAACGTCACCAACTCGCCGACCAGCAGATCCGCGGGCGGCCGCTCATCCTGCCCGACCAGCCCCACCAACCGCGCCCGCTCCCGCGGTGAAATCCGATGCAGCGCACGGCCGTCCACCGCGACCGATCCGGAAATCGGCGTGATCAGCCCAGCGAGAGTGCGCAACAAAGTCGTCTTGCCCGCCCCGTTCGGTCCGACAATCCCGACCGTCTCCCCGGGCTCGACGGCGAACTCGACCCGCTCGAGCACGGTCCGCCGACCGGCGGCGCAGCTCAACCCCGAGACCTCGATCATTCCTGCGGCCTGGCCGGGGGTCATGCGGTTCCGAAGGTGTAGCGGCGGCGGCCCATGAGGAGGAGGAAGGCGGGGGCGCCTATCAGGCCGGTGAGGACTCCGACGGGGATTTCGGTGGGGCGGACCAGGACTCGGGTGGCGGAGTCGGCCACTACGAGGAAGAGTGCGCCGCACAGGGCGCTGGTCGGGAGCAGGATGCGGTGCCGGGGGCCGACCACGAGGCGGGCGGCGTGGGGGATTACCAGGCCGACGAAGCCGATGCCGCCGGAGACGGCTACGAGGATGCCGACGAGGACGGCCAGGAGGATGAACAGGGCGATGCGTAACTCGCGCACGGGGACTCCGATGGAGGCGGCGGCGTCGGAGCCGAGGTTCAGGGCGTCGAGCCAGTTCGAGGCGAGGAGTAGGGCCGTCAGGGCGGCTGCTACCACGCAGGCGGGCAACAGGATTCGGGTCCAGTCGGCGCCGGAGAGGCTGCCGAGCAGCCAGAACAGCACCGATTGGGCGGCCGAGGGGTCGGCGCTGCGGAAAATCAGGTAGCTGCTGAACGCGGCGAAGGCCGAGGCCAGGACGGTGCCGGTGAGCACCAAACGCAGTGGGGTGAGGCCACCTTGAGCCATGGCGATGAGGAATACCGCCGTCGCGGCGAGCAGTGCGCCGGCGAGCGCGCCCGCCGACAATGCCCACAGTCCAGCCCCGGCGAACATGCCGGAGGTGATGACCGCTGCCGCCCCGACACCCGCGCCGGAGGAGACGCCGAGCAGGTAGGGGTCGGCGAGGGGGTTGCGGACCAGGGTCTGCATGGCTGCCCCGGCCACGGCCAGGCCCGCGCCGACGATGGCCGCGAGAATCGTTCGCGGCACCCGCAATTGCCACACGATGGTATCGAGCCCGAGGTTTGCGGGCGTGCTGCCGGTGATTCGCTGGCGGAGCACGTCGAGCACGTCCGGCACGGGAATGGTCTGGGCCCCGAATCCGGTGGCGACGATCATGGCCGCGCACAGCAGGATTCCGAGCACGGGTAGGGCGAGCGATGTCCGCGCACGACTCATCGCGGTGGCTCCTCGGGCAAAACGCGGCCTCTCCAGAGTGCTTGCGCGGCGGGGGAGGTCTGACTCGCACCGGTTGCCCGGTACTCACAGTGGCGCGACCGTCCCGGATTTGCACCGGATTCCCGCACCCGCCGTCGAATGACCGCCCGGACTCTACCGTTCGGAAATATCGGGATGCGGATGGGCCATGAGTGCGCGTACGTTGCCGGGCATGATCCGTGTACGCGTCGCGGCGGCCGTGATCGCCGCTTTCGTCCTGTTGCTCACCGGCATGCTGTGGCAAACCACCGACGCCGGTGCGAAATTCGTCTGGTTGACCGACAGCGTCTACCCGTAACCCGATCCAGCGGACCGGCTCAGCGGACGCGAGTGCCGAGCAGGTGGCGGATGCCGCTGACGAACAGCTGCAACCCGAAGTCGAACCGGGCGGTCGCGTTGATGGTGTCGTAGAGCGGCGAATGCTCTTCGGCGAGTGCGCCGACCGAATCCATCTGGATGCGTGACTGCTCGTCCACGGTCTGGCCGAGCACGTAGTACAGCAGCGTGTACGCCGACAGATCGGCCTCCTCGCGCGTCATCCCCGCGCGAATCGCGGCGCTGGCCAGCCGTTCCCGCCCCTTGCTGGTGGTGAGCCGGGAAGCGTAGGTGGCCGAGACCAATTCGGCCCCGTCGCGGTAGGCGAGCAGGCATTCGCGCAGCCGGTGCGCCAATTCGGTGATCTGCTTGGACCATTCGTCGGCGGTGACCGCCTCGTCCATGGGGGCGAGAATGCGGTCGGCGACCGCGCCGAGCAGGGCCTGCTTATTGGGGAAGTGCCAGTACAGCGCGCCCGGCTGGACGTGCAGCGAGGTGGCCAGCCGGCGCATGGTCAGATCCGCCAGTCCGTACTGGTCGAGAATGGCGATGGCCCCGTCGACCACGTCCGTGCGATGGAGTTGCACTGAAAAACCCGACCCTCTCGTGTTCCGGCTCACGTTCCGGACTGCTAGCCTACCCTGAACACCGTTCAAGTTGGTCGGCCACACGCGGCCGGACGAAGGGAAGCGCGCGGACATGACCCAGGCAGCCGTCACCACCGAAGCTGTTACCACAGCAGGCGATGACATTCTCGCCATCGCCCGCGAGCAGGTGCTCGAGCGCGGAATCGGCCTCACCCAGGACCAGACCCTCGAGGTGCTGCAGCTCGGCGACGACCGGCTCGAGGAGATCCTCGCTCTCGCGCACGACGTCCGCATGAAGTGGTGCGGCCCCGAGGTCGAGGTCGAGGGCATCATCTCGCTCAAGACCGGCGGCTGCCCGGAGGACTGCCACTTCTGTTCGCAGTCCGGCCTTTTCCAGTCCCCGGTGCGCGCCGCCTGGCTCGACATCCCCTCGCTCGTCGAGGCCGCCAAGCAGACCGCCAAGACCGGCGCGACCGAATTCTGCATCGTGGCCGCCGTGCGTGGACCGGACGAGCGCCTGATGGCGCAGGTCGCCGCGGGCGTGGAGGCCATCCGCAACGAGGTCGACATCCAGGTCGCCTGCTCGCTGGGCATGCTCAACCAGGAGCAGGTCGATCAGCTCGCCGCCATGGGCGTGCACCGCTACAACCACAACCTCGAGACCGCGCGCTCGCACTTCCCGAACGTGGTCACCACCCACTCCTACGACGAGCGCTGGGACACCCTGCGCATGGTCCGCGAGGCCGGCATGGAGGTGTGCTCCGGCGGCATCCTCGGCATGGGCGAATCCCTCGAGCAGCGCGCCGAATTCGCCGCGCAGCTGGCCGAACTGGAGCCCGACGAGGTCCCGCTGAACTTCCTCAACCCGCGCCCGGGCACCCCCTTCGGCGACCTCGAGGTGCTCCCGGCCGCCGACGCCCTGCGCGCCGTCGCCGCCTTCCGCCTCGCGCTGCCGCGCACCATCCTGCGTTTCGCGGGAGGCCGTGAGATCACCCTCGGCGATCTCGGTGCCAAGCAGGGCATCCTGGGCGGCATCAACGCCGTCATCGTGGGCAACTACCTGACCACCCTGGGTCGCCCCGCCGAGTCGGACATCGACCTGCTCAGCGAGCTCAAGATGCCGATCAAGGCGCTCAACGAATCCTTCTGAGCCGACCGCGAAACCCTCTGATACGGGCGGGCCTTGGAAAACCGGTACCGTAGCGGTACGGTCTCCGAGGCCATTGCCGTCGTCTCCATAGAAACGAAGGATCCATCGAGGTGATCGTGGACATCGAGGAGCGCTACAACCCATTCACGGGTAAGCGGATCGTTCCGGGGCTGGAAGATTCCGTCCCGACCGCGGCGGCCCTGGGCCTGGAGCCCCCGCGCTTCTGCGAACAGTGCGGCCGCCGCATGATCGTGCAGGTCAGTCCCGACGGCTGGTGGGCGAAATGCTCGCGGCACGGGGTGCTCGACTCCACGAGCCTGGAACACCGCTAGTGGCAACCACACTCACCGCCGAGCCGGGCGGACTACGCGTCGACATCGTGCGACGGGAAGTACGCGCGGCGGCGGTGGTGTTGGTTGCCCTCGCCGCAGTCAGCGCCGCGGCCGGGGCGGTGTGGGCGTTCCTCGCGCCCGCCGAGCAACTGCTGGTGGTCGAACCCGACCGCGGCACCGCCCTGACCGGCGAGAGCATGCACCGCTTCGACGCGCTGGCCATCTTCGTACTGATCGGCATCGTGGTCGGTGTTCTCGGCACCGCCGCCGTCTGGCGCTGGCGCAAGGTCCGCGGCCCGATCCTGGTGTGCGGCATCCTTTTCGGGTCCCTGTTGGGAGCTTTTCTCACCAAGGTCGTGGGCGAGGCGCTGGCCGAGCAGCTGCACACCCGGCCCAAACATCCCGCCGTGCACAGCATCGTGGAATTCGCGCCCTCGGTGGAGGGCTGGGCCGCGCTCGTCGCGCAGCCACTCGCCGCGGCGGTCGTGGTGCTGCTGCTCACCGCGCTGAGTACCTCCGACGATCTCGGCACCGGCGAGTACCTGCCCTTCGGCGGCAAACGGCCGGAACCCGACATTGTCGCTCCGCCGCAATACGGTTCGGAGATCAGCTTCGGGCCCTACCCGGGTTCCAATGCCGGTACCCAGTTCACGCCCCGGGATCCCGTGGTGCCGTTCGACGCCCCGGACGCCGAACCCGGCCGCTGACGCCCGGCAATATTCGCTGACGCCCGGCAATATTCGCTGGAGCCCGGCAATATTCGCTGGAGCTCCGGCGTTGTACCCCATAACGTGTTCGCGTCTACGAACACATCACCCGGGGGACCCCATGAAGACCACCACACCCGCCGACAGCGGCGCGCCCGCACCGGCGGAGCGGCCGGATCTCGCCGCCTGGCGGCAACGCCACGAGCTCCGCAGATCCAATGCCGCCCAGCCCATTCCGAACGGCCGCCGCTACAACCGCACCACCAAGCACCGCGGTCGCGACGCCGATCGCTGACCGTTCAACGGTGCGTGTCGGGCACATCGAAACCGAATCGCGCCGCCAGCGCGCGTACATCGGCCAGATCCTTGGGGGCGGGCGGATAGGCGGTTTTGAACGTGAACATCCATTGCGTGGCAATGCAGTTCACCTTCTCGCCCGCGATGATTCCGGTGCCGGTCAGCGACTGCGCCGGATAGGCGATGCCGTAGGTGACGGTGCCCTCGGCGTCATGCTCGAACACGTGCACGTCGACCGCGGCGGCGTCTGCGCGTCGCACGACATAGTTCCAGTCGGTGTCGTCGGGCTTGGGGTCCGCGAGATAGCCCATCCCGGTGAGGATTTCACGCAATCGCACCGCATCCCCGCGCCGCACCGCGACATCCAGATCCCCGTGTTCGCGCGTCTGCTCACCCAATAGCGCGTCGACACACCAGCCGCCGTCGATCCAGATCGTGACCCCGTCGCGCTCGCAGGCCCGGTACAGATCCAGCACATCACTCGCCTCCATCCGACCACTTCACCAGACCGCGCCGGTTCCGCCGATGATTTCGGCGGACTCACTCCGTCCTATCGGATATGACCAAGCCGCTGTGTACTGCCATGCTCACCGTTGCCGTGCCCGTCACCGATCAGGATCGAGCCAAGGAATTGTTCGAGTCCCTCGGGTTGAAGACCCGCCTCGACGCCGAATTGCAGCCGGGCTTCCGCTGGCTGGAGCTGGATTTCCCCGACGGCGCGGCCTCCCTGTCCCTGGTGCAGGCGGGTCCCGGGCTCCCTTCCGGGATCGACACCGGCATTCGCCTGGGCACCCCCGACGCCCGAGCCGCCCACGCCGCCCTCACTCAGCGCGGCCTCCAGGTCGGCGACCTCCTCGACTGGGAGACCGCGCCCTTGATGTTCGCCTTCCGCGACGAGGACGGAAACCGCTTCTACGTCACCCAGATCGACCCCGCCTAGCCGCGCGCCGCGATCAGCAGGGGTCACCGGGAGAGTCGGCGGTGGCGGTGAGGATGTCCGCCAGCAATGCGAAATCGATGGCATCCGGTTTGCGGAAGCGCAGGCACCCCTTACCCATATCGTGGCCCGCGAGGCGGTCGGCGAAGGTGTCGCGGAGGTCGGGGCGCATGAGATAGAAGGAGATGTACTGCTTCTGGCTGGCGAAGGCGATCTCCGCACCGTTGCCGCGCTCGTAGGTGGGCATGCCGTAGTTCATGACCTCCCGGAACCCGGTGAGGTGTGCCCGGCACAGCTCCCGCAGGCTGGTGAGCGCAGGTCGACGGTCTTCGGGCAGCCCGGCCAGGTACTCCTCGACGGTGCTCGCTGTACTCCGTGGCATCCGCTCAGCGTAAGCCGACGCCCGATCGGGATAGGCTGGCCACACCCGGCGGCGACATTCGAAGGGGAGACATGCAGGTTCAGACTTCGCATCCGATTGTGGACGCCGTGCTCGAACAGTATCGGGGTGAGATCGGTGATGACCTGCCGGTCTATCGCAATCATGTGTTGCGCGCGTTGAACTATCAGCAGTTGCTGTTGGGTGAGCCGGTGCCGGAGGTCGCCGCGCTGGCGTGGGCCGTGCATGACCTCGGGGTCTGGACGGCGGGGACCTGGGACTATCTGGAGCCGTCCGCAGACTTGGTCGCGGTGCACGCGGCCGAGTTCGGGATCGAGGATGTCGACGCCGCGCGGCGGTTGGTGCTGGATCATCATCGGCTGCGAAGCGTCGGCGACCGCCTCATCGAGACCTTCCGCCTCGCGGATCGCCTGGACGCCAGTCGCGGGCTGCTGCGCGCGACGGTGACCTGCGCCGAGGTGAAAGCGGTTGTCGCACAGCTGCCCTACCTGGGTTTTCACGCGTTCCTCGCCCGCCGGGGCACGGCTTGGGCGATCGCGCACCCGACCCGCCCGCTACCCATGATGCGCTGGTAGCCGGTCGGCTCGCCGATAGCCCGGTCAGTTGCGCGTGACCCGCCACAGGCGAATCGTGCCGTCGTGACTGCCGCTGGCGATCACGGTGCCGTCGGGACTGAAGCGGACCGACGACACCCGGTCCGTGTGTCCGGTCAACGGTTGCCCGATCCGGCTGCGGGACTTCACATCCCAGAGTCGCACGGTGTTGTCCACGCCGCCCGACACGATCTGCTTGCCGTCAGGGCTGAACGCGACCGCGGATACCGCGCCGACATGCCCGGTCAGCGGGCCGAGCGGTTGGCGGGAACGCACGTCCCACAGGCGCGCGGTGGTATCGAGGCTGCTGGTGGCCAGCAGCGTGCCGTCGGGGCTGAAGGCGATGCACACCACCTCGCCGAGATGACCGGTGAAGTCGGCCGGAATCCATTGGCGCGACGCGGTATTCCACAGCCGCACCCGGCTGTCGATGCTGACACCCTGGCTGGCAGCGAGCAGTGCGCCGTCCGGGCTGAAGGCCAGGGCGGCGGTGGCGACGCCGCTGTCGAGCTGCTGCCCGTCGAGTTGCCGGGTCCGCACGCTCCACAACTGTGCCGCCGGGCCGGCGGCGACGCGGCGGCCGACTGCCAGCAGCGCCCCGTCGGGGCTGAAGGCCACCGCCTCGATTCCGGTGCAGGCACCGGGGTTCAGTGATGGCCCGTCGGGTTGGCGCGCGTTCACGTCCCACAGCTGGGTCGCCCAATCCCCTTTGACGCCACCGGTGGTCGCGAGCAGGGTGCCGTCCGGGCTGAAGGCCAGAGCATGCACGGCATGCCCGGTGGTGAGGGCCTCGCCGGCGGGCTTGCGGGCGCCGATATCCCAGAGTCGCACCGACTGGTCGAAGCTGCCCGAGGCGAGCTGGGTGCCGTCGGGGCTGAAGGCGATGGCCGTGACCGCATCACCGTGACCGGCGAGCACGCCGTCCAGGGTCGCCGATGACGACGGCGCGGGACCGTTGGACGAGCCGCCGCCGGAGTCGAGTTGGGTGACGGCCGTGGCGATTACGGCAGCGGTGACGGGCACGGTGATCGCGCCGCCGATCAGCAGTGTGCGGCGACTGATCCGCCGGTTGCCGGACGTCGCGAGCGTCGAATCCGTTGTCGTGGCGGTTTTCGGCCCGGTCTCGGTGGTATTTCTCGGCCCGGTCACGGTGGTGGATGGCGGTGCGGGCGCGGGGCTTTCGGGCGGGGGAGTGGGACGGCGCAGGGTGCCGGTGTTGCCGCGCGGACCCAGTGCGCGATGCGCGGCGTCGGCGAGGTCCGCGCACGTCCGGTAGCGGTCGCCCGGATCCTTGGCCAGCGAGGTGGCGATCACCAGGTCCAGGCCGCGCGGCAGATCCGGTCGCCGGGTGGTCGTCAGCGGGACCGGCTGACCCAGGTGCGCGGCGATCACGGCGGCCTGACTACTGCGCGGGAACGGCGGGTGACCGGTGAGCAGCTGATAGAAGGTGCAGCCCAGGGAGTAGATGTCGGCGCGATGGTCGGTGGGCCGCTGATCGGTGAAGCGCTCCGGGGCCGTGTATGCCAGCGAGGCCACCACACCCGAATGCGTGGTGGTGTCGTCGAGGGTGCGGGCGATCCCGAAATCGGTGAGCAGCGCGCGTTCCCCGACCCGCGGATCATGCTCGATCAGCAGATTCGCCGGTTTCACGTCGCGGTGCAGCACGCCCTTGCCGTGCGCGTAGTCCAGGGCGTGGGCGGCGTCGGTGATCAGCCGGATCGCCTGCTGCACAGGCAATCCGTCGGGCCACGGGGTCAGCAGCGAGGACGCGTCACCGCCGTCGATATGCCGCATGGCCAGCCACAGCGCCGGATCTCGCGGGCTGCTGCGGTCGTAGATGGGAATGATATTGGGGTGATCGAGCTCGACGGCCAGGATCGACTCGCGTTCGAAGGCCATCCGCGCCTTGGGATCCGCGGCCAGGTCGTCATTGAGCACCTTGAGCGCCACCCGACGGTTCATCCGTGGATGACGCGCCAGATACACCGCCCCCATACCGCCGATGCCGAGCATTCGCTCGACGGTGTACCCGGCAAAAATCTCCCCCGCCCGCAACACCGGAACTTCGAACCTCTCCTAGCCTTGTCCAGCACTTCAGGATCCAGTGCGGCACAACGGGAAATGTAACCCAGCATCGGTGGCTGTGCGAACCGATGCCATCACACCGGTCGGGGTGATCTCGGCAACATCGCCCGAACCGGGTGGGGCGGTGCTCAACTGGGCGGCCGCAGCGCGGCGAATTCGTCGGTCACCCGGATCTCGGAGTCGGTGAAGCGGTAGACCGCGGCGGGGCGGCCGCCCGCGCGGCCGGGGGAGGCGGTGGCGCCGGTCGGGGTGATCACCCTGCGGCGGGACAGGACTCGCTGCAGGTTGGTGGTGTCCACGTCGTAACCCAGGGCGGCGCAGTAGATTTCGCGCAGGGTGGACATGGTGAAGGTGGCGGGGGCCAGGCCGAAGGCGATATTGGTGTAGGACAGCTTGGCGGCCAGCCGGTTTCGGGCGTGACGCACGACCGTGCCGTGATCGAAGGACATGTGCGGCAGGTCCGAGACCGGATGCCAGCGGGTGTCGTGGGGGACGACCGGCTCCGCGGTCATCGGCACCAGGCCCAGGTAGGCCGAGGCGATGCGGCGGTCACCGGGCACCCGGTCGGGATCGCTGAACACCCACACCTGTTCGAGGTGGGTGAGTTCGCGGACGTCGACCTTCTCGGCGAGCTGCCGGGCCGCGGACGTATCGAGGTCCTCGTTCTCGCGCAACCGGCCACCGGGCAGCGACCAGGTGCCGATGGCGGGTTCCAGGGCGCGTTCCCACAGCAGTACCGCGAGTTCGGTGCGATGACCGGGCGGACAGCGGTCGGAAACGGCAATCCCACCCACGCTAGTGCTCTCACCTGCATGTTTGGTGTCGGGGAAGCGACGAACCTGGAACACCGCGGTGAGCGTTTCGTGGATGGTGCTACGATGGGCCACGTTTTCGATCCTAAGTCGAAAACCGGTTGGATGCGAATCGGCGAGGTGGCCGGTCGCATGAGAGAAGGAGCCATCCCATGGCTGCAGCAACGGGCGCGACACTGACGCTGACCGAACGCATCGCGGACGGTCCGTCGGGATTCACCGGCGTGGACGCCTCCCCCGAATGGGCTGCCGAGATCAAGCGGCTGGCGCGCGAGCGCAATGCCACGATCCTGGCGCACAACTATCAGCTGCCCGAGATCCAGGACATCGCGGATCACGTGGGCGACTCCCTGGCCCTGTCCCGCATCGCGGCAGAGGCCCCCGAGGACACCATCGTGTTCTGCGGCGTGCACTTCATGGCCGAGACCGCGAAGATCCTCAGCCCCGAGAAGACCGTGCTGATCCCGGACCAGCGCGCGGGCTGTTCGCTGGCCGACTCCATCACCGCCGAGGATCTGCGCGCCTGGAAGGCCGAGTTCCCGGACGCCGTGGTGGTCTCCTACGTGAACACCACCGCCGCGGTGAAGGCGCTGACCGACATCTGCTGCACGTCCTCCAATGCGGTCGACGTGGTCGCCTCGATCGACCCGGATCGCGAGGTGTTGTTCCTGCCGGACCAGTTCCTGGGCGCGCACGTCAAGCGCATCACCGGCCGCGAGAACATGCACATCTGGATGGGCGAATGCCACGTGCACGCGGGCATCAACGGTGACGAGCTCAACGAGCAGGCCCGCACCCACCCGGACGCGGAACTGTTCGTGCACCCCGAATGCGGTTGCGCCACTTCGGCGCTCTACCTGGCGGGCGCGGGTGAATTCCCGGCCGACCGGGTGCACATCCTGTCCACCGGCGGCATGATCGACGCCGCCAAGGCGGCCAAGTCGAACCAGGTCCTGGTCGCCACCGAGGTCGGCATGCTGCACCAGCTGCGGAAAGCCGCCCCCGGCATCGACTTCCAGGCCGTCAACGACCGCGCCTCCTGCCAGTACATGAAGATGATCACGCCCGCCGCCCTGCTCCGCTGCCTGGTGGAGAACCGCGACGAGGTCCACGTCGATCTCGAAACCGCTGCCCTGGCCCGCAATTCGGTGCAGCGCATGATCGAGATCGGCAACCCCGGCGGCGGCGAATAGCTTCCGTCTTCCCCCGTCAGGGGAGGGATGAACAATGGTGAATACATCGATTTCGATCACCTGGGAGGCGACGGCCGACCTGGTCGTCGTCGGCGGCGGGGTGGCGGGTCTGACCGCCGCCCGCACCGCCTCCCGCCGTGGGCTGCGGGTCCTGACCCTCAGCAAGGGCGGCCCCACCGACACCTCCACCCAATACGCGCAGGGCGGCATCGCGGTTGTTGCGCCGCACGGGGATTCGGTGGAATCCCACGTCCAGGACACGGTCATCGCCGGGGCCGGATTGTGTGACGCCGACGCCGTGCGCTCCATCGTCGAGGGTGGGCAGCACGCGGTCGCGGCGCTCACCGATCTCGGCGCGGTCTTCGACCACGGCCGCGACGGTGAGGTGTCCCGTACCCGTGAGGGCGGGCACAGCACGCGGCGCATCATCCACGCGGGCGGTGACGCCACCGGCGCGGAAGTGCAGCGCGCGCTCAACGCCGCCGGACTCCCGGTGATCTTCGGGGCCGCGGTGCTCGACATCGTGACCGGACCCGAGGGCGTGCGCGGCGTGATCGCCGTGTCCGAGCAGGGATTCGGCATCGTCCACGCACCCGCCGTGCTGCTGGCCACGGGCGGTCTCGGCCAGCTCTACGCGTGCAGCACCAACCCCGCCGGGGCCACCGCCGACGGCATCGCGCTGGCGCTGCGGGCCGGGGCGCTGGTCTCCGATCTCGAATTCCTGCAGTTCCACCCGACCGTGCTGTTCACGCCCGGCGGCCTCGGCCGTCGCCCGCTGATCAGCGAGGCCGTGCGTGGCGAGGGCGCGATTCTCGTGGACTCCGAAGGCAATTCGGTGACGGCGGGCGTGCACCCCCGTGGCGACCTGGCCCCGCGCGATGTGGTCTCGCGTGCCATCGCCGCCCGCATGAGCGAACTCGGCACCGACCATGTCTACCTCGACGGTCGCGCGATCGACGGTTTCCCGCAACGCTTCCCGACTATCACCGCCTCCTGCCTGGCCGCCGGGATCGACCCCACCGTCGACCTGATCCCGGTCGCCCCCGCGGCGCACTACCAGTGCGGCGGCATTCGCACCGACCCCTCGGGCCGCACCACCGTCCCCGGCCTCTATGCCGCGGGTGAAGTGGCTCGCACGGGCCTGCACGGCGCGAACCGCCTCGCCTCCAACAGCCTCCTGGAAGGCCTGGTGGTCGGCGAACGCGTCGGTGTGGTGGCCGCCGAACGCCAGGGCATGTCGGCCCCGATCACCGAGGTCGGCCCCCTGCGTTTCCCCCGCGCGGACCGAAAACTGTTGCAGGAACTGATGACCGAACACGCCGCCGTCGTCCGCGACGGTGACGGCCTGCGGACCGCCATCCTGCGCATGGTCGGCCTCATCGCCGACAACGCCGCCCCGGACATCACCGTCGAATGGGCACTGAACCGCCCGACAACCGACCCCGAGCCCGTGAACGAAGCTGGCGCGTGGTCGGATTCGGCGGCGGCCATCGTTCGCGAGCTGGAAGATTCGGCGCTCACCCTCACCGCACGTGCGCTGCTCGTCGCGGCGGCGGCCCGCACCGAGACCCGCGGCTGCCACACCCGCTCGGATTGCCCGGAGCCGCAGGAGGATTTGCGGCGCAGCACCGCGGTACGGCTCGGCTCGGATGGACGACCGAAGCTGGTGAGCGACGGCTTCGAACCCGCGCCGTCGTGGGGGCGGGCCGTCGTGCCCGCCGCTTCGTAAGGCAAAGACAAGTCAGAGAACAAGGAGTGCAGTCATGACTCTCGATGCCGGACTAGACCGTGACGCGGTGGTCGCGCTGATCCGTACCGCCCTCGAGGAGGATCTGCGGTACGGGCCCGATATCACCACCACGGCCACGGTGCCCGCAGACGCGGTCGCCAAGGCGGACATGGCTTCCCGGCAGCCGGGGACGATCGCCGGGTTGGACGTCGGGCTGTTGGTGCTCGACGAGGTGATCGGGGCGGGCAATTACGAGGTGACCGCCCGGGTCGCCGACGGAACCCGCGTGCAGCCGGGGGACAAGGTGCTGAGTCTGGTCGCGCCGACGCGCGGGCTGCTCACCGCCGAGCGCACCATGCTGAATCTGGTGTGCCACTTGTCCGGTATCGCCACGGCGACCTCGCAGTGGGCCGATGCGGTGGCGGGTACGGATTGCCGGATCCGGGACAGCCGTAAGACCCTTCCGGGGCTGCGGGCGCTGCAGAAGTACGCGGTGCGGGCCGGCGGCGGGGTGAATCACCGCATGGGTCTCGGTGATGCCGCGTTGATCAAAGACAACCACGTGGTGGCCGCGGGCTCGGTGGTTGCCGCCTTGCGTGCGGTGCGCGAGCTGAACCCCGACATCGAGTGCGAGGTCGAGGTGGACAACCTCGAACAGCTCGATGCCGTGCTCGGCGAAGACGTCGAACTCGTACTGCTGGACAACTTCCCGCTGTGGGCCACGCAGGCGGCCGTGCAGCGCCGCAATACTCGGTCGCCGGGCACCAAACTCGAGTCCTCGGGCGGACTTTCGCTGGATATGGCGGCCGATTACGCGGGCACCGGCGTGGATTATCTGTCCGTCGGCGCGCTCACGCATTCGGTCCGGGTGCTGGATCTCGGACTCGATATGTGAGCTGTGCGATTCGTCCTCGGCGTGCCACTCGGCCGGGGACGAATCGCCTGCTCAGCGCCGGTAGACCGGCGCGTCGACCAGCCAGCCGACGCCGCTGCAACCGGTGCAGAGAATCGCCGACCCGTTCGGGGTGTAGCCCGCGCAGCCGGTGCCTTCGCACCAGGCGCAGTAACGCCAGCCCCGATTCGGGTGGACGGTGTCGAGCAGAATATTGAGGAACCCTTGAATCGCCATGCAGAGTGAATCTCCTCGCTAGGCATCAAACGTCCCAAGAATGCGGCACGCGGCCAGTCACTGTCCAGCAAAAGCCAGAGGCCTTTACACACCGAATTCGTGTGGGTCCAAGTGCAATACTTGACAAGCCTCGCGAATCACCGTCATCGCGTGGGCGTCGAGTTCGCCGTCGATTCGCCCGACCAGCAGACCGATCCGCACCACCGCGTGCGCCTGCTCGGGATATTCGGTCGCCTTGGCGATCTGCGCCATCGCGTACGCGTGCCCGAACGCCGGATCCATGATGAGCCGGGCGCAATTGTCCTCGAACAGATTTCGCAGTGCGTCGGTGGACAGCCGGCGCAGCACATCGTGCGCGCCGGCCATCTGCGCGACCCGCATGCGCGCCGCCGGATCGATGCGGCCGTCGGTCGCCGAGAGCACCGCGCACATGCCGATCGCGGCATCGCGGAATGTCTCGCCCCACGCCTCACATTCGGGCGCGAGTGGCAGACCCGTCGAATCGGGGTGTGCGGACTCGGGGCCGGTGCCGGGATCGGTGGGGGTGGATGCCGGGGAGACCAGCCGATTCGAGAACGCCATGACACACTCCGAAAACTCGCCGAACCCGTGGACCTCCCCAAGTCCGAGTTCGGATCGTGCGAACAACAAATCCGACAGTAACACCCCTACCGCCCGCCAGGGTCGCAGAAATTCTCCGAATACTCGTGCACAGCAACCACACAGAGTGTTCGCGCACCGAGACGAGGGCGGGATGCAGTGCATGGATCAGGCGGTGAGCTCACGCTCCAGCGGTGTGCGGAAGCGGGGGATGGCGCGCACCTCGCCGTAGAAGGCGTGCATCCGTTCGGCTTCGGCGTCGATGGCCTTTTCGGCCGCGGAGCCCACATCCTCGAGCAGCCGCCGGACGATCTCCCCGTCCGGCCGCTGCGCCCAGCCGCCGACAATGCGGCCGTTCCACCAGATGGTCGGGCCGATATTGCCATTACGGTCGAACAGGGCGGGCTGATGCGGGCCGAGATACCACTCGCGCGACTGCCAGCCCATCGGCGTGGGGTCGAGGGCGGGTAGCAGTGCCGCCCACGGTTCGGGCGCGGGCGTGGGTTCCAGGTCGTCGGCCAGCACCAGGCCGGTCTCACCGCCGAGATCCACTTCGGCCGTATCCACCAGGGCGAGGGTCTTGCGGACCTCGCCCAGCGTCCAGCCCGTCCACCATTTGATATCGCTGATCGGCGCGGGGCCGAAGGCGCGCAACCACTTCCGGATCAGCTCGGCGCGGGCCTCCTCGAGCGGCGGCGGCGAAATCCCTTCCGGGATCCAGGATTCGACGGGGGCCCAGGTGTATTGGCTGCTGGCCCAACTGCCATTGGGGCGTCCGCGCACGATCCGGCCCTCGCAACCGAGCGCCACCAGGATCCAGGTGGTGATGTTGGTCGGCTTGGAGTACGGCTTGCCCGGCGCGGTGTCCACCTGGGTGCGCAGGCGCGGCACCTCCTTGCTCAGTTGCGCGCCCGTCGCGGAGCCGCGGGCCAGCAGTGCGGCGTGGGTCTCCCGTTCGACGTCGTTCCACCAGGCGAGCAGATTGCCTTCCACCACATTCTGCTGCTCCAGGTAGCGGCCGTAGTTCTTGCGCTGCTTGTGCGCCAGCCCGTCCGCGATCGCGGACTGCAGGATCGGCACCAGATCCAGGGGCGCGACGAACATGGTGCGGCGCATGGCCAGTAGCCGCAGCACGGTTCGATCGTCGTAGAGCGCCTGCTCCAGATGACCCGGCTCGATGCCCACCCCGCGTGCCGCGACCGACAGGAAAACGGTGGCCGGGTCGGTGGCGTGCAATGCGACCACCGACTCCACGATCTGCTCGACCGCCCCGGCGCGGGCCTCGGCGGCCAGCCGGTGCCGGATTCCCAGTCGAGCCCGCCGCTCCGCGGCATCCATCGAACGCATGGGCGAATCCTAGCCTCCGACACTCGGATTCACGTGGTGGTCGGTGTGTGAACCCGTTGCGGCGTGGGTACCCGGCCGGGCGTCCGCCACGTGCGACGATGCCGAACGTGGGTGGTCGCAGACGAAGAGCACGGGTGATCTTGACGGTCGCGGGCCTGCTCGCGGCGACGATGATTGCGGCACCGGCGGTTTCGAACGCGGCCCCGGAGGGCGCGTCGGTGCCCTCGAACGGCGTGTCCATCCGCCCGGTGACGCTCACCGTGGACGGGGAGGCCGCCACCGGCCGGGTGTACGAACCCGAGGGCGGCGCACGGGCTCTCATCGTCGCGGTGCACGGCCATGACGGCAGCGCGAGCGACTTCCCCGACTACATGGCCTCGATCGTGCGCGCCACGGGCGCGGCCCTGGTCACCATGGATCAGCGCTCCGACGCGAGTACCTGGCGCACGGGGGAGTGGAATGTGTGGGCGGGCTGGCGTGACACCGTCGCCGCCACCCAGTGGTACCGCGCCGAACACCCGGGCCTCGGCCCGACCGTCCTGTGGGGTTGGAGCCAAGGCGGAGTCACCAGCGGCCTGGCCGCCATCTACGCGCCTCCGGGCACCTACGACTACTGGGTGGACACCTTCGGTCACGCGGGTGACGTCACCGCCTGGTTCGAGGCCGACCTCGCGGGCCGCACCATTCGCGGCGAAATCGAACGCGACGCGGGCAACTGCACCCCCTTCACCTGCCCGCAGGCATACATCGACCGTTCGCCGGTCCTGATGGCCAACCGCGTCGGCGTCCGCCACACCATCCTGTTGCACGGCACCGCCGACCCGTTGGTCCCCTACAGCTCCTCGCTGGAAATGCGATCCGCCCTGACCCTCGCCGGCAAACCCACCTCCCTCTACACGGTGGTCACCGGCCGAGACCTGCAGGGCAACATCGTCCCCGGCGACCACGGCATCAACCCCGTCTTCTTCGAATCCGGCTGTGCGGTCCAACGCCTCCTCCTCGGCACCGAACCGTTGGCCGGCAACTCCGACTACTACATCGACATCGCCGCCGGCGTGGACACGGCCCCACCAGCCCCGCCGAACGCCAAGTGCGCAGCCTGATCCGATGTGATCCCGGTCATCAACACCTAACAGCTACCGCACAGCTACATATAGACGAGGTGTTCCCACACCAGTTTCCAACCCGTCTCCACAGGAGGACCCCATGAAGCACCGCGCAGCCCTACTCACCGCAGCGGTAACCACCGCCCTCGTGGCCCCCCTCCTCACCACCGCCACCGCCTCCGCCGACACCTGGCAACCCTTCCCCGGCATCTCCATCCCCCTCCCCGACGGCCTCTTCCGAGGCCTCCCCGGCGTAATCCCCACCCCGCCCCCCGCCCCCGGCCCCAGCCACACCGAAGGCGACCCCTGCGAAGGCGACGGCCACTGGGTCCACCTCGACGGCGGCAACGCCGCCCACTACGGCACAGAATGGCTCTGTGCCCACATGTAATTGGTCCGATGTCCCCGCCAGGCTTGCCAGGCTTGCTCTGATGCCGGGCGCGAACGAGGTTTTCGGGGCGGCCGGCTCCGGCGGGCACGCCTGGACTCTCGAACCACCGCTGAAGATGCCTATTGGGAGCTACACGACGAGATCGCCTACCATCCAAAGCATTCGACCGGCCTCCTCTACGACTTCGCTCAGTGGTATCGCCGTTGGCTGACTCGGGCCGAAGCCGAACTCACAAACCAATAGCCCGGCACCGGGCAAATTCCGTATTGACTGCATTAGGGTTCTGCCGTGCGGGTAATGGCTTTGGCTGCATTGGCGTTGGTGGTCACGGGGTGTTCGGGTGAATCGGTTGGACCGGCGACGACGAGTAGGTCGGCTGCGGTGTCGACGACGACTGCGGTCAGTTCTGTCGAAGTTCCACCGGGGGAATCGTTGTCGGCGTTGGTGGATTGGGTGAAGGCGGGGGCGCCGGTTGATCAGGAGAAGTATCGGCCGTCGTATCCCGGAGACCCCGATCCCGACGCGACCAAGGGGGTGGTCTCGTTCACGAGCCCGTCCGGGAAGATGGCGTGTGATACCGAGGGCGGCTTGGTCTTCTGTGATGTTCGCCTGTTGGATCCGCCGCCGCGACCTGTTGTCGGACAGGGAAACTGGGAATCCGGCTGGATCGACTATCGATCCACTACAGCGAGTATCGGTAGCTTGGCCGGTGGCATTCGCGTTGGGTGGGGTCTGGGGCCGGTGTTGCCCTATGGCAGCCGCGTTGATTTCGGTGACTACAGCTGCAGGTTGGAAGCAGACGGGTTGACCTGTGTCGATCCGGCTGTGAATACCGGGGTTCGGATCAGCGACGGCGGGATTGTTCCGTTCGGCTGCCTGCATCGGCTGTCCGGCTCCGACCCCGCGTCATCGAGTAAAGGTGTGGAGTTCGGCTGCTGAATGGGGGGCTAGTCGATGCTGACCGCGTCGACGATGTTCAGGCGAGCGGCTCGCATGGCTGGGGGGATGGAGCCGAGGAGGCTCAGAGCCAGTGCGGCGGTGGTGAATACGAGTAGGGCGGGGCCGGGGCGGAAGTGGACGTCGATGCCGAGGGTGTCGGTGGCCAGGAGGGAATAGAAGAACTGGTCGGTGAGGCCCAGGGCTACGCCCAGGGCCGCGCCGATGAGGCCGATGGCGGCGGCTTCGGCGAGGACCATGCGGAGGGCGAAGCGGCGGCTGGAGCCGACTGCTCGGAGGATGCCCAGTTCTCGGCGGCGTTCCAGGAGGGCGAGCGTCAAGGTGTTGAGCAGGGCCATGGCGGCGATGAAGGCCACGATGACCAGCATGACTCGGGAGAGGACCAGGCCCTCCTGCATGGCTCGGCTGACGCCGTCGAGGGCGGCGGGGCCGGAGTAGACGTGGATTTCGGGTGGGATGGCGGCTTGGATCGCCGAGATCAGTTGGTGGCGGTCCACTCCGGGGGCGGCGTCGATTTGCAGGGTGGTGGAGCCGGGGCGGGCGAACCAGTCGCGCATGAGGGTGAGGCTCATGGCGGCGGTGCCGCCGAGGGCGGAGAAGTAGGAGACCGTCGCCAGCACGCGGGTGCGCTTCTCACCGCCGGGGGTTTGCATGGCGAGTTCGTCGCCGCGCGAAACATGCAGGGAGCGGGCGAGATCCCGGGACAGGACGATGCCGTCGCCCGCGGCCACACGACGCTGGGTGTCGGCGTCGATCGCCTGGAACAGGGAATAGTCGCTGCCGGGATCCACACCGTAGACAACGGCTTTCGTGCCCGCCACGGTCGCGAACGCCATCTGCCCCTGGACGATGCGGCCGATGCCGGGGACGGCTTCGACGCGGCGCACCACCTCGTCGGGCAGCAGCGTGGTGGGAGTCATGTCCTCGGCGGACATGCTGACCCAGGCGTCGCAGTCGGCGAGGGAGGCGAAAGTGTCACGGGCCGAACGGGTTGCGTCCGCGTTCGCGCCGGTGATGGTGATCGTCATGCCGACCGCGATGGTCACCGTCATGAGCGTCGCCCAGACCCGTCGTGACGCGCGGTCGATGTTCACCCCGGCCAGCACCCCGGCCGGACCGAGCCGCCGCGCCACACCGCCCGCTGCCCGCACGATCGGCCCGGCCAGGGCGAAGGCCAGCAGGATCTCCGCCGCGAACGCGAAACCCAGTGCGGCCGCGGCGAACAGACCCAGATGCGCCCGCTGGATGATTACCGCGACGACGGCCAGCCCCAGCCCCGTCACCGCGCCCGCGACCCGCAGCCGTCGCGACACCACGTCGGCGCGGGACACCCCGACCGGGGCCAGCGCCTCGACCGGCGACACCCGGTACACCTGCCGTGCCGCCACCGCCGAGGCGGCCACATTGGTCAGTGTCGCCGCCGCGATCGCCACCGGAATCGCGTAGCCGGGCAGGATGTATTGCAGCCGCGCATCCATCATCTGCGTGAACGCGCCGGGCAGCAGGCCGATCGCGTACCGGCCGACGAACACTCCCAGCACCGCCCCCAGCAGCCCGCCGAGCAGTCCTAGCGTCACGGCCTCCGCGATCACGTCCCGCACGATGGTCTGCCGCCGCGCCCCGATGGCCCGCAGCATGGAGATCACCGGCCGCCGCCCGGCCAGCGCCATGCTCATGGTGTTGTAGATCAGGAACGCCGACACCACGAACGCCAGGCCCGCGCCCATGGACGCGATGAACCGCACCATGACCACGCCATTGTTGCTCTGCGCTGCCCGCGCGGCCGGGGTGTCGACCAGCGCCCGCCCGGCCACCACCGCCGTGACCGCCGACTTCAATTGCGCGATATCGGTATTCGGTTTCGCGACGATCAGCACCGAATCGAGTTGCCCGACCCGCCCGGTGAGCTGCTGCGCCACCGGTAGCGGGGCGACCAGATAGTGGCCGCCGTTGAGCCCGGACAACCGCTCACCCGAGAGCACGGCGGCCACGGTCACCGCACGCGGCCCGAACTGCACCCGCTGCCCCTTGGCGAATCCCGTTGCGGGCCCGGCCAGTACACCGTTCGGCACGGCGAGCAGATCCGCCATCTCACTGCCCGCCACCGCACCCTTCAGATCGCTGCCCAGCGCCGCGCTCGACGCGTCGACCCCCAGCACCAGTAGCCGATCCGCATCCGGTCCGGCACTGGCGCGCAGCATGGGCACGGCCGCCGCCACCCCCGGCACCGCGGCCACGTCGACGCGCACCTGCTGCGGGAACCCGGCATCACTGACCCCCGAGATCTCCAGTGCCGCATTGCCCGACAGCCCGGCCGCCAGCCGCGTCACCGACCCGGTGAGCGAGCCGGAGATGCCGATGACGGCCACCAGGAAGGCCGAGCACACGGTGAGTACGACGATCGACGCTACGGTCCGCCCCCAGTGCGTGGTGAACTCGCGAATAGTGAACAGCCGCAGCCGGTCCAGCAGCGCGATCATGAATCAACGCTAGGTTCCGCCGCGACCGGTGTCCACCCCCTGCCTGGTCCCGTCTCAGACATTAGGCTGCGGGGCAGTGTTTCCTGAAGCACGCGGCGCGGTGAGACGAGGAGTGGCGCAATGAAGGTCGTGGTGGCCGGGGCGACAGGGGCGATCGGACGACCGCTGGTCACCGCCCTGCGCAAGTCGGGACATCAGGTGTACGCGCTGACCCGGGGCGGACGCGGCGCGGAGACCGCCCGCTCCCTCGGCGCGACCCCGCTGGTCGCGAATGTGATGGACCGCTCGGACCTGCTGCGTGCCACCGAGCGGCTGACCGCCGACGCGGTGGTGCACCAGCTCACCGCCTACCGGCATTCCCCGCCGACGCACTATCACGCGCCGGGACTGTTGCGCACCAACGCCTTACGCGAGGTCGGCAGCAAACATCTGGTCGAGCTGGCCGAGCGGACCGGCGCGCGCCGCTATCTCACCCAGTCGCTGATTCTCGGCTACGGGATGCGTGATCACGGCCCGAACCCGGTCACCGAGGCCGAACCCTTCGGGCGCATCCCCGGCGACGTCAACGACGCTGTCATCGGCGCGCTGCACGAGGCCGAAGCCGCCGCCTGGCGTGCACCCGGTATCGACGGAATCGCCTTGCGCTACGGCCTGTTCTACGGCCCCGGCGCGTCGGACACGTTCGTGCGGGCGCTGCGGCACGGGATCCTGCCGCTGCCCAATACCGTCACCGGGCACATCGGTTTCGTCCACATCGAGGATGCCGCCGCCGCGACCGTCGCCGCCCTCGAACGCGGGGTGCCCGGCCAGGCCTACAACATCGTCGACGACGAGCCGGTCACCTGGGGCGCGATGTTCGACGCCATGGCGCAGGCGATCGGCGCGCGCCCGCCCCGCCGGCTGCCGCCGCGCCTGGTGCGCATGGCCTCGCCGTTGGCCGCCGCCCAGATGCTGGATCTGTCCATCCGGGTCTCCAATGCCAAGGCGCGGACCGAACTGGGCTGGCAGCCCGCCTATCCCACCTATCGGGAGGGACTGGCCGCCCTGGCGGGCGCGGCCCGCTGACTGTCCCGGAACACTTTCGCGCCGCCGTAAGTTGATCATCGCGACAAGGCCCCCACAGGAAGGCAGCGATGACGACACCGGCGGACCCCACCTACACCTGGCTGGGCGAGGAACTCGACCTCGACGCCTACCTGGACCGGATCGGTTTCACCGGTGCGCGCACGCCCACCCTGGCCACGCTGCGCGAGCTGGTCCGCGCCCACAACACCTCGATTCCGTTCGAGAATCTGGAGGTGATCCTGGGCCGCGGCGTCCCTCTGGATCTGGAATCGCTGCAGGACAAGATGATCCGGCGGCGACGCGGTGGCTACTGCTACGAGAACGTGGCCCTGTTCGCCGCGGCGCTGGAGCGGTTGGGTTTCGAGTTCACCGCCATGTCCGGCCGCGTCACCCGGGGTGCGACGAATCTGCGCCCGGCCACGCACGCGTTGTTGCGGGTGCGGGCCGACGATCGGATCTGGTTGTGCGACGTGGGTTTCGGCTGGGGTCCGCTGGAGCCGGTCGAGCTGATCGCCGATCGCGGCGAATTCAATGTGGGCGCATGGCGTTTCAGATTGGAGCGGACGCTCGACGCGGTCGGCGGCGAGCTGTGGAAGCTCTACCAGTTCGGCGCCGACGGCTTCGTGGACCGCCACACCTTCGCCACCACGCCGCAATATCGCGTGGATTTCGCGGTCGGCAACCACTTCGTCTCCACCTCGACCCGGTCCCCGTTCACCATGCGGCCGTTCGTGCAGCGCTTCCATGCCGATGTCCATCACCAGCTGGACGGCACCACCTGGACCACCAGCTACCCCGACGGCGTGCAGGAGATTCGCGAGCTGGAGGTGGCCGAGCTGCCCAAGGTGCTCGCGGAGATCTTCGATGTCGATCTCGACGCAGCCGACGTCGAGCAACTGCTGCGGGCCGAGTGGCCGTTGGCCGCGCAGGGGCGGATTTCATGAAAAGTTGCTGAACCCCGTCGCTGTGCGGGAGCAAACACACACCAAACCGTTTGGTCTATGCCTCGTCATAGATGCACTCCGACCAGGGATTTCCGGTATCCGGACACGCAGCTGTTGCTCAGGTGCGGCGCAGATCTCACCGAGATCTCGCTCATATCTCACGCTGACGTCGGCGATCCGCCCATTGCCCGCTACACTCGTGCGGGGAAACGCGCGGGCAACCGCGCAGTCAAACAGTCGTCTCGGAGAACCACGGAGTAGTGCCATCGAAACCGGCCAAGTGATCGCAGGGCACTACCGCCTGGTCGAACGGATTGGTAGCGGCGGCACAGGTGTCGTCTGGCGAGCCGTGGACCAACGGCTCGAACGGTCCGTGGCGGTCAAACAGATCATCACGCAGCCGAGCCTGTCCGACGCGGACAAGGACATCGTCCGGCAACGCGCGGCCCGTGAGGCTCGCAACGCCGCCCGCTTCCAGCATCCGAACGCCATCGTCGTGTTCGACATCACCGAGCACGAGGGCGACCCGTGCTTGGTCATGGAATATCTGCCCTCGCAGAGCCTCGCGGTGGTGCTGTCCGCCTCGGGCACACTGCCACTGCCGCAGGTCGCCCGCATCGGCGAACACGTGGCAAGCGCGCTCATCGCCGCGCATCGCGCCGGGATCGTGCACCGCGACGTCAAGCCGGGCAACATCCTGCTCGGCGACAACGGGGCGGTGAAGATCACCGACTTCGGCATCGCCAAGTCCAAGGGTGATGTCACGCTCACGGCCACCGGTCTCATCTCCGGCACCGCCGCCTACCTCGCCCCCGAGGTAGCGCGTGGCGCCGAGCCGACTCCGGCCGCGGACGTATTCGCGTTGGGCGCCACCCTCTTCCACGCGCTCGAGGGCGAACCGCCGTACGGCACCAATCCGAATCCGCTGGCGCTGCTGTACGCGGCCGCCAACGGTCAGATCAGCGAACCGCGTAATGCGGGACCGCTCTCGGATCTGCTGCTGTCGCTGCTCAGCTTCGAGCCGGAGGACCGGCCGAGCATGCTCGACGTGCGCGACATCATGGCCGAATTCGCCGAACTCGGCCCCGACGCGGAAGCTACCCGGGTGATGGCCGCGCGCCGCTCGGGTCCGGCCACGCCGCCCCCGGCCGCATCCCCGCGCAACGCACCGCGTCAGGCCCGGCAGATGGATCGGCGGTCCTCAGCCAATGCCGATATTCCGACCGGCGCCATGAGCCAGGCGCAGCTGCTGGAGACCCCGCCGCCGCGTCCGTCCATGAACGGCGGGCCGCCGACGCGCAATCATCCTGTGCAGGAACCTGATTACTACGACGATGACGAGCGCGGCGGCTCGAAGAAGTGGCTGTGGATCGCGTTGGTCGTCGCCGCGGTGGTGGCGGGTGGCATCGTCTTCGGGCTGCTCGGCAACTCCGGCTCGAACAACGACTCGGGATCCGGCGGTAACTCCAGCGCGGCCAAGGCCACGACCTCGGCGGGTGTCACCAAGGGCGCTCCGTCGGGCCTGGGCCAGACCAAGAGCGCCGGCACGGTCAGCTTCGACGCGGCTGTCGACGCGGTGTCGTCCTTCTGGGACGACGTCACCTACACCCGCTACGCCGACGCCTGGAAGCTGTTGACCCCGGCTGCCCAACAGGTCTACGGCAATCAGCAAGCGTTCCAGATGTATTGGACCCAGAACCCGGTCCTGAAGTACTCCAGCATCCGCGGCGCCAATGGCGGCGGCACGGTGAACACCGACGGTTCGGTCGACATCGTGCTGGATTCGCTGCAGACCAAGAACGGTGGCAGCAAGTCGGTGGCCACCCGCGTCATCGACGCCGGCGGCGGCAGCCTCCAGATCGACAGCGACACCAAGTAATTCGTCATGCGACGAGGGCCGCACCGGAATTCCGGTGCGGCCCTCGTCGTTTCGCGGAGGGGAAGCCCGAGTGGTGGAAAACGCTGAGGTTCAGCGGAGTTCGGCGGTGGCCAGGGAGCCCAGCAAGCGAAGGGCGTCGGCGCTGGGGGAGTCCGGCTCCACATGGTGGGCGACCAGGGCCTGGTCGGGGTCGTCGGGGAGGCGGAAGGTTTCGAAGCCGAGTTCGATGCGGCCGACGATCGGGTGGCGGTAGATGTAGTGGCCGTGGGTTTTGTCTTTGATCTCGTGCAGGTCCCACAGGCGGGCGAAGTCGGGGCTGTGGGTGTTCAGATCGTCTATGAGGGTGGCGATTTCGCAGTCGCCGGGGTTGCGGGCGGCGTCGAGGCGGAGGTAGGCGACCACGTCGGCGGCCTTGGCGGGCCAGTCCTCGTAGAGGTCGCGCATGCCGTCGTCGAGGAAGACCAGGCGGGCCAGGTTGCGTTCCTCCGGGGGTAGCGCGCCGAAGTCGGTGATCAGGGCGGCGGCGAGCCGGTTCCAGGCCAGGACGCTGACACCGCGGCCGACGATGTAGGCGGGGACGTCGTGGGCGGTGTCGAGCAGGCGGCGCAGGCCGGGGCGTACCTCCTGGACCGCGGGTGGCTCGTCGCCCGACCAAGGGCGGGCCAGACGGTAGAAGTGGTCGCGCTCAACCTGATTCAGGCGCAGCGCCCGCGCCACCGCGTCCAGCACCGACTCCGAGAACTGCAGGCTGCGGCCCTGTTCCAGGCGCACGTAATGATCCACGCTGACGCCGGCCAGCAGGGCCAGTTCCTCGCGGCGCAGGCCCGGAACCCGGCGGCGCGCGCCGTGATCGACCAGGCCCACCTCGTGCGGGCTGAGCCGGGCACGGCGGGAGCGTAGGAATTCACCGAGTTCGGCGCGACGATCCAAGGTCATGTCCCCAGTCAACACGCTCGCCGCCGAATCCATCCCTGGTCATGCCGTGCCCAGGCAGACGCCGCACTGTTTACCCGCCTCGCGACCGGCGAATGTAGTGCTCAACGCCGTAACGGACGGCGAAAATAGACGAGGAGCACACGATGACCTCCCTTCCCACCGCACAGCTCGGCACCACCGACATGCGCATCAGCCGGATCGGATTCGGCGCCTGGGCGATCGGCGGCGCAGGCTGGCGCTACACCTGGGGTGAGCAGGACGACGCCAATTCCATCGCCACCATCCGCAAGGCCGTCGAGGCCGGGGTGAACTGGATCGACACCGCCGCCGTCTACGGGCTCGGCCACTCCGAAGAGGTGGTCGGCAAGGCCATCGCCGGGCTGCCCGAGGCCGACCGGCCGTTCGTCTTCACCAAGGCCGGACTGGTGTGGGACGACAATGACCGTGCCGCCGCGCCCAAGCGGATCATGGCCCCCGCCAGCGTCCGCCGTGAGGTGGAGGATTCGCTGCGCCGGCTGGACCTCGAGCGGATCGATCTCTACCAGGTGCACTGGCCCGATACCGGTGCCTCGCTGGACTTCGCGGACCCCGACGGCGTCGACCCCGCCCTCGCCACCCCGCTCACCGAATACTGGCAGACCATGGCAGACCTGGTGCAGGAGGGCAAGGTGCGCGCCATCGGACTGTCGAATCACGATGTGGCGCAACTGGAGATCGCCGAAGCCATCGCCCACGTCGACGCCGTCCAGCCGCAGTTCTCGCTGCTCAAGCGGCAGTCGGCCGACGAATTGGCTTGGGCGGCAGCCCATCACACCGGTGGCATCATCTATCAGCCGCAGCACTCCGGCCTGTTGACCGGAACCTTCTCCGCCGAGCGCGTCGCCGCGCTGCCGGAGGACGACTGGCGCAAGGGTTTCCCGGAGTTCACCACCGAACTCGACCGCAACCTGGCGCTGGTGGAGGCGCTGCGGCCGATCGCGGCGGCGCATGACACCTCGGTGTCCTCGGTAGCCATCGCCTGGACCCTGACCTGGCCGGGCGTCACCGGTGCCATTGTCGGAGCGCGCAGCCCGGAGCAGGTCGACGGCTGGATCGATGCCGCCGCACTGGAATTGACCACCGCCGACCTGGACGCCATCGCCGCCGCCCTGCGGGCCACCGGCGCGGGCGAGGGCCCTGTCGGTCGCTGACCGGCCGCTGCCAGCCACTCCGAATACTGTTCGACCCCCTGATATTCCGACCACTGAGATCATTCGAGGAGCATCATCATGACCCTGCACGTCGTCGCCGAACTGCGCGCCACCGCCGGCCAGGAAGACCGCCTGCGCACCGCCCTGGAAGCCATGATCGAGCCGTCCCTGGCCGAACCCGGCGCCATCTCCTACCAGCCCTTCGTCAACCCGAACGACCCGGCGCACATGGTCGTGGTGGAGGAATGGCAGGACGCCGACGCCCTCGAAAAGCACTTCACCACCGAGCACTTCCAGCACATCGCCGGAGTGCTGGAGGGCATTCTGGCCGAGCCCATGATCATCAAGCGCACCGTCAGCGAGTAATCGAGCGGCTCGCCGCCGAACAACCGGCCCGCCGCCACACCGGATCCTCGCGCCCCCGCGGTCACCCGCGGGGGCGCGGTCGGGTGGCAGTGGCGGGGAACACACGGTGCCGGGTGATCGGAACGCGGGTAAGGTCGGGCGCATGGTCATGCGGATTCGTTCTACGGCGCTGTTGGTGTGCGCGCTCGTGGTGTCCGTGTGGGCCGTGTTGTATCTGGGCGCTGCCAGTCCGAATTCGCTGATCGTGCTCGGTGCCGCCGCGCTGGTCGCCGTGACCGCGGCGCTGTTGTCCGCCCGCGGGCCGCTGGTGTCGGCCGCCACCTCCGGCGGTCCGGCGGAATCGGCCGCCATGCGTCGCCGGGGCAGCTTCCGGCGGCAGAGCCACCCCGACGCCGCGGGCCGTCCGCGCCCGCGCGCCCCAGGAATCCTCGCTGCCTGACCTTTCGTGTGCGACCGATCGCGGTCGTGCGCATGGTCGGGTTCTTCGCCGTCCCGAATTCCCTTCGCCCGCAGCCTGAGCGGGCGCTGCGCAGCGAGGTATTCCCATGCTCGATTTCATCTACTACCCCGTGTCCGCCGTCCTGTGGCTGTGGCACACCGCCTTCGCGTCGATCCTCGGCGCCTCCAGCGGCCTGGCCTGGGTGCTGGCCATCGTATTCCTGGTCATGACCCTGCGGGCACTGCTGTTCAAGCCGTTCATGGCGCAGTTGAAGTTCTCCCGCGCGCTGACCGAGATGCAGCCGCAGGTGCAGGAGATCAAACGCAAGCACGCCGGTGACCGCGAGAAGCAAGCCCTGGCGATCCAGGAGTTGCAGAAGGAGGCCGGGGTCAATGTGCTCACCGGGTTCCTGCCGATCATCGGGCAGACGATGGTCTTCATCGGGCTCTACCACGTACTGCGGTCCTTCCAGCCCGGCCACACCGAGAATTATGTGTTCGGGTCCGGTCAGGTGCAGTCGTTCCTGAACGCGAAACTCTTCGGCGCACCGCTGGCCGACACCCTCACCCACGCGGGATCGAATACCGCCGCCGTTGCCGCCGTGGCGATTCCGCTCATGATCATCGCCGCGGTCGCCACCCACTTCACCGCTCGCGCGGCCATCGCCCGGCAGACCCCGCCCGCCGAGGGGGCCGCGGCGAGTCAGGCGCGGATCATGAACATGTTGTCGCAGTGGGCGTTCCCCGCCGGTGCCCTGCTCTTCGGCCCGGTCATGCCGATCGCCATCCTGATCTACTTCGTCACCCAGAACGCGTGGACCTTCGGCCAGCAGCACCTGGTCGCCACCCGCTACGGGCAGGAGCGGACGAAGGGCACGGTGTCCTGAAACATCTGCCGCCACAAGGCTTCACCGATCCGTTCACCGGTGGCCGCGCACAACCGCACCGCCACCGTCTCCGGATCGGCGAACCACAGCACGGAGGTCTGATCGCCGACCGCGAGCACCCGTGACTCGTCGCGCGGTGGCAGGAACACGAACCAGTTCCAGCCCACCGGCGCCGAGAGCGGCGCGCTCGCGGCCGAAAGTTCGTCCCCGGCACCGATATTCCACAGCCGGGCGGTGCGGTCGTCGCCGCCGGAGGCCAGCCGCCGCCCGGCCTGATCCAGGGCCAGTGTGCGCACCGCCCCGATGTGCGCTCGAATCGACGCGGCCGGGCGGACCGGATCGGCGACCCGCCAGGCCCGGATCATCCCGGTATCGTCGCCGGCGAACAGACACTCGCCATCCGGGGTGAACCGCAGCACCTCCACGTTCGCGCCGCCCGCGTCCACCGTCCGATGCACGGGATGCTCAGGATCGGCCAAGTCCCACAGATGAATCCGGGCCAGATCGTCGGCGGCCGCCACCACCGTGCCCGACGGCGCGACCGCCGCCGTCCGTAATTCGCGATCCGAGCCCGCCAGCACCGCCCCGCGCCGTCGCGGAGCCGCCGGATCCGCGACATCCCACACCTGCAGCATGCCATCCGCGCCCCCGCCGATCAGCCGATCACCGCGCGGGCCGAAAACCAGAACATCCCCGGCACTTCCGGGCAGCGGCGACCCGAACAGATGCGGATGCGCGCGATCACGCACATCCCACAACCGCACCCCGCCGCCAGCGCCATCTCCGGCCCCAGGACCGTCTCCGCCCGCAGCATCGCCTCCCACCCCAGCGTGGTCTTCCACCCCAGGATTCGCTTGGCCCCCGGCGGACGCGGACCTACCTCCGTCGGCGTGAGTGCTTGGGGTGGAACGAGTTTCGCCGCCGGTGGCCAGGACTTCGCCGTCCGGGCGCAACGCCACGCGCACGCCGACACGATCCTGTGGCCCGCCGGGCGCTTCGCCGAGTGGCCGTGAGCGTCGCGGATCGTCGACCTGCCACAACTGCACCCGGCCGTCGCGCAGTCCGGCCGCCAGCAGTCCGCCGTCGGGGGTGAGGGCGGCGTCGGTCAGGCCGCCGCCGAACAGCATCGGCACGTGCACCAGTGGCGTGTGCCAGACCACCACATGCCCGTCCGCGCCCGCGGTGACCGAACGGGTATCGGAGATCAGGGCGAGCGGGCCCATGGATCCGGCACCGCCCTGGATGACCAGTCCGGTCGGCAGCACCCGCCCCGGTTCGCGGGTGTCCCACACCCGCAGCGCCCCATCGGATTCGGCCGCCACCAGCGCGCCACCGTCGTGCGCGAAGGCCAGTCCGAGGATGGGAACGCGCCGCTCGTGCTCCTTCTCGATCACGCGTGGCGTGGCGGGTTCACGGACGTCCCAGGTGAGCAGTGCGCCGTCGGCGGTTCCGGCCGCCAGCAGTCCGTTGGCTCCCAGCACGAGCGCCCCGACCCGGCCCGCCACCGCCAGCCCCGTCCCGACAGCCGTGATCGCGCCGTCGGCAGTGGCGGACCAGAGCCGCACCGCCCTGTCCTCGCCCGCGCTCGCCATCAAGACCGGTGCCGGATCAGCGGCAGCCGGTGCGGGTTTGCCGCCCGGTGCGTCGGGACCGGTGCCGGGCGGGCCGGGCTGTGCGGGATCCGCCTGCGCGGGAGGGGTTTCGGCGAGCGCGGGCTCGGCAGGGTCGTCGATGATGTCGCCGTGCGGTACCGGATCGCTGGCGAGTGCTACCGCGTGGATCGCGCCGGTATGCGCGGCGGTGGCGCTCACTCGTCGAATGGCTTGCGGCGCGGACACATCGAGCGTCGACAGGGTTCCGGTGGCATCCGCCGTGAGCAGGGTGTGATCGCCGGGCAGGTAGCGGACGGCGGTCGCCGGTGCGCCCAGTTCGAAGCTGCCCACCGGCCGCGGAGCGTGGGCGTGGGTGAGATCCCACAACCGGATCGTGCCGTCCCGGCTCGCACTGGCCAGCGTGTTCTCCGAGCTGTCGAAGGCGACCGCCTCCACCCGGTCGCGGTGGCCGGTGAGCGGTGCCCCGACCGCGGTGATCGCGCGCGCGTCCGCCAGATCCCAGAGCCGGATCGTCCCGTCGCCGCCACCGCTGGCCGCGAGCTTGCGGGCGGGCGCGGCGGCCAGAGCGAGCACCGGCCCGGCGTGCGCTTCGGCGGAACTGATATCCAGCGAAAGGCTTTGCGCCGCCAGCAGTCTCGCGCGAGCGGCCGGGTCCTCCCGGTTCATCCGGTACCCGGCCAGCGCCAGCTGCGCCGACAGACCCGGATCGATGTCCTCGAGCCGCTGGGACGCGCCGATGATCTCACCCAGCCACGCGCCGCGGCGCTCCTCGGCCACCGAGGCCCGACTCACCAGGACGGCGGCCGCCAGCACCACCGCCAGCACGGTCAGCGCCGCGATCCCGGCCTGCCAGGCGCGGCGGCGGTGTACCCGGCGGCGATGCCGAATCGTGGACGCGGACAGGAACTCCCGGGCCAGCCGGTTCGGGGTGCCGGTGCGGTGCAACCAGGTATTCGCATCTTCGAGCCGGGTGCGCGAGTAGAGCAGTCTGGTGGGCCGCTGCTGTCGCGACCATTCGCGCGCGTCGGCCTCGATATGGGGCCGCAGCGCGGCGAATTCCCGTTCCTCGCTGATCCATTCGCTCATCCGGGGCCAGGCGGTCAGCAGCAGGTCGTGAACCAGCTCGACGCGGTCCTTGTGCCGAACCAGGACCTGGTTGCGGATCAACCAGGCGATGACGGCCCGGGTGATGTCGGGGTCCTCGGCCTCGTCGATGAGGACGTCCGGGGACAGGCGGTCGCGCTGGGTGGACGTCGGGCCGATGAACGTCAGGGCGATGAGGATGTGGCGCACGGCGGTCTGCTCGCGTTCCCCGAGGCGAGCCCAGAGGATCTCGCAGCCGTTCGCGAAAGCCGCTCGCATACCACCGGTTTCGCGGTAGGCGTCGAGGGTGAGGGTGCGCCCGTGTCGATGCTGCCACGTCTCGAACAGGATGTGGGAGAACATGGGCAGCCGCAGCGGACTGTGCGGATCGAAGAAGGCCATATCCGCCAGCAGCACCTCCAGGAGGCTGTCCTCGACCTTCAGTCCCGTGACGGCGGCGGGCCGGGTGATCGCCTCGCGCAGTTCGGCATCCGTCATCGGCTCCAACAGCATGGACGGCTTGCGCAGGGCGTCGGCGGTGACCGGATGCGTCCTGAGATCGGTGAGAAATCCACTGTCACAGACCAGGACGACGCTGGTGCGTGGTTCGGCGTCCGGGCGGGCCAGCTCCGCGAGTTCGGTCAGGAAGCGATCGGCGACCTCCGGCGCACATCGGGTGAACAGCCTGCGCGCCTTGTCCACCAGCAGGATTCGGGGCCCCGGTCCGGCCTCGGCGAGGGTCGCGCCCAGATCCGCGCCGGGGGTGACCAGCACCGGCACCCGTCCCCGCGGTTCGGCCCGCACGCCGGCGGCCAGGAGCGACGATTTCCCGACGCCGCGCCCGCCGAGCAGCACGACGATCGCGGGATCGGTTCCGGCTTCGGCCGCTTCGATCAGATCCCACAGGCGTTGCGTCGCCGCCGCGCGCCCGAAGAACAGGTCGGCATCCTCGGGGCGAAACGCCCCGATGCCGCGATACGGTGCGCGACCGCTGTCCACGGTCTCCTTGGCCGCCTTCGCCGCCTGCCAATCCGCCTGCCAGTGGCGCGGATCCAGCAGGGTCGGGTCGGCGGGCGGCGGCTGTCGCCTGGCCTCGCGGATCAAGACCTCCAGCACCGGGACGACGGCGTCGAAGGTGGCGGGGGTGCGATTGCCGCGCCGCCAGTCACTGATGCGCTGCGCGGTGATCGGGGTGCAGCCGGGACGCAGCCGGGTATTGGCGGTGCGGATCACCTGCTTCACCGGGGGTGCGCCCGCCGCCGCGAACAGCGCGGTCAGGCGGGCGGCGAAGACGGCGCGGCCGTCCGGCCCGCCGGTGTCGGAGGGATCGGTCGGCAGCGTGCCCGGCGCCCGCAATCGCGCCTACCGGCGCAATCCGGGACCCGCGACCGGCGCGGCCGCAGTGGACGGTGCGACCGGACTCGTCGGCGCGACCGTGGAATCGGCGAAAACCGTGGAACAGGACAACCGCATACCCTCCACCGATGTGTCGAGCGCGTGCAGTGACCGTTGGACCGAATCGACCGACTGCTGCGGCGGACTCGACCCGTCGACGGCCTGGGCGAGTTGCGTCAAAGCGTCGTGCAGCGCCGCTCCGGCAGCGGCGACGGCCGTGAAGGCCCGCCGGGGCAGCGGCTCGGTCATCGTACCCGCCGCGGTGTCCAGATTCGTGTCGACGAGCGCCGACAGGCGTGCCGCCTCCCGCACCCGCTGCTCGACTTCGCCCAGGTCACCGCGTTCGGAGGCCGGTCCGATGCCGTTCAATTGCGTCGACAGCGACCGGAAGGTGTCCTGCAGGCCGCCGATCACCCGGCCGCCGGAGGCGCAGTCGGCGGTATCCGGGTCGGCGGCGGGCTTTTCGGCCGCCGGACCCGAACAACCGGCCAGGGCGGCGACGGTCATCGCGCAACCAACGATGACCGTCGCCACCTGCCGTCCCGTGCTACGCGACATGGGACAACCCCGTCAGCACGGCATCCTGCACGGCGGGCAGGAATCCCAGATTCGCGGCCAGCGCCAGAGCAACGCCGAACCGCATGCCACGATGCCGATTCCACCAGCCCACCGGGCCCCGTCGCGGCCGGTGACAGCGCTCGCGGACCTCGGTCTCCGCCGCGTTCTGCTCGTAGTAGCCGTAAGCCACAGGGGCCGAACGCATATCGAGCAGACCGCCGAGCGGATCGACCACACCCGTGGAGCTGAATCGAGTCTCGATCATGGCGTACTCCTCACTGCGAGAGAGGGATTCAGGAGATGGCCGCGGTCCACGGCTGCATCAGGGCGTCGTGGACCTCCTGCGTGTAGCGGCCACGACCGACCAGGTCGCCCAGCACCGCCGCCGTCACGGCCTGACTGACCGCGGTCAGCGTGCCGATCGAACCCAGCGACTGCAGCAGCCCCGCCAATTCGCCGCCGGTCGACGGGGTCGCCGAGACCGCTTGCCCGGCAATCAATCCCGCCACTTGCACATTGCGGGATCGCCCGAATTCCTTGGCCGTTTCGCTCGCGATCCGCAGCGGCTGCGGATCCACCGCCGGCTGCCCGAAGCTGGACAACAGCCCGCCCAGCCCTTCCGCGCCGCCGGTGAACGCGCTCATGCTGTCCTGCATGCGCTTACCGGCCTCCGCGTTCATCCGCTCCCGCTCCTCGGCGGTCAACTGCGCGGCCCGCTCCACGATCCGCAGCACCGCCGCCCACTGCGGGCCGTAGAGGTACTCCAGGTGCAAGGCGGGGTCGATGGCGGTGAACGGGATGGTGGCGTCGTTGGTTTCGATGCTCATGGCGATCTCCTTCGAGTGATGGGATTCCATTGGGGGAGTGGAGCTGTCGAGATTCAGACTCCGACCGAAACCAGGCGTCGAGAGTCGCTGTCGCGCAGACCGTCCGCCGCGTTCGCACCCACCAGCGGGATGTCGGCGTGGGCGACCGGTGCGGCCGCCGGCTGGTTCGCCGGAGCCAGCAGTTGCATCAGCCCGGCGATGACCTGATCCAGGCTCGCCGTATCGGTAATGCCATCCAGGAACTGCGTCCCGGTCGCGGCCGCGCCACCACCGGTGGCACCCGGATCCATGACCCCGCGAATCGCGGAGATGAGGTACGACCGGAACCCCGGATCGAGCAGCAGTAGCAGCGGCACCAGCACCAACGCCGGAATGCCCAGCGCCGCTGCGATACCCAGTGCGGGGACGGCCAGCGCCGCGAGCAAGGCCAGGCCCGCACCTCCGGCGAGCGCTGCCGCGCCTCCGGCCGCGACCACGGCAAGGACCGGCAGCGCGAGCGCCAGGAACGCGCCGACGGGGATGCCGACCAGCAGCAGCGCGAGCAGAGCCACCGCTGCCAAGCCGGCCAGCGCCAGCGGAATGCCGATGCCCAGCAGCGGGATTCCGATCACGGCCGCGATGGCCGCGCCGATGGCCAGCACCGGAACCGCCACCGCGGCGGCAGCGAGCGCTGTCGCTCCCAGTGCGGCCAGCGCCAGCAGCGGAAGTGCGAGGGCGACCAGCCCGGCGAGTGCGAGCAGTGCCAGCGGAATGCCGATGGCCAGCACCGGGATTGCGATCGCGGCCGCGATCGCCGCGCCGATGGCGAGCACCGGAACCGCCACCACGACTGCGGCGAGGGCTGCGCCACCGAGTGCGGCCAAAGCCACGACCGGCAGTGCCACCGCCAACCCTGCCACTGCCGCCAGACCCAGCCCCGCCACTGCAGCCAGGGCCAGTGCCGCCAGCGGGGCCAGGATCAGTGCCGCCAGCGGGGCAAAGATCAGCGCCGCCGTCAGGGCCAGCACCACGCCCGCGGAGAAGTCGAGGATCGAGCTCGCCAGCCACGCCATGAGCACGAGACCCGTTGCGCCCGCCCACAATCCGCCGAACAGCACCGACGCGAACAGCGGCACCGCGAAGAGGCCGAAGGCGCTGACGCCCAGTGCCACGGCGGCCACGATCAGTCCGGCCAGCAGGAACGGCGACCAGAGGGCGGCTGCCGCCAGTGCCAGGATCGGCGAGAGCGCGGTGGACAGGATCGGGGCGAACGGGCCCACGATCAGGAACGGCAGGGTGAAGACCACGGCCAGTACCAGTGCCGCGACGCCGACCGGCAGCATGGCCACGGTCAGAGCCACCGTGACTGCCAAGGTCGCGATCACCCCGGCGATGCCCACCGCGGCCAGGCCGATGAGTCCGGCGACACCGACCACGCCGATCGCCGCCAGCGCCGCGATCGTCGCCGCGATCGCGATCGGAATCGCGACCAGGGCGAAGGGCGGGAACAGCAGCGAGGCGTAGACGAAGGTGCCGATGATCAGCAGGGCGATGAGCGCGGGCGCGATACCGCTCGCCACGGTCAGCACCCCGACCAGGCCCAGCAGCAGGCCGGACACGATCGCGGTGCCGCCGATCCCGCCGAGCACGATCAACAGCTGTGCGCCCAGCAGCAACGGCAACGCCAGCAGGGCGAGCGGCGGATTGATCAAGACCAGCGCGAACAGCGCCAGACTCAGCATCACGAAGCTGAGGACGTTCACGGCCAGACCACCGGCGATGATCGCGGCGACCACCGCCAGCGCGACGCCGATCGCACCGGCGGTCAACGCCACCACCGGCGCGAAGGTGAACACGAAATCGAGGGCTGCCAAACCCATCACGGCCGCGGACACGATGGCAGCGAAGGCGATCAGCGCAGGCAGCACGAACGGGATCGTGTACGGCATCAGGAACATCAGCAGCCCGCCGAGGATCACCGTGACCGACGCCCAGGTGACCGCGAGGCTCAGCAGCGCGGTCGTGGCGAAGCCCAGCAGCAGCCCGCCGACACCCACCGCCCCGAACAGGAACAGCAGCCCGAGCGCGGCCGGGAGCCCGACCAGTAGCGCCAGGAACACCGGGGCCAGGATCGGGCCGATGATCGGCAGCGCGAAAACCAGTGCGAACGTGGCGATCAGACCCAGGACCGTGGCCACCACCGGCGCGATGACGCCGCCCGCGATCAGGATCAGCCCGGCCGCCGCGCCGAGACCCCAGAGTGCCACCACCGCAGCCAGTTTCACCGCCATCGCCGCCAAAGCCAATGCCAGCAGCGCGATCACGGCCGTGGACCCGACCGCCGTCAGCGCGATCAGCCCGGTGAGGAACAGCGCACCGATAGCGATCGCCGAGGCCAGCCCCACCGCGCCGAAGATGAGCAGCGCCGCCACCCCGAGAATCGCGAAGATCGGCAGGAAGATCAGCCCGAACGGGGTGAACAGCGACGCCACCGACAGCACCGCCAACAGCGCGATCGCCGCCAGGAACGTGAGGCCGAGCGTGCCGAATACCGAGGCCGCCAAGCCGATCGACCCGAACACCAAGGTGCCGAGGGCGATCACCGAGAACGCGATCGGCGCGATGATCAGGCCCAGGAACGGCAACAACACCGTGGCCACCAGCCCGGCCGCCAGCGTCGCCGCGAGAATCGCGATCATCGCACCGCCGCCCACCGCCAGGAACGTCATCGCCAGCGCGATACCGCCCGCCACGACGACCGCGAACGCGGCCACGCCGAGCGTGAGGATCACCGGGGCCAGCACCTGGAAGGCGATGAACGCCACCGGAAGTGCCACCAGCAGCACCGGAATCGCGATGATGGCCAGCACCACGAGCACCGGAATCGCCAGTATCGCGAGGATGATGCCGCCGACCACCAGCGCGCCGATCACGAAGGGCGCGGCCACGATCGCCGCCAGCACCACGATCGCGCCTATGCCGATCGCGCCGATGGCCAGCGCACCGGCGAACAGCAGCGGCGCGATGGCGAACAGGCCCACGATGGGCAATGCCAGCAGCGGCAGCGCGGCATCACGTCGCACCCCGGTACCCATGAGCATGGACCGCAACTCGTGCAACAGCGGCTCGGCCGCCGCACCAGGATCCGCGATGAGCCCGAGCACCGGGGTCAGGAATCCCAGCAGTGGAGCGAGCCCACCCAGGGCGGGCGCGGCGAACCCGAGCACAGACGCACCCAACGCGTCCAGCCCGGCGGCCGGGTTCGCCACCAGATTCCGGACACTTTCCGCGAGCTGCTGCAGCGGATCCCCGCTGCCGACCGTCTGTCCCAGGATCGGATTCAGCAGTTCCCGCAGCCCCTGCGCCGGATCACCCGCCTCCTGCGGGAACCCGAACAGCGCGCGGCCGCGGTTGATCAGCTCCGCCACCGGGTCCTCGCCCAGGTCCTGGCGTCGCGATCCGGCGGCTTCCACGGTCTGTCTCACGAACGCCAGCAGATCCTCCACCGGCTGCCGCAACGGCCCGGACGGGAAGGCCTGATCGGCCCAGGAACCCAACTGCCCCAGATCGATTCGCGAGCCGACCACCTGCGCCGCCACCTCGGCCAGCTGCGCGACCGGCGATGACACGGGACCCAGCAGCCCGGCGGCCGGCGTCGGCCCGCTACCCGGGACCATCGTCTCCCCGGCCACCGGCCCACCGGAAGCCGGTGCGGCGCCGGGCGATTGCGCGGGCGGGGTGAACAGGTCCCGCAACTGGCTCAGTCCCGGCTGGGCGGGAGTTCCGGCGGGCGCGCCACCCAGCGCATTCACCGCCTGATCGATCACGTTCTGTGCGGCCGGTCCGAGATTCTGGCCCAGCGCACCGAGATCCGGCATCGGCAGGCCCAAGCCCCGAGCGGAAGCGCCCAGATCCTGCACCGCCGCACCGATATTCGGGCCGGCACCGGAGCTCAGGTCCTGCGCGGCGGCACCGAGGCCCGGGACCGCGTCACCGAGGTTCTGCAATCCGGCGCCGAGCTGCGGCGGCAGCGGCACCCCGAGCGGCGTGACCGGCTGCTGCGGGTCCCCGAGCGCGGACCGGGTACCGAGATCGATGGGCGGTAGCGGCAGCACCGGCCCCTGTGCCGCGGCCTGCCCTGTGCCCACCATGACGGTGGCCAGCGAGGCGAAGGCGGCCGCGGCGTACAGGCCGCGCCGGGAGCGCTTGCAATCCTTGGCTTGCCGGGCGGCGCGTTTGGTCGTCCGGGTTCGTACCAGCGTTGCGGACATGGAGGAACCTTTCGATCGACGGAAAGGGAATGCCTCGTGCTCAGATCGGGCCGCTTTCGCCCGACGCGCAATCGGCCTCCGAGACACCGCCCTCGGTCCCGAGGGTGGCGCCGATGCGGACGTGCTCGACGCCCCCGATATCCCGGCAGCGAATGAAGGCGTGCTGTCCGGCGCCCGTGCCGGGCGGGCAGGTGAGGGTGCTGCGATTCGGAACCGAGTTATCGGAGACGCACTCGGCGGGAGCCGGTTCGGCCGTGGCCCTGATGGTGACCGGCATTCCGAGTACCGAGCCGAGGAGGCATGCGCCCAAGGCCGCGAAAATCACGAGCTTGCCGATGAAATCCATGCGCTGATAGTCCGGATCGGAGAAATGCCCGGTCAAGGTGACCCAGGCGACAAAATGGCCGTTTTCCCAGCTCCGGTACCTGTTACACGTTGTCCGCTGCGGATTGTTTTTTCATGGCATTTACGGTGGGAGGGATTGACAATCGAGTGTCGGAGCTATTCGGGCAAATGACCAGCAATATCATGGACAACCATGAATCGCAGCAGCCGGAAAGTCGCCGGAGTGACCGGGAAACGCCGCATTCTCAACCCGATGTCCGTGGGCGCGATCATTGTCATCGTCGCCTTGATCGCGGTCCTCACCGCCAATTTCGTGCACAAGCACGACAAGCAGCAGCAGGCCGTCGCACCCGTCGCCCCGCCCGCGGTCTTCACCCCGGACGGCCGCCTGCGCTTCGGCACCGGCGCGACCGTCGTCACGGTCATCACCGACTTCCAGTGCCCGATCTGCCACCAGTTCGAAACGACCACCGGACCGACCCTCACCGAACTGGTGAACGCGGGCACGGTGACCGCCGACTACGACACGGTCGCGGTCCTCGACGGTCTGTCCAAGGACAACTACTCCACCCGCGCCGCCAATGCCGGCACCTGTGTCGCCGTCGCCGACAAGCAACTCTGGCTCGATTTCAGCAAACGGCTCTTCGAGAATCAGCCCGCCGAGAACGGTCCCGGCCTCACCGACGACAAGCTGATCCAGATCGCCGCCGACGCCGGGGTCACCGGTTCCGACCTCACCGACTGCATCCACTCCGGCCGGTACAACGGTTTCGTGGCCTCGCACAGCCGTATTGCCATCACCGCCGGTCTGACCCATGTGCCCGTGGTGAAGGTCGGCGACACCGTGCTGGAAAACCTCGGTCCCGACGGCTTACGCGCGGCTATCGCACGGGCGACCTCGGCCGGGCAGTAAAGCGCTGGCGGCGACCCGATACGCTGGTACCCGGTCGCAAGCAGTTTCGACTGCGTCGCCGATCCCTTGAATGAGGCACCGCCCTCGAATCAGCACAGACAAGGACTTCAGAGCGCTATGACTAGCCGCATCGAGCTCGCCCGCGAGGACCTGCGCGGACGTACTCCCACTGCTGCCGAACTGCGCGCGGCACTGCCGCGTGGAGGCGTCGACGTGGACTCGGTGCTGCATCATGTGCGTCCCGTCGTGGAGGCGATCCGCGATCGAGGCGTCGAGGCCGCGCAGGAATTCAGCCTGAAGTTCGACGGTGTCGCGCCCGCCTCGGTGCGCGTGCCCGCCGCCGAACTGGACAAGGCTCTCGCCGAGCTGGATCCGGCCGTGCGCACCGCCCTCGAGGTCGCCATCGAGCGCACCCGCAAGGTGCACAACGATCAGCGGCGCACCGACAAGACCACCCAGGTGGTGCCCGGCGGCACCGTCACCGAGCGGTGGATTCCGGTCGAGCGGGTCGGCCTGTACGTGCCGGGCGGCAATGCCGTCTACCCGTCCTCGGTGGTCATGAATGTGGTTCCGGCGCAGGCCGCGGGCGTGGACTCGCTCGTCGTCGCCTCGCCGCCGCAGGCCAACTTCGGCGGCCTGCCGCACCCGACCATCCTGGCCGCCGCCAAGCTGCTCGGCGTCGAGGAGGTGTGGGCGGTCGGCGGTGCGCAGGCCGTGGCGCTGCTGTCCTACGGCGGCACCGACACCGACGGCGCACAGCTGGAACCGGTCGACATGATCACCGGGCCGGGCAATATCTACGTGACCGCCGCCAAGCGGCTGTGCCGCGGCCTGGTCGGTATCGACGCCGAGGCCGGGCCCACCGAGATCGCGATCCTCGCCGACGCCACCGCCGATCCCGTGCACGTGGCCGCCGACCTGATCTCGCAGGCCGAGCACGATGTACTGGCCGCCAGCGTGCTGGTGACCGACAGCGTCGAGCTCGCCGACGCCGTGGATGCGGCGCTGACCAAGCAGATGGCCGTGGTCAAGCACCACGATCGCGTCGCGGAAGCCTTGTCGGGCAAGCAGTCCGGCACCGTGCTGGTCGACGACATCGCCCAGGGGCTGCGCGTGGTCAACGCCTACGCCGCCGAGCACCTCGAGATCCAGACCGCCGACGCGTCGGCCGTCGCGGCCCAGGTGCGTGCCGCCGGAGCGGTTTTCGTCGGCGCCTGGTCGCCGGTGTCGCTGGGCGACTACTGCGCGGGCTCCAATCACGTGCTGCCCACCGCCGGATGTGCCCGGCACTCTTCGGGTTTGAGCGTGCAGACCTTCCTGCGTGGCGTTCACGTCATCGAGTACTCGGAGGCGGCGTTGAAGGATGTCGCCGGGCACGTGGTCGCGCTGGCCAATGCCGAGGACCTGCCCGCACACGGTCAGGCCGTGCAGGTGCGATTCGGAGAGCTGGCGTGAGTGCTGTGACCGTTCCCGGATCCAATATTTCTCTCGATGATCTGCCGCTGCGGGACAACCTGCGTGGCAAGAGCCCTTACGGCGCACCGCAATTGACGGTGCCTGTACAGCTCAACACCAACGAGAACCCGCACCCGCCGAGCAAGGCGCTCGTGGACGATGTCGCCGAATCCGTGCGTGCGGCCGCGGCCGATCTGCACCGCTACCCGGATCGCGACGCCGTCGATCTGCGCACCGATCTCGCGGCCTACCTGACCCGCCAGACCGGTATCGCCGTGGATGTGGCGAATGTGTGGGCCGCCAACGGTTCCAACGAGATCCTGCAGCAGCTGCTGCAGGCCTTCGGCGGACCGGGCCGCAGCGCACTGGGTTTCGTGCCCTCCTACTCGATGCACCCGATCATCTCCGAGGGCATCGACACCGAGTGGATCGAAGCCAAGCGCAACGGCGACTTCTCCCTCGACATCGACTACGCGGTCATGTCGGTGGGCGACAAGCGGCCCGATGTGGTGTTCGTGACCAGCCCCAATAACCCGACCGGGCACAGCATTCCGATCGCGGACCTGGAGCGCATCCTCGAGGCCGCGCCCGGCATCGTGGTGGTGGACGAGGCGTACGCCGAATTCTCCTCCGCGCCTTCCGCGATCAGCCTGATCGACAAGTACCCGGCCAAGCTGGTGGTCAGCCGCACCATGTCCAAGGCGTTCGCCTTCGCGGGCGGGCGGCTCGGCTACCTGGTGGCCGCGCCCGCGGTCATCGACGCCATGCTGCTGGTGCGGCTGCCGTACCACCTGTCCGTGGTCACCCAGGCCGCCGCGCGGGCCGCCCTGCGGCACGCCGACGAAACCCTGGGCAGCGTCCACGAATTGGCGTCCCAGCGTGACCGCGTCATGGCGGCGCTGAACGAGATGGGCTACGACGTCATCCCGTCCGACGCGAACTTCGTGCTGTTCGGCCGCTTCGCCGACGCGCCCCGCGCCTGGCAGCACTACCTCGACGAGGGCGTGCTCATCCGCGATGTCGGCATCCCCGGCTACCTGCGCACCACCATCGGCCTGGCCGCCGAGAACGACGAATTCCTGCGCGTCAGCGCGAAACTGGCGTCCGAGGAGCTGATCGCCCGATGACCACCGACCGTATCGATTCCCGGCCCGCCGACAGGATCGCCCGCGTCGAGCGCACCACCCGTGAGTCCAGCATCGTGGTGGAGCTCAACCTCGACGGCTCCGGCAAGACCGACATCTCCACCGGCGTCCCGTTCTACGACCACATGCTGACCGCCTTCGGCCAGCACGGCAGCTTCGACCTGACGGTTCAGGCCAAGGGCGACATCGAGATCGAGGCCCACCACACCGTCGAGGACACGGCCATCGTCATCGGCCAGGCGCTCGGTCAGGCCCTGGGTGACAAGAAGGGCATCCGTCGTTTCGGCGACTGCTTCATCCCCATGGACGAGACCCTCGCGCACGCCGTCGTCGACGTGTCCGGGCGGCCGTACTGCGTGCACACCGGTGAGCCGGATCACATGCTGCACACCATCATTCCGAGCGTCGCGCCGACGGCGTCGTACTCGACGGTCATCAACCGGCACGTGTTCGAGTCGATCGCGCTCAACGCCCGCATCGCCCTGCACGTGCGCGTCCTCTACGGCCGCGACCAGCACCACATCACCGAGGCCGAATTCAAGGCTGTCGCACGGGCTTTGCGCGCCGCCGTCGAATACGACCCGCGCGTGTCCGGTGTTCCGTCGACGAAGGGCTCGCTGTGAGCAAGAAGATCGCCCTGCTCGACTACGGTTCCGGCAACCTGCACTCCGCGAGCCGCGCCCTGGCCCGCACGGGTGCCGAGATCACCATTACCGCCGACCCCGAAATCGCCTTGAACGCGGACGGTCTCGTGGTCCCGGGCGTCGGCGCGTACGCCGCCTGCATGGCGGGCCTGCTGGAGGTGCGCGGTGAGCGCATCATCGGCAAGCGGCTCGCCGGTGGCCGTCCCGTGCTCGGCATCTGCGTCGGCATGCAGATCCTCTTCGAACGCGGCGTCGAATTCGGTGTCGAAACCGACGGCTGCGCCGAATGGCCTGGCACCGTCGAACGCCTGGACGCCCCGATCCTGCCCCACATGGGCTGGAACACGGTGCAGGCCCCCGACGACACCGTCCTCTTCGCCGGCATGGACCCCGACACCCGCTTCTACTTCGTCCACTCCTACGCCGCTCAACACTGGGCATGGGATCCGGACGGCGGCTCCCACGTCGCCCCGGCCAAACTCACCTGGGCCGAACACGGCGTCCCGTTCCTGGCCGCCGTCGAGAACGGGCCGTTGAGCGCCACCCAGTTCCACCCGGAAAAGTCCGGCGACGCGGGAGCCCAACTGCTCCGCAACTGGATCGACTCGATCTGATCGACCCGCACGTGCGTTGAACACCGAAACCCCCGCTGATTGCGGGGGTTTCGGCATTAGATCACGGCAACAGGCCGAATCCCTTGTTCAGCGCCAGAATTCGGCTATCTGCGCGGCGCGGGCCTTGCCCTCCGCGTATCCGGCGCGCGCGGCGGGCGGACGGATCCCGGGATCCATCAATGTGCCGAACGAGTCGACGGTGGCGTCGTCGGGCATGATCGTTTCCACGGCGCTGCCACCCGCTCGCAGTTCCTCGACCTGCACGGCGAGCTGCATGCCCCATTCCTGCGGCGCACGGGTCCGGCCGCCGAGCGGCGAGAGGACCAGCACGCGCTCGTATCCGGCTGCCAGATCGGCGTTTTCGGCCGATCGCCGATAGCCTCCGTCGAGATAGCGGCTGTCGCCGATCTCGTAGGGGCCCATGCCGAAGCCGCTGGTGGTGCTGGCGGCGACGGCATCCACCAGTTCGACGCCGCTGTAGCGGTCGAAGACCACCGGCTCACCGGTGTAGGCGTCGATCACGGTCAGGTACACCAGCTGTTTCGGCCAGTCCGGGCTGGGCAGCCGGGTGGCGACCATGTCGTGCCACCGCTGCTGTGCGGAACCGTCCGAACCGGCATCCAGTTCGAGCGAGGCCGCACACAGTCTCCGGCGCAGATCGGCCGGATCCGAAGCGGCGGCGATGATCTCGCTCGTCGTCTGCATGTGGTTGGCGACCGAGCCACCCGGACCGCGACCACCGCCGGGCCCGCCCGGTCGCTGCGGCACCACGGCTGAGAGGACGTCGGCGTACAGCTGGGCCGGGTTCGTGGAGGTGATCTGGGCCGCGGCTGTCGCCCCGGCCGAGGTGCCGATGATCAGATCGGCGTTGGTCACATCGATCCCGCCCTCGAGGAGTCCGGCGACGGCGCCGAGCACCCAGGCATTGCCCGCCGAGCCGCCACCGCCGAGCACCAAAGCGCGCTCGCGCGGTTGATCGTGGTCGGCCGGTCGGTCGGCAGCGGACGGCAAGGTCACGGGCCGGGTGGAGTAAAGATTCTTGTTCATGGGAATCGCCCTTCGCGAATTGCGTTGGTGGCGCTCCCGATAGCGACTACCTCAGTCGCGCGATCGTGGACAGCGGGGGAGCGCCCACTACAGACATTGCGTTCATGGGTCTCACCTCCTACTGCTGGATCACGATCGCGTCGACCTTAGCACCCCCGCTCCGCGCCGCGCAGCTTTGTTTGTCAGGCCGCGGAGGATGTCGGCCGGGTGCCGACCGACCAGACCGGGCTGGAGGCGACGCTGGTGAACTGCCAGCCGTCGGCGGTGCGGACGGCGGTGAAGCGGTACACCTCGCCGAGAGTGAGACGCGGCCGGGCACCGAGAGTCGGGTCCTCGGCGTCGCCCCAGGCGAAAGTGACCAGCAGGTTGGCGCGGACTTCGGCGGTGTCACCGTCCACGTCGACCAGGATGCCGCTGATGACGTGCTGAACTCGCTTGTCGGGGGAGTGGTTTCGGCTGGCCTGGGCGACCATCGCGGTGCGGCCGACGGCGAGACCGCCGGGGGTCTGGGCGGTGGCGTCGGGGGTGTAGAGAGCGGCCAGTTCATCCCAGTCGCCTTCGTCCAGTGCCCGGCCGAGCCGGTTCACCAGCTCGGTGATCTCGAATTTGTCGGCCAGATCCTGGATTCGGCGGGTGGTGGTATCGATCGCGTTCATGGTTACAGTCTTTCGGCGAGATTGTTGGTGACTCCAACGTTGGTGAAACCAATGTAACCGATTGTGGGTGTCCCCAACAAGTCTTGCTAGATTTCTTTCCATGGACACCCCGCCCGAAGGGGCTTCCGGCCGATTGCGCGCCCTCCCCACCCGCCTCATCGGCCAGGTCGCCATCATCGCCAACCGCTGCACCGAAAAGGCGTTGGAGCCCACCGGTTCCCGCCGCTACCACTACGCGCTGCTGGCCACCCTCGACGAACAGGGCCCGCTCTCGCAGGCCGAGGCCGGCCGCCGCACCGGCATCGACCGCAGTGATGTCGTCGCCGCCGTCAACGACCTCGCCGACCGCGGCCTGCTGCACCGCACCCCCGACCCCGCCGACCGCCGCCGCAACACCCTCACCCTCACCCCCGCCGGTCGCGCCCACCTTGCCGACCTCGATGAACGCCTGGAAGCCGCCCAGCGCGACCTACTGCCCGGCTTCACCCCGGCCGAACGCGCGAACCTGGTCCTCACCCTGAATCGCGTCCTCGAATCCCATTCCCGCGACAGCTGATTCCCGCCTCAGCATTTCGTGGTCCCCGGCTCCACGGTCGCCCCGAGCACGCGCGGCGGCCGCCCGGATTCCACCACTTTCGCCCCGTCCCAACGGTATTGCACGCAGTAGAACGTCCCGTCCGCGCACGCGTCACAGCTGCCGGGAATCTTGAACCGCAACCCCACACTGTCATCGGTCGTATGCGCCGGATCCGGCGAGATAAAGCTGTTCCACGTAGGCTCCGCCGTCCCCACATACCCGCCCCGATGAAACAACAACACCTGCATCGGCGAACTCGCCGTCGCCCCTTCGATACTGATCAACGCCGCCGACAACCCCGAGCAAATCCCATTGACCGTCGGATTGGCCCCCACCGCGGGCAACGCCCACTTCCACGGCTTCCCCGGCACCACCTCCACCGGTGACAGGCTCGCAGCCGCGTTCCGGACCACCGCCGGATCCGGCTTGCACTCCTGCTCTCCACTCCCGGCAACAGTGCTCTGAACTGGAGACGACGTGGTTGCGGCGGCAGCCGTGGTCACCGCCGTGGCAACCGCCGACGGCGTGGGCCGCGCACCCGTCCCGGCATCGCTCCCACACCCCGCGAGTGCGAGAACAGCGATCGCCGACAGGACAATTCGCGCATTCCGCACCACAACGTCTCCTCCGCTCGGCATCGATTCGCACCAGCCTGGCATCCACCCCGCGAACATGTCCGGGGATTCGTCGAGGAAGACCGAACCGACCGTGCTTCCGTGATTGCCGTATTTGCCCAGGCCGACGGCGGGCCATCTGTCGGCAACCACTAAGCTGCTCCCGTGAGTCTTGTGCTGCTACCCGCCGTCGATGTCGCCAATGGTGAGGCCGTGCGCCTGGTTCAGGGGGAGGCGGGCAGCGAAACCGGTTACGGTTCGCCGCGTGACGCCGCCCTGGCCTGGCAGCATGCCGGGGCCGAGTGGGTCCATCTGGTGGATCTGGATGCCGCGTTCGGCAAGGGCTCGAATTACGAACTGCTGGCCGGGGTCATCGGGGAACTCGATGTGAAGGTCGAGCTGTCGGGCGGGATCCGGGACGACGCGTCGCTGAAGGCGGCGCTGGCCACCGGGTGCGCGCGGGTCAATATCGGCACCGCGGCCATCGAGAATCCGGAATGGTGTGCCCGCGCCATCGGCGAGTACGGCGACAAGATTGCCGTCGGCCTGGATGTGAAGCTCATCGACGGCGAGTGGCGGCTGCGCGGACGCGGCTGGGTCACCGACGGCGGCGACCTGTGGGAGGTGCTCGAGCGGCTCGAACGCGACGGGTGCTCGCGCTACGTGGTCACCGACGTGTCCAAGGACGGCACCCTGACCGGTCCGAACCTGGAACTGCTCTCGCAGGTCGCCAATGCCTGCGAGGCCCCGGTCATCGCCTCGGGCGGCATTTCCGTCCTCGACGACCTGCGTGCCATCTCGACCCTGGTCGAGGAGGGTGTGGAGGGCGCGATCATCGGCAAGGCGCTGTACGCGGGCCGGTTCACGCTGCCCGAAGCCCTGGCCGCGGTCCGCTGACCGTGCCCGAACTCGACGAGCTGCTCAGCATCGCAACGGCGGTGCTCGACTCCGCCGCACCGCGTTTCGTGGAAGGCATCGGGGCGCCGAGCGCGGTCGAGAAGGGGCGCAACGACTTCGCCACCGAACTCGACCTGGAACTCGAGCGGACGATTTCCCGGGAACTTGCGGCGCGCACCGGAATCCCGGTGCACGGCGAGGAATTCGGTGGCCCGCAACTGACCTCGGGCACCGCCTGGGTGCTCGACCCCATCGACGGCACCTTCAACTATTCGGCGGGCAGCCCCATGTGCGGCATGCTGCTGGCGCTGGTGCGCGACGGCGTCCCGGTCATCGGGCTGACCTGGCTGCCCATCCTCGGTCAGCGGTACGCCGCCATCCAGGGCGGGCCGCTGCTGCTGGACGGAAAGCCGTTGCCGCCCTTGGCGCCGGCCAAGCTCGCCACCGCCATGATCGGCTTCGGCAGCTTCAATCTCGATGGGGCGGGCCGGATTCCGGGCATCTTCCGATTCAACCTGCTGGGCGCGCTGTCGCGGCTGTCCGGCCGCCAGCGCATGTACGGGTCCACCGGCATCGACCTGGCCTACACCGCCTCGGGAATTCTGGGCGGCGCGGTCGTGTTCGGACATCACCCGTGGGACAACGCCGCCGGGGTGGCGATGGTCCGGGCCGCAGGCGGCGTCGTCACCGACCTGCTCGGCGCGGACTGGACCATCGAATCCGGTTCGGTGCTGGCCGCCGCGCCCGGCGTGCACGAAGAACTACTGGATCTGATCGCCGAGACGGCCGATCGAGTCCGAGGAGAGGCAGAGCAATGAGTTTGGCAGTGCGAGTGATCCCCTGCCTGGACGTCGACGCGGGCCGCGTGGTCAAGGGCGTCAACTTCGAAAACCTCCGGGATGCGGGCGATCCCGTCGAACTGGCGGCCACCTACGACGCGCAGGGCGCGGACGAGCTGACCTTCCTCGACGTCACCGCCTCCACCGGCGACCGCGGCACCATGATCGACGTGGTCACCCGCACCGCCGAACAGATCTTCATCCCGCTGACCGTCGGCGGCGGCGTACGCACCGTCGAGGACGTGGATCGGCTGCTGCGCGCGGGCGCGGACAAGGTGTCGGTGAACACCGCCGCCATCGCCCGGCCCGAGGTGCTGCGCGAAATGTCGGAGCGCTTCGGCTCGCAGTGCATCGTGCTGTCCGTCGACGCCCGCACCGTGCCGGCCGGTCAGGCCCCCACCCCGTCCGGCTGGGAGGTCACCACCCACGGCGGCAAGCGCGGCACCGGCATCGACGCGGTCGAATGGGCCGTGCGCGGAGCCGAATTGGGCGTCGGTGAGATCCTGCTCAACTCCATGGACGCCGACGGCACCAAGGCGGGCTTCGACCTCACCATGATCCGGGCCGTGCGCGCCGCGGTCTCGGTGCCGGTCATCGCCTCCGGCGGCGCGGGCAAGGTCGAGGACTTCGCGCCCGCCGTGCAGTCCGGTGCGGACGCGGTGCTGGCCGCCAGCGTCTTCCACTTCGGCGACCTCACCATCGGTCAGGTCAAGGACGCCATGCGCGCGGAAGGAATCACGGTCCGATGAGCTCGCTCGATCCGGCGATCGCCGTGCGTTTGAAGCGCAACTCCGACGGGCTCTTCGCCGCCGTCGCCCAGGAGAAGTCCACCGGTGCCGTGCTCATGATGGCGTGGATGGACGACGAAGCCCTGGCCCGCACCCTCGAAACCCGCAAGGGCACCTACTATTCGCGCTCCCGGCAGCAGTACTGGGTCAAGGGCGAGACCTCCGGCCACACCCAGTACGTGCACGAAGTACGCCTGGATTGCGACGGCGACACCGTGCTGCTCATCGTCGACCAGGAGGGCGCGGCCTGCCACACCGGCACCCACACCTGCTTCGACACCGATGTGCTGCTGGCGCAACAGGACTGACCGTCATTCCGGCGGGGCGCGGCCCCCGTCATTCCGGCGTGCTTGTGGCCGGAATCTAGCCGGTTTCCTGCGAATTCACGTCCAGATGCGAGATCGGCCGCCCCGAGCGGCCGAGCCCGCGGCCCATACCCTTGTCCAGCTGCGCCACCAGCGTCTCGCCCAGCGCGAGCAGCTGCTCGGTCTGTTCCTCGTCCAGCCCGTCGAACACCAACCCGCGCACGCACTCCAGATAGCCGGGCGTGGCCTCGGTGATCTTGCGGAATCCGGCATCGGTCAGCACCGCCTGCGCCCCGCGCCGTCCCGTGATGGTGACGCGTTCGGCCCAGCCGAGTCGTTCGAGTTTGGAGACGACGTGCGACAACCGTGATAGCGATGCGTTTGCCTTTTGCGCAAGCTCGCTCAGTTGCAACCGGTGGCCCGGTTCTTCGGAGAGCAGAGTCATCACGAAGTATTCGAAATGGGTAATCCCGGACTCGCGTTGCAGCTGAGTATCCAGGGCCGCGGGAAGTCTGGTGGTCAGCGCGACAAGGGTACGCCAAGCTCGCTGTTCCATGGGATTCAACCACTTGGTCACCGTGCGCGCCCTCTCGTAGCAGCCAAGTTTCCCGTTGTGCCGGCCGATGGGAGAGTCTGCGATACGGCATCGAACGAGTCACTCGCACGTCAAAGTTTGCCACGATTTCGCTCGTCAGTCACGGTGTTGCTGAATGACGTGACATCGATCACGCGTGTCGCGACGGTAAATCAGTTCGTGCCGACTTCTGGAGGATTAGCCGGAGTTTCCGGCGACACGCTCGGCTTTTCCGGTTGGTTGCGCTGACGCTCGGCACGATGGCGGCGGAATCGCCTGCGCATCAAGAGAAATGCCACCGCCAAGAACAACACGGCCGCCACGATCGCGCCCGCGAGTGCGGCGCCACGGAATCCGGGACCGTCGACATCGAGAATGCGCTGACCGGCGTGTGCGGCATTGGAATCGCCGAGGACGATGGTGAGCGTCATCAAATTCGGGATGGCCACGATGAGTGCGAGAACCGCTGCGGCACCGGCGATAAACCTACCGCCCCGTTTTCGCCAGCTGAGGCCCGCCGCCAACAACAGAAAAAGTGGCACAGCCGTACATACCGCGCCCATTATCAGGCCGTACCAGATCCCTTTTGCGAAACTCGAACCGACCATTTCCGCGAGGCGCTGCGCCCACCATCGTGGAATGAACGCCGCCAGGATCAAGTACGCGAGCCACAACACCACCGCGGCGATGACACCCGCAATGATGCGATTGCGCCACGTGACGAAGGTTGAACGCTTGCCCTCCGACTGTTCGGTGCTCGGCGTAGTCATGCGCCCAGCGTATGTCCGATTCGCTGGCGCGCGAAGGATCGACGCTCCGGCGGCTCAGCCGCCGGAGTGCGGAAACTGTTCAGGCCCGCGAGCGCAGGAACTGCAAGGCTTCGTCCGCATGCACGTTCGCGCGCAGCTCACTCGAGATGACCTTGGCGATGGTCCGATCGGGGTCGATCACGAAGGTCGTCCGCTTCACCGGAACCAGCGCCCCCAGCAGTCCCCGCTTTACCCCGAACTCGGCCGCCACCTTCGCGCCCGGATCCGACAGCACCGGATACCCCAGCCCCTGCTTCTCCGCGAACCCCGACTGCACATCCACCGAATCCGCGCTGATTCCCACGCAACTGGCCCCCGCGGCCTTGAATTCGGTTGTCAGATCCCGGAAGTGACAGGCCTCCGCCGTGCACACCGGCGTGTTCGCCGCCGGATAGAAGAACAACACCACCGGCCCGTCGGCCAGCAACGACTCGAGCGACCGCAAGGTCCCCGACTGATCCGGAAGCTCGAAATTAGGAGCGAGCTGACCTGCCTTCATACCCCGTACAGTACCCCAATTTCCATCGTGCACAACCTATCTGGCCGCTGGTTGTGGACCTGTTTTGCTTGGGGGTCCGGGGGTGAAACCCCCGGAGCCCCAACCACCCCCGACACGGGGTGTCGGTTATCGGTGTTACACGCCGATGAGGGCGGCGACCTCAGGGTTCTTGATGTCCATGACATCGAGGATGCCGTGGGCGCGCAGGAACGGCTTCAGTTCCCTGATGCGGTCGGTGTGCTCGGCGTACTCGTCCGGGAAGCTCCGCGGGTCGAGGGCTTCCAGGGCCTTCACATACGTGACGAACGAGGCGATGGCGGAGTACTTTCCGCCCGGATTCATATTCATCATCCGCGGCGGCTGGCCGGGGTGGATACCCGGGGCGATCTGCGGAGCTGCGTGCCGTGGACCCTCCGGTGCTACCGGTTGCGAGGGGTACATCTGTGTTGAACTCCTCTCGAAAATGGGGATACCGCGTGCGACCTCTCCATCTTGCTGCCGGAGCAGTGACGATCTCCTCAGCATGGAGACCGGCGCGAGTGTAGTGATGACCGCTTCAGGTATTCGCCGCAGGTGCCGCCTCGGCTGGGCCGGGGAGCGCGATTTCTGAACCGATCCCCGGGCCTGGAATGATGGGTGAATGCACGGCTCGCATGGTTTGCCTCTGAACGCGGCTACCGACTCGACCACTTCCCGGGAGCAGTTCCGGGCGCTCGCGGCCGATCACCGGGTGGTCCCGGTGGTCCGAAAGGTGTTGGCGGACTCCGAGACTCCACTCTCGGCCTACCGCAAACTGGCCGCCGACCGGCCCGGCACCTTCCTGCTGGAATCGGCGGAGAACGGCCGCTCCTGGTCGCGATGGTCGTTCATCGGCGCGGGCAGCCCGAGTGCCCTGACCGTGGTCGACGGCCAGGCCGCCTGGCTGGGCCAGACCCCGGCCGACGCGCCGGTGGGCGGCGATCCGCTCATCGCGCTGCGCGAGTCGCTCGAAGTGCTGCGCACCGAAAGCCTGCCCGGTCTGCCGCCTTTGACCGGCGGTCTGGTCGGCTACCTCGGCTACGACACGGTCCGTCGCCTCGAACGCCTGCCCGTCCTGGCCACCGACGACCTGCAGGTCCCGGAGATGGTCCTGATGCTGGCCACCGACCTGGCCGCCTTCGACCACCACGAGGGCGCGATCACCCTGATCGCCAACGCCGTCAACTGGAACGGCACCGACGAGCGCGTCGACGAGGCCTACGACGACGCGGTCGCCCGCCTGGACCGCATGACCGACGCGCTGGCCGCCCCCGCCGACTCCACCGTCTCGGTCTTCGATCGCCCCGAACCGAACTACCGCCGCCAGCGCACCTCCGACGAATTCGGTGCGGGCGTGCGCCGATTGGTCAAGGAGATCGAGGCGGGCGAGGCGTTCCAGGTGGTGCTCTCGCAGCGTTTCGAGATGGAGTACAACGGGACTCCGCTGGACCTCTACCGCATGCTGCGCGCCTCCAACCCGAGCCCGTACATGTACCTCATGCACATTCCGGACGGTTCCGGCGGCACCGCGTTCTCCATCGTCGGTTCCAGCCCGGAATCGCTGGTGACGGTGAAGGACGGCGTGGCCACCACGCACCCGATCGCGGGCACCCGCTGGCGCGGGGTCACCGAGGAGGACGATCTCCTGCTCGAGAAGGGCCTGCTGGCTGACGAGAAGGAGAACGCCGAGCACCTCATGCTCGTCGATCTGGGCCGCAACGATCTGGGCCGCGTCTGCGAACCCGGCACGGTGAAGGTCACCGAGTACCGCCACGTCGAGCGGTATTCGCATGTCATGCACCTGGTTTCGACGGTGTCGGGTCGTCTCAAGCCCGGCAAGGTCGCCCTCGACGCGGTGCAGGCGTGCTTCCCGGCCGGAACGCTGTCGGGCGCCCCGAAGGTCCGCGCCATGGAGTTGATCGAGGAACTCGAGCCCACCCGACGCGGCGTCTACGCCGGTGTCGTCGGCTACCTCGACTTCGCCGGTGACGCCGACACCGCCATCGCCATCCGCACCGCCCTGGTCAAGGACGGCACCGCCTACGTCCAGGCCGGGGCCGGCATCGTCGCCGACTCCGACCCGGACTACGAGGACGTCGAATCCCGCAACAAGGCCATGGCCGTCCTCAAGGCCATCGCCGCCGCGGAAACCGTGCGCGCCTACCGCCCGACCGGCCAACCCGAATGAGTGCTCCGCAACCCGGCGCGAATTCGGCGGACAGAGAGTTACCGACCGCGGAGGCGGCGGCGAAAACCGCTGCGGCCGAAGCGGACTCGGCAGCCGAGGCGAGTACGACCGAGCCCGGCGGGGGCGACACCGCCGCCGGGAGCACGGCCGAGCGTGCGATAGCGGCCGACCTGGCCGAGGCCGAGGCGGCCACTCCCGCCGCCGGAGCGGACGCACCCAAGCGGTCCAGGCCGCTGGCCGCGGTGGTGCTGCTCGCGGTGGCGGCCGCCCTGCTGTGGGCGTCCTCGCGGATGAACTGGGCCCGCATCGAGATCACCAGCGACTACGGCCTGCCCCGCACCAAGGACCTGAACGGCGGCGTCTGGTTCGGTGCCTTGACCCCGCTGGCCCTGGTCTTCCTGGCCACCATCGCGGCCGTGTTCGCGACCCACGGTTGGTGGCGGCGCGCGGTCGGCGTGGTGGTCGCGGTCGTGGCCGCGATGTCGGCGGTGCCCGCGTACGCCCTGCTCATGCACCAGGGCACGGCCGGGCGGGCGGAGCGGCTGGCCGAACTGCACGGCGGCGACCATGCGGGCGCGGTGACGACCTCGGCGCTCCCCGCCGTGGTGTCGCTGGCCGGTGCGGTGGTCGCGTTCGTCGCCGGGCTGCTGCTGGTGCGGCAGTCGTCCGAGGCGAAACGGATGTCCGGCAAGTACGACAATCCGGCGAATCGCAAGCTGTCGGCGGCCGAGCAGGTTGCCGCACATCACGCCCGCGTGCGGGACCCGGGATCCGGGTCACCCGATGCCTCTACCGGGCAGTTGTCGGGCCGCGTGCTGTGGGACGCGCTCGACGAAGGCGTCGATCCGACCGACGACGAAACCAATCACCCTGCCCCGCACGATGATCCGAATGACAGCGGATCGCGAGACCAACGCCACTGAGCTGGGTGGGGGAGCGGCAGTGAAGCCGACTCCTGCCCCGCCGTCAAGCACGGGAACATAGCCATTTACTCTTTATCAGCATCGGTGAGACAGCGCCTGGGGGGATTCTCAGGCAGCAAGTCCGTCTCCCCAGAAAGGATTCGAGCCAGATGACGGTACTCGACTCGATTCTCGACGGGGTCCGCGCGGATGTGGCCGCTCGCGAAGCCGTTCTGGATTTCCAGGCAGTGAAGGCCGCCGCCGCGAAGGCCAAGTCTCCGCGTGACGCCAAGGCAGCCCTGCACGCGGACGGCATCGGCGTGATCGCCGAGGTGAAGCGGTCCAGCCCCTCCAAGGGCGCGATCGCGGACATCCCGAACCCCGCCGACCTGGCCCGGGCCTACGAGGACGGTGGCGCGCGCATCATCAGCGTGCTGACCGAGGAGCGCCGTTTCGGCGGTTCGCTCGCGGATCTCGACGCTGTCCGCCAGGCCGTGGACATCCCGATCCTGCGCAAGGACTTCATCGTCGGCCCATATCAGATTCACGAGGCCCGCGCCCACGGCGCGGACGTGATCCTGCTGATCGTGGCCGCCCTCGAACAGGACGTGCTGGCCTCGCTGCTCGACCGCACCGAATCGCTCGGCATGACCGCACTGGTCGAGGTGCACACCGAGGAGGAAGCCGACCGGGCCCTGCAGGCCGGCGCCAGCGTGATCGGCGTCAACGCCCGCAACCTCAAGACCCTCGAGGTGGACCGGGATGTGTTCGCGCGCATCGCCCCCGGCCTGCCCAGCGAGATCATCCGGGTCGCCGAATCCGGAATCCGCGGCACCGCAGACCTTTTGGCCTACGCCGGTGCGGGCGCGGACGCCGTGCTCGTCGGTGAGGGCCTGGTGACCAGCGGTGACCCGCGGGCCGCCGTGGCCGAGCTGGTGACCGCCGGAACCCATCCTTCCTGCCCGAAACCGGTTCGCCGGGGACGGTGAAAGAGCCGATGACACAGACTGAGAAGGCTCCCGGCCTGCCGCAGGCGAGCGCCGGCGTCACCACCAAGAGCCACGAGCCCGACCTGGGCGGCCACTTCGGCGTCTACGGCGGCCGCCACGTGCCCGAGGCGTTGATGGCCGTGATCGAAGAGGTCACCGCCGAATACGACAAGTGCCGGGTGGACCCGAACTTCCTCGACGAGCTCGACCGGTTGCAGCGCGACTACACCGGCCGGCCCTCGCCGGTGTTCGAGTGCAAGAACCTGGCTCAGCACGCCGGTGGCGCGCGCATCTTCCTGAAGCGGGAAGACCTGAACCACACCGGTTCTCACAAAATCAACAATGTGCTCGGCCAGGTGTTGCTGGCCAAGCGGATGAACAAGACCCGCGTCATCGCCGAGACCGGCGCGGGCCAGCACGGCGTCGCCACCGCCACCGCGTGCGCGCTGCTGGGCATCGAATGCGTCATCTACATGGGCGCGGTCGACACCGTGCGCCAGCAGTTGAACGTGGCCCGCATGCGCCTGCTCGGAGCCGAAGTCATCAGTGTGACAACGGGTTCGCAGACGCTCAAGGACGCCATCAACGAGGCGCTGCGCGACTGGGTCACCAACGCCGATCGCACCTACTACTGCTTCGGCACCGCCGCGGGCCCGCACCCGTTCCCGCTCATGGTGCGCGACTTCCAGCGCATCATCGGCCTGGAGGCGCGTCAGCAGATCCAGACCCACACCGGGCAGCTGCCGGACGCGGTAACCGCCTGTGTCGGTGGCGGTTCCAACGCCATCGGCATCTTCCACGCCTTCATCGACGATCCGGGCGTGCGCCTGATCGGCTACGAGGCCGCGGGCGACGGTGTCGAAACCGGCCGTCACGCTGCCACTTTCACCGGTGGCACCCCGGGCGCGTTCCAGGGCGCCTACTCGTACCTGTTGCAGGACGAGGACGGGCAGACCATCGAATCGCATTCCATCTCAGCGGGTCTGGACTACCCGGGCGTCGGCCCGGAGCACGCCTACCTCAAGGACACCGGGCGGGCGCAGTACTACCCGATCACCGATACCGAGGCGATGGACGCGCTGCTGCTGCTCAGCCGCAGCGAGGGCATCATCCCGGCCGTCGAATCCGCGCACGCGGTCGCGGGCGCGCTGAAGCTCGGTCAGGAACTCGGCCCGGGCAAGATCATCGTGGTGAACCTGTCCGGTCGCGGCGACAAGGACATGGATACGGCCGCCCAATGGTTCGGGCTGTTCGACAAGCCCGAGGGGGAAGCCCAGTGAGCCAGCAGTCCCGTCTCGCCAACACCTTCGCGGCCTGCCGTGAGGAGAACCGCGCGGCCCTGATCGGCTACCTGCCCGCCGGCTATCCGGATGTGCAGGGCTCCATCGACGTCTGCCGCGCCATGGTCGAATCCGGTTGCGACATCATCGAAGTCGGCGTCGCCTACTCCGATCCGGTGATGGACGGACCCACCATCCAGCGTGCCGCCGAACAGGCGCTCGCGGGCGGTGTCCGGGTGCGCGACGTGTTCAAGGTTGTGGAGGCCATCTCCCAGGCCGGCGGCAAGGCCGTGGTCATGACCTACTGGAACCCGGTGCTGCAGTACGGCGTCGACACCTTCTCCCGCGATCTGGCGGCGGCGGGTGGCCTCGGCCTGATCACGCCCAACCTGATCCCGGAGGAGGCCGACGACTGGTTCGTGGCGTCCTCCACCCACAACCTGGACCGCATCTTCCTGGTCGCGCCGTCTTCCACCGAGGAGCGACTGGTCAAGACCCTGGAAGCCTCACGTGGCTTCGTGTACGCGGCCTCGACCATGGGCGTCACCGGCGCCCGTGACGCGGTCTCGGATATGGCCCCGGCATTGTGCGCCCGCGTGCGCGCGCACTCCGATATCCCGATCGGTGTCGGCCTCGGTGTGCGCAATGGCGCGCAGGCGGCCGAAATCGCCTCCTACGCCGACGGTGTCATTGTCGGATCGGCGCTGGTATCGGCTGCCGCCGAAGGTTTGGGCGCGGTGCGGAAGCTGACCGAGGAATTGGCGCAGGGCGTGCGTTCGGCCTCGGTTTCTCAGTAATACGCAGCTCTTCGGGAAGGCGCGTACCGAATTCGGTACGCGCCTTTCCTTTTGTTCGAAACACAGTTTCCGAATTCTCTCGATGGTGTCGTATATCTGTTGTGTTACGGGGCCCTGACCGGTCGTCGGCCCGCTCGCGCAGATCGAGCACCTCACCCTGGGTCGGCGCGCCGCTGCCCATTTCGGCTACGGTGGTGACTCGTGACCTTACGAGCCCTTGCCGAGAGCACCGGCGCTGATGTCCTGGCGTACATTCCGAGCCCGCCGCGCGGGGTATGGGACATCGGGCCGTTCCCGCTGCGGGCCTATGCCATCTGCATCATCCTCGGCATCGTCGCGGCCATCTGGCTGGGGGAGAAGCGCTGGATCGCCCGCGGCGGACAGTCCGGGCAGGTGCTCGATGTCGCCATGTTCGCGGTCCCATTCGGTCTGATCGGCGGACGGCTCTACCACGTGGCCACCGACTGGCAGAAGTACTTCGGTGCCAACGGCCACCCGATGAACGCCTTCAAGATCTGGGAAGGCGGCCTCGGCATCTGGGGTGCGGTGCTGCTCGGCGGCATCGGCGCCTGGATCGGCTGCCGGGTGTACCGGATTCCGCTGCCCGCCTTCGGCGATGCCATCGCGCCCGGCATTCTGCTGGCGCAGGCCATCGGCCGGTTGGGCAACTACTTCAACCAGGAGCTCTACGGCCGCAAGACCGATATGCCGTGGGGTCTCGAGATCTACCAGCGCTTCGACCACAACGGCGGCCTGGACATGATGAACGGAACCGCCGCGGGCGCGCCGCTGTTCGTCGTACAGCCGACCTTCCTCTACGAGTTGATCTGGAACCTGCTCGGCGTCGGCGTCCTGCTCTACCTGGACCGTAAGTTCCGCATCGGCCATGGCCGGCTGTTCGCGCTCTACGTCGCGGTCTACTGCTTCGGCCGGTTCTTCGTCGAACTGCTGCGCGACGACGAGGCCACCCACATCCTGGGCCTGCGCGTCAACACCTTCACCTCGGCGATCGTATTCGTCTGCGCCGTGGCCTATTTCCTGTTCGCGACCAAGGGGCGGGAGACGCCCGAGCAGCTGCGTCCCGGGATCGAGCGGCCGTGGCCGTGGCAGTTCGCCGCGCTGCGGGCGTTCGGTGCCGCGGCGGTCGTGGCCGAAACCGCTACGGAATCGGACGATTCCGACGTATCGGAGAAGTCTGAGTCGACCGAACCGGAAAAGGCCGAGGCCGAGGCCGAATCCGCTACCCCCGGCAACGAATCCGAGACCGACCGCGATAACTCTTCCGAATCCGGTGATTCCGATCCGGAGGCCGAGGAGTCCGTCGACCAGGCGAAAACCGTCGAGTCCGGCAAGAATGGCTCCTGATATCCGCGAATCAGGAGGACGCGAGTGACCGACCCTTTCAACCAACAGCCGCCGCAGGACGGGCCGCAGTACGGTGCGCCCGGCACCGGGCCGCAGTACGGGCAGCAGCCCTACGGCCAGCAGCCGTACCCGGGCCAGCAGCCGTACGGCCAGCCTGCCCAGCCTTACGGTCAGCCCGCGCAGCCCTACGGCCAGCCGCCCGCGCCCTACGGGACCCCCGGTCCCGCGGGCCCGTACGGCGGTGACCCGGAGGCCCCGTACGGCCGTGATCCGTTCGGAGTTCCGTTGTCGGACAAGAGCAAGCTGACGGCGGGCTTGCTGTCGCTGTTCCTCGGTCACTTCGGCATCGGCCGGTTCTACCTGGGCTACACCACCATCGGCGTACTGCAGTTGGTCACCTGCGGTGGCTGCGGTGTGTGGGCCTTGATCGACGGCATCATGATCCTGACCGGCAAGGTCCCCGATCTGCAGGGGCGCCCGCTGCGCGATTAGCGCGACACTTCGCCTGCGAGCGGCCGTCACTCGACCGAGTGGCGGCCGCTCGGCCATATCATCAGGACCGGATTCGGTTCAAGGTTTTCGCGCAGTGTGATGGTTGCCGTGCCACCCAGTCGGTTCGCGGCGTACCCTTTGTCGGTTATTTGTCGCGTGTTCATTCACGCCCGAGGAGAGGTCCCCACTCGTGCGCCGTAAGCTCGCCGCCCTCATGCTCGCCGTAGTCGCCGCGGCCGGGCTGGTCGCCTGCAGCTCCAGCAAGGACGACGCCAACGTGTTGAAGGTCGGCACCGAGGGCACCTACTCTCCCTTCAGCTACCAGGACAACGGCAGCCTCACCGGGTACGACGTCGACGTGATCAAGGCCGTCGGCGACAAGATCGGCAAGAAGGTGGAGTTCACCCAGGCCCCCTGGGACTCGCTGTTCGCCGCCCTGGAATCCAAGCGCGTGGACCTCATCGCCAACCAGGTCACCGTGAACGACGCACGGCAGCAGAAGTATTCGCTCTCGCAGCCCTACACCGTGTCCGAGGGCGTCATCGTCACCAAGACCGGCAACGACGGCATCCACACCCTCGCCGACCTCAACGGCATGACCTGCGCCCAGTCCGAGACCAGCAACTGGGCCCAGGTCGCCAAGACCGCCGGTTGCAAGGTCGAGGCCATCCCCGGCTTCGTGGAGGCCACCCAGCTGCTCAAGACCGGTCGCGCCGACGCCACCGTCAACGACACCCTCGCGGTGAACGCTTACACCAAGGCGCAGGGCACCGGCACCATCCAGATCGTCGGCAAGACCGGTGAGACCTCCAAGCAGGCGTTCGCCGCCCGCAAGGACTCCCAGGCGCTGACCGACCAGATCAACAAGGCCATCGACGAACTGCGCGCCGACGGCACCCTGGCCAAGATCTCGGACAAGTACTTCGGCACCGACGTCAGCAAGTAAGCGGCACAGGGCGATTCGACCATGGACGACGCCACCTGGGCACTGATCGAGCACAACCTGTGGCCCATGCTGAAGGCCACGGTCACCTCGACGCTGCCGCTGACCGCCCTCAGTTTCGTCATCGGGCTGGCGATCGCGCTGTTCGTGGCGCTGGCCCGAATGTCGAACAACTGGGCGCTGTCGGCCCTCGCGCGGTTCTACATCTCGCTCATTCGCGGCACGCCGTTGCTGGTGCAGCTGTTCATCATCTTCTACGGCCTGCCCAACCTGAATATCGTGATCGACCCGTTCCCGGCGGCCGTGATCGCCTTCAGCCTCAACGTGGGCGGGTACGCGGCCGAGATCATCCGGGCCTCGATCCTCTCGGTCGCGGCCGGGCAGTGGGAGGCGTCGTACGCGGTCGGCATGAACTACGCGCAGGCGCTGCGATTGGTCATCCTGCCGCAGGGTGCGCGCATCGCGGTGCCGCCGTTGTCCAACACGCTCATCTCGTTGGTGAAGGACACCTCGCTCGCCTCGACCATTCTTGTGACGGAGTTGCTGCGCACCGCGCAATCGGCCGCCGCACCCACCTTCGACTTCTTCGCGCTGTATGGCGTGGCGGCACTTTACTACTGGGTAATATGCCTGATCCTGGGCTTCGGCCAAACTCGCTTGGAGACCGTACTGGCCAGGCATGTCGCGCGTTGACCAGGCATTAGCTGAACGGCTGCTTACGAGAACCGTATATGTGTGTGCCGGGCTCGGCATGAGGGTTGTCACAGGTCTAGGGTTTAAGTCGTGATGCGACGAACGAAGATTGTGTGCACCCTCGGACCTGCTGTGTCATCCGAGGACCGGATTCGTGAGCTCGTCGAAAGTGGCATGGATGTTGCTCGCCTGAACTTCAGCCACGGCGAGCATTCGGACCATGCCGAAAACTATAAAAAGGTGCGCGCCGCCAGCGATGCCGCTGGCCGCGCCGTCGGTATCCTCGCCGACCTGCAGGGCCCGAAGATCCGCCTGGGGCGGTTCGAGGGTGACGGCAAGACCGTCTGGAACACCGGTGAGGAAGTCCGAATCACCGTCGACGACATTGTGGGAACTCACGACCGGGTTTCGACCACCTACAAACACCTCGCCAAGGACGCCAAGCCCGGCGACCGGCTGCTCGTGGACGACGGCAAGGTCGGGCTGACCGTGCTGCGCGTCGAAGACAACGACGTCATCTGCCGAGTCACCGAGGGCGGGCCCGTCTCCAACAACAAGGGCGTCTCGCTGCCCGGCATGGACGTCTCCGTGCCGGCCCTGTCCGAAAAGGACATCGACGACCTGGAATTCGCCCTCGCCCTGGGCGTGGACTTCATCGCGCTGTCCTTCGTGCGCTCGCCCTCCGATGTGGAGCTGGTGCACGACATCATGGATCGCGTGGGCCGCCGGGTGCCGGTCATCGGCAAGCTCGAAAAGCCCGAAGCCATCGACAATCTCGAAGCCATCGTGCTGGCCTTCGACGCCGTCATGGTCGCCCGTGGCGACCTCGGCGTGGAGCTGCCGCTCGAGCAGGTGCCGCTGGTGCAGAAGCGCGCCGTGCAGATGGCCCGCGAGAACGCCAAGCCGGTCATCGTGGCCACCCAGATGCTGGAATCCATGATCACCAACTCGCGCCCGACCCGCGCCGAGGCCTCGGATGTGGCCAACGCGGTGCTCGACGGTGCGGACGCGGTCATGCTCTCGGGCGAGACCTCGGTCGGCGACTACCCGATCGAGGCCGTGCGCACCATGGCCCGCATCGTGCACGCCGTGGAATCCGAGTCCTCCACTCGTGTTCCGCCGCTGACCCACGTGCCGCGGACCAAGCGCGGTGTCATCTCCTACGCCGCCCGCGACATCGGCGAGCGGCTCAATGCCAAAGCGCTGGTTGCCTTCACGCAGTCCGGTGACACGGTGCGCCGCCTGGCTCGCCTGCACACCCCGCTGCCGCTGCTGGCCTTCACGCCGCAGGCGTCGATTCGCAGCCAGCTCGCCTTGACGTGGGGCGTGGAAACGTTCATCGTTCCTCCGGTGGGCACGACCGACGAGATGATCCACCAGGTGGATAACGCGTTGCTCTCGATCGGGCGATACAAGAAGGGTGACCTGGTGGTCATCGTGGCCGGTTCGCCCCCGGGTACTGTCGGGTCCACCAACCTGATCCACGTGCATCGCATCGGCGAGGAGGACCACTAGTTTGAGTGCGTCGCTGGACGAGACGTCTACGGACGTCGTCGCGGACCCCGAGGGGACCGATCGAGCCGAGGACCTGCGGGAGCTGTTGCGCCTGCTGGACCTCGAGGAGAACGGACCCGACATCTTCATCGGTCAACATCCGGAGAAGGTATGGAGCCGCACGTTCGGCGGCCAGCTGGTGGCCCAGGCGATCATCGCCGCGGGCCGCACGGTGGGCCCGGAGCGTCCGATCCACGCGATCAACGCGCACTTCGTGCGCGGCGGAGATCCCAAGGCGCCGATCGAATATCACGTCGATCGGCACCGGGACGGACGCTCCATCGCCAACCGCACGGTGACGGCGTACCAGGACGGACAGGAACTGTTCGTCATGCTCGCCGCCTTCCAGGACTGGGGCAAGGGGCTCGAGCACGGCGCGCCCCTGCCCGACGTCCCCGGCCCGGAAGACCTTCCCCGCGTGGAAGAGTCCTTCGTGGGCATGGAGGACAAGCTCCAGATGTTCATCAACGCACCGCATCCCATCGAGATGCGGTACACGAACGACCCGGCCTGGATCCTCAAGGGCAAGGGTGAGAGCCTCGACTACAACCGGGTCTGGATGCGCACCGACGGCGCGCTACCCGAGGATCCGCTGATTCACGTTGCGGCGCTGGCGTATTCGTCCGACACCACGGTGCTGGACTCGATCGTCACCACGCACGGCCTGTCCTGGGGCTGGGACCGCATCATCGCGGCCACCGTGAACCACTCCATCTGGTTCCACCGCCCGTTCCGCTTCGACGACTGGGCGCTCTACGCGACCGAGTCGCCGGTGGCGGCGGGTTCCCGCGGCCTGGCCCGCGGCCACTTCTACTCCCGCACCGGCGAGTTGCTCGCGACCACGGTGCAGGAGGGCGTGATTCGCCACTTCCCGGCGCGCCGCTGACTTTCGACGCTTATCGGGCCGTACCCCATTGGGGTACGGCCCGATTCGCGTTTCGGGCCCTAGATCAGCTCGCGGTTTTCTTCCAGGTCGAAGTTTTCCCGCTGGAGCGCATGCACGATGTAAGGGACCGGTTCGGTGGCGGACAGCTCCAGGACCAAGCGCTGCTCGAGCTTGGCGATGCCCGCCTTGGTTAGTTGACGGGCCTCGCCCACCAGGCTCAGCGCGATCTCGTAGGTGCGGCGCTCGCCCGGTTCGGCGTCGGGATGATCCAGCCGCCACTGGGTTTCGAGCACGGTGTGGGTGGGTTCGTCGCACTCCACCGGGAGGGTGAAGCGCCACGCGAAGATATCTCGATCGGCGACGTATTCATCGACCACGCGGCACACGGTCTCGGTGACGCGGTTCAAGGTCTGAGCTGTCACGTAAACATGGAGCGAAACATCCGAAATTCGCTTCGGCATGTCCTTGGTCCTGTTCTTGTGTCGAACCACCGGCAGTGGCGTTCGGCGGAACTGGTAAATGTTCCGCGCGCAGTGTAATCCCTTACCGGACCAACCTCGCAGCAAGGTGTATTGACACGCGGGGATTCGGACCGCCGGGGGACCGCCGGGATCGCCTGCTATCCGGCCGATTCCGCCGCGCGCCGGGGCAGCTGACCGGCCTGCCGTGGGTAATCGCCGGGCTGCCGGCGTGAGTGATCGGCTGCCGGCTGCCGCGAGTATTCGGTTGCCTGCCGCGAAGATTCGACCGGATTGGGGCGTTCGGCGCGTCTGCCGGATTCGCCCCGTCCGCCGTCTATCACCAGCAGCCCCGGTTGCCCGTCACCGCCGCCACGCGGGTGTGCGGCCGCCTGCTGATGCGCGTGCAGCGCGAGCAGCAGCGGCACCAGCGCCTCGGCGATGCGGTCGCCGACATCGCAATACTGTTGCGGCGACAGCCCGACCGGGTCCGAGATGTTCTCCCGGCCGACATAGGCGAGATCGTCGCGCGCGGCATGCAATCCGACCACGCTGCGCGCGCCGCTGACCTTCGCGATGCGGTACGCCTCGAGCAGGGTGAAGGTGCGCGGTAGCGCCTCGGGCACGAGATCGCGCACCTGGTCGCGGATCTTGTCGGTCATGGCGAGCACCATGTCGGCGCGGTGCACCATCTCCGCCTTCAGGCGGCGGGCCTTGAAGTTGTCGGCGCTCCCGCCGAGTCCGACAATCGTCTGTGCGGCAAGGGGTTCCACCGGGAATCCGACCAGTGCGCGCACGCCGGCACTCTCAGCGGATAGCTCCTGTAGTCCGTGTTCAGCGGCCACCGCCAGGGTGAGGCGTTCGGCAATGACGGATCGGCAAACATTTCCGCTGCACACGAACAGCACATGCATGCCGATAACCTATGCCGGGCGTTGTCGATTCGAAACACTTTCGTGACCGGATCACATGTTTCATCCGCGATGTTCATCGCGCGGCTGAATGTCGCTCACCTGCTGTTGGTTCCCGTTCACCGGAATGTCGGATCGGTGCCGGGTCAATGCCCCTGGCAAGTGAGCATGCCCGGCCGTCTGCGGTAAATCAATAGCCGAGCGGGTATTCGTGTCGTCGGTGCTATAAAGCGCGGATTCCGTTATGACAGGTGCGATTTCGGGGACTCCCCGGCTGTTTTCAGTACCCTTTCCCGCGGACTCGGCGCCGGTGCCGCGCACCCGTCCCCGCGTGGAGAACAACCGCCCCCGAGCTGGGACGGTGTGCGCGAACCGGGCCAGCCCGGTGGGCGCGGCCATATCGTCGTAAACGGAATCGATTCCGCCCCTTGCGAAATAGGCTTCGTGCCAGAATCCGGTCCCGCCGGAATCCTTCAGGAACTCGGTCCACCACACCCGATGCGGCTCCGACCGGGTCCACCGCTCCAGGCTCTCCAAATCCCGCCAATACTGCCGCGCACCCCAATGCGGCGGCCACAACGACCAGACCACATCCTCGTGCGACAAAAGCCCGTCGGGCCGATCCCGATGCGACCGGTACAACTTCGGACCGACCCCGAGCAGCCGCAGAATTCCCCTCGGACTGCGCACTCGCATCCCGAGCAGAATCACGACCAGATCCGGATATTCCGTCAGGTCCGCAGTAACTCTCTGCACCCGCATCCGCATGACCTCCGCACGTCGAACCGCCCTGTGCAGACCTACGTCCGACCCCCGCGTCCGGTTCGAAGCCCGCTCACGGCCCCTGCCCGAAGTGTAGGCCCGTTTCGGACGCCCGTCCGGCTTCGTCCTCGGGGGCCTAGGTGCTCAAGCGCAGCACCGCCGAGCTCCCCTGCACGGCAACCACCTTGATGGTCAGCCCATTGAGAAACATGGTCCCGCCGGAAGGTGCCGTACTCGAAGCCGGAAATCCGAACACCGAAGCCGCCGCCGTCACCGCCATGCTCGAGATCTGCTGAATCTGCACCTTCCCCCCGATCAATGGCATCCCCGGCACCGGAATCGTGGTCGGCCCATCCACCTGAACCTCGCAGTTGCCGTTGGCGCAGGCACCAAGGTTGCTCCCATCCGCCGCAGTCGGCAGCCCCGACTTGGCCTTCGGTGCAGTGGCCGCCGCCGTCGTGGTCCCCGGAACCGTCATCGTCGTCTGTCCTTGTGTCGTCGCCACCGGTGCCGCCGTCCCACTCGTCTGCGATCCGCACCCCCCACAAGCCGCCACGATCACCACCCCGCCCGCTACGACTTTCACCAACGGGGTCATCGTGATTCGCATGCGGCCTCCACGGTGCTGTTCGGAACTACGGCACCCGATGATGCGCGACGTGACCGGCCGCCGCAGCGGAATGTGAAACTTCGATAGTCCAAATACCGCCGAGGCGGGTGACACCCGCGTGACCCAAATCGATCATCTGAAGTGAATATGTTTCATATACTGCCGCGATGAAACGAATCATTCTGGTGGGTGCGGCCGCCTGTGCACTGTTCGGCATCAACGCCGGAACGGCTGCGGCACAAGGCATCCCGCTGACGGCATCCGACGTGGACACCCCGTCCTCGGGATCCGCGGAGAGCTTGGGGAACGCCCTGGGCGTAGGAACGGTCTACGGCGCAGGCGCAGGCGCCCTACTCGGCAGCGCAGCCGCCGGCCTCGGAGCCCAATTCGCCGGCGGTTACCTCAACGGCGTCCTCAGCACCCTCTCCGCCCACTAGACATCGGCACCACATCTCCACATCGTGTCCGTCCGATCCACGCATCCCTTTCCTGGAGTCGGTTCCCGAACCTGGTCAGAGGGGACGGCTCATGTACGACACGCACTCATTCGCTCGGTGGACAGCCGAATTCGAGGCCAAGGCTCGCGCGCGGTGTCGGACCGGAGACCCCGACTGGTCGCTCGGCTCGACCCTGCCGCCCGAGCTGGTCCGCAGCATCCAGCGTTTCCAGGTCGGCGAGTCCGGCGACGGCGCGAACCTGATCGCCAAGGCCGATGCCTCCGGCGACCCGGTTTACGCCGCCGCGGTGCGGCTGTTCGTCGCCGAGGAACAGAACCACGCCCGGCTGCTGCGTCACCTCCTGAATGCCGCAGGCCACGAAACGATTTCCCGCCATTGGACCGACGTGATCTTCGTCCGTCTGCGCCGCGCCCTCGGTCTCCGCCTGGAACTGATGGTCCTCTCGATCGCCGAGGTCATCGCCGTCCCGTATTACCGTGCGCTCCGCGACGGCGCCTCGGACCCATTGACCACCCGCACCGCCGCCCTCATCGTCACCGACGAGCAGCGCCATATCCCGTTCCACACCCAACGCCTGCGCCTCGCCTTCGCCGCAACCCCCACCGCCGTGCGCCCCCTCATCCGAGCCGTCTGGTGGCTGCTCCTGTTCGGTGCCCTCCTGGTGGTCCTCACCGACCACGCCCCCGCCCTGCGCCGATTGGGCGTCACCCGAACGCAATTCGCCCGCACCGCGATCGCGCTGTTCGCACCCGTCTGCGCCACGGCTCTCCCGCGTTCGAGGGGCCGATTTCATCCGGCCCCGGATCACGAAAAGAACTGTGTCACAAGGTGAACGCGCTGCTAGGCTCGCGAGGTGCCGGGCGGGGGATTCATCGCGTCAGCGACCTGGCCGCGCTGTCAACATGATTCGCCGTAGATCGGCGAGAAACTGAGGGGGGGAACGACAATGTCGACTGCTGTCGAGGCGCCGGTGTGGCCGCAATACGGTCGTGCGGTGCACGTCGGAACGAGCGCCAACGGCAAGGTGTCGGTGTACTTCGATCCGCATTTGGGTCTGCCCGGTTTGCAGAACGCGCGCGATCTCATCACCGACGCGGATCGCGTGGTCGCGGCCAATGACCGCATCTTCGGCACCGCGAGCGGCGCGGTGAACGTGATCGTGTTCGCCCTCGGCGGCCGAACCGACGGCACCGGCGGCGCGGACCACATGGCCTGCGATTTCGTCAACGGCGGATCCATCGAAGTCTGCGCAGCCTTCGGCGCACCGGCCCGGGTATCGGCCCTCTTCGAGGCGGAACTCAGCGAATGCTCGATGGGCGGCCAGCTGTGTGAGGTCAGCACCGGCGAGGCGCTCTCCCGCTGGTGCGCCGCCGTAGTCAGCGACAACGCGCTCGCCGACTTCGCATCCGCCCCCACCTGGCAGGCCGCCGGCGCCCCCGACTTCGTCAACATCACCGACCCCACCGACCGCAACCCGATCAGCACCGGCTGCGGCATGGCCTTCCTCTCCTGGCTCCTGAGCCAGGGCCACACCCTGCACGAGGCCGCCCGGGCCATGGTGTCCCTAGGCGCATCCGGCACCCTGGCCCAGCTCTACGCCGAACTCACCGGCGATTCACCCACCAACGCCTGGGCCAACTTCTCCACCGCGGTCCACGCCTTGCCGGCAAAGATCACCACAGACGACCCGTTCGCCGCGCTCCCACTGCCCGCCCAACGCGCCCTCCACAACCCAGGCACCACAGAACCCCTCCTCCCCGCGCCCCCCTCCCTCGAAGACCCATCCTGCTCGATCCGCTCCCACCGCCTACTCACCGACGACCTCGACTATCCCGACGAACTGGCATTGCACCTCTGACCCTCCAACCCCGATAGGGCCGAGATGCTCAGCGCCCGAACCGATCCGCTTCGCTGTCGTGATATTCCAGGAAGATCAGACGGGCCTGGCGTCCCGGCCAACTCTCATCGGGGGTACCCACAAAGATCATCGGTGTGATCGAGTACTGCCCTTGCAGTGCGGCGTCCAGATCGCCGACGATCTCCTCGATATCCTCCTCAACCCGGACGGTACGACCTCTGACGGCGAAGTTCACCTTCACTTCATCGTGATCGGCAACGTCTACGGAAATCGCCCGGACGTCCGGAGACACCCAGCCCAGCGTCGCCTGAATCGACGCCAAGACAACGATGTTCTCGCGATCAACTCGATGCATTACGGACCCCAGTTCGGCTGAAGCGGTACAACGCTCACGCTGCTTGTCTCGTGCTCCACGATCTCAGGGATACGACCGCGTCGGGTAATGAGATCAAATACCGAAGTCGCCCAAACGGATTCAGGTCAATACGGCATCGGCGCCAGTCGGCGACTCGATCCCGGACCGTCTGGACGCTGTCGCGGAGCGCGCGGGAGGCGCGGTGCGGCCTACCACCTGCCCGACGAGTAGAGGGCCGCCCCGGTGATCTCCGGGACGGCCCTCCAGCTTGGTGCCGAGTGCGGGACTTGAACCCACACGCCCTTTCGGACAACGGTTTTGAGATTGCCAGCAGACTGCTGACAACAGACCTTGACGACGTCAAATATGTCCTGGTTCGTGCTCGCGTTCAGGACCTCAAGAAGAACGGGCAAGTCGTCGGCGAACAGTACGGTGGGTACGCGACAAAAACCTTCGACCTAGGGAAGTGAACCAGCTGTGACCGCGGTGGTGCCACGGCACGCAATCGACGCCACGACATTCGAAGGCCGCGCCGACGAATACCGGGGATACCTCGGCGACCACATTCCCCGGCTCCCGGAACGCCCCGACAACCTGTTTTTCGTCGAGACCCTTGCACGGGCGCTCCTCGGTGTCCTGCTCATCGACGACCCGACCGCCGACTCGACCGCAACCCTCGAGGCCGCACAGCTCGACGAGCAGGCCGCGACCGGGTTGTTCCGGGTAGCCGATGGGTTTGTCACAGGCGAGCGCGACGCGGTAGACCTGCCGTTTGGCGGCGAAACCTACGGGGTACCGACGGGCCCCAATCAAGCCGCAGACACCGGGCGCTGGCTAACCGCCTTCTGGTGGGCGACGATCGCCCGCGACACCGAAGCCGGTGACCTACTCGCCCGGTATCCAGTTGAACGCCTACGAGATACGGGAGACGGCGGAGTCGCCGACGAGTTCCAGTACGAATGGGTCGATCTCCTCCAAACGGCCTGGAGCGACGATCCGGGTAGCCTCGTCGACCGCGCGAACAGCCTCGACACCACCAGCAAGATCGGCGCCCAGGCGGTCATCGACCATCTGATCAAGCCGACGATCGACGTCTTCTCCGCCATGGCCGCCGGCCACGAGAAAGCCTTTGCCAGAGAGCTGACAAAGGCCCTCAAACGGCATCGGAAGTACTTCGACACAGCGAAGCGCCATCGTGGTCCCGACGGATTCGTCTCGGTCCCGCTGCTCGCCCTCACCTGCTGGGCCTATGACCGCGGAATGCGCATCGACGTCGTATCCGAATACATCCCACAGCGATTCATCGATCGTCCGGACTGGATGTTCACGCTGGGATGAACAGCCGGTCGTCACTCGATTGAGCCCCAACGCGCCCAGCGTGGTGGCACCCGGCCACTTGACCCCCAGATTCGCACGCAGGTCGTTTGCGCACGTCACACACGACGAGCGTGCTGGCCGAGTTCCCCTGTGATCAGGTGTTGTTCGCCGCAGGGAATGCCGTGTGGCCACCACGATCTTGGCTGAATTCTGATCCGGACCTGAGCGGACTCTGATCGCGGACCTGATCGGATCCGTCCTCCGATCAGAATCGGGTCAGAGCTCAGATTCAAGGGCCGCGGAGTTTCAGCGTCCCGAGTGTTCCAGTCCTATCAGTGTGCTCAGCCAGGTACTGCGCTATGCCATCAAAGCCAAGAGGCCGTCGACAAATCCGGCTGAAGAAATTGATCTCCCCGAGATGACCGCGGCGGAGCGGCGGTACCTGACGCACCTCGCGGTGATGAGGCTGGCAATGGCGGCCGGCCGATTCCGCCTGCTCGTGTTCGCACTGGCCTACATCGGGATCCGCTTCGGCGAGGCGATCGCACTGCGGACCTGGACGGTCGACCCCGACGCGCACGGTGCCGATCCCCGCCACCCTGGCGAAGGAGCTCCAGCTATTGCTCGAGGATCGCAACGCCGATGCCTTGGTCTTCCCCAGTCATAAGGCCGGATTTCTCAAGTCCACCGAGTTCCGCTGGGTTTTCGACCAGGCAGCGAAGGGGGCCGATCTGAATAGTGTTGTACCGCACGGTCTTCGGCATACCACTGCCTCGTTGGCCATCAGTGCCGGGGCGAATATCGAAGTCGTGCAGCGGATGCTGGGGCACAAGACGGCCATGCTCACCCTGGATCTGTACGGGTACTTGTTCCCGGACGATCTGGATGTCGTGGCCGAGGCAATGGAAGCTGGCGCCCAGGCTGCTGCGTACGGCATGAGTAAAGGGCCGCCCCGGTGTTCTCCGGGGCGGCCCTCTGTCTTGGTGCCGAGTGTGGGACTTGAACCCACACGTCCTTTCGGACAACGGTTTTTGAGACCGTCGCGTCTGCCACTTCCGCCAACTCGGCGCACCGACGGGAAATGATAGCGGGTGGGTGGGGGATACAACTAATCGAGGGGGTCCGGGGGATGACACGGTTGTGATACTGGTCGGTTTGCGCTGGGTACGTGGGTTGTAAGAGCGGGTCGACGGTACTCTTTGGGGTACTCGGGTGCGTGCCGGTCCTGTGAGGGTGGCGCAAGACGAGGTGGCATCGGGTAATCGGTATTCGGAAGCGACAGGGGTTCATCTATGGGAACGACAGCAGGGGGCGGTTCGAAGAAGGATGCCGCGGCGTCCGCCCCCAAGCGGGTGGTGGTTGCCGAGGACGAGGCGCTCATCCGGATGGACCTGGTGGAGATGCTCTCGGAAGAGGGCTATCACGTGGTGGGTGAGGCGGGCGACGGCCAGCAGGCTGTCGATCTCGCCGAGGAGATGCGGCCGGATCTGGTGATCATGGACGTGAAGATGCCGCGCCGGGACGGCATCGACGCGGCGGCCGAGATCGCGTCGAAACGCCTTGCGCCGGTGGTCATCCTGACCGCCTTCAGCCAGCGCGATCTGGTGGAGCGGGCCCGCGACGCGGGGGCGATGGCCTATCTGGTGAAGCCGTTCACGAAATCGGATCTGGTGCCGGCCATCGAATTGGCCGCATCGCGATTCCATGAGATCGCGGCGCTCGAGAGCGAGGTCGCGAATCTGACCGACCGCCTCGAGACCCGCAAGCTGGTGGAGCGCGCCAAGGGTGTGCTCATGCAGACGCAGGGTCTATCGGAGCCGCAGGCGTTCAAGTGGATTCAGCGCACGGCCATGGACCGTCGCACCACCATGAAGGCGGTCGCGGAAGTGGTGCTGGAGAATCTCGCGCCGAAGTAGCCGGATTTGCTCGGTCATAGCCCTGTTGTTGCCGGAAATCAACTGTAAAAATTTACAGTGAGGTAACAACAGGGCCTTTTCGTTTGTTGCGATGTCACATGGATGATTCGAATGTGATGCGGACCTAACGTGGCAAGGCTATGTTCTGGTTCGGGCCGATCGATGGGGCGGCCCTCTCCGGTTACCCCCGGGGAGCACAGAACATGAGGTGAATCGTGCTTGGTTCAATGGCGCGCACGTCTTCGCTGCGGCACAGTCGCACGGCGCGAGCGGTAGTCATCGGCGCGGCGGCGGTCCTGGCGCTGACGTCGGCGGGTTGTAGTAGCAAATCCACGGACAACTCCGGTGGTGGTGGCGCCGCGGCGCTGACCATCCAGCCGGTGGTGCAGGTCGACGGTCAGGGCAAGGAAGTTCCGGTCAAGGACGCGACCGCGGCCGCGGATCCCGCGGGCGACGGTAAGGGCAAGTGCGCGCCGACCACCATCGGTATGGCGGGCCCGCTGACCGGCGACAACGCCAACCTCGGCCTCAATATCGTGCGCGGTGTGCAGCTGGCGCTGGATCAGCACAACAAGGCCAACCCGGGCTGCCAGGTGACGGTCAAGCAGTTCGACACCGAGGGCGACCCGCAGAAGGCCACCCAGGTCATCCCGACCGTGGTCAGCGACCCGTCGATCGTGGCGCTGATCGGCCCCACCTTCTCCGGTGAGACCAAGGCGACCGGCCAGATCCTCAGCGACGCCAACCTGCTGTCGCTGACCCCGTCGGCCACCAATGTCACCCTGACCACCAACGGCTGGAAGAACTTCTTCCGCGGCCTCGGTAATGACGGTGTGCAGGGTCCGGCCGTCGCCGGATACCTCAAGGGCACCGGCAAGTTCAAGAAGATCTGCGTCATCGCCGACGACTCCGATTACGGCACCGGCCTGGCCAAGACCGTGACCGAGGGCCTCGGTTCGATCGCCGACTCGAGCTGCGCGGCCAACGTGAAGGCCAAGGACAAGGACTTCTCCGCGACCGTCTCCAAGATGGCGTCGGCCAAGCCGGACGGCATCTTCTACGCCGGCTACTACGCCGAGGCGTCCCCGCTGGTCAGCCAGCTACGCAGCGGCGGCGTGACCGCGACCTTCATCTCCGACGACGGCACCAAGGACGTCGAGTTCGTCAAGCAGGCGGGTAGCGCTTCCAAGGACGCGCTGCTGTCGTGCCCCTGTGGTCCGGCCTCCGACAAGTTCGCGACCGCGTATAAGGCGCTGAGCGGTTTCGACCCGGGCACCTATTCCACCGAGGGATACGACCTCACCACCATCGTGCTCAAGGGCATCGAGGCAGGTAAGACCTCCCGCCCCGATCTGGTCGACTTCGTGCGTAACTACGACGGCCAGGGTCTGGCTCGCGAGTACAAGTGGGGTTCCACCGGTGAGTTGGCGAACGCTCTGATCTGGATGTACCAGGTCAAGTAGCGCTCAGGAGTTGTTCGGAACAGCGTGTGCCGAATTAGGTTTCGGCACACGCTGTTTTCCTCCCTCGGCGAAAGTTACGAATGTCTGCACCCGCTCTGGCCGATGTGACGCTGCTGGCGAGCAGTTCCATCGAATTCAATGTCTCCGGTGTCGTCGATCAGTTCTGGCGGCTCACCGTGGAAGGTTTGACCTACGGTTCGATCTACGCATTGGTCGCGGTCGGATACACCCTTGTCTACGGTGTTCTTCGACTGATCAATTTCGCCCATTCGGAAGTTTTCATGCTGGGCATGTTCGGCCAGCTGGTCGGCTTGATGGTCTTCGGATTCGCGGCCAGCGGTGACGTGTATTCCCAAGGCGCGGCGCTGACCATCGTCTATCTGGTGGCGGCCATGATCTTCGGCATGGTGGTCTCCGGTGTCGCGGCCGTCGCCCTGGAACGGGTGGCGTATCGCCCACTGCGCAAACGCGGCGCGAAGCCGCTCATCTTCCTGATCACCGCCATCGGAATGTCGTTCGTGCTGCAGGAATTCGTGCACTACCTGCTGCCGAAGCTGACCGGCAACAAGCTCGGCGGCCTCAACGCACAGCAGCCGATCACCCTGGTGCGGCCGTCGGAGCAATTCCAGCTCTTCGACGCCCCGGTCACCAATATCGCGCTGGTGATCATCGGCGCGGCGATCGTGCTGGCGCTGGTCACCGAATTGCTCATCAACAAGACGAAGTTCGGCCGCAGCATTCGCGCGGTCGCGCAGGACCCGGATACCGCGACGCTGATGGGTGTCTCGCGGGAACGCGTCATCATGCTGACCTTCCTCATCGGTGGCGTGCTCGCCGGTGCGGCCGCATTGCTGTACACGCTGAAGATCCCCAACGGCATCATCTACAACGGCGGATTCATCCTGGGCATCAAGGCTTTCAGTGCCGCCGTGCTGGGTGGTATCGGCAATCTGCGCGGCGCGCTGCTGGGCGGTCTGCTGCTCGGCCTGGCCGAGGACTACGGGCAGATCCTGTTCGGCACCCAGTGGCGTGACGTGGTCGCGTTCGTGGTGCTGGTCGGTGTGCTGATGATCCGCCCGACCGGCATTCTGGGCGAGAGCCTGGGGAGGGCCCGCGCATGACTCAGGCGAAAACTGCTCCCGCACCGCAGAATTCACCCGCCGGACGCGGTGTCGGCGATGCCATCCGCAACTGGTGGGGTGGACTGTCGCGCCCGGCCCAATGGGCCGTCGGCATCCCGATCATCCTGGTGATCGCCATCATTCCGCTGTACCCACCGCCACTGCTGGACACCCCCGGCACCAGTTTCGGTGGGGTGATGGCCCAGTTCGCGATGTACGCGCTCATCGCCATCGGCCTGAATGTCGTTGTGGGACAGGCAGGTCTGCTCGATCTCGGGTATGTCGGCTTCTATGCCGTCGGTGCGTACACGGTCGGTCTGCTCACCAGTCCGAACAGCCCGTGGAATCAAACCGCCGGTGGCTGGCTCAGTCCCAAATGGGCGTGGCTGCTCTGTGTGCCGATCGCGATCCTGGCGACCGCGATCTCCGGGCTCATCCTGGGCACGCCGACCCTGCGCCTGCGCGGCGACTACCTGGCCATCGTGACGCTGGGTTTCGGTGAGATCGTGCGCCTGCTGGCCGACAACCTGCCCGACATCACCAACGGCAGCCTCGGCCTCTCCCGCATCCAGTACCCCAAGCTCGGCGAGTCCGACAGCCACCCGGGAGGTTATTTCTCCTCGGGCAATCTCGGGGACAAGCACAGCTGGAATCCCTTGGACCACGCCAACTCCGGCACCTGGTGGTTCTGGCTCGGCATGGCGCTGGTCGTGCTCGTGCTGATCTTCGTCGGCAATCTGGAGCGCAGCCGTGTGGGCCGCGCCTGGGTCGCGATCCGTGAGGACGAGGACGCCGCCGAGATCATGGGCGTGCCGACCTTCAAGTTCAAGCTGTGGGCGTTCACCATCGGTGCGGCCATCGGCGGCCTGTCCGGCGCGCTGTACGCGGGCCAGGTGCAGTTCATCAACCCGCAGGGCTTCAACGTCATCAACTCGATGCTGTTCCTGTGCGCGGTGGTGCTGGGCGGTCAGGGCAACAAGCTCGGCGTGATCGTGGGCGCGTTCCTGATCGTGTACCTGCCCAACCGATTCATGTCGGTGAACGTGGGCGGGCAGTCCCTCGGCGACTACAAGTATCTGTTCTTCGGTCTGACCCTGGTGGTGTTGATGATCTTCCGGCCGCAAGGTCTGTTCCCGGCCCGGCAGAAACTGCTCGCCTACGGGCGGCAGGTGTATCGGGCGGTGCGACGGCCGGTGGCCGCGCCGGCGACGGGAGCGGGACAGTGACGGGGCCGGGGCCCGGCGGCGGGCTGTTCGACAACGAGGACATCGCGGCCGGATATCAGCAGCCCGAGGCCGAGCACAGCGCGGGCGTCTTCGACGTGACCCAGGTGCTGCCGGTCTTCCAGGACCCGGACGCGGTCGCGGAAGTCGTTGCGCCGCACCGGGAGATCGAGGTCCCGGTGGGTGCGCCGCTGTTGCGCACCGACGGGCTGACGGTGAAGTTCGGCGGTCTGACCGCGCTGGACAATGTCAGTTTCGAGATCCGCCGCGGCGAGATCCTGGGGCTGATCGGACCCAACGGTGCGGGCAAGACCACCTGCTTCAACGCCATCTCCGGCGTGTACCGGCCGTCGGGTGGCACGGTCTTCTTCGACGGCAAGCCGCTGACCAAGACCAAACGCAACCAGATCACCCGATTGGGTATCGCGCGGACCTTCCAGAACATCCGGCTCTTCTCGGAGATGACGGCCCTCGAGAATGTGGTCGTGGGCGCGGACGCCCGCCACAAGACATCGGTACCCGGCGCGGTCTTCCGCACGTCCCGGCATCGTAGCGAGGAACACGAATCGCTCGAAAGGGCTATGGCCCTGCTGGAATTCGTCGGTATCGCCCCGCACGCGGTGGAGAAGGCGCGCAATCTCTCCTACGGCGATCAGCGCCGTCTGGAGATCGCCCGCGCGCTGGCGACCGAACCGAAACTGCTGTGCCTGGACGAACCGGCCGCCGGCTTCAACCCGTCCGAGAAGTCCGCGCTCATGGATCTGATCCGCAAGATCCGCGACGACGGCTACACGGTGCTGCTCATCGAGCACGATATGCGCCTGGTCATGGGCGTGACCGACCGTATCGTGGTGTTGGAGTTCGGCCGCAAGATCGCCGACGGGCTACCCGAGCAGATCCGCCAGGATCCCGCGGTGATCAACGCGTACCTGGGTGTGCCGGACGAGGCCGAGGCCGCCGAAACCCCGGACGCGCAACCGGTTCCGGATCTCGCCAAGCCGATGCCCGGCTCCGAGGCCCCCGCCGCCGCGACCGGTGAACCGTTGCTGACCGTCGAGGACATGGTCGTCAACTACGGCAGAATCCAAGCCCTGCACGGCATCTCACTCAATGTCGGTCAGGGTGAGCTGGTCACCCTGCTGGGCGCGAACGGTGCGGGCAAGACCACCACCATGCGTGCCCTGTCCGGCCTGCTGCCGCTGACTCGCGGCCGAATCATGTTCCAGGGCCGCGACATCACCAAGATGAAGGCCCACGAACGTGTCGTGGAGGGGCTCATCCAGGCCCCCGAGGGTCGCGGTGTCTTCCCGGGCATGACGGTGCAGGAAAACCTCGATATGGGTTGCCATGCACGCCCGTTCAAGGTCAAGGCCGAGTACAACCAGACCCTCGACTGGGTCTACGAGTTGTTCCCGCGCCTGCTGGAGCGTCGCAAGCAGGTCGGCGGCACCCTCTCCGGCGGCGAGCAGCAGATGCTCGCCATCGGCCGCGCCCTGATGGCCCGCCCCCAGCTGCTGCTGCTGGACGAGCCGTCGATGGGCTTGGCCCCCATGGTGATTCAGCAGATCTTCCGGATCATCGCCGACATCAACGCCCAGGGCACCACGGTCCTGCTGGTCGAGCAGAACGCCCAGCAGGCCCTGACCCGCAGCGACCGCGCCTACATCCTGGAAACCGGCGAGGTCACCAAGACCGGCGGCGGTCGCGCCCTGCTCAGCGACCCGGCCGTCAAGTCCGCCTACCTCGGCGTCGGCTGACCCCGCAGCTGCGAAAAGACTTCGGGCCGGTCACCATTGGTGACCGGCCCGAAGCCTTTCAAGCAGGGGCGACAGGAATCGAACCTGCAACCTGCCGCTTTGGAGACGGCTGCTCTGCCAATTGAGCTACACCCCTTTGACGGAAGATCACGCTACCAGCTACCCCGCCCGGGATGAAATCGATTCTCGTGACCTGCGGCGACGGGCCGGTTGTGCCCGCTGCGCACGGATGTCGGTGGGGATACCTAGACTCTGTCGGGTGACCCCTGCCTCTACTGATCAGCGTCCTGTCGTGTCCGCGTCCGCCACCGGGGAGCAGCAGCCGACGCTGCTGTTGCTGGATGGGCATTCGCTGGCCTATCGCGCGTTCTACGCGTTGCGGGACGCGAACATCAGGACGGTGACGGGGCAGCACACCGGCGCGGTGTACGGCTTCACCTCCATGCTGATCAATCTGCTGCGCGACGAGAAGCCGACGCATGTGGCGGCGGCCTTCGATGTGAGCCGCAAGACGTTCCGCACCGAGGCGTTCCCGGAATACAAGGCGAATCGGTCGGCGACGCCGGACGAGTTCAAGGGGCAGGTGGAGACCACCCAGGAAGTGCTGGGGGCCTTGGGGATTCCCGTCATGGCCATCGAGGGGTACGAGGCGGACGACCTCATCGCCACCATGACCACGCAGGCGGTGTCGGAGGGCTTCAAGGTTCTCATCGTGACCGGTGACCGGGACTCGTTGCAGCTGGTCAACGACGACGTCACCGTGCTCTACCCGAAGAAGGGCGTCTCGGACATGGTCCGGTTCACCCCGGCCGCGGTGGAGGAGAAGTACGGGCTCACCCCGGCGCAGTACCCGGACTTCGCGGCGCTGCGCGGCGACCCGAGCGACAATCTGCCGGGCATTCCGGGCGTGGGGGAGAAGACCGCCACCAAGTGGATCACCGAGTACGGGGATCTGGCCACCCTGGTCGATCAGGTGGACAAGGTGAAGGGCAAGGTCGGAGACGCGTTGCGCGCCAACCTGTCCAGCGTGGTGCTCAACCGGCAGCTCACCGAGATGGTCAAGACCGTCCCGCTGCCGTACACGCCCGACCAGCTGGCCATGCAGCCGTGGGATCGCGACCGCATCCACCAGCTCTTCGACGAGCTGGAGTTCCGCGTACTGCGCGACCGGCTGTTCGACACCCTCGGCTCGGTCGAGCCCGAGGCCGAGTCCGGGTTCGAGATCAGCGGCAGTGCGCTGGCCGCCGGCACCGTCGCCGACTGGCTCGCCGAGCATGCGAAACTCGGTCTGCGGCACGGTGTTTCCGTGGTCGGCAATGGCGCGCCGATCCACGGCGACACCCAGGCCATCGCCCTGGCCGCCGCCGACGGCGAGGGCGCCTACATCGACGTGCACACCATGACCCCCGAGGACGAGAAGGCGCTGGGCGCCTGGCTGGCCGATCCGGAGATCCCGAAGGCGTTGCACGAGGCCAAGACCGCCATGCACGCGCTGCGCGGGCGCGGCTGGCAGCTGGGCGGGCTCACCAGTGACACCGCCCTGGCCGCCTACCTGATCCTGCCGGGCCAGCGCACCTTCAACCTGGAAGACCTGTCGCTGCGCTACCTGAACCGTGAGCTGCGGGTCGACAACGGCGGCGAGGCCCAGCTGTCGCTGCTCGACGACGAGGAGCAGGTCGACGCCGAGGTCGCCAATGCCCAGATGCTGCGCGCCCGTGCGGTTTCCGACCTGGCCGAGGCCTTCGACGCCGAACTCGAGCGCATCGAGTCCACGGCCCTGCTCGGCGATATGGAACTGCCGCTGCTGAGCGTGCTGGCCGATCTGGAGGCCGCGGGCATCGCCGTGGATTCCGCGCAGCTCGAGGAATTGCAGCGCGAGTTCGCCGACCGGGTCAGCGAAGCGGCCGAGAACGCGTACGGCGTGATCGGCAAGCAGATCAACCTCGGCTCGCCCAAGCAGCTGCAGGTCGTGTTGTTCGACGAGCTCGACATGCCGAAGACCAAGCGCACCAAGACCGGCTACACCACCGACGCCGACGCGCTCGAGAGTCTGTACGAGAAGACCCAGCATCCGTTCCTGCAGCACCTGCTCGAGCATCGCGACGCGACCCGGTTGAAGGTGACCGTCGACGGCCTGCTCAAGTCGGTCGCCGACGACGGCCGCATCCACACCACCTTCAATCAGACGGTGGCGGCCACCGGTCGCCTGTCCTCGACCGAGCCGAACCTGCAGAACATTCCGATCCGCACCGATATGGGCCGCCGCATCCGCGACACCTTCGTCGTCGGTCCCGGGAACGGCACGGTGGCCTTCGAGTCGCTGATGACCGCCGACTACAGCCAGATCGAAATGCGCATCATGGCCCACCTGTCCAAGGACGCGGGCCTGATCGAGGCCTTCAACTCGGGCGAGGACCTGCACAACTTCGTCGCCTCCAAGGCCTTCGACATCCCGATCACCGAGGTGGATCCGGAACTGCGTCGCCGCATCAAGGCCATGTCCTACGGTCTGGCCTACGGCCTGTCGGCTTACGGTCTGTCGCAGCAGTTGAAGATCAGCGCCGACGAGGCGAAGGTCCAGATGGACATCTACTTCAACCGTTTCGGCGCCATCCGCGACTATCTTCGCGACGCCGTCGAACAGGCCCGCAAGGTCGGCTACACCGAAACCCTCTTCGGCCGCCGCCGCTACCTGCCCGACCTCGACTCCAGCAACCGTCAGCGTCGCGAGGCCGCCGAGCGCATGGCCCTCAACGCCCCCATCCAGGGCACCGCCGCCGACATCATCAAGGTCGCCATGATCGACACCCAGCAGGCCATCCGCGCCGCCGGCCTGAAGTCCCGCATGCTGCTGCAGATCCACGACGAACTCGTCTTCGAGGTGGCCCCCGGCGAACGCGAGCAACTGGAATCCCTTGCCCGCGAACACATGTCCAACGCCATCGACCTCTCGGTCCCGCTGGAGGTTTCGGTCGGCGTCGGTCGCTCGTGGGACTCGGCCGCACACTGACCCCCCGATGACCGTGTCGGAGGGCGATCAGGCGGACACCACTCCCGGGCCGGAGTGGTGCCTGATCGCCACCATGCGGGAGTACCCCTACGGGCCCAATGGCTCGCATGCGGCGTTCCGCAGTCACGGGCGCTTCCCTGCCGGTGCGAAGCTCTACGTCGTCGGCGGTTTCGCGGGCATGGGCTATGAGACGGTGACGGTGGTGGGCTACGGCCATCACCGCCGTGCCCCGATCACGGTCCACCTCCCCGCGAGATTCCTGTGCGACTGGCGAGTGGCACTCGTCTACCGCCCGGCGATCCTGCGGGCTCTGCGCGCCGCCGTGGACCGCGAGGCGTCCGCGGATCGCTGGAACTGGGATGGCCTCGCCTTCGACTCCGACGCTTATCGCGATCGCTTGACCGCGACGGCGACCGGATTCGAGAGCTGGTTGGGTGAGTCTGCGGAATCAGCGCCCGCTCCGGTGACATCCGAAAGTGCTGCGGTGGCATCCGAAAGTGCTACGGCCCAGTCCAACTCGCGTGGGTCCGCGGAGATTTCGGCGGGTTTCGTGCGTCGCTGGCTGCGGCGCTTGCGCGGTCGCTAGCGAAGCTTCCGACCCCGGAGACGCGCCCGGCGAATAATGGGCGCGGAAATTAGCCACGGGTGATCTGCGTCAAAAACCGGCTGGTCTCGATGTCTTGTGAGGCCACGCGCCAACCCAATTCGCACCCCTGCCGGAATTGCGTTGAGCTGGGTGTTTGTCGGGTAGTCGCGCAGCGGTCCATCAGTGTTTGCCAGGGTGCGGTCCGCTGTTGCTGTGCTGCCCATCGCATATGGGGTGACCTGCGGCGAAGTTACTCGTGGGTCGATTGCGAATATGGTTGCCATTAGGTGGGTCTGCCCTTATGCTCGACCCCGTGCCGAACCCCGCCAACAGCCGCAGTGCAGCGCTTGATGTCGCAGACCGCGACCGCGCCGCGCTCATCTCGCTCACCGCGAGTGCTGCTGGCGTGCACGTACTCGTAGTTCGCCGCTAGCGGGGTCTGATTCGGACCGGCCCCTCGCTGCGGCCGAATGAACTTCTCTTTTTGCTGGTCCCCTCTGTCACTTTCTTCGGAAGAAGTCGGGAAGACCTAGTTCAATGACCATCACTCTTGACACCACCCTGTTCATCGCCGCTGCCCCCGCGACCCTGCGGGCCGAATGCACCGGCCTGACCCCCGCCGAGTTCTACGACCGGTACTGCGAGCCCACGGGCCCGGTCAAGCTCAGCGACTGGACCCCGATCGGCGACCGTGCCGGTACGGCCACCCTCGAAATCGCCGATCAACTGCGCACCGTCGTGGCGACGGGCAGCCCGGTGGCGGCGCTGACCTCGGCCCTCTACGACGAGGGCTATCCGGTCGAGATCCTGCAGTTCCACCAGCGGCAGACCGCCGACGGCATGGCGACCTTCATTCAGTGCGAGTTCAACGGACGTCGCGGCTGGGGTGCGGCGCTGGCCGACGACACCGCCGAGTCGACCATTCGCGCCATGATCGCGGGCATCAACCACCTCGGTTCGCACTTCTGAAACGCGAAGCGCCGCATCTCCTTTCGGGGATGCGGCGCTTTCGTGTGCGGTGGGCCCGCGGCTACTCGGCGTTCTGCTCGGCGAGCTGCTTGCGGACGTCCTCCATGTCGAGGGCCTTCACCTGGGTGACCAGATCCTCGAGCGCGGCCGGGGGCAGGGCGCCGGGCTGCGCGAAGACGAGGATGCCGTCGCGGAACGCCATCAGGGTCGGGATCGAGCGGATGTTCGCGGCGGCGGCCAAACCCTGCTGATCCTCGGTGTCGACCTTGCCGTACACGACATCGGTGTGCTTGTCGGACGAGGCCTCGAAGGTGGGCGCGAAGCTGCGGCACGGACCGCACCACGACGCCCAGAAGTCGACGAGAACAATGCCGTTCCCGGTGACAACCTCGTCGAAGTTCTGCTCGGTCAGGGTCTGGGTGGCCATGACTTCCTCTCGTGTCGATTTCCCGGTCCAACACCGGGCCCTACCCATATCTTCCCCGGGTGACGGGCCGCACGGGCGCGGAGGTCTCGGAAACACGCGACCGGGTCTCGAAACCTGCTCGGAGGTCTCGAAACATGTGCGGGGCGTGTGCCGAATCGTCGCTGCCGCGGCGGTTGCGCAAGGATATCTGCCATGAGCGACACCGACACTCGTGTACGTCTGGGCCTGATGGAGGGCGACGGCATCGGTCCGGAGATCGTGCGCGCCACCCGCGCGGTGGTCGACGACGCCTTCGAGACCACCGGCCTGTCGCCGGTGGAATGGGTGCCGCTGCCCCTGGGTCACGAGGCGATCGAGCAGTTCGGCACGCCGGTGCCCGAGCAGACCCTCGAAGGGCTCGCCGAACTCGATGCCTGGATCATGGGTCCGCACGACAGCGCCTCCTACGCACCCGAACATCGCACCGGCCTGCCGCCGGCGGGCGCGGTCCGCAAACGCTTCGGCCTGTACGCGAATATCCGTCCGGCCCGCACCCTCGAGGGGGTGCGCTCGGTCGCCCCGGCCATGGATCTGCTGATCCTGCGCGAGAACACCGAAGGTCTCTACGCCGACCGCAATATGGCGGCCGGGTCCGGTGAGTTCCAGCCGTCACGCGACGTGGCGTTGTCGGTCGGCGTGTTCACCCGCGCCGCCATCGCGCGCGTCGCGCATCTGGCGTTCGAGGTCGCCGGTGAGCGCGGCAAGAAGGTCACCATCGTGCACAAGGCCAACGTGCTGCCGATGACCATGGGGATGTTCCGGGACGTCTGCTACGAGGTGGCTGCGGAGTATCCGGATGTCGAGGTGAACGACGAGCACGTGGACGCGGCGGCCGCGCATCTGGTGCGAGCGCCCGGCGATTACGACGTGATCGTCACCGAAAACCTGTTCGGTGACATCCTTTCCGATCTGGCGGGGGAGCTGAGCGGTTCGCTCGGCATGGCGGCGTCGGTGAACTGCTCCGATACCCAGATCATGGCCCAGGCCGTGCACGGTGCGGCACCCACGTTGGCGGGGCGCAATCGCGCGAATCCGGTGGCGCTGTTCAATTCCGCGGCGGGCATGCTGCGCTGGATGGGCCGCACGCAGCGCTATAGCGCGCTGCGCCGGGTCGGCGAGCGCATCGAACATTCGGTTGCCGATACGTTGCGGGCCGGTGTCGCCACGTCCGATTTGGGTGGGCTAGCATCTACCTCCGAATTCACCGAGCAGGTGCGCGCCCGGCTGCACCGCTGGTGAGCGCGCACTTCCGGGACCGGGCGTGTTCGGCCACGCTACGGCGTGTCGCCGATTAATGTTCGGTTACCGACCGACGTGGATGGTGTCACTCGCCTACATTTCAAACGGCGGGCGAAGCCCGGACGTCGCGCACCCGAACTGTGGAGGACTGCTGTGTCTGTTCGTAACTCTCTCCGTGGGCGTGCCCTGCGCGCTGCCGTCGTGGTGGCCGCCGGTGCCCTCGCATTGACCGCGTGTAGCAACAACTCCGAGTCGAGCGGCTCCGATGTCGCCAAGGTCGACGTGGCCAAGGTCGACACCATCGCCGCCAAGCTGCCCGCCGATGTGAAGTCCGCCGGCAAGCTGGTCGTCGGCGTGAACGTGCCGTATCAGCCCAACGAGTACAAGGATCCGAAGTCCGGCAAGATCGTCGGCTTCGACGTCGACCTGATGGATGCCGTCGGCAAGGTGCTGGGCCTGAACACCGATTACCGGGAAGCGGAGTTCGCCACCATCATTCCGTCCATCGAGGCCGGCACCTTCAACCTCGGCATGTCCTCGTTCACCGACGACAAGGAACGCGAGAAGACCGCCGACTTCGTCACCTACTTCTCCGCGGGCAGCGAGTGGGCCCAGCTGAAGGGCAAGACGGTCGACCCGAACAATGCCTGTGGCAAGCGGGTCTCGGTGCAGCGCAACACCGTTCAGGACAATGACGAGATCCCGGCCAAGTCCAAGGCGTGCACGGATGCCGGTAAGGCCGCGATCGACAAGGTCGCCTACGACGAGCAGTCCGCCGCGGTGAACGCGCTCGTGCAGGGTCAGGTCGACGCCATGTCCGCCGACTCGCCGGTGACCGCCTACGCCATCAAGCAGGCCAGCGACAAGATCGAGAAGTCCGGTGAGATCTTCGATTCCGCGCCGTACGGCTGGCCGGTGAAGAAGGGCTCGGCGATCGGGCCGGTGCTGCAGGAGGCCGTCCAGTACCTGATGGACAACGGCCAGTACAAGAAGATCGCCGAGAACTGGGGCGTCCAGGAAGGCGTGATCACCAAGTCGCTCATCAACGGCGCGCAGAGCTAATTCGTATGTCGCAGGACGATATCGAGTCCGCCGCATCGGTGGCGGTCGCGAAAACCACCGAGCCCGAACCGATCAAGGCGATTCCGCTGCGTCGGCCGGGCCGGATGGTCGCGGCCGCCCTGATCGTGCTGGCGCTGGGCCTGTTCCTCTACGGGGCGGCCACCAATGACGCCTACCACTGGGACACCTATTTCAAATACCTCGGCGACGTGCGGTTCGCCGAGGGCGCGCTGATCACCCTCGAATTGACCGTGCTGTCCATGCTGATCGGCGTGGTGCTCGGCGTGGTCGTCGCCGTCATGCGCCTGTCGCCGAATCCGGTGCTGCGCTCGGTGGCGTGGGGGTACCTGTGGATCTTCCGCGGCACCCCCGTCTATGTGCAGTTGGTGTTCTGGGGCTTGTTCCCGGCGCTGTACAAGACCATCACCGTGGGTGTGCCGTTCGGACCGTCGCTGGCGCATTTCGATGTGCAGCACTGGTCCGCGCCGTTCTTCTTCGCGGTCATCGGCCTGGGTCTCAACGAGGCCGCCTACATGGCCGAGATCGTGCGTGCCGGAATCAATTCCGTCGGCGAGGGGCAGCGGGAGGCGTCGGTGGCGCTGGGCATGTCGTGGTCGCAGACCATGCTGCGCACGGTGCTGCCGCAGGCCATGCGGGTGATCATCCCGCCGACCGGCAACGAGCTGATCTCGATGCTCAAGACCACCTCGCTGGTGTCGGCGATTCCGCTCACGACCGATCTGTACGGTCGGGCGCGCGACATCTCCGGCATCCTGTTCCAGCCGATTCCCTTGCTGCTGGTGGCGGCCACCTGGTACCTGGTCATCACGAGCGTGCTCATGGTCGGGCAGTTCTACCTGGAGCGGTACTACTCGCGCGGCTCGACGCGGCAGTTGACCGCCAAGCAGTTGCGCGCGCTGGCCGACGCCCAAATCGCCGGGGGTACCGGATAGATGAGTATCGAGATGTCGAAAGACGCGGTGCCGCCGCAGGATACGAAGTCCGCGGAGCCGATGGTGCGGGCCGAGCAGGTGTGCAAGAACTTCGGCGCCCTGCAGGTGCTCAAGGGGATTTCGCTGGAGGTGAAACGCGGTGAGGTGCTCTGCCTGATCGGCCCGTCCGGCTCCGGCAAGTCCACCTTCCTGCGCTGCATCAACCACCTCGAGCAGGTCAATGCCGGGCGGCTCTACGTGGACGGCGACCTGGTCGGCTACCGCGAGAAGAACGGCAAACTCTACGAGCTGCACCCGCGCGAGGCCGCCAAGCAGCGTCGCGATATCGGCATGGTGTTCCAGCACTTCAACCTGTTCCCGCACCGCACGGCGCTGGAGAACATCATCGAAGCGCCGACCCAGGTCAAGAAGATCCGCCGCGCCGACGCCGCGGCCCGCGCCCGCGAGCTGCTCACCCGAGTCGGCATGGCGGACAAGGCCGATGCCTACCCCGCCCAGCTCTCGGGCGGCCAGCAACAACGCGTCGCCATCGCCCGCGCCCTCGCCATGGATCCCAAGCTGATGCTCTTCGACGAGCCCACCTCGGCCTTGGACCCGGAGTTGGTCGGCGAAGTCCTCGGCGTCATGCGCGAACTGGCGGCTTCCGGCATGACCATGGTGGTGGTGACCCACGAAATGGGCTTCGCCCGTGAGGTTGCCGACCAGCTGGTCTTCATGGACGGCGGAGTAGTGGTCGAAGCGGGCAACCCCCGCGAGGTCCTCGCCAACCCCCAGCACGACCGCACCAAAGCGTTCCTCTCCCGCATCCTCTGAGACGGATACGGCGACAACGCATTCCGCCCCGCCCCGGTGTCCCGGGTGCGGGGCGGAGTCGTCGGTACCGGGTCAGCAGCCCTCGGCCTGCCAGTTCTGGTCGACGTAGTTCGACAGCAGAGCGACGGTTTCCCCGGGCTCGATCCATTTGCACGCGGTGTACTGATCCACGGTGTACATGTGCACCTTGACATCGACCGGCGCCGAGCAATCGTTCCGCACGAAGTACGCGAATCCTGTTCCGGTGCTGGACGGTCCTTCGACGGAGACCCCGCACCGTCCCGGATCCGCCAGTGCCGCAGCGGATGCCACCGGACAGGCGAGCGGTTCCCAGTCGGAGTCGCCCACCGGGTCCCAGAAGGTGGCGGTGTCGTGGGCATTGACCCACTGACAGCTGCCGCCGCCGATCGAAGCGACCGCATCACGCCCGAGAGTGTGCTGGTAGACGCGGAAACTGCCGCCCACCGAACACTCGTTGCGCATGAGGTAGTAGAAGCTCGGCGCGGCCGGATTCGCGCCCGCGTCCTGCCCACTGGTCACCGTGACCCCACATCGGCCGGGATCGGCCGAGGCCGTCCCACCCATCGGCCATCCCGTGATCGCCGAGGCCGAAATTCCGAGTGCCGCAACCGCCAGAGCCATCCGCCGATGCATGCGCTCCAGTATCGGGGTCGTGGTGCGGCCGTGTGGAGGATCGGAGCTATTTCCGTGCGACCGCCCCGGATCGTGTCACTTCCGTAGGAACTCGTGGACCGCTTCGGTTTGGCCGAGGATGGCGTGGCCGGTGTCGGGGAGGATGCGGAGGGTGGCGTCGGTGATGGATTGTTCGGCGCGGCGGGCGGTTTCGGCGGATTTGAACATGGCGTCGTCGGCGCCGACGATGACCAGGACCGGCATTTTCAGGGTGGCGAGTTGGGCGTCGGTGAAGAGGGAGAGTTTGCCGGTGCGGGGGTTGAAGTGGGTGAAGGTGAGGGCGATGTCGTCGAGGATCTCGGCGTGGTCTTTGATGTTCAGGCCGGTCACGATGGCGGCCGAGCGGCGCAGGTCGTGATTGCTGAACAGGTGGTCCACCAGGTTTTTGAAGATCCAGCCGAAGCGCTGCTTGCCGATGCCGCCGGGGCAGTAGAGGGCGAGCCGGGTGACGCGGTCGGGTCGGCGGATGGCGTAGTCGAGGGCCGTCCAGCCGCCCAGGGACATGCCGACGAAGCTCGCGGACGAGATGTTCAGGCCCGCGAGGACATCATCGAGCCAGTCGGCGAGGGCGTCGGTGCCGAGCTCGGGACGGGACTCGGTGCTGCCGCCGGGCTCGCCGGGCATGTCGACCGCGTAGACCCGGAAATCCTGTGCCCAGGAGGCGATATCGCCGCGCCAGGTCGAGGAGTTGGAGCCCGAGCCGTGCAGGGCGATCACCGGCGGAGCGCCCTGCGGACCGGAGGCGAGCACGAAGGTGTCGCCCAGGCGGGTGGGGATGTGCAGCTGTTCGGCCGGGACCGGCCACTTCTGCAGGGTCTCCCGGTAGCGCGCCTGGATGGCGGCCCGGCCGGCCTCGGACTTGTAGATCGCGCTCATGACGCGAGGACTCCTTCCATGTATTCGAGCAGCCGGGCGGTGTCGCCCAGGCCGCCGACGAGAATGACCTTCAGGCGGGCGCGTTCGCGGTCGTAGAAGGTTTGGACCCGCAGTGTCTGGTCGTTGGCGAACCGGTTGCCCGCCATCCCGGTCAGCAGGGTGCTGACGCGGTCGGCGGTGGCCGGGTCCACGGCGTCCACCTCGACGATGCTCGACACTTCCGAATGTCGTTGCCGGGCGGTCGATCCGGTGTCGGGGGCGGGCAGGCCGGTGAATGCCTCGAGATCGGCCTGATTGATGCGGTACTGCTTGCCGATACGCGTGGCGGGCAGCTTCCCGTCGCGTACATAGCCGCGGACGGTGCGCACGTGCAGGCCGAGGCGTTCCGCGACGTCTTCGACGGAGTAGAGACGATCGGTCACGAAAACTACCTTAACCTTCCCTATCGTGTGGGGCAATAGGGAAGGTTAGGTAATTGTGTGATGGCACTTACGCGGATCCGCTCAATCAACTACAGTTTGTAGTAGAAGTTCTGATCGCACCGTTGGGGAGGTCGATTCCATTGGCACGGTGGAGTTTTCTGCAATGGGCGGTCCTCGCGGTCGGGGCCGTGCACATCGTCTGGGCGATCGCGGGCTGGATCGCACAGCCCAGCTTCGCCATGGGCGAGCACGCCCCGGCCACCTCGGTCCTCGGCATGGATTACAACGGCTGGCACGGGCTCGCGGGCCTGCTGCTGTTCGCGCCCGCGCTGGTGGTCGCACTGCGTAAACGCTGGGCGGCCTGGTATTGCGTAATCGCCGGTGTCGGAGGCGGATTCATTGTCGGCATCTGGGCGCTGTTCGCGCACAGCGTGCTGTTCTTCAGCTTCCCGCATCACCTCAGTGATGCCGTCGAACACCTGGTGACCGGTGGGGTGCTGCTGGCCCTGGTCGGAGTTCAGGCGATCCGGGACGGCGGTCTGCGGGCGGTATTCGCGGCCTAGCCGCGGGAGGGCATCGGCGCGGGGTACTTCCAACGGGACAAGGCGATACGCAGTTGTCCCAGTAGGACTTTCGCGGCCGGACTCAGGGGACGCTCGGTGTTCCAGGCCAGCACGAGGCGGCCCCGCATCTCCGGATCGATCTCCAGGGTGCGCACGCCCAGCGCGGCCGCCTCGTCGGCGGGGACGCGCGGAATGACGGCCACGCCGAGGCGGTGCGCGGCCAGCCGGATGAGCAGCGGGGGAGCGGCGGCTTCGAAGGCCACGTCGGGGACGAGACCGGCGGCGGTGCAGGCATTTTCGAGCAGTCCCCGCAGGCCGGTGCCGCTCGGCAGGCAGATCAGGGGATGGGTGCACAACTCGGCCAGCGTGATTCGCTCCCCGAAGCCTTCGGCGTCGGCGGCCACGGCCGCGACAATGGCGCTGTCGTAGACGGTTTCGGCGCCGATACCCGGATCCAGATCGCCGGATACGCTCAGCACGCCGATATCCAGCTCGCCGCGGCGAACCGCCGCATGCATGGCGTCGGAGGTGTCCTCGGTCAGGGAGATGCCGATCTGCGGGTGATCGTGGTGGAAATCGGCCAGTACCTGGGCGATATCGACCTCCTCTAGCGCGGCTCCGGCGATCAAGCCGACCCGGACGTGCCCGCGCAGCAGGCCGGTGAACTCGTCAACCGTGTGGGTGATCCGCTCGACCTGTTCCAAGGCGGCCCGGGCCAGTGGCAGCACCGCCTCGCCGACCGGAGTGAGGGTCACCGAGCGGCTCGTCCGATCCAGCAGCGGTTGTCCCAGTTCATGTTCCAGCTGTTTGATCTGGGCGCTGAGCCCGGGCTGCGCGAGGTGCAGGCGAGCGGCCGCACGGGTGAAGTTGGCTTCCTCGGCGACCGTGACGAAGTACCGCAGCTGACGCAGTTCCATAACTGCTGATTCTAGCTACTAGAAAAACTATCTGTTGGAGTTCTAGATCGGATCGGCGCAGAGTCATGGACATGACGAAGACAGCGATCACCGAACTGCCCACCACCACCGGCCCCGTCTTCCAGCCCGGCGACACCGGCTACGACGCCGAGATCGCCGGATTCCAGACCGCCTACACCCACCGCCCCGCCGTGGTCGTCGGCGCGGCCCACGCCGAGGATGTGCGGGCCGCCGTGGAATACGCGGCGCGCCACGGCCTTCCGATCGCAGTGCAGGCCACCGGCCACGGCCTGTCGGTCGCCACCGACGGCGGCGTGCTCATCACCACCCGGCGCATGACCGACATTCGCATCGACGCCGAAGCCCGCACCGCGCGGGTGGCGGCCGGGGTCCAAGCCGGAGCGCTGATCGAGGCCGCGGCCGAATACGGTCTGGCCCCGCTGAACGGCTCCTCGCTCTCGGTCGGCGTGGTCGGCTACACCCTGGGCGGTGGGATCGGCATCCTGGCCCGCGAATTCGGTTATGCCGCAGAGCATGTGCGGGCGATCGAGATCGTCACCGCCGACGGCCGGCTGCGGCGGCTGGAACCCGGCGACGAACTGTTCGGCGCGGTGCTCGGCACCGGCGGCAACTTCGGCGTCGTCACCGCGCTGGAGCTGACGCTGCTGCCGATCGCCACCGTGTACGGCGGCCAACTGCAATTCGACACCCCGCTGGTCGCGCCCGCGCTGGAAGCCTGGCGGCTGTGGACCCAGGACCTGCCCGAGCAGGTCACCTCGGCCATCACCATGATGTCGTTCCCTGACATCCCGGCCTTCCCGCCGCACCTGCGCGGCCGGCACGTGGCGACCATCAATGTCGCCTACACCGGATCCGAGCAGGAGGGGGAGCGGCTGGTCGCCCCGCTGCGGGCGGTCGGCGCGCGCCTGACCGACGATCTGCGGGTCATGCCGTACACGGAAAGCCATGCCATCTACCGGGATCCGGCGTTCCCGCACGCGTACACCGCCACCGACGCGCTGCTGTCGGAGCTGCCCGCCGACGCATCGGACGCCTTCCTGGAGATCAGCGGTCCGGGTGAACCGATCCCGGTGATCGCCGGGCTGCGCCACCTCGGCGGTGCGCTGGGCCGACCCGGCCCGAACGGCATCAGCATGGATCACCGCGACGCGCAGTACGTCGTGCGTGTCCTGGCGATGCCGAACCCGGACAACACCGAGGAGGTGTACGAGCGGCTGTCGCAGGTGGCGAAGTCGGTCGAGCCCTGGACCTTGGGCTACAACCTCAACTTCCTGTATGGCGGTGGCGACCGGGCCGGCGAGGCGCAGACCCGCGCCGGATACGAGCCCGCCACCTACGCCCGGCTGGCCGGGCTGAAGGCGAAGTACGACCCGGCCAACCTGTTCCGCAACAACCGCAATATCCGACCGGCCTAGAAAAGTTCTGTTCAACCGCGACGGCTCGCGCTATCGTCGTGATATCACTTCGATACTAGGAGAGTGTCATGGAGTTGCGTCGAGCCTTCCGGTTGAACGGGTTCGTCATGCTGGGGGTATTCGCTCTACTGATCGTCGCGATCATCTTCGAGGCCCATGGGATCAAGACCCGAGCCGATAATCACGAGGGGTCCTCGACGCCCCTGGGGATCCTGCTGGCGGTGACGATCCTGGTCATCGTGCTCGTCGCCAGCGGCTTCATCACCGTGAATCCCAACCAGGCCAAGGTGATCCAGTTCTTCGGCCGCTACATCGGCTCGGTCACCGAATCCGGATTCCACTGGGTGACACCGCTTTCCAGCCGTCGCGGCATCTCGCTGCGGGTGCGTAACTTCGAGACCCAGAAGCTGAAGGTCAACGACCTCGACGGCAACCCGGTCGAAATCGCTTCCGTCGTCGTGTATCAGGTGGTCGACAGCTACAAGGCCGCCTTCGCCGTCGACGACTACGAGGACTTCGTGACCACCCAGTCCGAGACCGCCGTCCGGCACCTGGCCACCACGCACCCGTATCAGACCGATGATTCGGGCACCCCGAGCCTGCGCGACGGCACCGAGGTCGCCAGCGAGCTCACCACCGAACTGGGCGAACGCACCCAGCTCGCCGGCATCTCGATCATCGAGGCCCGCATCACCCATCTCGCCTACGCCCCGGAGATCGCCCAGGCCATGCTGGTCCGCCAGCAGGCCGCCCAGGTGGTCGCCGCCCGCAGCCGCATCGTGGAGGGCGCGGTCGGCATGGTCGGCATGGCGCTGGACAAGCTCGCCGAACAGGGCGTCGTCGAACTCGACGAGGAGCGCAAGGCCGCCATGGTCTCCAACCTCCTGGTCGTACTCTGCGGCGACCGCTCCGCCGCCCCCGTCGTCAACGCCGGCTCCCTGTACGCGTAATGGTCAAGCGCGAGCCGAAAAAGGTGCTGCTCCGGCTCGACCCGGCGGTCCACGACGCGATCGCCAAGTGGGCCGCCGACGACCTCCGCAGCATCAACGCCCAACTCGAATACGCCCTCCGCCTGGCCCTCAAACAGGTCGGCCGAGAACCGAAATAGCACCCTCACCCGCCGCCCCCCGCCGATTCCGGCCGGGGCGGCGGCGTTTTCGCGGGCCGAGGGGCGTAGCGCTCAGGGCACGATTTCGGAGCTGTCGATCAGGTAGCCGCCTCCGTACTGGACCAGTTTCGCCCTGCGCGTCTCGACCCGTGTCCGTCCGTCGGTGAAGTGCAGGGTCAGGCGGTAGCCGACGGCCATCGCGGGCACCGCCACGGCGGTCTCCCCGACTGTGACCGAATCAACTGTGCCCCAATAGTTTCGGTACTCGTCGTAGCCGCCGAGGGCGTTCTGGTAGCGGGTGGTCAGCCACGTCCAGGTGCCGAGCGTGTTCCCCGGCAGCAGCTGGTAGTACACCCGGATGTAATCCGATAATCCGTCCGCGGTCACCGGGAAGAAGGTGGTCGGGGCGCTCGTGGTCGGCGACCCGGTGGGCGCGGTCGAGGTGGGGGAGCCCGCACCTGTCGGCGCGGGACCGGCGGTGGTCGCCGAGATCGGTGCGGAGGCGGAATGACTGTCGCCCTGACGCATTTCGACCTTCACCAGCGTCACCGCGGCTAAGACTGCCACCGTCAGGGCGGCTGCCCACATCAGCGCGTGCAGCGACCGCCGTGAGGGATCTGCTGCGGCGGGCCGGAACTCCACCGGGGCCACCGCGGGCGGCCGCACCGGATCGGTGAACTCCCGCGTCGGCAGCGAATTCGACTGCCCGGCAGCGCTTCCCACCACCACCGGGACCGTCGGCAGCTCCGCGCCGGACAGGGCGGCCCGTGCGGCGGCGGCGAGCACACCGGCCGAGGGATATCGCTCGCGAGGATCCTTGGCCATCCCGTCCGCGATCACCGCGTCGAACGCGGCCGGAATCCCGGCGCGCAGGACCGACGGCCGCGGCGGCGGGGATGCGAGGTGTGCCGCGACCTGTCGCTCGACACTCGGACCAGGGAACGGTTTGGTGCCGGTCAGGCACTCGTAGAGCACACAGGCCAGTGAGTACACGTCGGCGCGGGCGTCGTAGTCGGTGTGCTCGAGCCGCTCGGGTGCCATGTAGGCGAAGGTGCCGACCGCCGAGCCTGCGCTGGTGAGCCCGGTATCGTCGCCACCGCGCGCGATGCCGAAGTCGATGAGATACGCGAAATCGTCTGCGGTGGTGAGGATGTTGGACGGCTTCACGTCCCGATGCACCAGCCCGGCCCGATGCGCCGCGTCCAGTGCGGCCGCGATCTGCGTCGTGCAGGAGACCGCCGCCTCCGGTGACAGCGGCCCGCCCTCGGCGAGCCGGGTGGCCAGATCCACGCCCTCGACCAGCCGCATGTCCAGGAAAAGCCGCCCGTCGATCTCCCCGAAGTCGTGGATCGGAATGACGTGCGGCTCGTTCAATCGCGCGGCGGCCTGCGCCTCCCGCCGGAATCGTGACCGGTACACCGGGTCGTCGGCCAGCCCGGGAGGCAGCACCTTGAGCGCCACCACCCGATCCCGCTCGCTGTCGTAGGCCCGGAACACCTGTCCCATCCCGCCCGCCCCGAGCAGGTCGAGCAACCGATAACGGCCGAACGGGCTCTCCTCCACCCCACACACCCCCTGTGATCCACCACGAGGGTACGGCGGCTACCTCAGGCGCGCTTCTCGGTGACGAAGATGGCTGTGCCGGGGAAGATTTCGCCGCGCAGCGGACTCCACTGGCCCCATTCGCGGTCGAGCCACTCCGGCCAGTCGGGTTCGATGATGTCGACGAGGGTGAGATCGGCGGCCACGATCTCGCGGACCCGGTCGCCGATGGTGCGGTGGTGTTCGACGTAGGTGGGTTCGCCGTCGGAGTCGAGTTCGACGTACGGGGTACGGTCGAAGTACGGGATGGTGGCGCGCAGGCCGTCGGGGCCGGGATCGTCGGGGAAGATCCAGCGCATCGGGTGGTTGACGGAGAAGACCCAGCGGCCACCGGGTTTCAGGACCCGCCGCACCTCGCTCATCACGCGGGCGGAATCGGCGACGAAGGGGACCGCGCCGAAGGCCGAGCAGGCCAGATCGAACGACTCGTCGGCGAACGGCAATTCTTCGGCACCCGCCTGGATCAGCGGGACGTGCGGTCCGCCCGCGGCCATGGCCGCCAGGCCGCGGTCGAGCATCGCGCGGGAGATATCCAAGCCCACCGGGTGTGCGCCGTGCGCGGCGAGCCAGCGCGAGCAGGGCGCCGAGCCGCAGCCGATCTCCAGGATCCGCTTGCCCTCGATATCCCCGAGCAGTCGCCAGTCACCTTCGTGCAATCCCTCCGGGCACCACACGAACTCGCCGGCGGGGGAGTCCACGCCGAGGAAGTCGGCGTGCGTCTCGTGATAGGCGTCGGCGTCGGCGTCCCACCACTTGCGGCTGGCCCGGGCACTGGATTGCGAATCGACCTTGGCGCGAGTCACTCCCACCGTTCCGAGCACGGCATTGGCCTGGGCGTGCCGGGCATCGTCGGGGGTGGCAGAGTGATCTTCGGACATGGGCTCACCCTATAGAGCGTCGCGAAGGGGCCCATGTTTGCTTGGTACAACACGTGTCGCGTACGCTGTTTTCCGCGAGTGTCTTCTGTACACGGTTTCTCGAGACCGCGTAGAGCAGACAATCGTGCTGTGAGTCCGCATGCCTGTATTTGAAGAGATACAGCAGGGCAGCGTTGCGCAGCGTCGCAGCGATGTGCTGTGCATGTCTGCCAACGTTAGTTCCAACTGCTGTGTGTTCGCAGCAATACCGAAAGTCCACATGTCCACTACCGACCACAATCCGTCCGGAGCCTCCCAACACATGCCCTCCACCGTCACCTCGCCGCAGGTAGCCATTAACGACATTGGCTCTGCCGAGGACTTCCTCGCCGCTATCGACAAGACCATCAAGTACTTCAACGACGGCGATATCGTCGAAGGCACGATCGTCAAGGTTGATCGTGATGAGGTCCTTCTCGACATCGGTTACAAGACCGAAGGCGTCATCCCGTCTCGCGAACTGTCCATCAAGCACGATGTCGACCCGAATGAGGTCGTTTCCGTGGGTGATGAGGTCGAGGCCCTCGTTCTCACCAAGGAGGACAAGGAAGGCCGTCTGATCCTGTCGAAGAAGCGCGCTCAGTACGAGCGGGCTTGGGGCACGATCGAGGAGCTCAAGGAGAAGGACGAGGCCGTCAAGGGCACCGTCATCGAGGTCGTCAAGGGCGGCCTGATCCTGGACATCGGTCTGCGCGGCTTCCTCCCGGCTTCGCTGGTCGAGATGCGCCGTGTCCGCGACCTCCAGCCGTACGTCGGCAAGGAGATCGAGGCCAAGATCATCGAGCTCGACAAGAACCGCAACAACGTGGTCCTGTCGCGTCGTGCCTGGCTCGAGCAGACCCAGTCCGAGGTCCGCTCCGAGTTCCTGCACCAGCTGCAGAAGGGCCAGGTCCGCAAGGGCGTCGTGTCCTCCATCGTCAACTTCGGTGCCTTCGTGGACCTGGGTGGCGTCGACGGCCTGGTGCACGTCTCCGAGCTGTCCTGGAAGCACATCGACCACCCGTCCGAGGTTGTCGAGGTCGGCAACGAGGTCACCGTCGAGGTCCTCGACGTCGACCTGGACCGCGAGCGTGTCTCCCTGTCGCTCAAGGCGACCCAGGAAGACCCGTGGCGTCAGTTCGCCCGGACCCACGCGATCGGTCAGATCGTCCCGGGCAAGGTCACCAAGCTGGTTCCCTTCGGTGCCTTCGTGCGCGTCGAAGAGGGCATCGAGGGCCTGGTGCACATCTCCGAGCTGGCCGAGCGCCACGTCGAGGTCCCGGACCAGGTTGTCGCCGTCGGCGACGACGCCATGGTCAAGGTCATCGACATCGACCTCGAGCGTCGTCGTATCTCGCTGTCGCTGAAGCAGGCCAACGAGGACTACACCGCCGAGTTCGACCCGTCGAAGTACGGCATGGCCGACAGCTACGACGACCAGGGCAACTACATCTTCCCCGAGGGCTTCGACTCCGAGACCAACGAATGGCTCGAAGGTTTCGAGAAGCAGCGTGAAGAGTGGGAGACCCGGTACGCCGAGGCCGAGCGTCGCCACAAGATGCACACCGCTCAGATGGAGAAGATGGCGGCTGACGCCGCCGCTGAGGCCGCCAACGGCGGACCGCAGAACTACTCCTCGGAGACCGGCGCGCAGGCTGCGACCTCGTCGTCGTCCTCCTCGTCGGATCAGCCCGCCGGTGGCTCGCTCGCGAGCGACGCGCAGCTGGCTGCCCTCCGCGAGAAGCTGTCGGGCAACGCCTGATTCGCTTTCCCTGACGGGATAGGCAAGTAGAAATCCCCCGGGTCCTGGCGGACCCGGGGGATTTTTCTATGGGTGGGTGGGGCGGCCGCAAGCACCGGCGTTGCCGAGAATCGTTGCTGTGAGCAGGTATTCTCGGCAATGAGATGTCCGAGTCCACCTTTGCTTCCACGCCCTCGCTCTGGGAACGCCGCAAGATCGAGGCGATGAGCCGAATCCAGCGGATCGCGCTCGAGTTGTTCGACGAGCACGGGTATCGCGAGGTGACCGTCGAGCGGGTGGCCACCGCCGCGGGGGTGTCACCGAGTTCGATCTACCGGTATTTCGGGACCAAGGAGATGCTGGTCCTCTACGACGAGACCGATCCGCAGGCGCTCGCGGTGATGCGGTCGATCGGCGGCGGGCAGACCCGCGATTTCCCCGAACTGCTGGCGATGGCGCGTCCGCTGGTTCCGGCGGTGCTCGACGAGATCGTCACCGACGACGTCGATTACCGCACCCGGGTGCGGCTGGGCTATGTGCGGTCGATCCCCGAGGTGCGACTGCGGCAGACCGAGCAGTGGCGGGCGCTGGAGGACGAATTCCGGATCGCCTTCGCGGAATTGACCGGACGTGACCCCAATGAGCTGAAGCTGCGGATGGCCGCCGCCATCGCCATCTGGAGCTGTATGGCGGCGTTGGATCATTGGGAGGGAACGGGTTTCGCCGTCCGGCTGCGGGATATCTACGCCGAGGTGGTGGAGTCGATCCTGGTCGCGCTGGAGGCCGTCTTCCGCTGACGGCGCAACGTATGCAGGGTCGGCAGGGTCGGCAGCCACCAGTTCCAGCGGCCGAACAGTCGCATGAAGGCCGGGACCAGGATCAGGCGCACGATCACCGCGTCGATGGCGACCGCGACGGCCAGCGCGAAGCCGATCTCCTTCAGCTCCATGACATCCGCGCTCAGGAAGCTCGCGAACACCGCGACCATGATGGCGGCCGCGGCCGTGATGGGCCGGGCGGTGCGTTGCAGGCCCTCGGCGACGGCGGTGGCATTGTCGCCGGTGCGATCCCAGGTCTCCTTCATGCGCCGGATGAGGAAAACCTCGTAGTCCATGGACAATCCGAACAGCACGGCGAACACCAGCATGGGCAGGAACACCTGCAGGAAACCCGGGCTGTGGAAGCCGAGCACCCGCTCGCCGAGCCCGTGCTGGAACACCGCGACCGTAATGCCCAAGGCCGCACCGGTGGCCAGCAGATTCAACGCGATCGCCTTGAGCGCCAGCACGATCGAGCGGAACGTCACCACCAGGAAGATCAGCGAGGCGGTCAACACCAGGGCGATGACCCAGCCGAAGCCGCGCGAGATCTGCCCGGAGACATCGGCGAACATGGCCGGCGTGCCGCCGACGAGGACCTCGGCGGCGTCGACAGTCTTTGCGCGGGAACGGATATCGGTCGTGAGATCGCTCACGGTGGTCGAGTCGAACGAATCCTTGGGCACCACCGTCACCAGGTAGCGGCCGTCGGCCTGCAACGGGAGCACGTTCGCCACCCGCGGATCGTGGGCCAGCTCGTCGCTCAGCATCCGCACCTCGCCGCGGCCGTCGAGCGACAGCGGAGTGTCGCCGGGCCCGGAGGCCACCACCTGGATGGGCGAGAGCAGGCCGGGCCCGAAGTTGTCCTGTACCAGTCGAGTCGCGTGCCCGGTGGGCCGATCGCCCAGCGAGTTCAGGCCCATGTCGATGCCATAGCGGATGCCCGTGATCGGCACCGCCGCCACCGCCAGCAACGCCACCCCGAGCACTCCGAAGACGATCGGGCGGCCCATCACCAGATGCGCCCAGCGCGCCCACGCGGTCGAGGCCGCCGTCGACCGGGTCTCGGCCGGCCGCAGCCGCGCGGGCAACGCACCCCGGTTGACGGCCGGACCAAGGACGGCCAGCAGCGCCGGCAGCAGGGTGAACGCGGCGGTCAGGGTGCCGAGCACCGCGACCACCACGCCCAGCGCCACCCCGTCGAGCATGGGCAGGCCGACCACCAGCAGCGAGCACAGCGAGATCATCACGATGATGCCCGAGGCCAGCACGGTGCGGCCGGTGGTATCCAGGGCCGCACCGACGGCGGCATGGATGTCCTTGCGGGCCTTGCGATCCCGCACACCGCGTTTGGTCAGCTCCTCGTTGAACCGGCTCACCAGGAACATGGCGTAGTCGATGGCGGTGCCGGTCCCGATCATGGTCGCCACCGACAGCACGAACGAGTCGAAGGTCAGGAAGCTTGCCAGCCCGAACAGCGCACCCACCGCCAGCGCTATCCCGGCGGCGGTGACCGAGATGGGAATCGTGGCCGCGACCACCGCGCCGAGCGCGAGCACCAGCACGATCGCGGCGATGGGTAGGCCGATGCCCTCACCGCGGCTGATGTCCGCGGTCTCCATCCGGATCAGTTCGCCCTCGACCGGCGAGTATCCGGTCACGTCGGCGCGGACCTCGGTGTCGGAGGCGACGGTCAGGGCGGTCTGCAGCCGGGCGGCGACGTCGACGCGTTCGGACATGTCGCCGTTGATGCCCACGAGGGCGAGCGCGGTGTGCCGGTCGGCCGAGATCTGTTGTTTGGTATCGCCTTCGAACGGGCCGACGGCACCGGGTACGCCGGGGACCGCGCGGGCCGCGCCCAGCACCCGATCGATCGCCGCCCGGAAGCGCGGATCGTCGACGGTGAATCCGTCGGCATGCAGCACGATCAGGTCCTGCTCCGCGCCGAGCACCGAGAAGTGTTGTGCGATACGGGTTTCCGCCTGGGCGGAGGTGGATCCGGGTACCGCGTAGTTGGGTGCGCCCAGTCGCGCGTGCAGGGCCGGATACGCCGCGCCGCAGACCGCGATCAGGACCAGCCACACGCCGATGACCGTCCATCGGTGCCGGGCCAGGAAGCCGCCCCAGCGTCCGAGCGGCCCGGGCCGGGTCGCGGATTCGGGCGAGCGGGGCGGATCTGCGAGGGCCTGACTGGTCATGCTGACTCCCACGGTCGATACCTGATAGTCACTATCAGGTATGCGCGAAAGCTTAGGCCGACCCGGCAATGAGGTGCAAGTCACTGTCAGGAATCCACGGCTGGACCCCGTACGGTTACGAGTGGTTCGCTAGGCCGTCATCATTCGAGGGTTGGATGCGAACTGGACGCGCGACCGGATAGCTTCGGGGCGTTCAATTCATTCACTCCTAGCGGAAGGCATCACCGGAGCATGGGCGTGTTCGCCGGAATCAACAGGCGCGATTTTCTGGCGAAAGCCATGGCCGCGGGCGGTGCGGCGTCGCTCGCCTCACTGGCCAACCCGATCATCGAGCGGGCCTACGCCGCCGACCCGGCCGGCATGGGCGGACTCGGCGACATCGAGCACATCGTGCTGCTCATGCAGGAGAACCGGTCCTTCGACCACTACTTCGGAACCATGTCCGGCGTACGGGGATTCGACGATCCGTCTCCGGCCTGGAACCAGTACGGCTACACGCCCGGCGTCGGTCCCACCCCGGACGGTTTCCTCAATCCGTTCCGCCTCGACACCACCCGCGGCGCCACCCTCGACGGTGAATGCATCAACGACCCGGACCACAGCTGGGCGGCCATGCACAAGGCGTGGAACGGTGGTAAGAACGACGGCTGGATGCCCATGTCCATCGCCTCGGTCGGCGCCGGAAACGGCCCCGCCGCAATGGGTTACTACACCAAGGACGACGTCCCGGTGCACTGGGACCTGGCCAATGCCTTCACCCTGTGCGACAGCTACCACTGCTCGGTGCTGGGCCCGACCGATCCCAACCGGCTGTACTGGATGTCGGCGACCATCGACCCGGACGGCCGGAACGGCGGTCCGCTGCTCGAGACGCCGACCCTGATCCCGCAGAACGCCTACAGCTGGCGGACCATGCCGGAGAACCTCTCCGACGCCGGGGTCAGCTGGAAGATCTACAACAACCGCGATGTCGGCCCGCTGTCCTCGGTGATCCTCGACGGCATGCTCGGCTGCTTCAAGCAGGCCGCGGACCCGGCGTCGGAACTGGCCCGGCGCGGTAAGGCCCCGGCCTACCCGCAGGACTTCGCCGCCGATGTGGCCGCCAACCAGCTACCGGCCGTGTCCTGGGTGATCCCGTCGCTGCTGAACTGCGAACATCCCGCGCTGCCACCGGCTTTCGGTGCGGTCGGCATCATGCAGGTGCTCGACATCCTCACCTCGAATCCGGCCGTGTGGGAGAAGACCGCGCTCATCGTCAGCTACGACGAGAACGGTGGCTTCTTCGACCATGTCACCCCGCCGACCGCGCCCGCGGGCACGCCGGGGGAGTACATCACCGTGCCGGTGGACAAGAAGCACGAGGGCATCACCGGCCCGATCGGACTCGGCTACCGCGTGCCGTGCTTCGTGATCTCGCCCTACAGCCGTGGTGGACTGGTGTCGTCGGAGACCTTCGATCACACCTCGCAGCTGCGCCTGATCGAGAAGCGTTTCGGGGTGGACGTGCCGAACCTGACCTCGTGGCGGCGCAGCGTCACCGGCGACATGACCTCGGCCTTCGACTTCGGGTCGAGCCCGGACGCCACGAAACCCGCGTTCGCACCGGCCGATCGGAAGGTGGAGGCCGCGATCGCCCAGTGCGGCCCGAATATCGCACTGGGCACCGCGACCGGCGGCATCCCCTACCCGGTTCCGCCGAATGCCATGCCCACGCAGGATCCGGGCACGCGTCGTAAGCCGAGCGGCATCGTGTAACACGCACACAAAACCAGTGGCTCGGTCCGAAAGGGCCGGGCCACTGTTGGTTTCGGGGGATGGATCAGCCGACGGTGGCCGGTACCCAGTTCCGCACGCGAGTGGGTTCGGACGACCGTTTTCGCATGGCCGCGAAGCTGTGCCGAGCCGGGCTGAGGAGCGCGGTCAGCCAGGGTCGCCGGTATTCGGCGAGAGCGGCTGCGACGGCGGGGATCTCGAGACAATGCACGGTGCCCGCCAGGCCCAGACGGTGGCGACCCGTCTGGAGTTTGTTGGTGCCCACTGATAATCCTTCTCTTGCGTGTTAACCGGCCCACTATCGCCTGCGGCGAACCATAGCCGAACAAAAGTGTGGATCGCCGAATATTGCGCGACGTACGCCCCGGCGTGTCGGAATGTTGCCGACAAACGGTCGGGATTGACCGAAAAAGTTGCGAAATGATCTCGTCGGCGTCACGGAACGGCCAAGGACTGTGCTTGCAGGTGAAACCGCAGGCCCGGATGGGTAATCCCGGAGGCTGCGCGGGCAACCCTGATCGCCGCCCCGACCGGCCGCAATGCGAGACTGGACCAATGTTGCGAATCGGTCTCACCGGAGGCATGGGCGCGGGCAAATCCACCGTGGCCCGCATTCTGACCGAACTCGGTGCCGTACTGGTCGACAGTGACGTCATCGCCCGCGAGGTCGTCGCGCCCGGCACCGAGGGGCTGGCCGCGCTGGTCGCCGCCTTCGGCGACGACATCCTCGCCGCCGACGGCAGCCTCGACCGGCCCGCCCTGGCCGCCAAGGCGTTCGCCACCGACGAGGCCCGCGCCACCCTCAACGGCATCACCCACCCGCTGGTCGGCAAGCGCACCGCCGAACTCATCGCCGCCGCACCCGCGGACGGCATTGTGGTGCAGGACATTCCGCTGCTGGTCGAGAACGGGCTGGGCCCGTTCATGAACCTCGTGCTGGTAGTCATGGCCGATGTCGAGACCCGGGTGCACCGGCTCGAAGCTTTCCGCGGTATCTCTCCCGAGGACGCGCTGGCCCGCATCCAGGCCCAGGCCACCGACGACCAGCGTCGCGCGGCGGGGGATGTGCTGCTCGACAACAGCGGTGCGCCGGGTGAATTGGAGCCGGTGATCCGCGACCTGTGGGCGCAACGGCTGGTGCCGTTCGAGCACAACCTGCGGACCGGGACCCGGTCCCCGCGCGGTGCCGTGCGCCTGGTCGAACCGGATCCGACCTGGGCGGCCCAGGCGCAACGCGTCATCGCTCGACTGGCCGTGGCGTGTGGTGACCGCGCCCGGCGCATCGATCACATCGGCTCGACGGCGGTCGAGGGGCTGCCCGCCAAGGACGTGCTCGATATCCAGATCACCGTCGCCGATCTCGGTGTCGCGGACTCGCTGCGAGAGTCCTTGCAGGCCATCGGTTTTCCCCGCCTGGACCACATCACAACCGACGATTCGAAGCCCGGCACCGATCCGGCGCTGTGGGAGAAGCGCATCCACGTCAACGCCGATCCGGGCCGCCCGGTCAATGTTCATGTGCGCGTGGACGGTTGGCCGGGACAGCGTTTCGCGCTCGCGTTCGTGCAGTGGCTGCGTGCCGACGCCGCCGCCCGTGCGGAGTACCTCGAGATCAAGCGCAAGGCCGAGGCCGCCGCTGCAGGGTTGACCGATCCGGCTGCCATCGAGGCGTACCTCGCGGTGAAGACGCCGTGGTTCGAACAGGTCTACCCGCGGGTGCTCGCCGAGACCGGACAGCCCGGCTAGCGCGAGGCTACATCCAGGTCAGTTCGATTCCCTGCTTGGCCAGCCACGCCTCGAAACTGTGGCCGTGCGCGGCGATTCCGTCGATCGTCGAGGTCGCGGACTCGATGGCCTGCTGCGCCTCGGTCAGGGTCAGGTAACCGGCGGCATGGGCGGCGAGCAGTTCGTCCACGTCGAGTAGCTCGACGTCGCGGCCCTGGCGCACCACCAGATCCAGGTAGTGGTCGACGGATTTCCACTGCTTCGGACCGACCTGCGCGAACTCGCCGATATCGATGTAGTAGTCCTGATCGCGCAGGTGTGCCGGGGTGAAGTGGAAGACGGTGGCACGCAACGACACCGTGGGCAGCAGCCAGGATTCGATGTAGTGGAACTCGGGATGGTCGGAGGTGCGGGCCATGTAGAGCCCCCACGGCTCGACCTGATAGCGCTCCACCTGTCGTACGAAACCCTTGGGATCGATATTGGTGAGCTCGTCGACATTGAAGTACTCCACCTTGGGTCGGTGCAGGTTCACCGCGGGTGCCCGAGTCATGCCATTCAGCATCGCTGCTCCGGCGGCGGTCGTCCAGGGGAGCGGATGTTGCGTCGCCGACAGATTGCTGGAATCCGGTGCGGGGCGGGCCGGATTTTCCGAAAAGCCAATCTGAAGCGGTGATGTTTCGTTAATGTGCGGCCTGCGCTTGTTCCTTCGCGCACCCGCGTCCGTCGCACCTGGGCGGGCGCTTCGACCAAGGGAAGTATCTGAATGAACGAAATCAATCCCGGCGCCCGGCGGGTCGGTCTGGGCGCCATGACCCTCGGCGCGGTGGCCGGAGTCGCCGTCCTGGTCGCGCCGCAGGCCGGTGCCTGGCCGAGTGATCTGACGATCTCCGGTGGTTCGGCCCACAATGTCGGCTGCTCGTACACGCTCACCGCGACCGTCACGCTCGACCGCCTGACCTCGGTGAGCTTCAAGGACAACGGCACCGAAATCGGCAACCCGGTAACCCCGTCGCTGCTGAGCAACAGTGTCACCACCAGCTGGACCCCGAGCACGACCGGCTCGCACACGCTGACCGCGACCCAGGACCTGATCACCAAGTCGCTGGCCGTGGACGTGTCGCCTGCCAGTAGCTTCGGCAGCTTCGGCTGCGGACTCAACGGACTGCTCCCGAGCCTGTCCGGCTAGTCTTCCGGCCTGCGGCACCCGGTCCGAACCCATTGCGGACCGGGTGTTCTCGTCTCTAGAGCCAGGTGAGCGTGATGCCCTGGCGGCCGAGCCAGGCATCCACATCGTGGTTGCAGCCGGCGATCCCGTCCACCACCGCGGCGGCGCGCTCGATGGCGCGGTGCGTCTGGGCGGTGTCGAAATAGCCTGCGGCGTGGGCGGTCAGCAGATCGTCGATACCGACGAGCTCGGGCACCTGGCCGGGGCGGGCCACCACGTGCAGATAGTGGCTCTGGGCGCTCCACTTCTTGGCCGCGCACTGACCGTACTCACCGATGTCGAGGTAGTAGGTCTGGCCGCGGGAGTGGCCGGGGCGCAGGTGGTAGACCGTGGCGCGCAGCGTGAGCTCGGGCAGCATCCAGGTCTCGATGTAGTGGTAGCGCGGATTATCCACGGTCCGTTCGACATACAGACCGAACGGTTCTGCGTGGATTCGCTCCACGGGGTGTAGAAACCCGCGATAATCGGTCCACGAGAGATCCGCGAGATTGAAGTATTCGAGCCTTGGGCGATGCGGGGACACCGGAGGAGTGTTACCGATCGCTGCATGCGGGCGTGTGCCATTGGTGGAATTCCGCTGTGGCGTAAACAGACCGGTCATCGCCCTGCCTTCTCTCGAATCGTGCGACCAGCGAGCCCAGAGTACACCCGGAGACTGCGATTCAAACCCCTGTGAACGGACTGAGATCTACGCGACATCACGTAGTCGCGAGGGCGTGAAATCCACTGGGGCACGGGCTAATTCGGACATTAGAACTCCTTTACCGAATTGAGTGCGCGACTAGAGAATTGGTACGGTCGCTCCGCTGCGGAGGCGTGGCTCGCGCCCGCGAGCCACTCTCGGGCGACGTTGCCTCGCCCTACGGCCCGAACGCCTTGCTCCGCGGACCGGACACCGCGCGTCCGCGGCCGACACTTGTCGGTGGGTGGTCCTAGGCTGGGCACATGGCATTCGCAACCGAGATCCCGGACGACGTGCCGATGGCCCACTCCGAACACCGGCCCATCGGCGAGATCGAGCGCATCGATGGTCGGTTCCAGGTGGTCAGCGAACACAAACCCGCAGGTGACCAACCTGCCGCCATCGAGGAACTGGAACGGCGCGTCCGGGCGGGGGAGAAGGACATCGTGCTGCTCGGTGCCACCGGCACCGGTAAGTCGGCCACCACGGCGTGGCTGATCGAGCGGCTGCAGCGGCCCACGCTGGTCATGGCTCCGAACAAGCTGCTGGCCGCGCAGTTGGCCAACGAGCTGCGCGAGATGCTGCCCAACAACGCGGTCGAGTACTTCGTCTCGTACTACGACTACTACCAGCCCGAGGCGTACATCGCGCAGACCGATACCTATATCGAGAAGGACAGCTCGGTCAACGACGATGTCGAGCGGCTGCGGCACTCGGCCACCTCGAGCCTGCTGTCACGGCGCGATGTGGTGGTGGTCGCCTCGGTGTCGTGCATCTACGGTCTGGGCACGCCGCAGTCGTATCTCGACCGGTCGGTGGAGCTGGAGGTCGGTCAGGAGATCGACCGCGATCGGTTGCTGCGGTTGCTGGTGGATGTGCAATACACGCGCAACGACATGTCTTTCACCCGTGGATCGTTCCGGGTGCGCGGCGATACCGTCGAAATCATTCCCTCCTATGAGGAATTGGCGGTGCGCATCGAATTCTTCGGGGACGAAGTCGAGGCGCTCTACTATCTGCACCCGTTGACCGGTGATGTGGTGCGGCAGGTGGATATGGTCCGCATTTTCCCGGCCACCCACTATGTGGCGGGTCCGGAACGCATGGAACGCGCGGTGCGCGATATCGAGGTGGAACTCGAGGCGCGGCTGGCGGATTTGGAGAAGCAGGGCAAATTGCTGGAGGCGCAACGACTTCGGATGCGCACCCAGTACGACCTGGAGATGATCAAACAGGTCGGCTTCTGTTCCGGGATCGAGAATTATTCGCGGCATATCGACGGTCGTGCGGCGGGTACCGCGCCGGCCACGCTGCTGGATTATTTCCCCGAGGATTTCCTGCTCATCATCGACGAGTCGCACAACACCGTGCCGCAGATCGGCGGCATGTACGAGGGCGACATGTCGCGTAAGCGGAATCTGGTGGAGTTCGGGTTCCGGCTGCCGTCGGCGGTCGATAACCGGCCGCTCACCTGGGAGGAGTTCGCCGACCGGATCGGTCAGGCGGTGTACCTCTCGGCCACGCCCGGCCCGTACGAACTCGGCCAGTCCGGCGGTGAATTCGTCGAGCAGGTCATCCGGCCGACCGGGCTGGTGGATCCGCATGTCGTGGTGAAGCCGACCAAGGGACAGATCGACGATCTGGTGCACGAGATCCGGCTGCGGGCCGAGCGTGACGAGCGGGTCCTGGTCACCACGCTGACCAAGAAGATGGCCGAGGATCTCACCGACTATCTGCTGGGTCTGGGTGTGCGCGTGCGCTACCTGCACTCGGAGATCGACACGCTGCGCCGCGTGGAACTGCTGCGGCAGTTGCGCCTCGGCGAATACGACGTGCTCGTGGGCATCAACCTGCTGCGCGAGGGTCTCGACCTGCCCGAGGTATCGCTGGTCGCCATCCTCGACGCCGATAAGGAAGGCTTCCTGCGTTCGTCGACCAGCCTCATCCAGACCATCGGCCGCGCGGCGCGCAATGTCTCCGGTGAGGTCCACATGTACGCGGACAAGATCACCGACTCCATGCGCCACGCCATCGACGAGACCGAGCGCCGCCGCGCCAAGCAGGTCGCCTACAACGAAGAGCGCGGCATCGACCCGAAACCGTTGCGCAAGAAGATCGCCGACATCCTCGACCAGGTCTACCGCGAAGCGGAAGAAACCGAAGTCGAGGTAGGCGGCTCCGGCCGCAACGCCAGCCGCGGCCGCCGCGCCCAAGGCGAACCCGGCCGCGCCGTCAGCGCCGGTGTCTACGAGGGCCGCGACATCAAGAACATGCCCCGCGCCGAACTCGCCGACCTCATCAAGGACATGACCGCCCAAATGATGAACGCCGCCCGAGAACTCCAATTCGAGCTGGCAGGCCGCCTCCGCGACGAAATCGCCGACCTCAAAAAGGAACTACGCGGCATGGACGCCGCCGGCTTGTCGTGAGGAAGAGCGGCTCCCGATCATCAACCCTGCTGGGCCATCCATTCGTTGACGCGGCGTTCGGCTTCTTCTCGGGAGACGTTTTCGACTCGGGTCATGACGATCCAGCGGTGGCCGAAGGGGTCCATTACTCGGCCGTAGCGGTCGCCGGTGATGAAGGTGGCGGGGTCGGAGACGAAGCGGGCGCCGTGTTCGGTGGCGAGCTTGGAGACCGCGTCCACGTCGGAGCAGTAGTGGACGACGCTGGTGTGGACCCAGTCGTCGGCGGGGGCGCGCAGGCCCTCGTCGGGGATGGGCATGCCGACCTGGATGGTGGAGTCGCCGATCAGGAGTTCGGCGTGGGCGGCCTGGCCGTCGGGAAGATCGTTGCGGCTCAGCAGTTTCGCGCCGAAGACGGCGGTGTAGAAGTCGATGGCCGCGTTCGCGTCGGGGACGGCCAGGAAGCAGGTGATGGCGTGGTAGCCCTCGGGGACGGGATTCACGGTGTCGCTCATGGGATTCACTCTTCTCGTCGCCGCGGCGATGGTCTTGTAAGAAAGCGACAGGGGCGATGAGCAGCGGAGACCACGAGCCGGGCGGGTTCGCGTCGCGTCCGGTACCGCCGCCGGAGACGGCGAAGGGCATTCTGCGGCCGCGGCAGCAGAACGCGGCCAACAATCACAGCCGCCTGGCCGCGGGGGAACGGGTGTCCCGCTACGTCGAGTGGTACTGGGCGGTCCGCTGGGATCGGCGCGGCCTGCCGCCCTTTCAGGCGGAGGTGCTGTCCTATCCGTGCGTGAACCTGACCTTCGAACGCACCCACGAGCGCACCGGGGCGTTCGTGACGGGCGTGTGGACCACCAAATACATGCGCGAATTGGCCGGGCAGGGTGAGACATTCGGGGTGAAGTTCCGGGCGGGCGGCTTCGGTGCGTTCACGGGCCTGGACGTCGGCGCGTACAGCGACACCTCGGTCCCGGCGGCCGAGATCTTTCCCGGCGTGGACGCCTTAAGCGAGGCCGTGCTCGCCACCGCCGACCAGGAACATCGCCGCGATCTGATCGAGGACTTTCTCGTCGCGGCCCAGCGCGCCGCCGGCGACGACTCCGCCTACCGGCAGGTGCTGACGATCATCGAGGCGATGGAGCATGATCCCGACCTGACCCGGGTCGACCAGGTCACCGACCGTTTCGACATTCCGATTCGCACCTTGCAGCGCCTGTTCCGCCGGTATGTCGGCGGCAGCCCGAAGTGGGTGCTGCGCCGCTACCGCCTCCAGGACGGCGCGCAACTGCTCGCCGACGGCCGCACCTCGGACCTCGCCGCCCTGGCCGTCGAACTCGGCTACTTCGATCAGGCGCACTTCTCCAACGAGTTCGCCAAGGAGATCGGCATGCCGCCGCTGGAGTACGCCCGCATCGCACTCTCGTCCTGAAGCGACCGCCTTCCTGATGCACGCCTGCTGGAAGGAGACCGACCCGCAGGCCAAGCAGGGCGAGATGGCGCACTTCAACAAGGACATCGGCCTCGCCGGCGCCGCGCTCATGGTGTTCGCGTTCTTCGCCGACGTCGGCGCGGATCTCGGATTGACGCTCACCGGACCGCTTTTCAGCCTCTGATCCGATCACGGCGCTATAGTATTGCGCGTCATTGATCGGCCGGTAGGGAAGAGGATCGCATGCGTTTGGTGGATACAGCCGTCCTCACCGCGATTCTCGGCTGGTTGTGGGCCGAATTTCGCGAGCTGTGAAGCAAGGCGAAGTCACTGATTCGCGGGTCGCTCGTTGTGAGTTCTCACAGCGAGCGGCCCGCGGTCGGTTCCACTGAAATCGGGCTTGTGACGAATCTCCCAGCGCGGCAACGGTGTTGGCATTATGTGGGCCGCGTCGCGACCGTCCGGGGAATTGGCTGGTAGCCGATGCCCTGTTCGACCCGGATGTGCAATGTGTGAGGTGTCGGCCACGCCACGTGAGTGTGATGTGTTGCGATATCGAATATTTCCGCCTGTTATGCCGCTATTGTCAGGCGAAGTTGCCGCGGCGGTAACCCCACCGTTGTGGACGTCGCGGCCCCGACCCTTGTACTTGGAGGAGAAATGACCGCCTACCGGACGATCGTCGTCGGTACCGATGGCTCGGACTCGTCGTACGTCGCCGTCGAGCGGGCCGCGGCTCTGGCCGGCGACGAGGGTGCCACGCTGTACATCGCCTGCGCGTATTTCCCGACCGACGACCGTGACGTGGCCGCGGCCGCGGACGTGTTGAAGGAAGAGGCATACCAGGTCCGCGGCTCCGCTCCGACCAGCGAGATCCTGCGCGTGGCACGCGACAAGGCGATCGCCGTCGGCGCGGTGAACGTGGTCGAGAAGGCTGTTGTCGGCGAGCCCGTCGAGTCGCTGCTGGACCTGCTCAAGGAGGTGGACGCCGACCTGCTCGTGGTCGGTAACCGCGGCCTCAACACCCTGGCCGGTCGCCTGCTCGGTTCCGTACCGTCGGACGTGGCCCGCAAGTCGCGCAGCGATGTGCTGATCGTGCACACCGTGCGCTGAGTGGGGCTTCGCCCCACACCCGGAGGATACGGGGGCAAGCCCCCGAACCCCCTTTACGACGAAGCGGCCGAGCCCGAATGGGCTCGGCCGCTTCGCTGTTGGCGGACTCAGCCCAGTCGGTGCAGGACCGCGGGCAGGTCCTCCGAGTGCACCACGGCCAAGCGCTGGGTGGCGCGGGTGAGGGCCACGTACAGGTCGTTGAGGCCGCGCGGCGACTCGGCCAGGATCCCCTGCGGTTCGGCGAGGATGACCGCGTCGAACTCCAGGCCCTTCACGTCGTGGACGGTGAGCACCCGCACCGAATCATCGGTCAGGTGTGCGAGTTCCGGGGCCAGATCGTGCGGCACGATGACCGCGGTGGTCCCCGGCTGTTCGGCCTCGGCGGCGATCAGCCGCTTGATCTCGTCGCCCAGTTCGGTGGACGCCACCCGCACGGCGGTGGGCGCGAATCCGGAGTCGCGGACCGAGCGCGGCGCGGGCGCGGCCGGGTCGATGGCGGCCAGCACGTCGCCCGCCACCGCCATGATCTCCGAGGGCGTCCGGTAGTTGACGGTCAGTTCGGTGAGCTTCCAGCGTTTGGCCACATACGGTTCCAGCACCTGCTGCCACGAGGACGCGCCCGCCGGGTCACCGGTCTGCGCGACATCGCCGACGGCGGTGATCCAGCGATTGGGGATGCGGCGCATCACCATTCGCCATGCCATCTCCGAAAGCTCCTGTGCCTCATCCACGATGACGTGCCCGTAGGTCCAGGTGCGGTCGCCCGCGGCGCGTTCGGCGGTGGTCTGCCGGGTCCGCACCTGCTGGCGTTCGGCCAGCTGGGAGGCGTCGATGAGGTCGTAGGCCATGAGCAGTTCCGGGTCGAGGTCGTCCTCGAGATCCTGTGGCGCGGAACCGGTCAGGATGTCCAGGGCGTCCTGGGCCTCGGCCAGCTGGGCGCGCCAGCGACGCCGCGAGCGTTCGCGTTCCTCGCTGTCGTCGATGCCGAGCAGTTCGGCCAGCTCGTCGAGCAGCGGGGCGTCGGCGGCACTGAACTCGCCGCTGTCGGAGCGATACAGCTCGGCCCGGTCGGCGGCGCTCAGCTGCCCGGCCGCATTGCCCAGGCGACGAGGGTCGGCCCACAGCCCGCCCAGCACCTCCTGCGGGGTGAGGATCGGCCACAGCCCGGCGATGGCGCGCTGGATCTCCGCGTCGGCGCGCATCTCGTCACGGATCTCGGTGAGATCGGTCTGGCTCAACAGGTTTCGCCCACCCAGCGGGTTCGCGCCGATGGCGGCGGCCAGCTGATCGGTGAGCGCGTCCACCACACCGGCGGCGAAGATCGGCCGCGCGAGATTGTGGGCGCGACGCGAGGAGCGGGCGCGACCGCGGGCCTTGGTGACGATCGCGCGGTTCAATTCCAGCTGATGCCCGTCGAAGTAGAGCCGGATCGGCTCGCGCGGCACCTCCTGCCAGTCGCGCACCGCCTTCTTGAGGACCTCGAGCATGGCGAGCGAACCCTTGAGCTCCCCGGCCCGCAGCGAATCCTCCAGTGTCGCGCGCACTCCCGGGTACAGATCGCCGATGGTGGACAGCAGCACGCCGGTCTCACCCAGCGACGGCAGCACCTGACCGATGTAGTCGAGGAAGGTGGAGTTCGGGCCGATGATCAGCACGCCGGCCTTGTCCAGCTGCTGACGGTAGGTGTAGAGCAGGTACGCCGCGCGGTGCAGCGCCACCGCGGTCTTGCCGGTGCCGGGCCCGCCCTGCACCACGAGCACGCTCTTGTGCTCGGAGCGGATGATCGCGTCCTGTTCGTGCTGAATGGTTTCGACGATGTCGTTCATGTGCCCGGTGCGGGCGGCATTGAGCGCTGCCAGCAGGGCGCTCTCGCTGCCGACGCCACCGTCGCCGCCGATCACCCCGTCACGGCGGGCGGCATCCAGGTCCAGGTACTCGTCGTTGATCGAGGTGACACTGCGGTTGCGGGTGCGAATGTGGCGACGCCGGGTCACACCGTCGGGCGCGGCGGTGGTGGCCAGGTAGAACGGGCGGGCCATGGGCGCGCGCCAATCCAGCAGCAGCGTCTCGTAATCGGCGCTCTCGTCGAGGATGCCGATGCGGCCGATGTAGCGCGGTTCGTCGCCATTGCCGGAGGCGCCGTCACCATTGCTGCTCGGCTCGCCGCTGCCGTCGTTGATATCGATGCGGCCGAAACATAGGCCGTGTTCGGCGGCATCGTATTTGGCGAGATCCTCGGAGTAGAGCTGCGAGAACGACTCGCGTTCGGTGCGCGCCTGCGGGGTGCCGCCGGTCTCCAGCAGCACGGTGCGCAGCCGCCGCTGGGCGTAGGCGCGCATGGCGTCGAGCTGTTCGTAAAGCTTCGTGAGGTACTGCTGCTCGCGCTCCATGTCCGGGGATACCGCGTTGGCGGCTTCTGACACGGAACGCTCCTCGGTGAGGTCGGGCAAAACGGAACTCCTTGTTCACCACGTCTGCCGGCACGGGCGCGGCACGCGAAGCATCGAGAACAGAGTTATCGAGTCTAGTTCGCGATTGCGGCGCGTGCCGTACCGGCTGGTTAACGTGACGAGGAGCTCAGGAAGCGTGGGTGCTGTCGCTGCGTCGGCTCAGCGTCGTGCTCTGGTGATCGGTCGCCTTGGCCCGGTACATGGCCAGATCGGCGTCGTGCAGCACGGCCTCGGGGGTGCGGCCGTCACCGGTGTGCAGATGGGTGACGCCGATGGAGGCGTCGACCTGGATGCGGTGCCCGCGCGCGATGATCGGCTCGGCCATGGTCTGTCGCAGCCGCGTCATCAGTGCCTCGAGATCGTCGCCCAGGGTGCGCCCGGACAGCAGCACCAGGAATTCGTCGCCGCCGATGCGCCCCACGATGTCGTCGGCGCGCAGTCCGCGTTGCAGCCGTTGCGCCACGATCTGCAGCACGGTGTCGCCGATGGCGTGCCCGAGACTGTCGTTGATGGCCTTGAACCCGTCCAGGTCGATGAACAGCACGCTCGACACCGGCAGGTTCTCGCTGGTGCCCAGCGCCGCCGACAGGCGGGAGAGCACCAGCGCCCGATTGGCCAGCCCGGTCAGCGGGTCGTGGGTGGCCTGATACTCCAATTGCCTTCGGCTGGCGCGGAATTCGGTGATGTCGTTGAACGAGGAAACCGCCGCCGATTCCGGATCGTCGGGATTGAGCAGGCGGCTGTTGGCCGAGAGCCACCGGCGCTGCCCGTCGGGCCGGTCGAGCCCGAACACGAAGCGGGTCACCATCTCCCCGGTCGCCAGCGTGCGGATGACCGGATACCAGGACGTGGGCATGGGCTGGGCGTTGGCGTCGAGCAGGCACAGCGGAATGTCGTAGATGTGGGTGCCGACCAGGTCGTCGGCGTCGTAGCCGAAGATGCGGCGCGCGGCCGGATTCGCCGATTCGATGCGCCCGTCCTTGGCGATCACCACGACGCCCTCCTCCAGTTGCGACACCACCGTGGCGAAGAACTGTTCCGCGCGCGCCGCGGCGGCCTCGGCGGCGCGCTGCGCGGTGAGGTCGTGGACGACCACCTGATAGGCGAGGTGGTCGTGCCACGCGGTCAGTACCGAGACGGTCTCGACGTCCACGCTGCCGCCGTCGCAGCGGCGCAGGGTCATCTCGGTGGGGACCGACGCGGTGCCGGCGATGGTGAGGCGGCGGATGCGCTCGAGCATGGGGGCGACGGAGTCGGGTTCGACGAAGTCCATGACCGGTTGGCCGACGACGTCGTCGGGGGTCTCGGCCACGAGTAGGCGCAGCATCGCGGGATTGGCGTAGACGACGGTGCCGCGCTCGTGGACCACGACCCCGTCGGGGCTGTAGTCGACGAGGGATCGGTACCGCTGGGCCAGCTGTTCGGCATCGGCCGGGTCGTTCGCCCGATCGTTACCCGCCACTTCACGCACCCCCTGCTCGTCGTTGCAACACGTCGCTGGAGCACGGCACCATACTCGTTATCTGAAAAGTTGCTAGTGCACGTTCTCAGCGGTATTGAATGAATCACAGTCCTGCACAGCATCGGCCCGAGATTGGTGATCATTACGGGCAGTGTCCCGAAAGGAGCGATGCAAATGCCTGGCACCATCCGCGAACCCGAGACCACAGGTCGGCATCAAGATCATATGACGATTGCCGGAATCGGAGCCGTCACCGGGTACGGCTGGGGCCGTGAAACCCTCTGGGAGGGTTTGCTGAGCGGCAAACCCGCCGCCCGGCTCTTCCCAGGGTACGGGCCCGAACGCGATCGGAACGGATGGGTTGCCCGCGTGCCGGAAGGCGGCGATCCGGACCTGCCGGACAGCCGGTATCTGCGCGCGATCATGGGCGCGGCGCGCGAGGCGGTGAGCGATGCGCAGGAGCGCGGCTGGCGGCCCGGTCGCACGGTCGGGCTGCTGCACGCCATCGTGCTCGGCAACGTCTACGAGTGGCGCGACTTCTACACCGTCGACGGCGGGCAGCGGCGCTCCCGCGACTATCTGCGATTACTTCCCTCGACCCCGGTGTCGATGCTGATGACCGAGTTCGGGTTTCACGGCCCGGCCATGAATGTGACCGCCGCCTGCTCCTCGTCCAATGTGGCGATGATCACCGCGCAGATGTGGATGGCCCAGGGCATCGCCGACGACGTCCTCGTTGTCGCGACCGATATGTCCGCTATTCCGGAAATGGTGCAGCCCTTCGTAGGACTGGGCGCAGCGGTCGACGACACCGACCCGCTGGATGCCTGCCGCCCGTTCCAGGAGGGCAGCCGCGGCTTCGGCTTCGGCGAGGCGTCGGTGGGATTCGTAGTGACCCGCGAGGCCGACCGCCCGTACGCGGCGGTGCTGGGCGGTGGCATGTCCAATGACGGCCACCACGTGATCTCGGTGGAACCGTCCTACGAGCAGATCTTCGAATGCGTGCGCCGCGGCTTGGCCAGTGCCGACGTGCACCCCGAGGAGGTCGCCTACCTCAACACCCACGGCTCCGGCACCGCCCAGTGCGATGCCGCCGAAACCGCCCTGCTGGCACAGCTTTTCGACGACCGCCCCCAGGTGGTGGCCCTCAAACCCCTCGCCGGTCACTGCCAGGCCGCCTCGGCCGGAGTCGAATTGGCCGCCGCCGCACTCGGTTACGACCGCGACATCCTGGTCTCCGCCCCGATCGTCGCCCCCGCTCACGCGCGCCTGGTCGACGGCGTCCAACACGGTGTCGACGGCATCACCGTGAAAACCGCCCTCGGCATGGGCGGCCACAACTCCGCCGTGGTCCTCGGTCCGATCGGCTAGTGCAGCGGCACGGACCAGTGGAGTTTGGTGCCGGTGCTGCTGCCCGCGCTCGGGTCGTCGTCTTCGCCGGTGCCGTTGTCGCTCTTGCCCTTTTTGCCCCGGCGCGGATATACCGCGAGACTGCCGCCGGATTGTTCGGCACGGCGGGCCAGGTTGGTGAGGCCGCTGGGGATGATGCCGTCGGGGATGCCGCAGCCGTTGTCGGCGACCACGATGGTGAGGTCGTCGGCGACGCCGATGTCGATGGTGATGGTGTCGGCGCCGGAGTGGCGGACGGCGTTCGAGACGGCTTCGCGGACAACGGCTTCCGCATGATCGGCCAGCGCGGGTTCGACCACCGACAGCGGCCCGGTGACGTGCATGAGGGCCCGGATGTCGGTGGCGGTGGTCTGCTGTTTGATCGCGCGTTCCAGGCGTTGGCGCAGCCGGGTGCTGTGCCCGTCACCGCCGTGCAGGTCGAAGATGGAGGTGCGGATCTCCTCCACCACGTCCTGCAGATCGTTGATGGCGTCGGAAAGCCGTTGCTGCACTTCGGGTAGCCGGGCGCGCGGCACGGTGCCCTGCAGCGACAGGCCGATGGCGAACAGCCGCTGGATGACGTGGTCGTGCAGGTCGCGGGCGATGCGGTCGCGGTCGGTGAGGATGTCCAGTTCGCGCATGCGCCGTTGCGCCACCGCCAACTGCATGGCCAGCGCGGCTTGGTCGGTGAAGGCGGCGATCAGCTCCACCAGTTCGTCGGTGTAGGGCGCGGATTCGGCCGAACGTAGCGTGATCAGCACGCCCAGCGTCGAATCGGGCGTATGCAGCGGCAACACCAGCGCGGGCCCGTTCCAAGGGGTGGGGAGGCCCAGGTCGATGTGACGGGCGTCGTCGAACCGCAGCGGGGTGCGGGTGGTGAGCGCTTTGCCGACGGCGGTGTCCGTGGCACGGACCACCTGCCGCGGTGGCGTGGACTTCTTGGACTTCGAGGACTTGACCGGCGGCAACGCCTCGCCCGGTACCGACCATTGCGCCACAACGAGTTCGGCGACCTGTTCGGGCAGGTCGTCGGGATCGACCACGGCCAGCAGCGCCCGCTGCGAGGCGGTCAGCTCGCGCGCGTGCTCGACCACGTGCGCGAGCACCTTGCTGGGTTCGGTGTCGGCCAGGAATTCGGTGGCGATATCGCGGGTGGCCTCGATCCACGCCTGCCGGGTGCGGGCCTGCTCGTAGAGTCGCGCGTTGTCGACGGCGATACCGGCCGCGGCGGCGAGCGCCTGCAACAGCACCTCGTCGTCCTCGGTGAAGGGGTGGCCGCCGGATTTCTCGGTGAGATACAGGTTTCCGAAGACCTCGCCGCGGATCCGCACCGGCATGCCGAGCAGGCTGCGCATGATCGGATGGTGTGCCGGGAAGCCGACGGCGGCCGGATGTCGCTGCAGATCGTCGAGGCGCAGCGGTTCGGGTTTGTCGAGCAGCAGGCCCAGCACGCCGTGGCCCTCGGGCAGATCCCCGATCAGCACCCGGGTCTGTTCGTCGACACCGTGAAAGATGAACTGGTTGAGCTGCTTCTCGTGCCCGCGCACCGCGAGTGCCCCGTAGCGGGCGTCGACCAGGATGGTGGCCGCGCGCACGATGGTGCGCAGCGTCTGGTCCAGATCGAGCCCGGAGGTCACCGTGAGCATGGCCTCGACCAGCCCGTCGATGCGGTCACGGGCATCGATGATCTGTTCGACCCGATCCTTGACCTCGGTGAGCAATTCGCGTAATCGCAGTTGCGACAGCGTTTCACGCACCGAGTACGGGCCGGTGCGGGGAATGTCGTGCATTGTTGTCCTGCGGTCCGGCGGATGCGACACGGCAGGGGAAGTCTATGCCGTCCGAGGTTGCCGGAAGGTTGTCATGCCGAACGTGACTGTCCCGTACGGAGTTTCGAGGCGAGCACGGCGGCCTGGGTGCGCCGTTCCATGCCCAGTTTGGCCAGCAGCCGCGACACGTAGTTCTTGACGGTCTTCTCGGCCAGGAACATGCGTTCGGCGATCTGCCGGTTGGTCAGCCCGTCGCCGAGCAGGTCGAGCAGTTTGCGTTCCTGATCGGTCAAACCGGCCAGCGGGCCGTCGAATTCGGTGCTGCGCCGCAGTCGCGCCATCAGGGCGGCGGCCGCGCGATTGTCCAGCAGCGAGCGGCCCGCGCCGACCTCCTTGATGGCCTTGGCCAGTTCCATGCCCTTGATGTCCTTGACCACGTACCCGCTGGCCCCGGCCAGGATGGCGTCCATCATGGCCTGCTCGTCGGTGTAGGAGGTGAGGATCAGGCAGCGCAGATCGTCGATGTCGGCGAGCAGGTCCCGGCACAGTTCGATGCCGTTGCCGTCGGGCAGGCGCACGTCGAGCACCGCGACATCCGGGCGCAGGGCCGGAATTCGCGCGAGCGCCTGGGCGACGTCGCCGGCCTCGCCGACCACGGTCAGTTCGGGATCCTCCTCGAGCAGATCGGTCAGGCCGCGGCGGACGATCTCGTGATCGTCGACCAGGAAGACTTTGATCACGACGGCCTCCAAGCTCATCGGTGTCGTGGACGCGGCCCGGCAATGTCGTGGACGCGTGAGGGCTGCGCGCGAGTGGTATGGCCCAACGTAACTCGCGGCGTGCCAGGGAGATACCGCCGAAGGTCCCTAATTCCAGTACCAGTGAACGCGCCATGATTTTTTGTCGGAGAATTTTCCCTGAAAGTGGTCGGTTTTGGGACTTTCGGCACTGTCGAGGGCCGGGAGGGTGTGTTGCCATGGGAGTCGGGTTGCCGGGTCGGAACACGGAAGCGGGGTCGGCTATGGGCGCGTTCGATGTGTGGTCGAGTGGAATCGATCCGGATTTCGTAGTGGCCACGGATGGGCCCGTCCCGTCGGGGGAGGTGACCCGGGTGGTGCGCGGTTTGGGCAGAATCCTGCGCCGCCACGGAGTGGAAGGGCCGGTGCGGGTTCGCCTGCACTGGCCCGACTCCGACACCGGCACCACGTTGGTGCAGGCGAGCATCCGAACGCTGGGGAAGGCGTTCCGGGTGCAGGTCGCCGGGCCGGGACGGTTCGCGTCCACCTTCGCGCTGGAGCGGCTGGATCTGCGGCTGGGCTGCCCGCCGGACGAATTGTCCCGGCCCTGGCCGGATCCCGCGCGACCCTCGCTGTCCGCGGTCACCGATCCGCGACCGATCGTGCGGCGCAAGGACTGTCGACTACAGGTGGCCACACCCGCGGCGGCAGCGCGGGTGCTGGACGCCATGGATTACGACGCGCACCTGTTCCTGGACGCGGACACCGGGGCCGAGGCGGTCGTCTGCTGGACCGGTCCGCTCGGCGTGCGGACAGTGGCGCGGGCGCGTGACAACGTGCCGTCGCTGCTCGAGGACGAGGCGGTCGCGCGGTTGTGCGCGAGCGGGCTACCGTATCTGTTCTTCACCGACGCCGATGCCCGCCGCGGGCGGCTGCTGTATCGGCGCTTCGACGGGGATCTCGCGCTGGTGACCGCGACCGGTTCGGAGGATCGGACGCGCGAGCGGGAGCGGGATCGGGGATTCCAGCCGCGCGTGATCGCGGGCTGTGTGCGGCGGGCATTGCCGAGCACGATGGGCAGCTATATCGCCGGTACCGCGGTCGAGAAATTGGCGTGAGTTCGGTCGCGGTCTGCGAGGCCGCGCAATAAACACGCTGTGACCAGCGTTTCAACCGCCGTGAGCGAACTTGTCGGTGGGTACCCCTAGCATGGCCGTCGGGGGTATGTCTGGATGCTGAAACGTTGGAAGGATGGCCAGTGGCGGATCGCCTGACGGTGCGCGGAGCGCGGGAGCACAACCTCAAAGGGGTCGATCTCGACCTACCTCGCGACAGTCTCATCGTTTTCACCGGTCTGTCCGGTTCTGGCAAGTCTTCGCTGGCCTTCGACACGATCTTCGCCGAGGGACAGCGCCGCTACGTGGAATCGCTGTCGGCGTACGCGCGCCAATTCCTCGGTCAGATGGACAAACCGGATGTGGACTTCATCGAGGGCCTGTCCCCGGCGGTGTCCATCGACCAGAAGTCGACCAACCGCAATCCGCGCTCGACGGTCGGCACCATCACCGAGGTCTACGACTATCTGCGGCTGTTGTTCGCGCGCGCGGGCACCCCGCACTGCCCGGTCTGCGGTGAGTTCATCGCCCGGCAGACCCCGCAGCAGATCGTGGATCAGGTGCTGGCCATGCCGGAGGGCACCAAGTTCCAGGTGCTCGCGCCCGTGGTGCGCACCCGCAAGGGCGAATTCGTGGACCTGTTCGAGTCGCTGAACGGGCAGGGCTATTCCCGTGTCCGGGTCGACGGCGTGGTGCATGCGCTCACCGATCCGCCCAAGCTCAAGAAGCAGGAGAAGCACGATGTCGAGGTGGTCGTGGACCGCCTCGCCGTGAAGTCGAGTTCCAAACAGCGCCTGACGGATTCGATCGAGACCGCGCTGCGGCTGGCCGACGGCATCGTGGTGCTGGACTTCGTGGATCGTGACGAGCACGCCCACGATCGGGAGCGGCGCTTCTCCGAGCGGCTGGCCTGCCCGAACGGGCACCCCCTCGATATCGAGGATCTGGAACCGCGGTCGTTCTCCTTCAACTCGCCCTACGGCGCGTGCCCGGATTGCACGGGTCTGGGTATCCGCAAGGAGGTCGATCCCGATCTTGTTGTGCCGGACCCGGATCTGAGCCTGGCGGACGGCGCGATCGCGCCGTGGTCGCGCGGGCAGACCGCCGAATACTTCACCCGGCTGCTGTCGGGCCTGGCCGAGGCGATCGGCTTCTCCATGGACACGCCGTGGAGCCAGTTGCCGCTCAAAGCCCGCAAGGCGGTCCTCGAGGGCAGCTCCGAGCAGGTGCACGTCTCCTACACCAACCGATACGGCCGCAAGCGTTCGTACTACGCCGATTTCGAGGGTGTGATGCCGTTCCTGCAGCGGCGCATGGACGCCACCGAATCGGAGTCGATGAAGGAGCACTACGACGGGTACATGCGGGACATCCCGTGCCCGGTGTGCAACGGCGCGCGGCTGCGCCCGGAGATCCTGGCGGTCACGCTGTCGGCGGGGGAGGACCGCAAATCCATTGCGGACCTGTCGGATCTGTCGATCGGGGATGCGGCGGCGTTCCTGAACGGCCTGACCTTGGACGAACGCCAGGCGGCCATTGCCGTCCAGGTGATCAAGGAGGTGCAGGCGCGACTGGGCTTCCTACTCGATGTCGGCCTGCAGTACCTGACCCTGTCGCGGGCGGCGGCCACGCTGTCCGGTGGTGAGGCGCAACGCATCCGGCTCGCCACGCAGATCGGGTCCGGCCTGGTGGGTGTGCTGTACGTGCTGGACGAACCGTCCATCGGCTTGCATCAGCGCGACAACCGCCGCCTCATCGAAACCCTCACGCGCCTCAAGAGTCTCGGCAACACGCTCATCGTGGTCGAGCACGACGAGGACACCATTCACGCCTCGGACTGGGTGGTCGATATCGGCCCGCTGGCCGGTGAGCACGGCGGCCAGGTCGTCTACTCGGGCCCGTACGAGGGGTTGCTGAAGGACCCGCGATCACTCACGGGCGCTTACCTTTCCGGCCGCGAGCAGATCGAGGTGCCGCTGGTGCGGCGGCCGATCGACCGTAAGAAGCAGCTCACCGTGGTCGGCGCGATCGAGCACAATCTCCAGAACATCGACGTGAGTTTCCCGCTGGGTGTGCTCACCGCCATCACCGGTGTGTCCGGTTCGGGTAAGTCGACGCTGGTCAACGACATTCTCGCGACCGTGCTGCAGAACAAGCTGAATGGTGCGCGCCAGGTGCCGGGCCGCCACACCCGGGTCAACGGCCTCGATCATCTCGACAAGCTGGTGCAGGTCGACCAGTCGCCGATCGGCCGCACCCCGCGCTCGAATCCGGCCACCTACACGGGTGTTTTCGACAAGATCCGGACCTTGTTCGCGGCCACCACCGAGGCGAAGGTGCGCGGCTACCAGCCGGGCCGATTCTCCTTCAATGTGAAGGGCGGCCGCTGCGAGGCCTGCTCGGGCGACGGCACGCTCAAGATCGAAATGAACTTCCTCCCGGACGTTTACGTCCCGTGCGAGGTCTGCCACGGTGCGCGCTACAACCGCGAGACCCTGGAAGTCCACTACAAGGGCAAGACCATCGCCGAGGTTCTCGATATGCCGATCGAGGAGGCCGCGGAGTTCTTCGAACCGGTCACCTCCATCCACCGCTACCTCAAGACGCTGGTGGATGTCGGTCTCGGCTATGTGCGCCTGGGCCAGTCCGCGCCGACGCTGTCGGGCGGTGAAGCACAGCGCGTGAAGCTGGCCGCCGAACTGCAGAAGCGTTCCACCGGCCGCACCATCTACATCCTCGACGAGCCCACCACGGGCCTGCACTTCGAGGACATCCGCAAGCTGCTGGGCGTGATCAACGGTCTGGTGGACAAGGGCAATTCGGTCATCGTGATCGAGCACAACCTGGATGTCATCAAGACCTCCGACTGGGTGATCGACATGGGTCCCGAGGGCGGTTCCGGTGGTGGCACCGTCATCGCCGAGGGCACCCCGGAAGACATTGCGGCCGTGGCGGAAAGCTACACCGGGCAGTTCCTGAAGAACGTCCTCGACGCCGCGCCCGCCGCCCCCGCGCCGGCGAAGAAGGTGGCCAAGAAGGCTCCGGCCAAGAAGGCCGCCCCGAAGACCGACGCCCAGGCCGCCGCCGCGAAGAAGGCGACCGCCGCACGTCGTAAGGCGGCCGCGCTGCGCTGAGGTTCGGCTGAAACGTAGGAAGGCCCCGCACCGGAATCGGTGCGGGGCCTTCCTGTTTCGTGTCTTACTCGGCGGCCGCCAGCGGCTGCTCGAGCTCCTTGACCTCGGCGATCCGGCCGAAGTCGAGCTTGACGATCTGGTCGGCGCAGTCGAAATACCGGTCGTCGTGGGTGATCACGATGACGGTCTTGCCGCGCTCCTTGAGCTTCACCAGGATCTCCCGGTAGAAGACGTCACGGAACTTCGGCTCCTGATCGGCGGCCCACTCGTCGAACATGTAGATCGGGCGATCCTCGAGCAGCGCGGTCAACAGCGCCAGGCGCTTTCGCTGCCCCTGCGACAGGGCGACGGTCGACAGGCGGCCGTTCTCGACGGTGACCTTGTGGTCGATCTGGAGATCCTTCAAATGCTTGCGGACCTCCTCGTCGACGCCCTCGTCGAAGCCCAGGTAGTCCTCGAACAGATGGAAGTCGGTGAAGACCGCCGAGGTGTTCTGCCGGAACCACTCGATGTTCTCGTGGTCGATCGTCTCGCCGTTGAGCGACAGGTGACCCTGCTGCGGGACGTAGAGACCCGTGATCAGTTTGGCCAGTGTGGATTTGCCGCTGCCGTTGCCGCCCACGATGAACGTGATCCGGCCGGGCTCGAAGGTCAGATCCAGCGGGCCGAGGCTGAAACCGGTGCCGTCCGCCTCGGGCGGCGCCACGGGCGCGCCCATCGGGACGGGCCGTCCTTCGTGGCCACCGTGATCGAGGAACCTGTGCCCGTTGACATCCGGCCGATCACTGCCGGGCCGCGGACCCTGCGGCGGTGGACCGCCGGGCCGGCCACCCGGATGCGGTCCGGGCCGACCACCCACGGGCGCACCGGGAGCGCCGGGACGATTGCCCCCACCCGGGTGCGGCCGCGCACCCCCACCCGGGTGAGGTCCGGTGCCGGGCGGCGGACCACCCGGGACGGGCGGGAACGCCGGCGGCGCTTCGGTCAGATAGTGGTAGCTGACGTCATTGAGTTCCAGCCGCGCTGCGGTGGCGGCGGGCCGCTCGATGTACGGCAGCGTGGATTCGTCGTGCGCGGTCTGGATGGACAGATTCAGCGAGCGAATCTTCGACAGCGCCACGTCACCGCGCAGCAGATCGGGAATGCGGTTCATGAAGTTCTGCATGGGCATCGAAAGGAACGTGGTGACAAGGACATAGCCGACCATGGCGTTCTGTGGCAGATGCAGGGCGCGCGCCAGGCCGAACAGGATCAGCGCCATGGTGCCGAGCTGCAACAGCTGCCCGAAGCCCTGCGCGAAGGTCATCTTCGATCCGGCATCGGTGTTCTGCACCCGCAGCTTCTCGGCCGAGCCGAGCAGATGCTTGTCCATGAAATCGCTACGCCGCCCGCGGTGCAGCTTGAGCTCCTTGATGCCCAGTGACACCTCTTGGAAGGAACGGATCAGGCCGTCCTCGTTCTCGCGGGCATCCCGGTACAGGCGGCGTACCGTCTTGAGAACCGTTTCCACACAGGCGATTCCGAGCAGGGTGCCCGCGACGGTGGTGGCGAAGATCGGCCCCGACACGATCGCGAGGAAGATGAAGCAGCCGACGATGGTCGCCAGATCGATGCAGATGCTCGGAATGGCGGTCACCGCCTGCGACAGCGACCGCACATCCTCGGTCAGCGTCGCGATCAGGCGGTGCTGTCCGAGCCGCTCGAGATGCTCGAGCGGCGCGGACACGATGCGCGCACTCAGGTCCGCGCGCAACCGGTAGATGGCTTCCTGAGCGAGCCGGATCAGCAGCACCTGCGAGATCACACCGCTGATCAGAATGATCAGCGCGGTCGCCACGAAGGCCTGCACGGTGACGGCCGGGTGCGGTTCCGGTGACACCACTCCCCGAATCAATGTCACCAGGTAGGTATTGGCCGCACCGCAGACCAGACCGGAGGCGATGACGCCCGCGATCCGCATCCACGAGATGGAGATGAGGAATCTGATGAGTTGCATGACTGCTGGCCTTACTGGAAGGGCTGGGTTATGTCAGGGCCGGATGATGTCGAACAGCACGCCCTCGAGGGTGACGCCCGGCGCGAAGGAGAACGCCACACCCGTCGAGATCGGCTGATCGGCCTGCTGCGCGATCATCTGCTCGAGCACGAAAATCAGTGAGACGCTGAGCATGTTGCCGTATTCGGCGAGCACGTCCCAGCTGGCCGAGGCCTGCTCGGGGCTCAACCCGAGCGAGCTCACCGACTGCTCGATGATCTTCGGGCCACCCGGGTGGATCGCCCACAGATCGACATCGGACTTGCTCATGCCGTGCCGCTCCAGCACCCCGGTCACCACCGGATCCACCCCGTTGAGGATGTACTGCGGCAGGTTCTCCGACAGCTCGCAGGTGATGCCATTGTCGTTGACGCCCAGGACGATTCCGTCCTCCGCGTCGTCGAACAGGTAGCTGAAGCTGTCACGGATGACGATCGAGCCGGCCGCCAGCGGCTGCTGCGGGTTGCTCGCCCCGATGACCACCGCGCCGCACCCGTCACCGAAGAGGCTGTGGATGATGACATCGTTGATGTTGTCGTCGAACACGGCATTGACCGAGCTCAGCTCCAGGCAGATGACCAGCGCCTTCTTGTCCGGGTGCGCCCGAACATAATCGACGGCGGCCCGCACCGAGTTCATCGCGGCCGCACAGCCCATGAAGTTCACCATCACCCGGTTGATCGCGGGCGATAGGCCGAGCTGCTTGACCACGGCCACATCCACACCGGGCGCGATGAACCCGGTGCTGGTGGCGAAGACCATCATCCCGATCTCCGTCGCCGGATCCTCGAGGTGTGCGACCGCGCGGCCGGCCACATCCACGGCCAGCGGCACCGCGTGGTCGTAGAAGGTGTTCATGCGATCCCGGATGGTGCCGACTTCCTTGCTGTAAGAAAGGAATTCGGGGTCGACCGGGTTGACTGCCAGATGCCGGGTGGTGATCCGGGTCTTCTGGTAGATCCGCGGAATCCGCGCCTGCTGCACCGGATCGCTGAACAGCTCGGCCACCTGGGCGGCGGCGTCGGCCTGCGAGAAGATCTGCTGCGGTGCTCCGGTGGCGATGGACTCGATCACGCCGACGGTGGTCGGCGGGGTGGGCGGCAGTGGTGTCGGTGCGAAGTCGCCGCCTTCGAAGAAGGCAGTGCCGGGTTCGCTCCCCACGAACCGGGTGGACGTCGCGGGCACCATGCCCCCTTCATCAATGGTGATAGACACGAAATTCTCCCCTCGATTTTCTAGATGGAATCGGTTCAGACAGTTCCGATTCCGGTGAAGCCCTGAGCCGTATAGATGACGCAGGTCTTCAGGGCAAGCGGTGAGAAGTGCTCCTTCATGAACCCCCACTTGCGTTCCACCGCGTCGTCGGACGGCGCGAGAATGTAGGTACGGATCTGCTTCGGGAAGCGATCGGTGAAGAAGCTCTTGGCCGGCAGCCATTCGACACCGAACTTCGCGGACTCCTCGCGCAGCACATCCTCGGTCGCGATATTCGCGAAACCACTGCGCTGGTAGGGGAGTACGTGGTGCACCCGGTGCGAGCTCAGGCCCGCCGACAGGAAGCAGTCCACGTAGCGGTTACCGACCACCTTCAGGTCGTAGGCCTGCTCGATCTGGTCGACACCCCAGTCCTCGGAGTTGTGCTCGAGTTCTTCGGTCTCGACCTCGAAGTCGTGGCTGGCCACCACCAGGAAGGTGGAGATCCACAGGCTGAACACGAATTGCAGTGCCCAGGCCCAGAAGTCGCCCATCACGATGAACGCGATCATCTCGCCGATGAGCAGGAACCGGACGCCGAAGGAGCCGATGAAGTGCGGCAGCGCCCCACCCCAGGTGCCGTACATGTCCTTGATGCCCACCTTGCGGGTGAGCCGGCAGACATCGAGCAGGCGCATCAGCATGCCGGTCACGGTGTGGCCGAACTTGTGCATGGTGTGGACCGGGATCCGGTACAGCCGCGGGATCCGCATCATCATGGTGAAGACGTTCTTCTTGATGTCGACTTCACTCTGGGTGTGCGGGTGGTGCAGCAGTGCGTGGCCGTCCGCGGTCACGAAAGCCAATGCGACGTAATTGAAGTCGAAGGCGTTCGTGTAGATCTTGTTCATGCCCTTCTGGGCCCGGTGGATGGCGTAGTGCCCGAAACCGGCCAGGCTGCTGCGCAGCAGCACCATGGCGATCACGAACACCGGCAACGGCATCCAGTTGCGCTCGAACAGCCGCAGCCCCTGCACCGCGAAGTACGCGACCGCGAGGATGGCCACCACGATGTTGAAGTAGGTGTCCATGCGGCGGATGCGCGCGGCCAGCTCGGGTTCCTTCAGACGCGCCTTCACCTTGTGGAGCAGGTCGTCCTTGTTGTCGAAGCTGAACTTCGGGGTGTCGCGCCAGCTGTCGAAGCCCTCGTTGAACAGGAAGGCGGGGGCGTTGGCCTTGGGATGGATATCCTCGGGCAGCGCGTCGCGATCCAGCGAGTACTTCTTGATGATCTTGCCGATGGCTTCCGGATTCTTGTGGTACGAACCGATGATCGAGGTGATGTCGCGGTTCTTGGTCCGGCCGATGAAGAACTCGCCGCCCGGATGCTTGGAAATCCAGTCGCTGAGGTCGTAGGCTTTGCCGTTGTAGACCCAAACGTTCGATACCGGGGGCGGGCCGTCCAGCGGAGGGCGGCGGAACTCACCCTCACCTTCGGGTTCCCGGCGTTCGATCGCCGCCTCTGTGGGCTGTTCGATCGTCATAGCATCCCTCCACACGCAGGCACGACGTTTGAGCTTTCAGACGAAATCGTCGGTGCCGCGCCTTGCATTTCACTGAACAATCTCTTGTAGCACTTGTTGTAAGCAGCGGCATTTCGCACCGGAGGGTGCGAACGCCAAAGCCGGTCCGGGGAGTGGGCGGGCGACATGCGTTGCCGCCGTTGCGTTTTCCCCGAACCGGCTCCGAACTCACTTCACGGGAGCAATCCCGGGTTTAGCCACCAGGCTTGGTGACGTGGACTTCCTTGCCCCAGTTGGACAGGGTCACGGTGACATTGCCGGCGTCCTTGGTGACGACGGCGCGCACCAGGTTGGGGCCGGTGCCCGGCGAGGCGGCCGCGGACGGCAGCGTGGTGCCGGTGCCACTCGGGGGAGCGACGTCCTTGATGTAGACGACGATCGGGAAGGTGCCGCCGTCCTTGCCGATCTGCGGGACGATCGGGTCGATGACGGAGGCGTCGATGGTGCCGGACACCTTCACGACGTCGATGCCGTCGATCTTCTCGCGGCCCTCGGCCTTGGCGTTCTTGATCTGGCCGATGGCGTTGGCCAGGCCCTTGTCCTTGTCCAGGATGATGCCCGGATCGTAGATCTTCTCCGCCGGACCGATCTTGGCGTACTTGCTGCCGTCGCCGGTGTAGAGGGTCTTGTCGACGACCAGGAACTTGGTGTCGGTGAAGTCGGGGTCGTCCGTCTTGATCTTGACCTTGGCCTCACCGATGGCCTGGCCGGCACCCTGCGGCTGGTTGGTGATGTCGGCCTTGATGCTCTCGAACGGCAGGCCCGGGATGTTGGTGACCGCCAGGTCCGCGTGCACGTTCTGCAGCGTCTGGGTGGTCTTGGCGGACTCGGCGACGATCTGCGCACCGTCGGGCAACTGCGACGGCGGCGCGGCCTGCGAGGTGGTGGCCTTGCTGTCGTTGCTGGAGGACGAGGAGCAGCCCGCCACGAGCGCGGCGACAGCGGCCGCGGCGATCACGACCGGCAGGACGCCACGCCGAAACCCGCGTCCGGATGCCCGTTTACCTTGAGAAATCAGCTGATTCATATACAACCCCCGAAGCTTCCATTCGATCTCGTAGTTTGGGCAGCCTTGCCGCTGCCCGTCGTAGTATGCAGCACTTCGCCCCGGTCCGCGCCGGACGAGGCGATACTTCGGCATCCAACCAGCACAGCAATCGTGTCGCCAAGAATTTTGATCATTCAGCAGCGCAAGCGATTACCCTGCAACCCTGAAATGTCCCATGTGGGCGCGAGTGTTAACGGATTTACAGTGCTCGCAGCAAGCCGAGCGACCGCTTACCTGGATGTCATTCCGTCGCTGGGTATTTGCGGAATAATCGCTGAATATTCAACGACCGGCCGCCTCATGAATCAACTCCGCCAACTCCAGCGGCTTCGACCACATCGGCCAATGCCCCGTCGGCAGATCCACGTACTCGGCATCCAGGAGCCGCAGCTCCTGCACCAACGCCGGCACCTCCTCCGCATCGCGGAACTGCGCGATCAGCGAGGAGGGGAAACTGCAGCAGATCACGGTCGTCGGAATCTTCAGCCGCGCAGGCGAATCGCTCAGCCGCACCGGCTGTCCCGCGACCCCGGCCGGAACCGGTACCGCGCGCTCGCGGAACCGCGCCAGCATCGCCTCGTCCAGCCCGGCCAAACTGTTCCCCGCCGCCTCCACCTCTTCCCAGGTGTCCGCCAGCGGAAACTCCACCGCCTCCCCGAGGGCCGGATTCAGCACGAACCCGTCCGGCATGGGCGCGGTATCGGCGTAGATCACCCGCGAAAACCGCTCGGGCGCTAGATCTGTCGCCATATACCCCGATGCTGCGGCCCCCGAATGCACCACCAGTACCACGGCATCCGCACTCGCCGAAGCGTGCTCGACAATCGCCCGCGCCTGTGTCTCGAGCGTCGCCGTCAACCGCTGCGGATCCTCCGGATCCTGCCCCGGCAACGTCAACGCCTCCACTTCATCCCCCCGCGACCGCAATTCAGCGGCCACCCGATCCCAAGCCCAAGCCCCCAGCCAAAACCCGGGAGCCAGCAGTATCCGTGCCATACCCCGAGCATGGCACACCCCACCGACACCGAAAACCCCTCTGTCCTGGGGTCTCTCGCCCACCCTCACCGCCAGCCCGCACTTCCTGGCACTTTGCCCTCCACATCGAGGTGGACCCGCCGCACCAATTTTCCGGTCCGGAAAACCCGCCCCGCCAGTTGATCTCGCAAACCTCCCGCTCTCGCCACAACCCCAGCCGAAAACTCCGCTGCCGGCAGTGCCCGGAAGCGCCCTGTGTGCGCCGAGTGCTCTCGCGGCAGGGTTGGCCGAGTTGAAAACTGACGCCCTCGAAAGGATCTCGTGGGCAGCGGTCCGGCGTGAGCGCGGTCGCGGCTCACTCACTCGCGGTGATTCAGGCCCAACCGAAAACTCAACAGCCGCTGCGGCTTCGTAGGGATGTCAGCGTCGCACCACAACTGCGCCGGCGATCCGAGCTCTTGCTCGCGCAGTGCGGTCAACACCGCGATCGCGATGTCGCGTCCGGAAGGCCGACCCGGTAGGTAGTCGGCCGGTCGAGATTGCCCATCGGTTCCCAGAATCTCCAGCCGAGAGCCGCTGTCCCCGAACCATCCCCGCACGAGCCAACCATCCGGGTCGTCCCGGCGACCGATGGTCCACTCGACACGGCCAACATAGGGATGCAGCAGAGCGACATCCGCCGCGAGCGATTCGAACACCGGTTGCAGACATGACTTGAACGCCGTCCACGTTGTCGCCCCGAGTTCGACGTCGGGCGACTCCCGATCGTCGTAGTGGTCCGACGCGGCATCGGGAGCGGCCACCCAGTTTCCGTGGATTCTGTCGGTGTCGGTGTCGGTGTCGAGCACCCTGCGCTGGTAGTCCTCGGTGGCGGCGGTCGGGTCCACCTGGAGATAGAGCAATGTTAGGTTGCCGGTGGACCGGCGCAGCGTGATCGTCACGTCAGGCTGCCGCCAGATTGCCCGCGCGCCAAGCCCTCCCACGCGCGTAGGCACGCCCAATAGACGCACACATTCCGCCAGCGCGGCCCGATAGGCGGCGTCACCGGCGGCTGTGGACAGCCGTTGCATCAGCAGCAGGGTGCTGAACTCGCCGAATCCGGACCGCGCGAGATCCGGGTCGTCCGGTGTCTTGGCCGCATCGAGAAATATCCATTCCCGGTCCGACTCCAGTTCGACTCGGAGGTGATCCCGAAGCAGGCCATCCAACTCGACGGTCGGCCAGCCCGTCGATCGGGTCAGCCGGGTGATGTCGGCTCGCGACCAAGATCCGGTATCCGCCTGTGCGACCAGCGGAATCGCGGCGAGGAAGGCGCTCCAGTCGGTGAGCCGGACGGCTTTATCGGCAGCGGCGACGGCGCTGCGCCTGGTTGATCGGTAGACGGCCGGATTGTCCAGCGTCAGAAAGGTTTCGCCGCCGCTCGTCGACAGATTCACGACGATTCGCGGGTGGACCCACAGCTGCGGAGTACCGGGAGACACCCCGGTGGGTTCGCCCCACGCCGCGCGAAAGAGGACGCCCAGTTCCTCGAACGTCAAGTCGAAAGTGTCGGGGCCGCTGCCGGATTCGATGGTCGGAACAACAATCGCGATGCCCCGGACCTCGTCGTGGAGCGTACTCAACCGGATACGGGGTGCGCCATCGTGCGACAGTGTCAGCGACGCCGGATTCAGTCGTGCATAGAGCTCGACGTGGCGTGGCACCCGCCCTTCGCGTTGCAGCCGTTCGGCTACGAGCGCCGGGCCCCTTTCCTCGCGCTGGACGCTCGCCGCGCCCCAGCCGAGATGCTCGGCGAATCGCTCCGCATCGGCGGCGGTCCAGGTCCACTCGAATTGTGTTGCGGCGATCGCGATTTCCGCCACCGCATAGAGGTCCGCCCCCGGTTCTCCACCCATCGCACGAGCCTACAAGCTCAGCGGGGGAGGGGCTGGGGGCGGAATCAGGCGGTCAGTAGACCGGGCCGGTGAACTTTTCGCCCGGGCCGGCGCCGGGGGCGTCGGGGTATTCGGAGGATTCGCGGAAGGCTCGCTGCAGGGATTGCAGGCCGTCGCGGATGGGGCCGGCGTGGGGGCCGAGGTATTCGACGGAGGCGGTGACCAACCCGGCGAGGGCGGTGATGACGCGGCGGGCCTCGTCGAGGTCGAGGTGGGGGCTCGAGGACGGATCCGCTTCGCCGAGGCCGAGCTTTTCGGCGGCGGAGCTCATGAGCATGACGGCGGCGCGGCTGATGACCTCTACCGCGGGGATGTCGGCCAGTTCGCGGACGACCTCGCCATCGATGAGGGCGGCGTCCGATAGGGTCGCGTCGTCGTTCATGGTTGCCTCGCTCATGGGGAAGAGCATCGCATCGAGCGGGTCGCCGCTGGTGGCGGGGGCCGCCGATTCGGAGCCTGCGGCTATGAGTGTTAGACTCTTCCGCGACGACCGTCCTGGACTGGTTACTGCAACCGACACGGGACATCAAGTGGAGCCCGACTCCCACCGTCAACCAGCGGTTCCCGATGGAACACAGCAAGGTTCGGCGGTCCGGTCGCCCATCATTTACGTGATGGGTTCTGCATGTGGGTTTTTCCTGCGTGCGGTGCGATGCAGCTTGTTTGCGTCGAAGATCGGTCGACTCGGGCCCCGTGGTGGTGAAATACCAACACGGGGCTTTCGTGTTGAAATTGGGGTTGCAGTTATTGCTTGCGGTCGTTGACGAACCGCTTGACCTAGGAGGCCCCATCAGCACTGAGACCCGCATCAACGATCGCATCCGCGTTCCCGAGGTCCGACTCATCGGACCCGGCGGCGAGCAGGTTGGGATCGTGCGTGTTGAAGATGCACTACGCGTCGCTCAGGAAGCTGACCTCGACCTGGTCGAGGTCGCACCGGACGCACGCCCGCCGGTGTGCAAGATCATGGACTACGGCAAGTTCAAGTACGAGACCGCGCAGAAGGCGCGTGAGTCCCGGAAGAACCAGGTCCAGACCGTGATCAAGGAGCAGAAGCTCCGACCGAAGATCGATGACCACGACTACGCGACCAAGCGCGGCCACGTGATGCGCTTCCTCGAGGCCGGGTCGAAGGTCAAGGTCACCATCATGTTCCGTGGTCGCGAGCAGTCGCGACCGGAGCTCGGTTTCCGGCTCTTGCAGCGACTGGCCGCCGACGTCGCCGACCTCGGTTTCGTCGAAACTTCGGCCAAGCAGGACGGCCGGAACATGACCATGGTCCTCGCTCCCCACAAGGGTGCGAAGACGCGGGTGAAGGCGCAGAACGACGCGAGCTCCTCGCAGCAGCGCAGCAGTGCGCCGGCTCCGGCCGAAGCGCCGGTCGCCGAGGTTGCCGCGGCTCCGGCCGCCGCGCCGGTTGCGGAAGCTCCGGCAGCAGCCGCCCCGCAGCAGTAATAACGACAAGCATCGGCGGCAGGGTCACACCCCTGCCTCCGGTATGAGACAGATTGAGGAATCCATGCCGAAGATGAAGAAGCACAGCGGTGCCTCGAAGCGATTCAAGGTGTCCGGCTCGGGCAAGCTGCTCCGTCAGCAGGCGAACCGTCGCCACCTGCTCGAGCACAAGCCTTCCACCCGGACTCGTCGTCTGGACGGCGTGGAGGTCGTCGCGAAGGCGGACGTCGCTCGCGTCAAGAAGCTGCTCGGTCTCTGAGCTAGCAGCATTCGCGATCCGTTCGCGGAACGCCTGAACCGACCAACCTCCGGGCGCAAACCCCGGGTCCACGCGAGGACCCAGCGCCCCCAACGATCAAGGACTGAAAAGTGGCACGCGTCAAAAGGGCCGTCAACGCTCAGAAGAAGCGCCGTTCCGTTCTCGAGGCCTCGAAGGGCTACCGCGGTCAGCGGTCGCGCCTGTACCGCAAGGCCAAGGAACAGCAGCTGCACTCGCTCACCTACGCCTACCGGGACCGCCGGGCGCGCAAGGGTGACTTCCGTCAGCTGTGGATCACTCGTATCAACGCCGCCGCGCGTCTGAACGACATGACCTACAACCGCTTCATGCAGGGCCTCAAGGCCGCCGGCATCGAGGTGGACCGCAAGATCCTGGCCGAGCTCGCCGTCTCCGACGCCGAGGCCTTCGCCCAGCTGGTCGCCGCCGCCAAGGCTGCCCTCCCGGCCGACGTCAACGCCCCGGCCGCCTGATTCGGTCTGCGTGACAAAGCAATACCCGAAACGACCCGTGGACGTGCTCTCCGAGCACCACCCACGGGTCGTTCGGCATTTTCCGACCGGCACGAGGAACAGGTGGTCATGAGCGCTGACGTCATCGACTGGCGCAATTCCCGGATCGTTGCGGCCGTCAAGCTGCATCGCAGTCCGGTGCGGCGCAAAACCGGGCTGTTCCTCGCCGAGGGCGCGAATTCGGTTGGCGCCGCGCTCGATACCGACCGGGTCGAGGAGCTGTTCTACTCCTCCAGGGCGGCCGAGCGCGAGCACGCACTGGTCGCGGGCGCGGCCGCACAGGGGGTGCGGACCACACTGGTCAGCGATCGGGCGGCGGAAATGCTCGGGGAGACGGTGACGCCGCCGGGGCTGATCGCGGTGTGCCGCCACGTGGATGTGCCGCTGCGTGAGGTCCTCGACTCTGGGCCGCGCATGCTGGCCGTGCCCGTCGAGATCGCGGATCCGGGCAATGCGGGCACGCTCATCCGAGTCGCCGACGCTGTCGGCGCGGACGGCGTCGTCCTGGCCGGTGATTCGGTCGACCCGCACAACGGCAAGTGCGTACGCGCCTGTGCGGGAAGCCTTTTCCACGTGCCGGTGGCGCGCTCCCGCGACATCGACGCGACCCTGGACGCGCTGGAAGCGGCGGGCATCGCGATCCTCGCCACCACCGCCAAGGGCGAGGTCGACCTGGACGACGCCGACGAGATCCTGAGCGGCCCGGTCGCCTGGCTGTTCGGCAATGAGGCGCACGGCCTGGACAAGGCCATCGCCGCCCGGGCCACCCACCGCATCCGGATCCCCATTCACGGCCGTGCCGAAAGCTTGAATCTGGCTGCCGCGGCGGCTATTTGCCTCTACGCGAGTTCGCGGGTCCAGCACTCGAAGTGACCGCACCGGGCCGATTCGGTGTGCTGCTGATTTGCCCGTATTCTTTCGTGACGTGACATCGCCCAGCACTCTGCGGTCCGGTGCGCTGTCCCTGGTCTCCAGTGTGGTGATCGGGGTGGCGTCGGCGGGGCCGGCGTACAGCATTACCGCCACCCTCGGATTGGTCGTGGTGGCCGTCGGGGCCCAGTCGCCGATCATCGTGCTGCTGGCCTTCGTGCCGATGCTGCTGGTGGCCATCGGATACCGGGATCTCAATGCGGTGGAACCGGATCCGGGCACCACGTTCGTGTGGGCGACGCGTGCGTTCGGACCGTTCACGGGGTGGATGGCGGGGTGGGCCATCGTCGTCTCGGATCTGCTGGTGATGGCGAGCCTGGCGCAGATCAGCTCGCAGTACACCTTCCACCTGTTCGGCGCGCACGGCATCGGAGCGGACGGGACCAGCATCTGGGTGCTGTTGCTGGGTATTGCCTATCTGATTCTCATGACCATCGTCGCGGTGCGTGGCATCGACGTGTCGGCGCGGCTGCAGTCGGTGCTGCTGAGCGTGGAATTCGGCATGCTGGTGGTGTTCTCGGCGGTCGCGTTGGGGCGGGTGCTGCTCGGGAACGGGCCGGCCGGGTCGAGCCTGCCGAGCTGGGAGTGGTTCAACCCCTTCGCCATCGGCTCGTTCTCCGACTTCGTGACCGCGCTGCTACTGATGGTGTTCATCTACTGGGGCTGGGACTCGGCGGTATCGGTGAACCAGGAGACGGTGGATCCGCGGCACACGCCGGGACGCTCCGCGGTGCTGTCCACGATTACCTTGGTGGCGCTGTATCTGCTGGTGACCGTGGCCGCGCAGGCGTTCGCCGGAACCGGCAAAGACGGTATGGGCCTGGCCAATCCGGATCATGTCGACGATGTGCTCGGCGCGCTCGGGCGGGCCGTGTTCGGCGACAGCTGGATCGGCACGGCGGCGGTGTATCTGCTGTTCGGCATGGTGCTCACCTCGGCGGCGGCCTCCACCCAGACCACCATCCTGCCGACCGCGCGGACCACCTATTCGATGGCGCTGCATCACGCCCTGCCCGCGGCGTTCGGCCGCATCGATCCGCGCTTCCGGACCCCGGTGTTCTCGACCTGGGTGTTCGGCGGGGTCTCGGTGGCGCTGTACGTGGGCTTGAACTTCGCCTCCGGCGGCCGCCTGATCGCCGAGGCGGTGACGGCCATCGGCATCTCCATCGGCGTGTACTACGGGCTCACCGGCCTCAGCTGCGCGTGGCTGTACCGGCACGAATTCGCCGGCAGCCCAAGGACTCTCGTGGTCAAGGGCATCCTGCCGACGCTGGGCGGGGCAGCACTGTTGTTCGCGGCGGGCTGGACGGCGGTGACCTCGTGGTTCAGCGCTGTCTTCGTGCTCGGTGTCGGCACCTTGCTGATCGGCATCCCGATCTACCTGACCCTGGCGCGCAGGATGCCGCCGTTCTTCCGCGGTGAGGTGCTGGCGCGCCGGTTGCCGGAGCCGACCGAGGACATCATCGAGGCCGATGCCGAACCGGAGCCGGAAGTGCCTGTGCGCGGCTGAATTCAGGCTTCGTCGCCGCGGATGTCGGCGAGGAGTTCGTCAGCCCAGGGCGGTCGGAAGGCATCGGGCCCGACCAGCCGCATGACCGTCAGGTCGATGAGCAGCATGCCCTTGCCCATGAAGCCGCGCAGCGCCTCGGGGGACGCGCCGGTGAGCTCGCGCAGCAGCAGATAGATCTTGCCGAAGCGCTCGCGGATGCAGTCGCCGATGGCGGGATCGGAGGCAGCCGCCATGCCTTGCAGGAACACGCGCGGCAGATCGGGTTCCGCCAGGAACTCGACGAAGCTCGGACCCAGCATGTCCAGGCGCTGTTCCGGCGTCGCATCGGGTGTGAACTGCTCGGCGGCGACGCGGAAGATGTCCTCGATGCGATCGCAGACGCGGCTCAGCACGGCCAGGAACAGTTGCTGCTTGGTGCCGAACAATCGGATCACATACGGCTGCGAGACGCCCGCTCGCCGTGCGATGTCATCGGTCTTGGTTGCCGCGTAACCGGATTCGGCGAAGGCGGCGACGGCCGCGAGCAGCACCTCTTCACTGCGTTCACCTGCGGTCATCCGGGTCCTGGTCATCGTCCGACCTCCTCGTCAGCGGGGGCTGTGCCTATTCAAGCGGTCCTTGCCTTGACATGTTATCAGTCGATGCATACTCTTCTAGTTATCAGTCGATTACAACAAGGACTTGGACATGACTGAAACACTCGAAACCTCGACTCTCGCCGACAAAGTCGCGGAAGGTGCCCGTCAGCGTCCGCTGGCCGCGATCCTCGCTGCGATCGGCATTCCGACGTTCATGGTCACGCTCGACAACCTCGTGGTGACCAACGCTCTCCCGGTGATCCGCACCGAACTGCACGCCTCGCTGTCGGATCTGCAATGGTTCGTCAACGCCTACACTCTCGCCTTCGCCTCGCTGCTGCTCACCGCGGCCGCGCTCGGCGACCGGCTGGGCCGTCGACGGCTGTACCTAGCCGGGATCGCCCTGTTCACGCTCGGCTCGGCCGCCTGCGCGCTGGCCACCGAACCGTGGATGCTCATCGCCGCCCGCGCGGCCCAAGGCTTCGGCGGGGCGGCAGTGATGCCGCTGTCGCTGACACTGTTGTCGGCGGCGGTACCGGAGAAGATGCGCAGCGCCGCCATCGGCATCTGGGGTGGCATCTCCGGACTCGGTGTCGCGCTCGGCCCGGTGGTCGGCGGTGCCGTCGTGGAGGGCATCAACTGGCAGTGGATCTTCTGGATCAACGTGCCGATCGGCATCTTCGCGGTGCCGTTCGCCGCCCGCGTCCTCAACGAATCCTTCGGCGGTGCAAGGAAATTGGACCTCGTCGGCCTGGTGCTGTCGGCCGGTGGTGTGCTCGCAGTGGTGTGGGGCGTCATCCACGGCGCCGGTGACGGCTGGACCTCGGCCAAGGTGCTGACCGGCCTGATCGGCGGCGGGGTCCTGCTCGTGGTGTTCGTGCTCTGGGAGCGCCGGGTCGCCGACCCGATGCTGCCGCTGCGCCTGTTCGCCCGCCGCGGCTACGTCATCAACGTGGTGACGCTGACCTTCTCACTGGGCGTGTTCGGCTCGATCTTCCTGCTCGCCCAGTACTTCCAGGTGGTCCAAGGCTATTCGCCGCTGGCCGCCGGCGTTCGCACCCTGCCGTGGACCATGGCTCCCATGGTCGTCGCCCCGCTCTCCGGTCTGGTCGTCGACCGCGTCGGCGCTCGCACCCTCATCGGTGTCGGTCAGGTGCTGCTGTCGATCGCCCTGTTCTGGATGGCGCTGGCGACCGGCGTCCACTCCGACTACAGCTCCTTCGTGCTCCCGTTCATCCTCGGCGGCATCGGCATGGGCCTGACCTTCGCCCCCACCGCCACCGCCGTCATGGCCCGCACGGCCCCGGCCGATCAGGGCATGGCCTCGGGCGCCAACAACACCATCCGCGAGGTCGGCGTCGCCCTGGGTGTCGCAGTCCTGGCCTCGGTCTTCGCCTCTCGCGGCTCCTACCTGACGCCGCAGGACTACGTCGACGGCCTCATCCCCGCAGTCAAGGTCGGCGCCGCAGTCGTTGCAGTCGGTGCCCTCTTCTCCCTGCTGCTCCCCGGCCGCAAGGCCACGGCCGAAAGCCTTGCTGAGGGAACCGTGGTCGCCGCGCACTGACTCAGCGAGTTGTGCGAGAGTTGCTCCAGCACGAACCGCGTACCGCCCCTTCCGGAATCGTCCGGAAGGGGCGGTACGCGTCTGAGGGGGTAATCGACATGTCCACCGGTACAACGAAATACGGCTCGCTGTTCCTGCAGTGCTATTTCTGGGCCGCGCTCATGGGAGTGCCACGGGGATGGCACGTCCATCACAATCTCGTGCTCGGCATCCTCGAAGGACTGTGCGGGGGCATCGTCACCGCCGGTGCGCTGACCTGCTGCCGCATGTATGCCGTTCGGCGCGTGGAGATCAGGCGGGGAGAACCGGTGTAGCGGTGGCTTCGAAAGCCTCGGCGACGGTGGCGACCACCTCGGGCATGGTGGGTGCGGGTTTACCGCCGAGTTCGCGTTCGAGCGAGGTCATGTCGACGTCGGGGAGGCCGCAGGCGACGGCGAGCTTCCACGGGGACAGGTCGCCGGTGACATTGACGGCGAAGCCGTGGGTGGAGACGTTGCGGCCCACGCGCATGCCGATCGAGGTGATCTTGCGGCCGGTGTCGCGGGTCCAGACGCCGGTGAGGAGTTCGGAGCCGGGCGGGGTGACGCGGCGTTCGGCGGGGATGCCGAAATCGGCCAGGGCGTTGACGATTCGCTGTTCGACGTCGCGGATGAGGTCGACCACGCCTTCGCCGGGTTGCAGGCGGACGATCAGATAGCCGACCAATTGTCCCGGGCCATGGAAGGTGAGTTGGCCGCCGCGGTTGGTGGTGAAGACCGGGATATCGGTGTCGGGGGCCGGGAGGTGCGCCTCGGGGGTGCGTCGGCCGATGGTGAAGGTCTGTTCGTGGGTGAGTAGCCACAGGGTGTCGGGGCGTTCGTCGGCTACGCGTTGTTCCCACATTTCCTGCATGCGTGCCATCGCCGCGCCGTATTCGGTGAGGTGGGCGGTGTCGTCGATGAGGGTCAGCGGCCGGGACTTCACACGTCCATTCGTACCACTGTGGTGGCCTCCGCCACACCGGCAGGGCGGGCCGGAGCTGGGGAAATCCAGGTGAGGTGGGCTGATTACAAGGATTACGATGCCACCAGCAAGAATGGGTGGGCCGATCCTGGCAAACAGACCCGCCGACTCGTAACCAGTATGGGGAGTGACGAACCATCGTGGCCGATGACAACAGTGCCGAGCAGAACGCTGCGCTGAGCGAGGAATCGCTCTCCGCCGCCGCGGAAGCTGCTGAGAAGGCGTTCGCCTCGGCCGCCACCCTGGACGAGCTGGCGGCCGCCAAGACCGAGTACATGGGCGGCAAGTCGCCGATCTCGCTGGCGCAGCGCTCGCTGGGCACCCTGGCCAAGGAAGAGAAGGCCGAGGCCGGCAAGCGCGTGAACGTGGCGCGCGGCCGGGTGTCGAGCGCTTTCGAAACCCGCCAGGCCGAACTGCTGGCCGAGCGCGACGCGGCGGTCCTGGTCGCGGAGACCATCGACGTCACCCTGCCCGCCCGCCGCCACGCGGCCGGTGCCCGGCACCCGATCTCGGTGCTGTCGGAGCGGGTCGCGGACGTGTTCGTGGCCATGGGCTGGGAGGTCGCCGAGGGCCCCGAGGTCGAGACCGAGCACTTCAACTTCGACGCCCTGAACTTCCTGCCGGACCATCCGGCCCGCACCATGCAGGACACCTTCCACATCGCGCCGGAGGGCTCGCGGCAGGTGCTGCGTACGCACACCTCCCCGGTTCAGGTGCGCTCCATGCTGTCTCGCGAGCTGCCCATCTACGTGGTGTGCCCGGGCCGCACGTTCCGCACCGACGAGCTGGACGCCACCCACACCCCGGTGTTCTCGCAGATCGAGGGTCTGGCCGTCGACAAGGGCCTGACCATGGCGCATCTCAAGGGCACCCTGGACGGTTTCGCGCGGGCGCTGTTCGGCCCGAACACGACGACTCGCATGCGGCCCAGCTTCTTCCCCTTCACCGAGCCGTCCGCCGAGGTGGACGTGTGGTTCGAGGACAAGAAGGGTGGCCCCGGCTGGGTCGAGTGGGGCGGCTGCGGCATGGTGAATCCGAAGGTGCTCATCGCCAGCGGTATCGACCCGGCGGTGTACAGCGGCTTCGCGTTCGGCATGGGTCTGGAGCGGACCCTGCAGTTCCGCAACGGCCTGCCGGATATGCGCGACATCGTCGAGGGCGATGTGCGTTTCACGGTGCCGTTCGGCATCCAGTCCTGACCCCCGATACAAGGAAGCGAAACGTCAAGTGCGAGTAGCGCAGTCCTGGCTGACAGACATCCTGCAGCGGACCACCCCCGGGTGGTCGGTGACGGCCGAGGAACTCGACGCGGGGTTCGTCCGGGTCGGTCTGGAAGTCGAAGAGGTCGATCCGCTCGAGGCCATCGGCGGTGACATCGAGCACCCGCTGGTGGTCGGCCGGGTCGCCGAGATCACCGAGTTGACCGAGTTCAAGAAGCCGATCCGCTTCTGCAAGGTCGACGTCGGCAATCCGGAGCTGCAGGAGATCGTCTGCGGTGCACGGAATTTCGCCGTCGGTGACCTGGTCGTCGTGGTGCTGCCGGGTGGCGTGCTGCCCGGCGGTTTCCAGATCGCGTCGCGGAAGACCTACGGGCACACCAGCAACGGCATGATCTGCTCGGTCGCCGAGCTGGGCATCGGCAAGGACCACAGCGGCATCCTGGTGCTGGAGCCCGGCACCGCCGAGCCGGGTACGGACGCCAATGTGCTGCTGGGCCTGGACGATACGGTGATCGAGCTGGCCATCACGCCGGACCGCGGGTACGCGTTCTCGGCGCGTGGCCTCGCCCGCGAACTGGCCTGCGGCTTCGACCTGGAGTTCGGTGATCCGGCCGTGCGGCTGCTGCCGGACGCCGAGACCGAAGCCTGGTCGGTGAAGCTCGAACCCGAGTCGCTGTGCACGCGTTTCGCGATCCGCCGGGTGACCGGTATCGATCCGAAGGCCGTGAGCCCGTGGTGGTTGCAGCGTCGCCTGCTGCTGTCGGGTGTGCGCCCGATCTCTCCGGCCGTGGACGTCACCAACTACGTGATGCTCGAGCTCGGCCAGCCGCTGCACGCCTTCGACGCCGCCAAGGTGCAGGGCGGTTTCGTGGTGCGCCGCGCGAACAAGGGCGAAACCCTGCGCACCCTCGACGAAACCGAGCGCACCCTCGACGGCGAGGATGTGGTGATCGCCGACAACAGTGGCGTCATCTCGCTGGCCGGCATCATGGGTGGTGCGAGCACCGAGGTGTCCGACACCTCCACCGACATCCTGCTCGAGGCCGCCACCTGGAACCCGGTCGCCGTGGCGCGTACCGCGCGCCGCCACAAGCTCGGTTCCGAGGCCAGCCGTCGCTTCGAGCGGGTGGTGGATCCCGAGCTCAACATTGCCGCGCTGGATCGCGCCGCCACCCTGCTGGCCGAGATCGCCGGTGGCACGGTCGAATCCGTGCTGACCGACGTGCGTGTGCCGACCCCCAAGCCGCAGCCGATCGCCATGAACATCGACCTGGCCGACCGCACCGCGGGCGTGCACTACGCGCCGGGCGCGGCCACCCGCCGCCTGCAGCAGGTGGGTTGCTCGATCGAGGTGGGCGTCAGCGAGGCCGGTCACGGTCAACTGGTGGTCACCCCGCCGAGCTGGCGGCCCGACCTCACCCAGCCCGCCGACCTGGTCGAGGAGGTGCTGCGCCTGGAGGGTCTGGACAAGATCCCGTCGGTGCTGCCCACCGCCCCCGCCGGTCGCGGCCTGACCGCCGAGCAGCGTCGCCGCCGCGCGGTGAGCAAGGCGCTTGCGTTCGAGGGTTGCGTCGAGGTGCCGGCGCCGGTCTTCATGCCCGGCGGCGTCTTCGACACCTGGGGCCTGGACGCCGACGACGCGCGCCGTAAGACGCTGCGCGTGCTCAACCCGCTCGATGTCGAGCGCGCCGAGCTGTCGTCCACGTTGCTGCCCGGCCTGTTCGAGATCGCCGCCCGCAATATCTCCCGCGGTGAGCGCGATCTCGCGATCTACGGCATCGGCCAGGTCACCCTGCCGACCGACTCGACCGTGGCCGTGCAGCCGCTGCCCGTCGACCGCCGTCCCACCGACGCCGAGATCGACGTGCTGCTGAAGTCGTTGCCGCTGCAGCCGATTCACATCGGCGCGGTCCTCACCGGGAAGCGCGAGCCGCGCGGACCGTGGGGCGCGGGTCGCGCGGTCGAGGCGAGTGACGCGTTCGCCCTGGTGGACGCGATCGCCGAGGCCGCCGGTCTGGTGATCGAACGCCGTGCCGCACAACACCTTCCGTGGCATCCCGGCCGTTGCGCCGAGCTGCTCGTGGACGGTGTGGTCGTCGGTCACGCCGGTGAACTGCACCCCGCCGTGCTGGAGCGCTCGGGCCTGCCCCCGCGTACCTGCGCCGTCGAACTCGACCTGGATGCCCTCCCGGTCCGCGAAGTCCGGCCGACCCCGGTGATTTCCGCATTCCCGGCGGTGCTGCAGGACGTCTCGCTGAGTGTCGAGAAGTCGGTCCCCGCGACCGCCGTCGAGGCCGCCCTCAGCACCGGTGCCGGCGAACTGCTCGAAACCATCTCGCTGTTCGATGTCTACGAGGGCGCGCAGGCCGGTGAGGGCCGCAAGTCCCTCACCTACGCACTGCGTTTCCGTGCCATCGACCGCACCTTGACCGAGGACGAGGCGAGCGCGGCGCGCGACGCGGCCGTGGCCAAGGCGGCCGAGGCCGTGGGAGCTGTGCTGCGCGGCTGAGGTTTTCGGCTTGTCGAAGGCGGGCTCCGATCCTGGTGGATCGGAGCCCGCCTTCTTTGTCTTCGGCCGGATGTTATTCGGCTGGACGGGGTTTCAGTCCGTCGAGAACGAGGGTCATGGCGCGTTGCCATGCCTCGGTGCCGGCGTTCTCGCCGAGCAGGGCCAGCGCCCACATGAGATTGGCGATATCGGAATCGGCTGCGTCGGAACGTAACTGACCGGAGCGGCGGGCGCGGTCGGTGATCGCGGCGATGTGGGACATACCGCGCGCGCACGTTTGCTCCAGTGCTGCGGCAGCGGCGTTGTCCCCGGTAAAAGCTTCGAGGAGGGCTCTGTCGGCGGTGAATCGGCCGACCATGTCCGCGAGGAATCCGGTAAGGCCGGACCAGGGGTCTGGGTCGGCCAACGCTTTGGCGGCGACTTCGTCGAGCGCTGTCACATGCGGGGTCAGCAGGGCTTCGACGAGATCCGCGCGGGTGGGGAAGTGCTTGTACAGCGTTCCGATGCTGACCCCCGCGCGCCGGGCGATCTCCTCGAGCGACCCATTGAGCCCACGGGTAGCCAGCACACGTACCGCCGTGATCATCGGAGTCGGGCCCGGACTCGGAATGTCCATGGCTCACCCGTTCGGCAAGGAAGGATTCCGAGTCGCGCTCATCTCCCGCAGCGCGGCCCGGCACGGTGACTATGTCGCGGCGTTGGCCGCGCACGGGATCGACGCTCGGGCGTATGCGGCCGAGCGTACGGCCTATGCCTGCGTTGGGAGCGATGGCTCTGTCCTCGGCGGCTCTGCGGAACTATGCGGTCACGTTGAATGCTGGTCTGGCCGAAACCGGTGTCTACGCAGGGACTCTCACGATCGGTGGGCTGATCGAGCGTGGAGACCTGCATGTCATGGCGGGCGCTAACACTGCAGTGTTCGGCGAAATCGAGGGGCGCACTTTGGATCCCGACATGCTTGCTGACGCTGCGTGGGAGATGTACCGGGATCGGGGTCGGGCCGAGGCGGTGTTCGAGAAGGTATAAGACGAAAGACAAAAGAAGAAAAGAGAAAAGACAAAAACGGCCAGGAGGAGGAGTTGGGAGGTGGCTGGGTTGGGCTCGCCGGGTGGCGGTACCAGCCGCCTCACCGTCCGAAAAGCTCATCGTCCCGATGCTTTGTCGTCGAGTGGCACATTTCGGAGGGGATTTGGGTGAATTGTCCGCCGA